>NZ_AWZV01000018.1 GCF_000472545.1 Burkholderia sp. WSM2232 | reverse complement strand
GACGCATTACCGGTCGGATTGCCGACAGATTGCCGGGGTTTCAACTGCCGTTCAACCAGATAACTAGGCGGAAAAGGCAGAGATATCGGCAAGCATCAGCGACTTCAACGGCTATTCTTCAGACGCTGCGACCAACGCGCTCCCGGTTGGTTCTGCGGGTCGCGGCAGCCGTTCTGCGCGAGTGCGGAGGGGGCACGTATGACAACTACTCTACAACTGTCTCGGCCTGCGCGACGTGCACCGCATCGTCGGCAGTCAAGCGCCACCATCTGGCTCCGCAGCGGAATTCCGCTCGCGGCGCTTTGCTTTACGCATGCCGCGCTCGCAGCGGGTCCACTGCCACAAGGCGGCACGTACCTGGCCGGCGCGGGCGCAATAGCAAATGCTGGGAACACCCTGGTGGTGACACAACCGGGCTCAACTCGCGGCGTTATCGAGTGGGACAGCTTTTCGGTCGGTATAAACAACAGTGTGAGCTTCAACAACGGCGCCGGCGCGACCTTGAACCGGGTGACCGGCGGCTCCCCGTCCGCAATTCTGGGAAGGCTCAGCGCAACAGGAAGCCTGTATGTGATCAATCCGCAGGGCATTGTCGTCGGGCCTTCCGGCGTGGTTACCACGGGGGGACGTTTCGTCGCTTCTACGCTGGATATCTGCAACTGCTCCTTCATGACGGGCGGCGACAAACTGACGTTCAAGGGCGACTCGGGCGCGAAGGTGATCAACCTCGGCAAGATCAGTTCGAGCGGCGGCGACATATTTCTGATCGCGCGGAGCGCGGTCGTCAACGCGGGAAAAGTCGCGGCGCCCAATGGCACCGCGGAAATGGCCGTCGGTGAAAACATACTGCTGCAGGACGCCGCCGGCAGCAGGCAGGTATTCGTGCAGACAGGCAGTCGGGGTTCGGTTACAAGCGTCGGCCAGATCGAGGGCGCCCAGGTCAGCCTTCAGGCCGCCGACGGTAACGTGTACGCGCTCGCCGGCGCGGGAACGCGCATGCGCGCGACTGGCACGGGGAAGCGCGGGGGGCAGGTCTGGCTTGTCGCTGACACTGGCCGCGTCGAGCAACGCGGCACGATTACCGCAAACAACGCGGACGGCACCGGAGGAACCGTCGATACGCAAGCGGCTCAGCTTGCATTCGGCAGTCAGGCGGCTGTTCGCGCCGGCCAATGGAACGTCTCGATGCCTGACTTCACGATCGACGCGGTCGCGGCAGGTGCGTTGCGGCGCAGCCTGAACGCGAACACCTCTGTAGATGTTACGACCACAGGCGCAAACGGCGCATCGGGCGATCTCCACATCGCTTCAAACCTGCGCTGGAACAGTGGCGCTTCGCTGACACTCGCGGCATATCGCAACGTCTCGGTGGCCAAACACGCGACTATCGCAAACAACGGCGCGGGCAATCTGATCTTGCGTGCCGACGCATCCGCCATCGACAACGGCGCCAGCGTCACCAGCCTCGGCTTCATCGACTGGTCGAAAAGCACCGGCACCGTCACGGCCCTCTACGACATGAAGGGCACTTACACGCACGGGACGCTGCTCGCCAACCCGCTGTGGACGCCGCCCGCCTATAGCGGTCTCGGGACACAGATCACCGGCTACATGCTCGTCAATTCGCTTGCGGACCTTGAGAACGTGGCAACAGATCTGCCGGGTAATTACGCGCTGGGCAAGAACATCAATGCGAACGGCGCGGTCGTCCGTCCAATTGGCGATATGCAGACGCCGTTTTCAGGACAGTTCGACGGGCGCGGCTATGCCATTACTTCTCTCAGCTGGCCCTTCGGCGGCCCGTATATCGGCCCTGGGTCGACCGGGATGGCAGGCTTGTTCGGGGTGATCGGTACGACCGGCATCGTTCGCAACCTCCGCGTCAACCTATCCTGTTACTGCTATGTGGCTTCCGATAGGGTGCTTTTCGGCGTTCTCGCGGCAGTCAATTATGGTGCGGTGCTTCGAGTCGATACGTCAGGAAGCATCTACGACGTCTATGATCTTGGAATATGGGCGGGGGGCCTTATCGGGCTGAACTACGGAGTGATCCAGCGCTCGTCGAGCAGCACGTCCGTGACCACACAGGGTCTCCCGGCCGGGCTCGTCAGTGTTAACGAACCGGGCGGGTCCATAGAGCAATCGTACGCAACAGGCGATGTAAGAGCGAACGCGCACTCAATCGGCGGCGCAGGCCTTGTCCAGACTAACGACGGACACATCACGCAGTCGTATGCGACCGGAAAAGTAACGTTCTCTCCCGACTACTGCGGCGGCGGAGGTGGATTCCCCTGCTATACGGGCGCGGCAGGCATATCGGTCGGCAACAATGGATCGATATCGCAATCATTCGCCACCGGGCTACTAACGAATGATATTGCGCCTGGGAGGGGTGTGCCTGCGGCAGGCATAGCGGTCGGGAACGCAGGAAGAGTCAGCAACGACGTCTACTGGAACAGGCAGACTACTGGCGCCGCGGTGGGCGGACCGGGAGTGCCGGACACGAACGGTCTCAGCACGGCACAGATGAGCACTGAGTCGTCGTTCGTAGGCTATGACTTCGGACAGAACGGCGTGTGGGCGATGCCCGCCGGTGCAACGCACCCGGTACTGAGTTGGCAGATCGGGCCGTGAAGCGCAGACGCAGCACGCATCTGGCGAGCCGGGCGGAATGCCTGTGCCGCCATGCTTTTCGCGTACCGCAGGGAATCGTTTTCAAGGCCTGGCGGACGTAGCGTGGCAGTATAACTTCGGCCAATGCGGTGCTGCATTTCTATCCGCCCGCAACCCGATGCATTGCCTGAAAGCGGAAACCCCAGCGGTAGTGGCAGGTGCGAGTCGTGCGGTTTTCTCCGGTGCCTTGAACTCGAAAAGGCGCGCGCCTATGCTCTGGGCAAAGAAGCGCTTGCGTCTTCGACGCGTGACTGCAGCGCACAGACGCCACACCTACCGCTGCGGCGACTCATCTCGAGATGGCTCACACCGCCACGCTAATCATGCCGCCGAAAATCTTCCCCAGCCCGATACGGAGGCTATCATGCGTTGTGTCGTCGTTCTTTTCGTCATGCTGATTAACGCTGTATCGGCTGTCGCTGACGATTGGCAAGACCGTCTGAGATCCGACCGACATGTACCAAAAGTGTTCGACGCTCGGGGCAAGTTTGTTGGGCCGCTGGAGGGCTCATCCAGCGGGGATGGCGTCTATCTCGATGTCAACGGCGCGGTCGTGTTTGCAGCGATAACGCGGCAAACGAACGGAGCACAGGCATCCGCGACCCAATGGCAATGGGCAAGTAGCGCCTTCATTCCTTACGCGTCCACCGACTGCAGCGGGCCGCCGCTAATTGCGTACTACTACGCAGTTCAACCGGCGATAGCGGTCAGGCAGGGTGCTGACGTCGAGTTGTATGTGTCGTCGGGCGGATACAGCACTATTGTTCACGCGTCCTCGGCGCGACAGAATCCGACACTGAGTCAGTGCAGCCCGTACTCGTACGACATTCCAGCTTTCATCGTAAATCCAAATGCTTACTCGTTGACTCAACACTATCCGGAGCCATTGACCATCCGTTATTGATAGCCCGCTTGCTACGGGTGGATATGCCCGGAGGCAGGGAAGGGTGTGGAGGCAACGGGTAGTTTGGCAGAGGTCAACGCCGGGGATTCCACCGAGCCGGTAGTTCGCGGTGACGACAACCACACCTTGTTTCGCAAGGGCAGCCCCGTCGAATTCTGCGTTACCCGCCTACCGATAAGAGTTTGACCGCTTGCGGTTCAACAACGCATCGGCACGTGCAACGCACGGGAACGAAGTGCCGTATTTGTTTGGCACGCTGGACTCGGTCACGCCAACTGAGCCGTGGACGAGCAGCGACTATCTGACGTCCACGCAAATGCAGCAATACTGGACCAATCTCGCCAAGAGGGGTGATCCCAACGGATCATCCCTGACTACATGGGCACAGGCTGGAAGTGGTCAACATCTGGAATTCACCGGTGCTGGAGGGCCCCAAGCGGCGAGTAATCTTCAGCCATTGCAATGCAGTGTATTTGAGAACTGGGAAAACGCGAATCTCGCATCTCGGCGACTGATTGACGACCAACGGCTGGCATGAAGGCGGCTTGCATAACACGGATCGACGGGCGCCCCTCGTCCGGGCGTGTGCCGTCATGTGTTTGCGCGCAAGCAATGTGCTTCGCCGAGAGCCGCCCTCGGCAGGTAACCATCTTCAGCGGGCCAGTTGAGATATCGTCACACTGGACGGCGCATTCGCTTCTGCAACGTCTGCTTGAGCCGCCGCCTGTTCCGCACGCTGAAGATCGGCTGGATAGCACGGGCAACTTTGAGACGGGTTGTACCCGGACTTTTCGAGACTGGCCAATTCCTCATGGCGTGCGGCGCGCGTAGTGTGCGAAATGGATTGTGCGAAAGATTCCATTGGAGCTGTCACGGCGATGAGTGCTGCAAGCAACATGATCTGTTTCAAAACGAATCTCCAGTTGGCTGCGCCCTTCAGACGGGCGGCAAGAATGACAGCGAGTATAAGTAGTTACCCTGTACCTTAAAACCCTAGGGCCGTTGCGCTAAGCATCAATCTATGACGGCTGCTCATTTCCGATGACAAGCGGCAATGGAACGTTGCCCAATATGGCAATTCGACCGCCGTATTTGAAAAGGGCACGCTTGTGATCCGCTAGCTGGAAGACTGCAACCTCAACTTGGCGATAAGGCCGGCTGAGCCAGATACGCGGTGCGCCCAACGTGCGCCGAAAATTTTCTTCATTTGCGCCCGTCGTCCACCCATTGCAGATGGTTCTATTCCGCCATGTCGCCTTGCTTTCTCTGGCGTCGGCCAAGGAGCGCCAACGGCCACCTCCGTTGCTGGTGGAGCGGGGCTTGGCCACCATTGCACACACGGGTGACAGCCAAATCAGCATCAATCTATTGCGTCGACCTATTTCCAATGACAGAACGCAAGCTGCGCCGCTTAGACTGGAGCTACTCGTTCTTCGCGACATCGACACTTGGAGACACCGATGCAGAACCTGATGCTGGTGGGAACGGCCGCTAACCGGCCGAACGCCGTGGGCTCAATCTACGCGTTGCAGCCCGGGGGCGATTGGGAGCAGGTTTCCGGCATTCCCGCCGACGCCTCCGTGCAGGCCATCACGCCTGACCCGACGGATCCACAGATTCTCTACGCAGCCGCGCGCAAAGGGGTGTTCCGCAGCCGCGACGGCGGCAGGAACTGGCAACGGCTGAACGTCACCGACGAGAACCCGCAGTTCTGGAGCATCGTATTGCATCCCAAACAGCCGCACACGCTGTTTGCCGGCGCGGGTCCGGTCAGTTTCTATCGCAGCGACGACGGCGGCGATACCTGGCGTCAGCTGAAAGCCGACTACCCTGAGCGCTTCAAGATTTCGTTCGGTTCGTCGCGCGTGATGCGCATTGCGTTCCATCCCACGAATCCCGACACGATGTACGCGGTCGCCGAAATCAATGGGTTTCTGATCAGCGAGGACGGCGGCGAAACCTGGCGCGGCGCGAACGAGGGCCTCGTTGCGCTTTCGCAGCAGCCGCATCTAAGAAGCCGGCTGGAAACCGACGACGAAGCCGAAGGCATGTTCGACGCGCACGCGGTAGCCACCACGCCCGCCGATCCGGACGCCGTATTTTATGTCTGCCGCATGGGTGTGTTCGAGACGCGCGACAAAGGCCAAACGTTCCACGATCTCGACGTCGGCGAATACGCGCCGTTCTCGTACGCGCGCGATATCCGCATCTCTCCCGACAATCCGAAGAAACTGCTGGCGTGTTTCAGCATTTCGTCGCGCAGCGAAGCGGGTGCGCTGTACGCGAGCGACGACATTGGCAAGACCTGGTACCGCGCAGACGCAGCCATTGATCCGCGCAGCACGATGCTCGGCTTCAACGTGCATCTGAGTGATCCGCGTGGTGTGATCACCGTCACGCGCGGCGGCCAGGTGTTCTACACGACCGACGGCTGCAAGACGTGGACGGAAAAACCGCTGCCCGCGGACGCCGGCGACGGCTTCTGTACGGCGATGCTTTGATCGTCGCCCACTGCGAAAGTTATCAGACAACGAAACTAAGAGACAGCGATGGCAGAACGACTTAACGGTGTGATCCGGGCGCTCGAAAGCGGCCGGCGAATTGCATTCACGTCATTCATGCAGGCGGAGATCGAAAACGCGGTGGCATTTGCGCAATCGTCTAACGACGGGGTGGTGTTTGAACTTGAACATAACCCGTGGGACATTCGCGCGCTGCGGGAGTCGATGCAGTTTCTGCTGCTGCGCGAGAAGATCGCGGGGGCTGGTTCCGTTGCGTGTCAGATGACGCCGATCGTGCGCATTCCGCCGAGCGGCAGAGAAATGAACCTGTGGTTCGCCAAGCAGGCGCTCGATCTCGGCGCTTACGGGATCGTGTGGCCTCGCATCAGCACGCCCGAGGAAGCGTACAACGCTGTATCGGCGTGCCGGTATCCGCGTCTGAAAAGTGCACCGCTCTACGAGCCCGCCGGATTGCGCGGCGATGCGCCGATGCCCGCGGCGCGATACTGGGGCGTGTCGCAGCAGGAGTACTACAAGCGCGCCGATGTGTGGCCGCTCGCGCCGCACGGCGAGATCCTTACGATCCTGATGATCGAAGACACGCAGGCGATCGAGAACATCGAGCGCGTCGTCAAGGAAGTACCGGGAATCGGCGTGTTGCTGATCGGTGAAGGAGATCTGACACAGGAGCTCGGCTGTCCGCGCCAGTACGACAACGTGGAACTGCTGCGGATGATGAAGCATGTGCTTGAAGTCGGCAAGGCGCACGACATTCCGGTCGGCCATCCGCACGTGACGAAGGACAACGTTTCGAGCGTGATCGAAGAGGGTTACCGCTTCCTCATGACCTATCCCAAGCGCGATTTCTCCGCGCTGGAAACGGGCCGTGTGCTCGCGGATCGCGCGTAAGAGAGGATACGTAATGAGCAATAGTCTGTCGATCGTTCTTGGGCCTCACGGCCAGGTGCAAGATCTGAAGAGCGGCGCGGTTCCCGTCGAGGGTTTCGATCTCGTGTTCACCGAGGTCAAGCGCATGCCCGATGTCTATCGCGAAATGGCACGCAGCCAGCCGTACGACGTCTGTGAAATGGCGCCGACGTCGTATCTGATGGCGCGCGCTGCCGGCGCGCCGCTGACGGCGTTACCGTTGCCGATGACGCGCCGCTTCCGCCACGGCGGCGTGCAGCGTCTGCGTCATTCGATCGTGCGCAATCCGAAGGATCTGGAAGGCCGCGGCGTGGGCGTGCGCACCTACTCGGTCACGGCCGCCGTTTGGACACGCGGGATTTACGCCGACGAATATGGGCTTGACCCCGATAAGGTCACGTGGCTCACCCAGGAGGAAGAGAACGTCGCCAGCTTCGCGTTGCCGCCGAACGTCAACTGCGTTGGCAAAACCGCCTTGTTTGCGGACCTGCTGCGCGCCGGGCAGCTCGACGCGGTTTTCGCGGGACTCGCGGGCGGCGCCGAAGGCCTCGAAGACGAGCTGGTCGATCTGGTAGATGACGCCCCAAGCGCGGAGCGCTCCTGGTTCGAGCGGACTGGCATCTATCCTCTGCATGGTGTGATCGTGATGAGGAACGAGGTGCTGGCCGCGCATCCGCATTTGCCCGCTGCGTTGTTCGAAGCGTTCGGCGCGGCCAAGCGCAACTATCTGGCGCGCGTGCAATCCGGTGAAGTGGACGGCCCGGAGGACCAACGGTATCGCAAGCTGGCCGCGTTTGTCGGCGATCCGCTACCGTATGGCGTCGCTGAAAACCGGGCGTCGTTCGCAGCGCTGGTCCGCTATGCGCATCGCCAACGGTTGATCGACAGTTTGCCGTCGCTCGACGAAGTTGTGCTCGATCCGCAGCGTGCATCGCAGCACCACGTACAGAAGGTGCTGGCATGAGCGACGTTGCAACGCAAACGCAGGAGATAGGGATGATTACGCTCAGTGCGATGATGGGCACCTACCCGAAGACGGCGGCGCTCAAGCAGAACGCGATCGATTCGCCGCTCCTCAGATTGAACTTTGCGGCGGTGGACACCGCGCAGACGGCATTCAAGAACGTCGTGCGGGGATTTGAATTCGACGTTGCTGAACTGGCGATCATGACTTTTCTGCAGGCATTGGACGCGGGCCAGCCTTACCGGATGTTGCCGTTTGTGATGAACGGCAACTTCCACCACAAGAGCATTCTATGCCGCGCGGACGACACGCTTACGCCACGTGAGCTCGTGGGAAAAACCGTTGCGATGCGCGCCTATACACAGACCACGCCCGCATGGGTGCGCGGTATTCTCGCCGACGAATACGGCGTCGACTTGCGCGCGGTGAAGTGGGTAAGTCAGGAAGGCGCGCACGTCGCAGGTTATGTAGAGCCGGAGTGGGTTAAGCAGTTGGCCGAAAAGGGTGATCTCGAAGCGATGCTGCTGGCGGGCGAGGCGGACGCGATCATTTCTGGCGGCAAGCCGTCGGGTAATCCGGGCGTGCGTCAGTTGATTCCGGATGCGAAAACGGCCGCGCTCGACTGGCACGGGCGCACGCATGCGGTGCCGATCAATCACATCGTTGTGGTCCGTGAATCGATTGCAAATCGGCATAACGGCGTGGTGCCCGAGCTGTACCGCATGATGATCGAGAGCCGTCGGGCGAGCGGAGAAAGCGCTGCCGGTTCCGGGCCGGATCTCCAGCCGGTTGGTTTTGATGCGTTGCGGCCGGCGCTCGAGATCGCGATCCGATATGCGTATGACCAGAAGCTGATATCACGCCAGTTCAGCATTGACGAACTATATGGCGACGTGGCACTTCAACTCACCGTTTGAGCCAGTCTCGCGCAGGAAAATGAGGAGACGTTGTGGTTTCACCCATCAGAGGAATGACACACGTGCGCCTTAGCGCACCGGATCTCGGGCGCATGCAGGCGTTTCTCGAAGACTTCGGCATGGCGCTTGCATACCGCGACGCGAAGCGTCTTTACATGCGTGGCGTGGGCGACACGCCGTTCTTGCACGTCACCGAACTCGGCTATCCCGGCGTGGTCAGTTTTGGCTACGAACTGCGCGATCCGTCACTGCTCGACAGTGTTGCAAGGCTGTCCGGCGCACAAGGCGTCGAGACGCTCGACGCGCCTGGCGGTGGTCAGCGGGTGCGCGTGATCGACCCCAACGGCTTAACCCTGGAACTTATTGCCGGACAGAAGCGCGTCGAGAGACTCGAACCACGCGTCGTGGTGCGTGGCGCCGACGGCGAGAGCCGTGTGCTGGGGGCGGCGCGCGTGGTACGCATCGCGCATACCGCGTATGCGACGCCGAACCTACCGGGCACGATCGACTGGTATCAAAACGCTTTCGGTCTGTTGCCTACCGACGAGCTGTTCGTGGGTTCGCGCGACAACGCGATTGGCCGCTTCTGCCGTGTGGATCTTGGCGACGAGCTGGTCGATCATCACGTGATCTTCCTGCTGCGCGGCGCGCGTGCGGGAATGCACCACGTGTCGTATCAGGTCGAAGGCGTCGACGACATTTTTTTCGGCTTCGATCATATGACGCGGCAGTCGCACGATCATGTGCGCGGCATTGGCCGGCATGCGCTCGGCAGTCAGATCTTCAATTACTGGATGAGCCCATTCGAGCAGATGCACGAGCACTGGATCTCGCACGAAAAGATGGATGCGCAAAGCCGCTTCAATCACATCCAGATCGGCGAAGGCATGAGTTACGACACCGGCGAAAAGCCGCCGGAACGCTTCGTGAAGCAGGCGACGCAGATTATCGCGTGGCCGGACTGAGCGCACTCAACACACAGGAATCTACCCGATGATAATCGACTGTCATGGGCACTTCACCACAGTGCCTAAGACCTTGCACGCCTGGCGCGAGCGTCAACTGGCATCCGAACGCGGCCACTACGGCGGGCCGCTTTCGATCAGCGACGACGAATTGCGTGACGCCATTGAGAACGGTCAACTGAAGATGCAGCGCGAACGCGGCCTCGACCTCACATTGTTTTCGCCGATCGCGGGACAGATGGGCCATCACCTTGGCACGCTGGACAAGAGCATTGAATGGTCGCGGCTCTGCAACGACCTGATCGCGCGCGTGGTCGCGCTGTATCCGCGCAATTTCGCTGGCGTGTGTCAGTTACCGCAAGCGCCCGGGCAAAGTCTCGATGCATCGGTGCGGGAACTGGAGCGCTGCGTGAGGGAGCTGGGCTTCGTAGGCTGCAACTTGAATCCCGACCCGTCGGGCGGTTACTGGCAGACGCCGGCGCTGACCGACCGCATCTACTACCCGCTGTACGAAAAAATGGTCGAGTTGGACGTGCCCGCGATGATTCATGTAAGCGGCTCCTGCAACGCGTGCATCCATCACACGGGCGCGCACTACCTGAACGGCGACACCACCGCGTTCATGCAACTCGTGCAGAACCCCCAAGTGTTCAAGGATTTCCCGACACTACGCTTTGTGATCCCGCACGGTGGAGGCGCAGTCCCGTATCACTGGGGACGCTATCGCGGCCTGTCGCAGGATCTCGGTCATGGTGAACTCGACGACGGTCTGATGAAGAACGTGTATTTCGACACCTGCGTGTATCACCAGCCAGGCATCGACCTGCTGACCCACGTCGTGCCGCACAGGAACATTCTGTTCGGCTCGGAGATGATCGGCGCAGTGAAGGGGATCGACCCGCGTGCCGGCCATCATTACGACGATACACGCCGCTACGTGAGCGCGACGCCCAACCTGGACGACACGACACGTGCCGATGTATTCCACCGCAATACCCTCGACGTCTATCCGGCGCTGCGCGCGCGGATCGGATGAATTCAAGCAAAGGAACGTGATCATGAACCTGGGACTCGACAGCAAGAACGCGCTGGTTTGCGCATCGTCGCGTGGACTAGGCCTAGCCTGCGCTACTGCGCTCGCCCGCGAGGGCTGCAACGTCACGATCAACGGCCGCAATAAGGAAGCACTGGACGACGCCGCCGCGCGGATCCAAGCGGTGACGGGGCGGCGCGCTGTCATCGTATGCGCCGACCTGAACAGCGAAGCGGGCCGCGCCGCGCTGACCGAGGCTTGCCCGTCTCCTGACATTCTGGTGAACAACAACGCGGGTCCGGAGCCGGGGAAGATCGCCGACTGGTCACGCGAGGACTGGCTCGCCGCGATCGAGGCAAACATGCTCGCGCCAATTTTTCTCATCAAGTACTACGTGCCAGGCATGCGTGAGCGGCGCTTTGGCCGCATCGTCAACATCACGTCCGCAATGGTGAAATCGCCGAGCGCGACGATGGGTCTCTCTGCGGCGGTGCGTGCGGCGGTAACGGCACTTAGCAAGTCGGTGCAGCGTGACGCGGTGGTGGACAACGTGACTATCAACAACCTGCTGCCCGAACGGTTCGACACGGACCGGCAGAAATACATGGCCGAGCGCATGTCGGAAAAAGACGGCATCAGCGTCGCGGAGGCGAAGCAACGCATCGCCGCGACAATAGCCGCAAAGCGCCTCGGCGATCCGCAGGAGTTCGGCGACGCATGCGCGTTCCTGTGCAGCGCACAGGCTGGCTTCATCTCGGGACAGAACCTGCAACTCGATGGCGGCTCGTACGCGGGCCTGGTGTGAGTTGCGCCCAGAACATGACTGGAGGAAAGAAAGTGAAATACGCAAGCTTTTCGATTGACGGGAAGACGAGCTACGGCATTGTCGTGAAGGATGGCGTTGTGGATCTGGGCCGCCGTTTCGGCTACCGCTACGCGGACCTGCAGGCCCTGGTGAAGGCGGATTTCCCCGCCGACGTGGCCGCATGCGCGAACAAGACCGCCGACCACGCGCTCGAAGCGATTACATTCCTTCCGCCGATCACGCGCCCAATGCACATCTGGTGCCTCGCGCTAAACTACGCCGAGCATCACAACGAAGTGCAGAGCGCCGGGCGTGCACAGGAACTGCCGAAGCAGCCGGCGCTGTTTTCGCGCGCGGCCGATTCACTGACCGGCCATGGCCAGCCGCTGCTTCATCCGGGTGTATCCGAGCAGTTCGACTTCGAAGGCGAGCTGGTGGTGGTGATTGGCAAACCGGGCTATCGCGTGAAAGCGGAAAACGCGTTGGACCACGTAGCCGCCTACACGATCATGAACGAAGGAAGCGTGCGCGACTGGCAATTCCACACGCGGCAGATAACGCCGGGGAAGAATTTCTATCGCAGCGGCGCGATTGGTCCGTGGCTCGTACCCGCTCGCGAGATCGAGGACGTGAACGCGCTGCGTATCGTCACGACGCTCAACGGTCGGACTATGCAGGACGGGTCGGTAAGCGCGATGTTGCACAAGATTCCGCGATTTATTGAGTACGTATCGACGATTGCGCCGCTTATGCCCGGCGATATTCTCGCGACTGGCACGCCCAGCGGCGTCGGTTTCTCGCGTCAGCCACCGGTGTTCATGAAGCCTGGCGACACTTGCGAAGTCACCATTGATCGGATTGGCACGTTGTCCAACCAGGTTGCTGGGGAATAGTTCCAGCGGCCGCCCTGTTTTGAAGGTCGAAATGGGAAAGATCGAGCCGGACGCTTGCGAGAGCGCCACATCGTCGCGCGAGCTGCCGAGCATGTGGCAGTTGCGTGTCTTTGAGGCGGTCGCGCGTCACGAGAATGTGACGCAGGCGTCACAGGAGCTGTTGCGCTCCCAACCCACCACGACGTCGTCGATCGCGGCGTTCGAGGCAGCGCTCGACGTCACGCTGTTCGAACGCTCGACCACCGGCATGTGGCTCACGCCGGTCGGCGTCGCCGCGCAGGTGCGCGTACGCCGTATCTTACAAAGCGCCGAGGAAGCGATGTCCGCGCTTGGCAGCACACGTAAGGCTTCAGCGCTGGCGCTCGCGAGCGGCATCACGCGAACACAGATGCGCTGCCTGATCGCAATAGAGGAGAGCGGCTCCTTTCGGGCTGCGGCGAGACGGCTGGGTATCACGGAGGCGTCGCTGCAACGCGCGGCGCGCACGCTGGAGCAGAATCTGGGCGTTACCCTTTACCGGCATACGCCGTCGGGCGTAGCGACGAACGAGACGGGCGGGCCACTGGCTCGGCGTCTGCAGCAGGTGTCAAATCAGATCGCGGCGCTGGTCGAGGCGGTAGGCGCGTTCGAGTATCCGAAGGAGCGCTCGGTGACTGTCGGAGTGCTACTGCTCGATCCGACAATTCTGATCCTCAACGCGATCCGCGCGCTCTCACAACAGTTTCCTGACACTCGCGTAACGGTTTTGAGCGGCACGTACGAGACGTTAATCAACAAACTGTCACGCGGCGACATTGACTTCATGATCGGCCTGCTGAAACAGCCAGGACGTGCGTTTGACCTTGTCGAGGAACCGCTGTATCGCGAGCGCTACTTCGTGGTGGCAAGCCGCGACCATCCGCTCACCCGCGAGGGCGCGCTCTCTATGGAAGCGCTGCGCGGCTATCCGTGGGTGCTGCCGCCGAAAGGATCACCGCGCCGCGAAGCCTACGAAAATCTCTTTTCCGAAGGCACGCCGCCGCCGGCGCGCATTGAAACCTATTCGCTCTCAACTATACGCATCACTTTGACCGATATGAATATGCTCACGGTATTGAGCTGGACCGAGATTCTAAGCGAGCGGCGTTTCGGGCTCGTCGCGCCGCTGTGCGTCGACGTGCCGTGGAAAGGCCCGATGTTCGGCATTACGATGCGGCGGGACTGGACGCCGAACGACGTGCAAGCCGAGTTCCTGCTTAACCTAAGAAAGAACGCGGCGGCCATCGGGGGAAATTCGCTGGAAGACTGAAGCGGTGCCTACCGTCAGATTACCGCACACGCGTCGACGTATTAGTAAGCTATCCGTATTAAAATAAATGGAGACGAATCATGCTTGCAGCACACGGCGGGCATAGCCCGTTTCAGGATCAGACGACGTTATCCGGCAACCAGAAGACGTTGATCGCGCTGGTGGGCATAGGCAGCATGCTCGAGTTCTGGGACGCGTACCTGATTGGATTCATCATGGCGTTCCTGATCAAACCGTGGGGCCTGACCTACGGAATCATGGGCGCAGTGCTGCTGGCTTCGGGTGCCGGGGCGATCGTCGGGGCGGGTGCGTGGGGAGCGCTGGCCGACCGTTTCGGCAGAAAGCCGGTGTTCGTCGTGTCGCTACTGATGTTGGGTGCGTCGAGCGTCGCGCTGGCGTTTACACCGGAACGCGGCTGGCTCTACATGGCGGTGATGCGCGTGCTGATCGGCTTCTGTTCTGCGGGCTATTTTATCCAGATCGCGCTTGTGCAGGAGTTAACTCCGCCGAAACGGCGCGGCATGCTGACTGGCGTCGTCTCCGCGATCACCACCGGCGGTCTGCTACTCGGCGCGTTGAGCGGCGCGTGGCTGATCCCGACAATCGGCTGGCGCTGGACCTTTATGCTCGGCGCGGCGCCAGCAGCAATCGCGTTGATCGGCGCGCGCCGGGTGCCCGAATCGCCGCGCTGGCTCAGCCTGCACGGCCGTCAGGACGACGCGCGCAAGGCGGTGGCTTGGG
Organism: Burkholderia sp. WSM2232; assembly: GCF_000472545.1. Lineage (GTDB taxonomy): Bacteria > Pseudomonadota > Gammaproteobacteria > Burkholderiales > Burkholderiaceae > Paraburkholderia. The sequence continues at coordinate 136,784 of NZ_AWZV01000018.1, read as the reverse complement.
CACGGGGCGACGCATCGATGGAACCCGATCGCCCCGCGCCGCAGCCTGTGGCGGCGCGTAGCTGGTTCGACATTTTTCAATGCCCACGCAATGTGCTGACCACGGGCCTTGTCAACGTAGGACTGATCTCCGGCTACTACGGGATCGTGCTCTGGGCGCCAACCTTGATGTCGCAGATTCAGTCGCTTGCGCCCGTCAGTGCGTCGAAGATGATGATCGGTTTCAGTCTACTCGGCGTCATTTCGCGGCTCGTCGCCGCCCTGCTGGCAGATCGCATCGGGCGTCGCAAGACGGGGGGCTTTTACGCGCTTTCGGCCGCACTGGCGCTGGTGTTGGCAGGCTACATCGGTCACGGCGATCTGTTCGAGGCGTCGCTGTTCTGGCTGCCGCTGCTCATCGCGTTCATTTTCGCGGACGGCAGTCTGTCCGTGTGCGCCGCATATTCGACTGAAGTGTGGCCGTCACAGCTGCGCGGCTCGGGCGCCGGTTTCGCGGGGCTCGCCGGTTCGGTGGGGAAGATCCTCGGACCATTGGGACTTGCGATGACAGCCGGATCGGGCAACGTCGTGATGCCGTCGGCCACCGTTTCGGTAATTGTGCCGGCGTTCGAGTTCCTCGCCGCGTGCCTTGCAGTATGTGGGATCACCTATCTCACGATCGGCATCGAAGCGCGCGGCAAACCCCTCGAATCGTTCGACCAGTTCGACGATGGCGCCGCGCCTGCGCTCGACCCGGCCCGCCAGCGGCAAAACGGCTGAGTCCCTGAAATCCTGCACGACGAACACATAGCGCGCACAGCAAAAATATATGGCGAAGGCACTTTTTCGATTGGGACCGCAAATCGCGGTCCTCTAGACTGGCCACAGGCCTCATATTAAGCAACTCGCCACGTTCGACACTTCAACACAGAAATTTCTACACATGCAGATCGTAGACGCTCAGATTCACGCGTGGTCGGACGGCGATTCGACCGGCCATCATCGGCGCACGCCGATTACCGCGGATGTGCTTGACGCCGAAATGAAGCAGGCGGGCGTTGACCGTGTCGTGCTGGTACCGCCGCTATGGGACCCAAACCGCAACGCCTATTCGCTCTCGCTCGCGCAGGCGCAGCCGAAAAGATTCGCGGTGATGGGCCTGCTTGACATCGCCCCGGAAATGGCCGCGCAGCGGATTGGCGAATGGCGTGCGCAGCCCGGCATGCGCGGCATCCGTTTCCTGTTCAACACAAAGGAGCGGCTTGCTCCGTTGCTGGAGGGCCGCTACGACGCGGTGTGGCCGATCGCTGAGGAAACCGGCCTACCGACCGCGCTGCTCGTACCGAACGCACTCGGTGAGGCCGCCGCCATTGCAGAACGCCATCCGCGCCTGCCGCTGATCATCGATCATCTTGGCGTGCCGCGCGGCGCGTCCGGTCCGGGCGCGTTCGAACATCTGCCGCGATTGCTGACCCTCGCGCGTTATCCGAACGTCAGTGTGAAGGCGGTGGGCGTCGGTGATTACGCGCTCGACCCGTTTCCCTTCCAGTCGCTGTCCGAAACACTGCGGCGCGTAGTAGACGCGTTCGGCCCCGACCGTGTGATCTGGGGAAGCGATCTGTCCCGCCTGCATCATCCGTACTCGCAGTGCGTCACTCATTTCAGCGAGAATCTGTCGTGGCTCGGCCCGGCCGAATGTGAACGAATCATGGGGGGTAACCTGTTACGGCTTCTGGAGTGGGAGCTATGAAACGATGACTCGCGTAGCGGCGGTACACCTACACAATTAGCAAAGCCAAAACATATTGGTCATTTTCTGGAGACGACGATGCTCAGAGCGGGACGTTGGCCTTGCATCATCCTGTTGTACATCTATGGCACCGTGGCGACCTCGCTAGTCACCCAATCGGTGCCGGTAATCGGCGACATTGCCGCCTACTTCCATCTTTCTCACGCGGCATCCGGCTGGGTGATTTCGATTCCCTCGCTGATCACAGCAATATTCGCGCTGTTCGCGGGCTGGCTCGTGGATCGCATCGGCGACAAGCGGGTCATCTTGGCGGGCTCCGCGTTCGCCTTCGCCGGCAACCTTGGCGTGTTCTTCTCGCACGATCTGGCGCTGCTGTTCGTCAGCCGTTTGCTCGAAGGCGTCGGTTACCTGTCGCTCACAGTCGGCGCCGTCACGCTGATCATGCGTACCACTAGCGGTACGCGGCGCAGTATCGCGTTAGGGCTTTGGACCTCTCATACCGCTGTGGGCATTGGCCTGACGCTGTCGATCGTCGCGCCACTGGCGCAGAAGGGGGAGCTGTGGCGCTGGGCGTTCGGCGGTCACGCTGCCCTGATGGCCGCGCTGACGGTCGCCGCCTTCCTCCTCCCTTCCAAAACGAACACCGCGCAGGACCGCAAGCTAGGCGACATCTGGATCGTCCTGAAGAGCCGCGCCCCGTACCGGCTCGCATTGGCGTCAGGATCGTCGGCATTCATCCAGACCGGCGTGATGGCAGCGCTCACTGTCTATCTGGCAAGGCGCTTTCATATTTCGATCGCCGCAGCGGCGGCGATCGGCACGCTTGCCGAAGTTTTCGTCGCGATAGGCTGTCTGTCGGTGGGCCATCAGCTCAAAGCGGGAGCAACCGTGCGCAAGCTGGCGCTGATCGGCGGTACGGTGATGCTCGCCGGCGGTGTGGTGCTGTATTTACCTGCGTCTTCTCTGATCGTTGCGAGCGTCTCGGTATGTGCGTTCTCAATCGGCGTCGGCACCGTGATCGCCGCGATCTGGACACGGCTGCCATCCGCGGCGCCCACTCCTGCAACTCTCGGCGCGACAAGCGGGCTCGTCTCTCAAGCAACTTACCTCGGCGTGCTGCTCGGGCCGCCCGCCATCTTCGCGACGTTCTATGAGGGCGGATGGATTGTGCGGGTGACGCTCGTGGTGATTGCGACGCTGTTGCAAATCGCGCCGGTGGTCTGGCGCGTCGGCGGGGAGCGCGCATCCGGGGAGCCGACCGACGGCCGCGCGCTGCATCCTCACTGACGTCTGCAGGAGAAGCGGGTGTGCCACTAACGCAAGCCCGCCTGAATCCCGAGCGACCGTGTTTTCCGGCGCGATGACAAGCGCCAGCGGGGTGGCCGCTTGCCCATGAAATGGCGTGGCGCTGGCCTTGACAAAAAGCATTCGCATACGAAGACGGCGCTGACGCCGTTCCAATGGAGACCCGACATGACAATGAACACGAGAACGCAGCCACACTTTTTCACTCGCCTGTGCGCGGCCGCCGCTTTCACCTGCGTCATTAGTGCGGGTGCAGAGGCGCAGAGCAGCGTCACGCTATACGGTGTCATCTCCACCTCGCTCGAGTACGTAAGCAATTCCCGCGGCTCGCACCAGTTCGCGCTTGCCAACGCCGGAATGATGCCGCCACGTTTCGGTCTGCGCGGGGTGGAGGACCTTGGTGGCGGCAACAAGGCACTCTTCACGCTCGAAGACGGCTTCAACGTCACGAATGGTGCGATGCTCGGCGGCGGAATTTTTGGGCGCCAGGCGTTTGTAGGATTGTCGAATAACCGGCTCGGAACCGTGACTTTCGGTCGTCAGTACGAAGAAATGACGAATTCCCTGTGGTTCGCGACCGCGGCCAATACCTTTTCTGGTTATGGTGCGCACATTGGCGACAACGACAATATGTTCTTCACGAACCGCTTCAACAATGCGGTCCGCTACGTCTCTCCAACGTTGAGCGGCTTCACTCTCGCAGGCAGCTACGCGTTTTCCAATGCCACGCAGTTCTCGAACAACAACGGGTTCAGCGGCTCTCTGACCTACATGCATGGCCCGCTGAAAGTCGGCACAGCCTTCACGCAATTCAACCGCCGCACCAATGCGGCGGTTCCAAACCTGACGAGCGGCGCTGTGGACAGTACAGGCTGGGGCTTTTCATCGCCGTTCGTCATGAGTCCGCGCGGCGCGGGCACCGACCAACAACGCATCTTGGGTGTGGGCGGCACGTACGACTTCGGCTATTTCAGCCTGATTGCCGATTACACCAACGTGCTCTACAACTACTCTGATGCCAGCGGGCTGCGCCTGCAGAACTTCGAAGGGTCGATATATAAATTTCTGACGCCCGCGTTTGAAATGGGGCTGCAGTACGTCTATACGGTCGGCGATTATTCCGGCGGTCGTGCGGTGCATTACAACCAGATCGATCTCGCGTCGCACTACCTGCTGTCCAAAAGAACCGAGCTTTTTCTGATCGGAATCTATCAGCGTGCAGCCGGTCCCAACGCCTACGCGCAGATCTATACGGCGAGTCCGTCGACGGGCAAGAGTCAGACGCTAATCGAGGCCGGCATTATGCACAAGTTCTGATGCGCCATCTATTGTAAGCACCGTGAATTCGGTTAAGTTTGAGGAGAGCATCATGAAACGCTTGCGGATCGGCATGGTCGTGCCGTCTCTGAACACCATTGCGGAAGACGATTTCCGCATGTATTGCCCGCCCGGAGTTGCGTATCACGTGCATCGGCTCCGGTTGCGCAAGGAGAATGGCGTCGTCACGGAGGAGAGCCTGACGCGCGCCCACCTTGAAGCGGTCGAAGAGGCAGAATTTTTGAAAGACATGTCGCCGGACGTGATCGCGTTCAATTGCACGGGTGCGAGCATCGCCTACGGCAAGGGCTGCGATACGCGGCTTGCGGAGCGCATGACCGCCACACTCAATGTGCCGTCAACAAACACGATGATCGCGGTAAAAGGCGCCCTGCGCGCGGTTGGTGCGGCGCGTATCCTCCATGTCTGCCCTTTCGGCGACGCCTTTTCGCGAATCGAAGCCCAGTCGCTGGCCGATGCGGGTCTCGACGTCCATCGGTCCGTGTCGCTCAACTTCACCGACGCAAAGGTCGCAGCCCGCATGGAACCCATGGAAATCGTCGAGCGAGTGTTGCAACTTATCGATGACGGCACCGAATCGGTGTTCCTGTCGTGCGCGAATGTCCGCGCGTTCGAAGCGGTCCCCGAGCTGGAACGCACGCTGAATATGCCGGTTGTCACCAGCAATCAGGCGATGCTGTGGGGCGCGCTGCAACTCGCTGGCTGGCAAGGTTCGGTCGACGGCGGGGGACGCTTGTTCGCCGGCGAGCACGTCCTCGCCTGAGCGCGGCACTTGTGTCTTCAGCGCGGACCGCGCGGCGTCAAACGGCGCCGGCGTTGAGACGGGCACACGCCAACATGCCTGTTGAACGCGCTGCGAAACGCTCGCTCGGAACGATAGCCGACACGTGTAGCGATTTGCTGGATCTGTAGATCAGATTCGTCGATCAACCTTCGTGCCACATGCATGCGCAAGGCGGTCAGGTATTCGTTCGGCGTTTCTCCCACCAGTTCGGCAAAACGCGCGGCGAACGCCGAACGCGACATCGCGGCCCGCTGGGCCATCTTCGCGACAGGCCATTGCGCGGATGGATCGAGATGCATTGCTTCGAGCGCACGGCCGACGCGAGCATCGCGCAACGCGCAGAGCCAACCCGCCGGCAGCAACGCGTTGCTTAAGGCGTACGCGCGGATCAAACTGACTAGGATCAGTTCGATCAGCCGGCCTGACAGACCGCTGAATCCCGCGCGCTTCGAAGATTCCTCCGTCGCCACAAACTCAATCGCGGGTTGAAGCCACGGGGCAATAGCCTCATCGGCGGCGCGCGTGACGATTTGATCCGGCAACGCGCTTAGCAAGCGCTGCTCTGGTTCGCCGAACGAGAATGCAACCGCGAGCAGGCGTGCCGCTGGTTCCGCCGATGCAATACCGCCCGGGGCGACGTAATTGAGCCGGAGGGGCGCGGCGGGCGGCGTGCCGCGCCGATACGCGGGCATATTATGCGAGCTCCACACGTCGCGCATCGGCGTGCGCGCTACGCGCGCATGTGCCGCGAGTTTCAGCGGGCCACCGCGTGGCGCGAGTACCGAATCGCCCGCACCGAGGCGCGTACCCTCGCGCCCGTCAGGCGACACCCAGCATTCGCCGTCTAGTACCACGTAGTAATAGCCCGGCAACACGCCTTCAATATCGAATCCCCAGTCTCCGTACAGACGGAACATGCCGAGCACGTGGCCGTCGCATTTCAGCGAGGACAGCGCTTCGCCGAGCAGATCCACTCTCTTCCTCCAATTTGGCGTTGACGTACCGGTCTGGACGATTCAGCCGATTTTGCGGCGGAACTGGCATATCACTCCAACGCTCACTGATTTTATAGTGCCCTCATTGAACCGGGTGCTCAAGGATATCCGGAAAATCCATGAGGAGAGAGACATGTATCCGTTAAACCAGACAGAGCCGTATCCGCGCAATCAGTGGTATGTGGCGGCATGGCGCAACGAGATCGGCCGAACGCTATTCGAGCGCCGCATTCTCGACGAACCGATCGTTTTCTATCGTACACAAAACGGCGATCCCGTGGCCCTTGCGGGGCTGTGTCCTCATCGGCTTTATCCGCTGCGGGAGGGGAGATTGATTGGGGATCGTGTCGAATGCGGCTATCACGGATTCACATTTGACTGTTCGGGCGCATGTGTCGGGATTCCGTCGCAAACAAAGGTGCCAACGCGTTTCGCAACGCGCAAATACCCGCTCGTCGACCGGTGGGAGTGGACGTGGATATGGATGGGCGATACGGAGCTCGCCGACGAAAGCCAACTGCCTTCAATTGAAACGATCGGCCTTGGCGCGGCAGGCTGGCGCGCCGACGTAGGTGTGCTCACGCCGCTGGGCACGCGCTTCTCACTGCTGCTCGAGAACCTGATGGACCTAAGCCACGTCAGCTTCGCGCATGCAAACAGCCTGCCGGGTAGCCAGTCGCTGGCCGCCATTCCGGCGACTATCTCCGAAGACGGTGCCGTCCTGCGTGTCGATCGCAAACTGCCGACCGGGCCGCTGGAGGGCTTTGCTGCACATTTGCACCCTGATCTGGCCGGCACGGTTTGCGCCGACCGCATCGTGTCCGAATACTTCGGGCCCGCGTTGGTGCGAACTGGCGGCCGCTACATCCAGCCGGTGAGCGGCGGCAGCGCACGCGCGTTCAACTTCATCCACGGCGTAACACCCGAAACGCCGACGCGTACGCACTATTTCAATGCGATTGCGCGCAACTTCCGCCTTGACGACGACGGGCTTAGCCAGGGCGTCCTCGCGCAAATGAAGCGCGTGATCGACGAGGACGTCATCGTGCTGGAAACGATCGAACAATATCTCGACCGCCACGGAAGCACTACCCGCGAACTGTCGTGTCAAGCCGATGTGGGTGCGATCCGGGTGCGGCGCCAACTTGGGGCGCAAATTGCGGACGAGAGTGCCGCAACACCGCGCATCCTGCCGATCATGCAGCTAAAAACGCATGAAGGAGCGGACCAGTCATGAGCACATCAACACTTCAGGCGCGGGTCGCGAGCTGCTGCGCTAAAGGGGAGGGCATTTGTGCGTTTGAGCTGGTGCCGGCAGATAGCGAGCGGTGGCCGCAATTCACGGCCGGCGCGCATATTGCCGTGCATGTTGGCGAAAACCTCGTGCGTCAGTATTCGCTGTGCAACAATCCGGCAGAACAGGATCGATACGAAATCGCCGTCTTGCGTGATCCGAGGTCGCGGGGAGCTCGCGCTTAGTTCATGAGCGCTTCCATGAAGGCGACATTGTGAAGATCAGTCTGCCGCGCAACTATTTCGCGCTCAACGAACAGGCCCGGCACACCGTGCTACTCGCAGGCGGGATCGGCGTTACTCCCCTCATCAGCATGATGCAGCGATTGGCTCATAGAAACGCTTCATTTGAACTGCATTACTGTTGAGATCGCTCGCGCACGTCGCTTTTGCGGATCTTCTCCTGGCAGCGCGATTTGCGGGACGCGTTCATTTGCATGCGGACCACGCAATCGGTTCCGGGAGGGTAGGGATGGCGGCGGCTCTTGGTTCGCCGGATGCGATGACGCATGCCTACGTCTGCCGGCCGGGCGGGTTCATCGATTCGGCGATGCAAAGCGCCCAAAATCATGCTGTCTGACAACCGGCATATTGAGCGATTCGCTCCAGTGACCGATGTGACAACCGGAGAAACCAAGGCGGATCGTCGTTTCGAAATAGTCATCGCCAGCACCGGAAAAGTGGTTCGGCAGTGCAAAGCGCGGCAGAAGCACTCATCGACGCGGGGATCGATTTGCCGCTTTCCTGCGAGCAGGGCGTTTGTGGAACGTGCGTGACAAGAGTGCTGATGAAAGGAATCGCAAAGATCAGTCCCTGCCATGCTGCTCACGCTCGAGTTCGCCACGGTTGGTCATTGGCTTGTGACACCGTCCCTTGCTGTAAAACGAAGTCCAATCTATGGTCCGCCGCGAAGCCCACTGTTACAACCGGCCACCGCTGGCCGCATTGGGCCGGTCGCTGATTCTGTACGACTGGGGGGACGCGGCGTCGGAGGCACGCTGACAAAACTTGCGGAAGAGTTGGTCGAAAATACGGTGCCAACGAAATGAGACTCAGTGCTTGGGCGTTGAATGACCAGGTGGTCGACTTGTACCAAAACCTGACTGCGAGCTTCGTGCGTTCGAGAGGGAAAGCAACTGCAGATTTGCGGGGATACGTCCGTTGCATGAGGCGGTGTTCGGGCCAGAAGCGGTCAGTCTACCTAAACTCCATCGCCGACAATTCGCTGAAAAGCTACCTGTAGTCGTGAAGCCTGGAAAAGAAATGCTAGCAGTGGGCGGCGGCCCGTCGCCAAAAAAACGGAAGAAGACTCGAGCAGGCAAAAAATGATCAGCCGGAGACGCTAAGGGAACTCCTGACACGGTTGATTCCGTACTGAAGCCCGGCCTCAGAACTTGTGCATTAGTCCAATGATGACCCCCCGCGCGGTTGCGCCGGGCGTCACTGGTATGCCTGAATACTCCGTCCCTTCGAGCCCGTGAGTCGCCTGATTGCGGTTATCGACGAGCCCCGCGAGCGCGTATAGCGTCGAACGCTTCGAAAGAAAATACATATAACCGACGCCGACCTGCTGCGCATTGTTGCCTTTGCCGCTGCGGTCGTGAAGATACCCGTACATCAGCGCCACTTCGTTCGCGGGATTCAGCAGCACGGATGCCGACGCGGTGTAGAGAGCGACGTTCAGACTATGATCCGATTGCCTCTCTGTCGTGTAGACCAGATGGAAACGGGTGGCGTCGAATCGCAGCGATGACGCCAGGGTGAGGTTTCGCTGGATGGACGTTCCGGCTGCATTGGCTTGCTGCTCGTATCCCACCGCAAGGTGGAACGGCCCGTTAATATATCTGGCGACCGCGTTATAGAGTTGAATTCCGTTGGATGGCTTGGTGGTCGAATCTCTGAGCGCCACCATGAACTGCGCTTCCAGCCCGCGATACCTCGGCGCGAAGTATGTGAGCGCATTGCTGGCGCGCACCGAAACGGTCGCCAGATCGCTGAAAGAAGAGGCAATCGACTTGCCCGCGATCGGATCGAGTTCACCATCGAGGAACAGATACTGAGGCTTCTTCTGGCGACCCACCCGGAATTCACCGAAACCGCCCGACATGCCGACCCATGCCAGCCGGTTGAATGCGTCGCCCGCTACCTGCGCCACGCCGGTGAAGGAAGAGAAGCCCTGTTCCAACTGGAAGTTGACGTGGACACCTCCACCAATATCCTCATGGCCGATCATACCGTACACGGTGGCGAACAGCCCGCCGGACGATGCGCGAACCACCTTGTTCTCGCCGCCGTCCTGATACTCGATGCCATTGTCCACCACGCCGTACAACGTCACAGAGCTTTGCGCCCAAGCGCCTTGTAACGCGCTGAGGGAAACAACCGCCGTAGCTGCGAGAAGAGTCTTTTTCATTTGTCTCCGGATCTTTTTGTCGTGATCGGGACGTCGTTTTATTGAATAGGTATGGCGACGACGTCGGGCTTTATGTGGATGTCACTGCTGACACGAAGGAAGCGTATTCCGTGTGCTGTTTCGGGTCCCTGCACAAAGTGCGTTTTCGCTGGTACTTTTCGGTGGGATTAGGGAATGTACGGGTGTTCGATAAATAGTTAGGATAGTGGATGAATCGGATAACTGAATAAATGGACAGGTGCAAAATGCCAAATAATGGCGCCGAAATCGTGCCGTCGCATAACAGTTCTTTCAGATTTCCGCCATCCTGGTGTAAGTCTGCCGGGACTAAACTTGAGCCAGAATCAGTTCTCTCAGGACGAGACGAAACATGAGGGCGACCCTGGTGGTTCCGACGTTTTCGGCATGGGTCATCGCGATGTCGATCGCAGCGGACATTGATGCATGAGTCATGACCGGCGCGGCTCTCGTTTCGTCGATGCGCTTTAACGCCTTGCACGGCACGCTTCGGAATGGCTCCGGCAATTCCGTGACGATGCACTGCGACGCGTGTCCGGAAAGAACCGACAACAGCTTCTCCGCATCCTTGTCCAGTCCGATGCCAACCATGGCCACGCATGGCGCGGCAGGCTCCGCATCGTCGTTGAACTCGCGAAGCACGGCTTCGAGATCAAACGGGAAGTGCGCGCCATCCATCACCACGCTCGCGGGTTGGCCCCCGCTGGCGCAGAGGTGAAAGCGCTCCGTCCGACCGGGAAGACCCGCGGCCGCAGGCACGCGCGGGTGGATCAACCGCGCGTCGACTGGCAGGCTCGCAAACGAGAAGACCGCGGGCTGCCCGAGATAGTCGAGCACCGCTCCCTCCATCCGCGTATTGATGTGTTCGATGCGCCCGCTCGAAAGCACCACCTGCACGCTGCATGCCTTTGCCCGCGCCTGATCGTGCAGGACCTAGCCCGCTTCGTCGGCGGCGCAAAGGATCGTCACGAGATGCGTGCCGAACTTCAGGATGCCGGCCGTCCCGCAAGCGATGGCTGCAGGCCTGGAGCAGCGCGCATACGGAGCCTTTGTCGTTGGTTCGCGTCACATGGATGGCGCAAAAGCTCAAGTGCGGATCGCCCAGACGGCGCATGAGATCGCGCATGCGTTTGAGCGTCTCTTCATCGCGCCGCCCGGACGATGCTCCCAGTTTGTGAGGACGTCGCGCCTGAGCGGGTGTCGCTTGAGAGAGTCGGTGTGCATGCATTCCCATCGATGAGGATGGGCGCCCATGAGGGCGCCGGGGGTTCGACAGGGCTGAACGATACGGATCGCAGAAATGCTTGTCCAGTGCACGTCGTGGCGCGGACACGGGGCGCATGGCTGCGGTTTTCCGCTCATGCCCGTCCGCCGTGGCTTGAGCCGATTCGAGCGATTTCCGCAAAGTTAGTGTGCGTCTCACGTGCTTTTTCAGCGCGTTTCCAGCTCTTAAGATTGCTTCGGGCGCTGTGCTGCTGCGTTGTCTCGCGGCGAACGGATTCGCCGGGACAAAACCAAACCACGACATTGGAAATCATCACATGACCGCTTCACCGACCGACAGTCTCGAATCCGCCATCCAGGGCGCGGGGAACGCTATTGAACTGCTGCGCAACAGTCAGCGTCGTGCGTTCTCTCACGGCACCGTATCCGGTCAGTTCACGAACTGGCAAAGCGAAGTCAATGCATGGCGTGACGGCGTGGGATTCATGGACCAGTCTCATCACATGGTCGATCACTACGTCAAAGGTCCGGACGCGTTCAAGCTTCTTTCGAGCCTCGCGGTCAACAGTTTCAGCAACTTCAGGCCGGGCATGGCCAAGCAGTTCGTCGCCACCTCGCCGGACGGTCACTATCTCGGCGACTGCGTGCTGTTCTACCTCGAAGAGGAACTGTTCAATCTGGTGGGTCGTCCGACTGCGCTGGACTGGGTTCAGTATCACGTCGAAACGGGCAAGTGGGATGTCACGACGGAGCGCGATCCGCAATCCATGGATCGGGGCGGACGTCCGCCGGTCGTTTACCGCTACGAATTGCAGGGGCCGCTCGCGGGTCCGCTGGTCGAGAAGATGACGGGGCAGCCGCTGCCGGACGTGAAGTTCTTCGGCATGACAGACTTTCAGATCGCGGGGCATCGCGTGCGCGCGCTGCGTCATGGCATGGCGGGCGCGGTCGGCTTCGAAATTTTCGGACCGTGGGCCGAAGGCGACGCGATTCGCGACGCCATTCTTTCGGCCGGGCAGGAGTTTGGTTTGCTGCGCGTAGGCTCGATTGCCTACTCCACGGCCAATCTCGAATCGGGCTGGATTCCGGGGCCGTTGCCTGCCATTTTCAGCCAGGCCGAGTTGAAGGGCTATCGCGAATGGCTGCCGGCCAAAGCCGCCGGAAGTCTTGCGGGCAGTCTCTACTCGAAGGACATCACCGACTACTACGTGACGCCGTTCGATCTCGGCTATGAGCGCATGGTGGCGTTCGACCACGACTTCGTCGGCGCGGAGGCGCTAAAGGAGCACGCGAAAGGCAAGCGCCGCAAGAAGGTCACGCTGGTGTGGGACGGGCAGGACATGGCGCGCGTCGTGTCGTCGGCATGGAGCGAGGGACCGAAGCACAAGCACTTCAACATGCCGAAGGCGCGTTACGGCCTCTATCAGATGGACGAAGTGCTGGCCGGTGGCAGGCGCGTGGGGATTTCGATGGACTGCGGCTATATCGCGAACGAGCGCTCTGTCGTTTCGCTGGCGGTGATCGACGAAGACCTAGCCGAAACCGGCACGGAAGTTACGGTGCTGTGGGGCGAAAACCCTGTGTCCGCTAAGCCGCAGGTCGAACCGCACGAGCAGACTTCGATCAAGGCGATCGTCGCGCCCGCGCCCTATGGTGCGTATGCCCGCAACGCGTATCGCAAGTAAGCGGGGCGAGACGCGTGCCGGCTGGGCGCGTGCGGACCGGCTGATGGAGCAGGTCCGCGCGACCGCCGGGATCCCTTCCCGAACGAACGAGTTTGATGTGACCGAAACCTGCATCCTAACCCTTCAATGTGAAGACCGCCCGGGACTCGTCGCGGCCGTCACCACCTGTCTCGCCGCGCACGGCGGGAATATCGTTGCCGCCGCGCAATTCAACGACCGCAAGGCCGACCGCTTTTTCATGCGGATGGAAATCGACGTGCCGTCGGCCGACACGCTAGGCGCGCTCCAGCGCGCGTTCGGCGGCACCGTGTGCGCGGCCGGCATGCAATGGAAAATCAGACGCAAAGCCACCCCGGTGAAGGTGCTGTTCCTCGTGAGCAAGCTGGATCACTGTCTCGGCGATCTGTTGTATCGCCGCCGCATCGGCGAACTGGCGATGGATGTCGTCGGCATCGTCGGGAATCATCCGAGAGAAGATGTCACGATCTCGCTCAGCAGCGGCATTCCGTATCACCATTTTCCAGTCACGCGTGAAACGAAGCCGCAACAGGAAGCGCGGATTGGCGCTTTAGTCGAGGAGACGGGCGCGGAACTGGTCGTGCTCGCGCGTTACATGCAGATACTGTCCGACCGCATGGCGGACTTTCTCAATGGCCGCTGCATCAACATTCACCATTCCTTTCTGCCTGGATTTAAGGGCGCGAGACCCTACCATCAGGCGCACGAACGCGGCGTGAAGATGATCGGGGCGACCGCGCACTATGTCACCGGCGATCTCGACGAAGGACCCATCATCCATCAGGATGTCGAACAAATCAATCACGCCGACATGCCCGAAGATCTCATTCGCAAAGGTCGTGATATCGAGCGGCGTGTACTCTCGGAAGCGGTGCGCCTGCATGTGGAAGACCGGGTGCTGCTGTCCGGACGCAAAACCATCGTGTTTCGGGATTGAGGCGGGCGTGGCCAGAATCATTCAGGGAAAGCAGATTGCAAAAGCACTGTGCGACCAGGTGGCGCGCGAAGTAAAGGCCTTTGGTCATGAGCATGATATCGCGCCCGGCCTCGCCGTGGTGCTCGTCGGCGACGATCCGGCGAGCGAAGTCTATGTCAGACAGAAAGTCATCGAATGCGAGAAGGCGGGCATTCGGTCGGAGATGCACTGGTTGCCGGAGGTAACGCCGGAAGGGGAGTTGCTCGAACGTATCGCGCGTCTCAACCGGGATCCGCAGGTACACGGCATTCTCGTGCAACTGCCGCTTCCGGATCAGATAGACGCCGTCAAGGTGCTAGACGCTATTGCGCCCGGCAAGGACGTCGACGGGTTTCACCCCGTCAACGTGGGCCGCCTTTCGACTGGAAGCGACGGGCTGATTCCCTGCACGCCGCTCGGCTGCATGATCCTCATCGACACTGTGACGGATGAATTGCGCGGAAAGCACGCCGTGGTCATCGGCAAGTCGAATATCGTCGGCAAGCCGGTGGCCTTGCTACTGCTCGAACGGGAATGCACGGTTACAGTGACGCATATCGCCACACAAGGCTTGCCGGAGATCGTGCGCCGCGCCGACGTCGTGGTGGTTGCCGCAGGCGCGCCCCGGCTCGTCCGCGGTGACTGGATCAAGCCGGGCGCGGTCGTGATCGACGTGGGCATCACGCGCATGCGGAGTCCGGACGGCACGACACGGCTTGTCGGAGACTGCGCCGCGGACGAGATGGAGCACGCCGCCGCTGTGACGCCGGTTCCCGGCGGTGTCGGTCCCATGACCATCGCCTGCCTGATGAACAACACGCTGAAGGCTGCCAGGAGATCGGTCGATGCATGAACTCATGTCCGCACCATATGCGAAGCGTTTTTCCGCATTCGTTTCGGCGCAGTGTCAGGTCATCCTGAACAATATCGAGGTCATGGCGGATATCGGCGTGTACGAAGCCGAGATGGGCGTGCCGCAGCCGCTCGTCATCGACGTTGCGCTCAGCGTGGTGCCGCCCGCGATGGACGAACTGTCGCAGACCTTCGACTACACCCGCGTTCGGGCTTGCGCGCTCGGACTCGCGGCGCAGCGCATCATGCTCATCGAGACGTTCGCTATGAGACTGGCGCGCATGTGCCTGACGCACGACACCGTGCTTGGGGCGGAAGTGCGGATCCGTAAGCCGCGCGCCGTGCCGGGCTGCCTCGCTTGCACGTGCGTCACGCTGAGCAAGTCTCGGGCTTGAGCGCGCGTTATGCTTTAGTATGATGAACCACGCCTCATGGAGAGAGGGCGGACGCAAGCTGTCTTTCGATTCGGACGATGCCGGTTCCTGGAGCGCGCCGCGGCCCGGGCGGCGATAGGAGACACAATTGGATCGAATGAGTGCAATGAAGGCCTTCGTCGAAGCGGTGAAGCAGCGTAGTCTGGGTGGCGCCGCGCAGCATCTGGGTATCTCTCGAACGCTGGTGAGCCGTCACATTCAGGCGCTGGAAGAAGAACTCGGCGTACGCCTGATGAACCGGACCACGCGTTCCTTGTCGCTGACGGAGGCGGGACAAAGTTACTACCACTTTTGCGACGACATTCTGACGCGCGTGAACGAAATGGACCGGCAGATTTCGTCGGAAGCGGCGGAGGCGCGCGGCGAGATATCCGTGCTCGCGCCCAAATGGCTGCAAACCACGACCACGCGCCTGCTGACGGCTTTCGCCAAAAAGTATGCCGAGATTCGACCGCGACTCGTGCTCGGTGGCGTGGCACAGACGGCGTACGGATTTCTGGAGCAGGGCTGCGACATCGCACTGCATACGCGGCCCATTCCGGACAGCCGGATCATCGCGCGACGGCTGGCGAATATTCCTTATTGCCTGAGCGCGTCGCCTGCGTATCTCGATGCGCGGCCGGCGCTGAACCATCCGGCCGACATCGCCGCACATCATGCTCTGGTTCATTTCGCGTACCACACCTGGCAATTCGGGCGGGGCGGCCGCGAAGAGCGGTTCCAGCCCACGCCGGCTTTCTCCACCAATAGCTTCTTCGCACTGCGCGACGCCGCGCTCGATCACCTCGGACTCACGCTGCTGCCTGTGCCGCTCATTCGCGACGATCTTGCAAACGGACGGCTTCGCGAAGTGCTGCCGGAGTGGACGCCGTTCGGCCAGACGCTTTATGTCGCGATTGCGCCCGGCAGCGGCGTGCCCACAAAGGTCACGCTCCTGATGAACTTCGTCGTGGAGTGGTTCGGCGCGCATTCGATCTGACCCGCTGCGCATGCGGGTTTAGCCGATGACGTTGAGCACGAAGGGGCTGTGCGGCGAATAACCCGGCGACATGGTGCAGCCGAGCAAGGTCCATTCGCCGAGACTGCGGGACGCGTGCCAGACATGCGCCGGCACGGCGAGCTGCGGTCGCTGACCCGCCGCCAGGTCCGCGCCGAGCAGGCTGACCTGATGCATGCGGCTGCCGTTGGTCACGAGCATTTCCACGGGCGCGCCGAGATAGTAATGCCATACCTCGATGCCATTGAGCTTGTGAAGCTGGACGGGCTCGTCGCCCGCCAGCAAGTAATACATGGATGACAGTCGAGGCGGTCCCGAGACTTCGCTGTCGGAATAATGGGGGGCGTACCAACCCGCAAGATGATGCCGCTCCATGCCGAAGCGCTCGACGATCTCCTCCAGACTCGGGTGGTCAGTCGTCATGGCCGCTCCCGCTCCTCACTACACCGACTCCACGTCGAGAACCGGCGCGCGCAGTCCCGCTTCCACGATGATCTGCGCCAGCACGTCCTCGTTCTTGTAGCCCATGAGATGAACACCGGCGACGCCTTCGATGCCGCGAATGCCGCGAATGGTGTCGATGCAGAAGCGCTTGCCTTCGAGCCGCTGATCCGCGGCGGCGGCGATGCGCTCGGTCACCGCCATCGGCACGTTGACGCCGGGCACGTGATCCGCCATCCAGCGCAGCGCGCGGGCCGTCGACAACACGCCGACCCCGACGATGATCGCGGCGCGCTTGTGAAGCTCGCGCGAACGCACTTCGCGCATGAACTGTTCCAGCAGATGCAAATCGAAGCAAAACTGCGTCTGGATGAATTGCGCGCCTGCCTCCACTTTCCGCTCCAGATTGGCGATGCGTTCGGCATACGGCGGCATGAAGGGATTCGCAGTGGCCCCGAGGAACAGGCGCGGCGCGCGCTCCAGCTTGCGACCCGACGCATATTCGCCGCGCTCGCTCATGCCGCGCAGCGTATCCAGCAGATTCACGGAGTCCAGATCGAAGACCGGCTTGGCGGCGGCATGATCGCCCTTGGAAACGTCGTCGCCGGTCAGGCACAGCACATTGCGGACGCCGAGCGCGGCGGCCCCGAGCACATCGCCTTGCAGCGCGATGCGATTGCGGTCCCGGCAACTCACCTGGCTCACCGGTGTGTAGCCGGCCGAGAGCAGCAGGGCGCTGGCCGCCGCGCTCGACATGTGACAATTTGCGCCCGCGCCATCCGTGATGTTGATCGCATCGGTCAGGCCGCGAAACACGGCCGCGCGTTTCAGGAGCGCTTGCGGGTCAGCCGAGTCGGGCGGCGAAATCTCGACCGTCACGATGAACCGGCTCCGCTCGCGGCACAGCTTCGCGAAACCGTTGGCCACGGGGTCGTCCAGCATGGACGGCACGGCGGCTGGCGCGGCGCGAACCGGTGCGGGCACGGGCGAGGCGTGCGCGATCATAGGCATCCAGGTGGATTTGCCGTTCAGACGGTGATCGCGTGGCGGCGCGCGCCGCGTCCACGTCTGCGTGTGTCCCGGGCGGATGCGTGCGTCGCCTTCGGTCGCATCGACCCAGGTGCAGCGTCGTTCGGGCCGGACTTCACAGTGGCCGTCGAGGCGCACGCCGCCGCACGGACCGTTGCGCATGCCCTTGGCGCAGCCCGTCGGACAGGCCATGCCCGTGACCGACAAGCCGCATTGGCCGCACATCTGGCAGTCGAAGAATGCGCGCTTGGCCGCACGTTCGACCGGCAGGATAACGGCTTCGAGCCGGTCCGCCCCGACCAGCTTCGCGACCGGCGCAAGCCGCGACGTGGCACGCTCAAACATGCCATACAGCGCACGCATGCCGTGCGCGTGCCTCAATGAAAAGCGCCGCAATGCTTTCATCGCTTCTCCGCCGATACATGCTGACGGTTGTCACTGGACACGGCCTTCATTCACTGTCTCCCGGATAGTTTTCGGAGCGTCTTGCGCCGCTCGTTTCGAGCGGAAAAACGCAACGGCATTCGAGCAATCTTATGCCCGCGAAGGGGCGGGAAAAAGCACCGCACGCGCACACTTAGCTTGCGGGAATCGAGCGAATCGGAAAGTCCGCCTGAGCGATTCGGCCGGCGTGGAAAAGTGCCATCGAAACTCACTTTTGTGTAGGGACAGCGGCGCGAGGCTTTCCTATCCTTCGTCCCGTGGAAACGATTCAGGTAGCAAAACATGGCGCGGGTTCCGGGTAAGGTGAACCACGCGCAACGACTCAACCCGACAACAGAGAAAAAGCAAATGGAGACAACCAAGGACCGACCATCGCGTATGGCGCACCGCTGGGGCGTGCTCGCGCTTCTGGCGCTAGGCGTGCTGATCGCGTATGTCGACCGGACCAGCATTTCGGCCACGCTGGCTCATCCGGGCTTCATCCGGCACTTCGCACTCGATGACGTGGATCGCGGCTGGATCAACGCGGCGTTCTTCTGGTCCTACGGCGTGTTTCAGATTCCCATGGGCTGGATTGCGGACCGCTACGGCGTCAAGTGGCCATATGCGATCAGCTTCGCGCTGTGGTGCGTGGCGACCGCGCTGATGGGCGCGGTCACTGCGCTGACGAGCCTGATTGCGATGCGGCTAATCATCGGCGCGGCCGAAGCCATCGTGATTCCCGCCAGCTACCGGTGGATCCGAAATAACTTCGACGAAAACCAGAACGGTCTGGCGGTAGGCCTGCTTGCGATGGGCAACAAGTTCGGCCCTGCGTTCGGCGCGCCGCTGGGGGCGTGGATCATCGTGAATTACTCGTGGCAGGCCATGTTTCTCGCCACGGGTTTGGTCGGCCTCATGTGGCTGGTTCCCTGGCTGACCATGGTGCGCAACGACTTCCCCTCGAAACCCGAAGTCATTCGCTCCAACATCAGCGCGCGCTCGGTGACGCTGGGCAATATTCTAGGCAGCCCGGTGGTGTGGGGGGGCATCATCACCAACTTCTGCTACGGCTATTTCACGTTCTATTGCATGACGTGGATGCCCTCCTATCTGGTCGAGCAGCGGCATCTGTCTATCTCGCGTTCCGGCGTCTTTACGTTTTTCAGCTTTGCGGGCATCGCCATCGTTGCGGCCGTGGCGGGCTGGGTGGCGGACCGCATGATCGCGGGCGGACGCAATCCTGTTCTCGTGCGCAAGGCGTTCACGGTGACGGGCTTTCTCGGTGGCTGCACGGTGTTGCTGGGTGCCTATGCGAGCACGGTGCAGATGGCGCTGTTCTGGAACGTGCTGTCGCTGTCGCTGCTCGGTCTGGTGACCGCGAACAATCTCGTGCTATCGCGGCTCACGCTTATTCCAAAGCAGACTATCGGACTCGTGACCGGAATCCAGGGCGTGGCAACGAGTCTCGCAGGCGGCGTCACGGCGAGTCTGTCGGGCTGGCTGCTGCAAGCGAGCGGCAGCTACGACCTTCCCATGCTCATCATTCTGGTTTTTCTGGTCGTCGGCGCGCTTGCCACGGCTTTTCTCTATCGCCCCGAATGGGCGCCCCGGGTTAGCGAACCGCAACCTGAGTTGCACCAGGTTTGAACACCAGAAACAATTCAATCAAGGATGCGCTTTCATAGCAAAAATTGTATTCGGTATGGCCGTGCCACGCAGTGGCATGCTGGGTCAGGCGCCGGAAGACTGGCTCAAGAACGGCGAACGTGACCGCAATAATCCGGAACTTTGATTTCGCAATCGGACCTGGACATACCCTGAACTCGAAGCGCATCGCGAAGCTGCTTTCGAGCCGTTTCTGACCTCGAAGAACGCACGGTGCGCGCGGCGCGCTGCCGCGTGGCGCTGGACGAGATGGCGGCGGCGTATCGCGAAGCGAAGATCGATGTCGCGATCATTCCCGGCAAGGATCAGAAGGAAATCTTCACAGACTTCTCGCTCTCCATCGCCATCTACAGCGGCGCGGAAGTGCACAATGGACCGCCTCAGCGCGCGGCCTATGCACCGGACCCCCATGTGGTGCATGCGTGTCATCCGAAGCTGGCGACGTATCTCATCAACTACTTTTAGGCGAGTTTCAACGACCCGATATTCGGTCCGCGGGCGGGCAACGGCGCACGCATGCGCACGAGTGCCCTTGTCGGTTCGAGAATCCCGTGTCAGGACGGTGAGCTTGAAGTGGTCGAGATTGGCCCGTTCGTATCCGCGGCGAACGGACCGGAGATCCGGTTCCGGGCACGTTTGACCGGTGCGAGCGGCCTGCAAGCCGGTACTGTCATCCATTCCCCTTGGGGGGTGTGCGAGGTTGTGGACTGAGCAGCAGGGAAGTGCTATCCGTGCTGTTCTGGCGCGGGCGTGTCTGGCGGCTCATGCTGGTTGATGCAAGGAGAGTCCGGATCTTGCGGTGCGTAACGTCGCTCTATCGTTCCGTGACGCCGCTGTTTCTCCCGATATCGCAGATCGGGCGTTATCCGCGTCGTCGGGCGATGCGATCTTCGGGCCGCCTGATGGTGGTGGCGCCTGTTCCAGACAGCGCAATCCCGTTTTTTGACTGTGCTTTCATGGTGAACCGGCCGTGGGTCTGTTCGGCGCAGACGATCGCGCGCGCGTATGCCCGCGCAAACTTGTGGAATAACCCGACCTGGCGGGGCAATCGGGCTGTCAACGATATTCCGCCTGTCCGGCGGATCCGCCTCCAAGCGGTTGTATCTCCAATGTTATTTCCGGTGTGCGTTCACTGCGCCCATGGGGGGCTGCGTCGCCGCTGCAGCAATCCCGTTTGCCACCGTCGCAAGGGCCCGACTGTATGCACTGAGCCGCGCGTCGTAGCCAGGCCCGCTTGCCGCCTCGTGGACCACCGTACGTCCGTCAACCACATTCCCTGTCGGAGGGCGTACCGACCAGATCACTGCCAGCGACACGGAACCACTCGCCGACGAATCGAAGGTCTGTACGTCGATCGATACCCTGTATGCACTGTCGGTGACACGCCGTGGATAGACCGACACAACCGAACCCGGGATGAGCTGGGTGAGATCCGCCGCCAGCGCACGTGCGATCTGGCTCTTCAGGGGATCGGCCCAGCGTGCGAATTCATCGATAGTCACGCGGTTCGTATCGATAGTGGAAACGATCTGTGGCCTGTCGACCAGGCCCGGAACCGTCACCGGACCGATCGCGATCACAAGCGGTTCGGTATCCGGACGCAGTGCCGCAACCTGAACAGGACTCAACGTGTAGAACCGGGCCGTCGGCGACGTGGCGCACCCGGCAAACAGGGCCGACACGATCATCGCGAGAGCCAGTGCTGATTGTCGGTTCATGGTTTGCCCCTGCTCTTGCCACGGATCAACGCTTCCGGATGACGTTCGAGATATTCCGCGAGCGTGCGGATCGAGGCCGCCGCCTGCGACACCTCATGCATGGTTTCGGCCGTGCTCTGCTGCAATGGAGAGTCGCTTTGCAACGTGCGGTTCATCGACGTGAGTGCCTCCCGGGCCGCGGCGAGCGTCGCCTTCGCGTCGGGGGCAATCTCCGTATTGACGGTATTCAGCAGCGTGTCTGCGTCGCTGAGCGTTTTGCGCAGATCCTTGCTGATTCCATCGAACGGGATCGCATTCAGCTTTGCCACCAGGCTTGTAATGGACTCCTGCAAGCCCTGCAGATTGCCCGGCACCGTCGGCAGCCGGGGCGTCTTATTACTCCAGTCCACTGTCGCTTTTGGCGCGGCGGGGAAGAAATCGATCGCGACATATAGTTGTCCGGTAAGCAGGCTCCCTGTCCTCAGTTGCGCCCGCATCCCTTTCGCGACCAGATAGTCCGCGAACTGCCTTCGCTCCGCCGTGGTATTGCCCAGATCGCCTTGCCAGTTCTCTCGCGAGATCAGGCGTTCAGGATATATGTTGACGTCGACAGGCATACTGAACTCCCGGGTAACCGGGTCGAAGTGCGCGTGAATCGCCGATACCTCGCCAATGACGATACCCCGGAAGTCCACAGGTGCACCGACAGTCAATCCGCGCACCGACTCCCTGAAGTCCAGCACGTATCTGTCGACGATCGCGTCATGCGGCTTCATTGCCTCGGCGCGCGCTGCGAAAAGCTCGTACCGGTGCAGTGCGTCCGCTTCGGTTGTCGCGGTCGTCTCCGGCGGGTTCTCGAATGCAAGACCACCAGTCAGGATCGACACCATGGATTCGGTATCGATCTTCACACCACTTGTGTCCAGGGTCACGTCCACGCCGCTGGCATGCCAGAAGCGGGTGTCGTTCGTCACGTACCTGTCGTACGGCGCATTGACAAAGACATGCATGGTCATGCCTGCGCCGTCAGGATCAAGTGCGTACGAGACGACCTGGCCCACCTGCAGCCGCCGGAAGAATATGGGTGAGCCTATGTCGAGCGAGCCGATGTTGCCGCTCTTCAGCACGAACTCCCGCCCCGGTGCGCCGGAGGCGAGCACCGGCGGCGACTCGAGGCCGACGAAGTCGCGCCGTGCCTGTTTCGACGTACCGATGTCCATACCGATGTGAGAGCCGGAGAGCAGCGTGCCGATGCCCGACACCGTGCCTCCGGAAATGCGCGGCCGGACGACCCAGAAGCGGGTATCGCCGACGAGCATGCTGGCGGCGCCGCGAGACATTTCAGCACTGGCAAGCACGGTCTTATGATCGTCGGACAAGGCGAGACTTTTGATCACGCCAACGTCGACGTTCTTGAACTTGATCTTCGTCTTGCCAGCCTCGATGCCTTCTCCTGTAGCAAAACTGATGGTGATGGTTGGACCCTTCTGCATGATCGACTGCACGGCGAGCCCGCCTGCAATCAGGATTGCGACGAGCGGCACGAGCCACACGGCCTGCACGCGCCACCTCGACGGTTTCACAGTGACCGCCGCCGGAAAGCCGGTCGCCTCACTGTTCTCTTTCTGCCCGGACAATTTATTCAACTTCCAGCTCCACTGGATCCCATATGAGCCGGGGATCGAACGACAATGCCGCGAACATGGTCAGCACGACTACTGATCCGAATGCGATAGCCCCTGGACCTGCATCGATCGTCGCAACAGAACCGAACTGGACCAGCGCAACCAGGATCGTAATGACGTAGATATCGAGCATCGACCAGCGGCCGACAAGGTCCAGAAAACGGTAGATATGCGTTCGTTTGCGAGGGGTGACTCGCGAGCGTATCTGCGTGCTCCAGGCGAGATACACGAGCGACAGGATCTTGAGCATGGGCACCACGATGCTGGCAATGAAAACGATCACGGCAAGCGCCCACGACCCGGAGTTCCAGAGAAAGACCACGCCGCTCAGGATCGTGTCCGACTGGGTACCGAATACGGTGCTGGTAACCATGACCGGCAGGAGAACGGCTGGGATGTAGAGGACCATCGCAGCCAGCAGGAACGCCCAGGTGCGTGACAGACTGTGTGGTTTGCGCAGATGTAAAACCGCGCCGCAGCGCGGGCAGATGCCGCCATGCGCGTGTGCAAGCGGCTTTGACAGCAGGCTGCAGGCATGACACACGAACAGACCGGCGCGGGCCGCAGTCGGGGCCACCGCACTTTCCTCAGGCGCCCCCGGCGCAGCGTTGACGTGCGGCACGCTATCGAGACGCGCCCAGATATCCGCCGCATTGAAGGAAGCATTTGCTGTGGTGACCAGCACCATCACCGCGCCGAATGCCCACAGAGCGACACCGGGCATAACGGTCGCGAGATGTTCCAGTTTGACGAGCGCGACCAGCATGGCGAGCATGAGCACTTCGATCATTCCCCAGGGTGCAACATGCCTGAGCACACGCAAAATGAGTTCGGGGCGCTGCGGCAACCGGCCTGTATGTAGCGGCAAAAGCACACCGATCACTGCCAGGATGTTCAGCGACGGCATCAAGATAGTCGTCACGAAGACAAGTCCGGCCAAAGGCCACATGCCGTCGCTCCATAGCGCTGAGACCGCTCCGAACAGCGTCGTCCCGACGAATGTGCCCTGGACCCGAAGTCCGACGACAGAAAAGCAGTTGGCGACCACAAACAGAACCGCGGCAGCCAGTGTGAGTGCCAGTGCGCGGTCGTACGTTGCCGGCAGGCTCCGATAGAGGATCGCACTGCAACGCCGGCAGCGCGCAATGCCGCGTCCGGAGAGCAGGGCACTCCGCTGGAGCAGGTCACAGTCGTGACACGCGACAAGTTTGGCTTCGTTCATCTCTGATATCCGGGTTCTCGCGCGCAACACACGACGGACGGCTCATACAAGGCGGCAGACTAACACTGCGATGCGAATTTGTAAACCGGACAGACGGTTTGTTTGTGAATTAAAAATTTGGCGGGATTCGCCCGAACTGCCGCTGATCGGTCAGCAGTGCGCACGACATGCCGTGCCGCGTATGAACTGATGCAGGAGTCCGTCCCCGCTGATGCCACTTTCGCCGACAGCGAATCGAGCGGCATTCCACGGACACCATCCCGTCAGACCGGTCAGCGCGGCGTCAATTTCCTGCCTGAGACAAATCTGCGGGCGGGCCTTTTCATCCGCTATTGATATAGAGTTGTCGCGGCGCGTGCGGTGCGGGCGTGGAGGCTCGCGGAGCAGGGCGGTGAAATTGTAGCGTGTCGCCCCTTATTTACAGACCGGATAGACGGTTTACACAAAATAAAAACGGTGCTACTGTCCGGTCTCATCGGTTCCGCCCGGAACAGCGGGCCTCTCCCACCTCGAATTGCTCCCCAAGGAATGCCAAGTGTTCAACAGAAACGTCGTCCCGCTTCTTGTCACCGCTGCAGCGGTGCTAACCCTGACTGCGTGCGCCGGTGTGCAGCCCGTCCCGTACACGGGTATTTCCTCTTCCTCACAGTTGCAGCAAAACCGCGATGACGATTCACGCAAGGTGCCCTACAAATACGCTTCCCCTGTGGTCTGGTCACGATACACGCAGGTTCTGCTGGAGCCGGTCGTCGTGTACCAGGGGAGTGACAACCAGTTCGGCGACATAAAGGGCGCCGACCGGGACGAGCTTGCCGGCTACATGGCAAAAACGTTTTCGAAAGAATTGGCAACGCGCTTCCAGCTCGCGAAGCAGCCCGGTCCTGACACACTGCGCGTCAAGCTGACATTGACCGGCGCTGAAAAGACAAAGCCACTGGTCGGGCAGTTCATGCATTTCGATCTGGCGGGCAATCTCTACAACGGCGTGCAGGCGGTGCGCGGTGCCCAGGGGGCGTTCAGCGGCTCGGTTTCCTACGCGGTGGAGATCTATGACAGCAGCAACGGGCACCTGCTCAAAGCCTATGTTTCGAAGCAGTATCCGAATGCGATGAACCTGCCGGCCGCATTCGGGTCACTGGGTGCTGCAAAGACTGGCCTGGACAAGGGCGCTGCCGCACTGGTCGCCCAGTTTCACTAGAAGGACTCGCGGCGGCGCGTCAGCCGAAGCGCTGTCTGGCGCCGCGTGCGTCCATCGTACAAGCCGCCGGAACCCGCCGCGCAGATGGCGGCTGCCCTGACGTCCCCGAAGGTTGCGCATGCCGGCTCTGGTCGACTTTGTAGTCTTGTCTGTCCCGCCGCCTTTGATGGTGGCCGTGGTGTTTGCGATCGCCTATGTGCTGGTAGGCATTCCGGTCCATTTCCGACGCGGTGCAGTCGCCAGGGATGTGTTGGGCACGTTAGCCGGAGTCTTCTGTGCCCTTATCTACATCGCGCTCGTCGTCGGTGTCCATTCAGGTGTTCATACCGCTTCGCGATAACGCGGCCGTTCGTTGGTATCCAGCGAGCCGGTCTGCGTATTCGGCGAAGGGAAAAGGGTATGAAGGGCTTGTGACCCGTGATGATTCCGTCGATTGCCTGCCATGCTTTCCGGGTGACGCCGGGGCTGGGGATTGGCTGCAGTGGCGCTACGGGCGCCGAAGATGAGCGGGACGGGTAACGGTGGCGTGCGCATCAGTTGCCTGATGGGCGATGACGTTGGGAGCACGACTGGATATCCAGACCAGGCATCCCGGGAAATTTGCGCGTGCGTAGCTTGCCACGCGTGAGTCGACTGAAATGCAGTCCATGCTTCTGGCGCAGATAGCGATGGCCCGGGCGGCTGCCGGTCAGCCGCGAGATGTCGCGTTGGCTCCCCGAGCAGAGCGGATGCGAGATCCGGAGTTCCTGAATGTCGTCCAGGAGATGGATGCGGCCAGGGTGAAACGGATCAGCGAGGAAGCAGGTGGTCCTGAAATGCCTTGTTGCACCGGTAAGCAGCCAGGGATTCGTGCTGTCCTGCCTTCCCGGGCTGTGCCCGTTGTCCCTGCAGGAGCGCGATCGACTGTTTGATCGACTGCGCGGAAACACACGGAAAACCGGACGAACGAGCCCATCTGGCGTGACTGGATGGGGCATTGGTCCCGTGTACCGCCGGACCGGAGTGTCAGGCCAGGCCACCCAGGCGATGCGTCTTCTGCTTCGGCTGTGCTCTGGAAAAAAAGTAAAGGATACCTGAGGATTGTTTCTTAATGCCGCGGACCGAATGCATTTAACGGCGTCGGCTGTCCGTGGTGAGATACGCAACCTGTCCTGTTTTCTGGTGTCGGAGGAAATTGTAATGAAATACCTTGTATGGGCCGCATGCGTCGTTCTGGGGTTCGCACTGGGGGGCTGTGGTCTCGCTGCAGCTCCGTGTCGCGTTGCGTCGGCGGGTATCAAGATCGTTCCGGTGGTAGGGCATGTAGCGGCGGCGCCGACGGATACCTGCGCGGCGGTCATTGATCCGTGATCGAATCGACCCGACCCTCTGCGGGGGAGAGCCGGCCAGGACATCGATGACGTGTCCGGTCACAATCGCCCGGTCACCACATCATGGAGGATGGCGAACAGGCGGCGGACCGCCTTCGCGATCCGGACCGCCAGCCGCGGTATGGCGTCTGTCATGGCAGCGCACAAACTCCGATTGGTGGCTTCCGGGCCTGTCCGATGTTACCCATCCGATGCATGACGTAGTCTGGCAGTGGTCATGAGTGGATTGGCGTCGCCCGTATCGGGACGGAATCCGGAGATGAAAGTAATGTCAGCGAGGCCCGGCCACGCGCTCCGAAACGACTTTCTTCGGGGAAGTCGGTGGAGTTTGTTGAACTGAATGCAAAGACGGGCGACCGTTGATCGGCGCTCATCCGCTGTAGCAATCGCCCTCATGTGCCCGGGTTTGGCGGATACCCAGGATCGCCCGAGTTGAGACCGGAGAATATCATGGGAAAATGCCTGAGTAAACCGTCTGGACGGTCGGATCGAGTGTGTGGAAGTGTCGTAGAATGCCATCTTCATGGCCGATGGCCCTAGTTCAACCCCGTGGTGTCCGTTCCTGGCGAATCGGGGGATGAGATCGCATCGCTCGCGCAGCGCACAGGCGGGAGGAGTTGACGAAGAGCGTGATGCGCTTGGGTCATGCGTTGCGGACATCATGTTAAATAGAAATGGACAATCACACTCGTTCGGAAATCACCCGCAAAAAAGCAATCGAAGCGGCACTGGCTATACTTGCCCGTGACGGCGTCGGCGGTTTGACATTCGATGCATTGGCGCGTGAAAGCGGGATCAGCAAGGGCGGCCTGTTGCACCAGTTTCACACCAAGAACGGAATTCTTGAGGCGCTGGCTGAATATCATCGCCATCATTTCGAGCAGGTCGCAAGGAAATACCTCGCTAAAGAGGGCTCGTCGAAGGCGGAACCGACACTGTCCGCCCAGATTGCGATTTACCGCGAATCGGCCAACCAGCCTCATTCTGTTGCACGCGCTGTGCTTGCAACACTGATTGCACACCCGAATCCGGACCTTCTGGAACGTCTTCGGGCAATCGATGAAGGAACGTTGAAGAACATTGAAGCAGAGGCGTCGGATCGTGATTTTTCGTTGATCCGTCTGTTGGCCGCCAGCGGCCTTGCGTATTCGACGCTACTCGGCATGTCTTCACTCACACGGAAAGACCGTGACCGGCTGTTTGACACGTTGCTCGACGATGACGCCTGGAAAAATGTGGCCGCAAAGCCCACGGTGAAGAAGCGCTCCGGCGCCTGAGATAGATCCGACGGGGCCTGCATCCTTTTAGCTTCATGTCGGACGGAGATAGATCGATCGCGATCCGACGCGAACGTCTAGCCGGAGACGGGTCGAACAGATACTTCATTGGAAACGTCCGACACTCTTCGTTGCGCAACCCCGTTTGCAGCATCAGCTTCGTCATCAACTGAACCGTCCGTCCGGGACAGCGCTCAAGCAGCGTGGGGCATTGGGCAACGGTCAGAAAGCGGATAGGTTGGCGCGGTACACGGGGAAGGGGGTACTCGCGGATGACCCGATGAAGCCGCCCATCACGAACATCCGACCTTGATACATCCCACGGAACGGCCCGGATTCAGCCACACCCCAAAGCCCATTCATAAAAACGCATAATCTGAGAAAGTCTCTTCCGTACCGTACTCGCTTGTATGGCGTGCCTTCCAGATCTCCGATCAAGCGCGTCAAGCGACCAATTGCGATACAGCGCGATGTTTGAGATTCCGCCGCCTTCGCCGTAGCGGGCGGGCACTGGGTCCCAACTCAAAGCGTTCGCCTCGAGCCACGAGAAGTAGTCGTAGAGTGCCTCGGCGTAGCTCTTCCACGTTGCGGGACTTCGGGTCTGGGGATTTTCCAAGACGACCCATAAGAGATAGTCGTTCGGCGCGTTCATGAAGTCCATGTTCTCCGCGCACAGGAACGGCATGCCTGGACGAGATCGACCTTTGCAGACAAAGTCCGCTGTCGTATAAAAGAGTCTCACGAGACCTTCGAGACAGAGTCGTTGAGCGCATCGATGCAGATCTTCACCGAGCGAACGAAGTCGAGACCAGTGAGATGGGCGGCCAGATCGATGGCACCTGCGCCGCCTCGTCCGTGCTGCGGTGGAGACAAGAGCTCGTTGACCCACTTCTCTCCTGTAAAGACGAGGCGAAAGTCACGGCCAGCGTAGTTCACATGAACACGGATGCTCTCGGCCAAACCGGCAGAACGATATTCCCTGTCCACCTTGCAATACGCCCCAAGGAAACGAAGCAGGACGTAGAAGGGCACGGCCCTCGCTGACTCTATATCGGCAGTAGTCCACCGTCCCATGAAAGCACTCCTGAACGACACTACTGCCACGAAATATAGGCAAAGAAAGCGTCATCGCATGTAACTGTTACTAGATTACAGTTCAGATCATTCTACGCTTGGAGGACAGTGATACGGCGCAGTGGTTCTCGCACAAGGTCGGTGAAACCGCTATTCACGTTTCCAATCTAGAGGCTCACCGCCGATTCAATAAGTGCGACGAGAAGCGGTCGGCTTGGGAGGCTGTGATCGAACGCTACTTAAGAGGATCTGATCAGCGATAGATGAACATCATGCGCAGTGGGAACGTACGGTGCGGTAGCCCAAAACCGGCGCTAGCCAATCCTGCCATCCCTCGTTTTAATGTCGTTTTTAATGCCATCGTCTAAACGATTTCGGCGCGGTCGACTGGAAATTTCCGTGAGGTAGCCGGAGGCGTCCGCTGGATACGCCTCACGAGTCTGCTAGTCTTCCGTTGCGTGACCGCGTACTTCACCTCGTGAGTCCGGGACGTCGATTGATCGAATCTGCATACCGGGCAGGTCGCTTTCTGCGTAGTGGTTCGGTATATGGCCCGATAGCTGACTGCCGAATGTTCACGAGGGCTGCGGCCGGAGTCGGCAGGCGCGCGCTCTGAATCGGTGAAATCGATCCTGCTTCGGCTGTTCGTCGATTATCTGAAGTCTGCACGGTCGTTCCCGAGAGTAAGCAAGCGGGCTATCGGGCGTTTGTGGGGCGACGGGTATCGTCTTGCGAGCCCATCGTGTCGCTGTCGGCGCGCAGGTACATCGTGTGCGTCCCGTTGGTCGGAGCGATTCGGTCTGCTGGCTGTGATCGCTCTGTACCTGCGCCGTTGTGAAGTCTGCCCGGTACCCTTTTGATACGTTTTCCAGACACCGATCCGGGTCCGTTGCCCATGCCCGACGCGTCCAAAATATTTCTTTTATTCCGACGTAATCTGGTTAATTCCATGGCGGTCCGACAGAAAAATTCTGGCCGGAAACAGGTATTGACGGCGCTTTCCCGAGTGAACAAGATGGGGAGAAGAGAGCACGACGGAGCGAATCATGCCGGTCGCGAAAAGCTATACCCGAGCGCAATGGGATGAGCTTGTCCACTCGCTCGAATCACTGCCGGTCAAGCCGGGAGCCGAGCAGCGCGTGTCGATCACCGATGCAATGAAAGAGATGCGTGTGGTGATCGGTACGGCGAGGGAGAAGGGATACACGCTGGAAGAAATCGTTGAACATGCAAGGGAGAAGGGGCTCGATTTCAGCGTTGGCTCTGTCAAATACGCGTTATATCCCTTAAAAAAAGCTAGGTCGGCGCGACCGGCGGTAAAGGAATCTGCGCGAGGCAATACCGCACCATTGCCTCGTACGAAGAAGGTAGACAAGGGCGGCGCGCCGCGCGCGGAAGCCACCAGAGAGAATCAAAAGCAGGATGGGGGAAAAGTAGTCAACAAGCCGGGAACCATGGTGATGCGTGATGCGTACTCATTCGAGATTGCGCCCGACACCGAGAACCTTTAGAGGATTCAAATGGATACGACGACTTACCCCATCTATCTCGTTGGCGGCAGCAAGGGCGGCGTGGGCAAGAGCTTTGTTGCGCTCGCCCTGGCCGATTATCTGCTGCGGCGAGATATCCATGCGGCACTGGTGGAAACCGATACTTCCAATCCGGACGTGATGAAAGCGGTTCAGGATGAGATGCATTGCATCGCGTACAACCTGGACGATGCAAACGGCTGGATCGGCCTCGTCAATTACTGCGACGAGCACCGGGATGCAGCAATCGTCGTCAACACGGCGGCGCGGAGCCAGACGGGTGTCGAGCAGTTCGGCGCGACACTGGCCGGTGCGCTTGGCGAGCTTCGACGTCAGCTTGTGGTCCTGTGGGTGATCAACCGGCAACGCGACAGCCTTGAACTGCTGAATGCTTTTAACCGGACGTTTCCGGACGCGGTGACGAATGTCGTGCGCAACGGCTACTTCGGCGCGGCGGACAAGTTCACCCTGTATCAGGGGTCGCAGCTTCGCCGTTCTGTCGAATCGCGCGGCCATTCGCTGGATTTTCCCGATCTCGCGGATCGCGTCGCCGATGAGCTTCGTAGTCAGCGTATGTCGATCCGCAAGGCAGCAGAGACGATGCATATCGGTGAACGGGTCGAGCTGTTGCGCTGGCGTTCGCTGTGCGATGCCATGTTTGCCAAGGTAACTGCTAATGCGTAACCGGCGGGCGAAGTCGCCTGATGCGCTCGCCCGCCTGTTTCTCGATGTCACGGGCGAGATGCCCGACGATACGAGTCGGCTACGCATGCGCCGGATGTCCGGGGCGCTGAACCTGCGCGACAACGATGCGCTCTGGTCGATGATCGCCGTGCTCCAATACTACGCGCGGCTTTACGAGGCGATGCCGGATCGCATCCGCAGGGCCGGAGACGGTAGTTTCGATGGCGTGCGTAGGGAGGCGACCGATGCCTTGATGCGTCAGCATCGTGACGCGCTCGCGCGCTGCAAGGCCACGATCCAGTTGGCGGAGAATTTGATCCGGGAACACGAAGCGAGATATCAGGCCGCTCTGGCAGACTTCAACACGGCAGCGATCACTTCGCTTGCTGAACGGATGGCGAACCGGGTTGCGAGCGTGGCCGGTAACAGACTTGTCGGTGCGGCAGCGGTTGCGGCGCGGGAACAGCGGGAGCGGCTGAATGAGGTCGCGAGCCTGTTTGAGCGGACGATGGAGTCTGCTGTCAGACAGGCGCAGGTGAGTATCGATGCATCCGGGCAGCGTCTGACACGCTGACTAGGCTATCTGTTGTCTGTCGTGATCGGTCTATTCGCCGTGATAGTTGCCGTTGCGCTCTGGGTAGGGGAACACGCACGGTAAAGCGCACTCCCTGCCTGTGCCAGAGCACAGGCAGGGAGTGGTCAATCACGCGTTGCGCTGCGTGGTTTCCGTATTAGCCATATTTGCTGCGGTCGGATAAGGCCATGCTGTACGGCTTTCGTCGGCCGATTCCGCATCAGGCTGTGCCTCTGTTTCCTCGGCGCCGGCTTCGCCCTTGTCTGCGTCATCGTCCGGCGTGCTGTGTACGCTGAGCGCACGGACAGGCGGCACTTCCCGATCGGTGAGGATTTCCGGGAGCCAGTCGGACTTCGCCAGCTGCATTTCGGCAGTGGCCGAGGCGTCGCCCTTCTTCATCTTGCTGAGGTCGAGGGCGACCTTGGGCGACACCGCCTGCATGGCTACGTCCACGATACGTGATTTGCTGACGTGATCGAAATACGTCGCGCGGGTCGGCGTCCAGTACCGGGCCATGTCGAGGTGCAGCGCATTGCTCAGGGCGTTGATCGCGTGCGGTCCTTCCGTGCCGGTGACCCCGTCGAGCAGGGTGCCGGTGCAGAATGCCAGCAGATCGAGCAGCGTTGTACCGGCGTCCTGTCCGGTCAGCCACGGCAGCAGGTCAGCCAGATTGCGGGGAAGGGCGGCGAGCCACTGCTGGCGCTGTGCGTCGATGACGTCCCATGCGGTGCTGGCGGACAGGTCATCGGCGGCTTTCAGCAGTGCATCGTGGTTGCTGGTGGCGTTAAGCTCCAGATAGTCGCGGCTTGGCCCGACACCGTACCGCTCGGGGAAGGCGACCGGCACGAGCCGGAACAGCAGCGCTGCGAGCGCGACGGACGGCTGCGCGATCAGTTCCGCGTGGATGGCTGCGGTGCGGTGGGCGGTCAGACGCTGGCAGAGCTTGGCGTTGTGTACCGGCTTCGGTTTCCGGCTGGCCTCGTTGAGCGTGGCGACAGCCTGTCCCACGGTCGTTGCCGCCGTATCGTGCGCGGCATTCCCGTCGCGGCGAATCAGCCCCCGCTCGATGGTCAGGTTGCCCTGCGGGTCGAGGATGATGAACGCACCTGCTTCGGCCATCTGCTGTGCATCCCACGTCAGCGTGCGCGTTTCGAGTGCCTGAATCGCAGCGGTGACGCTGTTCAGTTCGGCCTCGATCCGTTCGCCTTGTTCATAGGCGTTCTCGTCGTCCTCTGCAAGAGCATCGTCTTGTTTCGCGAGTTCGTCCTGCCGCGCCGTCAGCGCGTCGATCTCGCGCTGCTCGTCCCCGGTATACGGACGGTTGAGCGGATCGAGCCTGTCGTAGCGGTTCAGTTCGAGGACGTCACGCTCCACGCGCGTCTCGGTCCAGTTCCAACCCTCGGCGCGGACTTCCCCGGCCACGGCTTCGAGTTTTTCGCCCGCAAGACGCTGCAGCAGTTCCGTGTCGGCAATGAATCCGGCGTTCTCGTCGTCGCTGAACAGATCGCGGCGTACATAGCCGCCCGCCGCCTCATAGGCGGAGAGACCGACGAAGCGCACGAGGCGGCTGCGGCTTGCGTCGATTTCGGCGCGCGTGATCGCCTGCCGCAGGTAGTTCGGCTGACGTTGCCACTCGTTCGCTTCCGACCAGATCAGTTCCTGCGTCTCGTGATCGTCGGAAAGGGCGAGCGCGGCCAACTGGTCGAGCGTGATGCTGTCCTCGCGCAACAGGCCGAGCAGCCTGGGTGAAACGTTGGCGAGCTTCATGCGCCGCTTGACGGTGAGCGGCGATGCGGAGAACAGCGCGGCGATATAGTCGACGCTGCGGCCTTCCTCGGCCAGCATCCGGTACGAGCGCAGCACGTCGAACGGATCGAGTCCTTCGCGCTCGCTGTTTTCGATCAGCGAAATCGTGAGGGCTTCGCCTTCGCTGACGATCCGTACCGGCACCGGATAGTCGGCGGCGATATGCTTCTGCTCGTACAGCAGGTCGAGTGCGGCTTCGCGGCGCTGACCCGCGCAGACACCATATCGGCGTTGCTTGCCCCGCGTTCCCTTCATTTCGTGGACGACAAGGTTTTGCAGCAGACCCTTTGCGCGGATGTTGGCGGCGAGGCCGGGAATCCCCGACAGAGGCTTCGTGCGCGCATTCAGCGGCGAGCGGCGCAGGCTGGAATACGGAACGGTGGCGATGGGCTGCTCGTTGCCGAAGTAGGTCTCGAGCATGGTAGTCGTTTCGGCGGTGTCTGCCGTGATGGTTTCGACTTGGGCGTGCATGATTGACTCCAGAAAGATAGAAGGTTCCGGGTCGGGGTTGCTACCGTGTTCCGTCAGGACATGACCCGGACAGCGTTCCTGACGGAATGAGGTGGCAGGGCGGCGAATAGCGCCACCCCCGGAGTGCTTACGCCTTCATCTGACGCATGGCGTCAGCGAGCATCCACAGCGAGCGATTGAGCTTCACGTTCTGGTCGATGCTTGTTATGGGGCGTGTGGATACAGCACGTCCGTTACTTGAGCGTCCGCGCAGGCCGCCCTTGGTCATGTTTTCCTGTACGCGGTTGAAGACCGTCCAGAGGTCGTCGCGGCGATCCTCGAAGCGGCGCGGAGCCAGTAGCTGGCTTTCGGTGACCGGTGCCGGTGCCTCGGCGTTGGTCGGGTCGTAGCGCAGCGCGAGCGCTGAGCGTGCGAACGCCTGCTGTTCGTCTCGGTTCAGTTCGACGGCGCGCATGCCGTCCTTCTGCTCGAGGATCAGGTCGAAGCCGTCGAGCACGTCGAATGCGCCGTTGATGACGTTCTGGACGATGTTGCCCTTGTGCGGCACACGGATGTCCCGGATGTTGTCGCCGGCCACCATGCCGTTCTGGCAGACGAAGCGCAGCACGCCCGCGAGCATCTGGTAGCTGCTCGTGCCGTCGTGCGAGTTCAGCAGCACGATTTCGTTGACTTCGTCGCCGATGATCTGGTCGGCGTGGCGAAGCCGCAGCATGTGTTTCGTGTACTCGCGCTTGCCTTCGTCGCGCACGCGCGTCTGGCAGGCCATGAACGGCTGGAACCCCTCGTTACGCAGGCCGCGCAGCACGTCGATGGTCGGAATGTAGGTGTAGCGATCCGAGCGGCTTTCGTGCTTGCCGACCGCAAAGATGGAGGGGGCAACACGACGGATCTGGTCATCCGACAGAGGCGAGTCGGCGCGGAGCATCGGGGAGCCGTAACGGAAAGAGGAAGCGAGTTGCATGACAATCTCCACAGCAAGAGGGTTGAGTTACGGGCTGTGAGATGGTCTTGCCGCTTGCGTGCGAAACCTTCCCGGTGGAACTCGGGGTTGGCTTCTGCTTTTGCCTGGCACCCGGGTTCCTGCCCGTGCGACCCAAGGAGTCGAAGGCGGGGCGGTGTCAAGGAAAGAGGCGAGGGATGGTGCGGGCAACACGGTCCCTCGCCCCTTGACGCCGCCCCGCCTTCGACTACG
Source organism: Burkholderia sp. WSM2232 (assembly GCF_000472545.1). Taxonomy (GTDB): domain Bacteria; phylum Pseudomonadota; class Gammaproteobacteria; order Burkholderiales; family Burkholderiaceae; genus Paraburkholderia. Next base: position 101,405 of record NZ_AWZV01000018.1, on the reverse strand, counting down.
GTCGCGGGACAGGGCAGGAAACTCGGTGCCGGGCAGATGCTTGAGCACGAGTTCGACCGGGAGAGACAGCGAAGCCTCGGTTATTCACAGTTTTTGGGGGCAACGCTGTGAATAACTTTCCGCAGGGAACTGCAAGTAATTGACGTGGATCGGGTTTCCCGGTGCACCTGACAGCAGGTACGAAACGAGTCAGGCATAGGGTCGTTGATGGCCCGGATATGTGCCATGCAGACAGTACAGGGTTGGCTGGGACATAATGCCCCGCATACTGTTTCTGACATCAGGACAGGGCACAGGTACGCGGTTATCAGCTCGACTTGTACCGGGAAGTCGAGCTCGAATGCCTGAAGGTCGAGACGCGAGTGAGGACTTGTCCTGCATGAAGCGCGAAACTCACGGCGTCGTGGCTCGGAAGCCTGGTTCCCGGGACGCCGACATTAAAAAGGATCTCGAGTTGTTCATCACGGCGCAAAGCGAGAAGCATCACACGAGATGCGATGCTAAGCCGTGGCTGATAAGACCATCCAAGAGAATGCTCCCGATCGACTGTGACATGCGTCGGCCGATGGATAAATTGGTCAATCTGTCTACGCGCCGCGTATGACGGCTACTCGCTCTCGCCATAGAGAGGCGACGTTACGGAATTTGAGCGTGATATGAAACAGAGAAAAAGAGCTAAAAGGAAGAATAAAAGGCCTCTCCCTGTCGAGGTCAATCGGGGGCTCAAGTTCGTCGAACATCCCTTCACTCGAATCGATAAGGCCGTCTTGATGCAGGCGTTCTTAGATCAAGGGAAAAAAAGCGGCGAAGATTTTCCCGTTATCTTGGAATCGCTTATTGGTTACTTCCGTAATTGGTATCCACCGTCCATCATCTCGACAATCGCCACATATGGGTTGCAGGTTGGGGTCAGCGAAAAAGGTGCGTCACAGCAAGGTTTCGTAGAGAACGTGCAGCAACATCATGTCGAGTTGCTACAAGCATTGATGTTGACCTTGCCTCATGCAGAATGGGGACGCGAGCCGCCGCCTCCCGACATCATTCAGAAAATTATTGACCAGAGCAGTGGACTTGCAAATGCCTTTTCGCATCGCAGGTTTGTCGCGATGGAGGTTGAGCGCGATAAGCAACAACAAGTCGTGCTGCTTCTTCAGGAGCGTCTTCGTTTACACACTCAGATTGTTCGGAACTGGGGGTACTTTTCTGCTGTCGTTAGAATTTCAAAGGAGTTGTATAGAGCCATCGATCAGGATCTATCAAATCAATTCGGCTTCTCGGCGACAGATCTAATTGAAATATCCAAGACTTTGGTTTCGTCGTTTGAACGACGCTCTAACAGTCGGTGGAGAATTCTCGGTGAAATACTCAAAAATCAAACGACTGAGAAACTGGTTCGAGAATATTACGCGAAGTATCCGGATGTTGAAGGTGATCCAGACGAGTTTTTAGCCCATATTCCGGATGGTGTGACTACGGAGATGGTCAAATATAGGTTGCTGGCTCACGCCGACATTGCGCTGGTTAAGTTGGGAGTTGTCGATGTATCCGAGCTCGCGGAGCTCGCTGACCACACGGAGGGAGTGGTTGAGTCTGTTCTAAATAAATTGGTGTTGAATCCTGGTGACCTTGATTTGGAGCAGGCTGAGTATTTTTTTCTTGCAAATCCTGTATGGACGGCTCCGGGGATACTGATTGAACGTGAGTTTTTTTTTCCTGCGCCTCAGGTCATATTCAGCCATATTCATGCAATTTTAGGTTCACTGGCCGAGGTGGCAGGTGTAAAGGAGAAGCTGGAGAGGGCTCGCGCAGAATTTCTCGAAGATAAGATTGAAGGTATTGTTGAGAAAGCTCTCCCAGGAATACACATTACTTCGAACGCCAAATGGCAGCTTGATGATAAAATATTCGAAACGGATTTGCTCGGGAAAATTGACAGGGTTTTGCTTATTGTTGAAGCAAAGTCTGCGGCGTTGACTCCCCAAGGACTTCGCGGTGCTCCGGATAGGGTAAAGCGCCATGTACGTGATCTGATAGTGGACCCGGCACAGCAATCCTATCGACTTGAGCAGGTTATTCAGCACGCGAAAGACGGTGATCAAACGTCTATCAAGATCGCATCGTCATTGGGATTGGTTCCAGACGATATTGATATGGTCATTCGCATTTCCATCACGTTGGATGATTTTTCGGTTATCTGTAGCGCAGAGAAAGAACTGAAGTCTGCTGAATGGGTTCCTGATGACTTGCGTTTGGCGCCCACGCTGGGGCTGGCTGATTTCGAAGTTGTTGCCGATATTTTGTCAGAACCAGCACATTTTCTTCATTACTTCTCTGAACGGGAGCGGGTACAGAAGACGGCTGATATATTTGGCGACGAGCTTGATTATCTCGGTTTCTATCTGGAAACCGGGTTCAACGTGGCATCAATAGAAAATGAAAAGGTCGCCCTGTCAATTTCTGGGATGTCGCGTGATATAGACCACTACTATATGAGTGGTGATGCCGGTGTGATTGTTCCAAAACCGGTTCCTAAGGTTCATACTCATATCTCCCGTATCCTTGAGGCTGTCCGGCAGAGAGATGCAAAGTCATGGACTATTATGTCTTTGGACATATTAAGTCTTGGGAATCTTGAGGAGCAGCAGGCTCTCTTCAAGGAAATGGATCGATTGCGGGAAAGTGTGCGGAAAAATTATCAGAATCCGAAGCACCTGTGTTCTCTAAGGGTATCTCCGCCTGCACACCGCCTTGCTTGCGTGATTTTCTATGTTTATCCGGAAGCCCTTTCGGAGCGCCGCCAAGATATCGTTAGTCAACTTTCGGGCGATGCCTTAGCCGAGGGGAAATGGAGGCGCTGTGTTTTCGTTGGTCGAAAAATAGAAGAATGGGATCGGCCTTATCAGTTTATTGGAATTGCCACGCCTCCAAAAGAGTGATGCTCCGATCTAGTGGTTGGTCAGCCTCCGAAGTTGGGAGTGCAAAAAGGCGAACTGGCCGTGAGTGATTGTCGATACGAATTCATAGATCGCTTTTGAAACAGCCTGTCCGTCGGCGCGGCGGCGGAAGCAATGCATCTTGGCAAGCGCGCGGAACTGCCGCGCTGGCGTGTGCTGCGATACCATCTTTGGTCGCCCGGATGAGTTGGACGGTGCGTTACCGCAGTGAGGCCACCTTACGCGGTTATGAGAGTAAGTCAGCTATGTCCGTTGTTCGTACCGACGCAAGATTTCAAGCCGCGGGTCGTTTCGGGTCGCGGGTTGCTCTGCCAATTGAGCAAGGATCTCTCCGACGCCATACGGCCACGCGCCGGGGTCCGGACTGAGAACAGTCGAAAGCAAGTCGAGGAGTGCACGCGGATGTTGGGTGAGAATCTTCTCATTGATATTGACGCGCGCGAGAACTACCGAGTGCCCTTTTATCGGTACAAGTCTTGGAAGTATTGCCGTAACAATCTCCGAAAAACGGTCGGGCGCAGCCAACGCGAGGTCGACGAACCTCGCGGACATCTGAGCCGTTCGGACTGTCCGTTGGCGGGGCCAAACCCGTTCAAGAAACGGTAGCAGGTTCTCGCCGAGTGGCGGATTGGGTTTCTTGGCCCACTGCTGAAAGTACCAGAGGACCGAGGAACGCAATTCATCCCCTGCGTGAATAAGTATCTCCCGCAATTCGGTATCTGAGATGAGCGGTTCAGGCTCGTTCGAGTCCTTCTGTCGTGCCCAACCACGCAGCAGAATTCCGGCTAGATTGTTCGCGTGTGCTCTACGTAGGTTCTGTTGGCTGGCAAGCCCGATCAATGGTTGCTTTAGCTTCAGATAGAGCGGGGGTTGGGGTGCGCGCGCCGCCCAGAAAAAGCCCGCCCAAAAGGCTTCCGTGTCTTCATCATTGCGAGTCGAAAACGGCAGCATCCTCGTGTCGACCCACTTTCGGTCAGTGCGATACAACCATGTCAGTCTTGATGCAATCATTACGATGGCGTAGCGCCGATCGTCGGCATGCAGCGCAAGCATCTCATCCAGCTTGACTGACCACGCAATGGGAAGCCCCGCATCCGGCTTGATGTCATCCAGACCAGGATATTTGAACAGTGTGTCGAGCATACGGCCTGCTGCACTGTTCAGGCTCTCATCGACCCATCTTCTATCAGCACTTGGGAATTTATGCAGCCCGGAACTGGCTGACAACGACCCTCGGAGCGCTTCCCACACCAGGTCGAAAACTTCCGGACACTGTGAATAAAGCGTTCCGCATCTGTCACGCAACCATTCGGTCGCTGGATGGACAATTTCTCCAAGTTGAGCCGGTTCAAGTCGTGCGAGACGGCGTCCTATGACAGAAAGCATGCGAGGCGATTCAGCCTGGATGCTTGTTGAACTCAGCAAGGCGCGCCATGCCCATGCCGGATAGTTGCCCTTTCTGGAGGCACCTGTGATCGCACTGAGCGCTCGTGCGGGATGTGCCGCTGCGAGGCCGTGAAAAGGCTGGCGTACGACTGGTGCCAGTATCTCGTGCTTTGCAAGATTTTGTGCGGTTTCCAGGATGTCTCCCAGTGGCACCTGCTCGAGCGTGGCCGAGCTGGCATCAGTCTCAACTGTCCTAACTTTCGAAACATGCGGCTGGGCCGTGTATTTGGTGGCTTCTTCCGTCCAATCGGGCGCGGCCGAGCGAAGCAAAGCAATCTCTGCATCCAGGTCGAACGAAAAGATGACGCCATGCGTTGCCAGCCAATGTAGTCGATTCAATCGACAGTGAGCGATCAGTTCATCTCTGTGCTCGTGATCTTGGGCCCAAGGAAAATGTCCGCATCGCAATTGCTTTTCAAGTCCGGCAATCGTTGGGGACGGGAGTTCGTGCCACCGGTCTCGTAGAGTAAACAGCAGATCGCGCTCGTGATAGGAGTCCCAGAAGGCGTCATCACTCAACGCCAGCAAGCCTTTGCCTGCTTCTTCTGGTGTGGTCAGTTCGGCGAGTCCGAAGGACCAGATACGGAGGCGAGTAAATACTGTATCGGGTGACGTCCATTTCCAGACCTCCTGGCGTGCAGCATCCCGGTCGAATTTGGCCAACCGCATAACCATATTCGTCAAGATAATTAGGTGGCCGGTCAACCCGTAGGCATCTTCATCCGGCATCTCCCCGTCATCCGCCCTGATAGAGTCAAGGTAGATGTGGTCGTGTTCCCTGATTTCCGATTCGTGACGAACCGTATCCTCCAATTGCCGGCGGAATAAGGTTATCGCATATTTCAGCGCATTGTCCGGAATAGCAAACGGCTCGTGAGGGCGGGGATACTCGATATTGAGTCTTAAAACGGCTTCCAGCGCAGGTTCCGGCTTAGGCGCAGGTGCTCTTACGCCCCAGGAAGGCGAGACCGATAGATAGGGTTGGTAGAGTTCAATTGCTTCGCGGACTAGGGGCGATGACCATCCGTCGCGTTTTGCCGCTTCCTCGATAGGATACTTATCGATATCCGGCTGTCGTGGCCTACGCTGCCAACTGGCGAGTAGTAAGCGCCAGCCTTTGCGTATAGTAGAGGTAAATCGCGTCGCGTCGTGGCGCAACGACCGCTCGATATCGTCGCAAATCCGGGGGTGAAGTGGCGGTTGCGCGGCAGCCCACCACAATGCTGCGGGCTGGTGCGCGACTTTGACAAGCCACCATCCAAAATTAGCAAGGCGGGCGGGAAGAGCGGCTTCGCGACCGGCGCCGTTCCGTATCTGCGCAACTGCCGCAGCGGGTAACCTTTCGGTATCGGCCGAAGTAAGCTCCATGCCGTCCCATGCAGTTGCTGGCACGTCACGCTTTGCGAGGAAGTCTTTAGGATCGGTCGGGATAGGCAGCGTGTCACTGTCTAACCCGAACGCGTCAAATGGATCGAAGGAAGGCTGCATCTCGTCATCGCTGACTTAGCCCGGGCGCCCGTACCTTGCATTGCGATCAATGACGAACAGCCAGTCAGCTGGCAGTATCGTCTCGGAAGTGGCGAGGTACTTTGAGCCGACTGATGTTGAGACCAGATGAGCAATCATCCCACGTTCATAGGGGGCCATGGACCCCGGTCCCTGAACGGCCCTTCTTATGAGCTGGTTGTGCCAGCCACCTACGTCACGCGCACGGTCAGCCCACGCAGAGAGCGTTTTCCATAACGCTGCATGGTGATTGGCGCTGTCATAGGAGATTGGCTCAACACCCTCGTGTGTCCATTGTTCTGCCGCCTGCCTTGTATTGCCGGATTGGAAGGCATACAGAGCATTTGCGGGCCGCGCAAAGCGATTCAGTGCCTCAAGTAGGTACTGGACCGGCGGATCGTCGGCCGAGTATCCGACGAACACGATACGGAACCGCTGCAGAAGCGCTTGAATGTAGCGGGTCGCCCAGCCATCGGAGAGGTAGGCGTGCCCAAAATCGGCGCTCGATAGGACAAGTTCGTCATCACACGCTCGACGGTAATTTACGTCGACACGGCCATGAAGGTGAATCACCCCCCGAAAATCGTTGATTCTTCCTGGGTCTGGTAAATGAGGAGGATTGAAAGAATCAAGTCCTGGCTCACATTCCTCAAAGAGAAGGTCGAAATTGGTGGTGACAACACGAGGCATACCGCCGCGTATCCGCGAGAGATCAAGTAGCGTGCGGTGAGCATCGAGCACATAGCCCGGCTCCGGTCGCAGCGCTGTTGCCACGGCCTCCCGTACCTCGGAAGCTTCAAATTCCCTCTCGAGCATGCCGAAGATGCGGTCGGTTGCCACCAGACCGGTGAGCCCACTAGCTTCTTCAAACGTTCGAGCCGCGTTGAAGAGACGGCGTGCTGGACTATCCATTGCCGATCCCAACAGCGCGAGTACACGCTCAGCCAAGACTGCGAAGTTGGGCAGCTTGGCGTCTGCTTGCGAGATGCCGGCTCCGCAGAAGAACAGAACCTGTCCTGCATCGCGGGCAGCCAGGAGCTCATCAGGTAAGGACGGGCCGTCCGGCGTGAATCGCATGTGGGCGCCTTTATACTCTTATGTTTCGGTCGAATACGTCATGCTGCCAGATTGTATGGCAGCTGCGCGCGCGTCCGGGCGCTCCAAACAATCGATGTGTTTACTATCGCTAACCGGAGCGAGTTCACAACTGGTGCGCCTCAGCGATAACAATGAGAGACCCGCCGGGCTTTAGGCCGATAACGCTTCAACCAGCGCAAGATCGCTGTCGTCGCAATCTGTCTCTGTTGTTGAGTCGGCAAGCTCCCCCTTTGATTGTTGGCAGTCTTTGATGAATGCTGCCCATCGTTCCAAGGCAAGGCGTCGTTCACCGTAGTATGTGTATTGATCGTAGATTCCTTCGACGCCGGGGAGCTTGTGATTCAGGCACATCTCAGAGACGTCGCGGCTGATCCTTAGCTTCCGCATATGGGACTTCATGGTCGACCGAAGATCATGCGGTGTAAATCGACGTATCGAAGGTTTGTGGTTGTCGATCCAGTAATCGATGGCTTCCCGGATAGCGTCCTTGCTGAGGTGGGCGTCACCACCATGCCGCGCCGCTCGGCTGGCCGCCCTGGTTGGCAGAATATAGCGGGAGCGGGTATTGAGTGCGAGCAGTTCACGGAACCAGTCGACAACAACCGGCGCGAGCGGAATGTCCATTGCTGTGCCGGTCTTGCTGCCCGGAATATGCCAGCGTGCTTCATCGAGGAATACGTTTGTCCGCAGGCCTTTATACAGCTCCTCCGAACGAACGCCAGTCGCGAGAAGGATGCTGACCGAGAGCAGGTTCTCGTGATTCATGTCTGCGTTCAAAAGCACGTGCAGCTCATTGACCGTCAGCATAAGACGTTGCCGAATGGGAGGACGGGGACCAATAATCGAAACCAGCTCGACGCCGATGGCGGGATTTGCATTGATGACCTTCTTGCCAGCGGCGTGACGGAAGATGGCTTTGGCAACGATTAACAGCGTGTTCGCCTCGACCCATCCAAGCTTGGCGCGCTCGATCAGCCCAACGATATCCGCCGCTTCGACTTCGCGTACCTGCATCGCACCCAGTACGTTCTCGGTTCGCTTCAGGTTTCGACCGTAGCTTCGCTGCGTGCTCAATCCCAAATTGACCAGCACCTTCTCCCGGTAGTCGGAAACGAGCTGACGGACCGTCCAGTTCTTCCGAGATTTGTCCTTGCGCTTCTCGGTCGCCGGGTTGTTGCCTTTCTGGACTTCGACGCGTTTTTCGGCCGCGAGCTTGCGTGCTGCCGACAGCGTCAGATCGGGGTAGCGGCCGAGTGTCAATTCTTCAGGTTTTCCGCCTATCCGGAAACGGAGTACCCAGGACGCGGTCCCGGTAGCTGAAAGAGTGAAGGTCAAGCCGCCGCCGTCGGTTTTTGCGAGAGGGCGCCTTTCCCGAATCCATCGCCTTAGTTCGAGATCTGATAGGACATTCGTTCCGCGAGTTGCCATCGCCACCTCTGTCTAGCTACATATCTAGCTACACATTTTAGGCGCGCTCTGCACGGATATCAACGGATTGAATCGGACGGCTGTTTGTATATGTATTTGAATATTAACGGTTTTATGTGTATTCGTCGGAACTTGTCGGCCTTCTGTGGACCTACATCAGAACGATGTCGTACTGCTCCTGACTCAGATTCGACTCCACCTGCAGCGAGACCGGCTTGCCGATAAAGTCGATCAACATCGCGAGATGCTGTGACTCTTCTTCCAGGAAAAGATCGATCACCTGCTGCGACGCGACCACGCGGAACTCGCGCGGATTGAACTGCCGCGATTCGCGCAAAATTTCGCGCAGCACGTCGTAGCAAACGGTGCGCGGCGTCTTCACCTGCCCCTTGCCCTGGCAAACTGGGCAGGGCTCGCACAGCACATGCGCGAGCGATTCGCGCGTGCGCTTGCGCGTCATCTCAACCAGCCCGAGCTGCGAGAAGCCATTCACGGTCACACGCGTGCGGTCGCGCGACAACGCGCGCTTCAGTTCGCTCAGCACCTGATCGCGATGCTCGACGTTTTCCATATCGATGAAGTCGATGATGATCACGCCGCCGAGATTGCGCAGCCGCAACTGACGCGCAATGGTGTGCGCCGCTTCGAGATTGGTCTTGAAAATGGTGTCGTCGAAATTGCGCGCGCCGACGTAGCCGCCCGTATTCACGTCGATGGTCGTCATCGCCTCGGTCTGGTCGATCACGAGGTAGCCGCCTGACTTCAGGTCCACGCGGCGCGATAGGGCGCGCTGAATTTCGGCTTCGATGTTGTACAGGTCGAAGAGCGGCCGCTCGCCCGTGTAGTGATGCAGTTTCGCCGACACCGCCGGCGTGAACTCGGCCGCAAAATCGGCGAGCATCTGATAGGTCTCGCGCGAATCCACCTGAATGCGCGATGTCTCGTCGTTGACGAAATCGCGCAGCACGCGCTGCGCGAGGTTCAGGTCCTGATACAGCAAACTGGTGGGCGGCATGCGCTGCCCTTGCGACAGGATCGTCGCCCACGTCTTGCGCAGATACGCGACGTCGGCGGCAAGTTCTTCGCTCGTCGCGTCTTCGGCAATGGTGCGCACGATGTAGCCGCCTTTCTCGTCGGCGGGCAGCACGGCGGTCAGGCGCGCGCGCACGGCTTCGCGCTCGGCCTCGCTTTCGATCTTCTGCGAAATGCCGATATGCGGCTCCTGCGGCAGATACACGAGCGTGCGCCCGGCAATGCTCACCTGCGTGGAAAGCCGCGCGCCTTTCGTGCCGATCGGGTCCTTGACCACCTGAACCATCAGCGTCTGCCCTTCGAACACGATTTTTTCAATGGGCTGATGCGGGCTCTGGTGTTGCGGCTCGCCGGCAATGCGCGGGTGCCAGATGTCGGCGACATGAAGAAACGCGGCACGCTCCAGACCGATGTCGATAAACGCCGACTGCATGCCCGGCAACACGCGCACGACCTTGCCGAGATAGACGTTGCCCACGCGGCCGCGCGACAGCGTTCGTTCGACGTGAAGTTCCTGGACGGCGCCTTGCTGGACGAGCGCGACGCGCGTTTCCTGCGGCGTGACATTGATCAGGATCTCTTCATTCATGGTGTTGTTCTAGAAGTCGATGCGCGCTGCACGCAAAAGGGCAGCGGTTTCAAAAAGCGGCAAACCCATGATACCTGAATAGGACCCGTCGATATGCTCGATAAACTCCGCGGCGCGTCCCTGCACGCCGTATGCGCCCGCCTTGCCAAGCGGCTCGCCGCTCTCTACATAGCGGCGGATCGCGTCTGCGTGCAACGCAGCAAAGCGCACCTTCGACACCGACAGCGCGGCAGGCAGCAACTCGCCCTGTGCATCCACCACGGCGACGGCCGTCAGCACTTCGTGAACGCGGCCCGCGAGGCGTGTGAGCATCGCGGCGGCGTCGTCGGCGTCGAGCGGTTTGCCGAGAATCGCGTCGTCTATCGTCACCGTTGTGTCCGCAACTAGAATGGGCCGGGCAACGTGAGCGCCGGCCACGAGGCGCGCATGCGCGGCACGCGCTTTGGCCACGCAGACGCGCTTCACATAGTCGTGCGCGCGCTCGCCGGGCAGTTCGGCTTCGAGCGCTTCGGCGTCCTCATCGGGGCGTGGCAACAGCAATTCGAAACGCACGCCGATCTGCTGCAACAACTCCTGGCGGCGCGGACTCTGCGAAGCAAGATAGACGAACGGATGCAGCGAAGCGGCGGAGGTTGGCATGAAGAGTCTCGAACAATCGGATAGGAAGAAGGCGCGATGACGGTGACGGGCACCCCAACGCCCCGGGCGCTCGGCGCACCTCGCTCACGCGCGATGATACGGATGATTCTGCGTGATGGTCCACGCACGGTAAAGCTGTTCGGCAAGCAGCACGCGCACCATCGCGTGCGGCAGCGTGAGGCTCGAGACGCGCAGCAGCATGTCGGCGCGCGCCTTCAGTTCGGGGTCCAGTCCGTCGGCGCCGCCGATCAGAAACGCGACGTCGCGGCCGTCCTGTTGCCAGCCGGGCAGGGCGCCCGCCAGCTGCATCGTGGTCCAGTCCTTGCCGCGTTCGTCGAGGGCGACGATGCGCGCATTCTTCGGCAAGGCGGCTTCGATTTTTACACGCTCGGCGGCCATCACACTTTCGGCCGGCCGCCCGGACGAGCGCTGTTCCGGCTTGATCTCGCGCAGCTCGATGCGCAACTCAGGCGGCATGCGTTTCGCGTATTCGTCGAAGCCGGTGGCAATCCAGTCCGGCATCTTGTGGCCGACGGCGAGAATGTGCAGTTTCATGAAGGCCCTGAAGCTCTGGCCGCGGACTCGTACCGCGTGCCCGTCAGCCGCTTACTTGCGGCGCGCGGCGCTCTTGCGCGCGGGCTTCTTCACGGCCGGCGCTTCGTCGTCCTCGTCTTCTTCGTCGGCCTCGCTCGCGCGCGCGCCGCCGAACGGATCAGGCGCGGAGAGCTTGATGCGCACCGGCTTCTCACCCCAGATTTCCTCGAGGTTGTAGTACTGGCGCAGCGCCGGCTGCAGGATGTGGACAATCGCGTCGCCGCAATCCACGAGGACCCATTCGCCGATGTCCTCGCCCTCGGTGCTGACGATCTCGCCGCCGGCTTCTTTCACGCCTTCGCGCACGCTCGAGGCAAGCGCCTTGGTTTGCCGGTTCGAGGTGCCGCTCGCTACGATCACGCGATCGAACAGCGCGGTCAGATGGCTGGTGTTGAACACCCTGATGTCTTGCGCCTTGACGTCTTCGAGAGCGTCGACGATCACGCGTTGCAGTTTGCGAATATCCATAGGGTTATCGGTGGTACAGATGATGTTGAAGGATGTAGTCCCACACCGGGGTGGGGACATGGCTTGCGGCCTCGCCGTGGTGTTCGCCGCCCACCTGAGCAAGCCGCTGGCTCACCTGCTCGCGCAGATGCGCGCGAATGTCGGTGGCAGAGACGTTGAACGCAAGCGTCGTGTCGATCAGCAGGTGGCCGCAAGGTGTGGCTTGCAGAACCTCGGCGCTGGCGCGGCGCGCGTCGATTTCTCTAGCGAGCGCGGGCGGAATCGACGCGAGGTCGAAACCGGGCCGCGTGGCCGCGCAGATGTGCGCGAGGTCGAACAGGCGCCGCCAGTCGCGCCATGTGTCGAGATGCACGAGTTGGTCCGCGCCGATCAGCAAGGCAATCGACGCGTCGCTGCCCTCGCGTTCGCGCCAGCGCTGCAGCGTGTCGACTGTGTAGGTCGGACCGTCGTGCTCGATTTCGTCGGTTGCGACGCGCACCGTGACGCCGGACAGCTTCAGTTCGCTCGCCGCAGCGCGGGTCATGGCAAGCCGATGCACGGCCGGCGACACGTCAGCTTTCTGCCAGGGCTGGCCGGCCGGCAGCAGCACCAGCTCGGTCAGTCGCAGCACGTCGGCGAAACGCCGCGCGAGCGCGAGGTGGCCGTCGTGTATCGGGTCGAAGGTGCCGCCGAGCAAACCGATCCGGCGAGGCAGTGCAGCGGAATGAGCGTTCGGCTTCAGGTGAAGATCCTTTGTCGTAGCCACGTGTGAGGCAGTGTGCGGGTCCGGGTGTCCGGAGCGCTCACAGCCACTCGCGCGGCACGAGAAAATCGCTGTAAAGGCGCGCTTCAGGCGTGCCCGGCTCAGGCTGCCAGTTGTAGCGCCAGTTCGCCACAGGCGGCATCGACATCAGGATCGATTCGGTGCGTCCGCCGCTCTGCAGTCCAAACAGTGTGCCACGGTCGAAGACCAGATTGAACTCCACATAACGTCCGCGGCGGTACGCCTGGAAATCGCGTTCGGCCTGGCCGTACGGAATGTTGCGGCGCTTTTCGATGATCGGCAGGTACGCCTTGAGGAATCCCTCACCCACGCTTTTCAGCATCCCGAACGATTGCTCGAAGCCCGGCGCCGAGTAATCGTCGAAAAAAATCCCGCCGATGCCGCGCGCCTCGTTTCTGTGCTTGAGGAAGAAGTACTCGTCGCACCAGCGCTTGAAACTCGGGTAGAGGTCGGCGCCATAAGGCTCGAGCGCGTCGCGGCAGGTGCGGTGAAAGTGTTGCGCGTCTTCTTCGTAACCGTAGTAGGGCGTCAGGTCCATGCCGCCGCCGAACCAGAACACAGGTTCTTCGCCGGCTTTGGTTGCGATCAGCAAACGCACGTTCATATGCACGGTCGGACAGTGCGGATTGTGCGGATGCAGCACGAGCGACACGCCCATCGCCTCGAAGCCGCGCCCGGCGAGTTGCGGGCGCGCGGCGCTCGCCGAGCCCGGCAGCGCGTCGCCGGCCACGTCCGAAAAGCCGATGCCCGCGCGCTCAAAGAAGTTGCCGCCTTCGAGAATGCGCGTGCAGCCGCCGCCGCGCAGCTTTTCGCCGGGCGTGCGCTGCCATGCGTCGGTGGCGAAGGGCTTGCCGTCGAAAGCGCCCAGCGTGTCGGCGATATGGGTTTGCAGGCTTTGCAGCCAGGTGCGCACGGCTTGTGCGTCGTAGCTCGAATCGGTCATCAATGCAGGTGCTGAAGGCGGCACGCGGGTGCCGCAGGTTCGTCGTGATGCGCCGCCGCGCACCCGCAGTTTAGCGCCGTTGGCGCCACGCCCGGGCGCAGCGGACGGCGTCTCAGTGCTTCCCTTCGGTCCTGGCGTCGTGCTTGCGGTTCAGCGCGCGATAGCCAATGTCGCGCCGGTATTGCATGCCGTCGAACGAAATCTGGTTGATTGTTTCGTATGCGACCGACTGCGCGCTGCGCACGGAATCGGCCAGGCCCACCACACACAGCACGCGTCCGCCGGAGGTCAGCAGCTTGCCGTCCGTAAGCGTGGTGCCCGCGTGGAAAGTGACCGAATCCGCCGTTTCAGCGGGAATGTCGTTGATGCGGTCGCCCTTGCGCGGCGTGTCAGGATAGTTGTGCGCGGCGAGCACCACGCCGAGCGCGGTGCGGCGGTCCCACTCCAGTTCGACCGTGTCCAGCGTGCCGGCGATGGCCTGCTCGACCACCTTTGAATAGTCGCCCTTCAGACGCGCCATGATCGGCTGCGTTTCGGGGTCGCCCATACGGCAGTTGAACTCGAGCGTCTTCGGATTGCCTTGCGCGTCGATCATCAGGCCGGCGTACAGAAAGCCGGTGTAGCGGATGCCTTCCTTCTCCATGCCGCGCACCGTCGGCAGGATGATTTCGCGCATCACGCGCGCGTGCAGTTGCGGCGTGACGATCGGCGCGGGCGAATAGGCGCCCATGCCGCCGGTGTTCGGGCCCTGATCGCCGTCGAGCAGACGCTTGTGGTCCTGGCTCGACGCGAGCGGCAGCACGTGCTTGCCGTCCACCATCACGATGAAGCTTGCTTCCTCGCCGGCCAGAAACTCTTCGATCACCACGCGCGCGCCCGCGTCGCCGAGCTTGTTGTCCGACAGCATCATGTCCACGGCGGCGTGCGCTTCTTCCAGCGTTTGCGCGACTACGACGCCCTTGCCGGCAGCGAGGCCGTCCGCCTTGATGACGATGGGCGCGCCCTTGGCGTCGAGATACGCGTGCGCGGCGGCGACGTCGGCGAAGGTTTCGTACTCGGCCGTCGGGATCGCGTGACGCTTCATGAACGCCTTCGCGAAGTCTTTCGAGCTTTCGAGCTGCGCCGCTTCCCTGGTCGGCCCGAAAATCTTCAGCCCACGCGAGCGGAACAGATTGACGATGCCCGCCGCGAGCGGCGCTTCCGGCCCGACCAGCGTGAAGGCGATCTGTTCTTTCTCGACAAAATCGGCGAGCGCTTCGGGCTCGGTAATGTCGACGTTGCGCAGGCGCTCGTCCTGGGCGGTGCCGCCGTTGCCAGGAGCCACGTAGACGAGCTGGACCCGCGGCGACTGCGCGAGCTTCCACGCGAGCGCATGTTCGCGACCGCCGGAACCGACGACGAGTAACTTCATGTGAATCCCCGAAACTTAGAAACCAAAAACGGCGCCCGCCCGATGCGGCGGCGAGCCGTGCAATAACAATGAGTTCCGCCATGCTCGCCGCCGGGCGAGGCGGGCGCAACGCATGGCGGACCCGGATGAAAGCGGCGCAGGGACACCGACGCGCCGGCTCGGCGACGCCCGTTCAGCAGCAACGATGAAGTGTTCCGGCGGCGTGCGCGGCGCAAGCGTTGCAAAAGCGCGGCAAAAGCGTGGCACTCGCCGGCAAGCGGCTTCATTCGTCGGCGATCGCGGCGTTTGTATAGACTTCCTGCACGTCGTCCAGATTTTCCAGCGCGTCGAGCAGCTTCTGCATCTTCACCGCGTCGTCGCCGGTGAACTCGACTTCCGTCTGGGGTTTCATCGTGACCTCGGCCACTTCGGCCTTGAAGCCGGCCGCTTCCAGCGTGGCCTTGACCTTCGGGAAGTCGTTCGGCGGGCACAGCACCTCAATGCTGCCGTCTTCATTCGTGACGACGTCGTCTGCACCGGCTTCGAGCGCGGCTTCCATCAGCTTGTCTTCCGGCGTGCCTGGTGCGAACAGGAACTGGCCGACGTGATCGAACATGAACGACACCGAGCCGTCCGTGCCCATGTTGCCGCCGTTCTTGGAGAACGCGTGGCGCACTTCCGCCACCGTGCGCGTACGGTTGTCGGTCATGGTGTCGACGATCACCGCCGCACCGCCGATGCCGTAGCCTTCGTAGCGGATTTCCTCGTAGTTCGCGCCGTCCACGCCGCCCACGCCGCGCTGGATCGCCCGGTTGACGTTGTCTTTGGGCATGTTGGCGTCGTACGCCTTTTCGACGGCGAGCCGCAGACGCGGGTTCGAGTCGATGTCGCCGCCGCCCATGCGCGCCGCGACCTGGATTTCCTTGATGAGCCGCGTCCAGACCTTGCCGCGCTTGGCGTCGGCCGCTGCTTTCTTATGCTTGATGTTGGCCCATTTCGAATGACCCGCCATACCTTTCTCCGTCGCGCGCGCCAGTGGGGCGCCCGCATTGTGCAATTGTCGTTGCGATTTTTCGGGCGCTCGTAAAAGGCGCGCCTCGATGTCAAACCTTGCCGGTGATTCTGCCCGCCCGCTTTGCGCCGCGTCCGGCCGGCCGCCGCGCCCGTCTTTGCGTGCGCGTCTGGGTGTGCGCTGGCGTGCGCGCCCGCGTTTGCCTTTGCGGACGCATCTGCGTCAACACCGCGGCTCGCAAGCTCGCTCCGGCAAGCCGGACGGGCCATCGTGCGCGGCACACACCGCGCATGCGCTCGCCGCTTGTCCGGGCGAGCTCGCATGGCGCATTGGAATGCCCGCCGCGCCTCGCATGGCGTGCAAGGCCGCGATTCAGGCGGAATCGGATTTTATCACGCCGCGAGGCTGCGGCAGCGGCCGGCGTGGCGCGAAACGGCATGAAAAGTGTGCGAAAACCGGGCGTTAGCGGCGCGAAACACACGACGCACGGCAGTTTTTCAACCACGCCTCAGTTTTTGGTGCCGAACAGGCGGTCGCCCGCGTCGCCGAGACCCGGCACGATGTACGCGTGCTCGTTCAGATGCGAGTCGAGCGAGGCCACGTAAAGCTTCACGTCGGGATGCGCGTCCTGGAACACCTGCACGCCCTCGGGCGCCGCCACCAGCGCGAGGAACAGGATGTTTTCGGCGGCCACGTTGCGGCGCTTGAGCACGTCGACCGCATGCACGGCGGAATAGCCGGTCGCGACCATCGGGTCGCACAGAATGAACACCCGGTCTTCCAGGTCGGGCAGGCGCACCAGATATTCCACCGGCCGGTGGTCCTCGGCGCGATAGACGCCGATGTGGCCCACGCGGGCCGACGGCACGAGCTCCAGCAAGCCGTCCGACATGCCGATGCCCGCGCGCAGCACCGGCACGATGGCGAGCTTCTTGCCGGCGATCACTGGCGCGTCGATTTCGACGAGCGGCGTGTTC
The DNA here is from genome assembly GCF_000472545.1 of Burkholderia sp. WSM2232. GTDB lineage: Bacteria > Pseudomonadota > Gammaproteobacteria > Burkholderiales > Burkholderiaceae > Paraburkholderia. The sequence goes on along the minus strand of NZ_AWZV01000018.1, from coordinate 84,566 downwards.
AGGCGGCGCGTGGTCATCGGCAGATTGCGGGTGATCTCGTAGCCCATCAGCAGCGTGATCTCGCGCAGCAGTTCACGGAACGTACGCGTGGAGGTGTCCCGGTCGCGCATGTGCGACAGCTTGTGCTGGATCAGCGGGTGATCGAGGATGAAGAGATTGGGGAAACGGCTGTCCTGAGTCATGGCGGGGGCGCGAGCGGCGGGTGAAAGGTCGATCCGGGTCGATTCAGGTCGATCCATGGCGATCCGGAAATCGGTTCGGCGCGCCGCCGGCCGGCCAAACCACTTCCGACAGCCGGCAAACGCGCCACGGCGCAAGTTTACCGAAAGAGTGCCACCCGAAGATACCGGAGATTGCAGCCGCCCGGCGCAGCCTGGCACCGATTCTTCTAGAATCGGGGGAAACTTTGCAACCATCGGCACGATGCCAACGAGGAGACGGACACATGGACATGGGAATGGCAGGGCGCACGGCGCTGGTTTGCGCGGCGAGCAAGGGGCTGGGGCGCGGCTGCGCCGAAGCGCTCGCGGCCGAGGGCGTCAATCTGACGATCGTCGCGCGCACCTCCGAAACGCTCGAGGCGACGGCCGCACACATTCGCCGCCAAAGCGGTGTCGAAGTGAAGACGGTCGCGTGCGACATCACCACGCCCGAAGGCCGGGCCGCGGCGCTAGCGGTGTGCCCGCAGCCGGACATCCTCGTCAATAACGCGGGAGGGCCGCCGCCGGGCGACTTCCGCAACTTCACGCACGACGACTGGATTCGCGCGCTCGAGAGCAACATGCTCACGCCCATCGAACTGATCCGCGCGACCATCGACTCGATGAGCGCGCGCGGCTACGGGCGCATCGTCAACATCACGAGTTCGGCGGTGAAGGCGCCTATTGACGTGCTGGGCCTTTCCAACGGCGCGCGTTCGGGACTCACCGGCTTTGTCGCGGGCCTCGCGCGCAGGGTGGCGTCCACCGGCGTGACGATCAACAATCTGCTGCCGGGCATGTTCGACACGGACCGCATCGCCGTCACCATGGCTGCCACGGCCAAAGCAACCAACATTTCCGTCGACGAAGCGCGCCAGCAGCGCATGAAGGCGATTCCCGCCGGCCGCTTCGGCACGCCCGACGAGTTCGGCCGCGCCTGTGCCTTCCTGTGCAGCGTGCATGCCGGTTACATCACAGGGCAGAACTGGCTGATCGACGGCGGCGCGTATCCCGGCACGTTCTGATGCGCATACCTGCGTCGCCGCAACAGCCGCTGCAACAGCCGCCGCGGCATCACAACAACGACAATCACAACGGTTTGAGGAGTCTTACGTCATGACCACCCGCATCGCGCTGATCGCGCACGATCACAAGAAGGACGACATCGTCCGCCTCGCCGGCGAATACGTCGACACGCTGCGGCGCTGCGACATCATCGCGACCGGCACGACGGGCGGGCGCATCAGCGAAGCACATGGCCTGCAGGTGGAGCGCATGCTGTCCGGTCCGCATGGCGGCGACCTGCAGATCGGCGCGCAACTCGCGGAAGGGCGCGTGGACATGGTGATTTTCCTGCGCGATCCGATGACGCCGCAACCGCACGAGCCGGACATCAACGCGCTGGTGCGCGCGTGCGACGTGCACAACATTCCGTGCGCGACCAACATTTCGACGGCGCGCATGGTTCTCGACGTGCTGACACTGCGCCTCACGCAACAGGTCTGACGCTGCATGCGCCGGGTATTCCGGCGACACCATCAGCCGGCATTCGCCATCAAGGAGACGTGAATGGTCAAAGCAATCCGATTCGATAAAACCGGCGGGCCCGAAGTGATGAAATGGGTCGACGTCGAAGTGGGCGAGCCGGCGGCGGGCGAAATCCGCATCCGTCAGACGGCGGTCGGGCTCAACTATATCGACGTGTACTTTCGCACCGGCCTGTATCCGCTGCCCTTGCCGGGCGGCCTCGGCATGGAAGCCGCCGGAGAAGTGACGGCGGTCGGTACGGGTGTGAGCGGTCTGCAAGCGGGCGACCGCGTCGCCTACGTGGCGCGGCCGCCCGGCGCCTATGCGCAGGAGCGCGTGCTGCCGGCGGCGCAGGTGATCAGGCTGCCGGACGCGATCAGCGACGAACAGGCCGCCTCGGTGATGCTGCAAGGGCTCACCGCGCAATACCTGCTGCGCCGCACGTACCCGGTGAAAGCCGGCGACACGATCCTGATTCAGGCCGCGGCGGGCGGCGTCGGCCTGCTGGTTTGCCAGTGGGCGAAGGCGCTCGGCGCGACCGTGATCGGCACCGTGGGCTCCGACGAAAAAGCGGAGATCGCCAAAGCGCACGGGTGCGACCACGCCATCGTCTACACGCGCGAGAACTTCACGAAGCGCGTGCGCGAGATCACCAACGGCGCGGGCGTGCCGGTCGTGTACGACTCCATCGGCAAAGACACGTTTGCCGGCTCTCTGGATTGCCTCGCGCCGCTCGGCATGTTCGTGAGCTTCGGCAATGCGTCCGGGCCGCTGCCGCCTATCGACTCGTCGGAATTCGCGGGACGCGGCTCGCTGTTCTTCACGCGTCCCACGCTGTTCACGTATATAGGCAAGCGCAGCGACTACGAGGCGATGACCGCCGACCTGTTCGGCGTGCTGACTTCGGGCAAGGTTAAGACGAGCATCAATCAGCGCTACGCGCTCGCCGACGTCGGACAGGCGCACGCGGACCTCGAAGCGCGCAAGACTACCGGCTCGACGATCCTGCTGCCGTAGCCTCGTCACGTTTTTTTGGCGGACCACAAGGGCCGTTCCATCTCACGATGGAGCGGCCCTTGGTTCTTATGGCTGTCGGTTCTCTCCGTTTACGCGATTTTTATACGGCCTGTGCGAGCTTTGACCAGGTCTTTACGCGCTCGCGACTATCGTTGCGGCTATCCAAAGTCCGTCAATGGAGAACAAAAATGGATGTGCTGTACGTCGGGGCCATTGCGCTTTTTGCCGCGCTGACCTTTGCACTGATCGCCGGCTGCGAGAAGCTGCTGCTGTCGCGGCGCGGGCAGGGAGCGCGCTCATGAACTGGATGCTGTGGATGTCGGGCGCCGCGACCGCGCTGCTGTTCGCGTACCTGGTCTATGCGCTTTTGCGCGCGGAGGACATCGAATGAATTCGAACAATGTTCTGCAGGCCGGGCTCTTCATCGTTGTGCTGCTTGCCGCGGCGGTGCCGCTCGCGCGCTATCTCGGCGGCGTGATGGACGGCAGCTCGCGCGTGCTGCGCATCGGCGCGCCGCTCGAGCGGCTCCTGTATCGCATGGCCGGTGTGGACCCGTCGAGCGAAATGAGCTGGAAGCAGTACGCGGTCGCCACGATTGCATTCAACGTCCTCGGCGCGGTGTTCCTGTACGTGCTGTTGCGCGTGCAAGGCTGGCTGCCCGGCAATCCGCAGCAACTGGGCGCGATGACCGTAGACGGCGCGTTCAACACCGCCGTCAGTTTCGTGACCAACACCAACTGGCAGGACTACACGCCCGAGCAAACGGTCGGCTACCTCACGCAGATGCTCGGCTTGACCGTGCAGAACTTCCTGTCCGCTGCGACCGGCATCGTGGTGGCGATTGCGCTGCTGCGCGGTTTCGCGCGTCATACCGCGCAGACCATCGGCAACTTCTGGGTCGACCTGACGCGCGTCGCGCTATACGTCCTGCTGCCGATGTCGATCATTCTCGCCACGCTGCTGATGAGCCAGGGCGTGATCCAGAATTTCAAGGCCTACGAGAACGTATCCACCTTGCAGACCACGAGCTACGCCGCGCCGAAGCTGGATGCGCAGGGCAATCCGCTGAAGGACGCGAAGGGCAATGCGCTGACTGTCGATACGCCCGTCAGCACGCAGACTCTCGCGATGGGCCCGGTCGCTTCGCAGGAAGCGATCAAGATGCTCGGCACGAACGGCGGCGGCTTTTTCAACGGCAACTCGGCGCACCCTTTTGAAAATCCGACACCGTTCTCCAACTTCCTGCAAATGTTCGCCATCCTGATCATTCCGGCGGCGCTCGCGCTGGTGTTCGGCCGGGTGATCGCGGACCGCCGCCAGGGCATTGCGGTACTCGCTGCGATGACCATTGCGTTCGGCGTGTGCGTATTCGCCGAGATAGGTGCGGAGCAGGGCGGCAATCCCGCGTTTGCCGCGTTGCATGTGGACCAGTCGGCGAACGCCATGCAGTCCGGCGGCAACACGGAGGGCAAGGAAACACGCTTCGGCATCGCACAGTCCGGCATCTTTACGATTGCGACCACAGCGGCTTCGTGCGGCGCAGTCGCCAACATGCACGACTCGCTCACGCCGCTTGGCGGGCTCTATCCGCTGCTGTTGATGCAGCTTGGCGAAGTCATTTTCGGCGGGGTCGGCTCGGGGCTGTACGGCATGCTCGTATTCGCATTGCTCGCGGTGTTCGTGGCGGGTCTGATGATCGGCCGCACGCCCGAGTATGTCGGCAAGAAGATCGAAGCGTATGAGATGAAGATGGTCTCCATTGTCGTGCTGCTGACGCCGCTGCTGGTGCTGGTCGGCACCTCGATCGCGGTGCTGAGCGACGCCGGCAAGGCGGGTATCGCGAACCCGGGTGCGCACGGCTTCTCCGAAATTCTCTACGCGTTCAGCTCCGCTGCGAACAACAACGGCAGCGCGTTCGCGGGCCTGACCGTGGGCACGCCGTTCTACAACTGGCTGACCGCCATCGCGATGTGGTTCGGCCGCTTCGGCACCATCGTTCCGGTGCTCGCGATTGCCGGCTCGCTGGCCGCAAAGAAACGTATCGGCGTGACGGGCGGCACCTTGCCCACGCATGGTCCGCTCTTCGTCGTGCTGTTGCTCGGCACCGTGCTGCTTGTCGGCGCGCTCACCTACGTGCCCGCGCTGGCGCTCGGCCCCGGCGTCGAACATCTGACGATGATGGGCGCGCACTGACGCGGCGCGATGACAGGCAGCGAGTCGATGCGCGCTCGCGCGCGCGTCAGCAGGCAATGCGAATTTCGAGGATTCAATGACTGAACATACTGCAACGGGATCCATGTTCGACCCGGCGCTGCTGCGCCCGGCGATCATGGACTCATTCAAGAAACTCACGCCGCGCACGCAGTTGCGTAATCCCGTGATGTTCTGCGTCTACGTGGGCAGCATCCTGACGACGGTTCTATGGTTCGCCGCGCTCGCCGGCGAGGCCGAGGCGCCCGCGGGCTTCATTCTCGCCGTCACGCTGTGGTTGTGGTTCACGGTGCTGTTCGCGAACTTCGCGGAAGCGCTCGCCGAGGGGCGCTCGAAAGCGCAGGCTGCGGCGCTGCGCAGCGCGAAGAAAGACGTGATGGCGAAAAAGCTCAACGAGCCGCATCCGAAGTCGCCGGTGCGTATCGTCACGGCTTCGGATCTGCGCCGCGGCGACGTCGTGCTGGTCGAGACTGGCGACGTGATTCCCGCCGACGGCGAAGTGCTCGAGGGCGTCGCCTCGGTCGACGAATCGGCGATCACCGGCGAATCCGCGCCGGTGATCCGCGAGTCGGGCGGCGACTTCTCGTCGGTCACGGGCGGCACGCGCGTGCTCTCCGACTGGATCGTGGTACGCGTCACCGCGAACCCGGGCGAGGCGTTTCTCGATCGCATGATCGCAATGGTCGAGGGCGCGAAGCGGCAAAAAACGCCCAACGAGATCGCGCTGACCATTCTGCTGGTTGCGTTGACCATCGTCATGTTGCTCGCCACCGCGACGTTGCTGCCGTTCTCGATGTTTTCGGTGGAAGCCGCGCATCTGGCAAATGCGGCGGGGCACGTGGTGACGATTACCGCCCTGGTCGCGCTGCTGGTGTGCCTGATTCCAACCACTATCGGCGGATTGTTATCGGCAATCGGCGTGGCCGGCATGAGCCGCATGATGCAGGCGAATGTCATTGCCACTTCGGGCCGCGCGGTGGAAGCGGCTGGCGACGTGGACGTGCTGCTGCTCGACAAGACCGGCACGATCACGCTCGGCAACCGCCAGGCGTCGCTGTTCATACCTGCGCCAGGTCTCACCGAGGAGGCGCTTGCGGACGCGGCCCAGCTTTCGTCGCTCGCCGACGAGACACCCGAAGGCCGCAGCATCGTCGTGCTCGCCAAGCAGCGCTTCAATATCCGGCAGCGCGATATGGCGTCGCTGCACGCGGAGTTTCTCGCGTTCACCGCGCAAACGCGCATGAGCGGCGTCGATCTTCCCAACCGGGAAATCCGCAAGGGCGCGGCCGACGCCGTGAAGCACTACGTCGAAGCGCACGGCGGCCGCTTTCCGCACGAAGTCAGCAACGCGGTGGCGGAGGTCGCGCGGCGCGGCAGCACGCCGCTCGTGGTCGCGGAGAAAGGGCAGCAGGGCGCGCGCGTACTGGGCGTGATCGAGTTGAAGGACGTGGTGAAAGGCGGCATCAAGGAGCGCTTTGCCGAACTGCGCAAGATGGGCATCAAGACCGTGATGGTGACGGGCGACAACCGCCTGACCGCGGCGGCAATCGCGGCCGAAGCCGGCGTGGACGATTTCCTTGCTGAAGCCACGCCCGAAGCGAAGCTCGCCACGATTCGCGCGCATCAGGCCGAAGGCCGGCTCGTCGCGATGACCGGCGACGGCACCAACGACGCGCCCGCGCTCGCACAGGCCGATGTCGCAGTGGCGATGAACACCGGCACGCAGGCCGCGAAAGAAGCCGGCAACATGGTGGACCTGGATTCGAATCCGACCAAGCTGATCGAGATCGTTGAGATCGGCAAGCAGATGCTGATGACGCGCGGCTCCCTGACCACGTTCTCGATTGCAAACGACCTCGCCAAATACTTCGCGATCATTCCGGCCGCGTTCGCGACCACTTATCCGGCGTTGAATGCGCTCAACGTGATGCATCTCGCGACGCCCGCCTCCGCGATCATGTCGGCAGTCATTTTCAATGCGCTGATTATCGTGCTGCTGATACCGCTCGCGTTGAAGGGCGTGCGGTATCGCGCGCTTGGCGCGGCCGTTCTGTTGCGGCGCAATCTGCTCGTCTACGGGCTCGGCGGAATCGTGGTGCCGTTCATCGGCATCAAGTTGATCGATATGGTGCTGGCCGCATGCGGCTGGGTCTAAGGCAGTTACGAGGAAACAATCATCATGAAGAATCTGTTGCGTCCGTTGATCGTCATTTTTGCGGTGCTGAGCGCCGTGACCGGTCTCGCTTATCCTGCGTTGGTGACCGCGCTCGGTCAGACGCTCATGCACGACGAAGCGAATGGCAGTCTGATCGAGCACGACGGCAAGGTGGTCGGCTCGAAGCTGATCGGTCAGCAGTTCGACGCGCCTCAGTACTTCTGGGGACGCCTGTCGGCGACGAGTCCCATGCCCTATAACGCGCAGGCTTCGGGCGGCTCGAACCTCGGGCCGACCAATCCTGCGTTGCTCGACGAAATGAAAGGCCGCATCGACGCGTTGAAGGCCGCCGGTACAGATCTTTCGAAGCCGGTGCCGGTGGATCTCGTGACCTCGTCGGGCAGCGGTCTCGACCCCGAGATCAGCCCGGCGGCCGCCGCGTATCAGATCGCGCGAGTGGCAAAAGCGCGCGGGCTGGCGACGAACGACGTAGAAGCGCTGGTTGAGCGGTATACGAGCGGGCGTCAATTTGGCGTGCTGGGCGAGCCACGCGTGAATGTGCTGCAACTGAACCTCGCACTCGACGAAAGGACTCGTGGTTGAGTGCCGTGGTCGCGTAAAGCGGTTGCGTCCGTGGCGTTTTGCTGATGTGCGTGGATGGTGGCGTCACTAGGCCGATGGGCGGGCGGCATGTGTGCGCGTGAATGGTGACCATGCGAGGCCCATTTGCCGCGAAGCCGCCGGCGTGCCACCATTGCACGCAAAACCGCACACACCAACGCACACAAAACCGCACGCATACAACGACAACACCAACGCATGAACCGCCCCGATCCTGACGAACTGCTCGACAAACTGCAGCGTGACGAACAAAAACGTCAGCGCGGCAAGCTGAAGATTTTCTTCGGCGCGTCGGCGGGCGTCGGCAAGACCTATGCGATGTTGCAGGCGGCGCGTCGCCGTCGCGACGAAGGCGCGGACGTGCTGGTCGGTATCGCCGAAACGCATGGGCGCGGCGAAACGGCGGCGCTGCTCGAAGGTCTCGACCTGTTGCCGCTTGCGCAGATCGAATACCGTGGCCGCAAGCTCGGCGAATTCGACCTCGACGCGGCGCTTGCGCGCAAGCCGCAACTAATACTCGTCGACGAGCTTGCGCATTCGAACGTGCAGGGCGCGCGGCATCTGAAGCGCTGGCAGGACGTCTATGAACTGCTCGACGCCGGCATCGACGTGTACACCACGGTCAACGTTCAGCATCTGGAAAGCCTGAACGACGTGGTGGGACAGATCACCGGCATTCGCGTGTGGGAGACGGTGCCTGACCGCGTGTTCGATCGCGCCGATGAAGTCACGCTGGTCGATCTGCCTGCCGAGGAACTGCTCGATCGCATGCGCGACGGCAAGGTGTACCTCGCGCAGCAGGCCGAGCGCGCGGTGCGCAATTTCTTTCGCAAAGGCAATCTGATCGCGCTGCGCGAGCTTGCGCTGCGCCGCACGGCGGACCGTGTCGATGCGCAGATGCACGAGTATCGCGCAGACCGTTCGATCGAACGCATCTGGCAGGCGCGCGAGCGCTTGCTGGTGTGCGTGGGCCCCGGTCCCGAAGCGCCGATGCTGGTGCGCGCGGCGGCGCGTCTTGCCGCCAGTCTGAAGGCGGACTGGATCGCCGTGTATGTCGAAACGCCCGCCTTGCAGCGCTTGCCCGACGCGCGTCGCGAACGCACGCTCAATGCGTTGAAGCTTGCCGCGGAACTGGGTGCGGAAACCGCCACGCTCGCCGGCACCGATGCGGTTGCCGCGCTCACCGGTTATGCGCAGGCTCGCAACGTGTCGAAGCTGGTGGCGGGTGCATCGACGCGAACCGGCATCGCACGCTGGTTGCGCCGGCCGCTTGGCGAGCGCCTCGCCGAGCAGGGAAGCCATGCCGACATCACGCTGATTGGCCTGTCGTCCGCCGGTGGCAGCGGCGAGCAGCGCCGGCTGCTCGACACGACCGCCAACGCCTGGCGCGACGCGTTGAGCGCCGCGCGCGAGCGCCGCTCGCCGCCCCGCGCCTACGCGTTTGCACTGGCGATCTGCGCGGGCATTACCGTGGTGGCGAGCCAGTTGCTCGCCCGTATTGATCTGACCAACCTCGTCATGCTGTACCTGCTCGGCGTGATCTTTGCCGCGGCGAAGCTGGGACGCGGGCCCGGCGTGTTGCTGTCGTTCATGAGCGTGGCGGCCTTTGACTTTTTCTTCGTGCCGCCGCGCTTGTCGTTGTCGGTGTCGGACACGCAGTATCTGCTGACGTTCTTCGGCATGTTGCTGACTTCGCTGGTGATCAGCCATCTCACGTCGAGCTTGCGGCGCGAAGCGCGGGTCGCACGGCGCCGCGAACAGCGCACGGGTGCGATGTATGCGATGGCGCGCGAACTCGCTGCTGCGCTGACCGCCGAGCAGATTGTCGGCATCGGCAGCCGCCACGTGAGCGAGGTGTTCGGCGCGCGCGTCGCGATCCTGCTGCCCGACAGCGCGGATCGGGTCCGGCAGAAGATCGAAGACGCGGACGCAGCGATCACGCTCGAGGGCGAGCTCCTCGATACCGACGTCGGCCAGTGGACCTACGATCACCAGAAGCCGGCGGGGCACGGCACCGATACGCTGCCGGCGGCCGCCGCCCTGTATCTTCCGCTGAAGGCCCCGATGCGCACGCGCGGCGTGCTCGCCGTGGTGTTGCGCGACGAACGCGAACTGAGCGTGCCCGAGCAGCAACGCATGCTCGACGCCTTCGCCGCACAAATCGCGCTCGCGCTGGAACGCGTGCATTACGTGGACATCGCGCGCGACGCGCTGGTCAGTATGGAATCCGAACGATTGCGCAACTCGCTGCTGTCTGCGATTTCGCACGACTTGCGTACGCCGCTCACGACCATCGTGGGCTTTTCGTCTATGCTCGCGCAATCGCGTAAGCATGCGGGGGACGCGCGGCGCGACGATGAACTCGTGGAAGCGATCCATGAAGAAGCGCTGCGCATGACGGGCATCGTGACGAATCTGCTCGACATGGCGCGCCTGCAGGCGGGCAGCCTGCAACTGAACCGCCAGTGGACGCTGCTGGAGGAAACCGTGGGCGCCGCGCTGCGCGCCTGCCGCCGCGTGCTGGCCGGGCGCCCGGTTCGGGTCGAACTGGCAGCCGATTTGCCATTGCTTCACCTCGACGCCGTGCTGATGGAGCGGCTCTTCTCGAACCTTTTCGAAAACGCCGCGAAATACACGCCGCCAGGTACGCCGTTGACCATCGGCGCGCAGCGCTTCGACGAGGACGGCAAGTCGTTCGTGCGCGTGAACGTCGACGATAACGGGCCCGGCCTGCCCGCAGGCATGGAAGCACGCGTGTTCGAGAAATTCACGCGCGGCGAGAAGGAGTCGGCGAAGCCCGGCATCGGCCTCGGCCTTGCGATTTGCCGCGCGATTGTCGAGGCGCACGGCGGCAGCATAGGCGCGATCAATCGTTTATCGGCGCAAGATGCAGGGCCGCTGGCTGCGACGGGACGAGCCGTGGGCCGTGTCGAAGGCGCGCGTTTCTGGTTTACGCTGCCGGTGGACACGCCGCCCGACGTAACGCACGCTGCCGATGCGCTGGAAGACGAATCCGCCGACAATCTCCGTCCCCACCCNCCCCCGACTGAGCCCGCCAGGCCCCCCCATGAGTGACCTCAGCATCACCGTCGTTCTGATCGAAGACGAAAAGCAGATCCGCCGTTTCGTGCGCGCCGCGCTCGAAGGCGAGGGCATGGTCGTGCACGACGCCGAAACCGGCAAGCAGGGTCTCGTGGAAGCCGCGACGCGCAAGCCCGACCTCGTCATCGTCGATCTCGGCCTGCCCGACACCGACGGGCTCGACGTGATCCGCGAACTGCGCGGCTGGAGCGAATTGCCGGTGATCGTGCTGTCGGCACGCACCCAGGAAAGCGAAAAGGTCGCGGCGCTCGATGCCGGCGCCGACGACTACCTCACCAAGCCGTTCGGCGTGTCGGAACTGCTCGCGCGGATTCGCGCGCATCTGCGGCGGCGCAATCAGGGCGGTGCGAACGAATCGCCGCAGGTGCGCTTCGGCGCGGTGAGTGTGGATCTCGCGTTGCGGCAGGTCACGCGCGACGGCGTGGCGGTTCATCTGACGCCCATCGAATACCGGCTGCTCGCGACGCTGGTGCGCCATGCCGGCCGCGTGCTGACGCACCGGCAACTGCTGCGCGATGTCTGGGGGCCGTCACACGTGGAGAGCCATCACTATCTGCGCATCTACATGGCGCATCTGCGCGGCAAGCTCGAGCGCGACCCCGCACAGCCCGAGCACATCGTCACGGAGACGGGCGTGGGCTACCGGCTGGTCGGCGTGGCCTGAGCATCGCGGCGCGTGCAGCCGGGCACAACCACGGCGGCGCCGTTATAATTACTGACCGTAAGGACGGCCTTACGCTATTCACAAACGGGGACGGCCCCATCTGATCATGGAGCTGTTCCATGTCCTGGATTCTTCTGTTCATCGCCGGTCTGCTGGAAGTCGCCTGGGCGGCGGGCCTCAAGAGCTCCGAAGGTTTCACGCGCCTGTGGCCTTCTGTTTTCACCCTCGTCACCGCAACTGGCAGCTTTGTCCTGCTGGCCATGGCAATGCGGCAGTTGCCGCTCGGCACAGCCTACGCGGTGTGGACGGGCATCGGCGCGGTCGGCGCTTTCGTGTTCGGCATCGTCATGATGGGGGAAGCGCTGACGCTTGCGCGCGTGGCGAGCGCGGCGCTGATCGTCGTCGGACTGATCGGGCTCAAGCTGTCGTCCGGACACTGAGCGCGGCAGCGGCAGCATGAACCCGGGCCGGCTCGAGCCGCCCGAGCCGCCAATTTGCGGGCCACTCTGCGTTCTGCGAATTAACGTGGCTATAATGAGATCGACACCAACCTGAAGTTGCCCGCGGCCTGCTCGGCGCGGCCGGCTTGGCGCGGGTCTGACGACTTCGGTGTGGCGGCTCATTGCTGATTGGCCTCCCGGAGCGCCCGGCGCGCGCGGCGAGCCTGGAGGCGGCCATGCTTGAATCACTTTCGCTTGCTGCGGGGCTCTCATGGGGCAGCGGCCTGCGCCTCTACCTGACGGTCCTGCTGGCCGGCGTATTCGAGCGCCTCGGCCTCGTCCATCTTCCCGATACGTTGTCCGCGCTGTCCTCGCCTTGGGTGATCGGCGTGGCGGCCGTGCTGACCGTCACCGAATTTCTCGCCGACAAGATTCCCGCGTTCGATTCGCTGTGGGACGCGGTTCACACCTTCATCCGCATTCCGGCCGGCGCGATGCTTGCGGCCGGCGCGCTCGGTCACGCCGATCCGGCGCTGCTGACGGTCGCCGCGCTCGCGGGCGGCACGCTTGCGGGCACCGCGCATCTGACGAAAGCGGGCACCCGCGCGTTGATCAATCTGTCGCCGGAGCCGGTGTCCAATGTCGTCACGTCGACCGCCGAAGACGGCTTTGTGTTCGGCGGCATCCTGCTCGCGCTGTTCGTGCCGCTGCTGTTCCTGGTGCTGATCGTGGGCTTTCTCGTGCTCGCCGGCTGGGTGTTGCCGCGCTTGTGGCGCGGCGTGCAGGGCGGCTTTCGCGGCATGGCGACGCACATGGTGTCGCGCCTCGCGAGGAGCCGGCACGAGTGAGCGATACGGTTCGACGTTCAACGGCGCGGGTCGCCGCACCGGCGGCGCGCCGTTTTAGCCGCGCCGATCTGCTGCGCCAGGCGCTGCGCATGACCGCGCGCGACTGGCGCGCGGGCGAGCTCACTATCCTGCTGCTTGCGCTCGTGCTTGCCGTGGCGGCGCTTTCCAGCGTCGGCTTTCTCGCCGACCGGCTGCATCAGGGGTTGGAGCGCGACGCAAGGCGCATGATTGCCGCCGACTTCATCGTGCGCGCCGATCATCCGGTCGACGCGCAGTTCGCGCGCGAGGCCGCGGCGCTCGGCCTGAACACCGCGACCACGGCCATCTTTCCCAGCATGATCAACTCGACCGGCGCGCAGCCCGTGTCGCGGCTCGCCGCGATCAAGGCGGTGTCGCCGGGTTATCCGTTGCGCGGCGCGCTGCGCATCGCGCACGGGCCAGGCGCGGCGGATCGCGCGGCACAGTCCATTCCGGCGCCGGGCACCGTGTGGGTCGACCAGCAACTGCTCGACGCGCTGAAAGTGCGGGTCGGCGACACGGTGAAGGTCGGCAACCGCAGCTTCACGATCGGCGCGATGATTACGCGCGAACTGGACCGCGGCTTCTCGTTCGTGAACTTTTCGCCGCGTCTGATGATGCGCGCCGACGAAGTGCAATCCACCGGCCTGATCACGTTTGGCAGCCGCGTCACGTACCGGCTGCTGGTGGCGGGCGCGGACGCTCCGGTGGCGCGCTTCGCGCAGTTCGCGCATGGCAAGGTGGATGGCGGCAAGATGCGCGGCGTCGCGCTCGAATCGCTGCAGGACGGCCAGCCGCAAGTGCGGCAGACGCTCGATCGCGCGAGTCATTTCCTGACGCTGGTGTCGCTGCTGACCGCGCTGCTTGCGGCGGTTGCCATTGCCATGGCCGCGCATCGGTATATGCGGCGGCATCTGGACGGCTGCGCGGCGATGCGCTGTCTAGGAGTCAGCCAGGCCACGTTGCGCGCACTGTTCACGCTCGAATTCGTCGGCGTGGGGGTTGCGGGCGGCATGCTCGGCGTGGCGCTCGGGTTTCTCGGCCACCTCGCGTTGCTGACCTGGCTTGGCAGTCTGATCGACGTCGAATTGCCGTACCCGAGCGCATGGCCAGCACTCCAGGGCATTGCCGCGGGGCTCGTGCTGCTGCTTGGTTTCGCGTTGCCGCCGCTGTTGCCGCTCACGCGTGTGCCGCCTGTGCGTGTGCTGCGCCGCGAGTGGGGGGAAGCCGGGCGCACTGCGTGGGCCGCATACGGAGTCGGCATCATGCTGTTTGCCGCGCTGCTGATCGTTGCGGCGGGCGAACTGAAGCTCGGCGGCATTGTCGCCGGCGGTTTCGCGGGCGGGCTGCTGGTGTTCGCCTGCATCGCGCGGCTCGCGCTGTGGGCTGCGGCGCGCGTGGTGCGCAGCGAGCGCGTGAATGCAGGAATCGGCTGGCGTTACGCGTTGGCTTCGCTCGAGCGGCGCAGCGGCGCGAGCGCGTTGCAGATCACCGCGCTCGGCATTGGCCTGATGTGCCTGCTGTTGATCGCGATGACGCGCAACGATCTGGTGGCGGGCTGGCGCAAATCGACGCCGCCCGATGCGCCGAACGAATTCATCATCGACATACAGCCCGATCAGCGCGAAGCGGTCACCCGTTATCTCAACACGCACGGCGTGCCCGGCACGGTGCTCTCGCCGATGGTGCGCGGCCGCCTCACGGCGATCAACGGCCTTGCGGTCAACCCGGATTCGTTCAAGGGCGACGACGCGAAGCGGCTGGTCGACCGCGAATTCAATCTGTCGTACACGACGCAGTTGCCGGACGACAATCGTATTTCCGCCGGCAAGTGGTACGGCGACACCACGACCCCGCAGATTTCGATTGAAGAAGGGCTCGCGAAGCTGATCAACGTGAAGCCCGGCGACGTACTGCGCTTCGACGTCACCGGCTTGCAGGTCGACGCGCCGGTCACGAGCGTGCGCAAGCTCGACTGGGGTTCGTTCAAGGTCAACTTCTTCGTGCTGATGCCGCCCGCCGCGCTACAGGATTTCCCGGCAACCTTCATCACCAGTTTCCATTTGCCGCCGGAAAAACGCGCGACCATCGACGGCCTGATCGCTGCCTATCCGAACCTCACGGCTATCGACACCGGTCCAATTCTCGCGCAGGTGCAGCGCGTGCTGCAGCAGGTGATCGGCGCCGTGCAGTTTCTGTTCGCGTTCACGCTTGCGGCGGGCGTGCTGGTGCTGTACGCAGCGCTTGCCGGCACACGCGACGAGCGTATGCGAGAATCCGCACTGCTGCGCGCGCTGGGCGCGTCGCACGGCCAGGTGCGCACGGTGCAGGTCGCGGAGTTCGTCGCGGTTGGCGCGCTGGCCGGGCTGATGGCCGCAATCGGCGCGCAGATTATCGGCTGGGTGCTCGCGACCCGCGTGTTCCAGTTCTATCTGGAGTTCAACCCGTGGCTGCTGCCGGCCGGCGTAGTGGCGGGCATTGCCTGCGCGGCTGTCGGAGGCTGGCTGAGTTTGCGGCATGTGTTGTCGCGTCCCGCATTGCAGTCGCTGCGGGACGCCTGATTATTTTCCGGGTTGGTGAGTGTTGATGAGCGAGATGGATGACGAGGTGTCCGCGGCGCAGCCGACGGCCTTCGAACTGGTGGGCGGCGAAGCGCGCGTGCGCGAACTGGTCGACCGTTTTTACGATCTGATGGATCTCGAAGCCGAGTTCGCCGGCATTCGCGCGTTGCATCCCGAGTCAATGGAAGGTTCGCGCGACAAGCTGTTCTGGTTTCTGTGCGGATGGCTGGGCGGCCCGGACCACTACATCAGCCGCTTTGGGCATCCGCGCTTGCGGGCGCGGCATCTGCCGTTCGCGATTGCGTCCAGCGAGCGCGACCAGTGGCTACGCTGCATGGCCTGGGCAATGGAAGACATCGGGCTTGCGGAGCCGCTCAGGGAACGCCTGCTCGGTTCGTTCTTTGAAACGGCGGACTGGATGCGCAACCGCAATGGCTGACGAAGAAGCCGTGGTGCCGGAGTGCGCGCCGTCAGATCGCGCGCCGACCGGTTCGACGCCAGTAGACCTCACCGCTTACAGCGCGCTCCCGCCGCAAGCCCGCGAGGTGCTCGACTGCTGGTTCGGTTCCCCCGATGCAGCGGACTTCGGTCAGGCGCGCAAGCTGTGGTTTTCCGTCGACGAATCGTTCGACGCCATGCTGCGCGAACGTTTCGGAAACCTGATTGATGCCGCACTCGACTCGCACCTCGACAGTTGGGCCGCCACGCCGCTCGGCGCGCTGGCGCTCGTCATCGTGCTGGACCAGTTTTCGCGCAACTGCCATCGCGATACGGCGCGCGCGTTCGCGGCTGACCGCAAGGCGCTGCAGATCGCGCAGCAGATGGTGGCGAGCGGTGCGGATCGGCGCTTGCCAAGCGTGCATTATCGGGCGTTCGCCTATCTGCCGTTCGAACACGACGAAGCGCTGGCGAGCCAGCAGGAATCCCTACGTCTTTTCAAGGCGCTCGCCGACGAGCCGGGCGGCGAGTCGTATTATCCGTTCGCCGTGAGGCACGCCGAGATCGTCGCGCGTTTCGGACGCTTTCCGCATCGCAATGCGCTGCTCGGACGGCAGTCGACGGCCGAGGAAACCGCTTTCTTGCGCGAGCCGGGATCGTCGTTCCAGTCGCGCCGGAGGAAAGGGACGGGGGCGCGCAGGGGTGCAAAGGGCACTGCTGGTTGATGCGCGGTGCGGGACAGTTGGCACGGCGCGGCAGGGCGTCGCGCCACTGCGCGACTCCGCTGACGCATCAATGGGCTAGCGCACTACCGCGCCACCGGCTTACTGGGCCACCGCGCTACTGCGTCACTGCACATTGAGCACCGCACGTCGATCGCCACCGCCGCCGCGCATCGATCACCGCATGACGACCGCCACCGCCGCACGTCGATCACCGCACCACTGCACCCCTCGAAGATGCAGCAAAGCGCCGCGTATTGCGCGATGCCGGCGCGCCTTGCCATCACAACGATAAGTTGCGCTCGCAACCATGGCCACGCGCTCACGGACCATCGGCCGCAGCCGGCGCGGCCGTCGGCGTGCGCACGAACACGCGCAGCAGCTCGTCGTTGTCGCCGGGCCGCGCTCCGCTCCAGAAGAGCCGCCAGTCGCCGGCGGGCAGCAAGGCGTTGGTGCGGCGGCTTTCGACAATCAGCCAGGTGCAGGCCGTCGTGCGTGTGTTCGCGCTCGGCTGATGCGCGATGCCCGAGTAGTAATAGAGCATCGGCGCCTCGGATTCGCCGAGCCCGACGCTCGCCATGCAATCGCCGTCGTTCCATTCCCGATTCAGCGCGGCGCCGAGGTTTTCGAACACAGAGCGGTAGCTTTTCGCATAGTCAAGCCAAGGCAGCAGCAGCGTGCTGACGAGTCCCCAAGCGACGATTGCGCCCGCGCACCAGCTGAGCGCGCCGCGCCACTTGCCGGTGTACTTGAAGACGGGCAGGAGCCAGAGCCAGCCAAGCGTCATCAGCAGCGCGGCCGCGAGCAGAACGGGTTTCACTGGCAACACCCAGTCGAGCGGCAGCCACCGGCCGAGCAGATGCAGCGAAGCGTGCGCACTGACTGGACTGCTCATGATCGACCAGACGATCCATGCGAGCGCCGCCGTGCTGCCGAACAGCACACGGCTCGTCATGTCCCAGACAGTATGCAGACGTCGCGGGAGCCGCTCGACGCCTTGCATCGCGAGCAGCGCAAGCGGCGCGATGAACGGCAGGATGTAGAGCTCGCGGATCGTCGCCGAGGATTGCAGCACGGCGAAACCGACGCCCGCAAAGATCGTCGGCAACATGACGCGCGGATCGCGCCAGCGCCGCCACGCACCGCCGGCGAGCGCGGCCAGCGCGAGCGGCACGGCCGGAAAACCGACGCTCAGCGCCGTGCGCAGCACGAACAGCCGGCTTTCGCTTTCCGAGCCGAGCTCTGCGACCGAGAAGCCGAAGAAACGGCCGATGTTGTTGTCCCAGAGCCAGATCCTGAAAAGCGCCTCGGAGCGCAGATAAAAGCAGATCGGCCAGATCAGCGCGAACGGTGCCAGGACCAGCGCCGCGATGCCCAGTGCGGCTGCGAAGCTGCGGCTGCGGCAGGCAGGATAGAGCGCAAGCACTGCACAGGTCGTCGCGCCGAATACCAGCGGCACAAACAGGCCCTTGGCGAGAAAGGCGACGCCCACGCCTGCGCCGAACATTGCCGCACCGCTCAGAATCGCATGGCGGCGCGCGCGCGCCGCTTCGCCCGACAGGCCGCCTCGCGCGCCATCGTCGTGAAGATGCACGAGCACCAGTTCAAAGAGCCCGCAAAAGCCAAGGGCAGCGCCCGCCATGAGCGCGACGTCGGTCATCATGTCGTGGACATGCTTGACGACGACGAGCGTGCCGCCGAACAGCGCCAACGTGCCGAGCACGCGCAGGTCGAACCAGCTCGACGCATCCACCGCGCGGCGTGCGACGCGCGCCGTGTAGTAGACGGTCAGGCCCGCGAACAGCGCGCTCGCGAGCCGTGCGGCATCATGCAGCGGCAGATAGCGGCCGAACATCCATGCGAGGCCCGCGGCGACCCAGTCGTAGACCGGCGGTTTCTCGACAAACGGCTGGCCAGCATTGGTGGGCACGACGAGATCGCCGGTGTCGAGCATGTGCTGGACAATGCCGAACGTATAGGTTTCGTCCTGCTTCCAGGGATCGTGCCCCAAGGTACCCGGCAACAGCCACGCGCACAGGACCGCCAGCGCGACGAGCCACATCAGCGGACGGACGCTGCTGAGCGCGCGCCAGCGTGCGCCGCCGCTCGGGCGATCCGCAGCCGGCAAGCCGAGGGCGGGCTGATCGCCAGCGCTTGACGCGGGCGGTCCCGAAGGCTTGGCGGGGCGCGTGGGCGCGGCGGCTGCGGAGGTCTGGGCGTCGGTCGCGCCTGCGTTGTTCGGGTTGATCGGGCCGCTCAGGCCGCTCGCGCCACTCGGGGCGGCGCCGGCTAACCGCGCCTGCTGCGAGTGATCGGCGAAGCCCGCTGTCGCGGACACCGCTGTGGCGGCGCTCCCCTTGCGCCACGGTGTGGAAGACTTTTCTTGCATGAAACGATCTCTGGTCTGGTCGCGGTGTGCGGCAAACCGGTTGCGCACACGATGTTCTAGCTTGCGTCGCGCGAGTCCGCGCGGTCGTCGCGATTGTAGTCTCCCATTATTACGGTTGATTACAGGCGCGGCGGCGCACGCATACTGCGATTGGGCGTGCCGCGGCGATGCCTGATGCCGCTAAGGGAGGCAACGAAGAGCGGGAAGAGCGGGGAGAGAGGCAGAGAGGCAGAGAGGCAGAGAGGCAGAGAGGCAGAGAGGCAGAGGCAGAGGCAGAGGCAGAGGCAGAGGCAGAGAGAGGCAGAGAGAGGCAGAGAGAGGCGGAGAGAGGCGGAGAGAGGCGGAGAGAGGC
The DNA here is from genome assembly GCF_000472545.1 of Burkholderia sp. WSM2232. GTDB lineage: Bacteria > Pseudomonadota > Gammaproteobacteria > Burkholderiales > Burkholderiaceae > Paraburkholderia. The sequence continues at coordinate 65,301 of NZ_AWZV01000018.1, read as the reverse complement.
GGAGAGAGGAAAAGCGGCGCCTGTTCGAGGCGCCGCCCCGCCGGGCGGCGCATGAGAACGAGCGCCGCACAAAGTGTTGAAAGAACCGCGGCTAGCGGCTAGCGCCCGCCTGCCACGTCGAGTAGCGCGCCGGTCACATACGACGCCGCGTCGCTCAACAGCCAGACGATGGTTTGCGCGACTTCGTCCGCGCTGCCGGGACGCCCCAGCGGCGTGGTCGCGCCAAGCTGGGCCGCGCGCTCCGGCTTGCCGCCGCTCGCGTGGATTTCGGTGTCGATAAGGCCGGGCCGCACCGCGTTCACGCGCACGCCTCGCGGCCCCAGTTCTTTCGCGAGGCCGAGCGTCATCGTGTCGACTGCGCCTTTCGAGCCTGCGTAGTCGACGTATTCGTTGGGCGAGCCCAACCGCGCCGCCGCGGAAGACACATTCACGATCACGCCGCCCGCGCCGCCGCGATCGGTCGACATGCGTCGCGCGGCTTCGCGCGCGCACAGATAGGCGCCGAGCACGTTCACATTGAACATGCGCGTGAGGCGAGTGAGGTCCATGTCCGCAAGCGGCATGGACGGGGCCACGATGCCCGCATTGTTGACGAGCGCGTCGAGCCGGCCGAACTCTCGTACAACCGCGTCGAACATGGCGATTACGTCGGCTTCGTTCGCGACGTCGCCGGCAATCGGCAGCGCCCGTCCGCCGGCACGCTCCACTTCTGCGACGGTTTCTTCGGCGGCCCTCCGGTTTTGCGCGTAGTTCACGCCCACCGACCAGCCGCGCTCGCCGAGCAGGCGCGCGGTCGCGCGGCCTATGCCGCGGCTGCCGCCGGTGATCAGAACAGTTTGAGTCATCGCAGCCTCGACTGGCAAGTAGTTAAGGTTCAGGGTCCGACCGAAAACGAAGGGGAAAGGTGGTCATCCGGCGGCAGGGACCGGAGTAAGCCCAACCGCGACAACAGCAGACGCCCCAGCTACCGCATCTGCAACCACAGCCGCCGGTGCAACGGCGACCCCGGCCCGAAGTCCATCCTCTACAACAGCAGACGCCCCAGCTACTGCATCCACAACCACGGCCGCCGGTGCAACCGCGACCACGGCCGCCAGTCCATCCTCCACCGCGGCGTCGAGTCCGCGCCGCAACCCAGGCGCGAATCAAACGGCTTCGCGCTTGATGGCCCACTTGTCGGCGGCGGGCGGCTGATAGCGTTGCAGCTTGCCGATCAACCCGGCGGGGTCGGCGTCCATCTGCAGAATGTCCAGATACGTTTGCCGCATGAATCCTTCTTCCACCGTGTGCTGCAACAGCTTGATCAACGGATCGTAAAAGCCGTCGATGTTCAGTAGTGCAACAGGTTTCTGGTGGTAGCCGAGCTGCGCCCACGTGTAGACCTCGAAAAACTCTTCGAGCGTGCCGGCGCCGCCCGGCATTGCGACGAACGCATCGGACAGATCGGCCATCATCTTCTTGCGATGATGCATATCCGGCACCACGTGCAACTCCGTCAAGCCGTTATGGCCGACTTCCTTGTTGACGAGCAGCTCCGGAATCACGCCGATCGCGCGGCCGCCTTCGGCCATTACCGTGTCGGCGATCACGCCCATCAGCCCGACCTTGCCGCCGCCGTAGACGAGCGCAAGGTCGGCCTCGACCAGCGCGCGTCCGAACGCGCGCGCGGCCTCGGCATACAAGGGTTTGGCTCCGTTCGCGGAACCGCAATACACACACACCGACTTCATGAAAAACGTCCTATTCGTTACGGGGCGCGCCGCCTTCCTTGGGCGGGAGATAGTCGTAGAACTCGCGTTTTTGCAGCTTGCCCGACACGAGATCGTCGAAAATCTGCCGTGAGCGGCCGCGCAGGTAAGGCGCCATCAACGACACGATCTGCACGCTCACCTGATGCAGCTCCGCGCGAATCGTCTCCTGCTCGTTGTATTTGCGCGGATTCATCACGAACTGATACGACAGCCAGTACGTTGCGATGACACCGATATTCGTCGCGATTACTTGCAACTCGCCAGGCGTCGCCACCATTTCGCCGTCCGCGACGAGCTGGTCGCAGAACTGGCTCGCAAAGCGTACCTTGTGGCTGATGATCTGCTTGAAGTGCGTCTCGAGCGTGCGGTTGCGCGCGAGCAGATCGTTCAGGTCGCGATACAGGAAACGATAGCGCCAGGTGAAATCGACCATGTACTGCAGATACGACCACATTTCGTCGATGGTCGCGCGGTGGTCGTCCGGAAAACGCAGACGCTTTTCGATCTCCTGCTCGAACTGGCTGAAGATGCTGTTGATGATGTCGTCTTTGTTGCGGAAGTGGTAGTACAGGTTGCCTGGACTGATTTCCATTTCCTCGGCGATGGTCGTCGTCGTAACGTTCGGCTCGCCGATCTCGTTGAACAGTTTCAACGACAGTTCGAGTATCCGTTCGCGGGTGCGGCGGGGAGGTTTGGCTTCCATGTCGTCCGGCCCTGGTTACGCCGGGGTGGGCGCGCGGCGGCGTGCCGCTGCTTTTTCGGTCCACCCGGACGCGGTTGCTTTTTTGAGACTGCCGGACGATTATAAACCGAGCGTGCTAATTTCAAGCGGACACTCAGGGTTTTCATTATTCGCGACGACCATGCGCGGGACTTGCAGCAGCCGGTGCCGCACGTCGCCCTGGCGGCGTTCACAGCCACGCGGTTACCCAATGCACCACGAGCGGGCCGACAATCAGCACCCACGTCATCAGGCACATGCCGAGCGCGACCATCACCGCGGCACTGCCCAGATCTTTCGCGCGGCGCGACAGCTCGTGCCGTTCGAGTGAAATACGGTCGATGGCGGCTTCCACGCTTGAATTCAGCAGCTCGACGATCAGCACGAGCAGCACCGAGCCGAGCAGCAACACGCGCGCCACCGGGTCGACCGGAACCAGCATGCCGCAGGGCAGCAGAATCGCGGCGAGCGTCAGTTCCTGACGGAACGCGCTCTCCTCGCGGATCGCGACGCGAAATCCCGCGAGCGAGTTCTTCATCGCGTGCCAGGCCCGCGTGAGGCCGCGATTGCCCTTGTACGGATTAAAGGGCAGCGGCGCGAGCGGATCGTCAGGGCCGAGCGGTTCGTGCGATGTTTCGTGCGGCGCGGGCGCGCCGCCATCTCCGTGAGGGAGGAGCGGCTGGCCTGGGCCGCTGCGGTTGTGCCGGCCATTGCGGCCCTGTGCGCCGTGATGGTCTAGCGCAGGGGGGGCGCGGACGTCGTCAAACGGATCGGCGCCCGTGCCATCGCGGCCGTCGTGCTCGTTGCGTTCGTAGCGTTCATTGTGCTCGTCGCGATGAGTGTCGCCGCGCTGTACGGCGCGCAGTACGCCGTTTGAAGATGCGCGGCTCGTGGGAGAGGATCGGCGTTGCATGGGCAGCCCGGCGCGCCGCGTTACGCGGTTGCGCTTTCCTCGCGATACGAAGCGCGCGGCAACGGCTTTAGATGCGCGGCAAATTGCTCGGAGGCCGCCGCCCACGAGAAGCGCTCGGCCCACGCCCGTGCATGCGCGCGGTCGATCTTGAGCGCTTCGAGGCACGCCTCGCGCAGGTCTTCGTTCATCGCTCCAGCACCGCCGTCGGCGAGCACGTCGATCGGGCCGGTGACCGGGTAGGCTGCCACCGGGGTGCCGCAGGCGAGCGCCTCGAGGAGCACGAGGCCGAACGTGTCCGTGCGGCTCGGGAACACGAACACGTCCGCTGCCGCGTAGACCTGGGCGAGTTCAGCCTGCGTGAGCACCCCAAGGTAGTTCGCTTGCGGGTAGCGCGACTTCAGTTCAGCGAGTGCCGGGCCTTCGCCCGCCACCCATTTCGAGCCGGGCAAATCGAGCTTCAGGAAAGCCTCGACGTTCTTCTCGACGGCCACGCGCCCCACGTACAGAAAAATCGGCCTCGCGGTGTTGAGCACTTTCGAATCCATAGGGCGAAAGATGTCGAGATCCACGCCGCGCGTCCACAGCACGACGTTCGTGAAACCGTACTTTTCGAGGTCGCTTTTCACCACCGGCGTGGGCGCCATCACCGCGAGCGACGGCTTGTGGAACCAGTGCAGGAACCTGTAGGTCGCGGCGAGCGGAATGCCGAAGCGCGCCTGCACATATTCGGGAAAACGCGTGTGATAGGCCGTGGTGAACGGCAGCTTGTGCTGGATCGCGTAGGCGCGCGCGGCCATGCCGAGCGGGCCTTCCGTGGCGATATGCAAGGCGTCGGGCTGGAATGCGTCGATGCGCTCGCGCAGCTTGCGGCGCGGCAGGAGCGACAGACGGATTTCGGGGTAGGTCGGGCAGGGGATCGTCCGGAATTCGAGCGGTGTCAGCAAATCGACGCGGTGGCCGAGTTCGGTGAGCTCGCGTGTGGTGTTCTTGAGCGTGCGCACGACGCCGTTGACCTGCGGTTCCCATGCGTCGGTGACGATCATGATCTTCATCGATTCGTTCCTCGATTGTGTGCCCGGTCCGGACCAAAGCAGTTGAGAAGGGTTACGCGGTTGCACGGGCCTTCTGCACGCCCGCTTGCGGAGCGCGCATCACGGTCCAGTAGATCACCTTGAGCTCGCCTTCATACGTTTCGACGAGTGCCGACAGGCTTTCGACCCAGTCGCCGTCGTTGCAATACAGCACGCCGTCAATGTCGCGTATCTCGGCTTTGTGAATGTGTCCGCACACCACGCCGTCGCAGCCGCGGCGGCGCGCTTCGTCCGTCATTACGCGTTCGAACGAGGAGATGAAGTTCACCGCGTTCTTCACCTGATGCTTCAGGTACTGCGACAGCGACCAGTACGGAAAGCCGAGCCGGCTGCGGATGCGGTTGAACCAGCGGTTCAGGACCAGGATCATCGTGTAGAGCGTGTCGCCGAGATACGCGAGCCATTTCGCGTGCTGGATCACGCCGTCAAACAGATCGCCGTGCACGATCCACAGGCGCTTGCCGGCGAGCGTCGTGTGAAACGCCTCGCCGCGCACGTGAATGTCGCCGAACGCGAGGTCACAGAACTGGCGCGCGGCTTCGTCGTGATTGCCGGGCACGTAGATGACCTGGGTGCCTTTGCGCGCTTTGCGCAGCACCTTCTGCACGACGTCGTTGTGCGCCTGGGGCCAGTACCAGCCTTTCTTCAACTGCCAGCCGTCGATGATGTCGCCCACGAGATACAGGTACTCCGACTCGTTGTGGCGCAGGAAATCGAGCAGATAGGGCGCCTGGCATCCGCTCGAGCCAAGATGGATGTCCGACAGCCAGATCGTGCGGTAGCGATGGGGCTCCGCATGGTCTTCGTCGTGCTGGGGCGTGGGCGTGTCGAGTTGCTGCGGCGCGGCTGGCAGCGGCAAGCCGTGGCCAGAGCTGGGGCCGGGACGAAACGCGACGGAGTCGACGCTCGGGCCGGTCTGGCGGAACAGGGAAGTCGCGGACGTTCTGGAGTCCATGGCTCACGCGTCGAGTTGCGGTGCCCGTATTGGGCCTACGGCGCGTGACTGTGCCGTGACAGTCACGAGAAGTTCTTATTACGGCGGTGGAGTGTGTGGAGGAGCGGAGAAGGGGAGTGGTGGAGCGGCGGAGTGCGGAGTGCGGAGTGCGGAGTGCGGAGTGCGGAGTGCGGAGTGCGGAATGCGGAATGCGGAATGCGGAATGCGGAATGCGGAATGCGGAATGCGGAATGCGGAATGCGGAATGCGGAATGCGGAATGCGGAGTGCGGAGTGCGGAATGGCGGATCGGCGAGGTGTTGGAGTGGCAAACCGAAGCGGGATGCGGGGTCCTCACGCCGATTCGCCTCACCCTGCAATTGCGGCACCCGCGGCTCGCCGCCCTCGCGCGATGCCTGGCGCGCAACGCTTAGCGCGCAACGTCGATCACGCGAGTGCCGGCGAGGCGATCATGCAGGAACTGCCGGCTTGCGCCGAGCCGTCCGGTAGCGGCCCACAGCACGAACCAGAGGCCGGCAAGCGCAAGCGTCTGCGGCAAGTGCAAGCCGAGGAGAGGATGCAGCGCGAGCGGCGGCAGAAACCATAGCCAGGCCAGCACATAACGCGCGATGGCGCGCCAGGCGGAGAGCGGCGCGCCCTCCGCGGTTACCACGCGCAAGCGCCAGGTTTTCATCGGCAGCGTCTGGCCGCTGTGGGTCCAGAACCAGACGAAATACAGACCGACGACAAGGCCGATCCACGCCGCGAGCAGATTGTGATGCGTGAGCCCGTTGCGCTGCTGCGTGAGCGTGCTGAACAGATAGGCCGCCACGAACACGACGCCGAACAGCAGCAGCGCTTCGTACAGCAGCGCGGCAAGGCGGCGGCGCACGCTGGGCGGCCTGGCCGCCGACGCTGGCCCTGCCGCAGGCGAGCTTGCGCTCGCCGCGGAATCAGATTCCGGGTTGAGATTGGCGGATTCGCGCGGCTCGGCCACAGGCGGGCGCGCTCTACGAACCATTGAAGATGGACGGCGCTTCCGCCGGCGAGACCGGCACTGGCGTGGCCGGCACGAAGCTGCCGGCCGCCGGAATGCCCGGCAGCGAAGCCGGGCTCGGCAACGACGCGGCCGCCGCGCTCGCCGCCGGCGCGCCGCTTGCAGCGCGCTCGCGCGCGTTGACCAGCCGGTCGAGGCCCTTGATCTCGCTGCGCCCCGACGGCGGCGCGCTGACCACGCTCGGACGCCGCTTGTGCTCGCTCGCGGCAAGCCGCTGCTTGAGCTCTTCCGGCAACTCCTGATACGCCTTCCATGCGTTCTGACGCGCTTCGCGCGGCAACTGCTTCGAAACCTGATAATTTTCACGCGCGACGCGCCGCTGATCGGGCGTCATGCGTACCCATTCGGTCATCCGGTCGTGCAGGCGTTTTTGCGCTTCAGGCGATAACTTCGAGTAACGCGACGCGATCTTGAGCCATTTGCGCTTGCGTTCGTCGCTAAACGAATCCCACTGTGCCTCGAACGGCGCGAGAGCGATATGGTCGGCGGAACTCAGGCGCGTCCACGCGAGCGGGCTTTGGCTGCCGGGCAGGCTGGGCAACTCGACGCTGAGCGTGGTTGCGGGCGAACGTGCGGGCGCCGCGCCGTTGCCGTTCGTGGCAGGCGCGCTGGCGGGCGAGGGGCTCGGGTAAAAGCGCGGATACGTGGCGGCAAACGACACGAGCGCCGCTATCGCACATCCGAAAACAACGGCCAAGCCGCGCTTGTAGCTCACCCGAACAATCTCCCGCTCAGTGGGCGCGCGAAAGATACGCGTTGAAGCCGTGGTCGAGATAGGCATTGAGCGGCAGGTCGTCGCTTAACATGGCGGCATCGATATCGGCGAGTTCGGCCGTGCGTTGCTGGTCTTCCCAGTAGGCGATGCCGACGAGGCTCACCACCAGCGCGGCGAGCGGCCACGCCAGCGCGAAGCGGCGCAGCGGCGAGCGGCGGCGCTGCGGGCGTGCTTCGTTCGAGAGGCCCGACGGCATGCCCGCGAGAGCCGGGACGAACACCGGCGCATTCACGGTTTCGGGCTTCTTGCGGGCAAGCGCGGCACGGCGCGCGGCGGCCAGCCGGTCGACGGTGGCGGACGGAATGCCGGCCGCGTTTTCGTCGAGCGCGCGGCGCACCTGGCGGGCGAACTCGAGTTCTTTTGTTTCGAGGGAGCTCATAGCGTGATTCCTTTGGCCTTGAGCGCTTGCGCCAGCGTGTGGGTGGCCCGCGAGCAGTGCGTCTTCACACTGCCTTCGGAGCAGCCCATTGCGGCGGCAGTCTCAGCGACATCCATATCTTCCCAATAACGCATGAGAAACGCCTCCCGTTGACGTGCCGGCAATTTTTGGATCTCGTCGTCGATAGTCTGCAAGACCTGTTCGCGCTCGAGTTTGCGCTCGTTGCTCTCGGCGCCCGCCGAGCCTTGCTCCGCCTCGAAAGTTTCAAGCGGATCGAATTCCTCGTCGTCCGAATTGCCGAGCGACGAGAACAGACTCACCCAGGTATTGCGTACTTTCGCACGACGGAAATAGTCGTGCGTCGCATTCTGCAGAATACGCTGAAACAGAAGCGGAAGCTCGGCTGCGGGGCGGTCGCCGTATTTCTCGGCGAGCTTGATCATCGCGTCCTGCACGATATCCAGCGAGGCGTCGTCGTCCCGCACGGCGTAGACCGTCTGCTTGAATGCGCGCCTTTCGACGCCCGCCAAAAAATCGGCGAGTTCCTTGTCTGATGCCATCCGTTGGGGGTCGGCGCAGCGAGCGTGCGCGTAATCGGTCGAAAAATGTCGTAAAACTCGCGGATGCTAACAAATTTTTGCGCCAGCAGGGGCGAAAGGTGGGGCAGCGCATGCCGTCCTGATGCGCCGCATCGGTCAGGAACGGCCGCCTGCGCGGGCATCGGGCAATATTTGCTTGACCGCGCGGGCGTCTGCCGCTATCGTCGCTGGTTCGCAACATAAGTGACTTGTCTCATTGAGGTGTGGCCCAAGAAGCTCACCTGTCAACTGGACGCGCCGCTTGAACCCGAGCCACAAGCCCGGCAGAGAGCACCCGATCAATTTTTTGCCGAAAATTCGAAAGGTGAATAAATGAATATGCCCAGCGCGGAATTCTCCACGTCGGATACCACTCCACACCACGAAGCTGACTCTATCGGCGCCACTGTGCTCATGAAGGCACTGGCCGACGAAGACGTCGAGTTTATCTGGGGTTATCCGGGCGGCTCGGTACTCTACATTTACGACGAGCTGTACAAGCAGGACAAGTTCGAACACATCCTCGTGCGCCACGAACAGGCCGCCGTTCACGCCGCCGACGCCTATGCGCGGTCCACCGGCAAGGTCGGTGTGTGCCTCGTGACCTCCGGCCCCGGCGTCACCAATGCGGTGACCGGCATCGCTACCGCTTACATGGATTCGATCCCCATGGTCGTGATCAGCGGCCAGGTGCCGACTGCCGCGATCGGCCAGGATGCGTTCCAGGAGTGCGACACTGTCGGCATCACGCGTCCGTGCGTGAAGCACAACTTCCTCGTGAAGGACGTGCGCGAGCTCGCCGCAACCGTCAAGAAAGCGTTCTTCATTGCCCGTACCGGTCGTCCCGGCCCGGTGCTGATCGACATTCCGAAAGACGTGTCGAAGGCGCCCTGCCAGTACGAGCCGATCAAAAGCGTGTCGCTGCGCTCGTACAACCCGGTCACGAAGGGGCACTCCGGTCAGATCCGCAAGGCGGTGTCGCTGCTGCTGTCGGCAAAGCGCCCGTACATCTACACCGGCGGCGGCATCATTCTCGCCGACGCCTCGCGCGAGCTGAACCAGTTCGCCGATCTGCTCGGCTATCCCGTCACCAATACACTGATGGGTCTGGGCGGCTACCGCGCGAGCGACAAAAAATTCCTCGGCATGCTCGGCATGCACGGCACGTACGAAGCCAACATGGCGATGCAGCACTGCGACGTGCTGATCGCAATCGGCGCGCGCTTCGACGACCGCGTGATCGGCGACCCGACGCACTTCGCGTCGCGGCCGCGCAAGATCATCCATATCGACATCGATCCTTCTTCCATCTCCAAGCGCGTCAAGGTCGACATTCCTATCGTCGGCGACGTGAAGGAAGTGCTCAAGGAGCTGATCGAGCAGTTGCAAACGGCAGAGCACGGCCCCGACACCGCGGCGCTTGCCGACTGGTGGAAGGACATCGAAGCCTGGCGCGCGAAAGACTGCCTGAAGTTCGACCGCAAGAGCGACATCATCAAGCCGCAGTACGTGGTGGAAAAGGCGTGGGAACTGACCGACGGCAACGCGTTCGTCTGTTCGGACGTCGGCCAGCACCAGATGTGGGCCGCGCAGTTCTACCGCTTTAACAAGCCGCGCCGCTGGATCAACTCGGGCGGCCTCGGCACCATGGGCTTCGGCCTGCCGGCGGCGATGGGCGTGAAGATGGCGCACCCGGACGACGACGTGCTGTGCATCACCGGCGAAGGCTCGATCCAGATGTGCATACAGGAACTGTCGACCTGCAAGCAGTACGACACGCCTGTGAAGATCATCTCGCTGAACAACCGCTATCTGGGCATGGTGCGCCAGTGGCAGCAGATCGAATACAGCAAGCGCTATTCGCATTCGTACATGGACGCGCTGCCGGATTTCGTGAAGCTCGCCGAAGCGTACGGCCACGTCGGCATGCGTATCGAACGCTCGGCCGACGTCGAACCGGCGTTGAAGGAAGCGCTGCGCCTGAAAGATCGCACGGTGTTTCTCGACTTCCAGACCGACCCCACCGAAAACGTCTGGCCGATGGTCCAGGCCGGCAAGGGCATCACCGAGATGCTCATGGGTTCGGAAGATCTATAACGACGGTCGCTAACGTCGGCTCCGTCGTGCGCGCCTTCATGAAAGGCGCGGGCGGACGAAGCGGCGCGCAACCGTTCGCAGACATCGACAAAACATCTGGAAGAAGCGAAACATGAGACACATTATTTCCGTCCTGCTGGAAAACGAACCGGGCGCGTTGTCACGCGTGGTCGGTCTCTTCTCCGCGCGCGGCTACAACATTGAAACCTTGACGGTGGCTCCGACCGAAGACCGTTCGCTGTCGCGCATGACCATCGTCTCCATTGGCTCGGACGACGTGATCGAACAGATCACGAAGCATCTGAACCGCCTGATCGAGGTGGTGAAAGTGGTCGACCTGACCGAGGGCGCCCACATCGAACGCGAGCTGATGTTGATCAAGGTGAGAGCGGTCGGCAAGGAACGTGAGGAAATGAAGCGGATGTCGGATATTTTCCGCGGCCGCATCATCGACGTCACCGAAAAGACCTACACGATCGAACTGACGGGCGCGAGCGACAAGCTCGACGCCTTCATCGAAGGACTCGACGCAACCGCGATTCTCGAAACCGTCCGCACGGGCAGTTCGGGCATCGGTCGCGGCGAGCGCATCCTGAAGGTATAGCCCGCAGCGTTTCGATCCGCGCCGGGCGGCGCTCGTCATTATCATCACGCCCGGCCTTGCAGCATCCCATTCGCAGTATTGAATCTCTGAATCATCCGAATCTAGCCAAGGAACCGACATGAAAGTTTTCTACGACAAGGACGCCGATCTCTCCCTCATCAAGGGCAAGCAGGTCACCATCATCGGCTATGGCTCGCAAGGCCATGCGCACGCGCTGAACCTGAAGGAAAGCGGCGTGAACATCACGGTCGGTCTGCGCAAGGGCGGCGCATCGTGGAGCAAGGCCGAGAACGCCGGCCTGCAAGTGAAGGAAGTGGCGGAAGCCGTGAAGGGCGCGGACGTCGTCATGATGCTGCTGCCGGACGAGCAGATCGCCGACGTGTACGCGAAAGAAGTTCACGCGAACATCAAGCAGGGCGCGGCGCTCGCCTTCGCGCACGGCTTTAACGTGCACTACGGCCAGGTCATTCCGCGTGCGGATCTCGACGTCATCATGATCGCGCCGAAGGCGCCGGGCCACACGGTTCGCGGCACCTACTCGCAAGGCGGCGGCGTGCCTCACCTGATCGCAGTCGCGCAGGACAAGTCGGGCGCGGCGCGTGACATCGCGCTGTCGTACGCAGCGGCGAATGGCGGCGGCCGTGCCGGCATCATCGAAACGAACTTCCGCGAAGAAACGGAAACCGACCTGTTCGGCGAACAGGCTGTTCTGTGCGGCGGTACGGTCGATCTGATCAAGGCCGGCTTCGAAACGCTGGTGGAAGCAGGCTACGCGCCGGAAATGGCGTACTTCGAGTGCCTGCACGAACTGAAGCTGATCGTCGACCTGATTTACGAAGGCGGCATCGCGAACATGAACTACTCGATCTCGAACAACGCGGAATACGGCGAGTACGTGACGGGTCCGCGCATCGTGACGGCTGAAACCAAGAAGGCGATGAAGGCCGTGCTGACCGACATTCAGACGGGCGAGTACGCAAAGAGCTTCATCATCGAAAACAAGGCGGGTGCTCCGACGCTGCAATCGCGCCGCCGTCTGACGGCCGAGCACCAGATCGAGCAGGTCGGCTCGAAGCTGCGCGCCATGATGCCGTGGATTGCAAAGAACAAGCTGGTCGATCAGTCGAAGAACTAAGAAGTCCGTTTTATCGCACAAAGCCGGCGCGGTGCATCGCCGCATGCGCCGGTCATGCAAAAAGCCGCCCAAGGGTGCTGAACCCTGGGCGGCTTTTGCTATCCTACGGTTTTACAAAATACTGAAGCCATCCATGAATTACCCACATCCGATCATCGCGCGAGAAGGCTGGCCGTTCATTGCCATCGCGGCCGTCGTTGCCTTGCTGGTTCACGCTTTCGCGGGGTTCGGCTTTGCTTGGATCTTCTGGCTGATCCTGATCTTCGTCGTGCAGTTCTTCCGCGATCCTGCGCGCCCCATTCCCACTCAGGCAAACGCCGTGCTGTGCCCCGCCGACGGTCGCGTCGTCGCAGTGGAAACCGCGCATGATCCGTATGCCAATCGTGAAGCGCTCAAGATCAGCGTGTTCATGAACGTATTCAACGTGCATTCGCAGCGCTCGCCGGTGGACGGCGCGATCTCCAAGGTCGAATACTTTCCGGGCGCCTATCTGAATGCGGCGGTGGACAAGGCTTCGCTCGAAAACGAACGTAACGCGGTGGTGATCGAAATGGCCGGCGGCCAGACGGTGACCTCAGTGCAGATTGCCGGTTTGATCGCGCGGCGCATTCTTTGCTACGTCCGTGCAGGTGAGCCGCTCACGCGCGGTCAACGGTACGGCTTTATCCGCTTCGGCTCGCGCGTCGACGTGTATCTGCCGGTGGGCAGCCGTCCGCGTGTGTCGATCGGCGAGAAGGTGTCGGCGTCGTCGACGATCCTCGCTGAACTGTAAAGCGGCACTAAGGAGGTTGTCCGAATGGCCGCATTCAAACCGCGCCGCCCGCGCCCCAGTGGACCGTTGCCGCGCCCGTTCCGCCGCAACAAGCCGATCGTCACGGAGTCGCCGGCCGTGGACAGCCGGCGTGCACAGCGTCAGCAGTTCCTGAGAAAGCGCGGCATCTATCTGCTGCCGAACGCGTTCACCACCGCAGCGCTCTTTTGCGGATTTTTCGCCGTCGTGCAGGCCATGAACGTGCGCTTCGAAATTGCCGCTATCGCGATCTTCGTGGCGATGGTGCTAGACGGCATGGACGGCCGGGTCGCCCGCATGACGCACACGCAAAGCGCCTTCGGCGAACAGTTCGACAGTCTGTCGGACATGGTGTCGTTTGGCGTCGCACCCGCGCTCGTCATGTATGAGTGGATCCTGAAGGACCTCGGGCGCTGGGGCTGGCTTGCGGCGTTCGTCTATTGCTCGGGCGCGGCGTTGCGGCTTGCGCGTTTCAATACCAACATCGGCGTGGTCGACAAGCGGTTCTTCCAGGGCATGCCGAGCCCGGCGGCGGCAGCGCTGATCGCGGGCTTCGTATGGCTTGCCACGGACAATCGCGTGCCGCTCAAGCTTGTCTGGCTGCCCTGGGTTGCCTTCGTGCTAACCATTTACGCGGGCGTGACAATGGTTTCGAACGCGCCGTTCTATAGCGGCAAGGCGCTTGACGTGCGGCATCGCGTGCCGTTTGGCGTGATTCTGCTCGTGGTGGTGGCGTTCGTGCTGGTGTCGTCCGATCCGCCCTTGATGCTGTTCGGCCTCTTCGTGCTGTACGGCTTGTCCGGCTATGTGTTCTGGGCCTACCAGGCGATGCGAGGCAGGGCTAATCCGGCGCGTTCGGTCGCACACGACTGATGGATAAGCGATAGCTTTTCAGCGCGTGCTTGCAGGCGAAACGCGCGCATCAGACAGCGGCGTCCTTCGGGGCGCCGTTTCTTTTTGACGAGTGCCCTTGCGAGGCTCTTTGCAAGCTACCGTCGGACGCTGCTGCCAACGCCCGCCCAACGCTTGCGCACTGCTCATCAAGCGCAGGCACGGTGCCGAGCAACGGTGAAAAAACGCCTGCCACGCAGGCCTGGCGCCAATTGCACGGCGGGTGGATTGTCGATATAGTCGGTGAATGACTGCGTCTACGTCCCCTTTTTGGGGCGGCGCCGCGGCTGTGAGCGAGGCGGGCATTAAAGTGCGCTGACGCGCGCGAACCGGCGGCAAGCATCGTGGCAATTGCTGTGGTAATTGCTGTGACAACTTCGGTGGCAACAGTCTGTCAACCTTGGTGGCAATGACCGTGGGCAATTCACCGCAGTAATCAACTTGACCGGTAATGTCGCTGTCCGCCTCGCAGGCCCGTGCGCCGCTGCGGTACCGACCGCAACAGCTTCCCGATTCCCATATCTACCTCCCCAATTGAACGACTCCGCAGGAGACTCCGACATGTCCGACAAACTCATCATATTCGACACCACGCTGCGCGACGGCGAGCAATCGCCTGGCGCGTCGATGACGAAAGAAGAAAAAATCCGTATTGCGAAGCAACTCGAGCGGATGAAAGTGGACGTGATCGAAGCAGGTTTCGCGGCCAGTTCAAATGGGGACTTCGACTCGATTCACACCATCGCGGGTCTGATCAAGGACAGCACGATCTGCTCGCTCGCCCGCGCGAACGACAAGGATATCCAACGCGCGGCGGACGCACTCAAGCCCGCCGAGCACTTCCGCATTCACACGTTTATCGCAACGTCGCCGTTGCACATGGAAAAGAAGCTGCGCATGACGCCGGACCAGGTGTTCGAGCAGGCGAAGCTTGCCGTGCGCTTCGCACGCAAATTCACGGACGACGTGGAGTTTTCGCCCGAAGACGGCAGCCGCTCGGACATGGACTTCCTGTGCCGCGTGCTGGAAGCGGTGATCGCGGAAGGCGCGACCACCATCAACATCGCGGACACGGTTGGCTACGGCGTGCCGGAGCTGTACGGCAACCTCGTCAAGACGCTGCGCGAACGCATTCCGAACTCGCACAAGGCGGTGTTCTCGGTGCATTGTCATAACGACCTGGGCATGGCGGTCGCTAATTCGCTCGCAGGCGTGCAGATTGGCGGCGCGCGTCAGGTGGAGTGCACGATCAACGGTCTCGGAGAGCGGGCGGGCAATACGTCGCTCGAGGAAATTGTGATGGCCGTGAAGACCCGCAAGGATTATTTCGGGCTCGAACTGGGCCTCGACACGACGCAAATTGTCCCGGCTTCCAAGCTGGTATCGCAAATCACCGGTTTCGTCGTGCAGCCGAACAAGGCCGTGGTGGGCGCCAACGCATTCGCGCATGCGTCGGGCATCCATCAGGACGGCGTGCTCAAGGCACGTGACACCTACGAAATCATGCGCGCGGAAGACGTGGGCTGGAGCGCGAACAAGATCGTGCTCGGCAAGCTGTCCGGTCGCAATGCGTTCAAGCAGCGTCTGCAGGAACTGGGCATTGCGCTCGACAGCGAGGCGGAACTCAACACCGCGTTCGCACGCTTTAAGGAACTGGCCGATCGCAAGGCAGAGATTTTCGACGAAGACATTATCGCGATCGTCACCGAAGAATCCGCCGAGGCGCAGGAGAAGGAGCACTACAAGTTCGTGTCGCTGTCCCAGCATTCCGAAACCGGCGAGCAGCCGCACGCGAAAATCGTGTTTGCAGTGGAAGGCAAGGAGATCACCGGCGAGGCGCGCGGCAACGGCCCCGTGGATGCCACCCTCAACGCGATCGAAACGGAAGTGGGCAGCGGCTCGGAACTGCTGCTGTACTCGGTGAACGCCATCACCACCGGCACGCAGGCGCAGGGCGAGGTAACCGTGCGGCTCTCGAAGAGCGGGCGCATCGTCAATGGTGTGGGTACCGATCCGGATATCGTCGCGGCGTCGGCGAAAGCCTATATCTCGGCGCTCAACAAGCTGTACTCGAACTCCGACAAGCTCAATCCGCAGCGTTCCGAGTGAGGTTCCACGAGGCCGAGCTCCCCGGCAGGCGCTGACTGCACAAAACATGAAGCCCCGCACCTCGAAAGGCGCGGGGCTTTTCTTTTTGATGCGGCGTGCGCGGGCTGCTCGACGCCGCGGTCTCCCCACGTTACTCGGTTGCCGCGCGTCGCATCGCCCAGCCGCGCGCCGCGCGCGCCTGAGTGCGGACCTGATGCCGCACTTCCACCGAGATGCCGCGGCGCGGCGCGTCTTCTGCGAAGCTGTCGAGCATTTCACGCACGTCGTGATCGACGAAATCGGCGCGCGTCGCATCCACGATCAGCGTTGCGCCATCGGGAATCTGCTGCAGGTAGTGCTTGAGCGGCACTTTGCCCAGAAACGACACGTCCTTGCGAAACGACAGCAGATAGTGGTCGCCATGTTGCGCCAGCACGATGGGGCGGCGCAGATTCGCATACAGCGCGAACAGCACGCTGCACAGAATGCCGAGCACGATGCCGATCAGCAGGTCGGTCGCGAGCACTCCGACCAGCGTGACGATGAACGGCGCGAACGGCGCCAACCCCTGTTTCGCGACCGCGACGAACAGCGACGGCTTGGCGAGCTTGAGCCCGGTGAAAATCAGAATCGCTGCAAGGCAGGCCAGCGGGATCAGGTTGATGACGCTCGTCAACGCGAACACACTGACGAGCAACAGCACGCCGTGAATGATCGCCGACAGTCGGCTTTGCGCGCCGGCATGGACGTTCGCCGAACTGCGCACAATCACGGCAGTGATCGGCAGCCCGCCAATCGCGCCGGCAATCAGATTGCCCACGCCTTGCGCCTTCAGTTCGCGGTCCGGCGGCGCGGGGCGGCGTTCAGGGTCGATCTGCTCGACCGCTTCCAGACTCAGCAGGGTTTCGAGGCTGGCGACGATTGCGAGCGTAATGGCCACGCGCCACACGTCTGGATTGACGAGCTGGGCGAAATGCGGACCGAAGTCCGCCCATTCGAGCGCGACGCGCAAGGCCGCGAACGACTCGAGCGACGGCAGCGCGACCCGATGCTCGGCCGGCGGCGCGAGCGACGGCGCGAGCATGTTCAGCAGCAGCGTCGCGCCGATTCCCAATAGTACGACGGCAAGCGGCGCGGGAACGATGCGCACCAGCGCGAAGCGGCGCATGGGTCGCGTTTCCCACGCCATCAGGATGGCCAGTGATAGCACCGTGATCGCGCACGCCACCACCGAAATGCCGCCGAACGACGCCATCAGCGTGCCGTCCGCCGGTGCGGCGCCTGACGCCTGCCCGTTGCCGAGCCCGAGTGCGAGCGGGAACTGCTTGACGATCAGCAGGATACCGATGGCGGCCAGCATGCCCTTGATGACCGGCGAGGGCACATACGCGGCGAAGCGGCCCGCCTTGAGCATGCCGAAGCCGAACTGGATCGCGCCGGACAGCAGCACGGCCGCGAGGAACGCGGAAAAGCTGCCGAGCTGCGCAATGCCGTCGACGACGATCACGACCAGACCCGCAGCCGGTCCGCTGACGCTCAGCCGCGAGCCGCTCAGAACCGCGACGACCAGCCCGCCGACGATGCCCGAGACGAGCCCGGCGAACGGCTCGACGCCGGATGCATTGGCAATGCCGAGGCACAGCGGCAGAGCCACGAGGAAAACGACGGTGCCCGCAAGCGCGTCGCGCTGAAACGTAGAAAAGAATGCTCGAAGATTCATGGTGTCGGTGCGCATGGGTTGATGCCTGATGACAGGCGAAGGCTGTACCGGATAAGACTCGAGCCAGGCGGCGCGCTAGGCTGCACTGTGGGCCGCTGTCTCACACGTCATGGCGTCGTCCGTCTCGTAGCCCGAAGTCAGCACCTTGAGGCGTCCGTCTTCGAGCGCGAAGATCCAGCCGTGCACGAGCGTCGCCGGCTCTGCGTCGCGCACGATTGGATGTGCGCGCAGCTGGCGCACCTGCTCGAGCACGTTCAGTTCGGCGAGGCGGTCGACGCGCTCGCGTTCGCTACCCTTGGCGTCGAGCTCGTCGCGATGGGTTTGTGCGAGCGAGCAGAGCGGGGCGATGCGGCGGTTCACGTGCGGCAGACCGGGATCGGGCGGCAGCAGCGAGGCGCGCACGCCGCCGCAGCCGTAATGCCCGCAGACAATCACATGGCCCACCTTCAGCACGCGTACGGCGTACTCGAGCACGCTCGCGGAGTTGTCGTCTCCGGCATGAAAGAGGTTGGCGATGTTGCGGTGAACGAACAGGTCGCCCGGCTCACAATGCGTAATGGTTTCAGCGGGTACGCGGCTGTCCGAGCAGCCGATCCACAGCACATGCGGGTTCTGGCCGCGCGCCAGATCGCGGAAGAACTCGGGGTTGCGCTCGGCGGTGTCATGCGCCCATGCGACGTTGGCGACGAGAAGGCGTTTGGGACGATTCATCGATAGCGGCTCCGTAAAGGGCGCATCGTCCGGCGCGGGAATCACAGCCGTGCCGTGTGGCCGCGCTTCTTTTCGAAGCCCGGCCAGCACCGGATCAATGCTTACAAAAGCCTTTCTATCAAAAAATTAATCGCTTGTGTGTGAAACAAAATTCGTCGCCATGCGAAATAAATAAAAAAAAGCCGCTTCGGGAGCGGCTTTTGGAGATGCATGCATACTGAATGACAGCGTGGGCTAGAACAGGTTCCGGCGATCGGGATCGTGCAGCGGATCGGGCGTTTTCTGCGTGAGGCGCAACACGCCCTGGTCGTCGAAATAAAAACTGAACATCATGTACCAGTAGTTGTCCTCGAGATAGCGGTAGGTCCAGACTTCGCGCTTCATCAACGGAAAGTACGAGGTCTCCACGGGGCGGCCAAAATTCACCAGCACGTCGCCCTTGGTCCACTTGCCGACCTCGGCGCGATAGAACTCGTTGGGCTGCAGGACCTGGCGCACGTTGACGATCTTGCCGGACGCGTCGATGTCCGCCGCAGTGGTGGTCTCGCCCATCGGCTGAGTGGGCCACATGAGGCGCTTGCCGCCGTTTGGCAGATCGTAGGTTTCGCGAGGCGGGCCAAGGCGCGCGACGATGGTCGACGCGTCCGCGCCTTGCTGGTACTGCTGCCAGGGCTGCGCGCAGCCGGCGAGCGTGAGCGCGGCGAGGCAGGCGAGCGCCGCGCGGCGCGCGCGGCCGGCAGGCGGCGCCCCCACAAAGGCCGCCGTGCGGCAATGGCGGGCAAGCAGGCGGTTGAGCATGAATTCCTCCAGGACTTTTTTAAAAAGCAGGTTCTTGTTGTCGACACGGACCATTTTGACATGCGCCGCCGTAAAAGATCTGCCTGCTCGAGCGGCGGCGGATTGCATGCGTGCCGGCGGAGGATCGCATGCGTGCTGTTTCACCGGCTTGCCTATTATGTTGCGAACGCCCTATGATCCGCGCTTTGACGAATCAGACGGACGCGGACGATGGCGAAGTGGCACAGCAAGACGGCAGTGATATTGGCGGCAATCTCGGCGGCGCTTGCTGGCCCGGCCGTCGCGGCCGGCATGACCGCCTCCGGGCCCGCGGCGGCCGCGGGGTCCAGGCCGGCCGGCGCGCCGATCCAGCTCGCGTTGATCGAGGGCATGTCCGGTCCGTTCGCGAACGCGGGCGCCGCGGTGGAGCGCAATCTGCGCTTCGGCGTCGAGCAGGTCAACGCGCGCGGCGGCGTGCGCCTTGCCGACGGTGCTCATCCGCTCGAGCTTGTGGTGCTGGACAGCAAGGGCGGCACCGAAGAGGCGCTCACGCAGTTGCGCGCGGCAGCCGACCGGCACATCGGCTACATCCTGCAGGGCAATAGTTCGGCGGTCGCCGCTGCACTGATTGGCGCGATCGACAAGCAGAATGCCCGCGAGCCGGACAATCGCGAGCTGTTCCTGAATTATTCCGCCGACGATCCCGCGCTGACCAACGCCAACTGCAGCTTCTGGCATTTCCGCTTCGACGCGCATGCGGGCATGCGCATGGACGCGCTCGCCGACGTGATCCAGCGCGACAAGGCAGTGAAGAAGGTGTATCTGTTGAATCAGGACTACAGCTTCGGGCATGACGTGAGCCGGCTGGCGCGCGCCGCGCTGCAAGCGAAGCGTCCGGACATCGCGGTGGTCGGCGACGAGTTTCACCCGATTGGCCGCGTGAAGGACTTCGCGCCGTACATCGCCAAACTGCGCGCGAGCGGCGCCGATGCGGTGATCACAGGCAACTGGGGCAACGATCTGACGCTGCTCGTGAAGGCGGCGCGCGAGCAGGGCCTCGACACGAAGTTCTACACGTTCTACGGCAACAGCCTGGGCGCGCCGGCCGCGCTCGGCGAAGCGGGCGTCGGCCGGGTGATCGCGGTGGCCGACTGGCATCCGAACGCGGGCGGCCCGGCTTCGGACGCCTGGTATGAGGCGTTCCGCGCGCGCTTCCCGGCCGCGCAGGACGACTACCCGGTATTGCGCATGCCCTTGATGATCGAAACCCTCGCGGCGGCGATGAACCGCGCGAAGAGCGCCGACCCGACGGCGGTCGCGCGGGCGCTGGAAGGCATCCGCTTCGACAACGGCTTTCACGCGTCGTGGATGCGCGCGGACGATCATCAACTGATGCAGCCCCTTTACGTCATGGAAATGGACAAGGCCGGCACGCGCGGCGTGCGTTTCGATAACGAAGGCTCGGGCTTCGGCTTTCGCACGGTGCTCGCGCTGCCGGCGCAACTCACGGTGCCGCCGACCACGTGCAGGATGAAACGGCCGTGAGTCCGTGAGTCCGTGAGTCCGTGACTCGCGCCGCGGCAGCATCTGCGGTTGCTATCTGGCCTTACTCAGCGGGGCTTCGCGGCGGATTCGCGCTGTGCTACAATACGCGTCCCGTTGCGGTACCGGCTGTGCGCAAACTCTCTGAAAGGTGGTTTGCAGCGCCAGTTCGCATGGGTAAATCGCAAATCCACGGCACGGCCTTTCTTCCGTGACCGCCTGTCCAGTTCTCAAGGAAATCGACATGTCCGCAGTTGACACAAGCAAGAAATCCGAAGTCGTCGCGCAATTCGCACGCGCAGCCAACGACACCGGCTCCCCCGAAGTTCAGGTCGCGCTGCTCACGACCCGTATCAACGAACTGACCGTTCACTTCAAGGCTCACGCGAAAGATCACCACAGCCGCCGCGGTCTGCTGCGCATGGTGAGCCGTCGCCGGAAGCTGCTCGATTACCTGAAGGGTAAGGACGCGGATCGTTACCGCGCACTGATCGAGAAGCTGGGTCTGCGTAAGTAAGCGGCCGGTAAGCGGCTAGTCGTTCAGCAAGATGCCTGTGTCAGTTCTGCTGATGCAGGCATTTTGTTTTTGCGCGGTCTGCTTCGTGTGAAGCGCGTCGCGGCGCTGCGCAGCAGCGTGCCGGTTCGTGCGGCGCAGCGGCAGGTGGTGACGGTAGTACGGGCAGTACAGGCAATAAATGAAACACAGGCGGTAAATGCAGCACAGGCTGCCGAAGCAGCAGAGGCAGTCAAAGCAATCAAGGCAGCAGGAGCGGTGAAACCGACTTCAGGCAGCAAAAAGCAGTAGTACAACAAGCAAAAATAGCAAGATGGCCGGGCTTCAGGGCGGAGCTTTGTGTCATTCCAGCGGTTCGCGCGCTCAGCCGGCGTTCACCTTACCGGCCAGGCAGCACGTGGCTCTCTGGAATGGCATAACACTACTCTTCCCATGCGGCGCCGGTCCTGGCGTTGCCGCGCCGCTTCTGTTCCGCGCGGCATTACGATGAGGAAAAGCAATGACTATGTTCAGCAAGGTCGTCAAAGAATTTAAGTGGGGACAACACAACGTTCGCCTCGAAACCGGCGAAATCGCTCGCCAGGCGAGCGGCGCGGTGATCGTCGACGTCGAAGACACCGTGGTTCTGGCGACCGTGGTGGGCGCCAAGACGGCCAAGCCGGGCCAGGACTTCTTCCCGCTGACCGTCGACTATCTCGAGAAGACTTACGCCGCCGGCAAGATTCCGGGCGGCTTCTTCCGCCGCGAAGGCCGTCCGTCGGAAGGCGAAACCCTCATTTCGCGCCTGATCGACCGTCCGTTGCGTCCGCTGTTCCCGGAAGGCTTCTACAACGAAGTGCAGGTCGTGATCCACGTTTTGTCGCTGAACCCGGACATTCCCGCTGACATCCCCGCGCTGATCGGCGCGTCGGCGGCACTCGCCGTGTCGGGTCTGCCGTTTAACGGCCCGGTCGGCGCAGCGCGCGTCGCTTACATCAACAACGAATACGTGCTGAACCCCACGCGTGCGCAAATGAAGGACTCGGCGCTGGACCTCGTGGTCGCCGGTACGGAGCGCGCGGTGCTGATGGTGGAGTCGGAAGCGCAGCAACTGAGCGAAGAAGTGATGCTCGGCGCCGTGGTGTTCGGCCACGAGCAGATGCAAGTGGCGATCGACGCAATCCACGATCTGGTCCGCGAAGGCGGCAAGCCGGAATGGGATTGGCAGCCGGCCGCGAAAAACGAGCCGCTGATTGCCCGTGTGACGGAACTGGCGCAAGCGGAACTGCTCGCTGCTTACCAGATCCGCGACAAGCAGGCCCGTTCGGCCAAGCTGAAGGAAGTCTACGCAGCGGTTTCGGCGAAGCTGGAAGAAGAAGCCGCGGCAAGCGGCACAGTGGCGGCCGACAAGGCGACCGTCGGCAATGTGCTGTTCGACATTGAAGCGAAGATCGTTCGTACGCAGATTCTGAACGGCGAACCGCGTATCGACGGCCGCGACACCCGCACGGTGCGCCCGATCGAAATCCGCACCGGCGTGCTGCCGCGTACGCACGGCTCGGCGCTCTTCACGCGCGGCGAAACGCAGGCGCTGGTGGTGGCCACCCTCGGCACCAAGGGCGACGAGCAGAACATCGACGCGCTCGAAGGCGAGTACCGCGAACGCTTCATGCTTCACTACAACATGCCGCCGTTTGCGACCGGCGAAACGGGCCGCGTGGGTTCGCCCAAGCGCCGTGAAATCGGTCACGGCCGTCTCGCCAAGCGGGCGCTGGCCGCGTGCCTGCCCAGCGCAGACGAATTCGGCTACTCGATCCGCGTCGTGTCTGAAATTACGGAATCGAACGGTTCTTCGTCGATGGCTTCGGTGTGCGGCGGCTGCCTTGCGCTGATGGACGCCGGCGTGCCGATGAAAGCGCACGTCGCCGGCATCGCGATGGGCCTGATTCTGGAAGGCAACAAGTTTGCCGTGCTGACGGACATTCTCGGCGACGAAGATCACCTCGGCGACATGGACTTCAAGGTGGCGGGCACCGAGCAAGGCGTGACCGCGCTGCAGATGGACATCAAGATCCAGGGCATCACGAAGGAAATCATGCAGGTGGCCCTCGCGCAAGCGAAGGAAGGTCGCATGCACATTCTCGGCAAGATGACCTCGGCTGTGTCGGGCGCGAACACGCAGTTGTCCGAATTCGCACCGCGCATGATCACCATCAAGATCAATCCGGAAAAGATCCGCGACGTGATTGGCAAGGGCGGTTCCGTGATCCGTGCGCTGACGGAAGAAACCGGCACGACGATCGATATTTCCGACGACGGCATCGTCACCATCGCAAGCACCAGCAGCGAAGGCATGGCCGAAGCGAAGAAGCGTATCGAGAACATCACGCTGGAAGTCGAGGTGGGCCAGGTGTACGAAGGTACGGTGCTCAAGCTGCTCGATTTCGGCGCGATCGTGAACATCCTGCCGGGCAAGGATGGTCTGTTGCACATTTCCGAAATCGCCAACGAGCGCATCAAGGACATCAACGACTACCTGAAGGACGGCCAGCAAGTGAAGGTCAAGGTCATCCAGACGGACGAAAAGGGCCGTGTGCGTTTGTCGGCGAAGGCGTTGCTGAACGAAGGCGCGCCGGGCGCCCCGGAAGGCGAGCCGACGCAGCAGTAACGCGTTAGCAGTACGACGGCCGGCAGCGCGAATGCGCGCCGGCCGTTTTTCTTGGTGGCCACAGGGTGGATTGCGTTGCAGGCGGATGCCGCGCGCAGGCGATACGCTGCCGGCATTGGGCGGTTCGGTGAAATGAGGGTGACTCGCACGCGATTGCCGCGATCCGGCGACAATGCGAAGGACGTCCGGATCCGCACGGACGAATCCGGTATGCAACGCAATCCAATCTTGGAGTTGACGCAGATGAAAGCGATTGAAATCACGGAATTCGGAGCCCCGGAAGTGCTCAAGCTCGCCGAGCGGCCCACGCCGCAGCCGAAAGCGGGCGAGGTGCTGATCAAGGTGACGGCTTTTGGCATCAATCGTCCCGACGTGTTTCAGCGCAAGGGCGCCTATGCGCCGCCTCCGGGCGCGTCCGACCTGCCGGGGCTGGAAGTGGCGGGGGAAATTGTCGGCGGCGACATCGACGGGAAGAACAATCCGTTTGGGCTGAAAATCGGCGATCGCGTGTGCGCCTTGCTGGCAGGTGGCGGTTACGCCGAATTCGCCGTGGCGCCGCTGCTGCAGTGCCTGCCGGTGCCCAACGGTCTGTCGGATGTCGAGGCGGCCTCGCTGCCGGAGACCTTCTTCACCGTGTGGAGCAACGTGTTCGACCGCGCGCAGCTTGGCAAGGGCGAGGGCGGTGCGAACGAAACGCTGCTGGTGCAGGGCGGTTCGAGCGGGATCGGCGTGACTGCGATCCAGATTGCGCACGCACTTGGTTTTCGTGTGTTCGCGACCGCGGGCTCGGACGAGAAATGCCGCGCGTGCGAAGCGCTGGGCGCGGAACGGGCGATCAACTACAAGACCGAAGATTTCGTCGAAGTGATCAAGTCGCTCACCAACGACCGTGGTGTCGACGTGGTACTCGACATGGTGGCGGGCAGTTACGTGTCGCGCGAACTGACGGCGCTCGCGGAAGGCGGACGCATCGTGCTGATCGCGCTGTTGGGCGGCGCGAAGGCGGAACTGAATCTGAACGAGGTGCTGCGCCGCCGCTTGACGCTGACGGGTTCGACCTTGCGTCCCCGGCCGGTGGAGTTCAAGGCGAAAATTGCCGCGCAGCTCAAGCAGCAGGTGTGGCCGCATCTCGAAGCTGGGCGGATCAAGCCGGTCGTGCATCGCGTATTCCCCGCTGCCGAGGCGGCCGACGCGCACACGCTGATGGAGAGCAGCACGCACGTCGGCAAGATCGTGCTGACCTGGGGGCAGGAGGGTTGATCCGAGCCGTTCCGTGACCATCGGCGCGTACGTGTTCGTTTGACCCGATCTCCCCCACGCAGTAAAATTGCGCGTTTTGCGCGCGCCGCATGAATCCGAAAGGCGGACTGTAAGCGCAACGAAACACGCGCCAACAAGGCCCGCCGTTTATCAAAGACGACGAGACGACAAGACGAGACGATGTCGACACAACGAGCCAAACTGGTAGTGGGTAACTGGAAAATGCACGGGCGCCTCGCCGATAACGCAGGGCTCTTGCAGGCCGTCGCGAAAGGCGCGTGCGAACTGCCGGCCACGGTGCGCGTGGGTGTGTGCGTGCCGAGCCCGTATCTCGCCCAGGCGCATTCGCTGCTCGACGGCAGTTGCGTGGCGTGGGGCGTGCAGGACGTCTCGGCGTTCACGCACGGCGCCTATACCGGCGAAGTCGCTGCGCAAATGGTGACGGATTTCGGCGCCACGTTTGCCATCGTCGGGCATTCGGAGCGCCGCGCGTATCACCGCGAGAGCGCCGAACTCGTCGCGATCAAGACGCAGCGTGCGCTGGAAGCGGGTTTGACGCCGATCGTTTGCGTCGGCGAAACGCTCGAAGAGCGGGAAGCCGGCGCGACGGAGCAGGTGGTTGGCGCTCAGCTGGATGAAGTGCTGGCAAAGTTGTCGGTGCAGGAAGCCGCGCGTATCGTGGTCGCCTATGAGCCCGTCTGGGCAATCGGCACGGGCAAGAGCGCGAGTTCGGAGCAGGCGCAGGCGGTGCACGCATTCCTGCGCGCGCGTCTCGCGGCAAAAGGCGCGGAGGTTGCAGACGTGCCGCTGCTGTACGGCGGCAGTGTGAAGCCCGACAACGCGAAAGAGTTGTTCTGTCAGCAGGATATCGACGGCGGCCTGATTGGCGGCGCGTCGCTGAAGGACCAGGATTTTCTGGCGATCTGCAAGGCGGCGGCCGAAGCGACGGCCGCTGGTTGAGCGGGGCGCCTCGTCGAGGATGACCCATCCCGAGCCTCGCAGCCGCGAGCCTCGGCTAAATAAAGACTCAGGTGAGTGTGATGCTGTATTTGAAAACTTTGATTATCGTCGTTCAGCTGTTGTCGGCACTCGGGGTCATCGGCCTCGTTCTGCTGCAGCACGGCAAGGGCGCCGATATGGGCGCGGCGTTCGGCAGCGGCGCGTCGGGCAGCCTGTTCGGTGCGACGGGTTCGGCGAACTTCCTGTCTCGCACTACGGCCGTGCTTGCGGCAGTGTTCTTTGTCACTACCTTGACATTGACGTACCTCGGTGCATATCGGGTGAAGCCTTCTGCCGGCGTGCTCGGCGCCGCGGTCACCGCGCCGGTCGCGGCTTCTGCTGCTCCTGCCGCGTCGGCAGCGGCTGGCGGTTCGGCCGCATTGGCGGCCTCGGCTGCGTCCGTGCCTGCTACAGACGTACCGAAATAAATTTTCGTAGAAAGTGCTTTTGTGCGTTGAACAAACTGTTTAAAGCAGTTACAATCTAAGTCTTGAAGCGATTCGCGGGTTTTATAAGTTGTTTTCCCGGATTGCATACAGTGCCGACGTGGTGAAATTGGTAGACACGCTATCTTGAGGGGGTAGTGGCGAAAGCTGTGCGAGTTCGAGTCTCGCCGTCGGCACCAAATGTTATCTAAATGCCAGCCGCTTGCTTCGCTTCGGCTGGCATTTTTCACTTCTGGCGCGCGGTTTGCGTTGGTCTGTGGCGTGTACGTCCCGGAAGTGATTTCGCGTCAGGGGTGCTATGCTCCTGACGGCACTCAGAACCAACCGATTGAGGATAGTCTTGAACCTCGCAGCCTATTTCCCCGTCTTGTTGTTCCTCGTTGTGGGCACTGGTTTAGGCGTAGCACTGGTCAGTATCGGCAAGATCCTCGGTCCCAACAAGCCCGATACCGAGAAAAACGCACCGTACGAGTGCGGCTTCGAAGCATTCGAAGATGCGCGCATGAAGTTCGACGTGCGCTATTACCTCGTCGCCATTCTCTTCATCATTTTCGATCTTGAAACCGCGTTCCTGTTCCCGTGGGGCGTTGCCCTGCGTGACATCGGCTGGCCTGGCTTCATGGCAATGATGATTTTCCTGCTCGAATTCCTGCTGGGCTTCGCCTATATCTGGAAGAAGGGCGGCCTCGACTGGGAATGATGGTTTAATCGCCGGTTTGCGTGGGTGGCCAAGGCTTGCCGCCCCGTCTGGAGTGGAAAGCAAATGAGTATCGAAGGGGTCTTGAAGGAAGGGTTTGTCACCACAACGGCTGACAAACTGATCAACTGGACGCGCACCGGCTCCCTGTGGCCGATGACGTTCGGTCTGGCGTGCTGTGCAGTCGAGATGATGCATGCGGGCGCGGCCCGTTATGACCTCGACCGTTTCGGCGTGGTGTTTCGTCCGAGTCCGCGTCAGTCGGACGTGATGATCGTCGCCGGCACGCTCTGCAACAAAATGGCGCCGGCTCTGCGCAAGGTGTACGACCAGATGGCCGAGCCGCGTTGGGTGATCTCCATGGGTTCGTGCGCGAACGGCGGCGGCTACTACCACTACTCGTATTCGGTGGTGCGTGGTTGCGACCGCATCGTGCCGGTCGACGTCTACGTGCCGGGTTGTCCGCCCACAGCGGAAGCGCTGGTCTACGGCGTGATCCAGTTGCAGGCCAAGATTCGCCGCACCAACACCATCGCCCGTCAATAAGGCAACGCCTCTCCCCACAATATGGCAAGCAAACTCGAGACCCTGAAAGCGAACCTCGAGGCGGCCTTTGGCGGCCTCCTGCTGAGCACTACCGAGGCAATCGGTGAGTTGACGATCGTCGTGAAAGCGAGCGACTACCTCAACGTGGCAACGCGTCTGCGCGACGACCGCTCGCTCGGTTTCGAGCAGATGATGGACCTGTGCGGCGTCGACTATCAGACCTACGCGGACGGCGCTTACGACGGTCCTCGTTTCGCGGCCGTGCTGCATCTGTTGTCGGTGCAAAACAACTGGCGTTTGCGCCTGCGCGTATTCGCTCCGGACGACGACCTGCCGATCCTGCCCTCCGTAGTCGATATCTGGAATTCGGCGAACTGGTACGAGCGCGAAGCATTCGACCTGTACGGCATCGTCTTCGAAGGTCATCCGGACCTGCGCCGAATTCTGACTGACTACGGTTTCATTGGTCACCCGTTCCGTAAAGATTTCCCTGTCTCCGGTTACGTCGAAATGCGTTACGACCCGGAAGAGAAGCGCGTCGTCTATCAGCCTGTGACGATCGAGCCGCGGGAAATCACGCCGCGCGTGATTCGCGAAGATCGCTATGGCGGTCTGAAACACTAAGAGAACGCCATGGCAGAGATCAAGAATTACACGCTCAATTTTGGCCCTCAGCACCCCGCAGCGCACGGCGTGCTGCGCCTCGTGCTGGAGCTCGACGGCGAAGTTATCCAGCGCGCCGATCCGCACATCGGCCTGCTGCATCGCGCGACTGAAAAGCTCGCCGAAACCAAAACGTTTATCCAGTCCGTGCCGTATATGGACCGTCTCGACTATGTGTCGATGATGGTCAACGAGCACGGCTATGTGATGGCGATCGAAAAGCTGCTCGGCATCGAAGTGCCGGTGCGCGCCCAATACATCCGCGTGATGTTCGACGAAATCACGCGCGTGCTGAACCACCTCATGTGGATCGGCGCGCACGCGCTCGACGTCGGCGCAATGGCTGTGTTCCTGTATGCGTTCCGCGAGCGTGAAGATCTGATGGACGTGTACGAAGCGGTGTCCGGCGCGCGCATGCACGCGGCGTACTACCGTCCGGGCGGCGTGTATCGCGACCTGCCTGACGCAATGCCGCAATACAAGGCGTCGAAGATTCGCAATGCGAAGGCATTGTCGAAGATGAACGAAAACCGTCAGGGTTCGCTGCTCGACTTCATCGACGACTTCTTCACGCGCTTCCCGACGTACGTCGACGAATACGAGACGCTGCTCACCGACAACCGGATCTGGAAGCAGCGTCTGGTCGGCATCGGCGTGGTCAGCCCTGAGCGTGCTTTGCAACTCGGCATGTCGGGCGCCATGCTGCGCGGCTCGGGCATCGAATGGGATTTGCGTAAGAAGCAGCCGTACGAAGTGTATGAAAAGCTCGACTTCGACATTCCGGTCGGCGTGAACGGCGACTGCTACGACCGTTATCTGGTTCGCGTCGAAGAAATGCGTCAATCCACACGCATCGTGAAGCAGTGCGTCGAGTGGCTGCGCAAGAATCCGGGCCCTGTGATGATCGACAATCACAAGGTTGCTCCGCCGTCGCGCGTGGGCATGAAGTCGAACATGGAAGAGCTGATTCACCACTTCAAGCTGTTCACTGAAGGGTTCCATGTGCCGGAAGGCGAGTCTTATGCGGCCGTCGAGCACCCGAAGGGCGAGTTCGGTATCTACCTGATTTCGGACGGTGCGAACAAGCCCTATCGCCTCAAGATTCGCGCACCGGGCTATGCGCATCTGTCCGCGCTCGACGAAATGGCGCGCGGTCACATGATCGCCGACGCCGTGACGATCATCGGCACGCAGGACATCGTGTTCGGCGAAGTCGATCGCTAGGACGTAATCATCGGCGCGCGTTTTCCAGTATGCCGGAGGCGCGCGTCAAGCAAAGGAACGCCGGGTCTGTCGCAGCACGAAGTGAGCGGCAGGTTTTCGTTCGGTAGGAATTGAAAGAGTCGTGTCTGAAAATGATCTCAGCTGAAGGCCTGAAAGAAATCGATCGTGCGATCGCGAAGTATCCCGCCGATCAGAAACAGTCCGCCGTGATGTCGGCGCTGGCCACTGCTCAGGAAGAGCATGGCTGGCTGTCGCCCGAACTCATGCAGTTCGTCGCGGACTATCTCGGCATGCCGGCGGTCGCAGTGCAGGAGGTGGCAACCTTCTACACGATGTACGAGACCTCGCCGGTCGGCAAGTACAAGATCACGCTCTGCACGAACCTGCCGTGCCAGCTCGGCCCGGACGGCGGCTCGGAGAGCGCCGCTGAATATCTGAAGCAGAAGCTCGGCATCGACTTCGGCGAAACCACGGCGGACGGCAAATTCACCCTGAAAGAAGGGGAATGCATGGGTTCGTGCGGCGACGCGCCGGTGATGCTGGTGAACAACCATCGCATGTGCAGCTTCATGAGCCGCGAGAAGATCGACCAGCTGCTCGAGGAACTTTCGAAATGACGTCTTTACACGATCGTCACATCAAACCGCTGATTCTCGCTGGCCTGAACGGCGACAACTGGCATCTCGAAGATTATGTGGCGCGCGGCGGTTACGCCCAGCTGCGCCGCATTCTGGAAGAAAAGATTCCGCCCGAGCAGGTGATTGCGGACGTCAAGGCGTCGGGCCTGCGCGGCCGTGGCGGCGCGGGCTTCCCGACAGGCCTGAAGTGGAGCTTCATGCCGCGTCAGTTTCCGGGGCAGAAGTACCTGGTCTGCAATTCGGACGAAGGCGAACCGGGCACATTCAAAGACCGCGACATTCTTCGCTTCAACCCGCACTCGCTGATCGAAGGCATGGCGATTGGCGCGTACGCAATGGGCATCACGGTCGGCTACAACTACATTCACGGCGAAATCTGGGAAGTCTACAAACGCTTTGAAGAAGCGTTAGACGAAGCGCGCCGTGCAGGGTTCCTCGGCGAGAACATCATGGGTTCGGGCTTCTCGTTCGAACTGCATGCGCACCACGGTTACGGCGCTTATATCTGCGGCGAAGAAACCGCGTTGCTCGAGTCGCTGGAAGGCAAGAAGGGCCAGCCGCGCTTCAAGCCGCCGTTTCCGGCGAGCTTCGGCGTGTACGGCAAGCCGACCACGATCAACAACACCGAGACGTTTGCCGCAGTGCCTTTTCTGCTTGCAATCGGCCCGCAGAATTACCTGGAAATCGGCAAGCCGAACAACGGCGGTACGAAGATCTTTTCGATCTCCGGCGACGTCGAGCGTCCGGGCAATTACGAAGTTCCGCTCGGCACGCCGTTCGCAAAACTGATGGAACTGGCGGGCGGCATGCGCGGCGGCAGGAAGATCAAGGCGGTCATTCCCGGCGGGTCGTCGGCGCCTGTGATTCCGGGCGACATCATGATGCAGACCGACCTCGACTATGACTCGATCGCCAAAGCGGGCTCCATGCTGGGCTCAGGCGCGGTCATCGTGATGGACGAGACGCGCTGCATGGTGCGGTCGTTGCTGCGTCTGTCGTACTTCTACTACGAAGAGTCGTGTGGTCAATGCACGCCTTGCCGCGAGGGTACAGGCTGGCTGTACCGCGTCGTGCATCGCATCGAGCATGGTCTTGGCCGTCAGGAAGATCTGGATCTGCTGAACTCGGTCGCGGAGAACATCATGGGCCGCACGATTTGCGCGCTCGGAGATGCAGCGGCCATGCCGGTTCGAGGCATGCTCAAGCACTACTGGGACGAATTCGAATATCACGTCGCTCATAAGCATTGCCTCATCGGCGGCCATGCGGGCGCTGCGGCGGCCGCGGAAACCGTGGCTGCCTGAGCAGGCCCGCAGTTGCCCGAGCACGCCCACACGTGCCCGGGCAAGCGCCTGAAAGAGCAGCATGCCTGACAGGTACGCACCAGAACACGTCAACCACGGGGCTCATTGTCTGAGCGGCAATGAACGGGGCGAACGATTGAGCGGTAACAGGTTAAGGAAGATTGACCATCATGGTTGAACTTGAAATAGACGGCAAGAAAGTAGAAGTGCCCGAAGGCAGCATGGTGATCCAGGCTGCCCATAAGGTCGACACGTACATCCCTCACTTCTGCTATCACAAGAAGCTGTCGATTGCGGCCAACTGCCGGATGTGTCTCGTCGATGTCGAAAAGATGCCGAAGGCCGTGCCTGCGTGCGCGACGCCCGTCTCGGCCGGCATGGTCGTGCGCACGAAGTCGGAAAAGGCAGTGAAGGGCCAGCAAGCCGTGATGGAATTCCTGCTGATCAACCACCCGCTGGATTGCCCGATCTGCGATCAGGGCGGCGAGTGTCAATTGCAGGATCTGGCGGTGGGCTACGGCAAGTCGTCGTCGCGCTATAGCGAAGAAAAGCGTGTGGTCTTCCACAAGAACGTCGGTCCGCTGATCTCGATGGAAGAAATGTCGCGCTGCATCCACTGCACGCGCTGCGTGCGCTTCGGCCAGGAAGTGGCCGGTGTGATGGAGCTGGGCATGTTGGGCCGCGGCGAGCATTCGGAAATCACGTCGTTCGTCGGCAAGACGGTCGACTCCGAGCTCTCCGGCAACATGATCGACCTGTGCCCGGTCGGCGCGCTGACCAGCAAGCCGTTCCGCTACAGCGCGCGTACATGGGAACTGTCGCGCCGCAAGTCGGTAAGCCCGCACGATTCCGTCGGCGCCAATCTGGTGGTGCAAGTGAAGAACAATCGCGTGATGCGGGTTCTGCCGTTCGAAAACGAAGCGATCAACGAGTGCTGGATTTCGGATAAGGACCGCTTCTCGTACGAAGGCCTGAACAGCCCCGAGCGTCTCACGCAGCCCATGCTGAAGCAGGGCGGCAAGTGGGTCGAAACCGACTGGCAGACGGCGCTGGAATACGTGGTGAAGGGCCTGAAGGGCATCACCGGCGACCACGGCGCGAACGCGCTGGCGGCGCTCGGCAGCGCACACAGCACCGTCGAAGAACTGTTCCTGCTCAAGCAACTTGCGCAAGCGGTCGGCACGCCTAACGTCGACTTCCGTCTGCGTCAGTCGGATTTCTCCGCGCCGGTGAGCGGCACGCCGTGGCTCGGCACTGCGATTGCAGACCTGTCGAATATCGACTCGGCGCTCGTGATCGGCTCGGACCTGCGCCGCGATCATCCGCTCTTCGCCGCGCGTCTGCGTCAGGCTGCAAAGGGCGGCGCGAAGCTCACGCTGCTGCAGGCCACTGGCGACGACGCGCTGATTCCGCAGGCGCAGCGCATTGCCGCAGCGCCGTCGGCATGGATCGAGGCGCTCGGTCGCATTGCATCGGCGGTCTCGCCGGCGAACGGCGCCGCGCTGCCCGAAGCCTTCTCGGACGCACAAGCCACGGAAGCCGACAAGCAGGCCGCTCAGTCGCTCGCGACCGGCGAACGCCGGCTTGTGCTGCTCGGCAATGGCGCCGTGCGTCATCCCGACTTCGCAGCCATTCATGCTGCGGCCCAGTGGATCGCCGACGCAACCGGTGCGACGCTCGGCTTCCTGACGGAAGCGGCGAATACGGTTGGCGCGCATCTCGTGAACGCATTGCCGGGTGAGGGCGGACTGAACGCTCGCGAAGTGTTCGAGCAACCGCGCAAGGGCTACCTGCTGCTGAACCTCGAGCCCGAATTCGATACGGCAAATCCGGCGCAGGCTTTGGCGGCGTTGAAGCAGGCTGAGATGGTCGTCGTGATGTCGCCGTTCCAGACCGGCGCCGAATACGCAGACGTGCTGCTGCCGATCGCGCCGTTCACCGAGACAGCCGGCACTTTCATCAATGCAGAAGGCACGGTGCAGACGTTCAACGGCGTCGTGCGTCCGCTCGGCGACACGCGTCCCGCATGGAAGGTGTTGCGCGTGCTCGGCAGCCTGCTGGGCGCGCCGGGTTTCGAATACGACACGGCGGAACAGGTTCGCGATGCCGCCCTCGGCGACGGCGATGTGCAAGCGCGTCTGTCGAACCGCACGGGCGTGGCGGTTGCTCGCGGCAAGGCGGCAAAGGCAGCAGAAGGCAAGTTCGAGCGCATCGCCGACGTGCCGATCTACCATGCCGACGCGCTGGTCCGTCGCGCGGAATCGCTGCATCTGACCGCAGCGGCGCGCGCCGCGAACAAGGTCGGGCTGCCGGCGGCTCTGTTCGACAAACTTGGTTTGAAGGAAGGCGACGCGGTTCGCGTGCGCCAGGGCGAGCAATCGGTGCAGTTGCCGGCCGTGCGCGACGCGAATCTTGCGGAGACGGTCGTCCGCGTGTCGGCGGCTACGCCTGCCGGTGCAGCGCTGGGCAGCCTGTTCGGTGAACTGGTGGTGGAGAAGGCGTAAATGAGCTTGTTCGATACGATCAACTCGGGCGGCACCCAGCTTCTCGGTGTGGCATGGCCCACGGTGTGGGCACTGGTGCGCATCCTGGTGGTGGCCGTCGTGATCCTGCTGTGCGTGGCTTACCTCATTTTGTGGGAGCGTAAGCTGATCGGCTGGATGCACGTGCGTCTCGGCCCGAACCGCGTGGGCCCTGCAGGTCTCCTGCAACCTATCGCCGACGTGCTGAAGCTGCTGCTCAAAGAAGTGATTCAGCCGAGCCAGGCAAGCCGCTGGATCTACATGATCGCGCCGATCATGGTGGTGGTGCCGGCATTCGCGGTCTGGGCGGTGATTCCGTTCCAGGCGGGCGCGGTGCTGGGCGACATCAACGCGGGCCTGCTGTATGCGATCGCGATTTCCTCGATCGGCGTCTACGGCGTGATTCTGGCCGGTTGGGCGTCGAACTCGAAGTACGCGTTCCTCGGTGCAATGCGGGCCGCAGCGCAAATGGTCTCGTACGAAATTTCGATGGGCTTTGCGCTGGTGGTCGTGCTGATGACCGCCGGCACGCTGAACCTGTCGGACATTGTCGGCTCGCAGGAACGCGGCTTTTTCGCAGCCCACGGTCTCAACTTCCTGTCGTGGAACTGGTTGCCGCTGCTGCCGATGTTCGTCGTCTACTTCATCTCGGGCATCGCCGAAACGAACCGTCACCCGTTCGACGTGGTGGAAGGTGAATCGGAAATCGTCGCGGGTCACATGATCGATTACTCGGGTATGGCGTTCGCGCTGTTCTTCCTCGCCGAGTACATCAACATGATCGTGATCTCGGCACTGGCATCCACGTTGTTCCTCGGCGGCTGGAGCGCACCGTTCGGTTTCCTGTCGTTTATCCCGGGCATCTTCTGGCTCGTCCTCAAGGTGTTCCTGTTGCTGTCGGTGTTCATCTGGGCGCGCGCCACGTTCCCGCGCTACCGCTATGACCAGATCATGCGTCTTGGCTGGAAGATTTTCATTCCGGTGTGCGTGGTGTGGCTGGTGGTGGTCGGCTTCTGGATCATGTCGCCGTTGAATATCTGGAAATAAAGGGCGGATGAACTCATGACCGCAATCCAAAACTTTTTCAAGACCTTCTTTCTGACGGAACTCGTCAAGGGCCTCGCGCTGACCGGACGTTATACGTTCCAGCGCAAGGTGACGGTGCAGTTCCCGGAAGAGAAGACGCCGATCTCGCCGCGTTTTCGCGGACTGCACGCGCTGCGCCGCTATGAGAATGGCGAAGAGCGCTGCATCGCCTGCAAGCTGTGCGAAGCAGTGTGTCCGGCGCTTGCCATCACGATTGAATCGGAGACGCGTGAAGACAACACGCGCCGTACCACGCGCTATGACATCGATCTGACCAAGTGCATCTTCTGCGGTTTCTGCGAAGAAAGCTGCCCGGTGGATTCGATCGTCGAGACGCACATTCTCGAATATCACGGCGAAAAGCGCGGCGATCTGTACTTCACGAAGGAAATGCTGCTGGCTGTGGGCGATCGCTACGAAGCGGAGATCGCCGCCAACAAGGCTGCCGACGCGCCGTATCGTTAAAGCGTTCAAGTGAAACGATAGATGCGGCAGTCGCGCATCGAGTAAATGCAGCAGTAACACGGCCTGTTGTCGGGCCGAGCGCCGCGGCGTGAATGCCGCGGCATGGCGCACCTGTGCGGTTGTGCTGGCGGTTTTGCGCTGTTGCCAGTGCGGTCGCCAGATGCACGTGCCAAAGAAAATGCCTGACGATGGCCTAACGATGAACCGGTAATCATGGAATTCACGACCGTACTGTTCTACATCTTCGCGCTGCTCCTGGTGGTTTCAGGGCTGAAGGTGATCACCTCGCGCAACCCGGTGTCGTCCGCACTGTTTCTCGTGCTGGCGTTCTTTAACGCGGCGGCTATCTGGATGCTGCTGCAGGCCGAGTTCCTCGCCATCCTGCTGGTGCTGGTCTACGTGGGCGCGGTGATGGTGCTGTTCCTGTTCGTCGTGATGATGCTGGACATCAACCTCGACGTGCTGCGCAAGGACTTCAAACGTTTCGTGCCGATGGCCACGCTGGTGGGCGCGATCATCGTGCTCGAAACCGCTCTGATCCTGTGGCACGGCTACGGTGCGACAAGCACGGTGGTGCGCGATACGACCGCCGCCGCGAGCGGCATGGGCGACTGGTCGAACACCCGCCTGATCGGCAAGGTGATTTACACCGACTACATCTTCGCGTTCGAAATTGCCGGCCTCGTGCTGCTGGTGGCAATCATCGCAGCCATTGCGCTGACCACGAGCCACAAGAAGGACAGCAAGCGCCAGAAGATCAGCCAGCAGGTCAAGGTGCGTGCGCAGGACCGCGTGCGCGTCGTGAAGATGCCGTCGGAAAAGAGCGCGGCGACTGTCGCTGCGGAAGAAGCCGCAGCGGCGGCAGCAGCGGCCGAGTCGGCGTCTGCGAAGAACAGCTGAGCGGACAGGAGATAGAAATCATGTTGACCCTCGCCCATTACCTCGTGCTCGGCGCGATTCTGTTTGCGATCAGCGTCGTCGGTATTTTCCTGAACCGCCGCAACGTCATCATCATCCTGATGGCCATCGAATTGATGCTGCTCGCGGTGAACACCAATTTCGTCGCGTTCTCGCATTACCTCGGCGACGTGCATGGCCAGATCTTCGTGTTTTTTGTGCTGACGGTGGCGGCAGCGGAAGCAGCGATCGGCCTCGCAATTCTGGTGACCCTGTTCCGTAGCCTCGACACGATCAATGTCGAAGATCTCGATCAGCTCAAAGGTTAATCTCAGGAAAAGCGGTTATGTCCACGATACTCAATGAAAACCTGCTGCTGGCGATTCCGCTGGCACCGCTGGCCGGTTCCCTGATCGCGGGGCTGTTCGGGAAGGCGGTAGGGCGCGCGGGTGCGCACTCGGTCACGATTCTCGGCGTCGCCATCTCCTTCGTGCTGTCGATGATGGTGTTCTTCCAGGTGCTGGACGGCGCAAGCTTCAACGCCACCGTCTACGAATGGATGATGATCGGCAAGACGAAGTTCGAGATCGGCTTCCTCGTCGATTCGCTGACGGCCATGATGATGTGCGTCGTCACCTTCGTGTCGCTGATGGTGCACATCTACACGATCGGCTACATGGCCGACGACGATGGGTACCAGCGCTTCTTCTCGTACATTTCGCTCTTCACGTTTTCGATGCTGATGCTCGTGATGAGCAACAACTTCCTGCAGCTGTTCTTCGGCTGGGAAGCAGTGGGTCTGGTGTCGTACCTGCTGATCGGTTTCTACTTCACGCGCGAGTCGGCCATCTACGCGAACATGAAGGCGTTCCTCGTGAACCGCGTCGGCGACTTCGGCTTCCTGCTGGGTATCGGTCTGCTGTTCGCGTTTGCCGGCTCGATGAACTACGGCGACGTGTTTGCCAAGCGTACGGAACTTGCCGCATTGAGCTTTCCGGGTACGGATTGGGGCCTGCTGACCGTGGCCTGCATTTGCCTTTTCATCGGCGCAATGGGTAAGTCCGCGCAGTTCCCGCTGCACGTGTGGCTGCCCGATTCGATGGAAGGCCCGACACCGATTTCCGCGCTGATTCACGCGGCAACCATGGTGACGGCTGGTATCTTCATGGTCACGCGCATGTCGCCGCTGTTCGAACTGTCCGATAGCGCGCTGTCCTTCGTCACGGTGATCGGTGCGATCACTGCGCTCTTCATGGGCTTTCTGGGGATCGTGCAGAACGACATCAAGCGCGTGGTGGCTTACTCCACGCTCTCGCAGCTTGGCTACATGACGGTTGCGCTCGGCGTCTCGGCTTACCCCGTTGGCGTGTTCCACCTGATGACGCACGCGTTCTTCAAGGCGCTGCTGTTCCTCGGCGCGGGTTCCGTGATCATCGGCATGCACCACGATCAGGACATGCGCAACATGGGCGGCCTGCGCAAATACATGCCGATCACCTGGATCACGTCGCTGATCGGTTCGCTCGCGCTGATCGGCACGCCTTTCTTCTCGGGCTTCTACTCGAAAGATTCGATCATCGACGCGGTGAAGCTGTCGCATCTGCCGGGTTCGGGCTTCGCGTATTTCGCGGTGGTGGCCAGCGTGTTCGTCACCGCGTTGTATTCGTTCCGTATGTATTTCATGGTCTTCCACGGCGAAGAGCGTTTCCGCCATCCGAAGCATCCGGATTCGCCGATGGGCGCCGAAGCCGCGGCACACGGTCATGCCAACGGTCACGACGCGCACGGCCACGGTCACGACGATCACGGTCACGCACATGAGCCGCATGAAACGCCGTGGGTCGTCTGGGTACCGCTGGTGCTGCTGGCCATTCCGTCTGTCGTGATTGGCGCGATTGCGGTCGGTCCGATGTTGTTCGGCGACTTCTTCCAGCATGGCGTGGCGTTCGAGAAGGTTATCTTCATCGGCGAAAACCATCCGGCACTGCATGAAATGGCCGAAGAGTTCCACGGCTGGGCGGCGATGGGCTTGCACTCGGTGACGGGCCTGCCGGTCTGGCTGGCGCTCGCGGGCGTTCTCGTGGCGTGGTTCCTGTATCTGCTTCGTCCTGAACTGCCGGCTACCATCAAGCGCGCATTCGGGCCGATCTACACGCTGCTCGACAACAAGTACTACATGGACAAGATCAACGAAGTCGTGTTCGCGCGGGGCGCGGTGGCAATTGGCCGTGGTCTGTGGAAGGAAGGCGACGTCGTCGTGATCGACGGTATCGTCAACGGCAGCGCACGCTTTATCGGCTGGTTCGCCGGCGTGATCCGCTTCCTCCAATCCGGCTACATCTACCACTACGCGTTCGCCATGATTATCGGCATGTTGGGGCTCCTGACCCTGTTTGTAACGCTCGGCGGCAAATAAGGCGAGGGACACTAATGCACGCTTATCCGATTCTCAGTATTGCCATCTGGTTACCGATCCTTTTTGGCCTGCTGGTTCTGGCCATCGGTTCCGACCGTAACCCTGGCCCTGCGCGCTGGGTCGCATTGATCGGCTCGGTCATCAGCTTCATCGTCACGATTCCGCTAATCACCGGTTTCGATTCGAGCACCGCCGATCTGCAGTTCGTCGAAAAGGCCAACTGGATCGAACGATTCAACATTACCTATCACCTGGGTGTCGACGGCATCTCGATGTGGTTCGTGGTGTTGACGGCATTGATTACCGTGATCGTCGTGATCGCGGCATGGGAAGTGATCACGAAGAACGTGGGCCAGTATCTGGCTTCGTTCCTGATCCTGTCGGGCATCATGGTCGGCGTGTTCAGCGCGGCCGACGGCATGTTGTTCTACGTGTTCTTCGAAGCCACGCTGATTCCGATGTACATCATCATCGGCGTGTGGGGCGGGGCGAACCGCGTCTACGCGGCGTTCAAATTCTTCCTCTACACGCTGATGGGCTCGCTGCTGATGCTTGTCGCGCTGCTTTATCTGTACATCCAGACGGGCACGTTCGACCTCGCCAGCTGGCAGCATGCGCAAATTGCGATGACGCCGCAGGTCCTGCTGTTCATAGCGTTCTTCATGGCGTTCGCCGTGAAGGTGCCGATGTGGCCGGTGCACACGTGGTTGCCTGACGCACACGTGGAAGCGCCGACGGGCGGCTCGGTGGTGCTGGCCGCCATCATGCTGAAGCTGGGCGCCTACGGTTTCCTGCGCTTCTCGCTGCCGATCACGCCGGACGCAAGCCATTTCCTCGCGCCGGTCGTCATCACGCTGTCGCTGATCGCGGTGATCTACATTGGCCTTGTGGCGATGGTGCAGGCCGACATGAAGAAGCTGGTCGCGTATTCGTCGATCGCGCACATGGGTTTCGTCACTCTCGGCTTCTTCATCTTCAACCAGCTCGGCGTAGAAGGCGCGATTGTGCAGATGATCTCGCACGGCTTCGTGTCCGGCGCGATGTTCCTGAGCATCGGCGTGCTGTATGACCGCATGCACTCGCGTCAGATCGCAGATTACGGCGGCGTCGTCAACGTCATGCCGAAATTCGCGGCCTTCGTGATGCTGTTTTCGATGGCCAATTGCGGCTTGCCGGGCACCTCCGGTTTCGTCGGCGAATTCATGGTGATCCTGGCCGCCGTCCAGTACAACTTCTGGATTGCGGGCGGTGCCGCCGTGACGCTGATTCTCGGCGCGGCCTATACGTTGTGGATGTACAAGCGCGTCTACTTCGGCGCGGTCGCAAACGACCACGTGAAGAGCCTGCTCGACATCGGCCGCCGCGAATTTTTCATGCTGGCAGTGCTCGCTGCACTGACGCTCTTCATGGGCCTGTATCCGAAGCCCTTTACCGATGTGATGCACGTATCCGTGGAAAACCTCCTCTCCCACGTTGCGCAGTCCAAGCTGCCGTTGTCTCAGTAACGCAGAGCGGAGGAATTAAAGACCATGCAAAACGCCCCTATGACTGCTCTGTTGCCCGACGCGCTGGTGATGCTCGCCGTTGTCGTCGCGTGGCTCAACGACACGTTCGTCGGCCAGGCCGGTCGCCGTACCACGTACTGGATCGCCGTGCTGTCGACGCTCGTCGCCGGCATCTGGTTCGCGGTCAATGCGTTCGACCCGTCCGTGCACTACTTCTTCAGCCGCATGTACGTGGTGGACTCGTTCGCGAGCCTGATGAAAGCGGTGGTGACGCTCGGCTATACCGTCACCATCGTGTATTCGCGCCGCTACCTCGACGATCGCGGCCTGTACCGCGGCGAGTTCTTCCTGCTCGGCATGTTCTCGCTGCTCGGCCAGCTCGTCATGATTTCCGGCAACAACTTCCTGACGCTGTACCTCGGTCTCGAACTGATGTCGCTGTCGCTGTACGGCGTCATTGCGCTGCGCCGTGAGGCCGCGCCGTCGAACGAAGCGGCGATGAAGTACTACGTGCTGGGCGCGCTGGCTTCGGGCTTCCTGCTGTACGGCATTTCCATGCTGTATGGCGCCACCGGCTCGCTGGAGCTGAACGAGGTCTTCAAGGCAATCGGTCAGAGTCACTATGACCCGAGTGTGCTGCTGTTCGGCGTAATCTTCATCGTCGCGGGCGTCGCCTTCAAGATGGGCGCGGTGCCGTTCCACATGTGGGTGCCCGATGTCTATCAGGGCGCGCCGACCGCAATGACGCTGCTCGTTGGCGGTGGCCCGAAGGTGGCGGCATTCGCATGGGGTCTGCGCTTCCTGGTGATGGGCCTGCTGCCGCTCGCGGTCGAATGGCAGCAGATGCTGGTCATTCTCGCGGCGCTGTCGCTGATCGTCGGCAACATCACGGGTATCGTGCAGCGCAACGTCAAGCGCATGCTGGCGTACTCGGCGATCTCGAACATGGGCTT
This sequence comes from Burkholderia sp. WSM2232, assembly GCF_000472545.1. Lineage (GTDB taxonomy): Bacteria > Pseudomonadota > Gammaproteobacteria > Burkholderiales > Burkholderiaceae > Paraburkholderia. The sequence continues at coordinate 23,966 of NZ_AWZV01000018.1, read as the reverse complement.
CGTGCTGCTCGGTCTGCTGGCCGGCGTGGTCGACCACAAGACGACGGGTGCGGCCAGCGCCTATGGCTCCGCCATGTATTACAGCATCGTCTATCTGATCACGACGATGGGCACGTTCGGCGTCATCATGCTGCTGGCGCGCCGCGAGTTTGAAGCTGACACGCTCGACGACTTCAAGGGCCTGAATCAACGCAGCCCGGTGTTCGCGTTCGTCATGATGGTGATGATGTTCTCGCTCGCCGGCATTCCGCCCGCAGTCGGTTTCTACGCGAAGCTCGCCGTGCTGCAGGCGACGATGAACGCCGGCCTGACGTGGCTGACCGTGCTGGCCGTGATCACGTCGCTGTTCGGCGCGTTCTACTACCTGCGTATCGTGAAGCTCATGTACTTCGACGAGCCGCAAGACAAGTCGGCCATTACTGCTGACACCGGCACGCGCGCGTTGCTGGCGCTCAACGGCGTGGCCGTGCTGGTGCTCGGCATCGTGCCTGACCCGCTGTTGAAGGCGTGCCTGCAAGCTATCCAGCACACGCTGTCGTTCTGATGTCCGCTGCTGGCTGGTTTATCGTGCTGTTGGCGCTGGTCGGCGCCAACCTGCCGTTCCTGAATCAGCGGCTCTTCGCCGCCGTACCGCTGAAGGCGGCGAAGAAAAGCGCCTGGATCCGCATTGCCGAGCTGATCGTGCTGTACTTCGTGGTCGGCGCGCTCGGCTTTCTGCTTGAAGCGCGCGCCGGCAATCGCTTCGAACAGGGTTGGCAGTTCTACGCCATCACGTTCGCGCTTTTCGTTGTCTTCGCCTTTCCCGGCTTCACCTTCCAGTATCTCGTCAAACGCCGCTGACGGCCTCGCGCCGTCGCGCACCAAGCTGTTCCGAGGTCCGCATATGGCTGAACTTCCCGATCACGACGCCGTCCTGACCGAGACCTGTGTCGACAGCAAGACGGTTCATCAAGGGCCGTTTCTGACGCTCAAGTGCGATACCGTTCGCCTGCCGGACGGCAAGCACGCTACCCGCGAATATGTGCAGCATCCGGGTGCCGTCATGGTGATTCCCTTGTTCGACGATGACCGCGTGCTGCTGGAAAGCCAGTACCGGTATCCGATGGGTAAGGTCATGGTTGAATATCCCGCAGGCAAGCTTGACCCGAACGAGGGCGCGCTCGCTTGCGCGATTCGCGAGTTGCGCGAGGAAACGGGATACACGGCGCGCGAGTATGTGTACCTCACGCGCATCCACCCGATAATTTCCTACTCGACCGAGTTCATCGACATCTATCTGGCTCGGGGACTCACGTCCGGCGAGCGCAAACTCGACGACGGAGAGTTCCTCGAAATGTTCACCGCGACGCTTCCCGAGGTATCGGAGTGGGTGCGAACCGGCAAGATCACCGATGTCAAAACGATTATCGGCACGTTCTGGTTGGAGAAAGTGCTATCGGGCGAGTGGCCGATGGCGCAGCCCAGTAGTTCTTGAGGTACGCTGGCGCATAAGATACTTGTGCCATATTCAGAAAGCCCCTGCCGGTTCCTGACCGTCAGGGGCTTTTGTCATTCTCAGACGTGATATGACTTACCGCTTTCCTATGGCGTCTGAACAAATGCGCTGTTGTCCTAGGCCATCCGACAGTCTCGCGTCATTGCTGCGGTAACCGTAGTATGGAACGCAGGAAGAGCGCTCTAGCGTTCGGTTTAATCGGGATACCGAAATATCACCGATACGCCAACTGGCGTGCGTAAGTTGTCACTTGACAACTTACGCGGGCAGCATTAGATTGGAGGGCAGGATGGTTCGTGGAGTCCACGCTAAAAAAGAGATCGAGGCCGCGTTGGCATATGCAGAGCGGCGTGGGTGGCGCATAAAAGGCGGCGGCAAGGGCCACGCGTGGGGAAAGATGTATTGCCCTTACAAAGACGCGGAGTGCCGTTGCGGAGAATTCTGCATCTCAAGCATATGGAGTACGCCGAAGAATGCCGTTAATCACGCGCGGCACTTGCGTCGCGTGGTCGACAACTGCACGGCACACCGTGCGCATCGGCAATAAGTAAGAAGGTGTTGGCTGAACAGAGCAGGAGTGGCAAATGGAATATACGTTTACGCTGAAATACAGGCTTGCCGCGCAAGACTGCGATCTTGACGCAATTGTCGAGCGCCTGGGCGAAGCCGGGTGTGACGACGCCACCGTCGGCGTGGGACAAGCGGGGCGGCTTGCGTTGGTTTTTTCCCGGGAGGCCGCGTCCGCATTCGAGGCGCTCGTCAGTGCGCTTGGTGACGTCAAGCAGGCGGTGCCGTCGGCGCGGCTAGTCGAAGCCGGTCCGGACTTTGTGGGCCTAACCGACGTCGCGGAGATTGCCGGCGTATCGCGGCAAAACATGCGCAAGCTCATGTTGAACCATGCGGTGGAGTTTCCGTCGCCGGTGCATGAGGGAAGTGCGTCGGTCTGGCATCTGTCGGACGTGTTGGACTGGCTGAATTCGCGCGGTGGATACGACATCAAGCGAGACGTGGTCGACGTCGCGAAGTCGGCAAAGCAGATCAACCTTGCCAAAGAAGTGCGGGAACTCGAACCTCGGCTCAATCGTCGGCTGGAATGCCTGGTAGCGTGAGCGTTAAACATTGAACGGCAGAATCGTGCGGCGTGCTCGGCAAGCTTCCGGAAATCGGCCAGGCCGTCGGGTAGGTGAGTACGCGGCGCTCAGCGGGGGCTATACGGCATTTGATAGCATGCGGCAGCTGTCGGCAGCGGTTTGCGCAAAGCGTTAAAATCGCCCACCGCTTCTGGTTTCTGACCGAGCCTTGGCATTGGCGGGTCGCCCCTGAACATTTTGCGAACGACCGTTCACATATTTTCGTTTTGCGCTAAACTGGCACGCAAGCCCTAACTCAACATGAAGGTCCTCGATTTACAGTGTCCGCACGGCCATCGGTTCGAAGGCTGGTTTGCTTCGGCTGATGACTTTGAGTCGCAGCAGTCCCGCAAGCTGGTCGAATGTCCAATGTGCGGAGCGAACGAGGTGAGCCGTTTGCCGTCGGCTCCGCGCCTGAATCTCTCGGGTGCGGTACAGACGAAAGCGCCCGCGGCCCCCAACGAGCTGCAAGCGCGTGTCATGCGAGCATTGCGCGAGGTACTGGAAAAGACCGAGAACGTGGGCGACCGCTTCGCCGAGGAAGCGCGGCGCATTCACTATAACGAAGCGCCTGCACGCAACATTCGTGGCGTCACGACGCCAGAAGACGCGCGAGCTTTGGTTGAAGAAGGCATCGAAGTGATGCCGCTGCCGGTCCCGGCTGCCTTGAAGGAACCGCTGCAATAGCGCGGTGGTTCCTGGCCGCGGGTCGTAGCGGCCAGGAGACACTACGCATGAATCTGGATTATTCCCCCGCTGAGAAGGCGTTCCGCGCCGAAATCCGCGCCTGGCTCGAAGCCAGTCTACCTCGCGAACTGAGCGAGAAGGTGCTCAACCACAAGCGCTTGAATCGCGAAGACTTCGCGAGCTGGCACAAGCTGCTGGGAACGCGCGGGTGGTCTGCCGTGGCGTGGCCGAAAGAATACGGCGGTCCTGGCTGGGACGCCACCCAGCGCCATATCTGGGACGAAGAGTGCGCGCGTGTCGGCGCGCCTACGGTGTTGCCATTCGGTGTGTCGATGGTCGCGCCGGTCCTCATGAAATACGGCAACGAGGCGCAAAAGCGCTACTACTTGCCGCGCATTCTCGACGGAAGCGACTGGTGGTGCCAAGGCTATTCGGAGCCCGGATCGGGTTCGGACCTGGCGTCGCTGCGCACGCGCGCCGACCGGGTCGGTGACCATTACGTGGTGAATGGCCAGAAAACCTGGACCACACTCGGGCAACATGCGGACATGATGTTCTGCCTCGTACGCACCGACAGCGGCGCGAAAAAGCAGGAGGGAATTTCGTTTCTGCTTATCGACATGAAAACGCCGGGCCTCACGGTCCGGCCGATTATCACGCTCGACGAGGATCACGAAGTCAACGAGGTCTTTTTTGAAGACGTGAAAGTGCCCGTCGGAAACCTGGTGGGCGAAGAAAACCGCGGCTGGACGTACGCCAAATATCTGCTTGGGCATGAGCGCACAGGCATTGCACGCGTCGCGCAGTCAAAGCGCGAGCTTGTCTTTCTTAAGCGCCTCGCGCTCAATCAGAATAAGAGCGGTAAGCCGCTTTTGCACGACCCTGTGTTCGCTTCAAAAGTCGCGAATCTGGAAGTCGAGCTCATGGCGCTCGAAGTCACCGTGCAGCGCGTGGTCGCGAATGAAGCTGGCGGACGCGGACCGGGCCCCGAAGCTTCGATGCTGAAGATCAAAGGCACCGAAGTGCAGCAGGCGTTGACGGAGCTCATGTTCGAAGCCATCGGGCCGCTTGCCGCCCCGTTCGACGTGCCGTTCCTGGAAGGCGAGCGCGAGCACAGTCTTGCCGAAGACGACGATGCGGCACCGTTGGCCGCGTATTACTTCAACTTCCGCAAGACGTCGATTTACGGCGGCTCGAACGAAATTCAAAAGAACATCATCGCGCAGATGATTCTTGGACTTTGAGGAGCGGCGCATGGACTTCACTTTCAACGACGAGCAACAGCAGTTCGCCGACGCGCTGCGCCGCTATCTGGACAAGAACTACGGCTTCGAAGCGCGCCAGGCCATCGTGCGCTCGGACGCCGGTGTGTCGGAAGCTCACTGGGCGGCATTCACAGAACTGGGCCTCACGGCATTGCCGGTGCCCGAAGCTCACGGCGGTTTCAACGGCGGGCCGGTAGACATGCTGGTCGTCATGCAGGAGCTTGGCCGTGCTCTGGTCGTCGAGCCGTATTGGGCGACGGCGGTGGGCATCGAGGCCTTGCGCCTTGCCGGCACCGGGCACGACCAGGACGCATCGCTGCTACAGCGTGCTGCTCAGGGCGAGATCAAGCTTGCGGTCGCCTTCCACGAGCCGCACGCACGCTACGATCTTTTCGCTGTCGCCACCACCGCAAGCGGAACGGGCGAACAGCAAACCCTCAGCGGCAAGAAGTCGGTGGTGCTGCATGGCGCACAGGCGCAGTACTGGATCGTTCCAGCGCGCGCCAACGGCGAGATCGCTCTATTTGTCGTGGCGCGCGAGGCCGCCGGCGTGAAGCTCACCGAGTACCGCACTATCGACGGGCAACGCGCCGCTACGCTCGTGTTCGACAACGCGCCGGCACGCCGGCTGAGCGGCTTGCATTCAGGCGCCGCGGCACTCGAGCACATCGCGGACTATGCCACGCTGCTGCTGTGCGCGGAGGCGATCGGCGCACTCGACGCATTGAATACAGCCACCGTCGAGTACACCAGAACGCGCCAGCAGTTCGGTCAGCCCATCGCGCGCTTTCAGGTCTTGCAGCACCGCATGGTCGAGATGCTCATTCATACCGAGCAGGCGCGCTCCATCACTTACCTGGCGGCCATGCGCTATTCGAGTGAAGACGCCGACGAGCGCCGCCGCGCAATCTCCGCAGCCAAGGCGCGCGTGGGTCAAGCTGCGCGTTTCGTCGGCCAGCAGGCGGTCCAGTTGCACGGCGGCATGGGCGTCACGAACGAGGTGGCGGCTGCACATCTCTTCAAGCGTCTCTCTATCATTGAAACGACCTTGGGCGATGTGGACCGTCACCTCGCACGGTTTGCCGCGCTGCCCGGGTTTGTCAGCACCGAAGTCTGATTGGCCGATTCAATCGCCAGCAAGGAGATAACGAGATGGGTCTGAGTTACGAAGACATGACGGTCGGCTCCACGACCGAAATCGGCAAGCACACATTCACGCGCGAGGAGATTGTCGAATTTGCGGAGAAATTCGATCCGCAGCCTTTCCATGTCGACGAGACCGCCGCTGAGTCCTCTCCGTTTCGCGGCCTGGTCGCGAGCGGCTGGCATACCTGTTCGGTCATGATGGGCATGCTGGTGCGCAACGCGCTGGCAGGCTCCACGTCAATGGGGTCGCCTGGCATCGACGAAATACGCTGGCTCAAGCCGGTGCGTGTGGGCGACACGATCACCATGACGAACTCCGTGCTCGACAAGCGCATTTCGGAGAGCAAGCCGGACCGCGGCATTGTGTCGACGCAATGGGCCGGCATCAATCAGCATGGCGAAACGGTTATCACGGTCCGCTCCAAAGCGCTGTTTGGCTTGCGCAATCCGGGCGCTGCTTCGTGAGCACCCGGAGCGCATTGCCGGCGACGTTTCACGACGCAGCGGCGTTGCGGGGGCTCGTCGGCGGGCCGCCGCTTGTCAGCGACTGGGTGACGATCGACCAACCGAGCGTGGATCGTTTCGCCGAAGCCACGGGCGACCAGCAGTGGATCCACGTCGACCCAGAACGGGCGCGACGCGAGTCGCCGTTCGGCGGTGCCGTTGCGCACGGCTTCCTGACGCTTTCCCTGATTCCCGCGCTGCTGCAACAAACCGTACGCATCGAGCAACGCATGGCCGTCAACTATGGGTTGAATCGTGTGCGGTTTACGTCGCCGGTATTGGTGGGCTCGCAATTGCGCGCACTGTTCGCAGTCGCGTCCGTCGCCGATGTCGACAATGCAGGCGTGCAAGTGGTCTGGAACGTCACAGTGGAGCGGCAAGACGATGGCCGGCCCGTGTGCGTCGCCGAGTTCATCACGCGCCATTATTTCTGACGCTTGGCCCGCTGCATGATAAAGCGCATGGCGTGGCAGCCTGGGAGCCGCCTCGCGCCCTATGCGTCACAAAGCAACCGCGAGGAGGCGTGCACCACACGCATAGCAACACGCCGCGGTAGTACTCTCGGCACTCTAATGCTTCGCGTACTGCGTCGCGCCGAATAGCATTTCCTTGGCCTTATCGTCCATTATCGGCTTGCGAGCCGAGGCGAGCACTTCGACGCCGCGCATCACCGCTGGGCGCGCGGCAATCTCCTCATGCCATCGCTTCACGTTCGGAAACGCGTCGAGATCAACGCCCTGGTTCTGCCATGAGCGGGTCCATGGAAACGATGCAATGTCCGCAATCGTGTAGTCGTTTCCAGCGAGATACTGTGACTTGCCAAGTTGCTTGTCCATTACGCCATACAGGCGCCGCGTTTCATTTGTGTAGCGGTTGATCGCGTACTCGATCGGCTGAGGCGCGTAGATGCGGAAGTGATGCGTCTGCCCGAGCATGGGGCCGAGGCCGCCCATCTGGAACATCAGCCATTGCAGCACGCAATAGCGGGCAGAGGGGGCGGTCGGCAGGAAGCGGCCGGTTTTCTCGGCGAGGTAGATCAGTATCGCACCCGACTCGAACAGCGCGAACGGCTTGCCGTCTGCGCTGCGTGGTCCCTCGGAATCCGTGATCGCCGGAATCTTGTTGTTGGGGCTGATGTCGAGAAATTCGGCCTTGAACTGATCGCCGGCGCCGATGTCGACTGCATGCACGGTGTACTCGAGACCGGTTTCCTCGAGCATGATATGAACCTTGTGGCCGTTAGGTGTTGCCCAACTGTAAACGTCGATCATCCTCGCTCCTTTGTTCGTGACGGCGGCGCCACGGTGGGCGCTGCGCGTGCCGAAAATTAGAGCATAGATCGGGCGATGTTGCTGGCGATGCAAACGGTCACGGTCACGCTCGGCTCACCGCCGGCAAGCGGCCAGCAAGCCGCCGGTGACCCGCGGCGACCCGCGAAAAAGCGTGAAAAAGCGTGAAGAAGCGGAAAAAGCGCCCACTGAAGCAGAGCATCAAATCCGCGCAATGTGCCCGCGCATCGAACCCACCCATCAAACCCGCGTAACCGGCGTCTCCACATTGGCCGCTGCGCCAGGATCCATGTAACGCGCGAGTTCCAGTTTGGCGATCGCATTGCGATGCACTTCGTCCGGACCGTCGGCGAAGCGCAGCGTGCGTGCCGACGCATAAGCGTACGCGAGCGGGAAGTCGTCGCTGACGCCGCCGCCGCCGTGCGCCTGGATCGCCCAGTCGATCACCTGGCACGCCATGTTAGGCGCGACCACCTTGATCATCGCGATCTCGCCGCGCGCGGCCTTGTTGCCGACCGTGTCCATCATGTACGCCGTTTTCAGTGTGAGTAAGCGCGCCTGTTCGATCATGCAACGTGCCTCGGCAATGCGCTCCTGCGTAACGCCTTGCGTCGCTACCGGCTTGCCGAAAGCGACGCGTAGCAACGACCGTCTGCACATCAATTCGAGCGCGCGTTCTGCCAGGCCGATCAGACGCATGCAATGGTGGATGCGTCCCGGTCCGAGGCGGCCTTGCGCAATTTCGAAGCCGCGCCCTTCGCCCAGCAGCATATTGGTTGCCGGCACGCGCACATTGTCGAGCGTGATTTCCATGTGCCCATGCGGCGCGTCATCATAGCCAAAAACAGAAAGAGGGCGGTGCACGGTGACGCCGGTCGCGTCGGAGGGAACCAGAATCATTGACTGCTGCTGATGGCGCTGCGCCTCGGGATCGGTCTTGCCCATCACGATGTAAACCTTGCAGCGCGGATCGCCCGCGCCGGAGGACCACCACTTGTGACCGTTGATCACGTAGTAGTCGCCGTCGCGCACAATGCTGGTCTGGATATTGGTGGCATCCGACGAAGCGACTTCGGGCTCCGTCATCAAAAAGGCAGAGCGGATGTGCCCTTGCAGAAGCGGCTCTAGCCATTCGCGCTTGTTTTCCTCGCTGCCGTAGCGCTCGATCGTTTCCATATTGCCGGTGTCGGGCGCATTGCAGTTGAACACCTCGGGCGCCCACGGCACGCGTCCCATGATTTCGCACAGCGGCGCGTATTCGAGATTCGTCAGTCCGGCGCCGCGTACGGAATCGGGCAGAAACAGATTCCACAGTCCCGCGTCGCGCGCTTTCTGCTTGAGCGTTTCGATCAGTTGCGTCGGCTGCCATGCGTTGCCGTCTTGCCGGTTGCGGGCGATCTCCGCGTAAAACGCGTGTTCGTTCGGATAAATGTACTCGTCGAAAAAGGCGAGCAGCTTTTCGCGCAGCGCCTGGACCTTCGGTGTGTAATCGAAATTCATCTATGACCTCGCGGATAACGGCTGACATTTAGGGTGCGCGCTGCGGAAAACGCGCGAGCTTGTCTGTTGCTTTCGGAGCGCGCTCAGCGCACCTTTTGCGCGTAGCGCCAGGCGAGTTCGGCCATCGGCCGCGCGCGCCGGCCAGCATCGAGTGCTTGCGCGCTGGCCGCGGTGCCGTCGACGACACGCTTCATGATTCCCTGCAGGATCGCGGCGATGCGAAACATGTTGTACGCCAGGTAGAAGTTCCAGTCGCCCCGAATCTCGAACCCGGTGCGTTTGCAATAGCGCTCCACGTATTGCTGCTCGCCGGGTATGCCCAGCGCCGCCCAGTCCAGACCCCCAATGCCACGGAACTGCGCAGGATCGACGTGCCACGCCATGCAGTGATAGGCGAAATCCGCGAGCGGATCGCCGAGCGTCGACAATTCCCAGTCGAGCACGGCAAGCACTTTCGGTTCCTCGCGATGGAAGATCAGGTTGTCGAGGCGGAAGTCGCCATGCACGATCGACACACGCTCGCTGGTTTCAGCCGGCATATGTTGCGGCAGCCATTCGATCAGGCGTTGCATGGCCTCGATCGGTTCCGTTTCGGACGCCGTGTACTGCTTGCTCCACCGTCCGATCTGACGCGCGAAATAATTGCCGGGCTTGCCGTAGTCCGAAAGACCTACGTTCTGCGGGGCGACGCTGTGCAGCGCGGCGATCACGCGATTCATTTCATCGTAGACCGCGGCTCGTTCACCGGCGTTCATGCCAGGCAGCGACGGGTCCCACAGCACACGACCCTCGATGAACTCCATCACATAGAAGGCACGGCCAATCACGCTCTCGTCTTCGCACAACGCGAGCATCCGGGCAACCGGCACGTCGGTGTCGGCAAGCGCGTGCATCACACGGTATTCGCGCTCGACGGCATGCGCGGACGGCAGCAGTTTCGCCGCTGGCCCAGGCTTCGCGCGCATCACGTAAGCGCGTGACGGCGTGACGAGTTTGAAGGTGGGATTCGACTGACCGCCCGCGAACTGTTCGACCGTGAGCGGCCCCGAGAAGCCATCGACATGCTGGCTCAGCCACGCGGCGAGCGCCTCTCCGTCAAAGCGCTGACGCTCGTTGACCGGCCGCGTGCCCTCGAATGCCGAGTAATCTGCTTGTGCTTGCGGCTCGCCGCTTTTTGACGCTTGCACCATGTGTCTCCTCCGGTTCGGGTTCAGCTACGCGTGTATTGGATGAATTGTGCGTAGAGAATTTCCATCGTCGTATTGCGGATGTCGCGATGCAGCGGCGACGGCGGTGAATAGTTGATTGCGCGCAGCACCCAGTCGCGTGGTGCCGAGCCGACGTCGAGCGCGTTGATGCAGCCCGTGGCCTGAGCAAGATGGCCGAAGAAAGTGCGTCCCCCGGCCGTGAGCGCATGCGAGAGAATCGCGCGATTCACGCCGCCATGTAGCACGAGCAGTACCGTGTCCCACGAACTGTCCTTGCGCAAGGCGGCAAGCGCCGGCAGTACGCGATCGAACAGCTCGCCGATCGTCTCGCCGTCAAGAAAGCGCGTGCTTTCCGGCACGATGCCGTCGAACACCCCGAGAAACGCCGCTTCGAGATCTTGCAGCGGAATCTGCCGCAGCTTGCCGCCGCGAATCTCCTGCCACGCCGGCTCGATTTCGAGTTCGATCTGCTGGCCCGTCTCGGCCAGCACGCGCTGCGCGGTTTCCACCGTGCGCGGCAGGCCGCTCACGATCACACGATCGAAGCGCACCTGCTGCTCTGCGAACACCCGGCCCGCCGCGCTTGCCTGGTCGCGGCCGTTGGCGTTCAACGGTACGGTTTCGGGGTCGATGGTGCGGCCCGAGTCGTCGAAGTACGTCACGTCGCCGTGACGCATCAGGAATATGCGGCGACGCTTGGGTAGCTGATAGGCTGGCATGTTGCTTGGCTCGGTTGTACTCACTTGTAGACGGGCGCGCGCTTCTCGAGGAAAGCGGAAATGCCCTCGAGCCCGTCGCGGTGATGCAGCGAAGCCACGAAGTTATCGCGCTCCGCAACTAGATGCGTGGAAAGCGGCTGCGTGCCGGCGGCGCAGACGAGGGTCTTGATGCGCGCGACCGAATTGGGCGAGAGCTTGCCGAGTTCGTCGGCCCATGCGACGGCGGCCTCGCGGGCGGTGCCGGGCTTCGTCAGCTTGTTGACGACGCCCAGTTCGTGCAAGCGCGGCGCGCCGATCGGCTTGCCTTCGATCAGCACTTCGGTTGCCAGCTGGCGAGGCAGGGCCTGAGCGAGGAACCATGAGCCGCCGCCGTCCGGAGTGAGACCGACGCGCGCATACGACATCACGAATTTGGCGTCTTCCGCTGCGACGATCAGATCGCATGCAAGCGCAAGCGAAAAGCCGGCGCCGGCTGCTGCGCCGTCGACCGCCGCAATCACCGGCTTCGACGAAAAGCGCAGCGCGGAAATCCATTCGCCTAGCAGATCGATGCTTTGCGCCTGCACGGAAGGATCTTTCGCGCCGTTTTCCAGCAGACGGTTCAGGTTGCCGCCCGCGCAAAAAAAGTTGTCCGCGCCCGCGATCACGACGGCGCGAATGGACGGGTCGCGTTCCACTGAATCGAGTGCTTCGATCCCGGCTGCGTACATGTCGGGATGCAATGCATTGCGTGCGCCCGGGTTGGACAGCGTGAGGACGAGCGTCGACTCGCTTTCGGCTGGGCGCGAGGTGAGCAGTTCAGCGCTCATGGCTGAGTCTCCGTAGGGTTGTCTGCGGCGTCGCATTGAGTCAGCGACATGCCCAGTTGCGCGCGGCGCGCGAGCCACGGCGAGGGCCGGTAGCGCGGATCGCCGAGCACGTCGAACATATTGCGCAGGATGGTGAGAATGGTGTTGGCGCCGAGCGCGTCGCCCAGTGCGAGCGGCCCGCGCGGGTAGCCGAGGCCGAGCATCACGGCGAGGTCGATGTCTTGCGGCGACGCAATCTGTTTTTGCGCGATGTCGCAGCCGATGTTGATGATCGTAGCCACCACGCGTTGCGCCACGAAGCCCGTCGAGTCACGGATGACCGTGACGGGCACGCCGTCGGCGGCAAAGAGCGCGTGGCCGGCATCGCGCGCGGCGCGGGTGGTGGCGGGCGTCGTCATCAGCGTGCGGCGTTGCGCGCCGACGAACGGAAAGAGCGTGTCGACTGCGACGACGCGGCTTGCGTCCAATGCTTCATCGACGGCTGCGGTGGTGGCGTCGTGACCGAGCGGCGTCACCACGATCAGCGACTCGGCCGCGGGTGTCGCGCCTTCGTCGAGCTTCACACCGGCCTTGCCGATGAGTTCGACGACGGCCTGACGGGCCTGCGGATAGCGCCTGCTGACCCACACGCTTGCCGGCAGCGCGGTGGGCGCCGGCGCTTCGGGGGCCGCTTGCTGCTTGCCGTCCTGATAGCGGTAAAACCCTTCGCCGCTCTTTCTGCCCAGCAGTCCGCCCGCGAGCCGCGTGCCGGTGATAGGCGAAGGTGTGAAGCGCGGCTCTTCATAGAACTGGTGATAGATCGACTCCATCACCGGATGCGATACGTCGAGCGCGGTCAGGTCGAGCAGTTCGAAAGGCCCGAGGCGAAAGCCCGCTTGCTCGCGCATAATCCGGTCGATGTCTGCGAAACTCGCCACGCCTTCGCCGGCCACGCGCAGGCCCTCGGTATTCATGCCACGGCCCGCGTGATTGACAATGAAGCCCGGCATGTCTTTGGCACGAACCGGCGTGTGACCCATGCGCCGCGCGAGGTCCATCAGGGCGTCGCCCACCGCGCGGTCGCTGCGCAAGCCGTCGATCACTTCGACGACCTTCATGAGCGGCACCGGGTTGAAGAAGTGATAGCCGACCACGCGCGTCGGGTCGGTACAGCCGGCCGCAATTGCCGTGATGGACAGCGACGACGTGTTCGACGCGAGCACGCAGCGCCCGCTCACCACGGTTTCCAGTTCGCGAAAGAGCGCCTGCTTTGCGTCGAGTTTTTCGACGATTGCCTCGATTACGAGGTCGCAATCGGCCAGTTCGCCGAGCGCCTGCGCTGCCTTGACGTTGGCGAGCGCCGCGAGCGAGCGTGCGTCGTCCAGCTTGCCCTTGGCCGTGAGTTTGGCGAAGGTGTCGGCGAGGTAGTCGCGTGCGGCTCCGACGGCGGCAGGATTCGCGTCGTAAAGGCGCACGCTGAGCCCGGCGAGCGCCGCGATTTGCGCAATGCCGCGGCCCATTGCTCCGCTGCCGACAATGCCGATGGTTTCGATGCTGCTATAGCGAGAGGTCATTTCGGTTGCTCGACTCCATGGTTATTCTAGAATGGCACGCTCGTGCAATTTACCTGATGTGTGTGCGGCGAGGGCCGCATCTGCGCGGACCAGCGGTCTTACCTACCGAAAAAGCAAGGAGACAACGATGATCAAGCTCTGCGGTTTTGCGCTTTCCAACTACTACAACAAGGTGAAGTTCGTGCTGCTCGAACACGGCATCGAGTTCGAGGAAGTGTTTGTCGAACCGAGCCAGGACGAGGCCATACTTGCTCACTCGCCGCTCGGCAAAGTGCCTTACCTGCAGACGGAAGAGGGCGACCTGTGCGAGTCGCAATGTATCGTCGAGTATCTGGCCGCGCGCTTTCCCGACAAGCGGATTTTCTCCGCCGATCCGTGGGAAGCGGCGAAGGAGCGCGAGCTGATCACGTTCGTCGACGTGCATCTGGAACTGACGGCGCGCAACCTCTACAAGCAGGCGTTTTTCGGCGGCAGCGTGACGGAGGCGACGAAGGGCCGCGTGGAGAAACTGCTCGCACACCACATTGCGGGCTTCAGGCGGATCGCGAAGTTCGCGCCGTATTTGCGCGGCGAACAGTTTAGTGTCGCGGACGCAGCCGGGTATGTGAGCCTGCCGCTCGTCGGCATGGCGACGCAGGCCGTCTACGGTCGCGATCTTCTGCTCGACGCCGGTGTGGACTGGAAAAGCTATGTGAAGGCGATCAACAGCCGGCCTGCCGCACAGCGCGTGACGGAAGACCGCAAGGCTTATATCGCGGCATCGCGTCCGGCCTGATGCCTCGTGGGTCGAACAGGGCGTGGCATGAAGCGGGCTGCGGCGGGCGGCGCACGCACTAGCCGCTGCGCGCGATGGCGAGGAACGTGGGTTCGTTCGCAGCATCGCGCGTGATCTCCTAGAGCCGCGCCAGCCGCTCGAGCGCGGTGGCGAGCGTGCTTTCCTGCTTCGCAAAGCAGAAGCGCACCACGCCGGACTCGTGCGCCTCGTGATAGAACGCCGAAACCGGAATGGCCGCGACGCCTATCTCGCCCGTCAGCCATTGCGCGAACTCCGCTTCGGGCAGGTCGCTGATCGCCGAGTAATCGACGCACTGGAAGTACGTGCCCGTGCAAGGCAGCAGCCTGAAGCGCGAATTGGCGAGCCCGGCGCGAAAGAAGTCACGCTTCTTCTGATAGAACGCAGGCAGTTCCAGATAGGGCGCCGGGTCTTTCATGTACTCGGCGAGGCCGATCTGCATTGGCGTGTTTACGGTGAACACGTTGAACTGGTGCACCTTGCGGAATTCCGCGGTGAGCGCGGCCGGCGCAGCGACATAGCCGACTTTCCAGCCTGTCACGTGATAGGTCTTGCCGAAGCTCGACACCACGAAACTGCGCTGCGCCAGCTCGGGGTAACGCGCGACGCTTTCGTGCGGCGCGCCGTCGTAGACCATGTGTTCGTACACCTCGTCGGAGACGATCAGCATGTTGGTGCCGCGCACGATGTCTTCCAGCTTGCGCATGTCTTCTGCGCGCCACACGGTGCCGGTCGGATTGTGCGGCGTGTTGATCAGCAGGAGCCGTGTTTTCGGCGTGATTGCAGCGGCGAGCCGGTCGAATGGAATCGCGTAGTCCGGTGCCTCGAGTGTGACGAATACCGGCTTGCCGCCCGCCAGTTCGATTGACGGAAGATAGCTGTCGTAGGTCGGCTCGATCACGACCACTTCGTCGCCGGGATGAACCGCGCACAGGATCGCGGTCAACAGTGCCTGAGTCGCGCCGGCCGTGACGGTGATTTCGGTGGTGGCATCGTAGCGGCGGCCGTACAGGTCGGCGATCTTGCCGGCGATTGCTTCACGCAGCGGCGCGACGCCTGCCATCGGCGGATACTGGTTGTGGCCGTCGCGCATTGCGTTGGCGACCGCCTCGACGATGCGCGGATCGCAGCCGAAGTCGGGAAAGCCCTGGCCCAGATTCACCGCGCCTTTCTCGGCGGCGAGCGCGCTCATCACAGTGAAGATCGTGGTGCCGACGTTCGGCAGGCGCGAGGGAAACGAGGGAGTCATGGGCGTGTCGTGCGGTGCATTCATGGCGCTGTTCGGGCGGTGCGGGTGAGTGGGCGAAGGCATCGTTTTCAAACCGGCGAAGCCTGATTGTAGGGAATCCCGGGGCTGCGTGCGCATTCGCGGTGTGCGGCAGGCGCTGAGGCCGGGCTTATACCAGGTCTATATCAGGTCTATAGCGGGTCTGTGCCAGGCCTATATCAGGCTTTGCACGGCCGTTGCTGCCGGGTCTGTCGAGCCGCCGGGCACGTTGCTGGGCGAAGCGCCCGGCGCGCCCGGCTGCGAATCCGTCAGCAACGCGGCAAACGGCGCCGGTTGGGCGATCCGGAAGCCGAAATCGCGGGCGATCCGCTTCGCGAGCTTCAACACGGCGCGATCTTTCGAGATCAGCCAGTGCGCCTGAGCGGCGTGCGCCAGTTCGAGGAATTTCTGGTCGTCGCGGTCCTTGCATTTCGGCAAGGGCTGCGCATTTTCAGGTTCCGTTGCCGGTTCGACAAGCTGCGCGAGCCGGGCGACCACCGCCAGCGCGGCGGCTTTGTCCACGCGACGTGCGACGAATTGCGGATAGTCGAGCACGTAGGTCAGTTCGGCGAGGCAACGGGCGTCGATCAGCGCGGCGAGGGCGCCGCTTTCGAGCGCGGCGCGAATGGGCCGCGTGTGCGGATCGTCGAATACGAGAATGTCGATCCAGACATTGGAATCGAGAACGACGCGCAAAGCGCCGCGTGAGGCATGGGAACCGGGCATTCGTTACAATCTGGCTTTCGTCTTTGACCGCCAGGCACGGCGTGCCTGCAAGCCTCTATGATAATCGTTCTGTCGCCGGCGAAATCGCTCGACTACGAAACCCCGCCTCACGTCAAGAAGCACACCATCCCCGATTTCATCGACGACGCCGCGGAACTGATCAGCGGACTGCGCCGTTTGTCGCCGCAGCAGATCGCTTCGCTAATGAGCATTTCGGACCAGTTGGCGCACCTCAATTTCGAGCGTTATGCGCAGTGGTCGCCGCGCTTCGGCCCCGACAACGCCAAGCAGGCCGTGCTAGCGTTCAATGGCGACGTGTACGAGGGCTTCAATGCAAAGACCTTGTCGTCGTCGGATCTGGACTTCGCGCAGAACCATGTGCGCGTGTTGTCGGGGCTTTATGGTCTGCTGCGTCCGCTGGATCTGCTCCAGCCGTATCGTCTGGAAATGGGCACTCGGCTTGCCAATCCGCGCGGCAAAGATCTCTACGCGTTCTGGGGCGAGCGCATCACGCAGGCCTTGAACACGCAGTTGAAGAAGCGCGCTGCGGGCTCGCGCGTGCTCGTGAACTGCGCGTCCGGTGAGTATTTCAAGTCGGTCAAGCCGAAGCTGCTGGAGGCGCCAGTCATCACGCCCGTGTTCGAAGACTGGAAGGGCGGGCGTTACAAGATCATCAGCTTTCATGCAAAGCGCGCGCGCGGTCTGATGGCGCGCTACGCGGTGGAGAACCGCCTCGACCAGGCCGAGCAACTCAAGGCGTTCGACTCGGAAGGCTATGCGTTCGACGCGGAAGCCTCGAACGATTCCACCTACGTCTTTCGCCGCCGCGTCGCTGAATAGGCGGTGCGCGGTCCGCGGCGCTGCGCCGCCTATCATGCAGGGAACCCCACCATGAGTTTATCGATCACGAGCAACTTCGACGCAGGCGCGATCGAGGTGCTGTCCTGCGCGAAAGCCTCGGACATCCGCTTGCGTGTCAGGCCCGACAGCCATGCGGAATTTGCACAGTGGTTCTACTTCCGGCTCTGCGGCGCGGCAGGCGAGCGCTGCGTGATGACGTTCGAAAACGCGGCGGCGTGCGCGTTCGCGGAAGGCTGGCGCGACTACCAGGCCGTGGCCAGCTACGACCGCGTGAACTGGTTTCGCGTACCGACGTCCTACGACGGTCGCGTGCTCACCATCGACCACACCCCGCAGTTCGACAGTATTTACTACGCGTACTTCGAGCCGTATAGCGAGGAGCGTCACTCCGAATTCCTGGGCGCAGTTCAACAGATGCCGCAGGCCACACTGACGGAACTTGGCACGACGGTCGAAGGCCGGCCGATGTCGCTGCTCACACTTGGCACGCCGCAAAGCAGCGATACGCCGAAAAAGAAAGTCTGGCTGATCGCCCGTCAGCATCCCGGCGAGACCATGGCCGAATGGTTTATCGAAGGGCTGGTAAAGCGGCTCGCCGGCTGGGGCGATTGGGCGGGCGATCCGGTCGCGCGTCAACTGTATGAGCACGCCGTGTTCTACATCGTGCCGAACATGAACCCGGACGGCAGCGTGCGCGGCAACCTGCGCACCAACGCAGCGGGCGCGAATCTGAATCGCGAGTGGATGGAACCGGACGCCGCGCGCAGTCCCGAAGTGCTGGTGGTGCGTGACGCGATTCACGCAACTGGCTGCGATCTCTTTTTCGACATTCACGGCGACGAGGCGCTGCCCTATGTATTCGTGGCCGGCTCCGAGATGTTGCCGGGGTTCACGGAGCGACAAGCCGCTGAGCAGAAAGCGTTTATCGAAGCCTTCAAACAGGCGAGTCCCGATTTCCAGGACAAGTACGGTTACGCCGCGAGCAAGTATCGCGAAGATGCGCTGAAGCTCGCTTCGAAATATATCGGCAAGGAATTCGGCTGCCTCTCGTTGACGCTCGAAATGCCGTTCAAGGACAACGCCAACTTGCCCGACGAGCGGGTAGGCTGGAACGGCGAGCGCAGCGCCTCGCTTGGCGCGGCGATGCTCCAGGCCATCTTGCGGCATGTGCAGACGTTTGCCTGATTCGCGACGTTGAACAAAAGGCACGCACTGAGCGCGTGTGTGCCCTTTTGTATCGAGGAGGCGGCGTCACAATCATGGGCTGCGCGATGAACGCCGCGTGAAGGTGGCGCCCGCTCTGATCGAAAATAGCCCTGCTGCTGTATTCCCGCGCCCACGGCAAAGTACATACTGCAGTTGCCGTGGGCCGCGCGCAGTCGGTGGCGCCTGTCGCTCAATGCTTCTTCTTCGCCGGCGCTTTCTTGCTGGACGATTTGCTCGGGGCGCTTTTCGAAGATTTGGCGCTGCTCTTCTTCGCACTCTTGCCGCTTGCCGCCTGCTTGCCCTTGCCGCCACGGTGCTTGCCCGAGGTCGCTCGCGACGACGAATGCTCGGCACTGCGCGCGGCCCGCGCCGGCGGCACGGGGTCGTTCCAGCTGAACGCGAGCATTTGCGAGCCGACATAGCCGCAGCGGAATTTCAGGTCGGCTGCGTCGCCTGCGCCATTCGGGCGGATGCCGAGTCCTTCGACAGTGACAATGTTATCGACCTTCACGCGTTGCTTGCCCTCGTCGAAGGAATCGTTCCATGGTGTGATCGAGGCGTGCGCGCTGTCAAAGGAACTGGGCGGGAATTCGACGTGATCAAAGGCGGTGGAGGTGCTCGCGACGAAATTGCCATGCGCAGCGCAATCCGCGACGAGCGGGTCGGCGCGCATTTCATTGACAAATTTGTTGACGAGATCGTTGTGCTGTTCGAGTTGGTCGGCGAATGCGGGCGCAGTGCAGGCAAGCGAAAGGCTCGCTGCGAATCTTGCCAACCGGCCGACCAGCCGCAGCAATCGGCGCGGTGCGTTGGTGCAATCCATCAAGTTCGTTAGACGCTAATGAGACGTGAGGCACGTAAGATGCGTCGCGGCACGGTTGAGTTCAATCGTGCCGCAACTATTTTTCGACTGCTGTTTTGCCGGCTTTGCGCATGCTGACGAGGCGCTCGTGCAATCTGTGCGAGATAAGTGCTCACGTGCACGCGAGCCGCACGTGCAAGCTTGCACCGGGCTCACGTGCGCGGTCCGCCGAGCCGGTATCGTCGAACATCATAAGTGGTGACCCACGCGGGGCGATAGACGGCGATCAAGGCCGTGGACATTCCCGTGAACCATGCCTCGCCGGTGGCCAGCAAAAGCACGCTGAGCGCGTAGCCGGCCGGCACGACCGTGGGTGAGCCGCCGGCAAGCGCGACATGAACGCCGAGCGCCGCGGCTGCCGTGAGCGACACCGCGATTGCCGGCGACACGAAGCCCTGGCCGAAGATAAACATAAAGAGATTACGCGGTAGCCACGCAATACTGGCCCGTTGAAGCAACGTGGAGATGCCGACCGGCACCGCGCCGAACACGAGGAATGTGAGGGCGATGCCTTGCCAGGGTGCGTCGAAGATCAGGCCCGCGAGGCCCGTGACCACCGCCATCGCAATCAGCGCCAAGGCCCAGTCGAACAGCGTGACGACCAGCGTGGCGCCCAGCAGATGCATGACGGTTCCGTCGTCGAGCCACGCGTTGCTTGCCCACAGTACCGACACGGCGACAATGATGGCCAGCCAGACATGCTGCAACGTGCCGTCCTGAAGACGTTTGAAAGGGTTTTTCCACAGCGCGAGCGCGACCACTATCGCAGTGACGATCCAGCCACCGACAGCGACCCACAATGGAAGCGGTGTGTAGAGGAAACCCATGAGTCTCATATTACTCGTTGGACGACAAAAGGTGTGAGCGGATTCCATGCCAGCCGGTGTTGGCACCGGCAGAAATCGCGCTGCACGCTGCACGCACGCGGTGCGCTATGTCATGAGGAGCCTTCCGCTACGGGCTCGGAGGCAAGCTCGGCGGCGGGCCCCTCGTCATAAGCTGCGCTGGGCTCGGCTGCCATTGGCAAGGGCGCGGCCGTGCCACTGGTCGAGAGCGGGTATTCGAAGCGCCGCTGCGAAGCGCGCCGCAGCGGCACCGCGCCGGCTTGACCCATGACCGGGCGCAGCAGGGTCTCGCCTTTGTTGCGCAGTACTTGCAAATGGTTCGCCAGCCAGCCGTTGTACAGGGCGACCGCGGCGGCGCGATTTGGCGCGCCCAACTGCTGGAATATGCTCGTCAGATGGATCTTGACCGTGCCCTCGCTAATGCCGAGCGTGCGCGCGATCATCTTGTTGGTGCTGCCCATATGGACGCAGCGCATGATCTGCTCCTGGCGCGGCGACAGACCGTTCGACAGCCTCGCGCGGCGCGGCGGCGGGTTCTTTTCGTCGAACGGCCGGATGGCGGTGTCGGCCGGCAGAGGCGGGTTGAGCGGCAACGCGCCCGAAGGCACATAGTGCCCGCCGAGCAGCACCATTTCGAAGGCGCGCACGATCAGGCACGGATCGGTCTCGCGCGCCACCACGCCGCGCACGCCTTCGTCCATGAGCTCGCCCACCACCTCCGGCGAGATCCTGTCGGTCAGCACGGCAATGCGCAGATCCGGGTAATAGCTGAGCAGATGCCGGACATCCGCGACGGACATCCAGTCCTGCCAGTCGATCACGAGCAGGTCGGGCCACTGGCGCTTGAGCCCGCGTTCGACCTGGCGCCAGTCTTGTGCTTCGTTAAAGCGCGCGAGCCGGTTGATCTGCCGTAGCAGCGCCTTGAGGCCGTCGCGTCGTTCCGCGTCTGAATTGAGTATCGAGAATCGCATGCATGTCTCCAGATGAATCGGGCGAATTGGCGCGATGCACTCGCCCGGCGTCGGGCCGGGCGTTGCGATGCGTCGCCGTGACTATGATGACAAATTCCCTTCGGTTTGACGGCTGTCCGAAAGGCATAGGAGCGACGAGCCATGAAAAAGCCCCGCACGCGGCGGGGCTTTTGTAGAGACGGAAACGCGCTCCTCGCGCGCTTCTTCAGTGGAAGTGCGGCTGAGCGGGCTCGGCGTCTTCGGGCATTTCGGCGTGGACGATTTCGCCGAGCGGGTCCGCGTACAAAGGCACGCCGCAGTCGTCGCAATATTCAGGCTCGAACCGGCCCGCGTGGCGGCGCACGTCCGTGACGCCGGTTTCCTTCAGCAATGCAACGATTTCTTCGAGCGGTGCGTCCGGCGGGGCGGATTCCTGCGGCTCTTCGTCGCTGCCGGCTTCGCCGTTCTCCCGGCCGTAGAGCGGCCACACGACGCCGTAGATGACGTCGTTGCTGCCGCGGCGTGTGAAGCCCACGCGGTATTCGTCGATACGACGCTCGCCGAAGCCGGCAACCACCGCGCGCAGGTCTTGCGGCGCCGCGCCAATTGTGTCGAATAGATAACGCACGGCGGTGCGGACGGTGTGAGGGCGCACGCGTTCGTCGGCGTCGCGGCACGCGGAATAATAGGCATCAGGCAGCAGGCACTCGAATTCGCAGCCCGGCAGCACGAGCGAAAGGTTCGCGCCGCCTTGGGTTGTCCACTGCTCCAGACATTGGCCGCGCTCGATACGGCTGCCGTGTTCCTCTTCCTGCCAGCGGAAGGTCGGCTCGCCGACCGGCGCAGCCACTACCGCGAGGAGAAAGCGCGGGTCGGCGAGAATCGGGGAGGTTTCCGGGAGCTCGCCGAAGTTCAGCTTGAGATTGCCGCCGGCCATGGCGGCTTGCGCGAGCTGCTGGGCAATGCGCCAGGTTTCGACGTGATGGCGGGGCAACTGGTCGATGCTGTACAGGAACGGAGCCATGGCGACGCGCGTATTGGCCGCGAGCACGTGAGCTTGCAGATGCGCGCGCAAGGCTTCGGCCGCGTCGGCTTTCAGCGGACCGGAGGGGATCATGTAGCGGGTCCACGCAAGGATCGGCGCGGCAATCAGCAATGCCTCGTACGACACGCCTTCATGCTCGATCACGAACGACTCGCTGTGCGTTTCGGCCATGTCGGCGAGCGCGCCGTACGCGTCGGGGTGGTTCTGCTGCAGATGGTCGAGCGCTGCGTCGAGCGTGGTCTGGTTGGCGGTGCGCACTATCCTGGCGAGCAGCGCGTCGAGTTTCGCTTCCCAGAAGCGGTCTTCGGTGCGGCTGCCCGACGCGAAAAGCGCGAGCGAAAGACCGACAAGCTTGTCGGCATCGGGGGGGAGACGTTTGGCGATTCGCGAGCGCATAAATCCGGAAGTTTGGGTGCACAGAACCTTATATTCTAGTCGTTTCCGTGGCGGTACATGACTCGGCGCGCACCGCCGCATCGATTCGGACGTTTCAACGCGAAAAATAAGACCGCGGGCGTGTGTCCCGCTGACCCCGCGCCGCGACTTCGTCAAATAATATAAGACGGCAAGCGGGCGGAAGTCGCTTCTATATACTGACCGCTTTTTACGGACGCCGATATGCGCCCGGGCCGCTCGCCGCGGTCTGGCGCGACAGGAGATGCATGTGAAATCCGACCAGTTGATCGAACGTCTTGCGGCGGTGTTTGCGCTGATTATCCTGGTGGGCGGTTCCTTGCTTGTTCTCGCGCCTTTCACGACAGCTCTGTTGTGGGGTGCAATTCTGAGCTACAGCTCGTGGGGGCTTTACCGGAGGCTGACTGCGGCAGTTGGCGGCAGGCGCAGGTGGGCGGCCACGTTGATGGTCTTCGTTATCCTGATCGTGGTGCTGGGGCCCTTCGTCTACGCGGGTTTCGCGTTTGGCGCGCACGTTCACGACATAGTTGCACTTGTTCAAAGACTGTTCGAAGCAGGCTTGCCGGACTTGCCGCCGTGGGTGGCGCGAATTCCGGTTGTCGGTTCGAGCATCCAGAGTTTCTGGGAAACGGCGACGAGCAGCAATTCCGAACTGATTGCCCAATTGCGGACCCTCGCGGCGCCGGCCGGCAAGTGGATCCTTTCTGCCGCGATCGCCGTTACGCACGGTCTCGGCCTGCTCGCGTTGAGTATCGTGCTGGCCTTCTTCTTTTACACGGGAGGAGAGGGGGCGGGCGCATGGCTGAACGCGGGCATGCGGCGTATCGCCGGCGAGCGCGCCGATTATCTGCTGGCGCTGGCGGGCAGCACTGTCAAGGGTGTGGTCTACGGAATCCTCGGCACTGCGCTGGTTCAAGGCATTCTCGCTGGCTTTGGCTGCTGGATTGCCGGTGTGCCCGCGCCAGCGTTATTGGGACTGGCGACATTTTTTCTCTCGGTGATACCGGGAGGTCCGGTAATCGTTTGGCTGCCCGCGGCGATCTGGCTGTATCACGGCGGCGCGACCGGGTGGGCGATCTTTCTGATCGTGTGGGGCGTGCTGGTTGTCGGCATGTCGGACAATGTCATCAAGCCAATTCTGATCGGCAAGAACAGCGACATGCCGTTGATTCTCGTCATGTTGGGTATTCTCGGCGGCGCTTTCGCGTTTGGCTTCCTTGGCGTTTTCATCGGCCCGACGCTGCTCGCGGTTGCGTACACGGTATTGCATGACTGGACCATCGGAGCGCCCGCATCACGCGCCTTGTTGTCTGACGCAACACCGCCTGCGACGGAAGAAATGCGCCCTATAAAAAAGACGCCGTGAAGAAATACAGATAGGGCTTGCAAGGCGTCGCCGGGCTCGTTAGAATCTCGCTCTTTCGTGCTCCGGACGCCGGGGCACGGGAAGCGGGAAAGCCAGTCGTGGCAAGGCTTCCAGCGGCGGCAGCAGGTTCAGGCGGTAGCAAAAACCTGTTGACGGCNCAGCGGAAGTTCTTCATAATCTCGTTTCTCTGCTGCTGATGCAGCAACGCAGAACGAAGTGGTGCCGGGTAGTTGAAGCAGGCGCTGCGGAGTGAGCGGACCGATCTTTAAAAACTAGCAGCCGATAAGTGTGGGCGCTTGATGCGCGACGCGAGCCGGGTTCTTCGG
>NZ_AWZV01000017.1 GCF_000472545.1 Burkholderia sp. WSM2232 | reverse complement strand
CCCGCCACTCGGGAAGGCGCCACCCGACACCCACCGCCCCTGGCCATTCGGCCGTCTGGACAGCGCCCGCGCCACACGGCAATGTTGCAATCCATCCACAGCGAGCGCGCCAGTGGCTCGCGAAGAGCGCGCGCGGCGTTCGCGCACGCCGCCAAGCACTTATACTTTCGCCGGATTCAGGAAAAGGCAGATGGCAATGATCAAACTCATCGGTTCGCTCGCCAGCCCGTTCGTGCGCAAGGCGCGCATCGTGCTGGCCGACAAGAAGATCGACTACGAGCTGGTGCCCGAGAACGTCTGGGCGCCGGAAACCCGCATCCATACCTTCAATCCGCTCGGCAAGGTGCCGTGCCTCGTGATGGAAGACGGCGAAGCGGTGTTCGACTCGCGCGTGATCTGCGAATACGTGGACACGCTCTCGCCGGTCGGCAAGCTGATCCCGCAGTCGGGGCGCGAGCGCATCGAGGTACGGTGCTGGGAAGCGCTTGCCGACGGCCTGCTCGACGCCGCCGTGCTGATTCGCCTGGAAAGCACCCAGCGCGCGCCGGAACAGCGCGTCGACGCGTGGGTGGCGCGCCAGCAGCGCAAGATAGACGAAGCGCTGCTCGCCATGTCGCAAGGCCTCGCCGCCAAACCCTGGTGCGCTGGCAATCACTACACGCTCGCTGACATTGCGGTGGGTTGCGCGCTGGGATATCTGGACTTCCGCATGCCGGAGTTGAACTGGCGCGAGGCGCATCCGAATCTCGACAAGCATTTTCAGAAGCTTTCGCTGCGCCAGTCGTTTATCGACACCGTGCCGGCCGGCTGAGCGGCTCAAGTCGGGTTGCTGAAGGTTACGGCAAGTTTGCAAAATAGCGTTAATCGCAATTACGAAATCATGAATTAAAGCTTTCAGTTGTGGTAAAAAAGCGCCTCCACAGGCGCTTTTTTTTCGCCCGCGATGTGGGGCAATGGTTAAGCAGTCAAACTGTCCGGCATGATTAAACGTCGAATGCGGCCATTGCGAATGGGCGGCGAGTTGATCGCGCCGTCGAACGAATAACACCACAAAGAGACTTTCACGATGAAACCGTATCGCTTTGTTATTGCTGCTTCCGCCTGCTCGCTGTTCGCCGCGTGCTCCAATGTCAGCAGCCTGGACCCGTCCGCGCTGGTTCAGTCGGGCCAGTTGGCCACGCAGGCCGCTACGCTTTCGGACACGGACGTCCGCGCGCTCAGCGACAAGTCCTGCGCGCAGCTCGACAAGGAAAACACCCTGGCGCCCGCCAACAGCAAGTATCAGAAACGCCTGAACAAGATTGCCGCGCAACTGGGCGACAACATCAACGGCACGCCGGTGAATTACAAGGTCTACATGACCAAGGAAGTCAATGCCTGGGCCATGGCCAACGGCTGCGTGCGTGTCTACAGCGGCCTGATGGACATGATGAACGACAACGAAGTGCGCGGCGTGGTCGGCCATGAAATGGGCCACGTGGCGCTCGGCCACACCAAGAAGGCGATGCAGGTGGCGTACGCAACCTCGGCGGTGCGCTCGGTGGCCTCTTCCGCAGGCGGTATTGCCGGCGCGCTGTCCGGTTCGCAATTGGGCGAATTTTCAGAGAAGCTGATTAACGCGCAGTTCTCGCAATCGCAGGAAAGCGCGGCCGACGATTATTCGTTCGATTTGCAGAAAAAGAAAAACCTGGACCCCTCGGGCCTCGTCACGGCATTCAACAAACTCGCGCAAATGGATGGTGGCCAATCCAGTATGTTGAGTTCGCATCCGGCATCGCCGGCGCGTGCGCAGCATATTCAGCAACGCATTGCTTCGAATCAGTAAGAGCTATCTGACTTTTGAACGCGCGCTGTCGGTTATTGCCGCAGCGCGCGTTTTTCATTGCCGTCCTGGTGCTGCTTATTCAGCGCCGTTTGCAGCTTTGCCGTTTTTCCGACGCGTAATGCCGGGCCCGAATGCAAAGCCGAATGCCAGCAGCAACAGGGAAATGGCGAGCACGGTGTTATTGCCGCTCGTCACATAGGGCGTGCGGCCAGCCGTGCCTTGCACGGTCACGTCGAGCGAGCCGATGGTGTAGGGCGTGAGCTTGCCGAGCACCTTGCCGTTGGCGTCGATTGCCGCTGTCATGCCGGTGTTGGTCGCGCGCAGCATGGGGCGGCCGGTTTCGAGCGAGCGCATGCGCGCGATCTGCAGATGCTGGTCGAGCGCAATGGTGTCGCCGAACCATGCGAGATTCGTCGAATTGATCAGCACGCCAGCCGGCGTATCGCTTTCCCGCAGAGTTCGCGCAATCTCCTCGCCGAAAATATCTTCGTAGCAGATGTCTACCGCAACCGGCTGGTTATGCACGACGAACGGCTTTTGCACTGGGCCGCCGCGCGCGAAATCACCGAGCGGAATGTTCATCAGGTTGACGAACCAGCGAAAGCCCCACGGCACGAATTCGCCGAACGGCACGAGGTGATGCTTGTCGTAGCGGTACACATCGCGCGTGCCCGGCGTGACGCCGAACAGGCTATTGGTGTAGTCCACCACGCGGCCTTCGGACGTCACCGAGCCGCCAATCGCGCCGAACAGTATCGCGCTGCCCGTCGAGTCGGCGAAGTTACGCACCGCAGTCGCGAACGGCAGCGGCAACCGTTGCGCGAGCACCGGAATGGCGGTTTCGGGCGTGACGATCAGATCGGCCGGTTTCGACGTGATCATCTGCTGATACTGGTCGATGGCGGCCTGCACGCCCGCTTCCTCGAATTTCATCTCCTGCTTGACGTCGCCTTGCAAGAGACGCACGGCGAGCGGCGCATTCGCCGGCACCGTCCACGTAGCGAACGGCAGCAGCAGGCCGGCGGCGATCAATGCGAGCGCGATGCCGCCTGGCAGCGCAGCCTGCGCCGCACGGTTGCGCCTGGCGGTGTTGTCCGGCGACGTATCCACGGATGCGCGGGAAGCGCGCAGCGTCCCAACCAGCGGGACCAGCGCCTGCACGATCAGCGCGGCCGCGAGCGCCAGCACCCAGCCGACGCCATAGACGCCGGCAACTGGCGCGAACCCGGCGAAAGGGCCGTCCACTTGCGCGTAACCTGTCGCGAGCCACGGAAAGCCGGTGAACACCGTGCCGCGCAGCCATTCGCCGATAGCCCACGCGCTCGCGAACGCGAGCGCCCCATGCCAGGTCGGCGAAAACGGCGCGTTGTCGGTGGCCTTGCCGTTGCGCGCATGACCCGCGCAAAAAGACCAGACGCCGGCCGCCAATGCCGGATACAGCGCGAGATACAACGAAAACAG
Source organism: Burkholderia sp. WSM2232 (assembly GCF_000472545.1). Classification (GTDB taxonomy): domain Bacteria; phylum Pseudomonadota; class Gammaproteobacteria; order Burkholderiales; family Burkholderiaceae; genus Paraburkholderia. The sequence continues at coordinate 162,003 of NZ_AWZV01000017.1, read as the reverse complement.
CACGAGCGCGGTGCCGGCGAGCGGCGCGGGCATGCCGCCGTAATAGTGCATGCTCACATAGAGCCACCACACACCGGTCACGAAGTTGCCAAAGCCGAACGCACCGCCCGTGAGCGCAGCGCTTTTCCAGCCGGTGGTGCGCGTGAGCCACGCGAACAGGAACACGAAGACGGCCAGTTCGAGCCAGCCGCCGTGCGGCGTGGGCGCGAACGACAAGGTGTTGAGCGCGCCTGCCGCCAGTGCGACGAGGTAATGCCAGCGAGGCAGAGTACGCGCGCGCGCGGCTTGCGCGGCGGACGCGCTCACGCCGCGGCGCGAAGAGGAAGTAATCGGGTCGGCCATTGTTGCGCGGTCGGCGTGAGAAGTGGCGGGTGGAAAAAACTCGGGCAAGAGCCCTGCGGCGGTGGGCCGCTCAGCTCTGCACGTGCTGCGCCTCGCGCTCGCGCTGGCCGGCAAGCGGATCGCGCCGCACGAGCAGCACGTGAATCTGGCGCGCGTCGCCGCGCAGAATTTCGAAGATCAGATCGTCGATTCGAACCTTCTCGCCCCGGTGCGGCACGCGCCCGAAATGATGCGTGACGAGTCCGCCGATGGTATCCACTTCTTCGTCTGAGTAATCTGTGCCGAAGGCCTCGTTGAACTGCTCGATCTCGGTCAGCGCGCGCACGCGGAAGCGTCCGTCCGGCGAGGCGATGATGTTGCCGCTTTCCTCGTCGAAATCGTATTCGTCTTCAATGTCGCCGACGATCTGCTCCAGCACGTCCTCGATTGTAATCAAGCCGGCCACGCCGCCGTATTCGTCGACCACCACGGCGAGGTGATTGCGGTTCACGCGGAAGTCGTGCAGCAGCACGTTCAGGCGCTTGGACTCGGGGATGAACACGGCCGGCCGCAGCATGCCGCGCACGTCGAATTCTTCCTCGGCGTAGTAGCGCAGCAGATCTTTCGCAAGCAGCACGCCGATCACGTTGTCGCGGTTGCCTTCGTAGACCGGATAGCGCGAATGCGCCTTTTCCAGCACGTAAGGGATGAATTCGGCGGGGCTGTCCGCGATGTTGATCGCGTCCATCTGCGCGCGCGGCACCATGATGTCGCGGGCGCTCAGTTCGGAGACCTGGAACACGCCTTCGATCATTGACAGCGAGTCGGCGTCGATCAGGTTGCGCTCGTGTGCGTCCTGCAGGATTTCCAGTAGTTCGGCGCGCGAGTCGGGCTCGGGCGAGATGAAATCTGTCAGACGCTCGAGCAGCGAGCGTTTTTCGTGAGGTTTGTCGGTGTGGCGTCGACTGGGATACGTGTCGTTCATGGTAGTGCGCCCGGCAAGACTGGGCGCGCTGTTGCGGAGCATTAAGGATACACCAGGCACATGGCGGGACCGTGTCCCACCCGGCCGGGCGATGAATGAAAAGGCTGACGCCGGAACGCCGCAAGACGCGGGCCTTGCGTCAATCGTAACTGATTACGCAGTGAAAAGCGTTGCCAGGAAAAAATGGCGAGGTAAAAGAGGCGCTTTCCGACCCGCGTTCCAGGTGCGGCCTGCGGGCCTTGCTGCGGCCCTTTTGCCGCCTGTAGGGCGCGTCTATTTACCGGCTTGCGGCCGCGTGACAGGCAGCGCCGCGCCGGCTGTGTCCGCGTCGCGGCCGGCGCCGCAGCGCTCCAGCAGCGCCTCCAGCGCGCGGTCAGGCATGCCGCTTTCGCGCAGCGCGTGCACCGTGCGGCTCACGTAATCGAGCGTGGTGCCATAGCGGCCGCAAGCGCAGCCGAACACGGTTCTGATGATGTCGTCGCCGAGCTTGCCGGTGTAGCTCGGCACGTCGCGGCGCATGACGAACGCGAGCGCGTCGACGCGCCGGCCGTCGGCGAGCACGCAAGGCAGCCACGCGGGCCGGTATGACCCCATCGCCATTTCGCGACGCCACAGCGCCTCGAGGTGCGGCATCGCGCCCTGCGCCGCGAGGCGAAACGCGATGCCGGTGCACGAGCCGCCGCGATCCAGCGCCAGCACGAGCCCCGGCACCTCGGGCGTGCCGCGATTCACGCGCGACCAGAGATACAGGCCGCGGTGGTATCCGTGCACTTTCGAGCGCGTCGCTTCGACCGTAGGCAGGCCCGGATTCCAGATCAGCGAGCCATAGCCGAACAGCCACAAGTCGCTGCGCCGGTCCCAGTCGCGCAGCGTGCATTCGAGCGACGCGCGCAGTTCCTCGTCCGTCAGGAGCCGCGACTCGCCGAGTGCGGGCGGATAGTCCGGGCACGGAATTCGGGCATCGTCGTCGGAGGCAAAGGTGCTCACGGTTCAGTCCGGGCGGCGGTTAGCGATAAGGGTCGGCAAAGCCCAGTTTGCCGAGAATCTCGGTTTCGAGCGCTTCCATTTCCTCGGCTTCTTCGTCGGCTTCGTGGTCGTAGCCTTGTGCATGCAGCGTGCCGTGCACCAGCAGATGCGCGTAATGGGCGATGAGCGGCTTACCCTGCTCGGTGGCTTCCTTCTCTACCACCGGGCAGCACAGAATCAGGTCGCCCGTCACCGGATCGTCTTCGGATTCCGCGTACGCGAAAGTCAGCACGTTGGTCGAATAGTCCTTGCCGCGATAGGTGCGGTTCAAGGTACGGCCTTCTTCCGCGTCGACGAAACGCACGGTCAGCTCGCCGTCGGCGAAAAGCGCGGCTTTGATCCAGCCGGCCACGGTCGCGCGCGGCAGCAGCGCCTTGTGTTCAGGCCACGCCTTGGCGGCGGGGAATTGCAGATTCAGCGTCAGTTTCGGAGCGCGGCTCATCTTGTTCGATGTTTCAGGCGAAGTGTGGTCCGGCGGCAGGTGCCCACGGTCGAGGCGGACTCACCGGGAATCCGCCGGGCTCGCGGTTTTCTGCGAATGCGCGTCGTATGCCTCCACAATTCGCGCGACAAGCGGATGCCGTACCACGTCCGCGCTCGTAAAGCGCGTAAGCGCAATGCCGCGCACGTCCGAGAGCACCTGCTGCGCTTCGATGAGCCCGCTCTTGTGGCCGCGCGGCAGATCGACCTGAGTCGTGTCGCCGGTCACCACCGCTTTCGAGCCGAAGCCGATGCGCGTCAGGAACATTTTCATCTGTTCGGGTGTGGTGTTTTGCGCCTCGTCCAGAATGATGAACGCGTGGTTCAGCGTGCGGCCGCGCATGTACGCGAGCGGCGCGATTTCGATCATCTGCCGCTCGAACATCTTCGCGGTCTTGTCGAAGCCGAGCAGATCGTACAGCGCGTCATATAGCGGACGCAGGTACGGATCGACCTTCTGCGCGAGATCGCCCGGCAAGAAGCCGAGCCGCTCGCCGGCTTCCACGGCCGGGCGCGTCAGCACGATGCGCTTGACCTGATCGCGCTCGAGCGCGTCCACCGCGCAGGCAACCGCGAGATAGGTCTTGCCAGTGCCGGCGGGGCCCACGCCGAAGGTGACGTCGTGCGAGACGATCTGCTTCAGATACTCGCGCTGCGCCGGGGTGCGGCCGCGCAGATCGGCGCGCCGCGTGTACAGCTTGGGGCCGAGTTCCTCGAGGTCGTCGTCGCCGCTGTCGGCGGGTTGGTCGAACGGATGGTCGGGATTGCCGGGAAAGCCCGGCTCGCCCGCTTCGTCACCGTTGCCGTTGCCGTTCGTGCGATGCCGCGCCGGGTGCCGCACTTCGACGAGCGCAAGCTGGATGTCGTCGACCGACAGCGGATCGCGCGCGTTGTTGTAGAAGTTTTCGAGCGCGGTGAGCGCGAGTTTCGCGCCGCGCCCGCGGATGGTGATGCGGTGTCCGCGGCGTTGCAGCGTCACGTCGAGCGCCTGCTCGATTTGCCGCAGGTTTTCGTCGAGCGGTCCGCAGAGGTTGGCAAGCCGCGCGTTGTCGTCGCGCGGAGCGGTGAATTCCAGATGCGGCTGAGTGGTTTTCAAGGCGATGAGTCGATCCTGTCGGTTTCAGTACGCGGGCGGCGGCGCGGGCGTTTTAGGCGTTGCGCGGCGCCGCGCGCCTGCGTCGATGTGTGTTGTCAGTCAGTGGGTGGTGGCGCTCGCGCCGTTCTCTGCATGGTCGTGCACCAGCACCAGCTCGCCACGCAGCGAATGTGGGTACGCCTTGACGATTTTCACGTCGACCATCTGACCGATCAGCCGTGCATGCGAGGCCACCGGCGCCGGGAAGTTGACCACGCGGTTGTTCTCCGTGCGGCCCGCGAGTTCGTTCGGATCCTTGCGCGCCGGGCGTTCGACCAGAATGCGCTCGACCTTGCCGACCATCGAATCGCTGATGCGCTGCACGTTTTCTTCGATGGTGGCCTGCAGATGCTGAAGGCGCTTCAACTTCACTTCGCGCGGCGTGTCGTCGGGCAGGTTGGCAGCCGGCGTGCCCGGACGCGGACTGTAGATGAACGAGAAGCTGGTGTCGTACTTCATCTCATGTACGAGCGCCATCATCTTGTCGAAATCTTCTTCCGTCTCGCCGGGGAATCCGACGATCATGTCCGTGGAAAGGGACAGGTCCGGGCGAATTGCCCGCAGCTTGCGGATCACCGACTTGTATTCGAGCACCGTGTAGCCGCGCTTCATTGCCATCAGGATGCGGTCGGAGCCGTGCTGCACCGGCAGATGCAGGTGACTTACCAGCTTCGGCACCTTCGCGTAAGTGTCGATCAGGCGCTGCGTGAATTCTTTCGGGTGCGACGTGGTGTAGCGAATGCGCTCGATGCCGGGAATCTCGGCCACGTACTCGATCAGCGTCGCGAAGTCGGCGATTTCCGACGAGCCGAGCGTCAGCGCGCCACGAAACGCGTTGACGTTCTGACCCAGCAGCGTCACTTCCCGCACACCCTGATCGGCGAGACCGGCGATTTCCGTCAGTACGTCGTCGAGCGGACGTGAGACTTCTTCGCCGCGCGTGTACGGCACGACGCAATAGCTGCAGTACTTGCTGCAACCTTCCATGATTGACACGAACGCGCTCGGGCCTTCCACGCGCGCAGGCGGCAGATGGTCGAACTTTTCGATTTCCGGAAACGTGATGTCGACCTGCGCGCGGCCGCTTTCCCGGCGCTTGTCGATCATTTGAGGCAGACGGTGCAGCGTTTGCGGCCCGAATACGAGGTCGACGTACGGCGCGCGCGCCACGATCGACGCGCCTTCCTGGCTCGCCACGCAACCGCCCACGCCGATGATGAGATTGGGGTTCGCTTCCTTCAGCTCGCGCACGCGGCCGAGGTCGGAGAACACTTTTTCCTGCGCTTTCTCGCGCACCGAGCAGGTGTTGAACAGGATCACGTCCGCGTCTTCGGGCGTGTCGGTCTTGACGAGGCCTTCCGCCGCGCCGAGTACGTCGACCATCTTGTCGGAGTCGTACTCGTTCATCTGGCAGCCAAAGGTCTTTACATAAACTTTCTTGGTCATCGAATTTCGCCGGTCGCAGTGGTTAACCTGGGGGCGCAGTATAAAAAGGTCAAGGAGAGGCGAAAGCGTGCGGGATGTCCGCGGGACGGCGCTTCGGGGCGCTGGTGCGCCGCTGGTTTTTGCGCCGCTTGGGTCCGCTTCGGGTCCATTTGGGCCCCGCTTCGAGCCCGCTTCGGATCACTTCGCGCGGCCTGTGGCGCATCCAGCCGCGCTTTCAGCCGGTCGCGCGGCCCGCCCGGCCGTGAACGGATGCTGCTCGCGTACGCTTGCCGTGTAGCGCAATATTATAGCCCTTCACCGCCGAGGGCTTCGTCGGCCGCTTGCGCGCCAGGCGGCTCGGGCGGCAAGCCAAGCAGGCTTTCCAGTTCGTCCGACACGTGGGCGAAGCGCTCGCTCAGAAAATCCAGCAGCACGCGCACCCGTGGCGCCATGAAGCGGTTGCGGTGGTAGAGCGCGTGCAGCGGCGCGTCCGGATAGCGCCAGTCGCGCAGCAGAATCTTCAGGCCGTCGGAGCGCAAATCCGCCTCAACGTCCCACATCGACTTGACCGCGATGCCGTAGCCGCGCAGCGCCCATTCGCGGGCGACGGCGCCGTCGTTGGTCTGCCGCGCGGTTTCGAGCGGCACCGTGTAGTGCTGCACTTCGTCGCCGCGGGTGAAACGCCATTCGTTGACCGGGCCCGAGCCGGTGCTGAGGACGATGCAGTCGAAGTTGGCGAGGTCGTTCGGGTCTTTCGGCTCGCCCTTGCGCGCGATGTATTCCGGCGACGCGCACAGCACGCGCCGGTTGCGCGCGAGCCTGCGGGCGACGAGCGAGCTGTCCTGCGGCACGCCGAAGCGGATTGCAAGGTCGATGTCCTCCTGCACGAGATTCGCCAGCGAGTCCGACAGCGTCAACGCGAAGGTCACTTCAGGGTAGAGCGCATTGAATTCGTCGAGCCAGTGCATCAGCAGATTGCGCCCGAAGTCGGAGGTCGCCGACACTCGCACCTTGCCGCGCACCACGCCTTGCCCGGCCTGCAGCGCGGCTTTGGCGTCGTCGAGCGATTGCAGCGCCTGGCGGCAGCAGTTCAGATAGAGCCGCCCTTCGTCGGTGAGCCGCAACTGGCGGGTGGTGCGCTCGAAAAGCCGCGCCTTCAGACCGGCTTCGAGCTTGGCGAGGCGCGCACTAGCGGCGGCGGGCGTGAGCCCCATCTTGCGGCCCGCCGCGGACAGGCTGCCTTGCTGCGCGGCCTCCACGAAAAGGCGAATGTCGCCGAGGTTGTCCATAGAGAATTTCAAAAGACATTTGAAAATGCTTCAAATGCTACGCCCATTATCAAATTCGCGTCGCGCGCCCACAATTCGGCTCTTCCAAACGATGCGGCGCCCGCAGCCGCCGGAAATCATGCAGCTCGATCACGCGACCGTCGTCACAGCGGATCTCGAGACGGCCCGCCGCTTTTTCGTCGATGTCGCCGGTTTGACCGAGGGCGCGCGTCCGCCGTTTTCCGTCGACGGTTACTGGCTCTACGCCGACGGGCGGCCGGTGGTGCATCTGGTCGAGGCCACGGCGCCGTCCGCATGCGGGTCGCTTCGCACGGCGCCGCGCATCGACCATATCGCGTTCCGTCTGGAAAGCGCCGCCGAATGGCGGGCGCTGCTCGGGCGCCTGAGTGCCGGCAGCGTCGGCTACCAGACGGCGCGAGTGCCGCCGATGGGTCCGCAAGAGGCCGCCATGCAGATTTTCGTCGCGCTGGCGCCGGGCGTCGTCGTCGAGTTCGTGACGGCGCTGCATCACGCTCAACCGTAAAACCTGGAGAACCACCATGCCGATTCCATTACTCGCGCTCGCGATCAGCGCCTTCGCTATCGGGACCACCGAGTTCGTGATCATGGGCTTGCTGCCGGAGGTCGCGCGCGACCTTGCGGTGTCCATTCCGTCGGCGGGATTGCTGGTGAGCGGCTATGCGCTCGGCGTCGCGGTGGGCGCGCCGCTGCTGGCGGTCGTCACGAGCAGGATGCCGCGCAAGCTCGCGCTGCAGTTGCTGATGGGGGTGTTCATCGTCGGCAATACGCTGTGCGCGATCGCGTCGAACTATTCGGTGCTGATGATCGCGCGCGTCGTGACCTCGTTCGCGCACGGCTCGTTTTTCGGCATCGGCGCTGTAGTGGCCGCGTCGCTCGTGCCCGCCGAAAAACGCGCGAGCGCGATCGCGCTGATGTTCACCGGGCTCACGCTCGCGAACGTGCTCGGTGTGCCGTTCGGTACGTTTGTCGGTCAGGAGTTCGGCTGGCGGACCGCGTTCTGGATTGTCAGCGCCTTCGGCGTGCTCTCGCTTGCCGGTGTGACGGCGCTGGTGCCCAACCGCCACGACGCCGGACCCGCCGGCCTCGGTCACGAAGTGCGGGTGCTGAAAGACCCGCAAGTATGGACCGCCCTCGCGATGACGGTGCTCGGTTTCGGCGGCGTGTTCGTCGTCTTCACGTATATCGCGCCGATTCTCGAGCAGGTGAGCGGCTTCTCGCCGCGCGGCGTCACGCTCATTCTCGTGTTGTTCGGCGTGGGCTTGACGATCGGCAACACGGTTGGCGGCAAGCTCGCGGACCGCGCGTTGATGCCTTCGCTGATGGGCATCCTCGTGGCGCTCGCCGTGGTGATGGCGCTATTCGCTCGCACCAGCCATTCGCAGGTTGCCGCGGCCATTACTGTTTTCGTATGGGGCATTGCCGCGTTCGCCACCGTCCCGCCGTTGCAGATGCGCGTGGTCGAGAAGGCGGCAAAGGCGCCGAATCTTGCGTCGACGTTGAACATCGGCGCTTTCAACGTCGGCAATGCGGGCGGCGCGTGGCTCGGCGGCCTGGTCATCGATCACGGCCATTCGCTCGATACCTTGCCGTGGGTCGCCGCGGCGGTAAGCGTCGCCGCCTTGCTGCTGACGTGGTTCGCCTCGCGCATGGACACGCCCATCGGACAGGCAAGCGGCAAGCGTGGCGTCGAGATGCGCGAGCGCGCCTAGCGGCATGCGGAGCTTCGCAAGAACGCTCCGCAATGCTGATAACAGTGTGAAGATAACTTCGTTGGGCGCAGCCGGGCGCGATGCTATCTTGCTTCCAGTCACTGCTTGCGCGCCGCCTGCCGGCGCTTCTGGAGGCAATCATGCATTCCCCGCTTGCTCTGGTTCGCGACCCTACGGCTGATGCGGACGCGCTGCCGCGTGCCGCCGAACCCTTCGATGCACTCGAACATCTGGTTGGCGTGAACCTCGCGCGTCTGCGCGCGGAGCGCCAGTTATCGCTCGACGCTCTCGCGCGAGCCTCCGGCGTATCGCGCGCGATGCTCGCGCAGATCGAGTCGGCGCGCAGCGTGCCGTCCATCAAGGTGCTCTGCAAGGTCGCGGCCGCGTTGAGGGTGTCGGTTGCCGCCTTCCTGCGCCGCCACGCGACCAACGGCTTCGAGCACCTGCCGGCGGAGCGCTCGTCGCGCGTCGTCAGCGCGAACGGGCGCTTTTCGGCCCGGCCGCTCTATCCGGACAACGAACCCACTGCCGCCGAATTCCACGAACTGCGCATTGCGCCGTTGCATACGGAAGCCGGCGTGCGCCGCGCGCCGGGCACGACGATCAACCTTGTCGTCAGCGAGGGGACGCTGGAAGTCAGCGTGCACGACCAGCGCCAGTTGCTGGCAACGGGCGATGCGATCGTTTTCGACGCCGATCAGCCGCATAGCCTGCGCAATCCCGGGGACACCGAAGCTCGCGCGTTTCGCGTGACGCTCAAGGCTGAGACGCCGCCGCGCTGGGACGTGCCTGCGCCAAATGACCCGGCGCGCGCAGCGGCACCTGTCTGAGCGGATCTGCCGCGACAGTTTCGCCGCGACGGGGAGCGCGGGAGCGTCAAACCCGTCCGGCCAGTAGGGGTTGCACTGCGGTTCGTGCGCCACTGTTGTATGCTTGGCCCGCCGGTTCGTCCGGCAATCAGTGCGTCTTCAGGGCGGGGCGAAATTCCCCACCGGCGGTATGCCGGCAGCGCGAAAGCGCAGGCCGGCGAGCCCGCGAGCGCCCGCAGTGGTGCGGTTTTCTGCGAATCGAAAGCCGCCGCGGGGTCAGCAGATCTGGTGCGAAGCCAGAGCCGACGGTCACAGTCCGGATGGAAGAAGATGTGCAGATAGTCATATTCGTTTCCGTTGCATCGCCTGCCGGTTCGGGGCGGTGCGCGAACGCGGCTTCCGTCGCGAGGCGGCGCTTCACGGCGCGTCTTTGTCTATTTGCAATGCCCTGAAACGTTTCTCGCCCAACTTTTGCGATGAGCGTTTCAACCATGTCTTTTGCTACTTTTCCTGCTCCTACGACGATTGCGGACGACGCCTTCGCCGATCTTCCGCTGCTCGCCACCGAACCCGTGCCGCCGCGTATCGCCGCTGCCTTGCAGGCCATGCGCGAGGGTCGCGCCGTCGTTCTGCAGGACGATGACGACCGTGAAAACGAAGCCGATCTGATCGTATCGGCCGAGCGGCTTTCCGTCGAAACCATGGCGCTGCTGATTCGCGAATGCAGCGGCATTGTGTGCCTGTGCCTGCCGGACGCGAAAATTCGCGCGCTCGAACTTGCGCCGATGGCGGTCAACAACGAGAGCCGTCACGGCACCGCATTCACGGTGTCGATCGAGGCGCGCGAGGGCGTGACCACTGGTGTGTCCGCACTCGACCGTGTGACGACGATTCGCGCCGCGATTGCCGATACGGCGAAACCGGCGGACATCGTCAGCCCCGGCCACGTGTTCCCGCTGCGCGCGATGCCCGGCGGCGTGCTCGCGCGCCGCGGACATACCGAAGGCACGGTGGATCTGGCGATTCTCGCGGGGCTCAAGCCCGCCGGTGTGCTGTGCGAGTTGATGAACGTGGACGGCACCATGACGCGCGGCGCCGATGTGGAGCGTTTTGCCGCGCAACACAATTTGCCGATGCTGACGATTGCGGAACTGGTGGAGTTTCGTCAGGCGTTGGCGCAGGCGCGCGAATGCGTCGAAGCGGCTTGAGAAGACTGTTCGAGGCGCTGCTCATGCGCGGCGCCTGACAGGCGTTCGCGACGCGGCATGTGATGCTTGAAGTACGAGGCCGGCTGCGTGCAGCCGGCCTTTTTCGCACGCGCGGCGCTTCTCGAACGCTTACGACTGCACGTTGCCGAACTCGCCGCGCACGCCCGCTTCGATCAACGCGGGCAGTTCGTCCATATGCATCATGATGCGCGTGATGCCCATCTTGCGCAGCGCGTCTGCATAGCCGTCGGGAATGTGGCTCGCGCCGACGAACGCAATCGTCTTCATGCCCGCCGCGCGCGCCGCGTTCAGGCCCGCCACGCTGTCTTCCACCACGATGCATCGCGACGGTTCGACGCCCAGCGCTTGCGCGGCGAACAGATACACATCCGGAAACGGCTTGGGCCGCGCGACCTGTTCCGCGCTGAATATGCGCTCGCCGAAAATCTGCTGCAAGCCGGCGCGTCGCACCGACGCCGTCACGCGGGCCATACGGCTGTTCGACACCACCGCGGCAGGCAGCGTTACGCGCTCTAGCGCGTTGCGCACGCCGTTGACGGGGCTCAGCGAGGCTGCCAGCGCGAGTTCGACATTGTGCTCGATCGTGTCGAGGAAATCTGACGGCAGCGCGATGTCGAACGCTTTTTCGATGCCTTCGAGAAAACGCGACGTTTGCTGGCCGAACGCGGTTTTGACGACAGGCTCGAAGTCGAGGCCGGGAAAAGTGGCCGAGAGCGTCTCGAACATGACGCGGTCGGCGATGACTTCACTGTCGACGAGCACGCCGTCGCAGTCGCAGATGAGGTGGTCGATCATGCCTGAAGGAACGGAAAAGCGGAGGGCGCATGCAAGCACGAGTGGCCGTGAATTGCTGCAGATGGGCCACGAAAAGCACCGGTCGCCGGCTCACGCGCGCCGCGTGAAAGCGCCATGATACGTGCTTTGACGCGGCGCGCGCCGCGGCGCCGCTTTCCGTTGATTCCGACGCACGCGGTTTGCGACCGGTTGGGGCGACCCAGCCGCCCGCCCGCATGGCGCTATCAGCGCGCGTGCAGATACAGATAAAGACCGGCCGCCACCGCGCCGCCCAGCAGCGGCCCGCAAACCGGAATCCATGCGTAGCGCCAGTCGCTGTCGCGCTTGCCGGGAATCGGCAGCAGCGCGTGCATCAGACGCGGCGACAGGTCGCGCGCGGGACTCATCGCGTAACCGGTCGGTCCGCCGAGCGAAATGCCGATGCCCAGCACCAGCAGGCCGACCGGCAGCGCGTCCAGCGCGCCCAGGCCCACTTGCGGCGCAGCGAGATACAGCACGCCGAGAATCAGCACGAAGGTGGCGATCATTTCGGTAAGAAGATTGTGCGGCACGCTGCGAATAGCGGGCGCGGTGCAGAACACGCCGAGCTTCACGTCGGCGTCGCCTTCTTTCGCGAAGTGCTGGCGATACGCGACCCACACCAGCAACGCGCCCGCCATTCCGCCAAGCATTTGTGCGGCCACGTAGCCGGGGACCTTGGCCCACGCGAATTTGCCGGCGAGCGCGAGGCTGACCGTCACCACCGGATTGAGGTGCGCGCCGCTGAACGACGCGGTGACGTAGACGGCGATGAACACGGCCATCGCCCAACCCATCACGATCACGATCAGATCCGCGCCCTTGCCCTTGGTGCGTGCGAGCAGCACGTTGGCGACAGCGCCGTCGCCGAGCAGCACGACGAGCGCCGTGCCGATGAATTCCGCAATGTATGGAGACATCGTTTGGTATCCAAAGTATTGTTGTCGGGGGAGCCGCGCGACGCGGCGCCTCCCTGCGGTTTATCTCAGGTTTGTGCGAGCCCTGCGGGACGTTCGTGCATGAACGTCCGGGCGCGGCAGTTCAGGGCGTGTCGGCCCATGCTTTCGCGGCGCGAATGGCGCGCTTCCAGCCGTTCAGACATTCCTTGACGTCCTCTTGCCCGAGCGCGGGCGTGAAGCGCCGGTCGAGCTTCCACTGGCTTTGCAGTTCGTCGACATCTTTCCAGTAGCCCACCGCAAGGCCCGCCAGATACGCCGCGCCGAGCGCGGTGGTTTCCGACACCTTCGGGCGAACCGCGTCCACGCCGAGAATGTCCGCCTGGAACTGCATCAACAGGTTGTTCGCGCAGGCGCCGCCGTCCACGCGCAATTCGCCGATGCGAATGCCGGAGTCGGCCTCCATCGCCTTGAGCACGTCGAGCGACTGGTAGGCGATCGAATCGAGCGCGGCGCGTGCAATATGCGCAGACGTCGTGCCGCGCGTGACGCCGAACAGCGTGCCGCGAGCGCGCGCATTCCAGTGCGGAGCGCCCAGCCCCGCAAATGCGGGCACCAGATAGACGCCGTCGCAATGCGGCACGCCGCGCGCCAGGGTTTCGATTTCAGCTGCGTTCTTGATGATGCCCAGGCCGTCGCGCAGCCATTGCACGACTGCACCACCAATGAAGATGCTGCCTTCCAGCGCGTAATTGATCTGGTCGCCGATCTGCCACGCAATCGTGGTGACGAGGTTGTTCTTCGATTCGATCGGCTTGTCGCCGGTGTTCATCACGAGAAAGCAGCCGGTGCCGTAGGTGTTCTTCACCATGCCCGATTGCGTGCACATCTGGCCGAAGAGCGCGGCATGCTGATCGCCGGCAATGCCCGCGAGCGGAATCTTCGACGCAAACACGGTCGTCTTGGTCGGCCCATACACTTCCGACGACGGCCGGACCTCCGGCAACATGCTGCGCGGAATGTCGAGCGCGTCGAGCAGTTCGTCGTCCCATGTCAGCGTGTGGATGTTGAAGAGCATTGTGCGCGATGCGTTCGTCACGTCGGTGACGTGCAGGCCGCCCTTGGTGAAATTCCACACGAGCCAGCTGTCCACCGTGCCGAACGCGAGGCGGCCCTGGCGGGCTTTTTCGCGCGCGCCCTCCACGTTGTCGAGAATCCAGCGGATCTTGGTGGCCGAGAAATACGAGTCGATCGGTAAGCCGGTTTTCGCGCGCACTTTCTCTTCGAGGCCCTGCGCCTTCAACTGGTCGCAAAAGTCGGCGGTGCGGCGGTCTTGCCAGACGATCGCGTTGTAGATGGGATGACCCGTTTCGCGATCCCACACGATGGTGGTTTCGCGCTGATTCGTGATGCCGATCGCGGCAATCGACGTGCCGTTCATGCCCGCACGCGTCACCGCTTCTGCTGCCACGCCGGCTTGCGTGGACCAGATTTCCTGCGGGTCGTGCTCGACCCAGCCCGGATGCGGATAAATCTGCTCAAACTCCTTTTGTGCCGTCGACACGACGTTGCCGAGGCGGTCGAACAGCATCGCACGTGAACTGGTGGTGCCCTGGTCAAGCGCGAGGATGTACTGGTCCTGCATTGTCTCTTCTCCATGCATGTTATGAATCGCCGTGGCAGCCTGCAGAGCATACCGGCGACGGGAACGGCTCGCCGTTTCGGGCAGGCCGCAGCCGGGTTGGCGAATGCGGCCGGCCGGGCGGGCCGAGGGGTGAAGCGGTCTTGTTGTTATGCGCTCTGTCGCTCGGGTTCGCGCGCGAACCATGCGTCGATGTCGCGCGTGATCGAATCGAGCGTGCCCGGCTCGACGTGCAGGCCGAGTTTGGAACGTCGCCACAGCACGTCTTGCGCGCTGCGCGCCCATTCGGTATCGCGCAGATAGACGAGTTCGGCTTCGTAGAGACCCGGCGCGAAAGCGCGGCCGAGGTCGGCAAGCGACTGCGCGCGGCCGATCACGTTTTTGACGCGCGTGCCGTAAGCGCGCGCGAGGCGGTGCGCGAGATCTGCGGGTAGCCACTCATGTTGCTGCTTCAACTGGGCGAGAAAGCGCTCGAAATTGGCCTGCGCGATGTCGCCGCCGGGCAAAGACGCGCCCGACGTCCAGGACGGCGCGCTCTTGCCGAGCGCGGCGGCGAGCTTGTCGACGGCTTCTTCCGCGAGCTTGCGAAAGGTCGTGATCTTGCCGCCGAACACCGACAGCAGCGGCGCTTCGCCAGCTGGCGCATCCAGTTCGAGCGAGTAGTCGCGCGTGACCGCGGACGGGTTGTCGGCGCCTTCTTCCTCGAGCAGCGGCCGCACGCCCGAGTAAGTCCAGCGCACGTCGGCCGGTGAGATTTTCTGCTTGAAGTAGCGATTGATGGAATCGCACAGATACTGCGTCTCGTCGGCGTTGATCGCGACCTGCGCAGGGTCGCCACGATATTCGATGTCCGTTGTGCCGATCAGCGTGTAGTCATGCTCGTACGGAATCGCAAAGATGATCCGCTTGTCCGGGTTCTGGAAAATGTATGCGTGGTCGTGCTCGAACAGCCGCCGCGTGACGATGTGACTGCCTTTCACGAGCCGCACGCTGTGCGAGGCTGGACGTCCCAGCGCGCCTTGCAGCAGTTCCCCGACCCACGGGCCGGCGGCGTTTGCGATAGAGGCGGCGCGCACGTCGAGAAGCGTGCCGTCTGCCCGCCTGAGTTGCGCGCGCCATTCGCCGCCTGCGCGCACGGCGCTCAGCAGCTTCGTACGCGTGAGGACCGTTGCGCCGTGTTCCGAGGCGTCGAGTGCGTTCAGCACGACGAGGCGCGCGTCGTTGACCCAGCCGTCCGAATACACGAAGCCGCGCTTGATCGATTCGACGAGCGGTGCGCCGGCCGGATGATCGCGCATCGTAATGCCGCGCGAGCCGGGCAGCAGTTCGCGACGCGCGAGATGATCGTAAAGGAACAGCCCCGCGCGAATCAGCCACGCCGGGCGCAGGTCGGGCATGTGCGGCATCACGAAGCGCAGCGGCCACATGATGTGCGGCGCGGCGCGCAGCAGGGTTTCGCGCTCCTGCAACGCCTTGCGCACGAGGCCGAACTCGCGGTACTCGAGATAGCGCAAGCCGCCGTGAATCAGCTTGGTGCTCGCAGAGGAGGTGTGCGCGGCCAGGTCGTGCTGTTCGCACAGCAGCACGGACAGGCCGCGGCCGGCTGCGTCGCGCGCAATGCCCGCGCCGTTGATCCCGCCGCCCACGACGAGCAAATCGTATTTCGTGCCTTGCGTCACCTGCTGCGTCTCCTGCGTCGTTGACGGACTTTTTGCGAAAGCTGTCTGAAAATCTATCGAACCGATAGTGTTCGTTTTCGAACTTTAATGAACATATTCGAAAAAGTAAAGTTCGCGCTGCCCGAGTGGGCCTATATCGGATGGCTAGGGGAGTGGCGCGCCGCGCGGCCACGGACGATACTCTTGCGGTGGCCATTTCAGGGTGAAATTCATGCGTGGACTTTTCATGGCGGGCGCCGCTGCGTTGCTCGCAGGGTGCGTCGCTTCTCCGAGCCTGACAGGGACGATGGGTGCGCCGTCGTTTGTCTCATTGCAGCAGATGTGCAGCGCGCAGACGGTCGACTATGGCAACGACGCGCAGGGCGTCTATGCGACGCTCTTCGATGCTTATGTGGCGAACCGGCGCGGGCGCTTGTCGAAGGACGATTACTGCGCGTTCCAGACGGCGATTGCCGAGCGCTATACCAGCCAGGGCGCGAGTGCGGATCCGCAGGTTCGCAATCAGTGGGTCGCGTTCTTTACCGAGCAGCGCGCGCGAGCGATTAGCTGGCGCGCTGCGGTAGATCCGACGTTGCGTAGCGGTTGAGGGTGTGTGCCGCGCGCATCCACAAATCGCGCGCAAAGAAAGCGGGCGCCGCCAGGGCGCCCGCTCGACACAAGCGTTCGGAGATGGAAGGCTTGCAACTCAGCCATGGGCGCGGCGCGGCACTGCCGTCAGTCGCGCGCCGGCCTTGGCTGGCATGAAGCCCCGACGATGCGCGGGTTGTTCTCAGGAAAGACGTTTGATGGCTCGGAGTGCGCTATCGCCGGATTCCGTTACACGCCATTGTTCGTTGCCCGAGGCGAGCCGCTCCAGTTGCACGAGCTGACGTTCGAGGAGGGCGTCGAGTTCTTCTCGCTCCATGTCGACTTGATTCGGAGCGTCCTTGACGAGCAACAACGTGGCGAATTCGTGCGGACTCAGCATCGTTTCTCTCCATGTCAAGCAAGCGCGGACGGCCTCGACGGCGACTGGCATCGCATGGCAGGGCCATTGCCAGGTGGTCCGCAAAAAGTTCGGGCGGGAGGTACGGCTTACGACAGGTTGACTGCGCTCCGGCGGCACGCGCGTGCGCAACGAACGCCGGGGAACTGGAGTGTAGTCAAGCGAACGTTAAACACCAAACCGGCCCCTGTAAATTTTCCCTTTGACAACACTGGGCCGCAGAGGCGGTTCGGTGTCGCGGCCAGATCCTTGATTTCACTTGAAGTTCGCCGTGCGCTGCAACATGGCGGCCAACGCCTGGTCAGGAGGCGACGTACACCTGGCAGTTGGCGGTATTCAAGGCTTCAGTCATGTCCGCGGGCGGCGCGGCGTCGGTGAACAGCGCGTCGATCTGATCGAGATGGCCCTGGCGAACCAGCGCCGGGCGGCCGAACTTGGAACTGTCAGCCGCGAGAAAGACGGTGCGTGCATGCTGGATAATGGCCTCGGCGACGCGTACTTCGCGCGTGTCGAAGTCGCGCAGCGTGCCGTCGGTCTCGATGCTGGAGGTGCCGATAATCGCAAAGTCCACTTTGAACTGGCGAATGAAGTCGATGGCCAGTTCGCCAACAATGCCTTTGTCCCACGGCCGCACGATCCCGCCCGTGACCAGTACTTCGCAATCGGGATAGCCGCTCATCATGCTCGCGACGTTCAGGTTGTTGGTGATGACGCGCAAGCCGCGGTGCCGGTTCAGCGCCCGCGCGACTTCCTCGGTGGTAGTGCCGAGGTTGATAAAGAGCGAGGCCTGGTCGGGAATGTGAGTAGCCACGAGTGCCGCGATGCGTCGCTTTTCGTCATGGAACATGCGCTGGCGGGCGGTGTACGAGACGTTCTCCGAGCTCGTCGGCAGGCTCGCTCCGCCGTGGTAGCGGCGCAGCAGGTTCATGTCGGCGAGCCAGTTGACGTCGCGGCGAATGGTCTGCGGCGTCACGTCGAAGTGTGCCGCGAGATCGTCCACGGTCACGAAGCCGTCGCGTTGCACCCACTCCAGCAGTTCCTGTTGCCGGGCATTCAGAGTGAGGCGGGGGTCTCGGGTCATGGTCTCGGATCGTGGGGTTTGTTATCTGCACGGCCCGCGGCCGGCGTGGACAGGATGCGTGAGCGAGTGCGTGTATTGTAAGACCATCGGGAAAGCCGCCCGAGGTCTCATGCGACATTGATAAGACTGTGCCTGACGGCTGACGGACGTTCAGGCGCCGATGCATTTGTCCATGCGATCAATCGTTTATTGTTTGCGGATGCCACGCAGTTCCATTCGGGCATGCCGAAGGCGGCATGATGGCGGGTGTTATTCAGTCCAACTACATGGGCTTTGGCGGCGGTAAGGCGGTGCTGGACCTGCCTATTCCGAGTGCAGAAGCGCGGCTGCGGTTTTGGCTGGACCGGCAATCGGCGAATGTCGTGCAAGGGAGGATCTGGGCGATGTGGGGAGTTTGTCCGGCTTGACCCAAGCTCCTTCGCTCGCGAACCAGGCCTTCTCGCATTTCGCGAAGAAAAGCCCATTTGCCGGGCCGGCTTTTCTTGCCCGATGCACTCGTGCTTGCCTCCCTGAAACTTTCATCTATCCTGGAATTGGAACTGCGGCCAATCGGCACGGTCTGTGCTGGGTTGTCTGCAGACTTGCGCAACAGCGGCTAAGATGCAGACAGAAGGGTTAACTCCAATTCATGGCGCTGTATCCGACACGGCGTACCGCAAACGCAAGGCAGCGCGATAGCAGCGGTTGCGAGCATGCTCCACGAGTCGATGCAGCTTTGGGAGCAAGACACGATGCACACTGAGCTTAACCATGTCATGCCCTGGCGAATCGAGGACATCGACCTCACGCGCATTGATCGCCAGAAAGCAGTCGCAAACGAAGACCTGTTATTGCTGCTGTGCGCGGCTTCGTTTATTGAAAGCGGCACCGATCTTTACACCAGTAATCTCAGTCAGTTCTTTGACGACGATCCCGAAGTGTCCGCGTGGCTCAATAACGAGTGGGAGCCCGAGGAAATGCAGCACGGCCGCGCGCTGAAGACGTATATCGCTTACGTGTGGCCCGAATACGATTGGGACACGGCGTTCCGTAATTTCATGGACGAGTATTCGCTGACCTGTTCCGTGGAAGATTTCGAAAAAACCCGGGCGCTCGAAATGGTGGCGCGCTGCGTGGTGGAAACCGGCACGGCGACGTTATATCGCGCGATTGGCGAGTGTTCTGATGAGCCGGTATTGAAGCAGATCACAGACAACATTCGTACGGATGAAGTCCGCCACTACAAGCACTTTTTCAAGTACTTCAAAAAGTACAACAAGATAGAAGGCAATGGCCGGCTCGCGGTGCTCGGCGCGCTCATGCGCCGCGTGATGGAAATCAAGAACGAAGACTCGGAAATTGCCTTGCGTCATGTATTCGCGATCCGCTATCCGGAGCGCGTGCGCGATGAAGCCTATAACCGTGCGCGCGCCGCGCGCATCAATGCGCTCGTGCGGCGCAACCTGTCGGCCGACATGTGCGTGAAAATGCTGCTTAAGCCGCTTAATCTGCCCGCGAAGATTCAACCCGGCGTGCATTATCCGCTCGCGAAAATCACGCAACACGTGTTCTTTCGTTAGAGCTCTGACTTGTTGCGTTGGTGCGCTCGTGGCGCGCCTGCAGAAGAATGGCCCGCCGCGTGCGGGCCATCTGCTTTTCGAGGCATGATGGATGCCTTGCTCTTTCACTGGACCCCTACGATGAGCGACTCCACCTTGCCACAACGCCCGCTCGCTCAGACCGCGTTCGACGAATGGCCCGACGCGGTGCGCGCGCTGTTCGACGGCTCGTCGCTCAGGAGCAAGACGGGCTTCACGGCGTCGCTGCTGACGGTCGACGTAAATCGGCACATTCGTACGTCGCTGCTCGGCATAGGCGAGCTGTACGCGCCGGATTCGCGCACGCTTTGCATCGCGTTGTGGCCGCAAGCGCGGGCGGCGCGCGCGATGGCAGAGAGCGGGCGCGCGGCGCTTTGCTTCGTACTCGAAGAAGCGTTCTATCAGGTGCAGTTGCTCGCCGCGCCGTTGCCACCCGCCGAGGGTGACGACAGCGGTCTCGTCTATATGCACTGCTCGATCGAGTCGGCGGAAACGCAAAGCGTGCGTTATGCGCGTCTGACGAGCGGCATTACGTTTGAGCTCGACAGCGACGGAGAGAAGGTGCTCGACCGGTGGGAACAGCAGGTCGAGCATTTGCAGCGGGCCGCGGCGTTGGGTGGGTGAGGCGGCATCTGGCTGGGCGCGGGCGGTGTATCGGCCGAAGCGCTGAACTCCTCAACATCCTCAACTCCCAACCCCTTAACCCGCTCAGCGGCTATTCACAGCCTCACTCAAAGACTTGCTTAGCGGCCACGCTGCCCGCTGCGCGCCGGGCCGCCGCCGCGGGGTGTATTGCTATGTGGTTTCGCACCGCCGCCAAGCAAAGCGCCCGGATTGCCGCTTTGCGGCTTGCGCGGCGCATGCTGCGCGACGCTGCCTTCATGCGCGACAGCACGCGGCCGGTCGTCGTGACGCTGCCCGTCGCGGCGCGCATGCCCACCGTTGCCGGCTGGCTTCGCGGCTGACGGCTTCGGCTGCTGCTGGCCGTTCGACGCACGCTGCCCCGAGCGTTGCGACGTGCCTTGAGGTGCTCGAGCCGAGCCGCCATTGCCGCCGTTGCCAGCCTTCGGCGTGCCTTGGCCTTGACGCGGCGAACGTCCACCGCCGCCCCCGCCTTGACCGCGGCGCAGAATCGGCTCCGGCTTGGCGGTGGGGTCCGGTTCAAAACCGGGAATCACTTCCTGCGGCACCGGACGCTTGATCAGCTTCTCGATGTCCTTGAGCAACTGCAGTTCGTCGACGCACACCAGAGACACCGCTTCGCCGGTCGCGCCCGCGCGACCCGTGCGGCCGATGCGGTGCACGTAGTCTTCCGGCACGTTGGGCAGATCGAAGTTGACGACATGCGGCAGTTGGTCGATGTCGATACCGCGTGCCGCGATGTCGGTCGCGACCAGCACCTGCAGCGTGCCGTCCTTGAACTCGGCAAGCGCCCGCGTACGCGCCGACTGGCTCTTGTTGCCGTGAATCGCCAGCGCGCTGATGCCGTCCTTCGACAGCTGTTCGGCAAGGCGATTCGCGCCGTGCTTGGTGCGCGTGAACACCAGCACCTGAAACCAGTTGTGCTGCTTGATCAGGTGCGTGAGCAGCTCGCGCTTCTTGTCGCGATCCACCGGGTGGATCTTTTGTGCGACCGTTTCCGCTGTCGTATTGCGGCGCGCGACTTCGATCAGCGCGGGCGAATCGAGCAGGTTGTCGGCGAGCGTTTTGATCTCGTCGGAGAAAGTGGCCGAGAACAGCAGGTTCTGACGCTTCGGCGGCAGCTTGGCGAGCACGCGCTTGATGTCATGGATGAAGCCCATGTCCAGCATGCGGTCCGCTTCGTCGAGCACGAGAATCTCGAGGTGCGACAGGTCGATGGTCTTCTGCTGCATGTGGTCGAGCAAACGGCCAGGCGTCGCGACGACAATGTCCACGCCACTCTTCAATGCGCCGATCTGCGGATTGATGCCGACGCCGCCGAACATCACGGTGGACTTCAGTTTCAGATACTTGCCGTAAGCGCGCACGCTTTCCTCGACCTGGGCGGCCAGTTCGCGCGTGGGCGTGAGAATGAGGGCGCGCACGGCACGCTTGCCCGATGCGGCGGCCACCGGCGGCATTGAATGAAGACGCTGCAGGATGGGCAGCGTGAAGCCGGCCGTCTTGCCGGTGCCGGTTTGTGCGCCGGCCAGCAGGTCGCCGCCGTTCAGCACCGCCGGGATTGCCTGAGTCTGGATGGGGGTCGGAGTGGTGTAGCCGAGTTCGTGTACAGCGCGGACCAACAGTTCGGACAAGCCGAGAGAATCAAAAGACATAAATGTTCTTTGCAATGCAGTTTCGCGAACGGCGGATGTGAGCGCCGGCGGAGCACATGCGGCAGATATCTGCACGAATGCGCCGCCTGGCGTGATCGAGATCAGGGCCGAAGCCCAGTTCCGTTCGCAGGGAAATCGGCGGCACGCTCGAGATGCGTGCCGAATGCTTCAACGCGCTATGCAGACACGTTGACTGGCCTTAAGTTGCATTTCGCCGCCGTGGACGTCACGCGACATAGCGCGCGACGCTGACGAATTGACACAGACTGCCCGCCAGTACGAACAGGTGCCAGATACCATGTCCGTGCCGGATGCGCTCGTCGTTGATGAAGAAGTAGATGCCGGCGCTGTAAATGACCCCGCCGGCCACGAGCCAGGCAGTGCCCGCTGCAGGTAAGGCCTGCAGTAGCGGGCGGACGGCAACGAGCGCGAGCCATCCCATCAGGACATACAGCACCATCGAAACGCTGCGGGTGCGTCGCCCGAGCGTCAGTTCCTGCACGATGCCAAGAGCGGCGAGCCCCCAGCTTACGCCGAACAGCGACCAGCCCCACGGCCCGCGCAACGTGACAAGCGTGAACGGAGTATAGCTGCCGGCGATCAGCAGGTAGATCGCCGAATGGTCGCATTTCTGCAGTATTGCTTTGACGCGCGGGCTGCGCACGCTGTGGTAGAGCGTGGAGATAGCATACAGCACGAACAGCATCGCACCGTACACGCTGAAGCTGACCACCTTGTACGCGTCGCCCTCGACTGCGCCCATCGTGACGAGCGTAACCAGCCCCACCACCGACAGCACGGCGCCGACGAGGTGGGTAATGCTGTTGAAACGCTCACCGACATGCACGGTCTTTCCTCCTGCGCGGTTTCATCGGGCAATCGCTGCGCCACGCGTGGCGCGATCCTTTGCCCATGATACCGGTCCTCGAAAAACGAAGGGCGCGGCCGCGAATTCCGCAGGCCGCGCCCCGGGTGCAACGAACGCTGCTTAGTCGAGCGGCGCCGACCGCAGATCAGCCACCTGCTGCGGCGACACAGCTGTGCCGTGATTGCCCCACGACATACGGATGTACGTCACGACGGCCGCCACTTCCTGATTCGACAGCGACTGCGCGAACGGCGGCATGCCGTACGGATGCGGGTTCGCTTCCGTGCTCGGCGGATAGCCGCCGTTCAGGACCATGCGGATCGGGTTGACCGCCGACGGCATCTGGATCGACTGGTTGTTCGCGAGCGGCGGGAAGGCCGGCGGCATACCGAGGCCGTTATCCGCGTGGCACTTCGCGCAGTTGTCAGCGTAGATTTTCTGACCTTGCTTCAACAGTTCGCCGCCGAACTTTTCGGACGTTTCGAGCTGCATGGGCTCAGGCGCCTCGCTCTTCTGCGGAATGGTCTTCAGGTACGTGGCCATTGCGTTGATGTCCGCATCGGTCATGTACTGCAGGCTGTTGTGGACCACTTCCGCCATCGGGCCGAACACTGCGCCGCGGTTGGAGACGCCGGTCTTCAGCAGGTCGGCGATGTCTTTGGTTTCCCAGTCGCCGAGGCCGGCTTCCTTGTTCGACGTGAGCGACGGCGCATACCAGTTCTGCAGCGGGATCAGACCGCCGGCAAACGCTGCCGAGCTCACGGGGCCGCCCATGGCGTTGATCGACGTGTGGCACATGCCGCAATGGCCAAGACCTTCGATCAGGTACGCGCCGCGGTTCCATTCGACCGACTTGGTCGGATCCGGCTTGTACTCGCCTTCACGGAAGAACAGCGTGCGCCAGCCGATCAGCATGTTGCGCTGGTTGAACGGGAATTTGAGTTCGTGCGGACGGCTCGGCACGGCAACCGGCGGGATGGAGCGCAGATACGCGTAGATTGCGTCCGAGTCGGCGCGCGTGACCTTCGTGTAGCTCGTGAACGGGAAGCCGGGGTAGAGCAGGCTGCCGTCTTTCGAGCGGCCGGTGTGCATGGCGCGGTAGAAGTCGTCCTGCGTCCATTTGCCGATGCCGTACTGGTCGTCGGGCGTGATGTTCGGCGTGAACATCGTGCCGAACGGCGTGGCCATGGGCAGGCCGCCGGCGAACTGCTTGCCTCCGCGCACGGTATGGCAGGCGATACAGTCGCCGGCACGGGCGAGGTACTCGCCCTTCTTCACGAGCGCAGCCTGGTCGGCAGGCGTTGCCGCCACGGCCGTACCGTTGTGCAGATTGTCGCCGCCGGACCACAGGACGGGGACGAGTGCAGCGGCCGCGACAACGACCACTGCCGAGAGGGCGAACAAAGACTTGCGTTTCATTTGAGTGTCTCTCCCGGTGCCTTATTGCGGTTCGCTGCCGCAGGCAAGCGGAGTCTTCATCGAGCGGGCCGGAGCCGGCACGGGGTTTTGTGGAGCCTGTTGCGTGGAAAGCCAGGCAGCAACCGCGTTCACGTCTTCGTCGGTGAGACGCGTGGCGATGGTGTGCATGCAATCAGGTGCGATGGCGTGGCGCGTGCCCGAACGCCATGCGCCGAGCTGCGCGCTGATGTAGTCGGAGTGCAGGCCGACCAGACCCGGAATAGCCGGTTCCATGCCCGTCAGGCCCTTGCCGTGGCAGGCTGCGCAGGCCGGAATCTGCTTCGACGCGTCGCCGTTCAGCACGATCTGCTGGCCGCGCGCGAGCGTGGCCGAGGAAACCGTCGGCTTGGCGGGCGGCGGGTACGGCGGACGCTGCTGGGAGAAGTACGTGGCGATCTGATGCAGATAGTCGTCGCTGAGATACGTGACGAGGTAGTTCATGGGCGGATACTTGCGGCGCCCTTCGCGGAAATTCTGCAGCTGGTTGTACAGATAGTCGGCCGGCTTGCCCGCGAGACGCGGGAAGTAGTCGTTGTCCGTACCTTGACCGTGCGTGCCGTGGCAGGCCGTGCAACCTTGCACGCGCGCTTCCATCGTATCGGGGGCCTTCGGTTGAGTCTGCGCTTTCGCAGCGCTATAGACACCCGCGGAGCCGATCAGCAGAAGGGCAAGCAACGGGCGGAAAATGCGTCTTGAAGACACGCGTAACTCCATCAAAATCGGGGACCTGACCGAACTTCGAGCGGCTCGGTGTGAAGGGCAGCCGGCGCTGCGGCGACGCAGCATTCTATCATCGAAGGGTGATGATGACTATTTGACGCATCGAAGGCGTTTGCGCCTGTCACAGACATGCGACAGTTTGCCGCGCGTCGTGCTGCGCATAGGAGCGCCTGGTGCGACTTCTGCCGCGAGCACGGCGTTGCAAGCGCTGTACCCGCCTCACTTTTGCGCGCAATGTTGAACCGACCCGCGCCCGAACCATCGAAGCGTACACTTCGGGGCGCGCTGGCTGCGCCTCCCGTGTTTGCGGCGCAGTGGGGAGTCATTCTGCCCGCCGCCAACCGCCGTTTTTCTCATCACCCGCTATCGGCCTTACATGAAGCTAATCCATCTATTACGTCCGGCGCAGCTTTCTTCCGCGCTCGGCGCCGCTGCGCTGCTGCTCGCGTCGACCGCATTCGCGCATGCGCATCTTGTTTCCAGCGAGCCGGCTGCGAACGCCGAGGTCGCCGCACCGGCTCAAGTCACAATTCATTTCAGCGAGCCGCTCGAGCCCGCCTTCAGCAAGATCGTGCTGGCCGACGCCACCGGCAAGCCCGCTGCTTCTGCCGCGTCCCAGGTTGACACTCATGACGCACGCGTCATGCATCTGCCGCTGCCGCAACTGGGCGCCGGCCGCTATGCGGTGAAATGGACGGCGGTCGCCACAGACGGTCATCGCACGCAAGGCGACTTTGCGTTCACAGTCAAATGAGCATCGACGGACTGTGGATCGGGCAGGTCGCCATGGCCGCGCTCATGAATATTGCGTTTGCATTTGCCGTCGGTTCCGCCTTGCTCAGTGCGTGGCTCGCGAACGACGCTAAGGCGAAGATCGCGCCCGCACAACCGGCATGGTTGCGGGCGCAACGTTCACTGTTGACGGCGAGCACCGTGCTGGTGATCGCGGACCTCGGTTGGCTGCTCTATCAGGCGGCGTCGATGAGCGGCGCCGCGTTGCCAGCCGCGTTCGGCGTCGTGCCGACGGTGCTGTCGCAAACGCATGTCGGCTACGGCTGGAGCATCGCCTTTGCCGGCGCACTGGTGCTGCTCGGCACGGCGCTGACGAGCCACGGCGGCATACTGCGCAATGCGCTGCTGTGGCTTGCGGTGATCGCGATTGCGGCCGGCAAGGCGTCCCTCGGCCATGCGTCGGACGACGGCCCTGCATCTGCGGCGATTGCGATGCAAACACTGCATGTGCTGGTGACGAGCGTTTGGGGCGGCCTCGCGATCACGGCGGGCCTTGCCGTGCTGCCGGCGCTGGGCGCGTCGACTGCACGCGGTGTGCTGATTCGCACGGCCACGCAGGTGTCGAATGTATCCGTGGTAGCGGTAGGGCTCGTGTTGGTTTCGGGCGTGTTCAACGCGCTGCGGGGCTCGGGCGGCTCATTGCTGGCAGTACAGTCCAGCACGTGGGGCCACGTTCTGATCCTCAAACTGTCGCTCGTCGCGCTTGCGCTGGTGCTCGGCGGCCTGAACCGCTTCCTCGCGTTGCCGCGCCTGCGCCGCACGGCGTCGACCATGGACGCGCATACCTTCGTCAACGTGCTCTACCTGGAGGCACTTGCGATGATCGGCGTCTTCATCGCCGCTGCGGTGCTGTCGCACAGCGTGCCGGCGTTCGCTGCGCTCGGCTGAGCGCAGTGTCGCAGCGGCGGCGCGCGCGGGGGCGAGTCTGGTGATGGCGCGCCTCGTCGCGCTGCCGCAAGCGCCGGTCCGGCGCGTCGCATAAAAAAGCGCCGCACAGTCGACGTGCGGCGCAATGCACGCGGTCGCCTGACGAAGTGGTCAACGAACCCGCTTCTGCCCGGTCGGCGAAATATGGCTGTTTGGCCGCGCCGGTTCCAGTGTCTCCTCCGGAAACATTTCCTGCAGCAGTTCGCCTGTATTGCTGAACCACTGGCAGATGAGCCAGTTACCTGACGCGAACAGCACCGGACCGCGCCATGTGACGGTCATTGCGCGCCCGCCGGACTTCAGGCTCAGCACGTCGCCCACACGGTATGCGGATTCAACGGGCCGCGTTGGGCGCGAACTGCGCGGGGACGGCATCTGCATCATCCGGCTGCCTGACCCGCTCATTCCAGCCCCAGCCGATGGCCGAGAATCGGCGCGCAAAAGAGTGCGATTGCGCAGCCGGCCGCTTTGCCTTCCAGTTCGGCTGCCGCTGCGTGCGCGCCGTAGACATGCGCGAGCAGATCGAAAAGTTGCGGGATGCAATAGACGACGGCAGCCACCACGAACCACTTCTCGAGGGCTGCAATGCGCCAGCCGCGCTCATACGCGAGCGCCGCGCCGATGATGCGCAGCACGCCAAACAGCACGAGCGCGCCGACCGCCGCCTGTTCCCGCAACAGATAATCTGGAATGAATTCGCCCATGAAAGCCCCTGATACCTTCGTTCTCCGGGAGCATTTCAGCAAGGAGTGGGCCATGTATCTGTCTGGTGGCGAACGAAGTCCGGGGAGCTTTCGTCGAAGGGGATTCCGCTCGGCGCACGGCAAGACGTTGCGCGGGTGAAGAGGTGCCGCTTGGGGCGATTGGGCCCGGGCGTTACGTTACCCGGAGAGAAACGCGCGTCATGTCACCGTAACGTGCGGCCCGCGTCGCGGGAATCATTTGGGTAGGTGAGCAATGAAAACGCCGCCCGCAGGCGGCGTCAGTGAGCCGATTGACCCGGCGCCGGCGGCGCGCTAAACAAACCGGGCCGCCAGGGCGCTCGGCAAGCGAGCTTGGCAAGCGAGTTCGCCAAACAACCTTAGCAGGCGAGCCCACCAACCGCCGCAGCTGCCAGCCTCAATGAAAAGCCGTCCCGCTTACCACTCCGCGACGCTTCCGTCCGCGTGACGCCACACTGGGTTGCGCCAGCGGTGACCAATCTTCGCCATCTCGCGCACTTTCTCTTCGTTCACTTCGATGCCGAGGCCCGGGCCCTGCGGAATCGACACGAAGCCGTCCTCGTACTTGAAGACTTGCGGATTCTTGATGTAGTCGAGCAGGTCGTTGCCCTGGTTGTAGTGAA
This sequence comes from Burkholderia sp. WSM2232, assembly GCF_000472545.1. Taxonomy (GTDB): domain Bacteria; phylum Pseudomonadota; class Gammaproteobacteria; order Burkholderiales; family Burkholderiaceae; genus Paraburkholderia. Next base: position 134,494 of record NZ_AWZV01000017.1, on the reverse strand, counting down.
TTCCGAGGCTCTGTTCCTGAATGAACGCGTTGTAGCTCACCGCGTCGATCTGCAGGCAGGTGGCGAGCGCAATCGGGCCGAGCGGGCAATGCAGCGCGAGGGCCACGTCGTAGGCCTCGGCCATCGACGCGATCTTGCGGCACTCGGTAATTCCGCCGGCGTGCGACGCGTCCGGCTGAATAATGTCGACGTAACCGCCTGCCAGAATGTGCTTGAAGTCCCAACGCGAATAAAGACGCTCGCCCAATGCGATAGGCGTATTGGTCTGGTTGACGATGTCGCGCAGCGCTTCGGCGTTTTCCGACAGCACCGGTTCTTCGATGAAAAGCAGCTTGTACGGGTCAAGTTCTTTTGCCAGCACCTTCGCCATCGGCTTGTGCACGCGGCCGTGAAAGTCCACGCCGATGCCGATGTCCGGTCCGACCGCCTCGCGCACCGCGGCGACATTGTTGATGACGCCCTGCACCTTGTCGAAGGTGTCGATGATCTGCAGTTCTTCGGAACCGTTCATCTTCACGGCCTTGAAGCCCCGCTCGACCACTGCGCGCGCGTTGTTCGCGACGTCGCTGGGACGGTCGCCGCCGATCCACGAGTACACCTTGATGCGCTCGCGCACCTGACCGCCGAGCAGCGCATGCACCGGCACACCGTGATGCTTGCCCTTGATGTCCCACAGCGCCTGGTCCACGCCGGCAATCGCGCTCATGGTAATCGGGCCGCCGCGGTAGAAGCCGGCACGGTACATCACCTGCCAATGGTCTTCGATCAGAAGCGGGTCTTTGCCGATCAGATAGTCCGACAGTTCTTCGACCGCTGCCGCCACCGTGTGCGCGCGGCCCTCGACCACCGGCTCGCCCCAGCCGACGATGCCTTCGTCCGTTTCGATCTTGAGGAAGCACCAGCGCGGCGGAACGATGAAGGTTTCGAGCTTGGTGATTTTCATGACGTGTGTCTCCAGTCGCATGCGGGAATATTCGAGGCTTTCCATGCTACAGCAAAGCGCTTTAAAGTACTATTAATAGTACTATTCGCCACATATTGAGCGGCGTGACCGCGAGGAGAGAAGCTATTCAGCACGATCTGCATGGGCGCGTCGCCCATCTGCTGGCTACCGCGATCTTGCGCGGCGACTACGCGCCCGAGTCGATCCTGCCGCGCGAAGCGGAGTTGATGGACGCGTTCGGCGTGAGCCGCACCGTATTGCGCGAGGCGCTGCGCACCCTCACGTCCAAGGGGCTGATCGAATCGCGGCCCCGGGTCGGCACGCGCGTGCGGCCACGGCATGCGTGGAATCTGCTGGATGCCGATGTGCTCGACTGGTACTCGCGTGTCGCCGAACCCATGCAATTCGCGCTCAAGCTGCAGGAAATGCGCGAAATGATCGAGCCGTATGCCGCGAGTCTCGCGGCGGCTTCGTACTCGGAAAAGAGCTTCGGCGCACTCGCAGACGCCCACGCGGCAATGGCGGCCGCGCGCAATGTCGACGAATGGGTGCGCGCCGATCTGCAATTCCACCTGAGCGTGTTGATTGCATGCAGCAACGAGTTGCTGGTTCCGCTTGGCACGCTGATCGAGCGTACGCTCGAAGCGCAGCTTCGGTTGAATGCGAAACGCGCCGACGTCTTCAACGCGTCGCTTGCCGAGCATACGGCCGTGTTCGAAGCAATTCGCGAGCGTGGCGCCGCTGCGGCGCGCGATGCAATGGCACGCCTGCTTGGCGTGACGCGCGGGCGGATCGAGGGTTGATCAATCCATTGCGGCATGCGCTGCTGCGGCGTCGTGCGACCTGCCGGCCGGGCGGATCAGAAGCAGCAGCGGAATGACGAGCAGCGTCGCGACGAACATTAGCTTGAAGTCGTTCAGATAGGCGATCATCGACGCCTGCTGTGTGATCGACGCGTTCAACGCCGCCATCCCTTCGGCGGGAGCGCTGCCGAGCATCGGTTGGATCGCGGGGTTGAAGGGCGTGATGTTGGCCGCGAGGTCCGCATGCGAGACTTGCGTGTTGCGTGTCATCAGCGTCTGCACGATCGAAATGCCGATACTGCTGCCGATATTGCGCATCAGACTGTACGTGGCCGTGCCGTCCGCGCGCAGTTGCGGCGCGAGCGTCGAGAACGTCAGCGCGCTCAGCGGCACGAACACGAGACCGAGCCCGAAGCCCTGGATCACGCCGGGCCACACAATGTCCGACGCCGACAGCACGATCGTGTAGTGCATCATCTGCCATAGCGCGAACGCCGAAATCAGGAAGCCGGCGAGCAGCATAAGCCGCGCGTCGATTCGCTTCAGCAGCCGGCCGGCGAGCAGCATCGCCACCATGGTGCCCGCGCCGCTCGGCGCGGTGACGAGCCCGGTGGTCGCGACCGGATAGTTCATCAGGTTTTGCAGCATCGGCGGAAGCAGCGCGCGCGTCGCATACATGACCGCGCCGATCACGAAGATGAAAAACGTGCCCGTCGTAAAGTTCGGATCCCTCAACAATTCGTATTTGAAAAAAGACGTCTTGCCGACCGTTGCCGTATGCACGAGAAAGAACGCAAAGCTGATGGCTGCGATCAACGCCTCCAGCACGATCTCATGCGAGCCGAACCAGTCTAGCTGCTCGCCCCGATCCAGCATCGCCTGGAGCGCGCCGATTGCAAGACCCAGCGTGGCGAAGCCGAACGCGTCGAATTTCGCGTCGGGCTTGGGGGCTCGCGCAGGCAGAAAGGTCGCCACGCCGAACAGCGCGAATGCGCCAATCGGCACATTGATGAAGAACACCCAGCGCCAGTTGTAGCTGTCCGTGAGCCAGCCGCCGAGCGTCGGACCGAGAATCGGACCGACCATCACTCCCATGCCCCACACGGCCATTGCCTGGCCTTGCTTCTCGCGCGGATTGATGTCGAGCAGGATGGACTGCGACAACGGCACGAGCGACGCGCCGAAAACGCCTTGCAGCAGACGCGACGCGACGATTTGCGTGAGCGTCTCGGATAAGCCGCATAACGCGGAAGCCAGGGTGAAGCCGCCGATCGCGGTGATAAGCAGGCGCTTGACGCTCAGCCGGTCGGACAGCCAGCCGGTCAGCGGCGTGGCGATAGCCGCGGCGACGATATAGGACGTCAGCACCCAGGTAATCTCGTCCTGCGACGCCGACAGTGTGCCTTGCATGTGCGGCAACGCCACGTTGGCGATCGTGCTGTCCAGTGTCTGGATCAGCGTCGCGAGCATGATCGAGATGGTGATCATCGGCCGGTTGAGCGGCGCGGCGGCGCCGCTCGAAGGCGAAGAGGCGGAGGGCATGGCTGTGCGGGGCGTCGATATAGTAAGCATGCTTATCATATCTGACGCATGGGCCGGTTCGCATCGGGAATTATGCGGACGTTGAGCAGGGCGGTGCTGGAGCGAAGGGGCTTGACGGTGACAGGATCGAGGCGGGTCCGATTGGGTCGTATTGGTGGGCTGAGTTTGGATCGGCAGGGCTGGGCTCGCCTAGGCAGGGCAGGGGTGGCCTCTGCTTGGATGGGCAGGGCAGGGCTGCGGTGGGCTCCGGCTCGGTTTCGATCCGCAGGGCTAGGACTCGGGCCCGGGCTCGCACGGCAGGCTCTAGGGGCTCGGCAAACACTCGGCGGGACTTTCGCGCGACTCGGCTTCGCCACCTGCTTTCGTATAATCGGCGCATGAAAACCCAACTCGAAGAGCGCTTCGGCTTTCTGATTTCGGACGTGGGCCGGTTGACCGGCAAGCGGTTCGACGACCTTGCCAGATCGTCGGTCGATCTGACGCGGGCGCAATGCCGCGTGCTCGCCTATCTCGCCCATTACGGCGACATCAATCAGGCGCGGCTCGCTGATCTGCTCGAGGTCGCGCCAATTTCCGCCGGCCGTCTGCTGGATCGGATGGAGGAGGCCGGCTGGATCGAGCGGACCGCTAATCCGCAAGACCGGCGCGAGCGTCAGGTGCGCATGACGGCGAAAGCGGAACGGGCGCTCGGCAAGGCGCGCAAGGTGGGCGATGAGGTCGCGCTGGAGGCGCTGAACGGCTTCAGCGATGAGGAAGCCGCCCAGTTGATCGCGCTCCTGCAGCGCGTGCGGGGCAATCTGAGCCGGCTGGTGGATCGCTGATCGCCGGGGTTGCTCCACTTTGCCGGCGCCAGCTTTCGTAGCTCCTACTGGCCTATTTTGCCTCGGAGCCGGTCGCCGGGCCCGACGGCGGCGCCAGCTCGTAGCACCCCGGCGCTTTCTTGCCCGGCTCGGGCGCTTGCGGATCGATACATTTGAAGGCGCTCTGGTCGCGTTGCACGAAGATCGTGTCGGCCGGCCCGCCGTCGCCGCGAGGCGTATTGACGACGGCGACGATCCTGTAGCCATTCTGCAGAAGCGTCGACAAGGTCATCTGGCTTGCGCGCCACTGGTTGTCGGCGGGACTTTGCGCGTAGCCGGAACTCACGGAAGCGGCGCCGAAAAGCGCGATCGACGCGATGGCCACGGCGCGCGCGGCGGTGCGGAATGTCATCAACGATCCTCCTTGAAGTTGCGGGTGCCGTCGCACGGATGATGCCTGGACAGCCAGAAACAAAAAAGCCGCTGAACCTTGCGGAACAGCGGCTTTTTCTTGCAACTGGTGGCGAATCAGGGACTCGAACCCCGGACCTGCGGATTATGATTCCGTCGCTCTAACCAACTGAGCTAATTCGCCGAAAGAAGCGAGATTATGAGGATAGCGCCGTGGGCTGTCAACCCCCGGCGCGCAACTTTTTACGTTGCCGCCTCATGAGCACGCGGGCGCGAATCTCAATCCTTCGCGTAGATGTCCGAGTCCTTGGTTTCGCGCACGAACAGCATGCCGATCACGAAGGTGATGACCGCGATCACAATCGGATACCACAAGCCCGAGTAGATGTTGCCCTTCGCCGCGACGATCGCGAACGCGGTGGCCGGCAGGAAGCCGCCGAACCAGCCGTTGCCGATGTGATAAGGCAGCGACATCGACGTGTAGCGGATGCGCGTGGGGAACATTTCCACCAGCATCGCCGCAATCGGCCCATACACCATCGTCACGTAAATCACGAGGATCGTGAGGATCACCACGCTCATCGGCCAGTTGATCTGCGACGAGTCGGCCTTCGGCGGGTAGCCTGCGGACTTCAGCGTCGTCGCGAGCGTCTTGTCGAAAGTCTTGCCCTGGTCCTTCGCGTCGGCGGCCTTGCCGTCATACGTGTTGATGACTGTATCGCCCACCTTGATCTGCGCGAGCGTACCGGCTGGCGCTGCCACGTTCTCGTAGTTCAGGCCGGCCTTCGAAAGCGCGCTCTTGGCGATATCGCATGAACTCGTGAATTTCGACGTGCCGACCGGGTTGAACTGGAACGAGCATTCGTCGGGATTCGCGATCACGACGATCGGTGCCTTGGCTGTCGCAGTTTCCAGCGCCGGGTTCACGTAGTGCGTGAGGGCCTTGAAGAGCGGGAAGTACGTCAGCGCGGCGATCAGCAGGCCGGCCATGATGATCGGCTTGCGGCCAATGCGGTCCGACAGCGAGCCGAAGAACAGGAAGAACGGCGTGCCGATCAGCAGGGCGATCGCGATCATGATGTTGGCCGTTGCGCCGTCGACCTTCAGCGTCTGCGTCAGGAAGAAGAGGCTATAGAACTGGCCCGTGTACCACACGACGGCCTGGCCGGCGGTCAGGCCGATCAGCGCCAGAATCACGACCTTCAGGTTTTTCCACTGACCGAACGCCTCGGAAAGCGGCGCCTTCGAGGTCTTGCCTTCTGCCTTGATGCGCTCGAACACCGGCGATTCATGCAGTTGCAGACGGATCCACACCGAAATGGCCAGCAGCACGATGGACGCGACAAACGGGATGCGCCAGCCCCACGCGCCGAACGCCTCTTCGCCCATCGCGGTGCGCACGCCCAGAATTACCAGCAGGGAAAGGAACAGGCCCAGCGTGGCCGTCGTCTGAATCCAGGCGGTGTAGAAGCCGCGGCGTCCGGGCGGCGCGTGTTCTGCCACGTAGGTCGCCGCGCCGCCGTACTCGCCGCCGAGCGCGAGGCCCTGCAGCATCCGCATGGCAATGAAGATGACCGGCGACGCAATGCCGATTGCCGCATAGCCGGGCAGGAAGCCGACAAGGAACGTCGACACGCCCATGATCACGATCGTCACGAGGAACGTGTACTTGCGGCCGACCAGATCGCCGAGCCGGCCGAACACCACCGCGCCGAACGGCCGGACCGCAAAGCCGGCGGCAAAGCTGAGCAGCGTGAAGATGAAACCCGCAGTGGGATTGACGCCGGAGAAGAAGCTCTTGCTGATGAAGGCCGCCAGAGAGCCGGCAAGATAGAAGTCGTACCACTCGAAAACCGTACCTAGCGACGATGCGAAGATCACCCGCTTCTCATCGCGCGTCATGGGCACGGGCGAAATGTGTCCGCCTACGGTAGCCATATGTCGTCTCCAATATTGATATGCACGCGGTGCGCCGGCCCGCGGCGTTCCGTGCAACCGATTATTGGAGTCAAAACTTACGGCGTACTGACGCGAACGGGCGCAATAAAGGGCCCCTCAAGAACGACTGGCGTTCGCAAACGTCGGGCAACTCGCGGGGAACTGCGCGGGTTATTGGCGCAACTGTTTTCAACGCGCTCCAACGCGCAATTTCAGGCTTGGGGGCGTCGGTTCGCGTTAGGGTAAGTCCTGCCCCCGCTCGAGCACATGCAAACTGACGCGCACGAGGGTGCCCGCGAGCCGCGGGGAGGTCTGATAGACGTTGTCCTCGATGGTCAGTTCGCCGCCGTGCATGGTGGCGATTTCGCGCACGATGGCAAGCCCCAGGCCGCTGCCGTCGCCTTCGCGGCCGAGAATCCGGTAAAAGCGCTCGATGACGCGCGAGCGCTCGGCTACCGGAATGCCGAGCCCGGTGTCCTCCACTTCCAGATGCACGAGCCGCGCGGCCACGTCGTGCCTCACCCGCACGGTGATGCGGCCGCCCGCCGGCGTGTAGCGAATCGCATTGTCGATCAGGTTCGACAGCATCTCGCGCAGCATGACCGGATTGCCGTCCACTTCGACGGGCTCCTCCGGCGCTTCGTAGCCGAGATCCATCTGTTTGGCGAGCGCGGCCTGCACCCAGTCGCGCACGGCGTTGCGGGCAACCTCCGTCACTTCCACCGGCGTGAAGATCTGCCCGGACATACGGTTTTCAGCGCGCGCGAGCGCGAGCAACTGCGTAACGAGCCGGGCCGCATGCTCCGAACTGGTCGCGATCTGTTCCAGCGAACGGTGCACCTCCGCCGACGCGTCCTGCCGCAGCGCGAGCTCCGCCTGGGTGCGCAGGCCGGCGAGCGGCGTTTTCATCTGATGCGCGGCGTCGGCGATAAAGCGCTTTTGCAGCTCCATGTTCTGTTCGAGGCGCGTCAGCAGGTCATTGAAGGAAGTGACGAGCGGCTCGATTTCCGGCGGCGCGCGCCGCGCCTCGAGCGGCGACAGGTCGTCCGGGCGCCGCGCACGAATGTGCGCCTGCAGCGCATGCAGTGGCGCGAGGCCGCGCGAGAGGCCAAACCACACTAGCAGGATGGCGAGCGGCAGGATCACGAACTGCGGCAGGATCACGCCCTTGATGATGTCGTTGGCGAGCTGGCTGCGCTTGTCGAGCGTCTCCGCCACCTGCACGAGCACCGGCTCTGCGCCGGGCGTCTGCGGGAACTCGACTGTCGTATAGGCCACGCGGATGTCGTTGCCACGCAGCATGTCGTCGCGGAAAGCGACGAGGCCCGGTTGCGGCCGGTCGTCTTCGTGCGGCAGCGGCATGTCCCGCTCGCCGGCCACCAGCTCGCCGCGCGTGCCGAGCACCTGGTAAAACACGCTGTCTACATTGTCGGTGCGCAGAAAGTCGCGCGTGGAATCGGGCAGCGTCAGTTCCGCCACGCCGTTGACCGGGTGAATCTGACGCGCGAGCACGTAGGCGTCGGTTTCGAGCGCGCGGTCAAACGGCCCGTTGGCGATGGACTTCGCGACCAGATAGGTGACTGCCAGGCTCATCGGCCAGAGCAGCAGCAGCGGCGCCAGCATCCAGTCGAGAATTTCGCCGAACAGCGAACGCGGGCGCGCCTCGGCGACAGCTTCGGATTCGTCGGGCGGGGCGAACGGATTGGCGTAGCGCTCGTCGCGCGCCTCGTCGAGGCCCGCCGCGCGAGCCGCCGCGCGATCTGCGCGTGCGGACATGGGCGTGCTCTATTTGTAGTGGTGGCTCGCCGGCATGGCGCCCGACGGCGTCTGCGTTGGCGAGGAGGGCGAAGGCGCCGGCTCGGGGCCGTTGGACGCGGGCGCGGCGGCGTCTGCGTTGGCGTTTGCAGTGCCGCTTGCATTGGCGCTCGCGGTGGCGTTCGTGTTGACGTTCGCGGACACGACCGCCTTTTCGAGGCAGTAACCGAGCCCACGCACGGTGATGATGCGTACGCCGCTCGGCTCGATCTTCTTACGCAGCCGGTGCACGTACACTTCGATTGCGTTGTTGCTGACTTCCTCGCCCCATTCGCACAGATGGTCGACCAGTTGTTCCTTCGACACCAGCCGGCCGATCCGCTGCAGCAACACTTCGAGTAGGCCGAGCTCGCGCGCCGACAGGTCTATCACCTGGTCGTTGATATAGGCGATCCGGCCCACCTGATCGAACGACAGCGAGCCATGCCGCACGACGGTCGGGCCGCCGCCCGCGCCGCGGCGCGTCAGCGCCCGCACGCGGGCTTCCAGTTCATTGAGCGCGAACGGCTTGGCCATGTAGTCGTCCGCGCCGAGATCGAGGCCCTTGACGCGTTCGTCGACGCTGTCCGCCGCGGTGAGAATCAGCACGGGCAGATTCGAATTGCGGGCGCGCAGGCGCCGCAGCACCTCTAGCCCGGACATGCGCGGCAGGCCGAGATCGAGAATCAGCAGGTCGAAACTTTGCATGGACAGCGCGGTGTCGGCCTCCACGCCGTTCTTCACGTGGTCGACAGCATAGGCCGATTGGCGGAGTGATCGAACCAGACCGTCCGCGAGTATGCTGTCGTCTTCGGCAATCAGAATTCGCATGATGCGCCAGCTCAGGGCGTTGGCCGGCACCTTGGGTGTCCCCGCGGCGCACAGCGGTCTCCGAAAATTATTGTGGGTGGGCTGGGCAGGGCGATAGTAAAAATGCGCGTTCGCTTGAGAATCGCACTTGCCAAAACCACTGTTTTTTTATACAGTGTCTGAGTTTCGTGTGCTGTCCTCTCACAGTGGACCACACATCTGCCTCAGACGCCGTTCATCATAGCAAAGGACGATTCATGGAAGAAAGCAAGAAAGGCTCGGCTGGACTGACTGCTGAAAAGAGCAAGGCACTCGCTGCCGCCCTCGCGCAGATCGAAAAGCAGTTCGGCAAAGGGTCGGTCATGCGGCTCGGCGCAGGTGAGGTGGTCGAAGACATCCAGGTCGTTTCCACGGGATCGCTCGGCCTCGATATCGCGCTTGGCGTCGGCGGTTTGCCGCGCGGCCGCGTGGTCGAAATCTACGGTCCGGAGTCGTCGGGTAAAACCACGCTGACACTCCAGGTGATCGCCGAAATGCAAAAACTCGGCGGCACGGCGGCGTTTATCGACGCGGAGCACGCGCTGGACATTCAATATGCGGGCAAGCTCGGCGTAAATGTGAGCGACCTGCTGGTTTCGCAGCCGGACACGGGCGAGCAGGCTCTGGAAATTGCTGACGCGCTGGTGCGCTCGGGCTCCATCGACATGATCGTGATCGACTCGGTCGCGGCGCTCGTGCCGAAGGCGGAAATCGAAGGTGAAATGGGCGACTCGCTGCCGGGTCTGCAAGCGCGTCTTATGTCGCAGGCGCTGCGCAAGCTGACGGGTACCATCAAGCGTACGAATTGCCTCGTGATCTTCATCAACCAGATCCGCATGAAGATCGGCGTGATGTTCGGCAATCCGGAAACCACCACCGGCGGTAACGCGCTGAAGTTCTATGCGTCGGTGCGTCTGGATATTCGCCGTATCGGCTCGATCAAGAAGAACGACGAAGTAATCGGCAACGAAACGCGCGTCAAGGTCGTGAAGAACAAGGTTTCGCCGCCGTTCCGCGAGGCGATTTTTGACATTCTGTACGGCGAGGGTATCTCGCGTCAGGGCGAAATCATCGACTTGGGCGTGCAAGCCAAGATCGTCGACAAGGCCGGCGCCTGGTACAGCTATAACGGCGAGCGTATTGGCCAGGGTAAGGACAACGCGCGTGAATTCCTGCGCGAGAATCCGGACATCGCTCGTGAAATCGAAAACCGCATCCGCGAATCGCTGGGCGTGAACGCCATGGCCGAGGCAGTGACCGGCGCAGGCGCGGAAGTCGCGGACGAAGAGTAATCACCCCGTGATACGCAAGGGCCGGCCTTTGTCCGACACCGGACGCAACACGGGCGGCCCGCGTGATGACAGCGATTCTTCAGTGGAGCCCCCGGAGCGGGCAGCGGATCGGTCGGCGCATCGGTCAGCGTCAGCGCATGTGCCGGCCTCTTGGTATTCGTCGTGTTCCTCACATTCGTCGCATTCCTCGGATCGGTCCGGCCCCTCGGATCCGTTTGACCCTCCCGCTCCTCTCGATCCCTTCGATCCCTTCGAGTCGTTCGACGCACATGATCGCGCCGCAGGTGGTGCTCCGCGGCGCGGTCAATTTCCCGAAACGCAGTCTGGCGAGTCGGCGGAGCCTGTCTATACGCGCTCACGTGGCTCCTCGAGTGCACGTGGTTCGTCCGGCGCACGCGGTTCATCTCGCTCATCTGGCTTCCGCAATTCCCTGGGCTCTCGCGGCGCCCCCGACAACGCCTACACTCCCGGCAACGCTTACACCCCCGGCAACCCCCAGGCTCCCGGCGAACCCACCGACTTCGATCGCACCAGCGCGCCTCGTGGCACCGGTCAGCCTGGCGCCTCCCTGCCGGGCCTAAGCCAGTCGAAAAAATCCGCGCGCCCCGCACGTTCCCTCAAAGGGCGTGCGCTCGGCTATCTGTCGCGTCGTGAGTACAGCCGCAGCGAACTCGCGCGCAAGCTGAAACCCTTCGTCGAAGAAAGCGACTCTCTCGATACGCTGCTCGACACGTTGGAGGCCGAGAACTGGCTGTCCGATTCGCGGTTTGCCGAAAGCCTCATCCATCGCCGCTCGTCGCGGCTTGGCGCGAGCCGGATCGTCGGCGAATTGAAGCAGCACGCGGTAGATCAGGCGCTGGTCGAGGAGGCGAGCGCTCAGCTGCGCGAAACCGAACTGGCGCGCGCTCAGGCTGTGTGGCGTAAGAAATTCGGTCAGCTTCCGCAAACCCCGGCTGAGCGCGCGAAGCAGGCGCGCTTTCTCGCGTCGCGCGGTTTTTCGGGCGCGACGATCGGCAAAATTCTCAAGGGTATCGACGAAGAGTGGAGCGGCGAATAGCACCGCAATAGCGTGGCGATTCAGGTGAATCGGCGGCACGCCAGCGGTGCAATAGCAGCAAAGCGCGTCGCCGGCAGTGGCGAGCCAACTATCCCTGCACCGGCCATCCCGGCCATAACCCCGCCGATAACCGGCCGGAGGCCGTCTCCGCCGCATTCCGGGCTGTCTCGAATACCCAGTATGCTAAAATTCACGCGTTTTCCAATTCGGCCTTTCCTTTCCGCATGCCGCTTTCCTCGCCAGTGTCCCGTCAATTGCGCCATCGCCGCGCAATCCGAGCGGAAGCTTATGAGCGAGACGACGGCCTGTGGGATGTGGAAGCGTGCCTGACCGACGAAAAGCCACGCGACGTGGTACTTGCGTCGGGCGTCCGGCCCAATGGTCAACCGATCCATGAACTCTGGCTTCGCATCACCATCGATCGCAAGCTCAATGTCGTCGACGCCGAGGCGTCGTCCGACTGGGTGCCCTATCCTGGGCTCTGCCAAGCCAGCAATCCCGCCTACCGTGCCCTCATCGGGCTCAATCTGTTCCACAACTTCCGTCGCGATGCTGCCCGTTTGCTGGCCGGCACGGCCGGCTGCACGCATCTCACGGAGTTGTGCGCGATCCTGCCAACCGCCGCTATCCAGGCGTTTGCCGGCGACGTTTGGAACACCGGTGACGACACGCAAGGCGGCAGTGCAAGTTCGGAAAACGGGTCGGCCGACGGGAATGCCGAACGTTTAAACGATAAACCGCCATTCCAGTTGGGACGCTGCCAGGCGCTGCGTTTCGACGGGGAGGCAGTGCAGCAGTTTTACCCGCGCTGGTATGGCCATGCGCCACGCCCAGCTGACCGCCCGGCATCGCCAGACAACGGGGCGGCCCGCCACGAAGGCAGGGGCAATGCGCCCGGCATGTTGGACGGTAGCGGAAGCGATGTTTAATCCAACTCTCAGACTGAAGGGAATCACGCATGAAGATTCACGAGTACCAGGGTAAGGAAATCCTGCGGAAATTCGGCGTCGCGGTACCGCGCGGCAAGCCGGTCTTCTCGGTGGATGATGCGGTCAAGGCCGCGGAAGAGCTCGGCGGCCCGGTTTGGGTCGTGAAGGCTCAGATCCACGCGGGTGGCCGTGGCAAGGGTGGCGGCGTGAAGGTTGCCAAGTCGCTGGACCAGGTTCGCGAGTACGCGAACCAGATCCTCGGCATGCAGCTCGTCACGCACCAGACCGGTCCGGAAGGGCAGAAGGTGAACCGTCTGCTGATCGAAGAAGGCGCTGACATCAAGAAGGAACTGTATGTCGGCCTCGTGATCGACCGCGTTTCGCAGAAGATCGTCGTGATGGCCTCGAGCGAAGGCGGCATGGACGTCGAAGAAGTCGCGGAAAAGACGCCCGAGCTGATCCACAAGGTTGCCGTGGACCCGTCGACCGGCCTGAAGGACGCGGAAGCAGACGACCTCGCGAAGAAGATCGGCGTGCCCGACGCTTCGATTCCGCAAGCGCGCGCCATCCTGCAAGGCCTCTATAAGGCGTTCTGGGAAACCGACGCGTCGCTCGCCGAAATCAACCCGCTGATCCTGACCGGCGACGGCAAGGTCATCGCGCTCGACGCCAAGTTCAACTTCGACTCGAACGCGCTGTTCCGTCATCCGGAAATCGTCGCGTACCGCGATCTGGACGAAGAAGATCCGGCTGAAGTCGAGGCGTCGAAGTTCGACCTCGCGTACATCTCGCTCGACGGCAACATCGGCTGTCTGGTGAACGGCGCGGGCCTCGCAATGGCGACGATGGACACCATCAAGCTGTTCGGCGGCGAACCGGCGAACTTCCTCGACGTGGGCGGCGGCGCCACGACGGAGAAGGTCACGGAAGCCTTCAAGATCATGCTGAAGAACCCGAACCTGACCGCAATTCTGGTCAACATCTTCGGCGGCATCATGCGTTGCGACGTGATCGCGGAAGGCGTGATCGCGGCGTCGAAGGCCGTGTCGCTCAAGGTGCCGCTCGTGGTCCGCATGAAGGGCACCAACGAAGACCTGGGCAAGAAGATGCTCGCTGAATCCGGCCTGCCGATCATTTCGGCCGACAGCATGGAAGAAGCGGCTCAGAAGGTCGTCGCGGCTGCTGCGGGTAAGGCGTAAGCCAGACTCCGAGCGCACTTACGAGGATTAACCAGGATTACGAATGGCGCCGCCCGTGTGCTGCATGAGCGGCGCGGGCGAAGAACATTTCGCCGCGTCACGCCACCGGGCGGCGCCAAACGAACAGAGGTCAATACATGTCGATTCTGATTAACAAAGACACCAAGGTCATCACGCAGGGCATCACCGGCAAGACCGGTCAGTTCCACACGCGTGCTTGCCGTGAATACGCAAACGGCCGCGAAGCCTACGTGGCAGGCGTGAACCCGAAGCGTGCCGGCGAAGACTTCGAAGGCATTCCGATCTACGCGAGCGTCGCGGAAGCCAAGGCTGAAACGGGCGCAACCGTGTCGGTGATCTACGTTCCGCCGGCAGGCGCTGCTGCTGCAATCTGGGAAGCGGTCGAAGCCGATCTGGATCTCGCGATCTGTATCACGGAAGGTATTCCCGTGCGCGACATGATCGAGATCAAGGACCGTATGCGTCGCGAAAACCGCAAGACGCTGCTGCTCGGACCGAACTGCCCGGGCACGATCACGCCGGACGAACTGAAGATCGGCATCATGCCGGGTCACATTCACCGCAAGGGCCGCATCGGCGTCGTGTCGCGTTCGGGCACGCTGACGTACGAAGCAGTCGGCCAGTTGACGGCGATCGGTCTCGGTCAGTCGTCGGCAGTCGGTATCGGCGGCGACCCGATCAACGGTCTGAAGCACATCGACGTGATGAAGATGTTCAACGACGATCCGGATACGGACGCCGTCATCATGATCGGCGAGATCGGCGGTCCGGACGAAGCGAATGCGGCGCACTGGATCAAGGACAACATGAAGAAGCCGGTGGTCGGCTTCATCGCCGGCGTTACGGCGCCTCCGGGCAAGCGCATGGGCCACGCCGGCGCGCTGATCTCGGGCGGTGCGGATACGGCTGAAGCCAAGCTGGAAATCATGGACGCCTGCGGCATCAAGGTCACGAAGAACCCGTCGGAAATGGCGCGTCTTCTGAAGGCGATGTTGTAAATCGAAACTGGCGCCCAGTTGCGGCGCCTTTTTTGATACGCTTACGAGATCCTTTCGTTAGCGTGCGGCTCAAAGCGGGGGAGTGAAACACTCCTCCGCTTTTTTATTGGCCGCGCCTCCTGTTTCTTCTTATTCTTTCGCTCATGCTCGAGTTCCTCGCCACGCTCCACTGGGGCGCAGTCTTCCAGATTATTGTCATCGACATCCTGCTCGGTGGCGACAACGCCGTCGTGATCGCGCTCGCCTGCCGCAACCTGCCGCCTGCGCAGCGCACCAAGGGCGTGCTGTGGGGCACGGCAGGGGCGATTCTGCTGCGCGTCATCCTGATTGCGTTCGCGGTCGCGTTGCTCGACGTGCCCTTGCTGAAATTCGCGGGCGGGCTGCTGCTGCTGTGGATCGGCGTGCGTCTGATGGCGCCGGCGCACGACGCGCATGAGAACGTGAAGCCTGCCGACAAGCTGGTCTCGGCGATCAAAACGATCATCGTCGCGGATGCCGTCATGAGTCTAGACAACGTGATCGCGATCGCGGGCGCGGCCGAGGCCGCCGACCCGGAGCATCGCCTTGCGCTGGTGATCTTCGGTCTGGTAGTGAGCATTCCGCTGATCGTGTGGGGCAGCCAGCTCGTACTCAAGCTGCTGGACCGTTTCCCTATCGTCATCACGTTGGGCGCAGCACTGCTTGGCTGGATCGCGGGCGGGCTGATCGTCAACGATCCTGCCGGCGACCGCTGGCCGGTCCTCGACACGCCGCTCGCCGAATATGGGATGAGCGTTGCAGGCGCGCTCTTCGTCGTAATCCTTGGCTATGTGATCAAGCGCCGCAACGCACGGTCCGCGGCGGCCTGAAGCCGGGCAGAGCATGAGTTTTGAGACCTCGACGTTAGCCATCTGGCTGACTGTCTGATACGAGCGTCGCTCGCTACGATGCAAGCGCCTGTTCCCGATTCGCGGAGCAGGCGCTTTTCGTTTCAGGAGCCTGCTGATGATCGTTACCTTGCCCTCTTCCCCTTATTCGCACGCCGCCCGGGCGCACTTGCGGCCTGCGCGAACGCGCTGGTCCGCGAGATTCGCGCGAGCGTGTCGCCGTGTCGGCTCGCGCCTCGGTTTCGGCTTCACGCTTATCGAGCTGATGATCGTGCTGGCTATTGTGGGCGTGATTGCCGCCTATGCGATTCCCGCGTACCAGGACTATCTTGCGCGCAGCCGCGTGGGCGAGGGCCTGTCGCTCGCGGCCTCGGCGAGACTCGCCGTTTCGGAAAACGCAGCGAGCGGCAACGCGTTCGGCGGAGGCTACGCGTCGCCGCCGGCCACCCGCAACGTGGAATCAGTTCGTATCGACGACGACAGCGGCCAGATCACTGTCGCCTTTACGACGCGTGTTGCGCCGGCCGGTTCCAACACAATCACGCTCGTGCCGTCGGTGCCTGACAACATCGATGCGCCCACGGCGCGCGTCGCATTGACGAAGGGCTCGGTCCAGGCGGGCGCGCTCGCGTGGGAATGCTTCGCTGGCGGCAAGACCGCGTCGTCGTTGCCTGCGCCAGGTGCGGGGCCGACTCCCGCGCAGGCGCCCACGCTGCCCTCGAACCTCGCGCCGCCGGAGTGTCGCGCGTGACGCAGCTGACGAAACTGACGCTGCGTCATGTGCGTGATCTGCGCGACATGCGCGACATGAGTGACGCGCGTGACCAGCGCGATCCTGGGTGACGTGCGTCGTCTGGGGCACACGCGCGACATGCGGGACATGTGGGACATGCGAGACATGTGGGACGTGCAGGACATGCGGGACATGCGCCACACGCGCCACACGCGCCGCACGCGCCGCACGCGCCGCACGCGCCGCACATGCGACACGCGCCAGAAGCTAACGATTCGCGCGTAAATCGATGATTTTCGGGATATTTCAGGCCAGCCGGCGCACAGAAGAAGGAATTTTTTGTATAGTGCGCCGGTTGCTGACGCCCACCCGCTTACTCGATGCCCACACCTTTCGCGCGCTACCTTTCTCTCGTTCTGTTGGCTCTCGCGTTGGTGCTGCCTTATGCAGTCGTCAACCACACGTACCCGATTCCAACGTTCTACGCCGAATTCACAGCCCTCGCGCTGTACCTGCTGATGGGCGCCGGCGTGGTCCTGCTGGTGGCGGGCTCGCAGCCTCGCGTGGCTTTTGCTTCGCCTGTGGTGGCACTTGTGCCGTTGCTGTTCGGCCTGCTGCTGGTCGCGCAATCGGTATTGCTGCCGGTCTCGCAGCCGTCGATGAACTGGCTCGGCGGCGGTTTCCTGCTGGCCGCCTTCATGGCGACGCATGCGGGCTATGGCTTCGCGCGCGCAAAGCTCGGTGAAAACGCGTTGCGCTGGGCGGCTTGCGCACTCGTTGTTGGCGGATTGTTTGCGGTGTTCTGCCAGGTCATTCAGCTCTTTCATCTCGAGGCGCGCGTGTCGCCGCTCGTCGTCGCGTATAACGTGACGGTGGAGCGTCGGCCATTCGGCAACATGGCGCAGGCGAATCACCTCGCCACCTACATCGCGTTCGCGATGGCGGGCGCGCTGTACCTCGTGCAGACACGCCGGATCGCCGTCGCGATCTGGGCGCTCGCGTCGACCATTTTCGCGGTGGGGCTCGCGTTGACCGTTTCGCGTGGTCCGTGGCTGCAGATGGGCGTGATCGTCGTGGCCGGGTTCTGGATGGCGTTGGTACAAACGCGCGCCGAACCGCAGCTGCGCCGCAGCCATCGGCAATGGCTTATTCCGCTTGCGCTTGCGGTGCTGTTCTTCGTCGTCAATGCGCTGATTCGTTGGGCCAATGTGCGCTATCACCTCGAGCTCGGGCAGTCCGCGGCGGACCGCTTCAAGGACGCCGGCCAGATCGCGCCGCGGCTCGCGCTGTGGAAATACGGCTGGACGATGTTCCGCACGCATCCGCTGCTAGGTGTCGGCTGGGGCGAGTTTCCGAGCTATCAGTACCAGTTCGCGAAGACGCTCGGCGGCGTGGAGATCGCCAACAACTCGCACGACATTTTTATCGACCTGCTCGCGAAGACCGGTCTGATCGGCCTCGCGATCGTGCTGTTCGGCCTCGTTGCGTGGCTCGTGCGCGTCGTGCGTGCGCCGCAAAGCGCGGCCCGCGTGTTCGGCATTGCGCTGATTGGCGTGCTCGTCATGCATGCGCTCGTCGAATATCCACAGCAGTACATGTTCTTCCTGCTGCCTGCCATGTTTGTGTTCGGGTTGCTCGAGACACGTCCGCTGCGGCTCGTGCCCGCGCGGCTGTCATTCGGCGTGTTCGCTGCGATCGTGTTCGGCAGCATTGCCGCGCTGTATCCGGTGTATCGCGATTACGCGCGCGCGGAAGTGCTGTACTACGGCTCCCGGCCCGCTGAGCAATATCGCGCTGAACCGTCGTTCCTGTTCAGGGCATGGGGTGGGTACGGCATGGCAACGCTTTTGCCGATGAACTCGATGGACCTTCAACACAAGCTGGCAATGCACCGTCAGGCGATGGCGCTCCTGCCGGGCGAGACGGTGCTGCGTCGTTATGCGGTGCTACAGGCGTTAAGTGGCGACACGGCCGCCGCCTTCGATACCGTCGAGCGGCTGAAAATCTTCGCCGAGGAGCTGAAAGACTGGCCGTCGCAGTTGAGCTATCTGTATCAACTCTGCGATGAACAGAAAACGCTCGCAGGCTTCAAGGCCGAGCTGGTCAAGCGCTACGGCATGCCCTCGGGCGACGTCCAGGAAGACGACGAGGAGTAAGCCGCGCTTTTCGTAGAACCGAGCCGGCACCTGAAAGAGTGTGAGCGCGAGGAGTGTGACCGCCAGCGGTCACTGCGCCACCCAATCCCCCGACTTCCCGCCATGCTTTTCCATCACCTTCACATCGGTGATGGTCATGCCCCGATCCACCGCCTTGCACATGTCGTACACCGTCAGCAGCCCTACCTGCACGGCGGTGAGCGCTTCCATTTCGACTCCGGTTCTGCCTAGCGTTTCGACCTGCGCGGTGCAGTGCACGGCGGGCAGTTTGTCGTCCAGCTCGAAGTCCACCTTCACGCGTGTCAGCGCGAGCGGATGACACAGCGGAATCAGATCGGCCGTGCGCTTGGCGCCCTGAATCGCGGCAATGCGCGCGATGCCGATCACGTCGCCCTTTTTGGCGTTGCCGTCGCGAATCAGCACGAACGTTTCCGGCAGCATGCGGATCGAACCTCGCGCGATGGCAATGCGTTTGGTCTCCTGCTTGCCGCCGACGTCCACCATGTGCGCCTTGCCGGCAGCGTCGAAATGAGTGAGGTCAGGCATGGTTGGCTCCTTCAGAGGGCGCCTATCATAGCAGTGCGGTGCGGTGCGGTGCGGTGCGGCTATCGCTATGGCTACGGCTACGGCTACGCGGCTACGTGGCTACGCTGCTACACGGCTACACGGCTACACGGCTACACGGCTACGCGGCGCACCCGCGCACGCCTCACACGCGCGTTCACTGATTACAATTGCACCTTGTCCGCTATCTTATTGCGTTGATGAGAGCGGCGGGCATCGCTATCCGATTCCGTCACACGAACTCGCAATGCGTCCGAAACGGTTTCCTGCTGCGTTGCTGTGTATCGCGCTTGCGGTGCCGCCTGCTGCGTCGGCGCAGGCTCGCGCCGCCTCCGGTGCCGCGCCTGCCGCGCAGTCCGCGGAGCCGCCGCTCGTCAGCGGGCCGGTGGAGTCGTATGCGGATCCGCTGGTGCCACCCGACATCGCCCAAGGCGTGTTCGGCGTGTACGGCGGCGCGCAAAGCCGCTTTTCCGGCAACTTTGCGTTGAACCGTGGCGCCAGCAGTGGCAACGGCATTGACAACAGCGGTGGCAACGGCGGCTGGCGAGCGCCGATTACCGCGCAACAATTGCCCGACCTCGGCAGCGGCGGCGCCGGGACGCTGACGCCGCAAGCAGAGCGCAAACTCGGCGAACGCGTGATGCGCGAATTGCGCCGCGACCCCGACTATCTCGACGACTGGCTAGTGCGCGACTATCTGAACTCGGTCGCGGGGAAACTCGCGGCAGCGGCCAACGCGCTCTATATCGGCGGGTACCGGCCCGACTTCGACCTCTTTGCGGTGCGCGACCCGCAGATCAACGCGTTTTCGCTGCCCGGCGGTTTCATCGGCGTCAACACGGGGCTGATCGTCACCACGCAAACCGAATCCGAACTCGCGTCCGTGCTCGGCCACGAGATGGGCCACGTCCTGCAACGCCACATCTCGCGGATGATCACGACCGGCGAGCGCAGCGGCTATGCGGCCCTCGCCGGCATGCTGTTCGGCGTGCTCGCGGGCGTGCTCGCGCATAGCGGCGACCTGGGCAGTGCGATTGCGATAGGTGGCCAGGCCTATGCGGTAGACAACCAGCTGCGCTTTTCGCGTTCGGCCGAACACGAGGCGGACCGCGTCGGCTTTTTGCTGCTTGCGGGCGCGGGCTACGACCCGTACGCGATGACCACGTTCTTCGGCCGCCTTGACCGGGCGTCGATGAGCGACACCGGCATTCCGGCCTATGCGCGCACGCACCCGCTGACCGGCGAGCGGATTGCCGACATGGAAGACCGCGCGCGGCGCGCGCCTTACCGGCAACCGCATCAGGCGAGTGAATATGGCTTCGTGCGCGCGCGGGCTCGCCTGTTGCAGGACCGCTCGCGCAGCGAGTACGCCGACGAGATCTCGCGGCTGCGCTCGGAGATTGAGGACCGCACGGCGCCGAATGTGGCTGCGAACTGGTACGGCATCGCATATGGCCAGATGCTGCTCGAACGCTACGACGACGCGGCTCAGTCGCTTGCTGCGTCGCGTGCCGCGTTTTCGGCCGGTGCGCAGGCGGAAGGTGACGCCGCGCGCAGCTCGCCAAGTCTCGACGTGCTCGCCGCCGACATCGCACGCCGTGCCGGGCGCGACCAGGACGCCCTGCGTCTTGCCGAGTTCGCGCAGACACGCTGGCCGCAATCGAACGCCGCCATCGACATGCATATTCGCACCTTGCTGAGCCTGAAGCGTTTTGCCGAGGCGCAGGCGTTGGCCCAAAAAGAGACGCGGGCGCAGCCCGATCAGCCCGCATGGTGGCTGTACCTCGCGCAGGCGAGCGCCGGTTCGGGCGATGCGCTCACGCGTCATCGAGCGCTCGCCGAAAAGTTCGCGCTCGAAGGTGCGTGGCCCTCGGCGATCCGTCAATTGAAGGACGCGCGCGACATGAAGACGATCGGCTATTACGACCTTGCCACCGTCGACGCGAGGCTGCACGAAATGGAAAACCGCTACAAGGAAGAGCGGCTCGATGAAAAGAGCTAGCCGCGAACCGCCTCAGCACTGCGGCGCTGGGCGGCGACACCAGCATTGCTGCGCGAGCAGCGATTAACCCACTGCCGCAAGCGTTTTCGCGGAGAAGCTGCTTTCCCGCGGGACTCGCGCCTCACACGTTAGCCGCCGGGCTCCCGACAAAACCGAAGCGCGCCGCGACTGCTTCGCGCCGTATAGGCTGAAGCGGCAAGGTCGCGCCGCCATTCCAGTGAAGCTCGCCGCTCGCGGAATCGTCGGCGAGCGTCGTGTGATCGGCGAATACGTTCAGGTCGTGATCGTGCAACACGGCGATTCGCGGTGGCGCGCTTAGATCCGACGCTTCCGAAGCGCCGGCGGGACCCGAGGCGCCGGCGAACAGAATGTTGCCCTCGTCGTCGGCATAAACGGCCGAGGGTTCGAAACGGTTGCCCGCCTGATCTGTCAACGCGAGCGCGCCGCTCGCCTCGACCGACAAACGCACCACCCACGGCGTGTAGCCCAGTTCCACATACACCCGCTGCGGGCCGTTCTGGAAGAACCATTGCCCGCCCTCGTCACACTCGTAGTTGCGGTTGATGAAGCCGAGCAGCGCCTCGTGGCGGATCGGCACGCCCGGCGAGCCGCTCGCCTGCGCGGCTTCGTCGCGCATGCGCCACTGGCCGCGCCGGTCGAGCATCAGCCAGCCGGTGCAACTGGGAACGTTTGGCCATTTGGCCAAGGCCTGCTTGACGATGTCATCCATGATCGACGTGTTGCTCCAGAAAGCTCAACACGCGCCGCGACAGCCAGTCGATCCGGCCGGGAAACGGTCCGGTCATGAAGCCGGCGTGCCCGCCGTGCCTCGGCTGATCGAGTTCCACCGCCGCCGACACCTGATGCCGTGACGGCAACGCCCTTGCCGGCAGGAAGGGATCGTTGCGCGCATTCAGCACCAGCGTGGGCACCTCGATGTGCGGCAGCAAGGGGCGCGTGGTGGCCACGCTCCAGTACTCGTCGGTGTCGCGAAAGCCGTGCAGCGGCGCTGTGACCACGTTGTCGAACTCGTACATGGTACGGCTCGCGAGCATTGCATCGCGGTCAAAGAGGCCCGGGAATTGCGCCAGCTTCTGCCCGGCCTTGTGCTTGAGCGTCTTCAGGAAATTGCGCGTGTAAATCATGCCGAGGCCTTGCGACAACGCGTGGCCGCCGGCGTGCACATCGATGGGCGCGGAGATCACGGCGGCGCCGGCAACCACCGTCGCGGCGTCCTCGCGCCGCTCGCCGAGCCAGCGCAACAGCACGTTGCCCCCGAGCGACACGCCCGCGGCTACCAATGGCCCGCGATGCACCGCGCGCAGGCGCCGCAGGATCCAATCCACTTCGTTGCTGTCCGCGAGATGATAGAAGCGCGGCAGGCGATTGAGCTCGCCGCTGCAACTGCGAAAGTGCGGCACGACGCCGTGCCAGCCATAGTCGCGCGCGGCGGCCATCAGCGCGGATGCGTAATGCGAGGCGGAGCTGCCTTCCAGACCGTGAAACAGAACGAGCAACGGCGCGTCGGCGGCGGGAAGCTGGCGCCCGGCGTCGCCTGTCACGGCCGAGGCCGGCGGATTGTCGTGCCGGACCCAGTCGACGTCGATGAAGTCTCCGTCGGGTGTATCCCAGCGCTCACGGCGAAACGACACGGCCGGACGGCGGGCGAACAGCGACGGCACGATGGTCTGCACATGCCTGTTCGGCAACCACAGCGGCGCGCGGTAGAGCAGGTCTTTGGCGGCTGAGAGGCCCGCGTTGATGGTGGCGTCGATGGTGGACTGGATAGCGGCCTCGACACCGCCTGCGCCCGAAGTGGCGGCGTGCTCGGGTGTCGTTGGGCAACCTGAGTTGCTGCGGGGCGTGCTCATGCCGGTTCGAAAGCGAAATTCAGCGCGAAAGCGTTGGCGGCCCGCCGCGCGTCAGTGGAGCGACCCCTGGCCATGCCGCATCTTGGTCGCAAACTGGCTGGCGGCTTCATTGGGCATGGGGCTCGCGTGGATGTGCGCGATGCGCCATTCGCCGCGCTCGTGGACCATCACATACGTGGTGAACACCATGGCGGGCGCGGCTTTCGGGTCGACAGGCCGATGCGCTTCCGCGATTGCGTAGACGACGGTGCCGAGACTGTCGTAGACGCGAATATCGAGCGGTTCGATAGAGACCGGCGCCGCTTCGAACTGCACCTGCAAGCCCGCGCGGATGCTGTCGAGGCCGTGCAGGTGCGAGCCGTCGGCGCAGATGCAGCTCACGAACTCTTCGTCGATCCACAGGCCCATCAGGCTGTCGATATTGACCTCGGCGACGGCCTGGTAATAGGCGTTGAGGGTATCGGCGGCGGCTTCGAAGATGTGGGCAAAACGTGGCATGGCTCGTCAGTCTCTTGTGCGCGGCGCGCGGTTGCAAGGCAGCGGTGAGCGGGGCAGTCCGGAGCACCGGACAATTGCACCCGAGCGCCAGAATGCCCGCGCCGCAAGGCGCGAACATGACGCGACGCGCTCAGGGGCGTGCGGTGTTGCGTGCGAGTGTCGGGCGGCTCAGCGTTGCGCGAGCAACATGCCGCGTAAATCGCCGAAAACCTGCTCGGCGCTCAACTGCTTGAGGCAGTTCAGATGACCGAGCGGACACTCGCGCTGAAAACAGGGGCTGCATTCGAGATGAAGCCATTGTACCTTCGCAAGCTCCGACAGGGGCGGCGTGTGGCGCGGATCCGTGGAACCGTAGACGGCGACGAGTGGCCGGCGCAGCGCGGCGGCGACGTGCATGAGCCCCGAATCGTTCGTAACGACCGCATTGGCCCGCGAGATGAGCGCGCACGCTTCGCCAAGCGCAGTCTGTCCGCACAGGTTGCGCACGTTCGGCGCTTTCTCGGCGATGGCCTGCGCAAGCGGCGCGTCTTTCGGCGAGCCGAGCGCGACTATCTGCGTGTACGGGAACGACTGGCCGACCATTTGCGCGAGCGCGGCGAAATGCTCCGGCGGCCAGCGCTTGGCCGGGCCGTATTCGGCGCCGGGGCAGAACACCAGCAACGGCACGCGCGTGTCGAGGTTAAAACGCGCCGACACGCGCGACGCCTCGTTCAGGTCGGCGTCGAGCCGCGGCATCGGCAGGTCGTCGGGAATCTTCGCGCCGGGGGCGTAGGCGAGGGCGGCGTAATGGCCCACCATCGGCGCTCGCTCGTCCTTGCGAGGATTCGCGTGGCGCACGTTCAGGAGGCCGTAGCGGCTTTCGCCGGTATAGCCGATGCGCAGGCGAATGCCGGCCATCCACGGAATCAGCGCCGATTTCAGCGAGTTCGGCAGCACGTAGGCTGCGTCGTAGCCTACGTCGCGCAAGTCGCTCGCAAGTTGCCAGCGGCGCAGCATCTGCAGCTTGCCGTGCGCGAGGTCGGTGGCGTAGACGTCGCGGATCTCCGGCATGCGCTCGAGCACGGGGGCGACCCAGGAGGGCGCGACCGCGTCGATCGCGACGCGGGGATGCAGTTTCACGAGGCGCGCAAAAAGCGGCTGCGCCATCAATGCGTCACCGATCCAGTTCGGTGCGATAACCAACGCGCGACGCATCAGAGTGATTGTCCGGTGTCGAAACGAAGCGCCTCGCGCGTCATGCGCGGGGTGCCTCGGATAAATAAAAATAAAGGGAAAAGGGGCAACTCGCCGCTACGAACGCCGGCGAAAGCCCCTGACGACGGGCGAGGCAGCAATCGGCGCGACAGCCTGCGCTGCCGGCGAACGGCTCTCGCGTTCAGTGCGCGAGGTTCAGTGACCTTTGATCACTTCGCCGTCGCGCAGCTTGTAACGCGTGCTGCAGTAGGGGCAGCGTGCTTCGCCGTGCGAAACGTCGATAAAGACGCGCGGATGCGAACTCCAGCGCGGCATGGCGGGGTTCGGGCAGTACGCCGGGAGGTCCTTTGCCGTCAGTTCGACCAGCGGCATTTCCTTGATATCGCTCATGAGACTTTCTCGTTGTATGCAGGGTGCGTGCGGCGCAATGCGCGTTAAATCCTGGTCAGCCAGTGTGCGTACTTTTCGCTCTTGCCGTTCACGATGTCGAAGAACGCCGATTGCAGCTTCTCCGTGATCGGACCGCGGGCGCCGGAGCCGATCGTGCGGTTGTCCAGCTCGCGGATCGGCGTGACTTCGGCGGCGGTGCCGGTGAAGAACGCTTCGTCGCAGGTGTAGACCTCGTCGCGCGTGATGCGCTTTTCGATCACGGGGATGCCCATGTCGCGTGCGAGCGTGATGACCGTGTCGCGCGTGATGCCGTCGAGGCACGACGACAGGTCGGGCGTGTACAGCTTGCCGTTGTTCACGAGGAAGAAGTTTTCGCCCGAGCCTTCTGACACGTAGCCGTCCACGTCGAGCAGCAGCGCTTCGTCGTAGCCGTCGGCGATAGCTTCCTGGTTCGCAAGAATCGAGTTCACGTACCAGCCCGACGCCTTGGCGCGGACCATGGACACGTTCACATGATGCCGGGTGAACGACGACGTCTTCACGCGAATGCCCTTGGCGATGCCGTCTTCACCGAGGTAAGCGCCCCACGGCCACGCGGCAATCGCCACATGGATGGTGTTGCCCTTGGCCGACACGCCGAGCTTTTCGGAGCCGACCCAGATGATCGGGCGCAGATAGCACGACTCGAGCTTGTTCTCGCGGACCACTTCGCGCTGCGCGGCGGCGAGCGTTTCGTGGTCGAACGGCACGTCCATCTGGAAAATCTTGGCCGAGTTCAGAAGGCGCTTGGTGTGTTCCTGCAAGCGGAAAATCGCGGTGCCGCCGTCGGCCGTCTTGTAGGCGCGCACGCCTTCGAAAACGCCCATGCCGTAATGCAGCGTGTGGGTCAGCACATGGATCTTGGCATCGCGCCAGTCGATCAGCTTGCCATCCATCCAGATCTTGCCGTCGCGGTCGGCCATTGACATACGGTTCTCCAGCAGGTGCGTGTTGGTTGAGACCCCAAGCCCGTGGACGCGCGAGGCGCCGGGCGCGCGGAAAGCCGATGCGTTGGAAATTTCCGAGGGGGTGCAGCGAAGAGCGTTATTTTAGCGTCATTTGCACACGAAACGGGCATCGGGACGCATGTCGGGCGCTATAATTCGGCGCACGCATAATTCGTATCCGGATGCGCCAGCGCGTGCTCGACGAGCTGGCGCCGATTTTCCCCATTTTCCCACCGCGGCCCTCGGCGCCCGCGCTTTCCGCCTCATGCTCGCTCGCCTGTCAGATATCGATCGCCGTGCCTTCCGTGAGGGCGCCCGCGACTATTCGCCTACTCTCATGGCGATCTGCTCGTGGGGCCTCGTCACCGGCGTGGCGATGAGCAAGTCGGTGCTCACGCTGCCGCAGGCGCTCGCGATGTCGCTGCTGTGCTACGCCGGCTCGTCGCAACTGGCGGTACTGCCGTTGCTCGCCGCCAAGCTGCCGGTCTGGACGGTGCTTCTCACGGCCACCATGGTCAATTTGCGCTTCGTGATCTTCAGCGTGGGCCTCGCTCCGCATTTTTCGTATCTGTCGATGTGGCGGCGGGTTGCGCTCGGCTACTTCAACGGCGACGTGATCTATCTGCTGTTCGTGAAGAAGAATTTCGCGACTGGTTACGTGCCGGGCAAGGAGGCGTACTTCTGGGGCATGGCGGTGTGCAGCTGGCTGTCGTGGCAGGTGGCGTCCATTGCGGGCATCCTGCTCGCCAGCCTGATTCCGGACAACTGGGGGCTCGGGCTCGCCGGCACGCTCGCGCTTCTGCCGATCATGGTGGCGGCTATCGCCACGCGCTCCACGCTAGTGGCGGTGTGCATCGCGGGAATCGTGGCGCTGCTCGCGTTCGACCTGCCGTACCGGCTCGGGCTGCCGCTCGCGGTGATCGCCGCGATTCTCGCGGGCAGCGCCGCGGACCTGATGGCCGAGCGTGCCGACTTGCGCCGCCTGCGCAGTCGCGCGGGAGATCCGCAATGACCTCTGTGGAAGTCTGGCTTGCCATTCTCGGCATGACCTTCGTCACCGCCGTGACGCGCGCGATGTTTCTAATCGGCGGCGAGCGCACGGTTTTGCCGGGCCGCGTGCAGCGCATGCTGCGCTATGCGCCCGCTGCGGCGCTTGCCGCGGTGGTCTTGCCGGACGTGCTGGGTACGCCCGAGGGTCTCTCGTTCGCGCCGTCGAATCACGAGTTCTATGCAACGCTCGCGGGCCTCGCGTGGTTTTTGTGGCGCCGCACCATGCTAGGCACCATCATTGTCGGGATGGTCGTGTTCACACTGTTGCGCCTCCTGGCGTGAGCGACAGCGGCTGTTATGCCGCGTTGCAGCATAGGCCGCGCGGCATTCGAATACGGGAGATTCGCCGGCGTGCGGGTCAGAAGGCAGTTCGGATCAGTTAAAATGCCGCTTTCCGGGATGAGCGCGCCGATGCGTGGCGCCCGCGCCGCGGGCCTGCCGACGGCCTCCCGCTTCGCGGAGCCGCCTTGGCCGACGCGCTGCAGTTCAGCGCGCTCAAAGCCGCGTGCGCCGTCCGCCACCGCCTTCTCATCAACTCGCCCACAAACGCCCATGAACAAGGTATTGCGTCTCTCCGATCTGATCGCCGAAGGCAAGCTGTCCGGCAAACGAGTGTTCATCCGCGCCGATCTGAACGTGCCGCAGGACGATCAAGGCAACATCACCGAAGACACCCGCATCCGCGCCTCGGTGCCGGCCGTCAAGGCCGCACTCGAGGCGGGCGCTGCCGTGATGGTTACGTCGCATCTGGGCCGTCCGACCGAAGGCGATTTCAAACCCGAAGACTCGCTCGCGCCGGTCGCGAAGCGCTTCGCGGAACTGCTGGGGCGTGACGTGCCGCTCGTCGCCAACTGGGTGGAAAACGGCGTGAACGTCGCGCCGGGGCAGGTCGTGCTGCTGGAAAACTGCCGCGTGAACAAGGGTGAAAAGAAGGATTCCGACGAGCTCGCGCAAAAAATGGCGAAGCTCTGCGACATCTACGTGAACGACGCGTTCGGCACCGCGCACCGCGCCGAAGCCACCACCCACGGCATCGCCAAGTATGCGCCGGTGGCGTGCGCCGGTCCGCTGCTCGCGGCGGAGCTCGAAGCGCTCGGCAAGGCGCTCGGCGCGCCGAAGCGCCCGCTGGTCGCGATCGTCGCCGGGTCGAAGGTGTCGACCAAGCTGACCATCCTGAAGTCGCTGGCCGAGAAGGTGGACCAGCTGATCGTGGGCGGCGGCATCGCCAATACGTTCATGCTGGCCGCGGGTCTGAAGATCGGCAAATCGCTGGCCGAAGCCGATCTGGTGAACGAAGCCAAAGCCATTATCGACGCAGCGAAGGCGCGCGGCGCCTCGGTGCCCATCCCCACCGACGTGGTCACGGCGAAGGAGTTCTCGCCGACCGCCAAGGCCGAAGTGAAGGCCGTCGCCGACGTCGAGGACGATGACATGATCCTCGACATCGGACCGGAAACCGCAAAGACGCTCGCCGCACAACTGGAAAAAGCCGGCACCGTGGTGTGGAACGGCCCGGTCGGCGTGTTCGAATTCGACCAGTTCGGCAACGGCACGAAAACGCTGGCCGACGCGATCGCAAGGTCGTCCGCGTTCTCGATTGCGGGCGGCGGCGATACCCTCGCTGCCATCGCCAAGTACGGCATCCACGACAAGGTCAGCTATATCTCGACGGGCGGCGGCGCCTTCCTCGAGTTCCTCGAAGGCAAGAAGCTGCCGGCCGTCGAAGTTCTGGAATCGCGGGCTTAACGTGGCGACGCGCTCCCCAACGGCGAAGTCCGCAAAAGCGAACGGTCAGAGCGGCAAGCCGCGCGACACCGCGGCAGCGACGGCAGGGGAGCGCACGGCGCGCTCTGGCGAGGCCGCCGCTGCTACAGCCACTGCCGCGGCCACGGCAGCCAGGGAGTCCGAGCTTGCCAGCACGGTTGCCGCCGCGCTGGCCACCTCGCTGGCGGGGGCGGCACAAGCTCCGCCGCCAGCAACAGATTCAGAAGTAACCGAGGCGCCTGCCGCCTCCGTGGAGTCGACCGCCGCGGAAGGTTCGGCGGCATCGTCCAGCATTGCAGTGGACGAAGCCGCCGCGCCCTCTGCGGAACTCCCGGAGGCGGAAGTCGCCCTCGCCACCCCGCCGGCGCTTCGCGTGCCGGTGTCGAACACCGCTTCACCCCATAAAGCGACGCTGGTTTCAACCGGCGCGCAGCCCCCGGCACCATCTTTCGGTGCGCAGCCTCCGCATCCGACTCGCAGCGCTCTTTCCAGCGATCCCATCCAGACGAGGAGACTCATGCATCGCGCCACCAAGATTGTCGCTACCATCGGACCGGCTTCCAGCACGCCGGAGATCCTGCTGCAAATGATTCAGGCAGGCGCCGACGTGGTGCGGCTCAATTTCTCGCATGGCACCGCGGACGACCACCGCCAGCGCGCCGAGTTCGTGCGCGAGGCGGCTCGCCAGGCGGGCCGTGAGGTCGCCATCATGGCGGACCTGCAAGGCCCGAAGATCCGGGTCGGCAAATTCGAGAACGGCAAGGTCACGCTCAACTCGGGTGAGCCGTTCATCCTCGACGCCGACTGCGAGCTCGGCAACCAGGAGCGCGCGGGCCTCGACTACAAGGACCTGCCGCGCGACCTGAAGCCGGGCGACGTGCTGCTGCTTAACGACGGCCTGATCGTGCTGAACGTGCAGCGCGTGATTGGCAACGAGATCCATACGATCGTGAAGATCGGCGGCGACCTGTCGAACAACAAGGGCATCAACCGCCAGGGCGGCGGTCTGTCAGCGCCCGCGCTGACCGCCAAGGACATGGAAGACATCCGCACGGCAATGTCGCTCGGCGTCGATTTCGTCGCGGTATCGTTTCCGAAGAACGCTACCGACATGGAAATGGCGCGTCAACTGGCGAACATCGCCGGCGCACCGTACGGCATCAAGCCGAAGATGATCGCCAAGATCGAGCGCGCGGAAGCCATTCCGGCGCTGCAAGGCATTCTCGACGCGTCGGACGGCATCATGGTCGCGCGCGGCGATCTCGCGGTGGAGGTGGGGAATGCCGCAGTCCCCGCGTTGCAAAAGCGCATGATTCGTATGGCGCGCGAGTCGAACAAGTTCGTGATTACCGCGACGCAGATGATGGAGTCGATGATCTATGCGCCCGTACCCACGCGCGCGGAAGTCTCCGACGTCGCCAACGCGGTGTTGGACGGCACGGACGCGGTGATGCTGTCGGCGGAATCGGCGGCGGGCAAGTACCCGGTGCAGACCATCGAAACAATGGCGGCCATCTGTATCGAGGCGGAAAAGTCGGAGCAGTCGGAGCTGGACAAGGATTTCCTCGACCGCACGTTTACGCGCATCGACCAGTCCATCGCGATGGGCGCGCTTTTCACCGCCTTCCACCTCGGCGCGAAGGCGATCGTGGCGTTGACCGAATCCGGCTCGACCGCGCTGTGGATGTCGCGTCACTGGACGCACGTGCCGATCTTCGCGCTCACGCCGCGGGTCGGCAGCGAGCGGGCCATGGCGCTGTACCGCAACGTGACTTCGCTGCATCTGGACACCAACACCGACCGCGACACGGCGTTGCAACAGGCGTTGGAGACAGTGGTCAGCAAGGGCTATGCGTCGCGCGGCGACATGGTGGTGCTGACCGTCGGCGAGCCGATGGGCCAGGCCGGCGGCACGAATACGCTGAAGATCGTACGGGTCGGCGAGCCGTATTGATCTGCGGCACTGCTCGACTGGCACAGGCTTGATCGAGCGAAGCAGGCTGTCGTACCCGGCGATTGCGCGTCGCTGCGCATCGACGATTGCAGCGGGGCAGAACGTCCTGCGTTGCGCGCGTTGGCAAGAGCGCCAACGGGTATGCGGCTTGCTTCGCGACGAGATCGCCCAGAAGATGCCAGCGGCACAAGAATTCGTTTCAATCTAAGGAGTTACAGCATGCCTCTCGTATCAATGCGTCAACTGCTGGACCATGCCGCTGAAAACGGCTACGGCCTTCCGGCATTCAACGTGAACAACCTGGAGCAGGTGCAGGCGATCATGGCCGCGGCCGACAAGGTCAACGCACCGGTCATCATGCAGGCTTCGGCCGGCGCGCGTAAGTACGCGGGCGAAGCGTTCCTGCGCCATCTGATCGAAGCGGCGGTCGAGTCGTATCCGCACATTCCGGTCGTGATGCACCAGGACCACGGCCAGTCGCCGGCGGTGTGCATGGCGGCGATCCGCAGCGGCTTCACCAGCGTGATGATGGACGGCTCGCTGGAAGCAGACGGCAAGACCGTCGCGTCGTACGAATACAACGTGGAGGTGTCGCGCAAGGTCGTGGAAGCCGCGCACTCGATCGGCGTCACGGTGGAAGCGGAGCTGGGCGTGCTCGGTTCGCTGGAAACCATGAAGGGCGACAAGGAAGACGGCCACGGCGCGGAAGGCACGATGACCCGCGAACAGCTGCTGACCGACCCGGAACAGGCCGCCGACTTCGTCAAGCTCACGCAGTGCGACGCGCTGGCCATCGCGATCGGCACGTCCCACGGCGCATACAAGTTCAGCAAGAAGCCCACGGGCGACATCCTGTCGATCCAGCGCATCAAGGAAATTCACCAGCGCATTCCGAACACGCACCTGGTGATGCACGGATCTTCGTCGGTGCCGCAGGAACTGCTCGCGGAAATCCGCGAGTTCGGCGGCGACATGAAGGAAACCTACGGCGTGCCGGTCGAGGAAATTCAGGAAGGCATCAAGCACGGCGTGCGCAAGGTCAATATCGACACGGACCTGCGCCTTGCGATCACCGGCGCGATCCGCCGTTATATGGCGACCAATCCGTCGAAGTTCGATCCGCGCGACTACCTGAAGCCGGCGCGCGAAGCCGCCATGAAGATCTGTATCGAGCGCTACACGCAATTCGGCTGCGAAGGCCAGGCCGGCAAGATCAAGCCGGTTTCGCTTGATAAAATTGCGGAGAAGTACAAGTCGGGCGAACTCGCGCAAGTGGTCCGCTAAGCGGTACTTGCGTCGACGTTTGGCTCCGCACCTGGCCGTCCGGCCAGGTTGTCGTCAGATCGCCGTTCCCGCATCATCCGGGGAACGGCGTTTCCCTTTTGTTCCGGTCACACTTTTTGCCTCATTTTTAGCGAACCACGACGATGTCTACCCTCTACGAATCCACGCTCCGCTCGCTGCCGCTGCTCGGCCGCGGTAAAGTCCGCGACAACTACGCAGTGGGCAACGACCAGTTGCTGATCGTCACGACCGACCGTCTGTCGGCGTTCGACGTGATCATGGGCGAGCCGATTCCGAACAAGGGACGCGTGCTCAACGAGATGGCGAACTTCTGGTTCGAGAAGCTCAAGCACGTGGTGCCGAATCACCTGACGGGCGTGGCGCCCGAGTCGGTCGTGGCGGCGGACGAAGTCGAGCAGGTCAAGGGCCGTGCGGTGGTGGTCAAGCGCCTCGAGCCGATTCTCGTCGAAGCGGTGGTGCGCGGTTATCTCGCCGGCAGCGGCTGGAAAGACTACCAGGCGACCGGTTCGGTGTGCGGCGTGCAACTGCCGCCGGGTCTGCAGAACGCACAAAAGCTGCCGGAGCCGATTTTCACGCCGGCGGCCAAGGCCGAAATGGGCCACCACGACGAGAACATCACGTACGACGAGATGGAGCGCCGCATCGGCACAGAACTGTCGGCCACGATCCGCGACATCTCTATCCGGCTCTACAAGGAAGCGGCGGATTATGCCGCCACGCGCGGCATCATCATCGCGGATACCAAGTTCGAGTTCGGTCTGGACAACCACGGCAAGCTGTATCTGATGGACGAGGCGCTGACCGCCGACTCGTCCCGCTTCTGGCCGGCCGATCAGTATCAGGTGGGCACCAATCCGCCGTCGTTCGACAAGCAGTTCGTGCGCGACTGGCTTGAAACGCAGGACTGGGCGAAAGAGCCGCCCGCGCCGAAGCTGCCGGACGACGTGGTGCAAAAGACGGGCGAGAAGTATCAGGAAGCGCTCGAACGTCTGACCGGGCACAAGCTCGCCTGATTCAAACCGCGAACCGCAAGCCGCAAAACAGCCGGCCTTGAACCGTCGGCTGCAACAGCCAATTGCAACAGAAAGCTGCAGGACAGCCAGTCGCAAACAGCAAGCCGCAAACAGGAAGCCGCAAGATGAGTGAAGCACAAACCGCCCATACGCATGGCGCGCCGGTTGTCGGCGTGCTGATGGGCTCCAGTTCCGACTGGGAAGTCATGAAGAACGCCGTGGCGATTCTGCAGGAGTTCGGCGTGCCGTACGAAGCCCGGGTCGTTTCCGCGCACCGCATGCCGGACGAAATGTTCGCCTATGCTGAAAGCGCGCGCGAGCGCGGCATCCGCGCGATCATTGCGGGCGCGGGCGGCGCGGCGCATCTGCCAGGCATGCTGGCGGCCAAGACCACGGTGCCGGTGCTCGGCGTGCCGGTGGCGAGCAAGTACCTGAAGGGCGTCGACTCGCTGCATTCAATTGTGCAGATGCCCAAGGGCGTGCCGGTCGCAACCTTTGCTATCGGCGAAGCGGGCGCGGCGAATGCGGCGCTCTTCGCCGTATCGATACTGAGCGGCACGAGCGCGGAATACGCGGACAAGCTGGCGGCGTTCCGGGTTCGCCAGAACGAAGCGGCTCGCGCAATGGTGTTGCCGGCGCTGTAAGGCCGGTTTGATAGACGTGCTGATGATCAGGCTTCGGCCAAAGCGCCGGCCGGACAAGCGCGCGATACGCCGGGGCGATACCCGGCTGCGGCGCAATCAGCGATAGCGACAGGACCTTCCCTGTCTGAACTACCGGCCAGGCGCGTGCCGCTGCAGAACTGCATGCACGCCGGGCCGCGACCGACCACCAAGATGAATCCAGACAACACACCGGTTTCACCGATTCTGCCCGGCGCATGGCTCGGCATGGTCGGTGGCGGCCAGCTCGGCCGCATGTTCTGCTTTGCCGCGCAGGCAATGGGCTATCGCGTCGCCGTGCTCGACCCGGACGAAAGCAGCCCGGCGGGCGCAGTTGCCGATCGCCACTTGCGCGCGGCCTACGACGACGAAGCGTCGTTGACCGAACTCGCGCGGCTGTGCGCGGCGGTGTCGACGGAATTCGAGAACGTTCCGGCCGCGAGCCTCGACTTTCTCGCGAAGACGACGTTCGTGAGTCCGGCGGGCCGCTGCGTTGCCGTGGCTCAGGATCGTATCGCCGAAAAGCGCTTTATCGCGTCGTCGGGCGTGACGGTTGCGCCGCACGTGGTGATCGAGTCGTCAGACGCGCTGGCCGCGCTCGGCGATGCGCAGCTCGAAGCGGTGCTGCCCGGCATCCTCAAGACGGCACGCATGGGTTACGACGGCAAAGGCCAGGTGCGCGTGCGCAACGCGGAAGAAGTGCGGGAGGCGCATGCGTCGCTCGGCGGCGTGCCGTGCGTGCTGGAAAAGCGCCTGCCGCTCAAGTTCGAGGTGTCCGCGCTGATCGCGCGCGGCTCCAACGGCGCGTCGGTGGTTTATCCGCTGGCGCAGAACACGCACCGCGACGGCGTGCTGTCGCACACCATCGTGCCCGCGCCGGACGCGAGCCCGACGCTCGTCGAGCAGGCGCAGCAGGCCGCGCTGCAGATCGCCGGCAAGCTCGGCTATGTGGGCGTGCTGTGCGTCGAATTCTTCGTTCTCGAAGACGGTTCGCTGGTGGCCAACGAAATGGCGCCGCGTCCGCACAACTCGGGCCATTACACCGTCGACGCGTGCGCGACCAGCCAGTTCGAACAGCAGGTGCGCGCAATGACCGGCATGCCGCTTGGCGACACGCGCCAGCATTCGCCGGCCGTCATGCTCAACATTCTCGGCGATGTCTGGTTTCCGGACGGCCCGAAGGGCGCGTCGGTCACGCCGCCGTGGCACGAGGTGGCGGCCATGCCGGCTGCGCGTCTGCATCTGTACGGCAAGGAAGAGGCGCGCTGCGGACGCAAGATGGGTCACGTGAACTTCACGGCGGCGTCGCTGGAAGAAGCACGCACGGCGGCGCGCGATTGTGCGCGGCTCCTGCATATCCCCACGAGCTGACGCGCGCGCTATGCCCGATCGACAGAACTCCGGCCAGGCCGGTCTTCCTCAGGAAGCCGTCGCCAACGTGCTGCCCGTCACCGTCGCGCAAATCGAGCATGCGGCGGCGCTGCTCGACGCGGGCGGCCTCGTCGCGTTCCCCACGGAGACGGTCTACGGCCTGGGTGGCGACGCCCAGAACCCGGACGCCGTCGCGCGCATCTATGCGGCGAAGGGCCGGCCGGCGAATCATCCGGTGATCGTGCATCTGGCGCCGCAGGGCGATCCCGGCTACTGGGTCGAGCAATTGCCCCAGGAGGCGCAGCGCCTGATCGACGCGTTCTGGCCCGGCCCGCTCACGCTGATCCTGAAGCGGGCGGCGCGCATACCGGCGGCGGTCAGCGGCGGGCAGGACTCCGTCGGCTTGCGTTGTCCGTCGCACCCGGTGGCCCAAGCGCTGCTGGAAGCTTTCAGTGCGCTGCGCAGCGGGCATGGCGGCGTGGCGGCGCCGTCGGCGAACCGGTTTGGGCACGTGAGCCCGACCACCGCGCAGCATGTGCGCGACGAGTTCGGCACGGCGATTCATGTGCTCGACGGCGGCGCGTCGGATGTCGGCATAGAGTCCACCATTCTGGACTTGTCGCGTGGGTTTCCCGCGTTGCTGCGGCCGGGCCGGGTCACGCCGCAAGAAATTGCCGACGTGCTCGGCGAAGCGCCGCGCCTGCCCGACGGCTCCGACGCCACCGCGCCGCGCGCCTCCGGCACGCTGAAGGCGCACTACGCGCCGCGCACGCCGCTCGCTTTGTTGCCGTTCAACGCGCTGGAGCCGTTGCTGGCGGGACGTGCAGCCGGCGAGCGCGTCGCGCTCGTCGCGCGGGCCTCGCGAGCGGGCCAGTGGGCCGACGCCGAGGGCGTGCATTTCATCGCCGCGCCCGAAGATCCGCACGTCTACGCGCGCGAGCTGTACGGCTTGCTGCGGGCGCTGGATCGCGCGAACGTCGCGCGTATTCTGATCGAGAAACTGCCTGACACGATCGAATGGATCGCGGTGAACGACCGGCTCGGCCGGGCCGCCGCGGCGTTCGAGGCGCAAAGCCAGACCTGAGCTCGTCGACGCAGTTTTCCGCGGGCAGCGCGTGACTGGCGTCCAATAGAAAACGCCTGGCTTATCTATCGACCGAGTCGATCAGACGAGCCAGGCGTTTTTCAATTTCCGCGCACTCAACACGCTCAGACAACAACGCTCAGACAACAACGCTCAGACAACAACGCTCAGACAACGCCGCTCGGACGACGCCGCTCGGACGACGCCGAGCAGACAACGCCGAGCAGACAACGCCGAGCAGACAACGCCGAGCAGACAACGCCGAGCAGACAACGCCGAGCAGACAACGCCGAGCAGACAACGCCGCTCAGACAAAACGGCGCAGTTGAAACCGCGCACTCAAACCGCGCACCGCGCGGCCGCTGTCGGCTTATTTACCGAGGCCGGTCGCGGCGATCTGCTGCTGCACGTACTGCGCGAACAACGCATGCATGTGCGTGCTCGGGTGGACGGTGTCCGCGAACATATAGGTCTGGTCCGCGCCGGCCACCGTGTAGGTCTGCGGCGAGCAGAACAGCGAGGAGCCGAACTGGGCGCCATACTGCTCCGGAGTCAGCCCGTTGGTCGCGCTCGGATTGGCGCGGGCGTAGGCGGTCGCATTGCTCTGCATGGCGGTGAGGTTGCAGGCGGTGCCGGTGTTCGACACCGTGAAGCCAAGCGCCTTGTAGTTCGGCAACTGCTGGTCTTGCCACGCGAACGCATCGACCACGATCACCTTGCCCGTGCCGAGAAGGCCGAGCGCCGTGAGGTTCTGCACGAACATGTAGTTGTACGCTGCAGCGATGCCCGACAGCAGCGCGGCCGAACCCGGCGTGCTTGCGTTCGCGGCGACGCCGAGCGGCGTGTTGCCGATGTCGGGCACGGTCGACACCACCACATGGGTCGCGCCCGAGTTGACAATGGTCTTCACTTGCGCGGCGAGCTGGGCGGCAGCTTGGGCTACCTGCGGGTTAGGCAGTTTCGACAGGTAGCCGACGATGAACGCGACCTGGCCTGCCTGTGTGTTGGGCAGCGTGCCGGCCTGCACGAGCAGCGGGAATTGCGTCTGTAGCGCGGTGCCGAGCGCTGTCAGATTCGCGGTGTTTTCCGCGAACTGGAAGATGTCGTTCGCGCCGCCGTTCACCAGCACGAGCTGGTTCGAGTTGAAGCTGCTATGCGCATTCAGGTAGTTCGCGACCTGAGTCACGATGGGCACTGTCGTGGCAGCCATGTTGTTCGGCGCCCAGCCTTTGCCTTGAGCATTGACGACGTCCGAGCCGCCCTGCGCATAACCGTAGCCGCCTGCCGAGACGAGCGGCTGGCCGAAGCCGCCGAGGTAGGCCGGCTTTAAGGTGTCGCCGTAGTACGCTGCCACCTTCTGCGTCCATACTTCACCGGGGTTGGTCGTGAAGCGGCCGCCGCCGAAGCTCGACTGGATAACCGGCGCGTACGTGCCGACATCCGACAGGCTGTCGCCGAACGAGACCACCTGCAGTTTCACGCCGCCCGCCGGCGTGCTGCTGGCCGAGTTGTTGTTGTCGTCGCCGCCACCGCCGCAAGCGGCGAGCAGCGCAAATGCGGCGCTAGCCGCGGCGATTTGCGTGACGCGCAACCAATGCTGTTTCCTCGATGCTGTTTGCTTCATGTTGGCTACATCTCCTCGTATGTCTGGCCCTTGCGCCATGTATTGCAGGCCGCGTCCGCCGCGTCGGCGGCGTGACGACAGCTTACAGAATCTTCCTACGTCTGCGTCGTGCTGGAACATCGTTGTTGTCGTTGATGCCGGTCTGCGTCGGCGTGCTCACGGCAGCGGCCATGCCGGCCGTGCAGTGAGCCGCCGGGCCCGCCGTCGCACTCGCCATGCGCCGCGCGTGAAAACCGGCGGCCCACGCAGGCGGAGCAAAGAGTGCACGCAGTTTGTCGGGCACGCCGCGCGCGTTCGCGAAGTCGTGCGCCATCGACGCCCATTCGTGGAACGTCGCTTTCAGCGGGTTGTACGTATGAAGCGGCTCGACGATGCCGTAGACGGGCGGCTCGCGCGGATCTTCGTCGACGTAGGTGCCGAATAGCCGGTCCCAGATCACGAGCACGCCCGCATAGTTGCGGTCAATGTAGCGATCGTTGCGCGCGTGATGCACGCGATGGATGGACGGCGTA
Source organism: Burkholderia sp. WSM2232 (assembly GCF_000472545.1). Classification (GTDB taxonomy): domain Bacteria; phylum Pseudomonadota; class Gammaproteobacteria; order Burkholderiales; family Burkholderiaceae; genus Paraburkholderia. The sequence continues at coordinate 96,319 of NZ_AWZV01000017.1, read as the reverse complement.
TTGAACACATATTCGACCCAGGCAAACCTACCGCTGAACTTGCGGACCACCTGGGTATGCACGAAAAACTGGAAGCCCAGGTTGATCAGCACGATTGCCACGATCTGCTTGGGCGGAAATCCGAGCACGGCGAGCGGCACCCAGAAGAGCCACATGCCGGCGAGCGGATACATGAGGCTTTGCCTGAACGCGGTCGAGAAATTCAGCCGCTCCGACGAGTGGTGCACGACATGCGCGGCCCACAGCCAGCGCACCCGATGGCTGCAACGGTGAAACACGTAGTAGAGCAAATCCTGTGCAACGAAAAGCACGGCGAACGAGAGCCAACCCGCTTGCCATGTATGCACGCGGTAGTGGTCGTAGAAAAACGCATAGACGGGGACGATGGCGAGCCACGCGAGCTTGTCGGCCGCTTGCTGCAATAGCGCGAGCGCCGCATTGCAGAGCGTGTCGCGCCAGCTGTAGAGTGCCGCGCCGGGGCGCGTTCGCCGCAGGTGCCACGCCTCCCAGCCGATACATGCGAGAAAGACTGGCGCCATGGCGAGCAGCAGCAATTCGGCATCGAATTGCATGGTGTCTTCCTCCGTGGTCCCTTGCCGCCGCGGGACATGCCGCGGTGTTCTGTCGTGGGTTTTTGTTATGGTTCGAGCGCGCCACGCGGCTCGAACACTGCCCGACAGCGTACACGGTTAAGCGCGTGCCGCGCGCGGCCTTCGTTAGAAGGAATCCTCAATGGGCGTCGCGCTTGCGCGGGTTTTTCCTGGGCTTGGCGCGCGGTGCAGCGCTCGCCTTTTCGGCGGCGGGCGCCGAGACAGTGGTAAAGCCCGTGGTCGGTCCTTGGTAGACCCATTCGAGCAGCGCGTCGTGCGCGGCGCGCGCAGCTTCGGAGTGCGGATCGTTGATGAAGCTCACCACGACATAGCTGTTGCCGTCAGCCGATGCCACGTAGCCTGCAATCGCCCGCACGTCGCGCAGCGTGCCGGTCTTGATCTGCGCGTTGCCGCCCGCGCCCTGATTGGTGAGACGGTTGCGCATGGTGCCGTCGACGCCGGCAATCGGCAGCGACTGCACGAACACCTGAGCCACCGGGCTCGCGTTGGCCCGTTGCAGGAGGTCGGCGAGCGAGAGCGCGGTGAGATGCTCGTCGCGCGATAGTCCCGAGCCGTTGTCGAGCGACAGGTATTGCATCTCGACGCTGTCGCGGCGCAGGAACGCCTCGATCGCGCGCACGGATTTGGCGGGCGTGGCGGGCGGCTTTTCCTCGGCCGCGCCGATTGTGAGGAACAGGTTGCGCGCCATCGTGTTGTTGCTGAACTTGTTGATGTCGCGAACGATGTCCGACAGCAGCGGCCCCTGATGCGTGGCCACCAGTTTCGCGCCGACCGGCACCGCGCCTTCGCGCGTTGCCCCGCTGAAGGTGCCGCCGGTCTGCTGCCACAGCGCGAGAAAGCCGCCCGCGAAGAACGCCGAATGATCGAGCACCGCGACGTTGACCGTGCGCGGGCCGCAGCGCACCGGATAGTCGCCGGCAAACGAGGCGACGACCGTGCCGTTCGGTGTCGGCGTGACGGCGGGCGAGATCGAAGCCCCTTCACCGCGGCAAGGGCCGTTGACCGCGCGCATCTGATTGTCGATTTGCAGCTGCGCGAGCGCGGGCAGCACGTCGATGGCGACCGTGCCGTCCGGCGACGGCGTGAGCGTGAACGACAGCGATTTGAACGCGTACAGCAGCGGATCCGGACCGACGTTGTACGGCGCGCTGGTGTCGTCGTCGAAGGCGGGCAGGTCGCGCGTCGACGCATCGAAGTAGCGCTTGTCGAGCACGAGCGCGCCGTCTATGCCGCGAATGCCCGCCTTGTGAATCTTCTGCACGAGGTCGATCAGTTCCTCCGGCACGAGCTTCGGATCGCCCGTGCCCTGAATGTACAGATTGCCGTGCAGCACGCCGTTGGCGTCGAGCGTGCCGTCGGCATAGGCGCTGGTGCGCCAGCGGTAGTCGGGGCCGAGAATCGACAGGCCGGCGTAGGTGGTGACGAGTTTCATCGTCGACGCGGGCATCATCGGCTTGCCCGCGTTCAATGCGACGATCGGTGTGCGGTCGCCGACCTTCTCGACGACCACGCTGACCGACGACAGGGGCACGTGCGCGCGCTGCAAGCCGAGCATCACCGACTGCGGCAACACGGTGCTGACGTTCACGCCCGGATGCGTGGCCTTGACGCGCGCGTCGGCGGCAACCGGCAGGCATGCCGCGCCGGCAAGCGCGGCGCACACGACGAGCCGCGCGCACGCGCGGGACGCGCGGCTGCGCGGCGACATCGGAGCGCCGACGTCAGTCGGGAAAGCGGTGAAAGCGGCGGTGAAAGCGGCGGTTGCGCGTAAATGCAGCGCCGCGTGACGAAGATGGCGTGCGACGGAAGACAGGAAAGCGTGCGTCATGAACGGGCGAGAGAGCAAAATATCGGGGCGTGGGGCACGCGGCAATTCAAAGCGGTGAAGACAAAGCGTGAAAGGGCCGCACAGCAACTGTCGGTAAGGGCCATTTGTAAATCTGTTGCGCGGTTCGCCGCGGCAAATGTAGCAAATGCAGCACGCGCGGCAAGCGCAGTGAAGACGGCAAAGACGGCGAATACGACAAAGACGGCGAACCCGGCAAGCTGGCAAGCTGGCAAAGCGCGGCGCTGGCCGTTCGCGCCTGTGCGCGAGCGACATCGGGCGCAGCGAGCGAATCACCCGCGGGGCCAGAGGCTCGCGGGCATAGCCGCGCTCGAACTCCCAAAGCGCCGCGCAACGCAAAGCGCCCATTGTAGTGACATGCCGCCGGCCCGCGGTGATAAAAGCGCCACACGGGTCATAGGGTCACACGGCGGCGTCACACGGCGAGTTCACACGGCAGCGTCACACCGCGGCGTCATCCGGCGCGCAGAGCGGGGCGGGCGCTAGAATGCGGCATCATCGAATGTAAGGAAAACGTGACCATGCGCATCTTGCTAGTCGAAGACGACCGGATGATTGCGGAAGGCGTGCGCAAGGCGCTGCGCGGGGAGGGCTTCGCGGTCGACTGGGTGGAAGACGGCGAAGCGGCGCTCAGCGCCGCGACGAGCCAGCCGTACGATCTGGTGCTGCTCGACCTCGGGCTGCCCAAACGCGACGGTCTGGACGTGTTGCGCGCGCTGCGCGCGCGCGGCCATGCTCTGCCGGTGTTGATCGTCACGGCGCGCGACGCGGTGGCTGACCGGGTGAAGGGCCTCGACGCCGGTGCGGACGATTACCTCGTCAAGCCATTCGATCTCGACGAACTCGGCGCGCGCATGCGGGCGTTGATCCGCCGCCAGTCGGGCCGCAGCGATTCGACCATCCGCCACGGCAAGCTGACGCTCGACCCAGCGTCACATCAGGTGACGCTCGAAGGCGCGCCGGTGGCCCTGTCCGCGCGCGAGTTTGCGCTGCTGGAGGCGCTCCTCGCGCGGCCGGGCGCAGTGCTCTCGAAGAGCCAGCTCGAGGAAAAAATGTACGGCTGGGGCGAGGAGATCGGCAGCAATACCGTCGAAGTCTATATTCACGCGCTGCGCAAAAAACTCGGCGCGGACCTCATCCGCAATGTACGCGGGCTCGGCTACATGATCGCGAAGGAAGCTTGAGCCGATGCGATCCATCCGCCGTCAATTGCTGGTGTGGCTGCTTGCGCTCGTGCTGCTGGGCGTCGGCATTGCGGGCTGGCTGATCTATCGCCAGGCGCTCGCCGAAGCCAACGAGCTGTTCGATTACCAGTTGGAACAGATCGCGGCGGCGTTGCCGTCCGAACCGTTCTCGCAGGTGCTGGGTTCGCGCGATACGGGCGACGAGGGCATCGTGCTGCAAATCTGGAATCGCAACGGCGTGCTCATGTACTACTCGCGGCCCCGCGCGCCGCTCGCGCCGCGCGCCGAACTGGGGTTCTCGACCGAACACACGGAACGCGGCGACTGGCGCGTGTACGGTGCGATTGTCGGCGATAACGTCGTGCAGCTGGCGCAGCCGCTTTCGGTGCGCAACCGGCTTGCCGCCGACGTCGCCTTGCGCACGCTGTGGCCGTTGATCGTGCTGCTGCCGGTGCTCGGGCTCGCGGTGTGGCTGGTGATCGGACGCGGGCTGCGCCCTCTGCGGCGCGTGACGAGCGCGCTCGACTCGCGGCATCCAGAAGCGCTCGATCCATTGCCCGACCAGCGTCTGCCGCTCGAGGTGCAGCCGCTCGTGCGTGCGCTGAACGGACTGTTGCAGCGGCTCGCTACTGCCCTCGACATCCAGAAGGCGTTTGTTGCGGACGCAGCACACGAACTGCGCACGCCGCTCGCGGCCGTGCAGATTCAGGCGCAACTGGTTGCGCGCGCGAAAGACGACGCCGCGCGCGACGAAGCGCTCGCCGATCTACAAGCCGGCGTGACGCGTGCCACGCGCCTCGCCGAGCAACTGCTCGCGCTCGCGCGCTCCGAGCCCGACGGGCTCGCCGTGACCGATGCCGTCGAGCTGCGCGCGTTGCTCTCGGACTGCGTGCTCGCCTATGCGCCGCTCGCGCAAAATCGCGGCGTCGATCTCGGCATCGAGGCGAGCGAGGCGGCGACCGTGATCGGCGATCCGGAGTCGTTGGGCGTCATGTTCAACAACCTCGTTGACAACGCAACCAAGTACACGCCGCGCGGTGGATGCGTCGACGTCAGCCTGCATGTCGAAGACGGGCATCCGGTGGTGCGCATCGCCGACAGCGGACCTGGCATCGAGCCCGCTGAGCGCGACCGCGTGTTCGACCGCTTCTACCGCGCGGGTGCCGGCGAAAATCGTGTGCGCACGGACGTGGCGGGCAGCGGCCTGGGCCTTGCCATCGTGCGGCGCATCGCAACCCAGCATCATGCGACGGTGTCGCTCGACGAATCGTCGGCCGGTGGGCTCGAAGTCACCGTGCGGTTCTGAGCCCGAACGTTTCAATTTCCTTTCGAAGAAAAAGTGCTTTAAACAAGGGCTAAACGCGTCGAGAGGGGGATCTGTCGCTGCTTAAGACTCTTTTAAGCGATGCCCCTTACGCTTCCTGACATCCAAGTCTCTTTCTCCAGTCAGGAGCACACGATGAACGCGAAAACCTTGTCCCGCAGCGCTGTCGCAGCCGCTGTCGCCGTAGCGCTTTCCGCCGGCTATGTGGCGGGCCATCGCGACTTGCCGGCGCCGCAGGTGATCTCGCCGGCGCAAGCCGCGATGATGCCCGCCGAAGCCGCCGCCAAAACGGGCATTCCCGACTTCTCCGGCCTCGTCGAGACGTATGGGCCGGCCGTCGTCAACATCAGCGCGAAGCATGTCGTGAAGCGCGCGGCGCTGCGCGGCAATGGCGGCATGGGCGGCAATCAGTTGCCGATCGACCCGAGCGATCCGTTCTACCAGTTCTACAAGCACTTCTTCGGCGGTATGCCAGGCATGCAAGGCGGCGATGGCGGCGACGTGCCCGATCAGCCGAGCGCGAGCCTGGGCTCGGGCTTCATCGTCAGCAGCGACGGCTATATCCTGACCAACGCGCACGTGGTGGACGGCGCGAACATCGTGACCGTCAAGCTCACCGACAAGCGCGAATTCAAGGCCAAAGTGGTCGGCGCCGACAAGCAGTCCGACGTGGCCGTGCTGAAAATCGACGCGAGCAATCTGCCCATCGTGAAGATAGGCGATCCGCGTCAGAGCAAGGTGGGGCAGTGGGTCGTCGCGATCGGTTCGCCCTACGGCTTCGACAATACCGTGACCTCCGGCATCATCAGCGCGAAGTCGCGTTCTTTGCCGAACGAAAACTACACGCCGTTCATTCAGACCGACGTGCCGGTGAACCCGGGCAACTCGGGCGGGCCGCTCTTCAATCTGCAAGGCGAGGTGATCGGCATCAACTCGATGATCTATTCGCAGACCGGCGGCTTCCAGGGACTTTCGTTCGCAATCCCGATCAATGAGGCAATCAAGGTGAAGGACGACATCGTCAAGACGGGCCACGTGCGCCGCGGGCGGCTCGGCGTCGCAGTGCAGGGCATGAACCAGACCCTCGCGAACTCATTCGGAATGCAGAAGCCGCAAGGCGCGCTCGTCAGCTCGGTGGATCGGGACGGTCCGGCAGCCAAGGCGGGCCTGCAACCCGGCGACGTGATTCTCTCCGTGAACGGCGAGCCGGTGACCGACTCTTCGGCGCTGCCCTCGCAGATCGCGGGTCTCGCGCCTGGCAGCGCGGCAACCGTGCAGGTATGGCGCGACAAGGGCACGAAGGACCTGAAGGTGACGATCGGCTCGTTGTCGGACGGCAAACTTGCCTCCGACAAGACCGATAAGCCGATGGAACTACAAGGGCGTCTCGGCGTGGCCGTGCGTCCGCTGACACCGGAAGAAAAGAGCAGCGCTTCGATCTCGCACGGCCTGCTGGTGCAGCAGTCGGGCGGCGCCGCGGAAAATGCGGGCATTCAGCCGGGCGACGTGATCCTGGCGGTCAACGGCCGGCCGGTCACGAGCGTCGACCAGTTAAAACAGATGATCGCGGGCGCGGGCAACAGCATCGCGTTGCTGATCCAGCGCGATAACTCGCAGATTTTCGTGCCGGTGGATCTCGGCTGACCATCCCGCGAGTTGAAATCCGCTTAAACAACGCGGATGAAGTAAGGCTTGCCGGTCTGTTTGCACATACTGCAGACAGACCGGCATTTTTCTTTCCGACCGGCACCGCAGGGCAGGCGCCTTGCGGCAGGCGGCGGGCCTCGTAGACGTTGCCAGGCCGGTGGAAGGTGGGTGCCCGGCCGCGTGGCACGCAGGTTGCATCAATCCTGAGTCCCGTCGTTCGAACGAGCGCCGGGCTAAAGATGTCAATAAGGAGCAAACCGATGAAAAACGAACGCACTCAGCGAAAGATCGTAGCCGCCGCGGCCAGCGTGGCGCTCACTCTCGGTCTGGTGGGCGGCGCGTACGCGCAGCAGGCGAGCGAAGTCACCGGCGGCACCACCACTGACCAGACGAGCGCTGGCAACGTCAACGGTGGCGGTCTGCCGCAAATCCAGCAGCAAGGCGACGTCTCGTTCGTCTCGGGCGGCGTCGGTCTCGACGAATCCAAGGCGCTGCAGCAGGCGCAAAGCCAGTGGCCGCTGTCACTGCGCTTCACGGGACCCGGCTCGGACTATCTCTCGGACGTCCACGTGCGGGTTGTCGACGCCCACAACGGCGAGGTACTGAACACCACCTCGCGCGGACCGTACATGCTCGTGAAGCTGCGGCCCGGCCGCTACACGGTGCATGCGTCGTACAAGGATCGCGATCAGTCCAAGGCACTGACGGTGCCGGGGAAGGGCACGGCCAAAGCGGCCTTCCACTGGAACACCCAGTAAACCCGAAGCCGGCCGCGCATCGGCATGGAGGCCGCGCAATCGCCGGAACTTTGGCCGATAATGAAGCCACGGGTCTGTCCCGTGGCTTTGCTGTTTGCACCAGCGCACACTTTCACGGAGCCGAGACATGGACGATGCCTTGACACCTCACGCAAGCCCCGCGAAATCCGCTGGCGGGCACACTATCGCGATCAGCGGCAACGATCACCGCGTGCGGGTGATCCACGGCGGCGTCACGATGGCCGACACGCACGCGGCGCTGACCCTGAGCGAAACCGGTCTGCCCGACGTGTTCTACTTTCCACGCGAGGACGTGAACATGGCGCGCCTCGAACGCTCGACGCACAGCACGCATTGCCCTTTCAAAGGCGACGCGTCGTACTTCCACCTGCTGACCGAAGACGGCCTGATCGAAAACGCAGTATGGAGCTACGAGACGCCGTTCGAGTCGGTGGCAAGAATCAAGGGCTATCTGGCGTTCTACTCATCGCGCGTCGACCGCATCGATCAGACATCCTGATTCGATGTCGCGCGTTCACCGGGAGGCTCAGATGGAACTGAACGACGCGTTACGGATTCCACTTGCGCCGTCCGATGTATGGGGCGCGTTGCAAGACCTCGCGCTGTTGCGCGCCAGCCTCGACAATTGCGAGTCGTTCACACGCCTTTCTCACGGTGAATACGCCCTCACGCTGACAGTCCCGCTCGGGCCGCTGCGCGCGCGTTACGAGGCGCGCGCGCATGTGGCCGGCCAGGATTCGGGCCCGGCCGATGCCGAGCGCCGCACCATCAACTTCAAGGCGCGCGCCGAAGGTGTCGGCTCGCTGCGCGGCCAGATCGAAGTGCGTCTGCGTCCGGAAGAAGGCGCGGCGGTCGGCAGGGAGCGCAGCACGCGGATCGACTACACGATCTGGGCGGCGTCGTCCGGACCGCTCGCGCAACTGCCCCCGCGCCAGCTCGAAAACGCGCTTCGCCAACTGGCGGACGATTTTTTCGCCGAGTTTAGTGCGGTCGTGCGTGCAAAGCATGGGCAAGGGCCGAATCGCGCGCGCGGTTCAGCGGCGCGCCGTCAGCATGTCTTTCTGCGGCCCATCACGCTGGGCGGCATCGCGCGACGCACGCGCGCCGAACACAGCGGCGCGCACGGCGGGCGGGCGGCGAGTGTCTCGCACGGCGTCTCGCACCCTGAACCTGCTCCGCATGCGGTGCCCTACTGGGCCTGGGCGGCGATGATTTTTCTTGTCGCGCTGCTGCTGTATGTGGCGCGCTGGATCAGCGAGCGCTGAGCGGATGCCGGGCGCGGGGTCGCCCCGCAACTGAGGAGGACTGTCGCGTCAGCGCGACTACGAAATCGCGGTGATGGGCTACGAAATTGCGTCGCTGGAGTGGGATGCCGAGGACCGCGTTTGCTGACGCGGCTTGCGCTCGTGGCACTTCCTTTTAACGCTAGTCACTTCTATGACGGCCGACCTGAGGTCGCCTTCACGCTCTCGCCTTCACCCGCTCGCGGCAACTTCGCGGCGCCTCTGCGTCATCTATCTGCATTGCGCGCGTCATCCCCCGCGGAACTCCCTGCGCCACGCCGAGGGCGACGTGCGAAACGCCTCGGCAAAATGCTGGCGCAACGAAGCCGCCGACCCGAATCCGGCAATGCCGGCAATCGCCTCCACTGACTCGCCCGTGCTCTCGAGCAACTGTTGCGCGCGCCCGAGCCGCTGCGCGAGCAGCCATGCGCCAACCGTCGTGCCGGTCGCGAGCCGGAAGCGTCGCGTGAAGGTGCGGCGGCTCATCAGCGCGCGCGCGGCGAGGCTGTCGAGCGTGTGCGGCGCGTCGAGGTTGCCGCGCACCCAGTCGAGCAGCCCGGCGAGCCGGTCTTCGCGGAGGTTCTGCGGCACCGGCTGCTGAATGTACTGCGCCTGCCCGCCTTGCCGGTGCGGCGACACCACCAGCCGGCGCGCGACGAAATTCGCCACCTCGGCGCCGCACATCTTGCGCAGCACGTGCAGGCAGCAATCGAGTCCTGCCGCCGTGCCCGCCGATGTCAGCACATTGCCGTCGTCGACATACAGCACGTCGCGGTCGAGCTTGACGCGCGGGTAGCGGCGCGCGAAGTCGTCGGCCCACGCCCAGTGCGTCGAGGCCGGGCGGTCGTCCAGAATGCCGGCGGCGGCCAGCACGAATGCGCCGAGGCACAGGCCGACGAGTTGCGCGCCGCGCGCGTGGGCCGCGCGCAGCGCGTCGAGTAAGGCAGCGGGTGGCGGCTCGTCCGGATCGCGCCAGCTCGGCACGATGATCGTGTGTGCGTCCGCTAGTGCTTCCAGACCGTGCGTGACGGCGATCGAAAAGCCCGCGGTTGTTGCGAGCGGCCCCGCTTCGGCTGCACAGACGCGAAAGTCGAAATGCGGGACGCCGCCACCGCTGCGGTCCTCGCCGAAAACCACGCACGGCACGGACAGGTGGAAGGGGCTGATGCGGTCGAAGGCGATCACGGCGACGGTGTGCGAAGGCTGCGTGACGCGCGTTGCAGCAGCGGTGGAAGCTGTGGACACGGTAGATACGGTAGATACGGCCATCAGTCGGTCATCTCTCGAAGCGGCGATGCACTGGGAAAGTTCAATGGCCCGATTCTAGCGAAGATTGTCAAACGGGCCGCTGTCGTGCGGCGCGGGAGCAAACCACAATGCGTCATCGCCGCTCTTTCTCGCCGCGTGGAAGCGAGTCTTCCGAACCGGCGAGGCCGCGGCGCAATTGCCATCAGCTTCCATAGGAGTGTTGCCATGACCACCCCGCGCCGTGCGCTAGTCGTCATCGACGTGCAGAACGAATACGTGAGCGGCGATCTGCCGATCGAATATCCGCAGGTCCAGACTTCCCTTGCCAATATTGGCCGCGCAATGGACGCGGCGCGCACCGCGGGCGTGCCGGTCGTCGTCGTGCAGAACTTCGCGCCCGCCAGCTCGCCGCTCTTTGCTCGCGGCAGCGAACGCGCGGAACTGCACCCGGTGGTGGCTTCCCGCGAGCGGGATCACTACGTCGAAAAGTCGCTGCCGAGCGCTTTCACCGGCACCGATCTGGGCGAGTGGCTGGCCGCGCGCGGCATCGACACACTGACCGTGGCTGGCTACATGACGCACAACTGCGATGCGTCGACGATCAATCACGCCGTCCATGCCGGGCTTGCTGTCGAGTTTCTGCACGATGCGACCGGCTCAGTGCCCTATGAAAACAGCGCGGGCTTTGCGAGCGCGGAGGACATTCACAGGGTGTTTTGCGTGGTGCTGCAATCGCGCTTCGCGGCCGTGGCAAGCACCGACGAATGGCTTGCCGCGCTCGCAAACGGCACCCCGCTCGAGCGCGGCAACATCTATGCGTCGAACCAGAAGGCGCGCAGCAGAAACCGGTGAGGCGAGGGTGAAGGATGCGGCTTGCCAGTCGCATCCGCAGGACTTCCCGACGCTCGTTACTTGCGCAGCATCGGGCTCAACTTCAGCGCGTCGAACATGCCTTGGACCATGCGCTCGCCGAGCGCGGCATAATCCGTTGCATCGGGCAGGAACAGCATGTCGCGCAGCGACCCGCCAACAAAAGCATGCACCATGGCCGCGGCGAGCCTGGTGTCGAGATCGGCGGGCAACTGGCCCTTCGAGATCGCATTGCGCATGGCGGCGTCGATCTTGGTCAGCGCTTCGCGCATGTTGGTCTGATAGCGCACCAGCACCGGTCCCATTTCCTCCACCAGCTCGCACTTCAGAAACAGAATGTCGAACACGCGGCGGCGGCGCGGATTGTTCAAGGTGTCGCGCAGGCAGACGGTGCAGACTTCCATTAGGCGCCCCAGCGGATCCGGCTCGTTCGGGTCGAGCGAGGCGGCCTTGAGTTCGTCGAGCGGCAGCAGCACGCGGTCGAACATCTCTGTAAACAGATCGCTCTTGTGGGCGAAATGCCAATAAATTGCGCCGCGCGTGACCCCGGCCGCCTGCGCGATGTCCGCGAGCGACGTGCGCGATACGCCTTTTTCAAAAAACACTTTTTCTGCCGCATCGAGAATGCTGTTGCGCGTCTCCAGCGCCTCTTCCTTGGTTCTACGGACCATATTGGTATGACCTGCCCTGATTGTGGGGTTTTTGCCGAGCGCTTTTAAGTACGCCAGATGACAATCCGGTTGCCGCGAAGGGTTTCCTGGCGGCTTTCTTGCTAACGGTCGCCCAGCAAGAGAAGTAACGTACTTTTACATGCATTCGTGAATGTATATATAATAGCACCCCACGATCGGATAGCCCAAGGCGTGACGACCGGTTAATATCCGTCACTGTTGCCTTTCGAAAGCTTTTCGCGCCGTGCCCGAACGGGCGGCGCCGTGCGGCATTTCCCGGTTGGCGCATTTCGCCCTCGGTGCCTCGCAGCTTCGGTACGAATTCACGGGCTCCCCGGTCGAGCGTCGCAAGACGCCTGTGTGCGCCGTCGTCCCCGGGGTAGGGATGCGCGCACTTTTTCATTCTCAGTCATAGACAGAGGTCGCTCCATGCGCGTCGAACGGGTTCCATTCCGCTTAATCAGTGCCGCGACGGCTGCCGTATTGCTGGCAGCATGCGGACCAAAACAATCTGCCCCGCCGCAACAGACGCCCGAAGTCGGCGTCGTCACTGTCCAGCCGACTACCGTACCTGTCGTCACCGAATTGCCGGGCCGCACCAGTGCTTTCCTCGTCGCGCAAGTGCGCGCGCGGGTCGACGGCATCGTGCTGCGCCGCGAGTTCACCGAAGGTGCTCAGGTCAAGGCGGGTCAGCGTCTGTACAAGATCGATCCGGCGCCGTACATCGCCGCGCTGAACAATGCGAAGGCCACGCTCGCGAAGGCGCAGGCGAACCTCGCGTCCACCACGGCGCAGGCCAACCGCTTCAAGGTGCTGGTCGCTGCCAATGCGGTCAGCAAGCAGGACTACGACAACGCGGTGGCCGCGCAAGGTCAGGCCGCCGCCGACGTCGCCGCGGGTAAGGCAGCGGTCGAGACCGCGCAGATCAACCTCGGCTACACGGACGTCACCTCGCCTGTCACCGGTCAGATCGGCGTGTCGCAAGTCACGCCTGGCGCCTACGTGCAGGCTAGCGCCGCGACCCTGCTTGCCACCGTCCAGCAGCTGGACCCGGTTTATGTCGACCTGACGCAGTCGAGTCTCGACGGTCTGAAGCTGCGCCGCGAAATACAGGAAGGCCACCTGAAGACCAACGGCCCCGACGCCGCGAAGGTTTCGCTGATCCTCGAAGACGGCCGCACGTACTCGGAAAAAGGCAAGCTGCAGTTCACCGACGTGACGGTCGACCAGGGCACCGGCTCGGTCACGGTGCGCGCCATCTTCCAGAACAAGGACAAGGTGCTGCTGCCGGGCATGTTCGTGCGCGCGAAGATCGAGGAAGGGGTGAACGAAAACGCACTCGTCGTGCCGCAAGTCGGCATCACGCATGACCAGAAGGGACAGCCTACCGCGCTCGTCGTCGGCGACGACAACAAGGTTGCTTTGCGTCAGCTCGTCACTTCGGGCACCTACGGTTCGAACTGGGTGGTCGAGAGCGGCCTGAAAGCCGGCGACCGCGTGATCGTGCAGGGCACCGACAAGGCGAAACCGGGCATGCAGGTCAAGACCGTCGCCGCGCAACTTCCCGCCTCGCCTGCCTCCGGCGCAGCCGCTCAGGGCGCGCCGGCCGCCAGCGGCAGTGCGCAGACGGCTCAACCTGCCTCCGCTGCATCGGGCGCGTAATAACAGGGAGCCCGCCACATGGCAAAGTTCTTTATTGATCGCCCGATTTTTGCATGGGTGATCGCCATCATTTTGATGCTCGCGGGTATCGCGTCGGTGTTCACCTTGCCGATCGCGCAATATCCGACCATCGCGCCGCCGGCTGTGCAGATCAGCGCAACCTATCCGGGCGCTTCGGCGAAGACGGTGGAAAACACCGTCACGCAGGTGATCGAGCAGCAGATGAGTGGTCTCGACCACTTGCTGTATCTGTCGTCCACTTCGGACGACTCGGGTACGGCAACCATCACGCTGACGTTCGCGGCCGGCACCAATCCTGACATCGCGCAGGTGCAGGTGCAGAACAAGCTGCAGCTCGCCACGCCGCTCTTGCCGCAAGCCGTGCAGCAGTTGGGCACCAAGGTCACGAAGTCGAGCAGCAGCTTCCTGCTGGTCATGGCATTCGTGTCCGAAGACGGCAGCATGAACAAGTACGACCTCGCGAACTACGTGGCGTCGAACATTCAGGACCCGGTGAGCCGTATCGACGGCGTGGGCACGGTCACGCTGTTCGGCTCGCAGTACGCGATGCGCATCTGGCTCGACGCAAACAAGCTCACCAACTTCGGCCTCACGCCGGTGGACGTGGAAACCGCGTTGCAGGCGCAGAACGTGCAGGTCGCGGGCGGCTCGCTCGGCGGCACGCCGTCGGTGCCTGGGCAGGTGTTGCAGGCGACCATTACGGAAGCCACGCTGCTCAATACGCCGGAACAGTTCGGCAACGTGCTGCTGAAGGTGAATCCGGACGGCTCGCAGGTTCGCATCAAGGACGTGGCGCGCATCGAACTGGGCGGCGAGAACTACAACTTCGACACCAAGTACAACGGTCAGCCGACTGCCGGCTTCGGTATCCAGCTCGCCACCGGTGCAAACGCGCTGGCTACCGCAAAGGCCGTGCGCGCGAAGATCGACGAACTGTCGAAGTACTTCCCGCATGGTCTGGTCGTGAAGTATCCGTACGACACCACACCGTTCGTGCGTCTGTCGATCGAGGAAGTGGTCAAGACGCTGCTCGAAGGTATCGTGCTGGTGTTCCTCGTCATGTACCTGTTCCTGCAGAACCTGCGGGCCACGCTGATCCCGACGATCGCCGTGCCGGTGGTGCTGCTCGGCACGTTCGCGATCATGAGCGTGGTGGGTTTCTCCATCAATACGCTGTCCATGTTCGGCCTCGTGCTGGCAATTGGCCTGTTGGTGGACGACGCGATCGTGGTGGTGGAAAACGTCGAGCGGGTGATGGCAGAGGAGGGCTTATCGCCTCGCGAAGCTACCCGCAAGGCGATGGACCAGATTACTGGCGCGCTCGTCGGCGTGGCGCTCGTGCTGTCGGCGGTGTTCGTGCCGGTGGCGTTCTCGGGCGGTTCGGTCGGCGCCATTTACCGGCAGTTCTCGCTGACCATCGTGGCGGCGATGGTGCTGTCCGTGCTGGTCGCGTTGATTCTGACGCCGGCCTTGTGCGCGACGATCCTCAAGCCCATTCCGCAAGGTCACCACGAAGAGAAGAAGGGCTTCTTCGGCTGGTTCAACCGCACCTTCAACAAGAGCCGCGACAAGTACCACTCGGGCGTGCACCACGTGATCAAGCGCTCGGGCCGCTGGCTCATCATCTATATGGTGGTGATCGTCGCGGTGGGTCTGTTGTTCGTACGCCTGCCGAAATCGTTCCTGCCGGACGAAGACCAGGGCACGATGTTCGTGCTCGTGCAAACGCCGTCGGGCTCGACGCAGGAAACCACGGCGCGCGCGCTGAAGGACGTGTCCGACTATCTGCTCAACGGCGAAAAAGCGATCGTCGAATCCACCTTTACGGTGAACGGCTTCAGCTTCGCGGGCCGCGGCCAGAACGCCGGTCTCGTGTTCGTGCGGATGAAGGACTACGCGCAGCGTCAGCACGCGGACGAAAAGGTGCAGGCGCTGGTAGGCCGTCTTTTCATGCACTTCGGCAGCTATAAGGGCGCGCTGGTGTATCCGGTGAATCCGCCGTCCATTCCGGAACTCGGTACGGCTGCGGGCTTCGACTTCGAGCTGCAGGACCGCGCGGGTGTCGGCCACGAAAAGCTGATGCAAGCGCGCAACATGCTGCTCGGCCTGGCCGCGCAAGATCCGACGCTCGCGCAGGTGCGTCCGAATGGCCTGAACGACACGCCGCAGTTCAGGATCAATATCGACCACGAGAAGGCGTCTGCGCTCGGTGTGTCGCTCTCTGCAATCGACCAGACGTTCTCGATTGCATGGGCGTCGCAATACGTGAACAACTTCCTCGATACCGACGGCCGGATCAAGAAGGTCTATCTGCAGGGCGATGCACCGTTCCGCATGAAGCCTGAAGACCTGAGCGCCTGGTACGTGCGCAACACGGCCGGAGGCATGGTGCCGTTCACGTCGTTCGCGAGCGGGGAGTGGACCTACGGGTCGCCGAAGCTCGAGCGCTACAACGGTATTTCGGCGGTGGAAATTCAGGGTGCGGCTGCGCCGGGCAAGTCGACCGGTCAGGCGATGTCGGCCATGGAAGCGCTCGTGGCGAAACTGCCCGCAGGTATCGGCTACGAGTGGACGGGTCTGTCGCTGCAGGAGCGTCAGTCGGGTTCGCAGGCGCCGATCCTGTACGGCATCTCGATCCTCGTCGTGTTCCTGTGTCTCGCGGCGCTGTATGAAAGCTGGTCGATTCCGTTCTCGGTGATCATGGTGGTGCCGCTCGGCGTGATCGGCGCACTGTTGGCCGCGACACTGCGCGGGCTCGAAAACGACGTGTTCTTCCAGGTCGGTCTTCTGACCACGGTGGGCTTGTCGGCGAAAAACGCGATTCTGATCGTGGAGTTCGCGCGCGAGTTGCAGCAGGGTGAAGGCATGGGGCCGATCGAGGCCGCGCTGGAAGCGGCGCGTCTGCGGTTGCGCCCGATCCTGATGACCTCGCTCGCGTTCATTCTCGGCGTGATGCCGCTCGCGATCAGCAACGGCGCCGGCTCGGCGAGCCAGCACGCAATCGGCACGGGCGTGATCGGCGGCATGTTGACGGCCACGTTCCTCGCGATCTTCATGATCCCGATGTTCTTCGTCGTGATTCGCGCGAAGTTCGGCGGCGAGAAGGAAGACCCGGATGAGGCGCTTGCACACTACAACCAGCACCATCCGCATGATCCGGACAGCAATGGCTCCGGCAAGGACGGACATTGAGATGCAAAAACACTCTTTGATTGCAGTAGCGGTCGCGCTCGTCGCTGCCGGTTGCACGATGGCGCCGAAGTACGAGCGCCCCGCCGCGCCGGTAACGAGCACGTTCCCGACCGGGGGCGTGTATGCAACGCAGCCGGGCGCGACCCAGCCGGGCGGGGCCGGGGCGCGTAGCGCCAATGGCCAGGCCGCCGCCGACATCGGCTGGCGCGACTTCTTCGTCGATCCGCGCATGCAGCGGTTGATCGAAATCGCGCTGAAGAACAACCGCGATCTGCGCGTGTCGGTGCTGAACATGCAGGCGTCGCAGGCGCAGTTCCGCATTGTTCGCGCGGGTCTGCTGCCGACGCTCGACGCCGCGGCTTCGCAGAGCAAATCGCGTACGCCCAAAGACCTGTCGGTGTTCGGCAATACGATTTCCAATTCGTATTCGGTCGGGCTGAATGCTTCGTGGGAAATCGATTTCTTCGGGCGCATTCAAAGCCTGAAGGACCAGGCGTTGGCACAGTACCTGGCCACGGCTCAGGCGCGCAAGGCGGCTGAAATCGCGCTGGTTTCGCAGGTCGCGAATCAGTATCTGACGGTGCTCGAGCTCGACGATCTGCTGAAAGTCACGCAAGGCACGTTGAAGACGGCCGAGGAGTCGTATCGCATCACGAAGCTGCAGTTCGACAACGGCACGGGTTCCGAACTGGATCTGCGCCAGGCGCAGACCGTGGTTGAGCAAGCGAGCGCGAACCTGCAGTCGCAGGCGCGCTTGCGGGCTCAGGCCGAGAACGCGCTGGTGCTGCTGCTCGGCGAGCCCCTGCCCGCCGATCTGCCGCCGGGACTCACGTTGAGCGACCAGAATCTCCTCACGGATATTCCTGCCGGCTTGCCGTCCGATCTGCTGACGCGGCGTCCGGACATCATGGAGGCCGAAGAGAATCTGCTGGCGGCCAACGCGAATATCGGCGCGGCGCGTGCGGCGTTCTTCCCGAGGGTTTCGCTCACGGGCAGCTTCGGCACGCTGAGCCCGACGCTTGGCGGATTGTTCAAGCCGGGATCGGCCGCCTGGAGCTTCGCGCCGTCCATCACGCTGCCGATTTTCGAAGGCGGCCAGAACAAGGCCAACCTCGACCTCGCGAACATCCAGAAGAACGCCCAGATCGCCACGTATGAAAAGGCGATCCAGACGGCCTTCCGCGAAGTGGCGGACGCGCTGGCCGCGCGCGGCACGTACGATCAGCAGATCCAGTCGCTCGAGCGCAATACGTTTGCCCAGCAGCGCCGTCTCGATCTGTCGAACCTGCGTTATACGAATGGCGTCGACAGCTACCTGTCGGTGCTGACCGCGCAGACCGATCTGTACTCGTCGCAGCAGTCGCTGATCACGGCGCGCATGGAGCGTTTGCAGAACCTGGTCACGCTGTACCAGGCACTCGGCGGCGGCTGGATCGAGCATAGCGGCGACCAGCCGCGTCCGGCCGACGCCCCTGTCGACTACGGCGCGGCAAGTGCGCCGGCGGCGGCTTCGGCCGCTACCGCGGGCTGAGCGTCGCGATAGTCGACGCGCATCTAGGTCGGCGCGTAAGCAACAAAAAACGCCACGGCATGCCGTGGCGTTTTTCTTTGCGCGACTTCCAGCTAACAACAGCCTGAGTCGCACGCTGCGGATGGCCTGCAGCGCCTCGCCGTCACCCGCCTTCCGTCAAAAAGCCTCAGTGCAGATCCGCAGCGCGCAGCATCTCGTCACGCTTCGGTTCCTGAGCGCCGCGACCATCGAAATCATGGCCTGCCTTGCGGATTTCGCACTGCGCCTTCTTCTCGCTTTTGACGCCGTTGAAAATCAGATTCAGCACCACCGCGGACACCGAAGCCAGCAGAATCCCGCTGTGCAACAGCGGCGACAGCGCGCCAGGCAGCCTCGCAAAGAAGTGCGGCGACACCACCGGTACGAGCCCCAGCCCGATACTCACGGCGACAATGAACAGATTGTGGTGATTCTTCACGAAATCCACCTTCGACAGCACCTTGATGCCGTTGGCGGCCACCATGCCGAACATCACGATGCCCGCGCCGCCGAGCACGAAGGCCGGCACCGAGGCGACGACCTGCGCCATCTTCGGAAAGAGGCCGAGCAGCACGAGAATCACGCCGCCCATTGCGCACACAAAGCGGCTCTTCACGCCCGTCACGCCAATGAGGCCGACGTTCTGCGAAAACGACGTATGCGGAAACGAGTTGAAGATGCCGCCGATCAGCGTGCCCAGACCGTCCACGCGCAGACCGCGCACCAGCGTTTTCTGATCGACCGGCCGCTCCACCATATCGCCGACCGCGAGGAACATGCCCGTCGACTCGATGAACGTGACGAACATCACGGTGACCATGGTGGCAATGGAAAGCGGATCGAAGTGCGGCAGGCCGAATTGGAACGGCATCACAATGCCGACCCACGGCGCATGCGTGACGCCGTCCATGTCGACGCGCCCCAGCGCGAGCGCGATCACAAAGCCCGCGACAATGCCAAGCAGCACCGAAATGTTGGCGAGAAAACCCTTGGCGAACTTGTTGATGAGCAGAATCAGCATCAGCACGATCAGCGACAAACCAAGATAGACCGGATTGCCGTAGTCGGGATTGCCCACGCCACCGGCGGCCCAGTTGATGCCGACGCCCATCAGCGACAAGCCGATCACCGAGATCACCACGCCGATCACGACCGGCGGAAAGAAGCGCAGCAGTTTGCCGACGGCCGGCGCGAGCAGAATGCCGATGACGCCCGCGGCGATGGTCGAGCCGAAAATGTCGAGAATGCCGAGCGACGGATTGGTGCCGATGGCGACCATCGGACCGACTGCCGCGAACGTGCAGCCCATGATGACCGGCAGACGGATGCCGAAGATCCACAGGCCGAGCGTCTGGATCAGGGTGGCGATGCCGCAGGAGAACAGATCGGCGCTGATCAGGAAGGCGATCTGGTCTTTCGGCAGCTTGAGCGCCGCGCCGACGATCAGCGGCACCGCAACCGCGCCGGCGTACATCACCAGCACGTGCTGAATGCCGAGGGTCAGCAACTGGCCCGCGGGCAGCCGCTCGTCGCACGGGTGAACCGTGTTGGCTTGCATAACGTCTCTCTCCACCATCGAGTTTTGGGATGGACTCCAAGGTATCGAGGACGAAAAAGCGCAACAAGCCCGCTGGCGCCTATTCCGGCATTCCCGGTGACGATATGGGTAACTGCGTGCGCAAGCGCCAAATCGCCGCAGGCCGTGGCGAGAACGGCGGGCAGCCCTTTGCAGTCGCGCCGTGCGGACGGCCGCACCGCGTGCCCGAGCCGCGGCAATATATGTGAGAATGGATGCGACGTATCCGGCCTCGCGCATAGTCGTGTTTTCGAGCGCTGCGCCGCGAGGCGGGGTTAACCCGCAATCCGCGGCCTGGCCGGCTCCCGAGAGCATGGATTTGCGCATCACGCACGGGCGTGAAAATACGCGCTCGCCTTATCTTCGGCGCGGTTCTTCGTGTCTATTCTTCGTGCTGGTGCTTGCTGCCAGTGCTTCGTGCTAGTTTTCCGCGCTCTAACCGATCCCCCTTATCGCTCATGAGTTTTCTCGGCATCGACCTCGGCACGGGTTCCCTGAAAGTCGCGATCATCGATCAACACGGCCACGAGCAGGCGGTCGCGAGTGTCGCTTATGCGCTCGAGACGCCGCATGCCGGCTGGGCCGAAACCTCCGTCGACACCTGGTGGCACGCGCTCACCGAAGCTGCGGCGCGCTTGCCGGAGGCGTTGCGCCGCGAAGTGAAGGCGATCGGCTTTTCCGGACAGATGCATGGGGTCGTGTTGATCGACGAAGCGGGCAAGGCGGTGCGGCCCGCGATGCTGTGGCCGGACACGCGCGCGCTCGATCTGCTCGACGCGTGGCCCGAACCGCAACCGAATCCGGTCGCACCCGGTATGGCGGGTCCGTTGCTGCGCTGGATCGTGCGACATGAGCCGGAGTCCGCGCGTCGCACGCGCTGGGCGCTGCAGCCGAAAGACTGGCTGCGCGTCGCGCTCGGCGGCGCCATTGCCACCGATCCTTCCGACGCCTGCGCGACCGCGCTCGCCGACCCGGACGGCACGTGGAACGCCGCGCTGCTCGAGCGGCTCGGCATCGCCCGCGAGTGGTTCGCGCCCGTGGGGCCGGCGTATGCGGCCGCGGGCGTTCTGTCGGGCGACGCGGCGCGGGCCTTGGGTCTGCGTGCGGGCATCGTGCTCGCAACCGGGGCTGCCGACACGCCGTGCGCCGCACTCGGCAGCGGCCTTGCAAACGACGGCGACGCGCTTCTCACCACCGGCACCGGCGGCCAGATCGTCGTGATCGCCGAGCACGAGCCCGCGGCTGTCAGGGGCTTGCATCGCTATCGGGCGGCGAGCGATCACTGGTATCGGATGGCTGCGATGCAGAACGTCGGCATTGCATTGGAACGCGCGCGCGGGTGGCTGTCGTACGAGTGGGCCGCCGCGTATGACGATGCGTTCGGCGATGGAGCGAGCTTCGCAGCGCCGCTCGACACGGATAAACATGCGAACGCAGATGCAAGTGCGGCCGCGACAGCAAGCGCGAGTGCAACCCCGACAGCAACCTTGACAGCAAGCCCGACAGCAAGCGCGACATCAAGCCCGACAGCAAGCCCGACAGCAAGCTTGACAGCAAGCCCGACAGCAAGCTTGACAGCAAGCCCGACAGCAAGCGCGACATCAAGCCCGACAGCAAGCCCGACAGCAAGCCGGGCGGCAGACGCGCCGCTGACCTTCTTGCCCTACCTGACCGGCGAGCGCACGCCGTGGCTCAATCCGTCGGCGCGCGGCGGCTGGCTCGGGCTCGCGCTCGACCACACGCGCGGCGAGATGATGCGCGCGGCATTCGAAGGCGTCGCTTTTTCTCTGCGCGCGGGACTCGATGCCATTCGCGCGAGCGGCGCGACGGTGACGGCGTTAAAACTTGCAGGAGGCGGTTCCGTCGATGCGCGCTGGCGGCAGTTGCTCGCCGATGCGCTGAACGCGGAGCTTCACGCAGTGGATTGCCCGAACGCGGCACCGCGCGGCGCGGCGATTCTCGGCGGCATCGCAAGCGGTCACTGGCATGTGCACGATCTCGCCGCGCTCGCGCCGGGCGCGACGCTGGTGGCGAGCCCGCGGGGCGATCACGCGCTCGCCGGGCGCTACGCGCGTTTTCTCGATCTGTATGGACGCGTCGAACCCTGGTTCGACAGCGCCGCAACAGTTGACCGGCAAGGCGGCAATGTCACCCGCTGACAAAGCCGTGACGCACTTTGCAATACCATGACGCCTGTCATGGGTTAGCCTGTAGCTCGCGGAGCACGGGCTTTGCCCACAGCTTGACCCCGACTATTCGCGCGCCGTCCCGCCTGTCGCAGTGCAATGCGAGCCGGCACGGCGCGGCGTTCAACGCATCTTCGACTCACAGGAGCATTCACGATGAAGACCAAAGCAGCAATCGCATGGAAGGCCGGCGCACCGTTGACCATCGAGGAAGTCGACCTCGAAGGCCCGCGCGCCGGCGAAGTCCTGATCGAAGTTAAAGCGACGGGCATCTGCCACACCGACTACTACACGCTCTCCGGTGCCGACCCGGAAGGCATCTTCCCGGCCATTCTCGGCCATGAAGGCGCGGGCGTGATCGTGGACACGGGGCCGGGTGTCGGCACGCTGAAAAAGGGCGACCACGTCATTCCGCTCTATACGCCGGAATGCCGTCAGTGCAAGTTCTGTCTGTCGCGCAAGACCAACCTGTGTCAGGCGATTCGCGCGACGCAAGGCCGTGGCCTCATGCCGGACGCGACCTCGCGCTTCTCGCTCGACGGCAAGCCGCTCTTCCATTACATGGGCACCTCCACGTTTTCCAACTACATCGTTGTGCCTGAAATCGCGGTCGCGAAAGTGCGTGAAGACGCGCCGTTCGACAAGATCTGCTACATCGGCTGCGGCGTGACGACGGGTGTCGGCGCGGTCGTGTATTCGGCGAAGGTCGAAGCGGGCGCAAACGTCGTGGTGTTCGGGCTCGGCGGCATCGGCCTGAACGTCATTCAAGGCGCGAAGATGGTTGGCGCGGACAAGATCATCGGCGTGGACATCAATCCGGGCCGCGTCGAACTGGCAAAGAAGTTCGGCATGACGCACTTCATCAACCCGAACGAAGTCGGGAACGTGGTCGATCACATCGTACAGTTGACCGACGGCGGCGCGGACTACTCGTTCGAATGCGTCGGCAACGTGAAGCTGATGCGTCAGGCGCTCGAATGCACGCACAAGGGCTGGGGGCAGTCGTTCATCATCGGCGTGGCGGCGGCGGGCGAGGAGATCAGCACGCGTCCGTTCCAGCTCGTGACCGGCCGCGAGTGGAAGGGCTCGGCATTCGGCGGCGCGCGCGGGCGCACGGACGTGCCGAAGATCGTCGACTGGTACATGGAAGGCAAGATCAACATCGACGATCTGATCACCCACCGTCTGCCGCTCGAGCGCATCAACGAAGGCTTCGATCTGATGAAGAAGGGCGAGTCGATTCGCTCGGTCGTGCTGTACTGACGCGGCTCGGCCAAAGCGCCTAACGGCCCAACAAGGAGCAAGACGATGCTTGAGCTATTGTCGTCGCACGCCTGTCATGGCGGCGAGCAGCGTTTCTACCGGCACGAGTCGTCCACCATCGGCCTGCCCATGCGCTTTTCGGTGTACCTGCCGCCGCAAGCCCTGCAGGCAAGCGCGAAGGTGCCGGCGCTGTTCTATCTCGCGGGGCTCACCTGCACCGAGGAGACCTTCGCGATCAAGGCGGGCGCGCAGCGCTTCGCCGCGCAACACGGCGTGGCGCTCGTCGCGCCCGACACCAGCCCGCGCGGCGCGGGCGTGCCGGGCGAAAGCGCGGCATGGGACTTCGGCGTGGGCGCGGGCTTTTACGTCGACGCCACGCAGGAGCCGTGGGCGCGGCACTACCGCATGTACTCGTACGTGCGCGACGAGCTGCGCGAAACGGTCGTGAACGAGTTGCCCGTGGAAGGTTCGCGGCTTGGCATCTTCGGGCATTCAATGGGCGGGCACGGCGCGTTGATGCTGGCGCTGCGCAATCCGGAGATTTACCGCTCGGTGTCGGCATTCGCGCCTATTGCCGCGCCCACGCGTTGCCCGTGGGGCGAAAAAGCGTTCAGCGGCTATCTCGGCGAAGACCGCGCCACGTGGAAGGAATACGACGCGAGCGAGCTCGTGGCGCGCGCGTCGCGCAAGTTCGCGGAGGGCATTCTGGTCGATCAGGGTCTCGCCGACCAGTTCCTTGCCGAGCAGTTGTATCCGGACGTGTTCGAGGCGGCCTGCCGCGCCGCGGGGCAGCCGCTGACGCTGCGCCGTCACGCCGGATACGACCACGGGTATTACTTCATCTCGACCTTCATCGAGGACCACCTCGCGCACCACGCCAAGGTGCTGCTCGGCTGACGTGCATCGTGCCGATGGCGGCGCCCGGGCGGGCTGCCATCGGATCGATGCGGGTCAGCGGCGCTTGAGCAGACTCGCGCCATATACCACCGCCGAGAGCGCGGTGATCCAGAAGCTCGTCGGCCAATCCGTATAGAACGCCAGCGTCACGCCGAGCCACGCTTGCAGGAGCGCGAGGCCGGCAGCGAGCACGAGGCCGGCCGAGAGCCGCGTGGTCAGGTTTTGCGCGGCGGCGGCAGGGCCGACCATCAGCGTGAACACCAGCAGCACGCCGACAATCTGCGTGCACGCCGCCACGGCGAGCGCGGCAATCGCGAGAAACAGCACCGACACGAGGCGCAACGACACGCCCTTGGCTTCGGCCAGTTCGGGCTGCAGCGAAGCGAACAACAAAGGCCGCATAATCGCCGCGAGCGCGAGCAGGCTGACCACGCCAAGGCTCGCGAGCACCGCGAGCGTCGATTCGTTTACGCCCAGCACGTTGCCGAACAGCAGCGCGGTAACCTGCGTCGCATACGCGGTGAAGAAGTGCAGAAACAGCAGGCCGAAGCCGAGTGACAGCGAAAGAATCACGCCGATGGCAACGTCCCGCCCGGCGAGGCGCTCGCCGAGCGCGCCCATGCCGATGCCTGCCGCGAGCGTGAAGCCGACCATGCCCCAGATCGGCGAAATGCCGATCAGTACCGCGCCGGTCGCGCCGGTGAAGCCGACATGCGAGAGCGCATGGCCGGCGAAGGTTTGTCCGCGCATCACCAGAAAATAGCCGACCACGCCCGCGAGCACCGCGACGATTCCTGACGCGGCAAACGCGTTCACCATGAAGTCGTATTCAAACATCGTGCTTGTGTCCGTCGCGTGCGTTGGGTTGCTGCTGGTGCTTATGCTCGTGCGTAGGGCCGTGGGAGTGGCCGTGTGCATGCGAATGTCCGCCGCTCTCGTCGTGTTCGTGCTCGTGATCGTGCTTCTCCACTTCCACGTCACCCGACATCACGAAGATGCGCCCGTTCACGCGCATCACGTCGATCGGCGAACCGTAAAGGCGCGACAGCACGGGCCGCGTGATGACTTCGTCGACAGTGCCGAGCGCGGCGACGCCGCTGCCGAGATAGAGCACGCGATCGAGCGAGTTCAGAAGCGGATTCAATTCATGCGCCGAGAACAGCACCGCAATGCCGAGCTCCTGCTGCACGCGGCGCACGAGTTCCACCACGCTTTTCTGATGATGCGGATCGAGGCTGATCAGCGGCTCGTCGAGCAACAGCAGCTTCGGCGCGCCGAGCAGGCATTGCGCGAGCAGCAGGCGCTGACGCTCGCCGCCGGATAATTCGGAGAGCGGCCGCTCCGCGAGCTTGCGGCCGTCCACCAGTTCCAGCACGCGCTCGACGTCCGCGCGGGTTTTCGTGTCCGCGTGAGGCAGGCCCCAGCGGTGGCCGTCGGCCGCCATGGCGACGAAATCGCGGCCGCGCACGCGCCGCCCGGCAAGCGCGCTGCGCGTTTGCGGCATATAGCCGATCGCCGCGTTGCCGCGTGCGACGGCCTGGCCGAGCACGCGGATCGTGCCGCCTGCCGCCGGCACGAGGCCCAGCACCGCGCGCATCAGCGTGGTCTTGCCCGCGCCGTTCGGCCCGAGCACGCCGATGAATTCGCCTTGATTCACGACGAAGCCGGCATCGCGCAAGATCGTGCGGCCGCCCAGTTCGAGCGTGACGTGATCGAGTTCGAGCACAGGCGCGCGGTTTGCCGCGCGCGTCGCTTCACTTGCGGTGGGGGTGGCTGGCGTGCTGCGGCCAGTGACAGTCATTGACTTGTTCCTTTGACGCCCGCAGCCGATGCGCTGGCATGGGCGGCATTGCCGGCGTTACTTTTGGCGAGCGCCGCGCCGAGCGCGTCGAGCTGCGACAGCATCCACGTCTGATACGTGTTGCCGGCGGGCTCCGTCTCCGTGACGCTCACGGTCGGCACCTTCGATTGTTGCGCGAGGTTCAACATGCGTTTGGTCAGGGCCTCGGTTGCCTGGCTGTTATAGATCAGTACGCGCACGCGCTGTTCGCGCAGATCGCGCTCGAACGCGGCGATGTCCGACGCGCTCGCCTCCGTATCGTTCATGGCCGCCATCTGGAAGCGCATGTTGCGCATGGCGAGCCCGATGGCATCCGACATGTAGCCGAACACCGGCTCGGTTGCCGTAACCGGCGTACCTGCATAGCGGCCGTGCAGTTCGGCAACCTTCGCCTGAACCGGCTTCAGCGAATCGAGAAACTTCGCGAGGTTCGCATCGTACGCCGACTTGTGCGCGGGGTCAGCAGCGACGAGCGCCTCGGTCACCGCGTGCGCCACCTTCGGCATGGTCGCGAGGTCGTACCAGAGATGCGGGTTGTCGCCGCTCTTTCTGCCGGTCAGGTCGGCCGCGACGATCGTCTTGCGCTTGCCGCCCTGCGTGCTGCTCGACGCCGCCAGCAATTTTGCCATCCACGGATCGTAGTCGGCGCCGTTGTAGACCACAAGGCTTGCATGCTGCAACGCGCGCGCTGTCTTCGCGCTCGCCTCGAACAGATGCGGGTCCTGGTCGGGATTGCTGAGAATGCTCGTTACCTCGACGCGCTCGCCACCCAGTTGCTGCACCACGTCGCCGTAGAAGTTTTCCGCAGCGACCACGGGGATTTTCGCATCGGCAGCGAAAGCTGCATGGCTTAACGCGAACGCGGCTGTGACGGCGGCGACATATTTCGGAAGCAACATGGTGACGATCTTCTTCATGGTGTGTCCTGCTGCAAGAGGGTGGAACGAATCCCGAACGTAACGCCGTATTTGCTGCCGCCGCGCAGAACCCGCCGGGGCAGTGCGGCGGTTCTGACACGCGAGCAGCAAGCGTCATACAGGAACGGGAGCGGGTCAGGAAATGAGTTCGCAATGATATAACGTATCTCGTTTCGATGTCAGCAGGCGCGCAGTAAGGGGATCCGGGCAACGCAGACGCTCGTTGCGCGCTGCACCATCGAAATCTGACAGAGCGCCTTGACATGACCCGGTGCGTGTCCGATCATTCGATCACAAACAGAGCAATTGATCGCGTAATGAGCGTTCGCTCACCGCGCGTCGAAAAGCGGAATGAACTGGAGACAAAGCGTGGCGGCACGATTGCAGGACAAGGTGGCCATTCTGACAGGCGCGGCAAGCGGCATAGGCGAAGCCGTCGCGCGGCGCTATCTGGACGAAGGCGCGCAATGCGTGCTCGTCGACGTCAAGCCGGCGGACAGTTTCGGCGACACGCTGCGCGCCGCGTATGGCGAGCGCGTGCTGAGCGTGAGTGCGGATGTCACGCGCCGCGAGGATATCGAGCGCATCGTGGCGAGCACCGTCGACCGTTTCGGCCACATCGACATTCTCTTCAACAATGCGGCGCTCTTCGACATGCGCCCGCTCCTCGACGAGTCCTGGGACGTGTTCGACCGTCTGTTCGCGGTCAACGTCAAGGGCATGTTCTTTCTGATGCAGGCTGTTGCAAGACAGATGGTCGAGCAGGGCTGCGGCGGCAAGATCATCAATATGTCGTCTCAGGCGGGGCGGCGCGGCGAAGCGCTGGTGTCGCATTACTGCGCGACCAAGGCCGCGGTGCTGAGCTACACGCAATCCGCGGCACTGGCGCTCGCGCCGCACAAGATCAATGTGAACGGCATCGCGCCGGGTGTCGTCGATACGCCGATGTGGGAAGAGGTCGACGCGCTCTTCGCCCGTTACGAGAACCGGCCGCTCGGCGAGAAGAAGCGCCTCGTCGGCCAAGCGGTGCCGCTCGGGCGCATGGGCGTGCCGGAGGATCTGACCGGCGCCGCGCTCTTTCTCGCCTCGGCGGATGCGGACTACATCACCGCACAGACGCTTAACGTCGACGGCGGCAACTGGATGAGCTGAGCGAACGTGGCGCGCCTGCCCGGCTCTTCAGCGCAATTTGGCACAACAAACGCAGCATCACATAACGCACGAGAAAGGAGACAACACACATGAAACCAGCCCTCAAGTCCGCGCTCAAGATGGTTAGCGCAGGCGCTGCCGCCTGCTTTGCGCTGAGCGCGTCGGCGGCCACGGTGACCATCGCGACGCTGAACAACCCGGACATGATCGAGTTGAAGAAGCTCTCGCCCGAGTTTGAAAAGGCGAATCCGGACATCAAGCTGAACTGGGTGATTCTCGAGGAAAACGTGCTGCGTCAGCGGGCCACGACCGACATTACGACCGGCAGCGGCCAGTTCGACGTGATGACCATCGGCGCCTATGAAACGCCGCAATGGGGCAAGCGCGGCTGGCTCACGCCGCTCACGAACCTGCCCGCGGACTACGATCTCAATGACGTCGTCAAGACCGCGCGCGACGGCCTCTCGGCCGGCGGCCAGCTGTACGCGCTGCCGTTTTACGTCGAAAGCTCCATGACGTATTACCGTAAGGACCTGTTCGCGGCCAAGGGCCTGA
This sequence comes from Burkholderia sp. WSM2232, assembly GCF_000472545.1. GTDB lineage: Bacteria > Pseudomonadota > Gammaproteobacteria > Burkholderiales > Burkholderiaceae > Paraburkholderia. Next base: position 68,046 of record NZ_AWZV01000017.1, on the reverse strand, counting down.
AAATGCCGGATCAGCCGACCTACGAACAGATCGCGCAATTCGCCGACAAGCTCACCGACAAGGCCAACGGCATGTACGGCATCTGCCTGCGCGGCAAGGCGGGCTGGGGCGAGAACATGGCTTACGGCACGACGGTCGTGAACACCTTCGGCGGCCGCTGGTTCGACGAAAAGTGGCATGCGCAGCTCACGTCGCCGGAGTGGAAAAAGGCCATCACGTTCTATGTCGATCTGCTGAAGAAGAACGGGCCGCCGGGAGCGAGCTCGAACGGCTTCAATGAAAACCTCACGCTGATGTCCTCGGGCAAGTGCGCGATGTGGATCGACGCGACGGTGGCAGCCGGCATGCTGTACAACAAGCAGCAATCGCAGATCGCGGACAAGGTCGGCTTTGCAGCCGCGCCGGTCGCGGTCACGCCGAAGGGCTCGCACTGGCTGTGGGCGTGGGCGCTGGCCATTCCGAAGTCGTCGAAACAGGCCGACGCGGCGAAGAAGTTCATTACGTGGGCAACCTCCAAGCAGTACATCGAGCTGGTCGCGAAGGACGAAGGCTGGGCGTCGGTGCCGCCGGGCACGCGTCAATCCACTTACGCGCGCGCCGAGTACAAGCAGGCTGCACCGTTCGGCGACTTCGTGCTGAAGGCAATCGAATCGGCCGACCCGGAACATCCGACGTTGAAGCCGGTGCCGTACACAGGTGTGCAGTTCGTTGGGATTCCTGAGTTCCAGTCGTTCGGCACCGTGGTCGGGCAGAGCATTTCCGGTGCGATTGCCGGTCAGATGACGGTGGATCAGGCGCTCGCAGCGGGCCAGGCTACCGCGGATCGCGCGGTCAAGCAGGCCGGCTACCAGAAATGATCCGGCGCTAGCGCGCGAACCTCGCCACTGAAGTCGCGTGGCACACGCCGGCTGGCGCCCGTCAGCCGGCTCACGCAGTACAGCGGGCTGTCACGGCCGCGACCATACCGCCATGCCGTCGTTGCACGCAGTCGCAACGACACGGCACCCCGCGGTTCGTGCCGCCCGCGCATTATCGAACAGGTGGTCAATCATGCGTCCTCTGCGCCTGCCTCTCATGCATGCCCATCCTCAAACAGAAAAGGAACGCGAAGTCCGCAAAGCCCATTCGGCACGCTGGCTCGTGTCGCCGTCCGTCGCCGTCCTGGTGCTATGGATGACGATTCCGCTTGCGATGACAATCTGGTTCTCGTTCTCGCGCTACAACCTGCTCAATCCCGATCTGAAGGGATTTGCGGGCTTTGACAACTACCAGTTCCTGGCCGGCGATCCGTCGTTCGGCCCGTCGATTGGTCACACGCTGCAGTTGATCGTCTCGGTGCTCGTGATCACCGTGGTAGGCGGCGTGCTGATGGCGATTCTGTTCGACCGCAAGTTTTACGGCCAGGGCGTGGCGCGCCTGCTCGCCATCGCGCCGTTCTTCGTCATGCCCACGGTGAGCGCGCTCATCTGGAAGAACATGATTCTGCATCCGGTATATGGGCTGATCGCGCAGGGCATGCGCGCAATCGGCCTGCAGCCGATCGACTGGTTCGCCGAGTATCCGTTGACGGCGGTCATCATGATCGTCGCGTGGCAATGGCTGCCGTTCGCGTTCCTGATTCTGTTCACGGCGATCCAGTCGCTCGATCAGGAGCAGAAGGAAGCGGCGCGCATTGACGGCGCCGGGCCTTTCGCAATGTTCTTCTACATCACGCTGCCGCATCTGAAGCGCGCGATTGCCGTGGTCGTGATGATGGAGACGATTTTCCTGCTGTCCATCTTCGCCGAAATCTATACGACGACGGGCGGCGGCCCAGGCACCGCGACCACCAACCTTTCGTATCTGATCTATTCGCTCGGTCTGCAACAGTTCGACGTGGGTCTCGCGTCGGCGGGCGGCATTCTCGCTGTCGTGCTGGCCAATATCGTGTCGTTCTTCCTCGTGCGGATGCTCGCGAAGAACCTCAAAGGGGAGTACGAAAAATGAGCCACGTTGCCTCTACCCCGGCGTCGAGCGCGACGCCCGTCACCGTGCCGGCAAAGTCGCCGTTCGACGCGATCCGCCGCGCGATTCCCGGCGTGATCGCCTGGCTCGTCGCGCTGCTGCTGTTCTTCCCGATCTTCTGGATGACGATCACCGCATTCAAGACCGAGCAGCAGGCGTATTCGTCGTCGCTTTTCTTCACGCCGACGTTCGACAGTTTCCGCGAGGTGTTCGCGCGCAGCAGCTACTTTTCGTTTGCGTGGAATTCGATTCTGATTTCGGTTGGCGTCACGGTGCTTTGCCTGCTTCTGGCCGTGCCCGCCGCGTATGCGATGGCGTTTTTCCCCACGCGCCGCACGCAAAAAGTGCTGCTGTGGATGCTGTCGACCAAAATGATGCCCTCCGTCGGCGTGCTGGTGCCGATCTATCTGCTGTGGAAGAACAGCGGCCTGCTCGACACCGTATCGGGCCTCGTGATCGTCTATACGCTGATCAATCTGCCGATTGCCGTGTGGATGTCGTTCACCTATTTCGCCGAAATTCCGCGCGACATTCTCGAAGCCGGGCGAATCGACGGCGCGGCAACGTGGCAGGAAATCGTCTACCTGCTGATGCCGATGGCGCTGCCGGGGCTCGCTTCCACCGCACTGCTGCTCGTCATTCTGTCGTGGAACGAAGCGTTCTGGAGCATCAATCTGTCCAGCTCGAACGCCGCGCCGCTCACCGTGTTCATCGCGTCGTACTCGAGTCCGGAGGGCCTGTTCTGGGCCAAGCTGTCCGCGGCTTCGCTGCTTGCAGTGGCGCCGATCCTGATCGTCGGCTGGCTGTCGCAGAAGCAACTGGTCCGCGGCCTCACGTTCGGGGCGGTCAAATGACGGCAGGCACGAGTGCAGGAAACCTCGCGCTGATCTGCGATTGCGACGGCGTGCTGATCGACAGCGAAGCAGTGGCGGCACGCATGCTCGTGCAGGAACTGGAGGCGCGTTGGCCCGGCGCGGATGTCGAACCGGTGGTGTTGCCGCTGCTTGGCCTGCGCATAGAAAGAGTGCTGGAGGGCACGGCGATGCAGCTCGGCAAGAGCCTCGGCCTCGACGACATCGACGCGATCCGGCGTTCGGTCGAAGCCGCAGCCATGCAGGCGCCGGCGGTGCAAGGCATCGAGCAGGCGCTGGCCCAGGTGCCGCTCGTCAAAGGATGCGCGAGCAACAGTTTCCGGCCGTACGTGGAGACGGTTCTTGCACGCACGGGCCTCGTCAGGTTCTTTGGCGACCGTTTGTTCTGCGCCGACAGCGTGCCCAATCCGAAGCCCGCGCCCGACGTTTATCTGGCGGCCGCGCAAGGTTTGGGCCTCGCGCCGTCGGCGTGCCTCGTCGTCGAGGACAGCGTGACCGGCGTGAGCGCGGCAAGCGCGGCCGGCATGTCGGTGCTGGGTTTCATTGGCGGCGGCCATGCGAGCGACGCGCAGATAGACAAGCTGCATGCAGCCGGCGCACGTCATGTCTTCGACGACATGCTTCAGTTGCCGGAGCTTGTCGCGCAATGGGCGCTGAGCGCAACGGCCCCGGCGCCTTGAACCGGCAAAGCGCGCAAGACGTGCAAAGCGTGCAAAAGGCGCAAAAGGCGCAGGCATCCGACCCAAGCGGTTTCAGACACAGACAAAGCAACACCCAGGCATTACACGGAGACACATCATGGCAAGCGTAACTCTGCGCAACATCCGCAAGGCCTACGACGACACCGAGGTGATGCGCGACATCAACCTCGACATAGCGGACGGCGAGTTCGTTGTTTTCGTCGGCCCGAGCGGTTGCGGTAAATCGACCCTGATGCGGATGATCGCGGGCCTCGAGGACATCAGCGGCGGCGACCTCAGCATCGACGGTACGCGCATGAACGACGTGCCGCCGGCCAAGCGCGGCATCGCGATGGTGTTCCAGTCGTACGCGCTGTATCCGCACATGACGCTGTACGACAACATGGCGTTCGGCCTGAAGCTCGCCGGCACGAAAAAGCCGGAGATCGACGCAGCCGTGCGCAACGCTGCAAAGATCCTGCATATCGATCATCTGCTCGATCGCAAGCCCAAGCAGCTTTCGGGCGGCCAGCGCCAGCGCGTCGCAATCGGCCGTGCGATCACGCGCAAGCCCAAGGTGTTTCTATTCGACGAGCCGCTGTCGAATCTCGATGCCGCGCTGCGCGTGAAAATGCGCCTGGAGTTCGCGCGTCTGCATGACGAGCTGAAGACCACCATGATCTACGTGACGCACGATCAGGTCGAAGCAATGACGCTCGCGGACAAGATCGTCGTGCTGTCGGCGGGCAATCTCGAACAGGTCGGCAGTCCGACCATGCTGTATCACGCACCCGCGAACCGCTTTGTGGCGGGCTTCATCGGTTCGCCGAAAATGAACTTCATGGAAGGCGTCGTGCAGTCCGTCACGCACGACGGCGTGACCGTGCGCTATGAAACCGGCGAGACCCAGCGCGTGGCAGTCGAGCCCGGCTCGGTCAAGCAGGGGGACAAGGTGACGGTGGGAATTCGCCCTGAGCATCTGCACGTGGGCATGACGGAAGACGGCGTGTCGGCCCGCACGATGGCCGTCGAATCGCTCGGCGACGCCGCGTATCTGTATGCGGAGTCGAGCGTGGCGCCGGACGGTCTGATCGCGCGCATTCCGCCGCTCGACCGTCATGCGAAGGGCGACACGCAGAGGCTCGGCGCGACGCCTGAGCATTGCCATCTGTTCGACAGCGAAGGCAAGGCGTTTCAGCGCAAGATCGTCGAGGTGCTGGCGGCTTGAGTCCGTAGAGGCAGGAAGGAATGCCTTCCTGCCTTGTTCATATGAAGTGCGCGTGCGCAGCGTGAGATTTTATGCGTCCAGCGCCGCGCGCGCGCACAGCTCGTCGGTCACGAGCCCCGAGAGCCAGCCGCCCTTGAGCACCGCGATCAGCGCTTCGCGTTTGCGCTTGCCGCCTGCGAAGCCGATGGTGGGCCGCCGCGGCGGCGAGTCGATCGAAATACTCGTCACGCGCCGGCCCGTGGGCGATTCGACGCGTGCGCCGGCCGCATCGATCGGCAGGCCGAGCATCTCCGCCACCGCGCCGCTGTGCATCAGCTCCTTCACTTCAGCGGACGTGATGAAGCCGTCTTCGTGCAGCGGACATTTTGGCCCGATGTTGCCGATGCCGACAAACGCGACGTCCGCCTCCGCCGACAACGATTCGACAATCCGGTACAGCCGGTGATTGCACCACTGCGCGCGTTCGGCCTCGCTATCGGCAATGAGCGGTGCGGGCAGCAGGAAATGCTTGCCGCCCGTCTTCTCCGAAATATGCAGAGCGACGTCGTAGCGGTTCGATGAGCCGTCCTGAGCGATCGCGCCCACCATGGACACCAGCCGGTGTTGCGGACGGTCCAGCTGTGCGATCTGGTCGACCGCGGCTTTGAGCGTCCGGCCGCTGCTGACGGCGACCACCATCGGCTTGTCTTGCGCGAGGTAGCGCTCCATGACCTGCGCGCCCGCCACGGCGAGCTTGCGGTCGACTTCCTCGGGCGTGTCGCTGTCGATAGGCACCACTTCGCACATCGAAAGGCCATAGCGTTTGGACAACTGATCGGCAAGCGAAAGACAGTCGGCCAGTTGATGATCGACACGCACGCGAATCAGGTTCTTTTCCACCGCGAACGCAACGAGCCGCTGCGCGACCGGGCGCGATACCTGCAACTTTTCGGCTATCTCGTTCTGCGTATTGCCCGCGACGTAGTAAAGCCACGCGGCGCGAGTAGCAAGGTCTAGTTTTTCTGTGGACTTGGGCACGGTGACGATCCGCTTGAAGAGCGCCGGCTAGCGCAACCGGCGCCTGTATGTCGATGCATGTCGGTGCATATCGGGCCCGCCGGCTACGCCCCGCGTTGCCGTGCGCTCAGGCGAGCCGTTCGCGCGCGGGATCGAAGAGTGGCCGCACGTGGCGGTATAGCGCGCGATAGGCGTCGAGCCGCGCGCGCAATTGCGCATGCCGGCGCGGATTCGGCGTGAACTCTTTCTCGATCGGCGGCTTGGCGAGCACGGTCGCGGGATCGCCCCCGGCCGCGAGCCAGCCGAGACGCGCCGCGCCGAGCGCCGCGCCGGTCTCGCCGCCTCCGTGCTTGCGCGTCGCGGTATCCAGCGCGTCCGCGAGCAGTTGCGCCCAGTAATCGCTGCGCGCGCCGCCGCCCAGCAGCGACAACGCTTTTGCTTCAGTGCCGGCCGCGCGCAGCGCGTCGAGGCCGTCGGTGAGCGCGAGCGTTACGCCTTCCAGCACTGCATAGCCGAGCAGCGCGCGATCCGTCGCGTGATTCATGCCGAAAAAAACGCCCTGCGCATAGGGGTCGTTGTGCGGCGTGCGCTCACCTGAGAGATACGGCAAAAAGAGCGGCGCGGTGTTGAGCGCGTCCTCGGGCAATGCTTCGATTTCGGCGAGCAGCGTGGGTTCGTCGGTCGAGGTGAGCTTGCAGACCCAGCGCAAACAGCTTGCCGCGGAGAGCACGACGCTCATCTGATGCCAGCGGTCAGGGATCGCGTGGCAGAACGCATGCACGGCCGAAGCCGGGTTGGGCCTGAAGCTGTCGCCGACCACGCACAGCACGCCCGAGGTGCCGAGCGACACGAAGCCGTCGCCCGGCTGCGTCGCGCCGATGCCGATTGCGCTCGTCGCGTTGTCACCGCCGCCGGCCGCGACGATCACGCCGTCGCTCAAGCCCAGCTCGCGCGCGAGTTGCGGCAGCAGCGTGCCGGACGGCGCGCTGCCTTCGGCAAGCCCCGGCATCTGCGCGCGCGTCATGTTGCAAGCTGCGAGCAGCGAATCGGACCAGTCGCGTTTGGCTACGTCGAGCCACAGCGTGCCGGCCGCATCCGATGGATCGGACACCTTGCCGCCCGTCAGTTGCAGACGCAAGTAGTCTTTCGGCAGCAGCACGCATGCGGTGCGCGCAAAAATGTCGGGCTCGTGGCGCGCAACCCATAGCAGCTTGGGCGCGGTGAAACCCGGCATGGCCAGATTGCCAGCAACGCTGTGCAGTTCCGGCGCGCGCTCGGTGAGCTCGGCGCATTCCTTGTCGCTGCGCATGTCGTTCCACAGAATCGCGGGCCGCAGCACGCGATCCTCCGCATCCAGCAGCACGGCGCCATGCATCTGACCCGAGAGACCAATGCCGCGAATCTGCGCGAACTCGTCGGGGTGTTTCGCGCGCAAGGCGGCGAGCGCGCTTCGCGTGCCGGCCCACCAGTCTTCGGGATTCTGCTCGGCCCAGCGCTGATGCGGCCGCGACACCGTAAACGGTGAGCCAGCGGTGCCGATCACGCGCCCAGTGGAGGCGAGCAGCAGGACTTTCACTTCGGACGTGCCTAGGTCGATGCCGAGATACATGGGCGCGAAACCTTCGTCGTTGGAGATGCGCTACTTTAGCCGCACACGGCGCGCGGTGCCATGCGCATTAAGCCTGGCACCGCGCGCGATTCGATGGGACGCGCTAGCGCCTTTACACCTGGCCGCGTTTTGCGAGCCATACGTCGACTCGCGCCAACGCGCCGGCCAATGCGGATTCAAGCTCCTGCGTGCCGGCCATGCTGCCCCACAACAGCCGGTCCGCCGCGAAAGCCTGCAGCGGATCGGGCGCGGCGAAAAAGCCGCGCGCGACGCGCTCGTCCATCACGCCGTCCTGATAGGCGTAGGGCAGCTTGCCCGCCTGCCAGCGGTCGAGGAAGCGGAAGAACAGCGCAGGCAGCATCGCCGTGGCCGCGGGCGTGACGCCGCGCTCGAAACATTCGGCGAGCGTCGGTGCGATGAAGCCGGGCAGTTTGGAAAAGCCGTCGGCGGCCACGCGCTGGTTGGTGTCCTGGATATAAGGATTGCCGAAGCGCTCGAGCACCACGTCGCGATAGCGTTCGAGGTCGAGCGGGCTTGGCGTGAGGCAGCGGATCACGTCTTCGCTCACATAGTCGAAGGCGAACTGGCGGATCTCCGCGTCGTGGGTGCCTTCGTGAATGTAGTTCAGACCGACGAGCGTGCCCGCCCACGCAATGCAGCTATGCGTGGCGTTGAGAATGCGGATTTTCGCTTCTTCGTAGGGCAGCACCGACTCGACCAGCTCCGCGCCCACCTTTTCCCAGGCCGGACGGCCGGCAATGAAGCGCTCCTCGATCACCCATTGGATGAATGCTTCGCCCATCACCGGGCAGGCGTCGTCCACGCCCGTCGCGGCCTTCACGCGATCGCGCACGTCCGGCGTCGGGCGCGGCGTGATGCGGTCGACCATCGAACTCGGGCACGCGGTGTTGCGCTCGAACCATTGCGCGAGCTCTGCCTCGCCGCGCAATTCGAGAAATGCGCTCATGCCTGCATGAAAACGCTCGCCGTTGCGGCGCAGGTTGTCGCAGGTCTGCAACGTGAGTGGACCCGCGCCGGCTTTCATGCGCGCGTCGAGAATCGCCGCCAGCGCGCCGTAGATGGTCGTGTGTCCGCCTTTGAGGTCCGCCGCGAGATCGGCGTTGGCGCTGTCGAGCTGGTCGTGCTCGTCGAGGTAGTAGCCGCCTTCCGTGACCGTGAACGAGATGATCTTGCAGGCCGGATCGGCGCCGGCTTCAATCAATGCGTCAAGGCTTTCGGTCCACGGCACCACGCGTTCGATCGAGCGGATCGTCTCGTAGGCTCGCTCGCCTTGCGGCGTAACCGTCTCGAGCGTATAGACGCCGTCTTGCGCGGCCAGCGCTTCGAGCACCGCGTTCATGTCGCTGCGGATATTGCCGACGGTCAGCGACCAGTGCGGCTCGCCTGGCAGCTTCGCTTCGTTCAACCTGTGCAGATACCACGCCTGATGCGCGCGATGAAACGATCCCGCGCCGATATGCAGGATCACGTGTGCGGCCTCGCCGCTGCCTTGCCCGCTGCTCATGTGCGTCTCCATCTGTCTCAGCTGTTGCGCGGCCTGTCGCGCGCGTTTCTTTTCGGTGAGAGCATTTGCTCTGTATGTGGGCGAATGATCGTACCCGCCGAAACGAAAGTCAAGGCGAGCGCGCGATGTTTTCGTGGCGCGGCGCGGCGGCGCGCGGCGACAGGGCGGCGTCAACCGCACGTACGCCCGCCTCGCGGCGCGCTTCAAGCGCGTTTTGCAATGCATCATTCTTGACCTCGCGCGGCTCCGGACTTACCCGAATGCAAAAAAGTATCGGTCCGCGGTCTCATTTTTAGTGGTGGCTCGCGCGTTTGAAGGCTACTTTTCGCTCTACAAGACGAAGACAAGCGGACTCGTTCCAGGGCCGCTTCATGGAGGCAGACAGTGCAACCCGATCTGGAGATCGTGGCAGTACGCCGCGACGAGTCGTTCAAAGTGTGGTCGCACGGCTATCCGTATCGCACGGTACGCTGGCATTTTCATCCGGAATACGAGATTCATCTGATCGTGGCGACCACGGGCAAGATGTTCGTCGGCGATCACATCAGCAGCTTTGCGCCCGGCAATCTCGTGCTGATGGGGCCGAACCTGCCGCATAACTGGGTGAGCGACGTGCCCGAAGGCGAGAGCATCGCGCAGCGCAATCTGGTCGTGCAGTTCGGCCAGGAATTCGTGTCGAACTGTCTGGAGAGCTTTCCCGAATGGCGCCAGGTCGAGGCGCTGCTTGCCGATTCGCGCCGCGGCGTGTCGTTCGGGGCGCGCACGAGTGCAGCGATCCAGCCGCTCTTTCTCGAACTGCTGAATGCGCGCGGACTGCGCCGTCTGGTGCTGTTCATGTCGATGCTGGAAATACTGATGGGCGCCGAAGATCGCGAGACGCTTGCGAGCCCGGCTTATCAGGCGGACCCCACGGGTTTCGCGGCGACGCGTATCAACCACGTGCTCTCGTACATCGGCAAGAACCTCGCGAACGAGTTGCGCGAATCGGATCTTGCGCAACTCGCCGGCCAGAGCGTGAGCGCGTTTTCCCGCTATTTCCGCCGGCACACGGGCTTGCCGTTCGTGCAGTACGTGAATCGCATGCGGATCAATCTCGCGTGCCAGTTGCTGACCGACAGCGAACTGAGCGTGACCGATATCTGCTTCAAGGCGGGCTTTAACAACCTGTCGAATTTCAACCGGCAATTTCTCGCGGTCAAGGGCATGGCGCCTTCCAGGTTTCGCCGCTATCAGCAACTGAACGACGCGAGCCGCGATGCGTCGGAGGAAGCCGCGGCGCGCGGCCGGGGCATCGACGATGCGCCCGCCATCGTGCTCGCGCCGGGCTTGCCGCGTCCAGCGGCGGCTGCTTACCCACCCACATAGCACCAACCTGGCACCAACCTGGCAGCCACATAGTCCACCGCCGGGCTTTTTCAGCAAGGCACTTTGCATCACCACGTTCAACACGCATCGCGCTGTCCGACGACAGCGCGAGGGACGTGCTCACTTCAAAAACGGAGACAACCATGACCCAAACCACCATCAAGCAGGCATCGTCGACTCACTTCGCGCGGCGCAGCGCTCTGTTCGCGAGCCTCGCATTGAGCCTCTCGTTCATCGCCGCGCCGGCCGCGCACGCCGCGCCGCTGAAGATCGGCATGACGTTTCAGGAGCTCAACAATCCCTACTTCGTGACGATGCAGAAGGCGCTGAACGAAGCGGCTGCATCGACCGGCGCAACGGTGGTCGTGACCGACGCGCATCACGACGTGAGCAAGCAGGTGAGCGACGTGGAGGACATGCTGCAGAAGAAGATCGACATCCTGCTCGTGAACCCGACCGATTCCACGGGCATTCAATCGGCCGTGACGTCAGCGAAAAAAGCGGGCGTGGTGGTGGTCGCCGTGGATGCGAACGCGAACGGACCGGTCGATTCTTTCGTGGGCTCGAAGAACTTCGACGCGGGACAGATGGCCTGCGAGTACCTGGCGAAGTCGATTGGCGGCAGCGGCGAAGTCGCCATTCTCGACGGTATTCCGGTGGTACCGATTCTCGAACGTGTGCGCGGCTGCAAAGCGGCGCTCGCGAAGTCGCCGAACGTGAAGCTCGTGGATACGCAAAACGGCAAGCAGGAACGCGCAACCGCGCTTTCCGTAACCGAAAACATGATCCAGGCGCATCCGAACCTGAAGGGCATTTTCAGCGTGAATGACGGCGGTTCGATGGGTGCGCTGTCCGCTATCGAGTCCTCCGGCAAAGACATCAAGCTGACGAGCGTCGACGGCGCGCCCGAAGCGATTGCCGCGATCCAGAAGCCGAATTCGAAATTCGTCGAGACTTCCGCGCAGTTTCCTGCGGACCAGGTGCGCATTGCGCTCGGCATCGCATATGCGAAGAAGTGGGGCGCCAATGTGCCGAAGGCAATTCCCGTCGACGTGAAGATGATCGACCGCAGCAACGCGAAGGGTTTTAGCTGGTAAGCCGAAGGCCCGCCGCTGTGGCGTGCGGCAATTTCATGGTCGCCGGCATGGCGGCGGGCAGCGATGGAGCACCCGATGGGCACGATACTCAAGCTCGAGAACATCAGCAAAAGTTTTCCCGGCGTGAAGGCGTTGCAAGGCATTCACCTGGAAATTGCGCGCGGCGAGATTCACGCGCTGCTCGGCGAAAACGGCGCGGGTAAGTCGACGCTGATGAAAATCCTGTGCGGCATCTATCAGCCGGACGAAGGCACGATCACGATCGAAGGCACGGCGCGCCACTTCGCGAACTATCACGACGCGGTGGCGGCCGGCGTCGGCATCGTGTTTCAGGAATTCAGCCTGATTCCGTACCTGAACGCGGTGGAGAACATGTTTCTCGGCCGCGAAATGAAGAATGGTCTGGGTCTGCTCGAGCGCGGCAAGATGCGGCGCGCGGCAGCGGAAATTTTCGCGCGGCTCGGCGTGTCGATCGACCTGTCCGTGCCGATTCGCGAACTCTCGGTTGCGCAGCAGCAGTTTGTCGAGATCGGCAAGGCGCTCTCGCTCGAAGCGCGCATTCTGATTCTCGACGAACCGACCGCCACGCTCACGCCCGCCGAAGCGGAGCATCTGTTCGCGATCATGCGGGAGCTGAAGCAGCAGGGCGTCGCGATGATCTTCATCTCGCACCACCTCGAAGAAATTTTTGAGGTGTGCGACCGCATCACGGTGTTGCGCGACGGTCAGTACGTCGGCATGACCGAAGTCGCGCAGTCGGACGTGAGCCGTCTTGTCGAGATGATGGTGGGACGCCGCATCGAGAACAGTTTTCCGCCCAAGCCGGCATTGCGCGCGGATGCAAAGATCGTGCTGGACGTGCAGAAGCTGCAATTGCTGAAAGACGGCCCGGTGCTGCAATTCAAGCTGCGCGAAGGGGAAATTCTGGGCTTTGCGGGACTGGTCGGATCGGGGCGCACCGAGACCGCGCTCGCGGTGATAGGCGCGGACCCCGCCTATGCGAAGGACATTCGCATCAACGGCGAAGCCGCGAAGCTGTCTGACCCTGCCGACGCGTTGCGCGCAGGCGTGGGTATTCTTCCGGAAAGCCGCAAGACCGAAGGGCTGATCACGGACTTTTCGATCAAGCAGAACATCTCGATCAACAATCTCGGCAAGTATCGCTCGTTGCGGTTTTTCATCGACCAGCGCAGCGAAGCGCGCGCCACCGCCGACATCATGAAGCGCGTGGGCGTGAAGGCGCCGACCATGCACACCGAGGTGGCGACGCTGTCGGGCGGCAACCAGCAGAAAGTGGTGATCGCCCGCTGGCTGAACCATCACACCAACATCCTGATCTTCGACGAACCGACGCGCGGCATCGACGTCGGCGCGAAGTCGGAAATCTATCTGCTGATGCGCGAACTCACCGCGCGCGGCTATTCGATCATCATGATTTCGTCGGAGCTGCCTGAGATTGTCGGCATGTGCGACCGCGTCGCCGTGTTCCGGCAAGGCCGCATCGAAGCGCTGCTCGAAGGCGATCAGATCGACTCGAACGCCGTCATGACCTATGCAACCGCCGGCACTCGTGGAGCTTTGCATGAACACGCCTAATCCTTCTTCGTCGCCGAAAACGTCGACTATCAGCGGCAATACGCCGGGCGCACCGGTGCGCTTCACGTGGGCCGCGTTAAAGCGCTCGACGCTCTTTTATCCGTTTATCGGCCTGCTGGTGGTTTGCATCGTGATGGTGTTTGCAAGCGACAGCTTCCTGTCGGCCGCGAACATCGAAAACGTGCTGCGCCAGGTGTCGATCAACGCGATCATCGCGGTCGGCATGACGTGCGTGATTCTCACTGGCGGCATCGACCTCTCGGTAGGGTCGGTGATGGCGCTCTCCGGCACGCTCGCCGCCGGTCTGATGGTGGCCGGCATGAATGCGCTTGCCGCGTTGGCAACAGGTGTCGCGGTGGGTCTCGGCTTCGGCGCGGCGAATGGCTTCTTCGTTGCGTTTGCCGGCATGCCGCCGATCATCGTGACGCTCGCAACGATGGGCATTGCGCGCGGCCTCGCGCTCATCTACACCGGCGGCTATCCGATCGACGGCTTGCCCGAATGGGTCAGCTTCTTCGGCAGCGGCAAGATTCTCGGCATTCAGGCGCCGGTCGTGATCATGGCGGTGATCTACGTGATCGCGTGGGTGCTGCTGGAACGCATGCCGTTTGGCCGCTACGTGTATGCAATCGGCGGCAATGAACAGGCGACGCGTCTGTCCGGCGTGCGCGTGGCGCGGGTCAAGCTGATCGTCTACACCATCGCCGGGCTGACGTCCTCTTTCGCGGCAATCGTTCTGACAGCCCGTTTGATGAGCGGGCAGCCCAACGCAGGCGTGGGGTTCGAATTAGATGCCATTGCCGCCGTCGTGATGGGCGGCACCTCGATTTCCGGCGGACGCGGTTCCATTGTCGGCACGCTGATCGGCGCGCTGCTGCTCGGCGTATTGAACAACGGCCTGAACATGGTCGGCGTGAATCCGTATGTGCAGAACGTGATCAAGGGCGGAATCATTTTGCTCGCGATCTACATCAGCCGCGACCGCAGAAAGTAATGCTCTTTTCCCACTGATTTCCACTTCCGGCAGGACCATGCAATGACGAACGAATTCACTCCATCCGACAAGCAGAACATGACGGCGATTGTCTGCCACGCACCGAAGGACTATCGCGTCGAACAGGTTGCGAGGCCGCGCGCGCGAGCGCACGAACTGGTGATCCGCATCGCCGCATGCGGAATCTGCGCGAGCGACTGCAAATGCCATTCGGGCGCGAAGATGTTCTGGGGCGGCCCGAGTCCGTGGGTCAAGGCACCGGTGATACCGGGGCACGAGTTCTTCGGCTACGTGCAGGAACTGGGCGAGGGCGCAGCCGAGCATTTCGGCGTGAAGGTCGGCGACCGTGTGATTGCCGAGCAGATCGTGCCGTGCGGCAAGTGCCGTTACTGCAAATCCGGTCAATACTGGATGTGCGAGGTGCACAACATCTTCGGCTTTCAGCGCGAAGTCGCGGACGGCGGCATGGCCGAGTACATGCGCATTCCGCCGACTGCGATCGTCCACAAGATTCCGGACGGCATCTCTCTCGAAGATGCTGCGATCATCGAACCGCTTGCGTGCGCGGTTCACACGGTCAATCGCGGCGAACTGCAACTGGACGACGTGGTCGTGATTGCAGGCGCCGGTCCGCTTGGTCTGATGATGACGCAGGTCGCGCACCTCAAAACGCCGAAGAAACTGGTGGTGATCGATCTGGTGGAAGAGCGGCTCGCGCTCGCCCGCGAGTACGGCGCGGACGTGACGATCAATCCCACGCAGGACGACGCGCTCGCCATCATTCGCTCGCTTACTGACGGCTACGGCTGCGACGTCTATATTGAAACGACCGGTGCGCCAATCGGCGTCAATCAGGGCATGGACCTGATTCGCAAACTGGGGCGCTTCGTCGAGTTCTCGGTGTTCGGCGCGGATACCACGCTGGACTGGTCCGTGATCGGCGACCGCAAGGAACTGGACGTGCGCGGCGCGCATCTCGGACCGTATTGCTATCCGATCGCGATTGATCTGCTCGCGCGCGGACTCGTGACGTCCAAGGGGATTGTCACACACGGCTTTTCGCTGGAAGAATGGGACGAGGCGATCAAGATTGCCAACTCGCTGGACTCGATCAAGGTGCTGATGAAGCCGCGCGCATGAGTTCGCGCCGCGCCCGCATCGGCGCCGCATAACAACGGAGACTGTATGGAATACGTCATCGGCGTGGACATCGGCACGCAGAGCACGAAGGCGCTGCTTGTCGATCGGCAGGGCGCCATCGTGGCGCAGCATGCGTCGAGCTATCAGCCTGATACGCCGAAGCCGCTATGGGCCGAGCAATGGCCGGCGGTGTGGTTCAAGGCCGTCACCGAATGCATTGCCGCATGCGTGCAGAAGGGGAAGCAGGCGGGCGTCGCGGCCGATTCCATCAAGGCCGTGTGCGTGAGTAGCCTCTACGGCGGTTCGGGCATTCCTGTCGATAGCGAGATGCGCCCGCTTCATCCGTGTCTGATATGGATGGACCGGCGCGCGACGGACCAGGTCGAATGGGTACGCGGCAACCTCGACCTCGACCGGCTTCACGCGATTACCGGCAACGGCGTGGACAGCTACTACGGCTACACGAAGATGCTGTGGCTGCGCGATCACGCGCCCGAGGTGTGGGCGCAAACGCGCTACTTCCTGCCGCCCAACGCGTATGTGATCTACATGCTGACCGGCGAGATTGCCGTGGATCACAGTTCCGCCGGCAACATCGGCGGTGTCTACGATATTGCGAAGCGCGACTGGTCGGACGAGGCGCTCGACATGCTCGGCATTCCCGCGACGATGATGCCCGAGCGTCTGTGCGAGTCGTCGGAAGTAGTGGGCGGTCTGCTTTCGCAGTGGACGGAGCAGCTTGGCCTCGCGGCCGGTACGGCAATCGTGGCGGGCGGCGTGGACGCGGCGGTGGCAACCTTTGCCGCGGGCGTAAGCCGCGCCGGTCAGCATGTCGCGATGATCGGCACGAGCATGTGCTGGGGCTACATCAACCAGAGCGTCGATGCACGGCACGGGTTGATCAGCATGCCTCACGTTTTCAACGGGCAACGCGACATCTATGTGTTCGGCGGCGCGATTACCGCAGGTGCATCGGTGACGTGGTATCGCGAGCAGTTCTGTCATGCGGAGATAGAAGCCGCACGCGCAACTCCGCATGGCGATCCGCATCGCCTGCTCGAAGAAAGCGCGGCAAAAGTGCAGGCGGGATCGGACGGTGTGATGTTTCTGCCGTATCTGATGGGCGAGCGCAGCCCCGTGTGGGACGCAAAAGCAAGCGGCGCATTCGTCGGCCTGAGCCTCTTTCATACGCGGGCGCATTTGTATCGCGCGGTGCTCGAAGGCGTGTCCTTTGCACTGAAGCACAACATCGAGGCGGGGCGCCAGGGCGCGCAGTCGCTGGAGGACAAGCTCATCGTGGTGGGCGGCGCCGCTCACTCGGACCTGTGGATGCAAATCATCGCCGACATAACGGGCTACCCGGTCTATACGATCGAGCAGGAAGTGGAAGCCGCGATGGGCGCCGCGTTGCTTGCCGCGCTGGGCGTGGGTCTTATTTCGCGCGAGGCCGCGCAAGGCGGATGGATCAGCCTCGTCGAGCGGGCGCAACCCGACGCCGCACGAATGGCGCTCTATGAAGAGCGGTTCGGCATCTACAAGGACCTGTATCCGGCTCTGAAGCCGGTCATGCATCGCTTGCAAACATCATGAATGCTACCTTCGATTTTTCCGGCCGCTCGATTCTCGTAACGGGGGCCTCCAGTGGAATAGGGCGCGCGACAGTTGAAATGCTGTGCGCGAGCGGCGCCAGCGTGGTGGCGGCGGCGCGCAATGTGAACGAGCTTGCTCGGCTTGCCGAGGAAACCGGCTGCGAGCCGTGGCAGCTCGACGTTAGCGACGAAGCCGCGATTGACGACGCGTTCAGCTCGCCAACCGCTTTCGACGGTCTGGTGAATTGCGCGGGCATTGCCTTGCTCGAGCGCGCAGTGGACACCACCGCCGCGAGCTTTGATCGCGTGATGGCGGTGAACGCGCGGGGCGCGGTGCTGGTCGCGAAGCATGTGGCGCGCGGGATGATCGAGGCCAAACGCGCCGGCAGCATCGTGAACGTGTCGAGCCAGGCGTCGCTCGTTGCGCTCGACGACCACCTGAGCTATTCGGCTTCGAAAGCAGCGCTCGACGCGCTCACCCGGTCTTTGTGTATCGAGCTTGGGCCGTTTGGAATCCGCGCCAACAGCGTCAATCCGACTGTCACCTTGACGCCTATGGCGGTGCAGGCATGGAGTGATCCTGCGAAGCGGGAGCCGGCATTGAAGGCGATTCCGTTGGGGCGGTTTGCCGAACCGGCCGAGGTGGCTTCCGTCGTGCTGTTCCTGTTGAGTGATGCGGCTTCTATGGTGAGCGGCGTGTGTTTGCCAGTCGATGGCGGGTTCCTCGTCAGGTGAGCCCGCCGCAGCACCGGCTACAGCACGGTCCTGACATGCCAGAGCTCGGGAAACAGAACCACGTCCAGCATCTTGCGCAAGTAGGGCGCCCCACTGGTCCCGCCGGTGCCCTGCTTGAAGCCGATAATCCTTTCGACAGTCGTCACGTGCCGGAAGCGCCATTGCCGGAAGGCGTCCTCGAGATCGACCAGTTCCTCGGCCATCTCGTACAACTCCCAATGCTGCGAAGGATTGCGATACACCTCGAGCCACGCCGCTTCGACGGAAGCGTCGTGTACCGTGGGCTGTGTCCAGTCGCGCTCGAGCCGCTCGGGCGCAATGGCAAACCCGCGGCGCGCCAGCAGTTTCACCACTTCGTCGTAGAACGACGGCGACTCGAGCGATGCCTTCACCTCGGCGAGCACATCTTCGCGATGCGAGTGCGGCTTTAGCATCCGGTCGTTCTTGTTGCCGAGCAAAAACTCGATCTGCCGATACTGATAAGACTGGAATCCCGACGAGCTGCCAAGATATGGCCGCATCGACGTGTATTCGGAAGGCGTCATGGTCGCGAGAACGTTCCATGCCTGCACGAGCTGCTCCATGATCCGCGAGACGCGCGCGAGCATCTTGAACGCTGGCGGCAGTTCGTCGCGATGCACCGCGTCGAGTGCGGCGCGCAACTCGTAGAGCGCGAGCTTCATCCACAATTCGCTCGTCTGATGCTGAATGATGAAGAGCATCTCGTTGTGATCGGGCGACAACGGGTGCTGCGCATTGAGCACCGTCCCGAGCGACAGATAGTCGCCGTAACTCATCGACTGCGAGAAGTCGAGTTGCGCGTCGTGCCAGCCATCGGTTGAAGAGCCCTTTTCCGCCGCTGTTGCCGTGTTGGCAGTAGCGGCGGAGGCGGCACGCCCATGACCGAACGGGCAACCCTGCGCGGCGCTTTCTTCCGGCAAGCCCGGCGTTTGCATGTGATCGTTCATTGTGGCTCCTCAGGTCACGGCGCCGCGGGCGGCAAATTCGGGGGCGCGCCAGGTCTCGCGCGCGAGCACGTCACGCAGGGTTTCGACGGCGTCCCACACATCGACAAAGCGCGTATAAAGCGGCGTGAAGCCAAAGCGCAACACATGCGGCTCGCGGTAATCGCCAATCACGCCACGCGCGATCAGCGCCTGCATCACCTCATAGCCATGCGGATGCTCGAAGCTCGCATGCGAGCCGCGCTGCGCATGCGCGCGCGGCGTGACCAGCTTGAGAGGAAACTCGCTGCAACGCGTTTCAACCAGTTCGATGAAAAGGTCCGTCAACGCGAGCGACTTGCGGCGAATCGCCTGCATGTCGGTTTGCAGGAAGACGTCGAGCCCGCATTCGACCAGCGCCATCGACACCATCGGCTGCGTGCCGCACAGATACCGCCCAACGCCTTCGTCCGGGCGATACGTCGGGTTCATTGCGAACGGCGCGGCATGTCCCCACCAGCCGGAAAGCGGCTGCGCGAAGTCGTTCTGATGACGCTTGGGCACCCACACGAAGCCGGGCGAGCCGGGGCCGCCGTTCAGATACTTGTACGTGCAGCCCACCGCATAGTCCGCGCCGACGCCGTTCAGATCCACCGGCACAGCGCCCGCCGAATGCGCCAGGTCCCACAGCGCAAGTGCTCCCTTGTCGTGCATCAGTTGCGTCAACGCAGCCATGTCGTGCATGTAGCCGGTGCGGTAGTTCACGTGCGTGATCATCGCGATCGCGGTGTCCTCGCCGATTGCCTCGGGCAGCTCGGACGGATCGTCGACAAGACGCAGTTCATAGCCGCGGTCGAGTTGCTCGATCAGCCCCTGCGCGATGTACAGATCCGACGGAAAGTTCGACCGCTCGGAAACGATCACGCGCCGCTTCGGGTCGCGCGCGTCGGCGAGCCGCAGAGCAGCGGACAGCACCTTGAACAGGTTGATCGAAATCGTATCGGTGACGACCACTTCGTTTTCCGCCGCGCCGATCAGCGGCGCGAGTTTGTTGCCGAGGCGGCGCGGCAGCGCGAACCAGCCGGCGGCGTTCCAGCTGCGGATCAGCCCTTCGCCCCATTCGGCGGCGATCACCGTCTGCGCGCGCTGCGCGGCGGCGGCCGGCGGCACGCCGAGCGAATTGCCGTCGAGGTAGATCGTGGTCGGCGACAGCGCGAACTGGTCGCGCAATGTCGCGAGCGGGTCGGCGCGGTCGAGCGCCAATGCTTCTTCGCGGTGATTCATAGGGGTCTCGTGGGTTCCCGGATTGTGGATCGAGGGGCTGCGGATTGTGGCTTACAGATCAGGCTTGCGCGGCGGATGCGAACAGAGTCAGTGCGCGTCGGGTAGCGCGCGCAGCACCGCGCGCACGGGGCTCGCGTCGAGCGTGGTCAGCTTGAGCGGCAGCGCGATCAGTTCGTAGTCTCCGGGCGCGACCTCGTCGAGCACGATGCCTTCGAGAATGGCCATGCCGTGCGCGCGAATGCGATGGTGCGCGTCCATCGTCTTCGACTCTTGCGGGTCGAGCGAGGGCGTGTCGATGCCGACCAGCTTCACGCCGTTCGCCGCGAGCAGGTCGATGGTTTCGGGAGCGACTGCGCAAAAGCCGCTGTCCCACACGGTGCTCGGCGCATTCCTGTAAGTGCGCAGTAAGACTCGCGGCGGCAGGCCGGCCAGCGAGTCGTGCAGATGTTGTGGCGTCACAACAGGCGACGCGCCGATGCAGTGAATTACACGGCATCGTCCGAGATACGTGTCGAGCGGTACGTGGCCGATCGCGGCGCCCGTTGCGTCGTAGTGCAAGGGCGCGTCGGCGTGAGCGCCAGTGTGCGGCGAAAGCGTGAGCCGTGCGACGTTGACGGGCGAGCCCGCCTCGATTTGCCAGACGCGCTCTATGCCGACCGGGGTGTCGCCAGGCCAGACGGGCGTCGCGGTATCTACGGCAGGGGTGATGTCCCAGAGAGTTTGCATATCCGCATTCAGGTGGATGTCTATAGGGAATGATAGGCGTAGAGCCGAGAAATGTGATTGCGAAAAAATCTCCTTCTGGGCCCGGTCTTGGAACATAATTTGAGACAAATGGGAAAGGGAGACCGAAAATGAACGCGATCTCGCTCGACGCCACCGATTGCCGCATCTTGACGGTGCTGCAGCAGGAAGGACGCATCAGCAATCTCGATCTTGCGGAGCGCATCTCGCTGTCGCCGTCGGCGTGTCTGCGCCGCTTGCGTCTGCTGGAAGAACAGGGTGTCATCGAGCACTATCGCGCGTGTCTGAACCGCGAAGTGCTGGGCTTTGAACTCGAGGCGTTCGTGCAGGTGTCGATGCGCAACGAACAGCAGAACTGGCACGAGCGCTTTGCCGAGGCGCTGCGCGATTGGCCGGAAGTGGTCGGCGCTTTTGTCGTAACGGGCGAGACGCATTATCTGCTGCGGGTTCTCGCGCACAACCTCAAGCACTACTCGGATTTCGTGCTGCAGCGTCTGTACAAGGCGCCAGGCGTGCTGGATATCCGTTCGAATATCGTGCTGCAGACGTTAAAGGAAGATTCGGGTGTGCCGGTCTCGCTGGTCACGCGCACCGGCACGCACGGCGCGCCGCACAACGACCGCTGAGGCACGCTCGCAACAGCCGGCCGCAACCGGCTCGCCTGCCGCTTTGCGACGCTTGCAGGCCGCGCCTCGGCCTATAGCGGCTCAAGTCCGTGGAACTGGCCGTTCTGAAAGACAAGCGGTCCAATCTCCGCGGCGTTCTCATGCACGCCGCAGCGCTCCACCTCACCGACAAAAATCACGTGATCGCCTTCTTCATACCGGCTGCGGTTATGGCATTCGAACCAGGCGAGCGCGCCGTCGAGCACCGGCATGCCGGTGTCGCCCGCCGCGTGCGAGACGCCTTCGAAGCGATCGCCTTTGAGCGTGGCAAAGCGCTTGCATAGATCGAGTTGCGACGCGGCCAGCACGTTGACAACGTAGTGACTGTTCGCACGAAACACCGACATGGACGCCGAGCGCGTGGCAAGACTCCACAGCACGAGCGGCGGATTGAGCGAAACCGAATTGAACGAACTTGCCGTGATGCCGATCAACTGCCCCGACGGCGCACGCGTTGTAATGACGGTGACGCCGGTGGCGAATTGGCTGAGCGCCTGCCGGAAGGCTGGCTGGTCGAAGTTGGGCGGGCTGGCTTGCTTCATTGCGCGTGAGCCGCCGGTACATGGCCGCTGGAAGCCGCGCTGAAGCTTTCGCGTGCACGGCGGGAAACAGATGATTCGAAAGTCATAGTGAAAATCGTCGATTTGTCCCAATTTTAACTGCAATCGCGGCACACCGGCCGCGACGCAACCGGCGCCGTGCAAAACCGGCTAAGCTGGAACGCTACGCCGATGGCATGGGCGTTGCGGCAAAGTCAATGCGGCATGGGCCGATCACGAGTTCGAAGGAGCGAGCAGCATGAGTCAGACAGGCGAAATCGCCACCTTGGGTGGCGGGTGTTTCTGGTGCCTCGAAGCGGTTTATCTGGGCGTCGACGGCGTCAACTCGGTGGAGTCGGGCTATGCGGGCGGTCATACGCAACATCCGACCTATGAACAGGTGTGCGACGGCGCAACGGGCCATGCCGAAGTGGTGAAGGTCGACTTCGACCCGTCGAAGATCAGCTATCGCGAGATTCTGGATATTTTCTTCGCGATCCACGATCCCACGCAGTTGAACCGGCAAGGTAACGATGTCGGCACGCAGTACCGCTCCGTCATCTTCACCCATTCCGACGCGCAGCGAGAGGCGGCTTTGCAGGCAATCCGCGAACTCGGCGAGCAGAATATCTATGACGGGCAGATCGTCACGCAGGTGTTGCCGCTCGACGGCAATTACTGGCCTGCGGAAGCCTATCATCAGAACTATTTCGCGCAGCACCCGGAACAGGGGTACTGCTCGTTCGTGGTGGCACCGAAGGTAGCCAAGTTCCGCCAGAAGTTCGCTCACCGGATCAAGGCAGGCTGACGCGGCAGGGTGGGGCGTGCGATGGCGCCCCCCGATATGCGTGCCGGTCGGTTGATGAACGTGCGGAGCGCGGCAGGCGGTGGATCGGGGCATGCCGCGCTCAGTCGTCATGCTGGGGGGTGTGGCTCCTGTCCGCTCTCTGGCGCCTGCTCGTTCTCCGGCGCCTGCCCGCTCTCTGGCGCTTGCTCGTTCTCCGGCGCCTGCCCGCGCTCCGGCTCCCGCCCCTGCGTAAGCCGTACACACGCCTCGACAATCTCCCGCGCCAACTCGATACAGCTAAGCGGCGCCGAGCCTTCCGCCTTGTTGTTCAC
The DNA here is from genome assembly GCF_000472545.1 of Burkholderia sp. WSM2232. Classification (GTDB taxonomy): domain Bacteria; phylum Pseudomonadota; class Gammaproteobacteria; order Burkholderiales; family Burkholderiaceae; genus Paraburkholderia. The sequence continues at coordinate 45,321 of NZ_AWZV01000017.1, read as the reverse complement.
GGCGATCACCACCGGCTGCCCGGCAAGCGCATAGCGCGCGGCCAGTTCCGCGAGCGACGCGCGCGTGGCCGGGTCCTGATCGACGAGCTTGTCGAATGGCTCGTACTTCGCCTTCGCCTGCTCGTATTTGAAGCCGCCATGCAGGCTCCAGCGCACGATGAGCGGACCGGCCGGCTCGCCGTCCAGCAGCGCGAGGGCCGCGGCCTGCCGCAGCGGATCCGGCATGCGCGCATGAATGCCCACGCAATAGCGCACACCCGCTGCTTTCAGCGTACGAATGAAGCGCGGCGTCAGAAGACTCGCATCGCGGATTTCAATTGCATAACAGGTGCCTTCTGGAAGCTTCGGCAAGTCTGTCAGGAACGCGGCCAGCCGTTCGAGGAACGCCGCTGGCTGCGCGAGCATCTGGTCGGGCAGGGGCGGAAGCTGAAACACCAGCGCGCCGGCCTTCGCACCCAGCCCTTCGAGGCAGGGCGTCACAAAGTCGTCGATCGCCATTTGCGCGTTCAGAAAGCACGGATTCAGCGACACCGGCTCGCCGCGTTCGGCACGCACCGTGGCGTCGGTAATGGTCATCGGCGCTTTGACGATGAAGCGGAAATCGTCGGGCACCTGCTGCGCGTAGCGCAGGTAGTCGGTGACGGTGAGCGCCTGGTAGAACGAGCGGTCTATGCTGACCGTCTTCAGCAGAGGATGCGCGCCGTAGGCCGTGAGGCCGTCGCGCGAAAGTTTGCTGTTGCTGTATTCGTCACCGTAGACAATGCCGTTCCAGCCGGGAAACGACCAGGTGGATGTACCAAGGTGGACTTGCGGCGGCAGTTGCGCGGCGAGCGCGAGCATGTCCTGCGAGGGCGGGGCGGCGAGAATTTCGCGGGCTCGGCGCTTTTTGGGGGCATCGGTAGGGGGCTGTTGCGCAGCGGCGGGCGCCGCTTGCACCGGCAAGCCGAACAGGTCGAACTGTACCGCTTCGCCCTGTGTCTGTTCGCCTTGCGCCTGTTCTTCCAATCCGCCCGGCGCGCCGGGCGCCCCTTCGAGTTCGCTTGTCCCGCGTTGGTCCATCGAGATTCGACCTGCTGTTCAGTGGTGCACGCCGCGGCGGCACGCTTTCGTACGGCGCCGCGGCGCTTTCGTCACAGCGGTTTCTCGTACATGTAGCGGCGCGACCATGGCAGGGTTTTCGCGCTGCGGCCGGCCTTGCGGCATACGACCTGATAGATGGAGACGTCGTCGTTCTCGAATGCATACGCGCAGCCGGCCAGGTACACGCGCCAGATGCGGAATTTTTCGTCGTCGACGAGCTTGCGCGCTTCTTCCGCGTGCGCCTCGAAGTTCTCCGCCCAGATGTCGAGCGTGTGCGCATAGTGACGGCGCAGGCTTTCCACGTCAACCGCTTCAAGACCGCCGCGCTGCATCGACTCCAGCGCCAGGCTGATATGCGGCAGCTCGCCGTCCGGAAACACGTAGCGATCGATGAACTCGCCGCCGCCAAGCGCCGTCTCGCCGCTGTCCGAGTCGCTCGACGTGATGCCGTGATTCATCGCGATGCCGTCGTCGGCAAGCAGGTCGTGTATTTTCCGGAAGTAGCCCGGCAGGTTCTTGCGGCCCACGTGCTCGAACATGCCCACGCTCGTGATCCGGTCGAATTGGCCCTGGACGTCGCGGTAGTCCTGCAGGCGAATCTCGATTTGGTTCTCGAGTCCCGCGGCTTTCACGCGCGCGGTGGCGAGGTCGAACTGGTTTTGCGAAAGCGTCACGCCCACGCATTGCGCGCCGAATTTCTGCGCCGCGCGCAGCACGAGCGCCCCCCAGCCGCAGCCGATGTCGAGCAGGCGCTGCCCCGGCTGCACCTGAATCTTCGTGAGGATGTGGTCGATTTTCTTCAGCTGCGCGGTGGCCAGATCTTCGTCGCCGTTCTCGAAGTAGGCGCACGAGTACACCATGTTCTCGTCGAGCCAGAGCTTGTAGAACTCGTTCGAGACGTCGTAGTGATACTGGATCGCCTTCTTGTCCGACGCTTTCGAATGCTGGAAATAGCGCCGCACGCGCGCGAGCTTTCCGGCACTGTTGACCGTATTGCGCGCGAGCTGATAGCCCACGTTGATGATGTCCGAGAGCTTGCCCTCGATGTCGATCTTGCCCTTGACGTACGCCTCGCCGAGGTTGTCGAGGCTCGGTTCGAGCAGATAAGGCAAGGCCGTCGCACTCTTCACATGCAGCGTGACCTGGGGCGCGGCGAACCGCCCGAAGTCGTGCTGCTGGCCGTCCCACAGCACGAGACGCGCCGGCAGGTCAGCCTTCGTTTTTACTTCTTCCACCCACTGCGCCAGCTTTTTCTCCCAGAACATGCGATTTCTCCGTGTCCGTTGAATTAAAGCGAAGCTTGTGTCGATCGCAATGCGCTCCGGCCCGACTCCCATGCCGTGCGGTGCGATCTTCGCCGCGCGCCGCTGCATGGGCAGCGCGCTGACGATGTTGTTGGTTCAGATTCAGGGCGACAGACGGGCGATATGCCAGTCGCTGGTTTCGCTCGAACGCGTGTAAAGCAGACGGTCGTGCAGACGCGACGGCCGGCCCTGCCAGAATTCAATTGCTTCGGGCACCAAACGATACCCGCCCCAATGCGGAGGACGCGGCGGTTCATCTCCGTATTGGAGGCGCATTTCGCGTTCGCGCGTTTCGAGCTGCGAACGGCTTTCAATCACCTGACTCTGGTTCGACGCCCACGCGCCGATACGCGAGCCAGGCGGCCGCGACGCGAAATAGGCGTCGCTTTCTTCTGCGCTCGTTTTGGCGACGCGCCCCTCGATGCGCACCTGGCGCTCGAGTTCGATCCAGTAGAACAGCAGGCTCGCGTAAGGATTCGCGGCGAGCTCGCGGCCCTTGCGGCTTTCGTAATTGGTGAAGAACACGAAGCCGCGTTCGTCGACGCCTTTGATCAGGACGATGCGCGCCGAAGGCCGGCCGCGCGAGTCCACGGTGGCGAGCGTCATGGTATTCGGCTCAGGCAGTTTCGCTTCGACAGCCTGTTGAAACCAGACGTCGAATTGCCGGAACGGGTCGCGGTCCACGTCGCCGATGTCCAGAGAACCCAGCGAATAATTTTTTCGAAGCTCGGCGAGTGAGGTCATGTTCTTATGCGAACGCTACAGTCAGGGCAGTATAGCTAAGGCGCCATTTTTTTGCGCGCAGCCAGATCAAGCGCGAGGCCCGCTGCGCCCGCTTCGCGCTCAATGTCCCGGTTATTCGCGGGGACATTGCTGCGGCAATGCGGATCGATGCGTTCAGGCAAAATACGGGCTGCGTGCTTTACGTGCGCCTTTCGTTTTCTGCCTGTTCAACGAGTCCATCATGTCGACCACCGCGCATTCCGATCTTACTACCAGCCTCGACGGGAATGAAACCGCCGACCGCGCGCGGCGCTTCGGCGGCATTGCGCGTCTGTACGGCGCGCCGGCACTCGCGGCTTTCGAGGGGGCGCATGTCGCGGTGATCGGCATTGGCGGAGTCGGCTCGTGGGTGGCCGAAGCGCTCGCGCGCAGCGCCGTCGGCACGCTCACGCTGATCGATCTCGACAACGTTGCCGAAAGCAACACGAACCGGCAGATTCACGCGCTCGACGGCAACTACGGGAAACCGAAGGTCGAAGCAATGGCCGAGCGCATCGCGGCGATCAATCCGTTTTGCCACGTGCGCCTCGTCGAAGACTTCGTCGAGCCCGACAATTTTGCGGCGACGCTCGGTGGCGGCTTCGATTACGTGATCGATGCGATCGACAGCGTGCGCACCAAAACTGCGCTGATCGCGTGGTGCGTCGAGCGCAGGCAGCCGTTGATCACGATTGGCGGGGCAGGCGGACAACTTGACCCGACGCGTATTCGCATCGACGATCTGGCGTTGACGATTCAGGACCCGCTGCTCTCCAAAGTGCGCGGGCAATTGCGCAAGCAGCACGGTTTTCCGCGCGGACCAAAAGCAAAGTTCAAGGTGAGCGCCGTGTATTCGGACGAGCCGCTCATCTATCCGGAGGCCGCCGTTTGCGACATGGACGAACAGGCGGAGCACGTCAGCACTTCGCCGGGACATACGGGGCCGGTGGGCCTGAACTGCGCGGGCTTTGGGTCGAGCGTATGCGTCACCGCGAGTTTTGGTTTCGCCGCGGCCGCGCATGTGTTGCGGGCGCTCGCGAGACAGGCAGCGTAGCGCCTGTCTGGCTGTCGACCTGAGGCGCGATAACCACAGGCACGGCGGCGCGTGGCAGGGCGCCGTGGCATGCATGCTGTACGTTGCAGCGCCGCGCAGCGCGCCGTGCCACCCGTGCGGTGTGCTGCGCCACGCAGCGCCGTGCGCGACTGCTACATCGCCTAGTTCAGCGCGGCGCTCAGCTTGCGCCGCCATTGCGCAACCAGCTCCGGCTGATGCGCGGCCAGATCGAACACCGAGAGCATCGTCTTGCGGCCGATGTCGTCGCGGAACGTGCGGTCCGTTTGCACGATCACAAGCAGATGTTCGAGCGCCTCCGCATATTTGCGCCGCGCAATGAATGCACTCGCCAGATCGAAGCGCGCTTCCAGATCCTCCGGGTGACTCGCGACGCGCGCTTCCAGCGCGTCGGTCGGCGGCAGGTCAGCGGCGGCGTCCACGGCGTCGAGGCGCGTTTTGATCGCGTTAAAGCGCGCGTCGATGCCCTGCGTCGTTTTCGGCGACAGCAGATCCACTTCGTTGCGTGCTTCGTCGATCCGGTTGTCGTCGAGCAGCATCTCGATGCGGTCGAGGCGCGCCTCGTCGAAGCCAGGGTCGATTGCGAGCGCGGCCTGCAACGCCTCGTAAGCCTCGTCGCGGCGGCCCTCGGCAAGCGCGGCTTGCGCCTCGATGCGCGCGGCGTCCGCGCCTTGCGGCACGAGCCGCTCGATAAACTCGCGCAGTTGTCCTTCAGGCAGCACGCCGACGAACTGGTCGACCGGCCGCCCGTCCGCGAACGCCATGACGTGCGGAATGCTGCGCACCTGGAAGTGCGCGGCGAGCTCCTGGTTCTCGTCCACATTCACCTTGACGAGCTTCCATTTGCCGCCGGCTTCGGCCTCGAGCTTTTCCAGCATCGGGCCGAGCGTTTTGCAGGGGCCGCACCACGGCGCCCAGAAATCGACCAGCACAGGGGCCAGTGTCGACGCCGCGATGACGTCCTTTTCAAATGTGGCCAGAGTGGTGTCCATTGCATCCTCGTCGATAAAACGGTTGGTCGTTTAGGTGGGGCCGAACTGCGCGGATTCAATGCGCGCCATGACGATGGCATGGGTTTCCGTCATCCCGTGTCGTCAATGCTTGCCGTCATGTCCTGACGCGATGGCCTGCCGTCATTTCTTTTGCGGCAGCGCGATCCATTCGGTTTCGCCCGGCACCTTGCCCATTTCCTGATTCGTCCACGCGAGCTTCGCAGCTTCGATCTTCTCGCGCGAACTTGCGACAAAATTCCATTCGATAAACCGCTCGCCGTCGAGCCTTTCGCCGCCCAGCACCATCACTCGCGCGCCGTGCGTGCTTGCCAGCGTGACGGTTTCGTCGAGCGCGAGCACGGCCATCTGGCCGACTTCCAGCGGCGTGCCGTCGATTTCCAGATCGCCTTCCACCAGATACACGCCGCGCTCCTCGTGCTCCGGTTCGAGCGCGAAGGCGCTCCCCGGCGCGAACTCGGCCGCCACATACAGCGTGCCCGAAAATGTGCGGACCGGCGAGCTCTCGCCGAAGGCCGTGCCCGCGATCACGCGCAGCGTGACGCCGTTGCGCTCCACTACCGGCAGCGTGTGTGCCGCGTGATGCGCGAAGGACGGCTCGACTTCTTCGTCGTCGAGCGGCAGCGCAACCCACGTCTGAATGCCGTGGATCGTCTGGCCTTTTGCGCGATCTTCGGCGGGCGTGCGCTCCGAATGCACGATGCCGCGTCCGGCAGTCATCCAGTTGACGTCGCCTGGGACGATTTTCTGCTCCGAGCCGAGACTGTCGCGATGCATGATCGCGCCTTCGAACAGAAACGTCACGGTGGCGAGGCCGATATGCGGATGCGGACGCACGTCGAGACCGACGCCGGGCTCGAGCGTGGCCGGGCCCATGTGGTCGAAGAAAATGAAAGGGCCGATCAGGCGCGCGGCCATGGCCGGCAGCACACGCCGCACAGTCAGACTGCCGACATCGCGCAGATGCGGTTTGAGAACTGCCTTGATCGAAGAGGACATGAGCGGGCTCGGCGAAAAAAGAGAAGGGCACGGAAGAACAGGCTTAAGCAACGATTCTACTGCGGAGGCCGAAACGGCGACTTTTCACGCACCCGCATTCCGCGAAGCCGTAGGACGGGCGGGCACGTGCCGCGCCGCTCTCCGCTAAACTGACGGGTTCGATACTCTATTGGAGACCGGGATGTCGCCCAGGGATCTGCTGCTCGCGCTGGTCGTCGTGATCGCGTGGGGCGTCAATTTCGTTGTCATCAAGGTGGGTTTGCATGGCGTGCCGCCGATGTTGCTCGGCGCGCTGCGCTTCACGCTTGCCGCGCTGCCGGCGGTGTTCTTCGTCAGGCGCCCGCAGTTGCCGTGGCGCTGGCTTCTCGCCTACGGCCTGACTATTTCGCTCGGACAGTTCGCGTTTCTGTTCTCCGCGATGTATGTCGGCATGCCGGCGGGACTCGCTTCGCTCGTGTTGCAGGCGCAGGCTTTCTTCACGCTGATCTTCGCCGCGTTGTTTCTGCATGAGCGCTTTCGTTTGCCGAACGTGGTCGGACTGCTGATTGCGGCCGCCGGGCTCGCGGTGATCGGCATGCAGGGCGGTCATGCAATGACGCTCGCCGGCTTCGTGCTCACGCTGTGTGCCGCGTGCTCGTGGGCGCTCGGCAATATCGTCACGAAGAAAGTCGGCAAAGTGGATCTGGTCGGCCTGGTGGTGTGGGGCAGTCTGATTCCGCCCGTGCCGTTCTTTGCTTTGTCTTATGCACTTGAGGGACCGCAGCGGATCACCGCGGCGCTGTCCGGCATTAGCGCGATGTCGATTTTCGCGATCGTCTATCTGGCATTTATCGCCACGCTGCTCGGCTACGGTTTGTGGAGCCGGCTGCTGTCGCGCTATCCGGCGAGCCAGGTGGCGCCGTTTTCGCTGCTGGTGCCGATTGTGGGCCTCGCCTCGGCATCCGTGTTTCTCGGCGAACGGCTCTCCGCTGCGCAGATTGCGGGCGCGCTGCTCGTCATGGCTGGGCTTGCGGTGAACGTGTTCGGCGGCTGGGTCGTGCAGCGGCTGTCGCCGGCGCGCTGAAGCGGCCGGCGCACTCTGCGCTCTCCCCGCACTACGTCATGCGGTTCTTGGCGAGCGGAGGATTCGCCGCAAAATAGCGCTTGATGCCGGTCATGATCGCGTCGGCCATCTTGTCGCGATAGGCGTCGTCGTTCAGGCGCCGCTCCTCGTCCGGATTGCTGATGAACGCCGTTTCCACCAGGATGGACGGAATGTCGGGCGCCTTCAGCACCGCGAAGCCCGCCTGTTCCACCGACCCCTTGTGCAGCTTGTTGATGCCGCCAATTTCCTTCAGCACGAAGTTGCCGTAGCGCATGGAGTCGCGAATCTGCGCGGTGGTGGACATGTCGAACAGCGCGCGGTTGACCGTGGCGTCGGCGGACTTGATGTTGATGCCGCCAATCTGGTCCGACGAGTTTTCCTTGTTCGCCATCCAGCGTGCAGCCGCGCTCGAGGCGCCGTGCTCCGACAAGGCGAATACCGACGAACCGCGTGCCTCGGGCGTGGTGAACGCGTCCGCGTGAATCGACACGAAAAGGTCCGCACCCACGCGCCGCGCCTTTTGCACGCGCACGTTCAGCGGCACGAAGAAATCGGCGTCGCGGGTCATCATGGCGCGCATGTTCGGCTGCGCGTCGATCTTCGCCCGCAGCTTCTTCGCTATGTCGAGCGCGACATGCTTTTCGTAAGTGCCCGAGCCGCCGATTGCGCCTGGGTCCTCGCCGCCATGTCCCGGATCGATTGCAACGGTCAGCAGACGCACCGTGTTGCTCTTGCCGGACTTCGGCGCGGTGAAGGTGTAGGTGTCGTCGCCGCTGTCGTCGTTGGCGAGACTGTTGGTGCTGTTGCCGTTGCCCTTGTTGTTGCGAGCGATTGCAGCCGGCGGCGTGGCGGGCGCGCCAGGCGTCGACGGTTTGGCGATGATAGGCGGCAACGAGGGCGACACGGACGGCGACGCGCCATGCGCAGGCGCACGCGGCACGGCCGGTGCTGCGCTACTGCCGCCGTTTTGCGCATAGCGCTCGAAGAACGCTTCGCTATTGTCGGCAACGGGCGGCGTCGTGCCTGGGCCGCTCAACGTGGCGGGCGGCGCGCCGTTTTCTTCGTTCAGGGTTTGCTGCTTGCGCTCGCTTTGCGCGAGCAGTTCCATCAACGGATCGGGCGCGACCGCCGGATAAAGGTCGAACACCAGCCGGTACTTGTAGGCGCCGACGGGCGGCAGCGTGAACACCTGGGGCTTCACCGAGCCCTTCAGATCGAACACCATGCGCACCACGTGCGGCTGGAACTGCCCCACACGCACCGACTGGATCTGCGGATCGTTGGGCGTGATCTTCGAGACCAGGTCCTTCAGCGCCTGATCGAGGTCGAGACCGCTCAGGTCGACGACGAGCCGGTCGGGGCCCTGGAGCAATTGCTGGGCATTCTGCAGAGGCTGATCGGATTCGATCGTCACACGCGTGTAATCGCGCGCGGGCCACACGCGCACGCCGAGCACCGAGCTGGCGTGCGCGAGACGCGGCGCCACGAGGCCGAGCACAAGCGTGGATGCGCCCGCGCGCAAAATCTGCCGGCGCCGCCAGTTATGCGTTGCGGTGGCCGCCGATTCGATCGAGCGGAACGGTTTGATCAACATCTTTCGAGACATGCCTTTCCTGTTTCGCTGTATGCCCGTGCGACGAGTACGCGGCCTTCGCCCTCGCTGTCCAGGTCGAGCGAGAAGACGAGATCCGGCACGCCGAGCAGTGCGCCCGCACGTTGCGGCCATTCGACGAGGCACACCGCGCCGCTGTCGAAATATTCGCGAAAGCCCGCGTCGGCCCATTCGGCCGGATCGGTAAATCTGTACAGATCGAAGTGATAAAGCGCGAGTTCCCCTGCGGGCCGCGCGAGCACATAGGGCTCGACGAGCGTGTACGTGGGACTGCGCACGCGGCCGGTATGACCGAGGCCGCGCAAGGTGGCGCGCACCAGTGTCGTTTTGCCGGCGCCGAGATCGCCGACCAGTTGCACTTGCAGACCGTGGAATGCGTGAGCGTTGGCGCTGCCGCGTTCGTTGCTCTCGCCGCTTTGGTTGCTTTCGTTGCTTTGGCTTTTGCCGCCATGCGGCCCGCTTGCGCCCAACGCCACATGTTCGATGGCCTGCGCGAAGCGCTCGCCGAACGCGAGCGTGGCGGCTTCGTCCGCGAACGCAAACAAGCGTTCGAGCAGAACTGCGGCGGGCGGCGCGATCGCGTGATCGGGATGGTCAGGCATTCTCGTAAAATGACGTGATGAACCGAAGTCCGGAGTCCCCCATGTGCCCTGTGTCCGACGCGCCTGCAACTGGCGGCGAGGCGCATGCCCAGCGTCAATTCGATGAAGCGGCGCTGCGTTCGCTCGCGCAGGACATCAAGACGTGGGGCCGCGAACTGGGTTTCGGGGCAATCGGCATTAGCGACACCGACCTCCGCGCTGCCGAAGCGCCGCTTGCAGCCTGGCTGGAAGCGGGTTGCCACGGCGAAATGGATTATATGGCCAAACACGGCATGAAACGCGCGCGGCCTGCGGAGCTTGTGGCCGGCACGCTACGTGTGATTACTGCGCGCATCGCCTATTTGCCCGCCGAGGCATTGAATGGAAAGCCGCCCGCAAGCGAGCTGCAAGAAGCGCCGCCAGGCCGCGACTGGCGGGCCGCCGAGCATGCGCGGCTGACGGACCCGTCGGCGGCCGTCGTCTCCATTTATGCGCGCGGCCGGGACTATCACAAGGTGATGCGTAACCGTCTGCAACAACTGTCAGAGAAAATTCAGGCGCAGATCGGCGCGTTCGGTTATCGCGTGTTTACCGACTCTGCGCCGGTGCTCGAGGTCGAGCTGGCGCAGAAAGGCGGCATCGGCTGGCGCGGCAAACATACATTGCTTCTGCAACGCGATGCGGGCTCGCTGTTTTTCCTCGGCGAGATTTATGTCGACGTGCCCTTGCCGACCGACGCCGAGACCTCTCCAGAAGCCGCGCCGGAAACGCCGGGCTCGCATTGCGGCCGTTGCACGCGCTGCATCGGCGCCTGTCCGACGGGAGCGATCGTCGGGCCTTATAAGGTGGATGCGCGTCTGTGCATCTCGTACCTGACTATCGAACTGAAGGGCAGCATTCCCGTCGAGATGCGTCCGCTGATCGGCAATCGCGTGTATGGCTGCGACGACTGCCAGCTCGTGTGTCCCTGGAACAAGTACGCGCAAGCCGCGCCGGTCGCGGACTTCGATGTGCGGCATGGGCTCGACCGCGCGTCGCTGGTGGAACTGTTCGGCTGGAGCGCGGACGAGTTCGATACCCGCATGCAAGGCAGCGCGATCCGCCGCATCGGCTACGAACGCTGGTTGCGCAACCTCGCCGTCGGTATGGGCAATGCGCTGCGTGCATCGCGCGACAGCTTGAGCGCCGAGGCACGCGAGGCGATTGTCGAAGCGCTCGGGCGCCGGGCCGACGACGCATCCGCACTCGTGCGGGAGCATGTGCAATGGGCACTCGAAGCGGCGTAAAGTATCGGCATTGATGGTGTGCGCTTGCAGTCAAGACATTGGCAAAGGAGGCGATATGTTCAACGCAGTGATCGATGCGCCGTTCGGCAAGGTCGGCATTCGGCTCGAAGGCGACGCTGTGCGTGAGATCGTCTATCTGCCGGAGTCCATGCAAAACGTGGCGCCCGACACACCATTGGCGCAACGCGTTGCCGAGCAGATCGAGCGCTATTTCGCAGAGCCGTCGGCAAAATTCGAATTGCCGCTCGCGCCGGTGGGCACCGCATTCCGGCGGCGCGTGTGGCAGGCGCTGTGCGAGATTCCGCCCGGCGCGGTCGTGACCTATGGGCAACTGGCAAAGCAGCTGGGCAGCGTGCCGCGCGCAGTTGGCCAGGCGTGCGGCGATAACTGTTTTCCAATCGTCGTTCCGTGCCATCGCGTGGTGAGTTCGAGCGGCATCGGCGGATTCGCGCATCAGGCCGAAGAAGGTTTCTTTCGTAACGTCAAGCGCTGGCTGCTCGCGCATGAAGGCATTCCCTACGCATGAGCGACACCCTGGTTGAAGACGCAAGCGCGGGCCTGTCCCAGTCGCCTTTGTTCGCCGCGAGCTCGGCGTCGATAGATGCTTTCTGCGACGCGCTCTGGCTCGAGCATGGGCTGTCGCGCAACACGCTCGACGCATATCGCCGCGACCTGCGTCTGTTCAGCGAGTGGCTTGCGCAATCCCGCAACGCGTCACTCGACACTGCCAGCGAAACCGATCTGAACGCCTATAGCGCGGCGCGTCAGAAAGACAAATCGACGTCGGCAAACCGGCGGCTTTCGGTGTTTCGCCGCTATTACGGCTGGGCCGTGCGCGAGCATCGCGCGCAAGTCGATCCGACGCTGCGCATCCGTTCGGCGAAGCAACCGCCGCGGTTTCCGTCCACGCTCAGCGAAGCCCAGGTCGAGGCGCTGCTCGGCGCGCCGGATATAGAAACCCCGTTGGGCCTGCGCGATCGTACGATGCTCGAGCTGATGTATGCGAGCGGCTTACGGGTCACGGAACTCGTCACGCTCAAGACCGTGGAAGTGGGCCTGAACGAAGGCGTGGTCCGCGTGATGGGGAAGGGTTCCAAGGAGCGCCTGATTCCATTCGGCGAAGAGGCGCACGGCTGGATCGAGCGTTACCTGCGCGACGCGCGGCCGGCGCTGCTCGGCGCGCGCGCGGCCGATGCGCTGTTCGTGACCAACCGCGCCGAGGGCATGACGCGCCAGCAGTTCTGGAACATCATCAAGCGGCACGCGGCGGCCGCGGGCGTGCATGCGCCGTTGTCGCCGCACACGTTGCGGCATGCGTTCGCGACGCATCTGCTCAATCACGGCGCTGACCTGCGGGTCGTCCAACTGCTGCTCGGCCACACCGACATTTCGACCACGCAAATCTATACACACGTGGCACGCGAGCGGCTCAAGTCGCTGCATGCCATGCATCATCCGCGTGGCTGATGCAGGCGCGCGTTCACAGCCATTCGCGCAGCCGGTGCTTGAGAATCTTGCCCGTGGACGCGGCGGGCAGCGCGGCGAGTATCTTGACTTCGGCGGGACGCTTGTAGGGCGCAAGGCGCTGCGCGCACCACGCGGCCAGTTCGGCGGGCGTGGCCGTTGCCTGCGCGGCCAGTTCGACGAACGCCACCACTTCCTCGTTGCCCTCGACCGGCCGCCCGATCACCGCCGACTGCACGACCTGCGGATGCGCGTTGAGCACATGCTCGACCTCGGCCGGATACACGTTGAAGCCCGAGCGAATGATCAGATCCTTGCTGCGCCCGACGATATGCAGCGCGCCGTCCGGGTCCTGGCGGGCGAGATCGCCAGTCTTCAGCCAGCCGTCTTGTGTGACGGCGGCGCGTGTCTGTTCCGGGTTGCGGTAGTAGCCGAGCATCACGTTCGGGCCGCGCACCCATAGCTCGCCGACCTCGCCGGGCGCGGCATCCACGCCGTCCAGTCCGACGAAGCGCACTTCGACGCCCGGGATCACCTCGCCGACCGAACAGTCGCCGCGCGGCGCATCCAGCATGGTCTGCGAGACAGTCGGGCTGCTTTCGGTCATGCCATAGCCGTTGTGCAGCGGCAGACCGTAGACGCGTTCGACCTGCGCTTTCAGAGCGGCGTCGAGCGGCGAGCCGCCCGAATAGACGAAACGCAGACGTGGTGCGTGCCATGCATGCCCCTGCGTGCTTAGATGCTCGAGCAGTTTTGCGTGCATGGCCGGCACGCCCTGGAAGATGGTCACGCCTTCGTCGGCGAGCGCACCGCGCACGGCCTCGGGCGCAAAGCGCGGGGCGAGGCGCAACGTCGCGCCTGCGTAAAGACTGCCGAGACACACTGAGGCGAAGCCGTACACGTGCGAAATGGGCAGCACCGCATAGACGACATCGTCGGGACGCACCTGACGCAGGCGGCTAGATACCGCGGCGATAAATAGCAGATTGCGATGCGAGAGCATCACGCCCTTCGGCGTGCCGGTGGTGCCGGTGGTGTAGATCAGCGCCGCGCACTGGCGGTGGTTCGCGGCCTCGACCGGTTCCGCTTGCGCTGAAGCGTCCACGGTATAGGACCATGTGCCGATGTCCGGGGCGATGTGCGGCGCCTCGGTCGCGCCATGACGCTGCGCGTGCTGGCCGGCGTCGCGGGAGCTTTCGAGTGCGTACGCCGTTACGCGCGGCTGCGCGTGCGCGCGAATCGCGTCCAGCTCCGCCGCCGACAGCCGCGCATTCGACACCAGCGCCCACGCGTCGAGCCGCGCCGTGGCGAAGAGCAGCACGATCTGCGCGATGCTGTTCTCCGCGACGATCATTACCCGATCGCCGCCGCGCACACCCCATTGGCGCAACAACGCGGCGGCGGCCTCGACAGCGCGCACGAGTTCCGCGCTAGTGAGGCGGCGGGCGTCTTCGATCAGCGCGACGTGCTGCGGATCGCGCGCGGCCGCGAGCGTGGGAAGATCGGAAATGCGCGCGGGCAGCGCGGCCAGCAGCGCGGGAACGTCGATTATTGGACGGCAGGGCGAAGAGGTGCTCAACGGCGTCTCCTGAATGCGATTGCGTGACCGGTGTGCGTCGCGCCGGTATATTTTCGAACGATCGTGCCACAATGCCGGGGCCCGCACAATTGGCCATTCGGCAAATAGCCGTTGTGCAAACTCGCTATTACAATGCGCCGATGAGCAAATCCAGACACGTTTCCGAGACCCCCGCGACGCAGTTCCTGCGCCGGCATGGCGTGACTTTCGGCGAGCATCCGTATGACTACGTCGAGCATGGCGGCACCGGCGAATCCGCGCGCCAGCTCGGCGTGGACGAACATCATGTCGTGAAGACGCTCGTCATGGAGGACGAGCACGCCAAACCGCTGATCGTGCTCATGCACGGCGACCGCACCGTCAGCACCAAGAACCTCGCACGGCAGATCGGCGCAAAGCGGGTCGAGCCGTGCAAGCCCGAGGTGGCGAACCGTCATTCCGGCTATCTGATCGGCGGCACGTCGCCGTTCGGCACACGCAAGCAGATGCCGGTGTACGTCGAGTCCAGCATTCTGGAGCTGGACAGAATCTGGTTGAACGGCGGGCGTCGCGGTTTTCTCGTCAGCATCGAGCCGAGCGTGCTGACCGGCTTGCTGGCCGCGAAGCCGGTGCAGTGCGCGAGCGTCGATTGACGTTTGCCTGAATTTTTTCGCGGCGCGCCCGTTCGGTAGAATGTGCGCCGCTTCGGTGGACCGCGTTGCGTGGCGTCGCGTTTGTTTCCGATTTTCGTTCCAAGTGGCGGTCGAGGTGCCCAGTTGCAGACCGCCGATCCTTATAAGAGTCACAGATGCAAAACCTGATCGTTGCTGTCGTTGCCTACCTGATCGGTTCGGTGTCGTTCGCCGTGATCGTGAGCGCCGCAATGGGGCTCGAGGACCCGCGCTCGTACGGCTCGGGCAACCCCGGCGCGACCAACGTGCTGCGCAGCGGCAGCAAGAAGGCCGCGATTCTCACATTGATCGGCGACGCCTTCAAAGGCTGGCTGCCGGTGTGGTTCGTCGTGCACTTCGGCGCGCGCTACGGGCTCGACGACACCTCGGTGGCGATTGCCTCCGTCGCCGTGTTTCTGGGGCACCTGTACCCGGTGTTCTTCCGCTTCAAGGGCGGCAAGGGTGTGGCTACGGCCGCCGGCGTGCTGCTCGCGATCAACCCGATTCTCGGCGTGGCCACGCTGCTGACATGGCTGATCGTGGCGTTCTTCACGCGCTATTCGTCGCTGGCGGCGCTGGCCGCGGCCGTGTTCGCGCCGATCTTCGACGCCTTTCTGTTCGGGCCGCACATCATCGCGCTCGCTATCGTGGTGATGAGCTCGCTGCTGGTGTGGCGTCATCGCGCGAACATCGCCAAGCTGATGCGAGGCGAGGAAAGCCGCATCGGCGACAAGAAGAAGGCGGCGGCTGCTTCGGGCGGCACGGCGGCGGGCGAAAAGCGTTGAGGAGCCGGGTTGGGCGTCTTGGGTTGACGTTCGCTGCCGTTTGGAGCGCATTGCGCGAATGCTTGCACTAGCGCGTGCATATGAGCTTGCGTTTGCACGTGCACATGCATTTGCGCTCCCACTGCCCGTCTGGTTTACGTGTGAACTTTAGTTTGAGCGCGGTGCCTGAGCGCTTTGCCTTAGAACTCGCAGATGCGCCAGGACTGCTTGCAGCAACCGCTAGCAACGCTTGCAGCGGCCGCCCAACAGCCGGCGCCCACGCCCACGACGTTCCGACCATGCGCGCCAGGCTCAGTCGCCGGGCTTAATCGCGGAAGTTATTGAAGTCGAGCGGCGTATCGGTCACGTCCCTGCGCAGCAATGCGATCACGCTTTGCAAATCGTCGCGCTTTGTGCCGGTTACCCGCACTGCGTCGCCCTGAATGCTCGCCTGCACCTTGATCTTGCTGTCCTTCACGAGGCGCACGATCTTCTTCGACAGGTCGCCGGATACGCCCTTCTTGATCTTGATGACCTGCTTGACCTTGTCGCCGCCGATCTTCTCGATCTTGCCGTAGTCGAGAAAGCGCACGTCCACGTTGCGCTTCGCCATTTTCGACAGCAGCACGTCTTTGACCTGACCGAGCTTGAAGTCGTCGTCGGCGTAGGCGGTGATTTCGTTTTCCTTGTGTTCGACGCGCGCGTCAGACCCCTTGAAGTCGAAGCGGGTTGAGATTTCCTTGTTGGACTGCTCGATCGCGTTCTTGACTTCAATCATGTTCGCTTCGCAGACGACGTCAAACGATGGCATTGCATTCTCCCAATAGTGCTGCGGTGCGCGACGCGGCCGGCGGCTCGTCGCGAGGCACTCGCTATAATCACGGACCGACGTCATTTTACCGACGCCACCCTCATTTGCCCAAGGCCGCCGCGCGGGCCCGCTGCCCGCAGCCGTTGCGCCGTCGCCATAGCTTTCATCCGATGTCTCAATCCGATTCCGCCGGCTTCATTGCCGGCTATCCGCTCAAGGCGCACAACACCTTTGGTTTCGACGTCCGCGCGCAGTGGGCGTGCCGCATCGAGCATGAAGCGCAGTTGCTCGCCGCGGTGCGCGATCCGCGCGCGGCCGGTCTGCCGCGGCTCGTGCTGGGAGGCGGCAGCAACGTCGTCCTGACGCGCGACTTCGCGGGACTCGTGCTGCTCGTGGCATTGCGCGGACGTCGCGTGGTGGGCGAAGACGCCGAAGCCGTGTATGTCGAGGCAGCCGCCGGCGAGCCGTGGCACGAGTTCGTTGCGTGGACGCTGTCTCAGGGTCTGCCTGGCCTCGAGAACCTGGCGTTGATTCCGGGCACTGTCGGCGCGGCGCCTATTCAGAATATCGGCGCGTATGGGCTCGAAATGTGCGAGCGCTTTGCGTGGCTGCGGGCCGTCGAGCTCACTTCTGGCGACAGCGTCGAACTGGATAGCCGGGCGTGCGAATTCGGCTATCGCGACAGTTTTTTCAAGCGGGAAGGGCGTGATCGCTTCGTAATCACGTCGGTCACATTCCGGTTGCCGAAGGCCTGGCAGCCGCGTGCGGGCTATGCGGATCTCGCGCGGCAGCTTGCTGCGAACGGCTACGAGGCAGGCGGCAACGAACCCGATGCGCGGGCCATCTTCGACGCGGTCGTCGCGGTGCGGCGCGCAAAGCTGCCCGATCCGGCGGAACTGGGTAACGCAGGCAGCTTCTTCAAGAATCCGGTGGTCGGCGCCGATCAGTTCGACGCGCTGAAAAAGCGCGAGCCGGACGTGGTTTCGTACCCGCAGCCGGACGGACGCATGAAGCTCGCCGCGGGCTGGCTGATAGACCAATGCGGCTGGAAGGGCCGTTCCCTTGGCGCCGCGGCTGTCCACGAGCGCCAGGCGCTGGTGCTGGTCAATCGCGGCGGCGCGAGCGGCGTGGAAGTGCTGGCGCTTGCACGTGCGATTCGCGACGACGTGTTCGAACGATTCGGCGTCGAGCTCGAAGCGGAACCGGTTTGCTTGTGAACTGATAAGCGATGGTGTGAAGCGAGCTGCTTGCCGTTGCGGACGACGCACATAGAAAAAGGCGCCGGAGCTTGCTCGCGGCGCCTTTTTGTTTCGGCTGACGGGACGGGCGTTTGATGCGCCTGCGGGGGCAGGAGGTTCGCCTGCCCCGGTGTGTTTGCGGTTAGCTGCACTGATGGCAGTGCCGCGCTACTGCGGTACGGCGCTACTGCGGTACGGTCGCCGCGCCATTCCCGATGCCGGCTGGCCGCATTGCCACACTGCCGCGCCCTTGCCCGAAGCGATGTTGCGCGGCTCGCCGCGCAGACCGCGTTCGCTGCTTAACCGCGCTGGCGGCGCGCGTTCTCCGCGATGCGCATACGCAGCGCGTTCAGCTTGATGAAGCCGCCGGCGTCGGCCTGGTTGTATGCGCCGCCGTCGTCGTCGAACGTCGCGATGGTCTTGTCGAACAGCGTTTCCTTGGAATCGCGGGCGACCACCGACACGCTGCCCTTGTACAGCTTCACGCGCACCCAACCGTTGACCTTTTCCTGCGTGTGGTCGATCAGCACTTGCAGCGCGCGGCGCTCGGGGCTCCACCAGTAGCCGTTATAGATCAGCGACGCGTAGCGGGCCATCAGATCATCCTTCAGGTGGGCGACTTCGCGGTCGAGCGTAATGGACTCGATGCCGCGGTGCGCCTTCAGCATGATCGTGCCGCCCGGCGTTTCATAGCAGCCGCGCGACTTCATACCGACGTAACGGTTTTCGACCAGATCGAGACGGCCGATGCCGTGCTTGCCGCCCAGACGGTTCAGTTCAGTCAGCATTTCCGCCGCCGACAGACGCTTGCCGTTAATCGCAACCGGATCGCCGTGCTCGTATTCGATGTCGATGTATTCGGCCTGATCGGGCGCCTGCTCCGGCGACACCGTCCAGCGCCACATGTCGGCTTCCGCTTCGGCCTTCGGGTCTTCCAGGTGGCGGCCTTCGAACGAGATGTGCAAAAGGTTCGCGTCCATCGAATACGGGGCGCCGCCTTGCTTGTGCTTCATCTCGATCGGAATGCCGGCTTTTTCCGCATACGCGAGCAGCTTTTCACGCGACAGCAGGTCCCATTCGCGCCAGGGGGCGATCACCTTGATGCCCGGCTCGAGCGCGTAGTAACCCAGCTCGAAACGAACCTGGTCGTTGCCCTTGCCGGTTGCGCCGTGCGACACCGCCTGCGCGCCGGTGGCGCGGGCAATCTCGATCTGGCGCTTGGCGATCAGCGGACGCGCGATCGACGTGCCGAGCAGGTACTCGCCTTCGTAAATGGTGTTGGCGCGGAACATCGGGAACACGAAGTCGCGCACGAATTCTTCGCGCAGGTCTTCGATAAAGATGTTTTCCGGCTTGATGCCCAGTTGCAGTGCCTTCTTGCGCGCCGGTTCCAGCTCTTCGCCCTGGCCGATGTCGGCCGTGAACGTGACGACTTCGGCGTCGTAGTTGTCCTGCAACCACTTCAGGATGACGGAGGTGTCGAGGCCGCCCGAATAGGCGAGCACGACTTTCTTGATATCGCTCATGGTGAACTCGTAGCTGGAGAAAGCGGGAAAACAGGGCGCTCCGGCGGTTCCGGAGCGCGGAAAACAACTATTTTGACACTAAATGGGCATGCGCCCGCGTTTTTGGGCCGTTATTGGGCCGCTTTTGGGCCGTCATCGGGCTATTGCCACGAAAGTTTGCCGGGGCGCTGGCGCTGCCGCTAGCGCGGCGGCTAGCTGCGTGCCACGGGACGCCTGTGCCTTGCACCTGACCAACGCACCGGCGTGCTTCG
Organism: Burkholderia sp. WSM2232; assembly: GCF_000472545.1. Taxonomy (GTDB): domain Bacteria; phylum Pseudomonadota; class Gammaproteobacteria; order Burkholderiales; family Burkholderiaceae; genus Paraburkholderia. The sequence continues at coordinate 26,248 of NZ_AWZV01000017.1, read as the reverse complement.
CGCAGATGCTGCGCTGCGCGCTGCTCAGTGATTGAGCTTGCCGAGCAGCAGATACTCCATCAACGCCTTTTGCACATGCAGACGATTTTCCGCTTCGTCCCAGACGACGCTTTGTGGGCCGTCGATTACCTCAGCGCTAACCTCTTCGCCGCGATGGGCCGGCAGGCAGTGCATGAACAGCGCATCCGCATGAGCGCGCGACATCATTTCCGCATCGACGCACCAGTCGGCAAAGGCTTTCTTGCGCGCCTCGTTTTCGGCTTCGAAGCCCATGCTGGTCCACACGTCGGTGGTGACGAGGTCGGCGCCTGCGCAAGCTTCGTTTGGGTCGTCGAATTCCTCGTAGAACGGCGCGCTTTCCGCGGCGACCAGAGCGCGGTCGAGCTTGTAGCCCGGCGGCGTGGACAGGCGCAGCTTGAAGCCAAGAATCTGTGCGGCTTCAATCCACGTGTAGAGCATGTTGTTGGCGTCGCCAACCCACGCTACCGTTTTGCCGCGGATCGGACCGCGATGCTCGAAGTAGGTGAAGATGTCGGCCAGAACCTGGCACGGGTGATATTCGTTGGTCAGCCCGTTGATCACCGGCACGCGCGAATTTTCGGCGAAGCGCTGAATGATGTCCTGACCGAACGTGCGGATCATGATGATGTCGACCATGCGCGAGATGACCTGCGCGGCGTCTTCGATCGGTTCGCCGCGGCCCAGTTGCGTGTCGCGCGTGCTCATGAAAACCGCGTGGCCGCCCAGTTGGAAAATGCCGGCTTCGAACGACAGACGCGTGCGTGTCGAATTCTTCTCGAAGATCATGGCGAGCGTGCGGTCGTGCAGCGGGTGATATGTCTCGTAGTTCTTGAACTTGCGCTTCAGAATTCGCGCGCGCTCCAGCACGTACTCGTAGTCGTCTAGCGAGAAATCCTTGAACTGCAGATAGTGGCGAATTTTCTTGGCGGTCATGAAACAAATACGGCGGTCTCACCCGGCAGGATTGCCGGACGGCGCCGCCGTCGTTTTGTGGTAACTCAATGCAGCATAAAGGATTTCGCCTCGTTTGACGAGTCGGCCAGAAGGCCGGGAAAGCCGCTTGAAAGTCATACGAGGCTGTCGGAAGAGGCTTGTGTGCAGTGCGGAAAAAGGTCCGCTGCGCTATAATCTGCGGGTTATTCCAAGGCCCAGCAGGCCAGTGCTCCGCTCGTGAGACATGGCGTGGGTTCGCGCAATGTGTTCAAAGCAGGTCCGGGCGAATTCGCAGGCCCGCTTCGCAGGCCGGGTCCCAAGGCCAACTCGCGGGGCGCATGTCGGCGTAGGCACAGCGCGTGCATCACAAGGCGCGCGTGAGAGTCAGGAGCCGCGTACAACCGCGGTCAACCCGCGGGGCCAGCCGTCCTGCAAGGTGCGCACGGTCTGTGGCGGCGCGGCTCTCCCGTTCGGTTCACACGCCGGGCACAGCGCGGGCACAACGTTTCGAATCCGCTTTATCGCTTGCTGTCGCCGTCATCCGCTGGGCAGTCACACAGGTATTTCTACATGGCCGAAGCAGCTCCAACCGAATACTTCATTCAGGGCATCACGTCGACGGGAAAAAGATTCCGGCCGAGCGACTGGTCGGAGCGTCTCGCAGGTGTGATGTCATCTTTCGGACCGGGTGCGAGGAAGGGCCCAAACGCCTATATGCAGTACTCGCTGTACGTCCGGCCGACCATGATCGGCGACCTCAAATGCGTGATTCTCGATTCGCGCCTGCGCGACATCGAACCCATGGCATTCGACTTCGTAATGAACTTCGCGAAAGACAATGACCTCGTGGTGACAGAGGCGTGCGAGCTCGAACTCGAGCATGCGCCGCCGCCGCAAACCAAGCGGCACATCATCTGAGGCGAGCCGCGCTGGCTCGCCGCAAAGCAAAGAACCCGCGCCCGGCGGGTTTTTTTGCGCGCGCAGGGCGGTGGTCTGCCGGTTCTTGCCTTGCGCGGCGAATGCGCGGGAAGTTTGCGGCAAACCAACCTGCCGCAAATCCGCTGCACGTCCGCAGGCAATCTGCCCACGCTCTGCCGCAAACCAAATGCCGAAAACAAAAAAGCCCGCCAAAGCGGGCTTTCATGCGCAGCGGAAACAGGAGGTAGCCCGCCGGAGCGGGCCGACCGGAATTACTGTGCTGCGGACGCCTGCAGACCCTTGATGGCCGCGGCGAGGCGGCTCTTATGGCGAGCTGCCTTGTTCTTGTGAACGATTTTCTTGTCGGCAATGATGTCGATGGTCTTCGACGATGCCTGGAAGATTTCGGCGGCTTTGGCCTTGTCGCCGGCGTCGATCGCCTTGCGCACTGCCTTGATAGCGGTGCGGAACTTCGAGCGCAGTGCCGAGTTGTGCGAGTTTGCCTTGGCGGCCTGGCGGGCGCGCTTGCGTGCTTGTGCGGAGTTAGCCATGACGGTTCCTTATCCTGTTCCTGTTTCCAGTACCTGACCTTCAAGTGGTGAGGCGCTGCTTTTAGATTCGAACTCTTGGAAGCGATTGCCCAAGAGCGCAAAAGTGTCGAAAAACGATCGAACTACGCGAAGGCGGGCCGGTGTGCGCGGCGCCATGTTCCGGCGTATCCGAAGGACGTGGCGGTACCTTACTGCAACGTCGTTCCTGCCAACCTTGACCGCCTCCGGAAGCCGTCCGAGAACTGAGCGAGCTTCGAAACCGGCGATTATAGCAACAAAATCAGGGACGTGGCAACGGAAATGCGTTGCGCGGCACACGCGCTCGTGGCGGACCCGGCGCCGGCGGTCTAACCGGCTTGGGCGCCACGCACCCCGCTAAACCTCCCGGCCGCGTGGGCTTCGCGCAATAAAAGTAGCGGAAATCGCCGTTCGCGCCGAACGTCTGCACAGTAAACCGGTCCGAATCGCTTCCTGGCTCGTCGTCCGCATTCGCGGCACCCTTATAATAAGCGCCCCATGAATCTATTCCGAGCCCTGCTGACGGTCAGCGGCTTCACGCTGTTGTCACGCGTGACCGGACTGGCCCGCGAAACGCTGATCGCCCGCGCGTTCGGCGCCAGTCAATATACTGACGCGTTCTACGTCGCCTTTCGCATTCCCAACCTGCTGCGCCGCATTTCCGCCGAAGGCGCGTTTTCGCAGGCCTTCGTGCCGATTCTCGCCGAGTTCAAGAACCAGCAGGGGCACGACGCCACCAAGGCGCTGGTCGACGCCACCTCGACGGTGCTCGCCTGGGCGCTTGCCGTGCTTTCGATCGTCGGCGTGCTGGGCGCGTCGGGCGTGGTGTTCGTGGTGGCGTCGGGCCTCGCTCACGAGGGCCAGGCCTACGCGCTCGCCGTCACCATGACGCGCATCATGTTTCCGTACATCATCTTCATTTCGCTGACGTCGCTCGCGTCCGGCGTGCTGAACACGTACAAGAACTTCTCGCTGCCCGCCTTCGCGCCGGTGCTGCTCAATGTGGCGTTCATCGTCGCCGCTGTGTTCGTCGCGCCGCGCATGCACACGCCGGTGTATGCGCTCGCGTGGGCGGTGATCGCCGGCGGGTTGTTGCAGTTCCTCGTGCAATTGCCCGGACTGAAGAAGATCGACATGGTGCCGCGCATTGGCTTCAATCCGCTGCGCGCGCTCGCGCATCGGGGCGTGAAGCGCGTGCTGTGGAAGATGGTGCCGGCCATGTTCGCTGTCTCGGTCGCGCAGATCAGCCTCATCATCAATACGAATATCGCGTCGCGCATTGGCCCAGGCGCCGTGTCGTGGATCAATTACGCTGACCGGCTGATGGAATTCCCAACCGCGCTGCTCGGCGTGGCGCTCGGCACGATCCTGTTGCCGAGTCTTTCGAAGGCGCACGTAGACGCGGATCCGCACGAATATTCGTCGCTGCTCGACTGGGGCTTGCGCGTCACGTTTCTCCTGGCGGGACCGAGCGCCGTGGCGCTGTTTTTTTTCGCAGAGCCGTTGACGGCCACGCTGTTTCACTACGGCAAGTTCGACGGCCATGCCGTCGTGATGGTGGGCCGCGCGCTTGCGGCATACGGCATCGGCCTGATCGGCATTATCCTCGTCAAGATTCTGGCGCCCGGCTTCTACGCGAAGCAGGACATCAAGACGCCCGTGAAAATCGGCATTGGCGTGCTGGTTCTCACGCAGTTGAGCAACTATGTGTTCGTGCCGGTCTTTGCGCATGCAGGGCTCACGCTGAGTATCGGGCTCGGCGCTTGCGGCAACGCATTGCTGCTGTTCCTCGGACTGCGCAAGCGCGGCATCTACACGCCGTCGCGCGGCTGGCTCAAGTTTTTCGTGCAATTGCTCGGCGCGTGTCTCGTACTGGCGGGCACGATGCGCTGGCTGTCGCAGAGCTTCGACTGGATCGGCATGCATGAGCGGCCCCTCGACCGCATCGCGCTGCTGGCTGCCTGCCTCGTGCTGTTCGCCGCGCTATATTTCGGTATGCTTTGGCTGATGGGCTTCAAGTACGCGTATTTCAAAAGGCGAGTGAAGTGACTACGATGACGCGGGTTCTCGACTATTTCAGCACGCTCGTCGCCGAAGACGACAGCCTGCCGCTGACCGAGGCGGCGCTCTCGCTCGCGCAGGACGCTTACCCGGACCTCGATTTGCAAGGCACGCTGGCGGAGATCGACGAACTGGTCTTGCGCCTGCAGCGTCGCATGCCGGACGACGCAGACATTCGTCAGAAAGTCGGCATTCTGAACCGGTTCTTCTTCCGCGAATTGGGTTTCGCGAGCAATCTGAACGACTATTACGATCCCGACAACAGCCACCTGAATGCGGTGCTCAAGCGGCGCCGCGGCATTCCGATTTCGCTCGCGGTGCTGTATCTGGAAATGGCGGAGCAGGTCGGCATTCCGGCGCGCGGCGTGTCGTTTCCGGGCCATTTCCTGCTGCGCGTCACCACGCCCGACGGCGACGTCATGCTCGATCCCACCAGCGGACATTCGCTGTCGGAGTCCGAAATGGTCGACATGCTCGAGCCTTACGTGGCGTCGGCCGGCGAGTCGGTGAGCAGGGCGCTGCGCATGCTGCTTCAGCCGGCCACGCGGCGCGAGATCATTGCGCGGATGTTGCGCAATCTGAAGTCCACGTATTTGCAGACCGAGCGCTGGCAGCGCCTGCTGGCCGTGCAGCAGCGCCTCGTGATTCTGCTGCCTGAAAGTATCGAAGAGATTCGCGACCGTGGTTTCGCGTACGCGCGCCTCGACTACTTGCGCCCGGCGCTAGAAGACCTCGAGCGTTACCTTGGCGACTGCCCTGACGCCGAAGACGCCACCGTCGTCGAATCGCAGTTGCAGGAGTTGCGTCAGCGCACGCAGCACAACGACCGCGACTAGCAAGCAGCATTGGCGGCTGCGGAACGCCTCCTCAAAACAGAACGCCTGCACATGATTCATGTGCAGGCGTTTTTCATACGTGCGGCAGGTAACGCGCTGCTTACCGGCAAACTGCGCGCGGCGCCCCGATGATTACTTCGGCTGCATACGGATCGCGCCGTCGAGGCGAATCACCTCGCCATTGAGCATCGGGTTGTCGAAAATCTGCTTGGCGAGCATCGCGTATTCGGCCGGTTTGCCAAGGCGCGGCGGGAACGGCACCATCGCGCCAAGCGCTTCCTGCACCTCCTGCGGCATGCCGAGCAGCATCGGCGTTTCGAAGATGCCGGGTGCAATGGTCATCACGCGGATCGCGTTGCGCGAGAGATCGCGTGCGATGGGCAGCGTCATGCCGACCACGCCGCCTTTGGACGCCGCGTAGGCCGCCTGACCGATCTGGCCGTCGTACGCCGCAACGGACGCCGTGTTGATGATCACGCCGCGCTCGCCGTTGTCGTTGGGCTCGTTCTTCGACATGGCGGCGGCCGCGAGGCGAATCGTATTGAAGGTGCCGATCAGATTGATCGAGATGGTGCGCGCAAACGAGTCGAGCGGATGCGGGCCGTCCTTGCCGACCGTCTTCACGGCCGGCGCGACGCCCGCGCAATTGACGAGGCCGCGCAGCGTGCCCAGCTTCGTTGCCGCCTCGACAGCGCGCGTCGCGTCGTCTTCGCGGCTCACGTCGCACTTCACGAACACGCCGCCGAGTTCTTTGGCAAGCGCCTCGCCCGCGTCCTGGTTCAGATCGGCGAGCACCACCTTGCCGCCGTTCTCCGCGAGAAGACGCGCGGTGGCGGCTCCGAGGCCCGAGGCGCCGCCGGTGATCAGGAATGCGTTGTCACGAATCTCCATCTCTGCTCCTTTCGTTGATACGGTAAGTAACGTCCAGATCAAATAGCCTGTCGATGCACGATGATCCCACATCGTCATCGCGCGAGAGCGAATTAAAACGACCGTGCCGACGCCATAAAAAAACCCGCCGGGAAGAGGGCGGGTTTCTTTGGCAACTGTCTGAGCGCAGCGAAGGCTGCGGCATTGCGTTGCTTCGTGGATTACTTCAGCGCGTCGAACACGCGCTCGCGGATTTCCTCGACGGTGCCGAGGCCGGAGATGCGGCGGTATTGCGGCGCCTTCAGCGAGGTCGCGGTGTCGCCGTTCTGAGCCCAGCCGTTGTAGTACTCGACGAGAGGCTTGGTTTGCGCTTCATACACTTGCAAACGCTTCTTGACCGTTTCTTCCTTGTCGTCTTCGCGCTGGATCAGCGGCTCGCCCGTCACGTCGTCCAGGCCCTCGACCTTCGGCGGGTTGAACTTCACGTGATAGGTGCGGCCCGACGCGGCGTGCGAGCGGCGGCCGCTCATACGCACGATGATCTCGTCGAACGGCACGTCGATCTCAAGCACGTAGTCGATTGCGACGCCGGCCTGCTTCATTGCCTCGGCTTGCGGAATGGTGCGCGGAAAGCCGTCGAACAGATAGCCGTTTGCGCAGTCGGGCTGTTGCAGACGCTCTTTCACGAGGTTGATGATCAGCTCGTCTGTGACGAGTTCGCCCGCGTCCATGAAACGCTTCGCTTCGAGGCCGAGCGGTGTGCCTGCCTTGACGGCGGCGCGCAGCATGTCGCCGGTGGAGATTTGCGGAATCCCGAACTTTTCCTTGATGAAGTTTGCCTGAGTGCCCTTACCCGCGCCCGGTGCACCCAAAAGAATCAAACGCATGTGTATCTCCAGATCTATGTGAATTCTTGGTGGCACGGCAGCCATCCGACGAGGGGCGAGGGACCCGCGTTGACTGCCACTCGCGTTTCGCGCTGCACGTCGATTAACGGCGCTGCAGAAACACGTGAGGCACGACCGGGCAAACCCTGGCTTTCGCCAATAACAGGAGGCGCGCGCAAGCGTCCGATTATGCCATGGGTTTTTGCGCTCAAGACCCGAATAAAGCCCGCACACGCGCGAGATCCGCGGGTGTGTCCACGCCCGGAAGGGGCATGTCGCGCGTGACGAGAACCGCGATACGCTCGCCATGCCACATCGCGCGCAATTGCTCGAGTGATTCGACCTGCTCGATCGGAGAAATGGAGAGCTTGGGATAGCTGCGCAGGAATCTTGCCCGATACGCATACAAGCCGATATGCCGATGAACCACGGCGGGCGCCGGGGGCACCGGCATGGACGCGACGTCGGGCCAGTGCGGCTGGTAGGCGTCGCGCGCCCAGGGAATCGGCGCGCGCGAGAAGTACAGCGCGACCCCGTGCGCATCGAGCACGACTTTCACCACGTTCGGGTTGAAGATCTCCGCGGCATCCGCGATGGGATGCGCGGCGGTGGCGATTGCGCAATGGCTGGCCGCCGCGAGGTGCGACGCAACGCCGCGCACGAGCGACGGATCGATCAGCGGCTCATCGCCTTGCACGTTGACCACGATCGTTTCGTCGCTCCAGCCGAATTGCGACGCGACCTCCGCGAGACGGTCCGTGCCGGACGGATGATCGGCGCGCGTCAACACTGCTTCGAAACCATGCTCGCGAGCGGCGTCGAGCACCGGCTGCGCGTCTGAGGCGATCAACACCTGTTGCGCGCCCGACTCGCGTGCGCGCTCGGCCACCCGCACCACCATCGGCTTGCCGCCGATGTCGGCGAGCGGCTTGTTGGGCAGACGTGTCGACGCGAGGCGCGCCGGCACGACGGCAATGAACGGAGGCGTGGCGGTGGTGGTGTGGTTCATCGCGCAGATGAGTGAGGAAGTGAGGTGAGAGTAGGCCAGGCTGTGCGTGAGAGGATGGCGATAACGCGGGAGCCGGCAGCGGAATCGGCAACGGTGGCAAGGAGCGGGGCCGTCGAGCATCGGTAAGTTGGCCAAGGACTGACGAACCACTGGCGAACCACTGCCCCACTACTCGCCGGGGAGACCACCGGCGGTTCGCCGGCAGTACACCGGCAGGCAAGAGGTTGCCTGCCGGCTACCTGCGGGCTACCTCTCGCGCGGCGCCGCTCACGAAGGCTGGTCGGACGCCGTTGGCTTCGCCGTCCCTCTTGCGCCGTCCGTCTAACCGAGGGCGGAGTACCACCCGCGTGAACCCGCCCCGCGCGCTCGGCGGCCCTGCTTCAGGCCACCGAGCCCGGATTGAGATCGACGGGCGTGCCTTCGACCGTCTGCCGCGCCTCGTCGACCAGCATGACGGGAATACCGTCGCGGATCGGGTACGCGAGCTTGTCGGCGTTGCAGATCAGCTCCTGTGCGGAACGGTCGTAGCTGAGCGGGCCCTTGCAGATCGGGCAGACGAGGATTTCAAGCAGGCGAGCGTCCACGGACTTTCTCCACAACTAATGCAATGAGGCGATGATCGAGCGCGGCTTCGACGGGAACAACCCAGATGCGCGCGTCGCGCCAGGACCCTAATTTTACCGCATCCTTTTCCGTGATCAGGATCGCGTCGGCGTCGGCATCCGTAAAAGGATTGCGCTCGAACGCGTAGTGATCGGGCAGCGCGCGAGTTTGCGGTGCGAGGCCGGCGGCGCGCAGCGTGGCGAAAAAACGCTCGGGCGCGCCGATGCCGGCGGCGGCCAGCACCCGCTCGCCGCTGAACTGCGCGAGCGGCCGGCGCAACGCGGGATTCTCCAGGTGCCACGCGTCGGCGGGCGCGAGTTGCAAGGCGAACGTGTTGGGCCACGCGGGTAGCGTTCTGGCGTAGGGGTCGTTGATCAGCGTGGCGTCGCGGCGGCGCGAGAGCGGCTCGCGCAACGGACCTGCCGGCAGCAGAAAACCGTTGCCACCCAGCCGATGATCGAACACCACCAGCTCCGCATCGCGCGCTAGCCGGTAATGCTGCAGCCCGTCGTCGCTGACGATCACGTCCACGTCCTCATGCGCCGCGCACAGCGCTTCGGCAGCCGCCACCCGATCCGGGCACACCCATACCGGCGCGCCGGTGCGACGCGAGATGAGCAACGGTTCGTCGCCGCCGACGTTGGCCGCCGACGCGGGCGTGACCGGCGTCGGCGTCGTCACGCGCGCGCCATAGCCGCGCGATACGACGCCGGGGTGGAAGCCCGCGCCGCGCAACGCTTCGACGAGCGCAATCACGGTCGGCGTCTTGCCGGTGCCGCCCACGGTCACATTGCCCACCACGACGACAGGCACGCCAACGCGTACCGACTTCAGCCAGCCTAGCGAGAAGGCGGCGCGGCGTGCGGCGGCGATCGCGCCGAACATACAGGCGAGCGGCGTCAGCGACCAGGCAAGCGGCCCGCGCTGCTGCCACTCGCGCGCCATGCGCGTTTCCAGACGATCGAAAATTGTGCTCATCGGCAAGCCGGGCGAGCGGGCGGCGCACTGCTCGCGGGTGGTCGCGAGGGCAGCGGCGTGAAAGCGCCAGGGGCGCTACGCGGGACAGGCATCAGCGCGATTCTCCGGACGGTCGAAAAATAAACCCACAAGGTAAGGGCGGCGCGGCAGTGAGTTTCCGCCATCCCGCTGTCAGCCTCGTCGCGGCGTTTCGAGGCGCGCAGCATGCGGCTTTTCCCTTACTGTCGAACCCGCCACTCTAGCGCGCACGCGTCCCTCGCCGCAAGTCGCCGACCCTGCTTCCTATACCCTCGTGCCGCCGCGTAGCCCTTTGGCCGCCTGTGGATAACTTTGTGGAGAACCGGCCCGGCGTATGGCTGGGAAGGCCGTTGCAAGCCCCTCGCATCGGTGGCGGATTCCAAGGCTTGCGGTTAAATCGCATATAAATCAAAGAGATGCCTATGTTTTACGTAGTTGGGGCAGACCTGTGGCGGAATCTGTCTTGCCAGTCCCGCCATGTGGACACTTTTAACAATCTACGCGTGACGCTGGACGCCAATGGCCGGTCGGTCTATCGTCTGTCCGGCCAGCCATAACCCGTATTCGCATGAATTCCGACAGTCCCTTTACCTCGTCGACGCTGCCGAGCGGCGAAGTCGTCGTTCCCGTTTCCGCGCTCAATCGCGCGATCGGCAGCATGCTCGAACGCTCGTTTCCGCTCGTGTGGGTGGCGGGCGAAGTCTCGAACTTCACGCGCGCCGCGAGCGGCCACTGGTACTTCTCGATCAAGGACGCGCAGGCGCAAATGCGCTGCGTGATGTTCCGCGGCCGCGCGCAGTACGCCGAGTTCACGCCGAAAGAAGGCGACCGGATCGAAGTGCGGGCGCTCGTCACGATGTACGAGCCGCGTGGCGAGTTGCAACTGAATGTGGAAGCCGTGCGGCGCACCGGTCAGGGTCGCCTGTACGAAGCGTTTTTGCGGCTGAAGGCGCAGCTCGAGGCAGAGGGGCTATTCGCCGCGGAGCGCAAGCGCGCGTTGCCGTCGCATCCGCGCGCGATTGGTATCGTGACGTCCTTACAGGCCGCGGCGCTGCGCGACGTGCTCACGACGCTGTCGCGCCGGGCGCCGCATATTCCCGTGATCGTCTATCCCGCGCCGGTGCAAGGGGTGGGCGCAAGCGCGAAGCTGGCGGCGATGGTCGACGCGGCCAGTGCGCGGCGCGAGGTCGACGTGTTGATCGTATGCCGAGGCGGCGGTTCGATTGAAGACCTGTGGGCCTTCAACGAAGAAGTGCTTGCGCGTGCCATTGCGGAAAGCGCCATTCCGGTGGTGAGCGGCGTCGGTCACGAAACCGATTTCACAATTGCCGACTTCGCCGCTGACGTGCGCGCGCCCACGCCGACCGGCGCGGCCGAACTGGTGAGTCCGCAGCGCGTGCTGCTGTTGCGCGAACTCGATCACCGGCACGCGACGCTCGCGCGCGGCTTCGGCCGGATGATGGAGCGGCGTGCCCAGCAGCTCGACTGGCTTGCGCGCCGGCTCGTGTCGCCCGCCGAGCGTCTCGCGCGGCAACGCATGCATTTGCAGCAATTGAGCGCGCGACTCGCGTCGGCGGGCGCCCGACCGGTGCGCGATGCCCGAGCGCGCTTTTCGCTGCTGCACATGCGCTGGCAGCGCTGGCGTCCTGACCTCGACGCGCATCGGGCGAGGCTCGACGGTCTCGCTCAACGGCTCGATGCTGCGTTGCTGCGCCAACATGAACGTCAGGTCGCACGCATTGCCACGCTGTCAGCGCGGCTCGAGGTGCTGAGTCCGCAGCGTACGCTCGAGCGCGGCTATGCCGCGGTGCTCGATGCGCAGACGGGGCGCGCGGTGCGTGCGCCTGCGTCGCTGAAACCGGGACGTCGCCTGACCGTGCATCTCGCCGAGGGCGCCGCCGACGTTGCTTTGTCCGACGTTCAACCCCGTCTTGCGGATGGTTTCTGACAGCGCGTCAACAGCGTGTGAATGAGATTGCGCGCAAGCACGCGTGCGTACTTTTGACTGTGCGAGGCCGCATGCACCTGTTCGCGGCAAGCAGTAATTACGCGCTTTTGCAGGCCATTCGCCGATGCCGGACATAAAGTCCGTTGGTTTGCGGGGTTATTCCAAGTCGCCTACAATCGAGTGCTCTGAAGCGTTATCCGCAGACTCCCCACAACAGATACAGACTGAAGGAAAGCACCATGGAACATACGCTCCCGCCGCTGCCGTTCGCGAAAAACGCACTCGCTCCGCACATGTCGGAAGAGACGCTCGAGTTTCACTACGGCAAGCATCACCAGACCTATGTGACCAATCTGAACAATCTGATCAAGGGCACGGAGTTCGAGAACCTGTCGCTCGAAGAAATCGTGAAGAAGTCGTCGGGCGGCGTGTTCAATAACGCGGCTCAGGTGTGGAACCACACGTTCTTCTGGAACAGCCTCTCGCCGCAAGGTGGCGGTGCACCGACCGGCGCGCTGGCGGATGCGATCAACGCCAAGTGGGGCTCGTTCGACAAGTTCAAGGAAGAGTTCGCGAAGACCGCCATCGGTACGTTCGGCTCGGGTTGGGCATGGCTCGTGAAGAAGGCAGACGGTTCGCTCGACCTGGTATCCACGAGCAACGCGGCCACGCCGCTCACCACGGACGCCAAAGCGCTGCTGACCATCGACGTGTGGGAGCACGCGTACTACATTGACTATCGCAATGCACGTCCGAAGTTTGTCGAGGCGTACTGGAACATCGTCAACTGGGAATTCGCAGCGAAGAACTTCGCGTAATTGGTGGTGCCACATATACGGTGGCCGGAACCTGGCGGTGTAAGGTAGTTTCGAGACCGTAGTGGAAATGAAAGCCCTCCTCTGTGAGGGCTTTTTGTTTTTTGTTTTTCGCTTTTGTTCGTTAGGTGCGGGTCGGCGTTTGCCGCGACGTGCCGCCACTGATGTCAGTCACCCGGTCAAGCAGGTAGCAGCGCCTCGCTAAGGTCACCCTTCAAAGGTTCAATGAGGAACGCGAAGCAACTTGCGGCGCACTGGACTCATTTTTCTCTCGAGTTCGAGCGCAGAGGGCAGGTTGATCCAGCAGGAGCCACTGTTGCGCGGACGCTCGGTGCCATTGACGCGCCGCGTAGCAGGCCAATATTTCGCGCACTGTGCATTGGCGGATAAACGCAGGGAGCCCGCATGGGTGGCGTTGTGCTCAACCATTGTTAGCTCGGACTCGCGAGAGGCGAGTTAGACGAGGAAACGATCGATTGCGAATGAGCTGTGCCCCGAGGTCGAACATCCAGCCGTTGGCGTGCCTCGTGTTTTGCACAAACGCATAGCATTCCGTATCCGTCGTCGAGAGACGGGAAGACTTCGGGAGTGCCTGCTGACGGCGCGGCCGTGCGTTCGCAGGTCCGCACGAATTTTGTCACCGTTCGTAACGGCGCCAGTCGGCGAGCCTCGCGGCGCAGGCTAGCAGCGCGGGTCTGCGGATTGGAGCAAAACATACGGTAACGATCCGGTAAACATGCGTGGGATGGATTGGCATAACGTATGTTTCTCATCTCCTGCCATTCGCACCATCATGATTTCGAGTCTGACAACGGTACGCCTCGCGCTGCCTCTGGGTGCCGTCGCGCTAGCGCTGCTGGGCGGCTGTGCTGTGGTGCCACCGAGTGGTCCGTCGGTGGTGGCCATGCCGCGCAGCGGCGAGCCGCTTAGTCAATTCCAGCAGGACGATTACGCTTGCCGCGATTATGCGTTCCGTTCGTCCGATCCGGCCGGTGCTTCGCAAGGTGCAACCACGAATAGCGTCAACAGTGCAGCGGTGGGCACGTTGGGCGGGGCGGCCGTCGGCGCGCTCATCGGAGCGGCGGCCGGCAATGCGGGTGCGGGTGCGGCCATTGGCGCGGGCAGCGGTTTGCTGATTGGCGGCGCGGCCGGGGCGAACGGCGCACAGTACTCGGCAAACAGCCTGCAGGCGCGATACGACGCGGCATACGCGCAGTGCATGACTTCGAAGGGCAACACGATTTCTCAGCCGCAAGTGCCGGTTTATGTGCCGCAGCCGGTTTATGCGCCACCTCCCGTATATGTTGCACCGCCGCCGCGCTACTACGGGCCCCCGCCGGTCACATACGCGCCTTATCCGTACTACTGAGCCCCTGTCGCTTCAACAGGCGATCGGCCATGCCGCGGCACCTCATGTTCGCTGACTCCGTCTGGCGAGACGCAAGTTGCGCCTCGCGCAGACTGCCGAGACTGTGGGCGACGTGGAGAAGCCCCCCACAGAGAGCGGACCGGTAAATTGCCGTGAGAACGATGAACGGGCTATTTCGCTTCATTGCCTCCCGCTGTCTTGCGCGACCGGCGATTGTTCGACGACGCTGTCTTGCGCGCGGCTTTCTTGCGTGGCGTGGGCGTGTCCTCCGTCATCGTCGAAGCCTCGGGTGCTGACGGCGCCGTTTCTGCACTATCACCCGATACTGAGGCTGCCGACTTCCGAGTCTTCTTCGCGGCTGCCTTCCGCGGTTCACGTGGCTTGCGGCGCTTTGGGTCGGTTGCGGCGGTGTGCTGGGCGTCGGTGCTTTCGAGGGCGCCCGTTTCGTCGGAAGCCCAGCCCGGCTTTGCCTCGGGGCGTTGCGGCGATTCGGAGAGTGTCCCCTCGCTTTGCGGCGCGGGCGCGTGCATTTCTGGGGCGAGAGGACTGGTCAGGTCCGCTGCACTGTGTCCGCCGCCAGGCCGCCCAGCAGTCCTGGCTTGGGGCGCGGTTTCCGGTGCACTTCTCTGCGCGACTTCCTGTCGGACTTCGTGTCGCACCTCGTGCGCAACTTCATGCGCAAACTCGTGCTCCGCTTCAGGCGCTACCTGAAGCGCTGTTTCACGTCCGGCGCCGCGGGCGGCTTGCTGGCTGGCGCCTCGCTTTCGATCGCCACGTCCGCGACGACGAGAATCCTGTTTGCCGGCTGTCTCCGTGCCTGCCGTTCCAACGGTCCTGGATTCGTCGACTTGTTCCGCTTCCTCGACGATATCGAGAGGCGCGCCCGCCCGTACCCGTGTCGGCTCGACCCCCGATTCAGCTGCACTATCTCCGATCACGCTCGATGCGGTACTCCGGTACACATAGGCGCCTGATTTCTCGTCACGGCCGAATTCCAGCAGTCCGCGTGCGTGTGCCTCTTCGAGAAGATTACCGAACGCGCGAAAGCCGTAGTACGTTTCGTTGAAATCGGGCTTGCGCCGCTTGATCGCATTCTTCAGCACCGAGGCCCAGATCTTTCCGCTGTCGCCGCGCTCGGACGCGAGCGCGTCGAATGTTTGTACCGCGATTTCGATAGCCTTCGTGCGGCGCTTTTCGAGATCTTCCTTCTGGCGGCTTTTCTCTTCATCTGGCGATGGCTTGGCTGTAGGCTGCGCGTTCTTCTGCTGGCGCGACGACTCCCTTTTTGCGACGGCGCGCTGACTCTCGCGGACCAGATCGTCGTAAAAAAAGAACTCGTCGCAGTTCGCGATCAGCAGGTCCGACGTGGACTGCTGAACGCCGACGCCAATCACCTGCTTCGCGTTCTCGCGCAATTTCGACACCAAAGGCGAAAAATCGGAATCGCCACTGATGATCACAAACGTGTTGACGTGCGACTTCGTGTAGCAGAGGTCGAGCGCGTCTACGACAAGCCGGATGTCCGCCGAATTCTTGCCGGATTGACGCACATGTGGGATCTCGATCAATTCGAAATTGGCCTCGTGCATAGCACCCTTGAAACTCTTGTAACGGTCCCAGTCGCAGTAGGCTTTTTTGACGACAATGCTGCCCTTGAGCAACAGACGTTCGAGCACCAGCTTGATGTCGAACTTGTCGTACTTCGCGTCGCGCACGCCCAGCGCGACATTTTCAAAGTCGCAAAATAGCGCCATGCTGACGGTTTCGTTGGATGACGCCATGTCAATCTCCATTGAAGCGCTCGTCGGAATCGACGAATCGCGACCATGATAGCGATTCCAGCCAACGGGATCAGCTTTTGCCCCGCCAACGCAGCAAAGCTGGCCGGGTTACACGTCATGGCGCCCGCCTGACCCGAGCGGATACGAGCCTAATGCCGCGCGCGTTTCCAGTACCTCGTCTACTAGGCCATACGTTTTTGCTGCGAACGCGGACATGAAATTGTCTCGGTCAGTGTCGCGCGCGATCTCCTCGATGCTGCGCCCGGTCCGTTCAGCCATCATCGTATTGAGGCGTTCGCGCAGGTAGAGCACTTCCTTAGCCTGAATGTCGATGTCTGCCGCCGTGCCCTGGCCGCCGCCCGAAGGCTGATGAATCATGATGCGTGCATTGGGCAACGCGTACCGCTTGCCCGGCTGGCCCGCACATAGCAAAAACGTTCCCATGCTCGCTGCGAAGCCGGCGCATAGAGTGGAAACCTCTGGCTTGATGAACTGCATGGTGTCGTAAATGGCGAGCCCGTCGTACACCGAACCGCCCGGCGAATTGATGTAAAACGAAATGTCCTTGTCCGGGTTCTCGGACTCCAGAAACAGTAATTGCGCGACAATGAGACTGGCCGACTGGTCGTTTACTGGCCCGACCAGGAATACGATGCGCTCGCGCAGCAAGCGTGAATAAATGTCGTAGGCGCGCTCGCCTCGGCCGGACTGTTCGATTACTGTGGGCACGAGGCCGAGGCCTGTAACCGGTGGATAGCTGGATTGCATGTCTGCCTCGTTGAAGTGAGCTGCTGTCCGTATGACGCTCTGGCTCCAGGCGGCGTGACATAAATTTTTTTTCGCGTGCCTGTCACGCGGCGACCCGCTCAACCGTCAAGCTGCAATGGATGCCTTTGCGGCGCGTCGTCCGGCAATTCCATCGGCTACGCACGCACTTTTCACCACGCACGATCTGGAGGTCCACGCATGAAAGAACATGAAATCGACAAGGCATCCAGCTTCCGGGCTGTGCGCGCCCGCCTGCTCGCGTTGGCGTATCGCATGCTCGGCAGCCGCGCGGAGGCCGAGGACATCGTGCAGGACGTCTGGCTGAAGTGGCACCTTGCCGATACCCATGCGGTGCAGACGCCGGCCGCCTGGCTCACCACGCTCACCACGCGCACGGCGATCGACCGTCTGAGAAATGTGCAGCGCGAACGCGAATCACAGGCCACCGGCTGGCTGCCGGAGCCGTGGCTGGATGAATTCGCGCCATCGGCTGAAGAACTTGCCTTGCGTGCTGCGGAAATGTCCTATGGCGTGATGCTGCTGCTCGACCGTCTCAAGCCGGACGAGCGCGCAGCGTTTGTGCTGCACGAAGCGTTCGACTGCGACTACGCGGAAATCGGCAAGATTCTTCAGCGGCCACCGGCCAGTTGCAGACAACTGGTTCATCGGGCGCGGGCGCGTTTGCGGCGCGCGGGTGCGCCGTTGCAACGGCGCGATCCCGGCGCGCACGCGCTAATCGTCGAGCGTTTGCGCAATGCGCTGCAGGCGCAGGACCGGACGAGCTTGCTCGAACTGTTCAGCGCTGCGCCAGAAGTCGTCAGTGACCAGCCGTTGTGCGAGTTGCCAGCCACGGTGGCGCGGTCGTCGGAAGCTGTGCCTGCCAATGCCGAATCCCATTCGAACCGCGTGCCGGCGAAGGCACTTGTCCAGGCCGGCGCCAGCGCGCCAGACCTGGCATTCCAGGACTGGATGGAAAAGGTGACCTCGCTCGCGCGTCAGGCGAGGCAGGCGGAACTCGTGTCGGTGGACGGAATGCTCTCTATCGCGCTGCTTGTCGAAGGGGAGGTCGTTGCCTTGATCGACGTTTCGATAGAGGGCTCGAGCGAAGCACTGCCAAGTGGCGCCAGATGCTGTACGCCAACGGGCAAGACCATTGGCGCGCGCGAGGAAATACCGAAGATGGCAACAAGCAGCACAAGCGGCGCCATGACAAGCGAGCCGAGCCGTGGCCTGGCAACCGGCCTTGCAACCGGTCTTGCAAGTAGCCTGACAACCGGCCTAACTCCCGCCCAAGCGCACGACCAGGAATCGCCTTACGGCCATACCGACGGCCTCGCAAAAATCGTTGCGTTGCGCTGGGTTACAAGCGCCTCGCGGTTGCAGGCCGCCAACCGTCTGCTCGGGCGCACGGCGGTCACCGAACTACTGTCGCGAATCCAGCAGCGTTCGCTGGACTCAACTGCGATGGGCCGCGACTTCCCAGTTGATGTCTACGCATAGCACCTGAGTGCCGCCCGCAGTATGGGCGGCGATCGAGGCAGTCACGCACAGGTGCGCTTCATTGATCGAAAGATACGGAGGGGTGAGATGCACCCGGCCCGGCGCCCGCATCGCCTGAATGAAATATGGCCGACGCTCCCAGCTTGCGCCCTCGGAATGCAACAGCGGACGGAAGCGTTTGGCGCGTTGCGAGGCGCGCCCGGGAGGAAGCATGTTATCGCCGATCTGCCGTCCGGAACCGTCGAGAATGAAGCAGCGTGCCGTTTCGCCAAGTTTAAGCAGTGGGGCGGTCGCCTCGGCAGCGGGCTGCCCGGCAACCAGTTGCGCCGCGGCTGTTTCGAGCGCGGTGACATACGGTGCGAGCCGCGTGGCCTGCGCGCGTTCGCGCGCGGCAACGCGCTCGCGCAACGCTGCAGAGAGCGAATCCATCAGGCCGGCAGCGGTTTGCGGCTTGACCGGTTCGACGCTCGGGCCGGCAAAGAACGCGCCTTGCACGAAGTCGACGTTGCATTCCAGTGCGATCAGGGCGTCGCGTTCCGTAGTCAGGCCGCCCATCAGGACCAATTGGCCAGATTCGTGCAACAGCGAAACAAGGCCGGGCAGAACACGTTCAATGTGCGAATGCTCGCTCGCCTGCGCGAGAATGCAGCGGTCGAGCGTGACGATATCGGGGCGCAGGTTCCATACGCGGTCAATGTTCGAGTGCTTCGCGCCGAAGCCGTCCAGCGCGATCAGGAAGCCAGACTTGCGCAGCGCATCGATAATCTCCGTGAAGCGCGTCGTTTCTCCGCCCGCCTGTTCGGACACTTCGAGCACTACACGCTGAGGGGGCAAGCCCAGCGCCTTGAGCCCGGCGAGCAGTGCGTCGCCGTAGCTCGTGTCCATCAACGCCGCTGGATGAAGGCTCAGAAAAAGCCATTCGTCGTGACTGTCGAACGCATTGAAGTTGCCAAGATGGAGCGACTCCGCCAGCCGTCCGAGCTCCAGCAGGTCGCCGCGGCGCGCTGCCTGCGTGAAGACCTCGTGCGAAGGGACTTGCAAGGCATGCTCGTCGTGCGCGCGCAACGAGGCGTGGTAGCCAATCGCGCGGCGGTGCGACACCGAGAACACCGGCTGAAATACGCTGAAGACGGTGTAGCCGCCGTAGAGAACGGTGCGCCGGGAGCCCTCGTCGCCGGCCATTGGGCGGGGAGGCTGAAAGCCGGGAGGATCGAGTTCGATCATGCTCATCATGTCAGTCGTGTGGGGTGGCGGCCAGATTACGGGCTCAATGCGTAATCTCCATGCGCGATACGTCAGTTTACAGGATAGCCGAGCAAGATCTATGCGCATGCGGAAAGGTCAGCCAGGCGCGCGATCGGCGCGTGGGTTTCGCGACTTTGGTCGTCAATGCGGCGCGGACACCGCCGTCCGCACTGTGCTGGTGCGAGCCGCGCCCTGTTGCGGACGGCACTTCCGGCCAGCATCTTGCGCCGCAATCGCCCCCCGGTGTTCGCCGTGGGGAGGCTAAGTGCGGCGCTCGACTCCGGTGGCGTTCCACCCGCAACTGCCCAAGCCTCGACGAGATACAGGCAGGGATATGAGTTCTTGCCAGTACCGGGCGGCGAGCAACGTCATGACGAAAAAAGCACTCAAGAGCCGCCGGCAACAAAGCGTCTTTCCGGGCGATAAAGCGATTCACCACCCGGTCCCACTCCTGTTCCCACAACAATCACGTCCGCTCGGAAGGGTCCGTCTTCTTGGCCGGCGTGCGGATCTCGGGCGACAACTGCGCGAAGATCCACGCAGAGCCCGCAGTAATAATGCCGACACAAAGGAACGTCGCATGAAAAGCCGGCAGCGAGTTCGCGGCCGTCACGCGCGGCAACAAACCTGTGAAAGTAGCGAGCAGCGCGCCCGCAACCGTAACGCCGAGGCTCATGGAGAGCATTTGAACGAGCGAGAACAGACTGTTGCCGCTGCTTGCGCCGCCGGTGCCGAGGTCCTTGAGCGTCAAGGTGTTCATCGCGGTGAACTGCATCGAGTTGACGGCGCCGAAGAACGCCAGTTGCACGAGCCGCAGCCACAACGGTTGGCCCGCGCTGGTCAGCGAGAAGCTCGCCATCGTCAAGCCGACAAGAACTGTGTTGGCGAGCAGTACGCGCCGATAGCTGTACTTGACGATCAACCGTGTCACGAGCCGCTTCGACGCCATGCCGGCGGCCGCGACGGGCAGCATCATCAGGCCCGCTTCGAATGCGCTGTAGCCGAGGCTCACTTGCAGCAGCAGCGGAATGAGGTACGGCATCGCGCCGCTGCCGATTCGCGCGAACAGGTTGCCGAGCAGTCCGACGCTGAACGTGTGAATCTTGAAGAGATCGAGCGGAAAGATTGGCGCGGGCTCGCGCACGGCATGCAGCCCGTAGGCGACAAAGCAGGCAAGACTCAGAATCAGAAGCACCAGCACGGTCGCATGCTGAATGCCGAATTCGGTGCGGCCGTCCAGTGCGAACGAAATGGCCACCATCCCGACGATCAACAGCAGATAGCCTTTCACGTCGAACTTGCCGACCTGTTCGTTGCGGCTATCCGGCATGAAAATAAATGTGGCAATGCATCCGGCCACACCCACGGGCACGTTGATGAGAAAGATCCAGTGCCACGACGCGATCTTGACCAGCCAACCGCCAAGCGTCGGCCCGATCAACGGGCCGATCAATCCTGGAATGGCCACAAACGAAAGGGCCGGCAGATAGCGCTCGGCCGGGAACGTCCGCAGCACGGCCAGCCTCCCAACCGGCAGCAGCATGGCGCCGCCCACGCCTTGCACAATGCGGAACGCCACCAGTTGGTTCAGCGTATGAGCGTTCGCGCATAACAGCGACCCGACCGCGAACACCAGAATCGCGCTGAAGAACACGCGCCGCGTGCCGAATTTGTCAGCGAGCCAGCCGGAGACCGGGATCATCACCGCCATCGTCAGCGAATAGGCAATCACGACCGACTGCATGCGCAGCGGCAGTTCGCCAAGGCTTGTTGCCATCGCGGGGAGCGCGGTGTTGACGATGGTCGAATCCAGCGTCTGCATGAAGAAGCCCGTCGCGACGAGCCACAGCATGACCGTGAGCGAACGGGCGGAAGGTGCGCTGGCTGCGACGGTTGCGGGGGCGGGCGGAGTCGGCGGCGAGGACATGAAGTAGCGGCTAGGCGCGGGACGGGCAGGGACTCGCTATTCTAGGGAAAAGCGGCGGACCCCGCATGCAGGACCGGCCAGTCAAGAAGCCGGCGTGGCCGCAGACAGGAAAAATGCGGACCGGGTGCCCGGCTTGTCAGCGCAACTGCGCCGCCGCCTTGAAAAACGCCTGCGCCCGCGGATCATTGCCGAACGCCGCGTGAATCCTGATCCACGGGCTTGGCTCCATGCCCGGCCGGAAGTAACTGCCCGGCGCTACCGTCACGCCCAACGGCGCGCCACATTCCACGAGCCGCTCGGCATTGTCCACATGCGGCACGCGGGCCCACAAGAATTTGCCGCCGACCGGCTTCTCGAACACTTCCCAGCCCGCGTCTTCGAGCGTCTGGATCGTCGAGCCGAGCGCGTCGCGCATGCGGCGGCGCAGGCGTTCGAGATACTTGCGGTAGGCGCCGCGCTCGAGCAGCGACGCGGTCACCGCTTCGGCAAACAGCGAGCCGCCGATGCTCGTCAGCATCTTGATATCGACAAGGTCCTTGACGATCGCGTGGCTCGCGACCACGCAGCCGATTCGCAACGCAGACGAGAGCGTCTTCGACAGTCCGCCCACGTAGATCACATGCTCGAGCTGGTCGAGCGTGGCAAGACGGTCCGTGATGTCGGTCTGAAAGTCGGCGTAGACATCGTCTTCGATGATCGTGAAGCCGTGCTCGCGCGCAAGTTGCAGCAGCCGGAACGCCACAGGCGGCGCAACGGTCGTCCCCGTCGGGTTGTGGAATACCGTGTTAATGAACAAGAGCTTCGGCCTGTGCAGCTTCAACTGGCTTTGCATGACATCCAGGTCCGGCCCGCTGCGCGTGCGCGGAATGCCGACGAGCCGTACGCCGTGTAGCTTCAGCAGGCCGTACAGGTTGTAGTAGCCGGGGTCTTCGACAAAGATTGTGTCGCCTGCTTTCAGCATGTAGCGCATGAGCAGGTCGAAAGCCTGGCTCGCGCCGTTCGTGATGACGATCTGCGACGTGTCCGCGCGGATTCCCAGTTGCGCGATGCGGGCCTGCAGATGCTCGCGCAAGCTCAGGTTGCCGAGCGGCGTCGCGTAGTCGACCATGCTCGCGGGATCGGTGCGCGACACGTGCCGGATGGCCTGCGCAATGCTTTCCGTGTCGCGCCACGCTTCGGGGATAAATCCGCTGCCGAGCTTCAGCGTCTCGCCCGGATGGTTGAATTGCTGGAGCAGGTGGCCCGATTCGTCCTCGGCGCGGCGTGGGTCCGACGTCCCATCGCACTGCGAAGCGCCAGGCGGCCGGCCGGCCACGTAGAAGCCCGAACCATGGCGCGAGTCGACGTAACCGAGCGACACCAACCGGTCGTATGCCTCGATCACCGGGAAGCGGCTGACTCCGTAGTCGGCCGCGAACTGGCGGATCGACGGCAGCTTCGAGCCGGGGTGCGCGGCGCGCGAGCGGATCCACGTGGTGACGCCCGCAACGATCTGCTCGGTCAGCGGTACGCCGCTCTCTCTATCAAGCTGAATTTGAGGTCGCATGCTGTTTCCTTCCCGAACGAGGCTCGCGCTCAGGCCGCCGATGCGCGACAACTGTTCGGTTTTTCGACTGCACAGTTCCGATGAAAGTGTTCGGAACTGTGCATGGGTATCCGATCATCGCACGACAATAATCGATACAACAGAAAAGTCCTTTGAAGGAGAACGGCAATGCGCGAAGTGCGGATTTTCGAACTGGAACATGACGAGCCGGCCGCGGCCTGGCGTGTCGCACGCCCGTCCACCTTCAAGGTGATCTCGGGTGAAATCTGGTTGACGGTCGAGGGCGACAGCGCGGACTACTGGCTTGCCACCGGCGAATCGATCGAACTGCCTCGCCAGGCGGTCACGTGGATCAGTGCGGGACGGGCCGGTGCGCGCTTCGCGCTCGCAAGCGGCTCGGAGCGTGGCGCAACCCGGCCGACGCGCGGCTTTTCGGTGCCGGACTGGCTGCCGCGCTGGCTCGGCGCGGTGTGAGGGCGGCCACTTCCCGTAGCGGGCGGTGAAGCCGCGTCCGGAAGGCCGAGCCTATCCGGACCTTTGTGTGCGAGGCATAAACTGACGGCAAGGAGCCGCCACGCAAACGCAAGGAAGAAGTGACGGTAGAACCGGGCAAGGGATTGAACCTTGACCCGGATTTGATCATGCAACTGGTGCCTGGAACCTTGGACCGGGCGGGGAGTGTCTGAATTTTTGTGTGCAAGGCGTCTGAACATTTCGGGCGTGGTGGGCGATCAATTTCATTCTAGCTGTCGGGTCGTGTGAAGCGATCCTCGTAGAGGATCGCGAACTGCCGCATCGCAGCTTTCCAGTCGTGGGCAGCGCGGCTCCAGTCGCTGGTGATTTTGCGCAGCGCAAGCCAGAGCAGTTTGGTCGCGGCGTCGTCGGACGGGAAGTGTCCACGCGTCTTGATGATCTTGCGCAGTTGAGCATTCACACTCTCCAGCGAATTCGTGGTGTAGATCACCTTTCGCACCTCAGGCGGGAACGCGAAGAACGGAATCACGCGATCCCATGCGCGGCGCCAGGCTGCGATGACGGTCGGGAACCTGCTGCCCCACGGGCCGCGTTCCAGGGCAAGCAACTCCGCTTCGGCTGCGGCAGCACTGGCCGCCGTGTAAATCGGGCGCAGGGCCGCCGCCAGTTCCCGACGCTCCTTCCAGCCGGCGTAGTCGAGTGAATTGCGGATGAGGTGCACGATACAGGTCTGCAGCGTGGTCGCCGGGAAGACCGCTCCCAGCGCTTCGGACATGCCCTTCAGCCCGTCGGTGACGGCGATCAGGATGTCCTGCACGCCGCGCGTCTTCAGATCGCTGAAGACCTTCATCCAGAACTTCGCGCCTTCGGTGTTCTCGATCCACAGCCCGAGAATGTCCCGCGTGCCATCGGGCAGAATCCCCAGTGCCAGATAGACCGCCTTGTTGCGCACCATCCCTTCGTCGCGGATCTTCACACGCAGCGCGTCGAAGAACACCACCGGATACATCGGCTCGAGCGGACGGCCCTGCCAGGCGATGATTTCCTCAGTCACTGCATCGGTGACAGAGCTGATGAACTCGGGCGACACCTCGGTGCCGTACTGCTCGGCCAGAAAGCCCCGTATCTCACGCACGGTCATGCCGCGCGCGTACATCGCAATGATCTTGTCGTCGAAGCCGGTAAAGCGGCGTTCGTGCCGCGCAATCAGGATCGGTTCGAAGCTGCCGTCACGGTCGCGTGGAATGTCCACCCGTAACGGGCCGTCCTCTGTCAGCAAGGTCTTACCGCTCCTGCCGTTGCGCTGGTTGGCCGACTCCGGCGGACGTCGGCCGCCGCTCGGATAGCCCAGATGATGTTGGAGTTCAGCACCCAGCGCGCGCTCGATCAGCGCCTTCTTGAAGGCCATCGAGGCCGCCTGTACGGCTTCCGCCGTCATCGGCCCCTTCACGATCTGATCGATGAGCTCCTCTGGTATTGCCGGCAGCTCAGGCGGGGGCGCAGACCCTGCTTTCGGTTTGCTTGGCATACATGCTCCTTTGGGTACATGTTATGCCTTGAACACAAAATTTCTGACAGGCTCACCGGGCGACGCTGAATGCGCAGCCCGCAGCCCGCAGCCCGCAGCCCGCAGCCCGCAGCCCGCAGCCCGCAGCCCGCAGCCCGCAGCCCACAGCCCACAGCCCACAGCCCACAGCCCACAGCCATCAGCCCTCGAACTCCCCCACATACCTTGCCCGCGGCCGGATCAATCCGCCGTCGCGCGCCTGCTCCATTGCGTGCGCGATCCAGCCGACTACCCGGCCCGTCGCGAAGATCGTGAACGCGGCGCCGGCCGGCAAGCCGAGCACGCGCTCGATGGCCGCGAGCGCGAAGTCGACAGTCGGCTGCGCGCCCGTCGTGTCGTGAACCGCGCGCGACAGAGCCTGAACTTCGCCCAGCGGCGAGCGGGCCGGCGCGCATTCCTGCAGCAAATCCAGCAGCAGCCGCGCTCGCGGATCGCCGTCCGGATAAAGCGGGTGGCCGAAGCCGGACAGCACGGGGCCCTGCGCGCCATGTTCGTGGCGCGACAGACGCGTGGCCAGATAACGGTCGAGATCGGCGGCGCGCGACGCTTCGTCCAGCAACGCCGCGATGCGCATCGTTTCGCCGCCGTGACGGGGGCCGGCGAGCGCAGCCAGACCGCCCGCGACCGCGCCGAACAGATGCGTACCCGTCGACGTGATGCAGCGAACCGTGAACGTCGATGCGTTCAGCTCATGGTCCGCGCATGCCACCAGCGCGGCACGCAGCAGCGCCGCCTGCTGCCGGTTGCGCACCTGCCAGGCGGATGCCAGTTGCCGATGCAGCGGTGCATTCGACGGCGCGCCAGAGATCATCGCCGCAGCGAGGAGCCGCATCACGGCGCACGCGTTGTCCAGTTGCGCGTCGCGCCCCAGCGCCCAGACCCGCGGCATTTGCGCGGCGGCCGCCGGCAGCAGGACCAGCGCGCGGTCGAGCGGCGTGCTGTCGCCCCACAGCTTGAGCCAGGCAGCCCATTGTGCGGGGGCAAGCGGGACGGCCGGCGCCGCAGCGATGCGCGCCGCACGGCACTCCCACAGCAGCGCTGCCACATCTTCCAGCGATTCGGTGCGGGCGAGTTCCAGCGCATCGCGTCCGCGATACAGCAAGCGTCCATCGGCAACGAGCGTGATCGACGACTCGAGCACCGGCACGCCCCAGTCCAGCACTTTTTGCGCAACCTTGCCGGCGCGCTTGCCGTCTGCCTTGCGCCGCGCGAGCCGCCGCACTTCACCCGCGTCATAGCGGCGATGCTTGCCTTGCGCGTGCGGCGACGAACTCAGCAAGCCGCGACTGACGTACGCATAGAGCGTGGCGAGGCTGATGCCGAGTTCGGCGGCGGCTTCGGCGGCGGTCAGCGAATCGGACAATGGCATGAAGGTGAGCGACGAGGTGGCCGCAGTAAGGGGCCGCGGGAAGCGGCCGCACGCAATAGGTCGCCGCGGCAAGTAGCGGCAACAAGTAGTCGCAGCAGGCAGCCCCAGCAGGCAAGCCCAGCAGGCAACCCCAGCAGGCAACCCCAGCAGGCAACCCCAGCAGGTAGCCCCAGCAGGTAGCCCCAGCAGGTAGCCCCAGCAGGCAGCCCCAGCAGGCAGCCCCAGCAGGCAACCCC
>NZ_AWZV01000016.1 GCF_000472545.1 Burkholderia sp. WSM2232 | reverse complement strand
AAGCAGCAGCCCGAGGACGTCTGAGAGATTGTGGCCGGCGTCGGCGAGCAGCGCGGTGGAATGCGCGAGCACGCCGTACACGGCCTGCATGGCGACGATCGCGACATTCAGCACGACTGCGAGCGCAAATGCCAAACCGTGGCCGGCCACGGGGGCATGGGCATGGTGGTGGCCGTGACTGTGACTGTGACTGTGACTGTGACTGTGACTGTGACTGTGACTGTGACTGTGACTGTGACTGTGACTGTGACTGTGATCAGGACCATGGCCGTGGCTTTGGTCGTGACTATGATCACGCCCGTGGCCGTGGCTGTGATCATGGCTTTGGTCGTGGCTTTGGCCGTGGCTGTGACCATAGTTTTGGTCGTGGGTGTGGTCGTGGCTACGATCGTCGTGCCCCTGTCCCGCACCATCGCCGTGACCATGCCCGTGGCATTGCCCGCCGGCATCCGATGCCGCGAGCCGCGCCGGCGCGTGCTCCTCTTCTCGTGTTTCGATTTCCTTCATGGCAGATCCAATGCGTCGTCGCGGGTAGGCTCGGCGACGTGCTCGAGCATGCCGGCCAGCATCGCGCTGATATGGCGGTCGGCGGCGAGATAGAACACCTGTTTGCCTTGCCGCTGCGCCCGCACGATTCGCGCCGCGCGCAGCAGCCGCAAATGATGGCTGACGAGCGACGGCGACAGCCCCAGCTCTTCCGCAATCGCCCCCACCGGACGACGTACGTCGACGCAGGCGAGCACGATGCGCAAGCGCGTCGGATCGCCGAGTAGCCGGAAGAGGTCGGCAAGCGGCACGATAGTGTCCGCCGAACGCGGGTCGAAGCCCGTCGGCGGCGGGCCGGAAGCGGTAACGGGAATCATGGCGGCCGACATGTGAATAGGTGTTCACATGTTAAGCGAGACCCGGAACCTGGTCAAATCGGGGCGCCTCCCGCGAGTGTGGGAAAATGCGGCCTTTGCCTCACCGCTACCCTCCCCGTCATGCAACCTGTTTTTGACCGCGCTTTTGCGGCGCATCGTGACGGCCGCCTCGACGACGCCGAACGCGGCTACCGCGCGACGCTCGACGGCAATCCCGCGCACGTCGACGCACTGCATCTGCTGGGCGTGCTGCGCCATCAGCAGGGCCAGCACGCCGAAGCCGCCGACCTGGTGCGGCGCGCGGTCAACCTGCGTCCGCAAGACGCCGCGCTGCAGCTGAACCTCGGCAATGCGCTGAAGGCGCTCGGCCAGATCGACGAAGCCATCGAGCAGTTCCGCAACGCGCTGACGCTCGCGCCGTCGTTTCCCATGGCGCACTACAACCTCGGCAATGCGTATGCGGCGGCGGGCCGTCACGAGGACGCCGCCGACGCATTCCGCCGTTCGCTGCGCCTGCAACCGGAAGACGCCTCGTCGCACAACAATCTCGGCAACGCGCTGCATGCGCTCGGGCGTCACGAGGAAGCCATCGCGTCGTTCCGGCGCACGCTGGAGCTGCGCCCCGGCCACGCCGGCGCACTCAACAACATGGGCATGTCGCTCAACGCGCTCGGCCGGGCGGACGAAGCCATCCCCTGCTTCAAGGCCGCTCTGGCCGCGGAGCCGCGCTTTGTCGCCGCGCACTTCAATCTCGCCAATACGTTCGACGCCACCGGCCGTCACGAGCAAGCGGTGGCGTCGTTCGAGGCCACGCTTGCCTTGCAGCCGAACCTGCCACCCGCCATCTTCGGCATAGGCAACGCACTCGCCGCGCTCGGGCGTCACGCGGAGGCGATTCCGTACCTGGAACGCTCGGTCGGTCTCGATCCGCAATTCGCGCTTGCCTGGCTGAGCCTCGGCACCGCGCACCAAGGGCTAGGCGCACACGCGACCGCCGTGCGCGCCTTCGATCAGGCGTTGCGCCTGCAGCCCGATCTCGCGGCCGCGCATATGAACCGCGCGCTGGCATGGCTCGCGCTGGGCGATTTCGCGCGCGGGCTCCCCGAGTATGAGTGGCGACTGCAGACTGTCGCCGAACCGGCTATCGAGACGTTGCCGCGCTGGCACGGCGAGCCCATCGGGCAGCACACGCTGCTGATCCATGCCGAACAGGGATTCGGCGATACCCTGCAGTTCGTGCGCTTCGTGCCGCTCGCCGCGCAACGGGCCGCGCGCGTGGTGCTCGAAGTTCAGCCGCCGCTCCTGCCGCTCCTCGAACCGGCGGCAAAGGCGTGGCGGGTAACGCTGGTGGCCCGCGGCACGCCCCGCCCTGCTGCCGATCTGCAATGCCCGTTGCTGAGCTTGCCGCTCGCGCTCGGTACGACGCCCGCTACGATTCCCGGGCGCACGTCCTACCTGAGCGCGCCACCCGCCTGGCGGCGCAAATGGCGCGGCTCGCTGGGCGGTCAGGCGAGGCGCAAGATCGGGCTCGCATGGTCTGGGCGCATCCAGCAGAACGAAACGCGTTCGATGCCGCTCGCGGCGCTCGAACCGCTCTTCGCGCTCGAAGGCATAGACTGGATCGTGCTTCAGCCCGATCTGCGCGACGACGAACGCGCGGCGCTGGACGCGCATCCGCGCGCCGGGCGGATTCACCGCTTCGACGGGCGCATTAGCGATTTCGCGGATACGGCGGCGATCGTCGAGCGGCTGGATGCAGTCGTTTCGATCGATACGTCGATCGCTCACCTCGCCGGCGCGCTAGGCAAGCCGCTGTGGCTCATGCTGCCGTTCGCGCCGGATTGGCGTTGGTATCCCGACGACACGCGCAGCGCCTGGTACGCCAGCGCCAAGCTGCTGCGCCAGCCGCGGCCCGGTGCGTGGCGTGAGGTGGTGGAAGCCGTGGCGCAAGGGCTGCGCGATGGATAGGCGCCGTCCGCCGATGCCGCGCTTCACGCGCTCTTGTATTGATCGCGCGATTCACGCGTGCGGTACAGCACGAGCGTAGCAATCAGTCCGCAGATTGCCGCCACGCCGAGGAACAGGCCCGGCGCGGCCTTGTTGCCGGTCGAATGGATCAGCAGCGTGGAGATGGCCGGCGTGAAGCCGCCGATGGTCGTCGCGAGGCTGTAGGCGAGCGAGAAGCCCGCGGTGCGCACCTCCACCGGCATCACTTCGGTAAGTGCGACGACCATCGCGCCGTTATAGCTGCCGTACAGGAACGACAGCCACAGCTCGACGGTGAGCAGACGCGCGAACGACGGCTCCGCGACCAGCCATTGCAGCGCCGGATAGGCGCTGACCAAGGTGAGCGCGGTGAAGGCCAGCAGCACCGGACGACGGCCGACGCGATCCGACAGCGCGCCCGCGAGCGGCAGCCAGATCAGGTTCGACAAGCCGATGCACACGGTGACGACGAGCGTGTCGATGGCCGAGAGCTTCAGCACTTCCTTGCCGAAAGTCGGCGTGTAGGCGGTGATCATGTAGAACGACACCGTCGTCATGATCACCATGCCCATGCCGCCCAGCACCGTGACCCAGTTCGCGGCCATGCTCTTCATGATCTCGCCCATGCCCGGACGATGCTTGCGCGCGGAGAATTCCTCGGTTTCCTTCAACGACCGGCGAATCAGAAACAGGAACGGCACGATCAGGCAGCCGATCAGGAACGGCACGCGCCAGCCCCATGCGCTCATCTGATCAGCGGGCAGCGTCTTGTTGAGCATCACGCCGAGCAGTGCCGCGAACACCACCGCGACCTGCTGGCTGCCCGACTGCCACGCGCAATAAAAGCCCTTGTGCCCCTTGGTGGCGATCTCGGACAGATACACCGACACGCCGCCCAGTTCCACCCCTGCCGAGAAACCTTGCAGCAGGCGACCGAACAGCACCAGCACCGGCGCGAGCAGGCCGATGGTCGCGTATCCCGGAATGGACGCCACCGTGAGCGTGCCGAGCGCCATCAGGCCGAGCGTGAGGATGAGGCCCTTGCGCCGGCCGTGATGGTCGATGTAGGCGCCCAGCACGATCGCGCCCAGCGGCCGCATCAGGAAGCCCGCGCCGAACACGGAGAGCGAGAGCATTAGCGAGGCGAATTCGCTGCCGCTCGGAAAGTAGGTCCTGGCGATCGCGGACGCGTAGTAGCCGTAGACCATGAAGTCGTACATTTCGAGAAAGTTGCCGCTGACCACGCGGAACACTGTCTTGACCTTGGATTCTTCCGCCGAAGAAATGGCGTGTGACGCTGTTGACATTGACATTTCCTGATGAGTCCAACGCCGCGCGGCCCGCGGCGATCTGGCGATGAAACGGTCCGCCTGGTCGAACTGGCGGATGCCACAGGTGAGCTGAGTCTGCAGACGAGGCCGCGCCGGGGGCGCCGCATTCTGCAGGCGAACCGATTTACGCGGTATCAGGGTAAACGTTGACGTCCCCGCAAAGCCGCGCCAAGCCATGTTACCGTCGATGAGAGTGTTGCGTATTCCCTACATTTTCATTACAGCCAACACCTCCGCACGCGACCGCTAGAATGGCGACCAGGCCATTTCAGTTGTTCACTTTCCGATGCAGACCATTCCCGCCCTGTCGCTGCGCCACGCCACCGTCGACGATGCCGCGCTGCTCGCCTCCATTCACAGCACAAGCTGGCGCGCCACTTACCGTGGCCTGTTGCCCGACGCCTTTCTGGACGGCGAGGTCACCGGGGAACGCGACGCGTATTGGAAAGCGCGCATGGCAGCGCCCGGCGGCGAGCGCCGCATGGTGCAGATTGCGCTGCTGGGCGACGAGCCGATCGGCTTCGTGTGCGTGGAGCGTCAGCCCGATTCCGCGTGGGGCGCGCTGCTCGACAACCTGCACGCATTACCGGGGTATCAGGGCATAGGCGCCGGCAAGCTGCTGATGCGCGCCGCCACAGACTGGGCTCACGCGCAAGGCGAAACGCAGCTGTATCTCTACGTGCTGGAAGGCAACCTCCCCGCAATGGGCTTCTATGAACGGCAAGGCTGGCGGTTCGTCGGCGCGGAGCCGGACCGTATGGGCGGCGTGGACATCACCGCGCTGCGCTATGTTTATCGACTGGACCAGTCGGGCGATTGATCTGAGTCTGGGCCGCTTGCATCTCGGACGTTTCGTCATGCACTTTGGGAAGTGTCAGGGCCTTTCATCTTCGGTTCCGTCGCATCATCTGCTTTTCCCGACGACGGCTTTGCGGCCTGGGCGCTGATGCGTCCGCTCGCGCACGTGCGCGCGAGCTTTGTTGCTCCTGCGCCGTAGCGCTCGCGCGCATGTGAGAAGCGTTTTTTGCGTTGCACTCAGAGGCCTTCGTCGCCGACCCACGAATGCCATGCGGCGTCTTATGCCGAGGCGCTGGAAAAGAGCGATGGCCACCACCCCGTTAACCGTAGTCGAAGGCGCGATGGCGTTGCCGCGCTCCCGTCCGTTGAACGACGTACCGGCGCCCTTTGGCCGCGGGTGGGAATTGCTCGCGCCAGGCTACTGCCTGGACGCGCGGCTGCACGGGCTGTATGGCGCCGTTCTCAAGACGTTCAACCTGAATGAACAGCCGATTCGCTCGTTCTGTCGCTGGGTCGCGCCGGAGAATCGGCGTGCCGCGGCAGCGGCGGCTGCGGGCGTGGCCGCGGTGATTGGCCAGCGAGTGGTAGATAGCGGTGCTGCAGGGCGAGAGGCGGTGTTGGGGTCTGCCGACGGTGTGGGTTTGACAGGTTTGGCGGGTTCGGCGGGTTCGGCGGGCTCGGCGGGCTCGGCGGGTTCGGCGACCGCAGCGGCTTTCGCCGACTCCATTTCCGCGGATGCGCCGCCGTCAGCGGAGACTTTGCCTCGCGCCAAAGCGCCCGGTTCGTCCGAAATGTTTGCGCCAGTGGCAAGGCATACGTCCGAAGCTGAGCGGCATGCGCCCCGCGCGCCGCTCCTGCCGTGGCGGATGCTCGCGGGCGCTGCCTGCGCGCTGAGCGGCGTGGCCCTGGTCGCGTGGCTGGCGCCTCGTCATGACGGCGCCTCGCATCAGGCCGACGGTAAGGACATGAAGTCAGTCCAACATGGCGCCGTACGTAACATGACAACGGCACAAGCGCCGTATCTCGCGGGCGCAGGGGCCGCACAATACAGCGGCGAAGCCACGCACGTGACGGTAATGACCGCAACTCCGACAGCACAGTCTGAGCACGCAGCCGCGGCTCCAACTCCAGCTCCGGCTCCGGCTCCGGCTCCGGCTCCGGCTCCGGCTCCGGCAACAGTAACGGCAACGGCAATTGCAGGGGCAACAGCAACAGGAGCAGCACCCGCCCCAGCCCGCGCCCGCACGATGGTGCTCGAGGAAGCCACACCAAACAGAGAGACAACCACGCAGATCGCCGTACACACGCCGCACACGGCGCCGACCGTACGTATCCCGAAGCAAGCAGTCGCGCGCAACGACAACCATCGCCGCAGCGCGCACAGAGCTGCGGCAAGCACCACAGCACTGAGCCGTACGCACGAACCAGCCGGCCACGCCGCGAATCTCGCTGCGAATCTCACCGCGGCCTCGCATGCATCGCGGCGGTTCGTCAAACCGTCGGTCGCGGGCTCTTACTCTCCGCTCGCGCCGTCGCCGCTCGGCATCGACGACTACGCTTCCGTCGACCTGAGCGCCAATACTCGAAGCATCGGCCGCCCCCAACAGGCGCAGGCGCAGCCGCCGTCATTGGCGCCTTCGGCGCCGGACAGCGGCCAGCAGTGGATGAGCCGGCTCTCGCAACGCCGCGTAACGGAAGCCCCCGACCAGTTCATCAGGTAGCCGTGCTCACGGGTCGGTTAGTCGCGCGCACCGCGCGACAGAGCGCTCGCGCCTGACGCCCGGCCGCGAACCCGCGCAAAAAAAGCCCGGCCAGGAACCGGGCTTTCATCATGCGTCGAACACTGTTATTTCAGGCCCGGCAGACCCATTTCCGTCTGCCGCTGCAACTGAATTACCTGCCCCTGCACCTGCCTCAGTTGCGCCTGCGCGCGCTCCTTCTCTTCGCGCAATGCCGCCGCTTCGCTCTGAGTCTGACGCTGGTAGTCGTTGACCTTGGCCTGCTGCGAGCGGGCGACTTCCAGGTCGGCCTGCAAGCGCTTCGCCCGCTCTTCCGACAGTGCAATAACGTCCTCAATGTAGGATTTCTGCGCCTGTAGCAACGTACGCTGAATCTCCACCTCGGACAGTTGCGCGGTTTGCTGGACGAAGCCCGCGTAGATGGCCTCGGCCCGGCCCGCATCCGCCGATTTGATCACCCGCCAGAAATGCTTGTCCTGGAACAACGCAATGTAGTAAGTCACTTCGCGCGGATAGAAGAACAGGCTCGCGCCGTAGCTGCCGTTATAGGTGGTGCGCAGTTCGCTCAGCTTCGCGTCCTGGATCATCTGCATCAACTCGGCCACGTTGCCTTGCGCTTCCGAAGCGGTTTCCGGGGCAGACGCCGACGAAGCCGCGGACGATGGCACAGCCGCCCCCATTGCCGCGTCGCGCAGCGCGTCGGCGACAGGCTGCGGCGTCAGCGTGTTCATGGCGGGCCTGGTGCCGGCAATCGGCGCGGCCTCTTCGCCTTGCGCGGCCAGCACGAAAGCACCGTGCTGCAACAGCGCACACGAAGTCGCGAGCAGCACGGCGCGCCGTAAAGATAAGGGGTGCTTCATACCTGCATGCTCCGTGCGGATCCATAAAACAGCCTTGGATTATCGCGCGGATTAGTACTTAAGCGAAGCATGGAAGCGTCGCAAAAACAGACTTTAAATCGAGATAAAGCTACGGTGTCCGAATCACACGACACGCGAGCTTGTCCTGAAATAAAAGCATTTTTTGATAGCGCAAAAAAAATGCGCCGCTTGCACAGCGGCGCCTCGACGAATCGCATTCTATGACCTGCGTAGTGTCGTCCACGTAAATTCAAACCCTCGGGCAGACCGCAGCTTCAGAGTGAACTCAACCCGAAAGCAACCACAACCCGAAGGCCCAAGGCAACTCAACCCGGCGCTAGGTCCAACCGCCAACCGCCAACCTCGACGCCCGCGCAAGCTCCCGCGCTCTTCTAAAACCGCGTTTCGCGCGCCACGCGCAAGAACGTGTCGAGAAGCGGCGTGCAATCGAGCAGCTCCGGCCCGCCGGCGCGATGAAACTCCGGGTGCCATTGCACGCCCATCACGAACGGCGCGCGCCGGTAGCGCACGGCTTCGATGATGCCGTCGGATGCGGACACCGCCTCGATATTCAGATCGCGGCCCAGCGTCTTGACCGCCTGGTGGTGGATCGAGTTGACGATCGCATCGCGCCGTGCCGGAAACATGTTGGCGAGCGTCGAGCCGTCAGGAAAATGGATTGCGTGGCGGTGCTGATCGTAGTCTTCGTTGACGTGCGCGCCGGCGGTCGGTACGTCGGTCGCAATGTCCTGATACAAAGTGCCGCCGAACGCCACGTTGATCAACTGGCAGCCGCGGCACACGCCGAGCACCGGCTTGCCCGACTCGATGAATTCATGCAGCAGCTCGAGTTCGTACATATCGCGTACGCGGTCGCCGGGCCATTCGGGACGTGACGCGGTTTCCGCATACGACTGCGGCGAGACGTCCGCGCCGCCTTGCAGCAGCAGTCCGTCAAGATGTTTCGCGTAATCGCGCAAACGGATGTTGCTCGGATGCAGCATGCCTTGATGGCCGACCGTCGGAATCATGAACACCAGCACGTCGCGCGACATGACCCAATGGGCGATGGACTCCTCGAGATACTGCAGCGTCTTGCCGCGCAGCCCCTTGGCGCCGGGCTCGGGATGAAAGATGCGCGCCGATACGCCGATGCGCAATGTGCGCTGGGTAATGCGCTGACCCGCGCGGTCGAAGAGCTGACGCGCACGCGCCGCGATGATGCGGCCAAACACCGACCACGCCGAATCGGTCTGCTTCAGATAGCGCGGTGGCGAGGGCGGCAACGCGTTCGGCGGCGGCGGGTTGCTCGCGCTGAAATCCGGCGCGGCGCCGAAACCCGGCGGCGGCGCGCCGGCGGGACGCGCGGCGGTGGCCGCAACGTCCTCGGCGGCGAGCACTTCGTCGGTCGAGGCGACCAGTTCGCCTTCAATCGGCTCGCTCGTGAGCGGCGTCGCGCTGTGGGCCGGCGAAGACTGCGCGGGTGCTACGGCGGGTGCCGCGGGGGGTGCCACCGCGGGTGCCACCGCGGGTGCCACAGTAGGCGCGGGCGGCGTAGAAGCCGCCGCTGCGCCGCCGCGCGCCGCGCGCGCATCGCGCTCATGAACGGCCGCTTCCTGCTTCGCGACCGAAGCGGCGGCGGAACTCCGCGCTTCCGCCGCATCGCGTTGCTGGGCCGTGCGCCGGTCGGCGGGCGTCACCGTCGACGCGCTCCCGGGTAGGTCAGTAGACGATCTCGCTGCCGCCTCGGACGCACCCGGCGCCGCGTCGACAGACCCGCCGGTGACTGTCACGCCTGCAGCGCCAGTCGACGGGGCCGCGCTCGAGGCCAGCGGGTCTAGCGGGTCTTTTAGCGGCGACTGGACGGCATCCTCATGCGAGAGCGGTGACGAAACTGCGGGTTCGACGGGCGGTGTACCGGACGTCAGCGACGTGGAAGAGGTAGAGGGCGTTGGCAACGTTGCCGGCGCTGCCGAAGGCGGCGTTGGACTGCCGGGTTGACCGGCGTTTTCGGGTTTGTTTTCGCTCATGACTGTCGGACGGGCGCCTTTCACGCGAACGAATGAATATGCCCTGATTATCCGCCAGCGTGCCGGGGCGGGCAAACGCGCACACAATTGCTCACATTGTCCGGCCGCGCCGCCCAATCCCGTCAAACTTAGGGATCGGGTTGTTCGTCGAAAGTTTCGCGCAGCGCGATCTGCATGGCCGCATGAATCTTCACGCACCAGCGCCACACGAGTGCGAGCAGCAGCGCGGCGCAGATCAGCACCACTGCGAGCAGCCCGGTCGGCGGCAGAATGCCGCCCGAAAGCGCGGCCACCAGCAGAAACACCCCGACCATGCAGACCACCGGCACCAGATCAGCTATCGCGTAGCGCAGCGCGCGCGTCAGCCGCCCCGCCGTCGCCGGCTGCACGCTCACCTCGGCAAGCAGCAACGCGAGCGACTTCGTCTTGCGATAGACCGCCACCAGAAACGGCATCGAAACGAGCAACGCAGCGCTCCACAGCACCGCGCGCTGCAGCGGCTCCGCACTGATCCAACGGCTCAGAAAGCCACTGATAAAGGGCGCACCATACGACACCATCAGAAAGATCGCGGCTACCAGAGCCAGATTCACCGCAATCTGCAGGATGATTCGGCGGGTCATGCTGAAAAGGGTCGGCTCGCCGCTGGCGGTGGTCAGGTTGCCGAGCCACTGGCTATACATGCCGAACACGTTGACGAGCGTGCGCGGCAGCGCATTGGCGACACGCCGCGTGAGCGGATCGGCGGCGCGGATCAGGTAGGGCGTGAAGAGCGTCGTCAACGCCGAAACGGCGACCGCGATGGGATAGAGAAACGCGCTCGTCACCTTCAGCGTCAAGCCGAGCGACGCAATGATGAACGAGAACTCGCCGATCTGGGAAACAGTCATGCCCACGCGCATGGCCGTGCGTCCGTCCTTGCCCGCGAGAAAGGTGCCGAGCCCGCACGACACGATCTTGCCGACGATCACCGCCGCCGTGATGACCGCGATCGGCCACGCATAGTCGACCAGCACGGCCGGGTTCAGCATCAGGCCGATGGTCACGAAGAAGATCGCGGAAAACGCGTCGCGCAGCGGCGCAATCAGATGCTCGATACGATGCAGATGCCGCGACTCGGCCATGATCGCGCCGATCAGAAACGCGCCAAGCGCAATGCTGTAATCGAGCTTCACGACGAGCAGACAGAAGCCAAAGCAGAAGCCGAGCACCGCGACGAGCAGCATTTCGTCGCTGCGGGCGCGCGCGACGTAATTGAGCGCGCGCGGCACCAGCAGAATGCCGACCACGAGCGACACCGTCATGAACAGCAGCAGCTTGCCGAGCGTGACGACCGCGACGCCCGCGCTCAATTGCCCCGTCTGCGCAATGCCGGAGAGCAGCACGAGCATCGCGATGGCGAGAATGTCCTCGACGATCAGAATGCCGAACACGAGCTGCGCAAAGCTCTCGCGCTTCAGTCCGAGTTCGGACAGCGCCTTGACGATGATCGTGGTCGACGAAATGGCGAGGATCGCGCCGAGGAACAGCGCATCCATCGGGCTCCAGCCGAACGCGCTGCCGATCTCGTAGCCGAGCCACAGCATCAGCACGATTTCGGACAGCGCCGCGACCACCGCCGTCGCGCCCACCTTGAAAAGCTTGCGCAAGCTGAATTCCAGACCGAGCGAAAACATCAGGAACACCACGCCCAGTTCGCCGAGCGTCTTGATGGTCTGTTCGTCGTGAATCAGCTGGAACGGCGGGGTGTAAGGCCCGATGATCACGCCCGCCGCGATGTAGCCGAGCACCACCGGCTGCTTCAGGCGATGGAACAGCACGGTGACGACGCCGGCGAGCGCCATCACGACCGCCAGATCCTGAATGAAGCCGATTCCTTCGTGCATGCACTCCTTCCTTACAAAAAAGTAATGTCCGCGAAGAGTGTAACAGCCGCCGGCCGCAGCCCTGCCCGCAGCGACCGCGCTTTGGGGCGGAGAAGCCCGCGATTCTTTTTTGACACGCTGGACGCCTGTGAAATATCACAATAATATTTGCCGCATATTTTAGGGAGTCACTG
Source organism: Burkholderia sp. WSM2232 (assembly GCF_000472545.1). GTDB lineage: Bacteria > Pseudomonadota > Gammaproteobacteria > Burkholderiales > Burkholderiaceae > Paraburkholderia. The sequence goes on along the minus strand of NZ_AWZV01000016.1, from coordinate 157,097 downwards.
GATGCAGCAACTGTCTTTCAACGTCGCGGAACGTTCTGGCGCCACGCGCGCCGCAGTTATCGAGGTACAGCGTCTGACCATTGCCGGCTGGGCCGGCCGCGACCAGGCGGCCATCGAACATCACATTGCGGAGCTTGCCGAACTCGGCGTGAAGCGGCCCTCCACGACCCCGTGCTTCTATCGCCTCGGCTCCGAACTGCTCACGCAAGCGCAACAGATCGACGTGGTCGGTACGAAGTCGAGCGGCGAGGCCGAATGCGTGCTGCTTCAGTCGGACGCCGGGCTGCTCGTCACCGTCGGCTCGGACCACACGGACCGCGAAGTGGAAGCCTACGGCGTGACCGTCTCCAAACAGGTGTGCCCAAAACCCGTGGCGCGCGACGCCTGGTTGTTCGACGACGTCCGCGAGCACTGGGACCAACTGCAGTTGCGCGCCTGTGCCGTGGCGAACGGCGAGCGGCGCGTCTATCAGCAGGGCAGCGTCGCGTCGCTGCTGTCTGCCGCCGACCTGCTCGCGCGCGCGCCGCTCACAGCGGGCGCGGCCATGTTCTGCGGCACGCTCGCGGTGCAAGGCGGCATTGTCGGCATGGCCGACGGCGACGCGCTCGAACTCGAATTGCACGACCCCGTTTTGCAGCGCACGCTGCGCCACGCGTATCGCGTGCGCGCCTTATCCATTGTGGAATGAGCCATTGTCGAACGAGGCATTCATGAGCAACCCTTCGCCCTTCGCCGCCGACGCGTCCCTCGACGCCTCGCTGGAAGCCGCCGCCATCCGCAAGATCACGTGGCGCATCATGCCGTTCCTGTTTCTCGTCTACGTGCTCTCGTATCTGGATCGCGTCAACATCGGGTATGCGAAGCTGCAGTTCACCGGCGACCTGGGTCTGTCCAACGCGGCATACGGGCTCGGCGCAGGGATTTTCTTCTTCGGCTATTTCGTGTTCGAGGTGCCGAGCAATCTGCTTCTGAAGAAGTTCGGCGCGCGCGCCACGATTGCGCGCATCACGATGCTGTGGGGCCTGCTGTCCTGTCTGATGATGTTCGTGCGCAGCGAGACCATGTTTTACGTGCTGCGCTTTCTGCTCGGCGTCGCCGAAGCGGGACTGGTGCCGGGCGTGGTGCTGTATCTGACCTTCTGGTTTCCGTCCGATCGCCGCGCGCGCATGGTTGCGGTGTTCATGGCGGCGATTCCGGTGGCGGGCATTATCGGCGCGCCGCTGTCGGGCTTCCTGATGTCGGCGCTGCACGAAGCGCATGGCTTGCGCGGCTGGCAGTGGATGTTCCTGATCGAAGGCATTCCGTCGATACTCGCCGGCTTCTGGGCGCTTGCGGTCTTGCGCAACACGCCCGCCGAAGCGGCATGGCTGAGCGACGACGAGAAACGCGTGATCCTCGCCCGCCTCTCACGCGAAAACGCAGCAGCCGCCGCGCAAGGCGCTGAACACAGTCTCGCGGCGGCGCTGCGCTCCGGCCGCTTCTGGCTGCTCACGCTGATCTATTTCTGCCTCGTCACCGGCAACGCGGGCTTCTCGTTCTGGCTGCCGCAGATCGTCAAGGACCTCGGCGTGACGAACCTCGTCACCAACGGATTCGTGACCGCGATTCCGTATCTGGCGGCGGGCATCGGCATGATTCTGATCGGCCGCTCTTCGGATGTGACGGGCGAGCGACGCTGGCACTATGCGGTGTGCTGCTTTATCGGCGCCGTGGGGCTGCTCGGCAGCGCCTCGGTCACGAATTCGATTCCGCTTGCCGTGACCGGTTTGTCGATTGCGTATGTCGGGATTCTGGCGGGCTTCGGTATTTTCTGGTCGATGTCGACGAGTTTCCTGCAAGGCACCGCCGCCGTCGCGGGCATCGCCGTGATCAACTCGATCGCCAATCTTGCCGGTTATGTGAGCCCGTATGTGCTCGGCATCGTCAAGGACGCGACGCACAGCGTGACGTTCGGACTGGTGCTGATCGCGGGCGCGCTGATCGTGGGCGGCCTCGTCACGCTGATGATGCCGCGCGTGAAAGTGCAGCACGCAACGACGGGCCTGCCGGAGAGAGCGTAAGCACCGCTGCAAAGCCTGCCGCCAGTCCACGCTGATCGCACCGGAACCCGTTCTACCTTGCTCTACAATGCGCGGACGAACCCCGTCCGCTCCTTTTTCACATGACGCTTTTGCAGACCGCCCGCCCATCGAAGCCCACCCGCGCGACCGCCAATGCGAGCCTGGCCGAACAGGCTTATGCGTTCGTCAAGCGCGAGATCATCACGATGCGCCTGCGGCCGAGCGAGGTGCTCAACGAAGCGGAGCTGATGGCGCTGACCGGCATCGGCAGAACGCCGGTGCATCAGGCGCTGCACCGGCTGGTGCACGAAGGCATGCTGACCATCATGCCGCGCAAGGGCATCATGGTTCGCCCGGTTTCGCTCGACGACGTGCTGGCGATCATCGACGTGCGCCTCGTCAACGAAAGCTACTGCGTCGAGCTCGCCGCGCGCCACGCGCAACAGCACGACTACGACGCGATGCAGGCACTGCTCGAACGCTCCGCCGTTTGCGTCGCCGCGCACGACATAGAAGGCATGATGGATATCGACCGCGAGTTTCATCTGGCCATTTCGGCCGCCTCGCGCAACGCTGTGCTCGCCGACATTTTGCGCGGGCTGCACGAGCGCTCGCTGCGCTTCTGGTTCATTTCGCTTTCCGAGCCACATCATCTCGAAGACGTGCACGAGGAACACCTCGAACTGTTCCGCCTGCTGCGCGAGCGCGACGCCGAAGGCGCACGGCGCTCGGTGCAGAAACACATCGAGGCATTCCGCGCGACGCTCTTCAGTCGCATTTGACCCGCACGCATTTGAGTCGCATCTGAGCCGCACTTGAGCCGCATCTAAGCCGCATCTGAGTATCACGCATCGAATCCGCCCGCTTCGCTGCGCTTCGGTAACGACACCCGGGCGGCTTCACCCAGTCAAACGGACGAACGACACCATGGCCACCGAATTCACGCCCTTTCCGCCGCTTGCCCAACTCGCCGCCGACCTCGCCGCGGGCCGCACCACCAGCCGCGCGCTCGTCGAGACCGCGCTCGCGCGCATCGCCGATCCGGCCGGCCAGGGCGCGCTCGCCTTCATGCACGTCGACGCCGACGGCGCGCGCCAGGCCGCCGACGCGCACGACCGCCTGCGCGCGGCCGGCACGGTGCTCTCGCCGCTCGCGGGCATTCCCGTGTCGGTGAAAGACCTGTTCGACATCCAGGGCCAGCGCACGCGCGCCGGCTCGACGGTACTCGCCGACGCGCCGCCCGCCACCCAGGACGCGGTCGCGGTCGCGCGCCTGAAACGCGCGGGCGCGGTGATCGTCGGACGAACCAACATGAGCGAGTTCGCGTTTTCCGGGCTGGGCCTGAATCCGCACTACGGCAACCCGCTGTCGCCGTACCGGCGCGACGTCAAGGGCGACGAGCGGATTTCGGGCGGCTCGTCGTCGGGCGCGGCGGCTTCCGTCGCGGACGGCATGGCCGCCGTCGCGCTCGGCACCGACACCGGCGGCTCCATCCGCATTCCGGCCGCGCTTTGCGGCCTGACCGGCTTCAAGCCGACCGCCGCGCGCATTCCGAAGCAAGGCGGCGTGCCGCTTTCGCCAACGCTCGATTCGTTCGGCCCGATCGGCGTTTCGGTCGCGTGCTGCGCACTGGTCGACCGCATGCTGGCCGGCCTCGAGCCGCGCGTGCCGGCCACCCGCCCGCTCGAAGGCGTGCGTCTGGGGGTGCTGACCAACTACGTCACCGACGGCGTCGAGCCCGCGGTCGCGGCCGCCGTCGACACCGCGCTCAAACACCTGGAAGCGGCGGGCGCGATTGTCAGCGAGGTGCGCTTTGCGCCGCTCGACCGTCTGCAGGACATCAACCGCTTCGGCTTTTCGCCGATCGAGGCGTATGCATGGCACAGGCCGTTGCTGGACAAGCATCGCGAGCAATACGACCCGCGCGTGCTGGTGCGCATTCTCAAGGGGCAGCCCGCCAGTGCCGCCGATTATCTGGACCTGCTCGCCGAACGCGAGGCGATGCTCGCCGAAGCCGCGCGCACACTGTGGCAGCGCTTTGACGCCGTGGTCGCGCCCACCGTGCCGGTGGTGCCGCCGCGCGTCGCCGAACTGGTTGCGGACGACGACCTGTTCGGTCGCACCAATGCGCTCATCCTGCGCAATCCGGGTGTGTTCAATTTCCTCGACGCCTGCGCGCTGTCGCTGCCCTGCCATCTGCGCGGCGACGCGCCGGTGGGCCTGATGCTGGCGGGCGCGCCCCACGCCGACGACGCGTTGCTCGCCATCGGCCGCGGCGCCGAAGCGGTGCTCAACGCGATCCGCTGACGGCCCTGCGGCATGGAGGCGCGCGTGCGCGCATGGCGTCGTGGCGGCGGGGGTTCGCGCTAGAATCGCGGGCACCGCCCTGTTGCTTACCGGCAGGAACACCCTAGCCACACAACAGCTACACGACAGCTATTCGACAGCGACACGATCCATGAACAACGACAATGCGATGCTGCGCCGCGAGCGCTCCCTGCTGGTCCTGCTGGGCCTGATCTGTGTCGGCCTGGTGGCCGGCGCCCTGTACCTGCAGTATTTCAAGCACGAAGACCCGTGCCCGCTGTGCATCATCCAGCGTTATTTCTTTCTTCTGATCGCAATCTTCGCGTTTCTCGGCGCGCGCTTTAACAGCTGGCGCGGCGTGCGTCTGCTCGAAGTCATGGCGGCCTTGTCGGCGCTCGCCGGCATCGTGACGGCGGCGCGGCACGTGTATGTGCAGGCGAATCCGGGTTTTAGCTGCGGCTTCGACGCGCTCCAGCCGGTGGTAGACAGCCTGCCGCCTGCGCACTGGCTGCCCGGCGTGTTCAAGGTCGCAGGGTTGTGCGAAACCGCCTATCCGCCGATTCTCGGCCTGACGTTGCCGATGTGGGCGCTGGTCGGCTTCGTGCTGGCTTTCGTGCCGCTGGTGCTGAGTCTCGTGCGCAATCGCGGGCGCGCGTCGTAAGCGGTTTTTTGCGGCTTGGGGCGCTTTCATCGCCGCCCTGAGCCGCCGCGACGGCGCAGCCGTCGCGGGCTTTGCTGGGTCGCACGGACGCCGCTTCTGCCCTTCCGCTTCTTCCGCTTCTTCCGCCTGTCCCACCTGTCGCACCTGTCGCACCTGTCCCGCCTTTGCCCCGTCTGCTGCCTGCCCCATCTCCCCTCTTGGCGCCACCGCGGCAGCAGCGCCCCTCCCCGACGCAACTTCTCCGCCTCGCGCGAATCCGACACAAATCGGACTTATCTCATTGCTAGTTCCGCATAAGCTTCATTGGACATCGGAAATATTTTTGGGGCGCGGGAATGCTATCTTCGGATCTGGATGGCGATCTACGTGCGCGAGGCCGGCTTTGGTGCGACCCCATGCGTAACGCGCGCCCGGTCCGCACTGTCTTTCGGATTCGCCATGACAACGCAAACCATCCGCTTTTATCGCCAGGGGTCCGTCCACGAGGTCGCGGGCGTACCCGCGACGCGCACGGTGCTGCAGCATCTGCGCGAAGACCTGCATTGCACCGGCACCAAGGAAGGCTGCGCTGAAGGCGACTGCGGCGCCTGCACCGTGGTGATCGGCGAACTCGACGCACACGGCGCGCTCGCGCTGAAGGCGGTCAACGCCTGCATCCAGTTCCTGCCCACGCTCGACGGCAAGGCGCTCTTCACCGTGGAAGACCTGCGCGCCGCCGACGGCACGCTGCATCCCGTGCAACAGGCCATGGTGGACTGTCACGGCTCGCAGTGCGGCTTCTGCACGCCCGGCTTTGTCATGTCGATGTGGGCGCTGTACGAGGACCAGCCGGCTGCCGCCGGCCTGCCGACACGCGACGAAATCAACACTGCGCTGTCGGGCAACCTGTGCCGGTGCACGGGCTACCGGCCCATCGTCGACGCGGCGCAGAAAATGTTCGACTACACGCAATACCCGCGCGTGACGCTCGAGCGTCAGGCCGTAGTGGCCGCGCTGCGCGAACTGCAACGCAACGACACCTTCGAGTACCGCGCGCCCGACGCGCGCGGCGCCGCGTTCGGCGCGCCGGCATTCTACGCGCCGGTCACGCTCGAAGCCTTCGCGCGGCTTCGCGACGAACATCCGCAAGCCTGGCTCGTCGCCGGCAGCACCGACGTCGGTTTATGGGTCACCAAGCAGTTCCGCGAGCTCGGCGACATGCTGTACATCGGCAACGTGCGCGAGCTGAAAAGCATCGAGCGCGACGCGCAGACGCTCACCATCGGCGCGGCCGTCACGCTCGAAGACGCCTATGCCGCGCTCGCCGCCGACTATCCCGAACTCGCGGAACTGTGGACGCGTTTCGCGTCGCTGCCCATCCGCAATGCCGGCACGCTCGGCGGCAACGTCGCGAACGGTTCGCCGATCGGCGATTCCATGCCCGCGCTGCTTGCGCTCGGCGCCGAAGTCGTGCTGCGTCAAGGCACCAGAACGCGCACGCTGCCGCTCGACGCGTTTTACCTCGGCTATCAGAAAACCGCGCTGGCACCGGGCGAATTCGTCGCCGCGCTGCGCGTGCCGCGGCCAGTGGGCCATCTGCGCTTTCGCACATACAAGGTGTCCAAGCGCTACGACCAGGACATCTCGGCGGTCTGCGCGGCCTTTGCGCTGCATGTTCGCGGCGACGGCGGGATCGACACAGCGCGCGTCGCGTTCGGCGGCATGGCGGCAACGCCGAAACGCGCCGCGCAGACTGAAGCCGTGCTCACTGGCGCGCCGTGGAACGAAACCACCGCGCGGCAGGCCATGAATGCGCTCGCCGCCGACTACCAGCCGCTCACCGACATGCGCGCATCGAGCGCGTATCGGCTGAAGGTGGCGCGCAACCTGCTGTGGCGCTTCTACCTGGAAACGCGCGACGACGCGCCGCTCGCGCTCTTCGACGTAAACGTGTTCGCATTCGAAGCCGGCGCGCCCGAGGCGATCGCGAAGGAGCCGTCGTGATGAACCGCACCGATGCTTTTGTCGAACGCGCCGAAGAGCCGCCAGCGGCTCAGGCGGCAAGCGAGGCCGCCGCACGTGCAAGCGACGCCGCGCTCGGCGTCGCGCTGCCGCACGAATCGGCCGCGCTGCACGTGAGCGGCGAAGCCGCCTATACCGACGACATCGCCGAACTCCACGGCACGTTGCACGCGGCGCTCGGTCTGTCGCGCCACGCGCATGCGCGCATCGTGTCGATGGACCTGGACGCGGTCCGACGCGCGCCTGGGGTGGTCGCCGTGCTCACCGCGGAGGACATCCCCGGCGAAAACAATTGCGGCCCCGTGCTGCACGACGATCCGATTCTGGCCGTGGACGAAGTGCTGTATCTAGGCCAGCCCGTGTTCGCGGTGATCGCGCAAAGTCACGAGCTGGCACGTCGCGCAGCGGCGCTCGCCCGAAGCGACGACGTGATCCGCTACGAACCGCTCGAAGCGATCCTCACGCCCGCGCAGGCCAAGGCCGCCAGACAGTTCGTGCTGCCGCCGCTGCATCTGACGCGCGGCGAGCCGGCGGCGAAGATCGCCGCCGCGCCGCATAGAATCAGCGGCACGTTCGAAGTGGGCGGCCAGGAGCAGTTCTATCTGGAAGGCCAGGTGGCATACGCAGTGCCGAAAGAGATGGACGGCATGCTCGTCTACAGTTCGACGCAGCATCCAAGCGAGATGCAACAGGTGGTCGCGCATATGCTCGGCTGGCCCGCGCACAACGTGGTGTGCGAATGCCGGCGGATGGGCGGCGGCTTTGGCGGCAAGGAATCGCAATCGGCGCTGTTTGCGTGCGTGGCCGCGCTCGCGGCCAGGGTGCTGCGCCGGCCGGTGAAGCTGCGCGCCGACCGCGACGACGACTTCATGATCACCGGCAAGCGGCACGATGCGATCTACGAATACGAAGCCGGCTTCGACGAAACCGGCCGCATTCTCGGCGCACGCGTGGAAATTGCATTGCGCGCCGGCTATTCCGCGGACCTTTCGGGCGCCGTCGCGACGCGCGCCGTGTGCCACTTCGACAACGCGTATTACCTGTCGGATGTGGACATCGTCGCGCTGTGCTGCAAGACCAACACGCAGTCGAACACCGCGTTTCGCGGCTTCGGCGGACCGCAGGGCGCGCTCGTGATGGAAGTGATGCTCGACAGCATCGCCCGTCAATTGAATCGCGATCCGCTCGACGTGCGCGTGGCCAACTACTACGGCAGCGGCGAACGCGACACGACGCCCTACGGTCAGCGCGTGGAAGACAACGTGCTTGCGCCGCTCACCGAGCAACTGCTCGACTCCAGCGACTACCGCGCGCGCCGCGAAGCGCTCGCCGCATTCAACGCGAAGAGCCCGGTACTCAAGCGCGGCCTGGCGTTTTCGCCGGTCAAGTTCGGCATTTCGTTCAACGTGCCGTTCCTGAATCAGGCCGGCGCGCTCGTGCACGTCTACAAGGACGGCTCCGTGCTCGTCAATCATGGCGGCACGGAGATGGGCCAGGGGCTCAACACGAAGGTCGCACAGGTCGTCGCCAACGAATTCGGCTTGCCGCTTTCGCGCGTGCGCGTGAGCGCGACCGATACGTCGAAGATCGCGAACACGTCCGCGACCGCGGCCTCCACCGGCAGCGATCTGAACGGCAAGGCCGCCGAAGACGCCGCGCGCACCATCCGCGCCAGACTCGCCGAACTCGCGGCGCAACAGCTCGGCGGCAACGCCGACGACGTGCGCTTCGCCAACGGCGAGGTGTCGGTGAACGGCGGCGCGATGCCCTTCGAGCAACTGGTCGGCGCCGCGTATCTCGCGCGTGTGCAGTTGTGGTCGGACGGTTTCTACGCGACGCCGAAAGTGCATTGGGACGCGAAAACGCTGACCGGTCATCCGTTTTATTACTTCGCCTACGGCGCGGCCGTCTCCGAAGTGGTGGTCGATACATTGACCGGCGAATGGAAACTACTGCGCGCCGACGTGCTGCACGACGCCGGACAGTCGATCAATCCGGCCATCGATCTCGGCCAGGTGGAAGGCGGCTTCATTCAGGGCATGGGCTGGCTCACCACCGAGGAACTCTGGTGGAACCGCGAGGGCCGCCTGATGACGCATGCGCCGTCCACCTACAAGATTCCCGCGGTAAGCGACACGCCCGCCGCCTTCAACGTGCGGCTCTATCGCAATCAGAACGCGGAGCCCACCGTGTTCCGCTCGAAGGCGGTGGGCGAGCCGCCGCTGCTGCTGCCGTTCTCGGTGTTTCTCGCGATCCGCGATGCGATTGCCGCAGCAGTACCGTCGGCTGGCTTATCGCCGCTTCCTGCGCCGCCGTTGCGCGCGCCTGCGACGCCGGAAGCCATTCTCGACGCGCTCGATGCGCTCCACGCGCTGCGCGCAGGCAACGCAGGCGATGAGCACGCGTTTTCGTCGCAAGCCGCGACTCAGGGCAGCACTGAAACGGCGCCGGGCTGACGCATGGAGAACCGCATCATGAAAGTCGCCGCCATGAACACCCGCCGCCATGCCGACGCATTGCGCCACACCCAACCGGCCGCGCGGACACCGTGCGCGGCCCTGCATGGAGAACCGCCGGATGCAAGCCTGGCTACCTGACCTGCAACAACTGCTCGCGCACGGCGACGCTGCCGTGCTGGTGACGGTCGCGCGCGTCGAAGGTTCGGCGCCGCGCGAGGCCGGCACCAAGATGATCGTCACACGCGACTCAGCGAAGCATACGATCGGCGGCGGCCATCTGGAATGGAAAGCGATTGAGACCGCGCGCCAGGTGTTGCGCGACGGCACGCGCTCGCCGCATATGCGCCGGCTCGAGCGTTTCGCGCTCGGCCCGAGCCTCGGGCAATGCTGCGGCGGCGCGGTGATACTCGCGTTCGAGCGGCTCGACGTGGGCGACCTCGGCTGGGTCACGTCGCTCGCGAAACGCGTGGCCGCGGGTCAATCGACGGTGCGTAGCGTATCATTCGGCCCCGCGCCGGACGCGGTGATGCTGTCCGACCCCGAACCCGGCGTGGATGCCGCCGACTGCCTGCTGTGGGACGGCGCCGGTTTCGACGACAGCGGCGCGTTGCTCACCGAAACCATTGCGCCTGGCGAGTTTCCCGTCGTGCTGTTCGGCGCGGGGCACGTGGGCGCGGCGCTGGTTCGCGTGCTGGCCACGTTGCCGTGCACGGTCCGCTGGGTCGACGAACGCGACGCGCAGTTCCCGGCCGTCGAATCGCTGCACGCGCATAACGTGAAGATCGATGCCAACGACGCACCGGACCAAGCCGTCGACGAGGCCGCGCCGAACACGTACTTCATCGTGATGACGCACAACCATACGCGCGATCTCGAACTCGCCGAGCGCATCTTGCGGCGCGGCGACTTCGCGTTCTTCGGCATGATCGGCTCGCACAGCAAGCGCAAGCAGTTTGAGCACCGGCTCGCCGCGCGCGGCATCGACCCGACGCGGATTGCACGAATGAAGTGTCCGCTCGGCGTGGACGGCATTCTCGACAAGTCGCCGGAGATCATTGCGATCTCCGCGGCGGCGCAGTTGCTGCAAGCGGTGCAAGCAAACGCGAGCCAGCATCGCGCGGCGCAAACCGCGTGATCGGGCATGACGGGCTTGATCAAAATTGATGAGGCTTGACGAGCGGCGGCCCGGCATCACACAGAGCGGCGCGAAAAACCTATATCTCCTGACCGACCATGAATCGAACAACCTCTGCTTCACTCATTGAAAAAGCGATGCTCGCGCCGAAGGCCGAGCTGCACATTCACATTGAAGGCTCGCTTGAGCCCGAACTGATTTTTGCGCTCGCGAGGCGCAACGGCGTGAAGCTCGCGTACGACTCCATCGACGCTTTGCGCGCCGCCTATGCGTTCACCGATCTGCAATCGTTCCTCGACATTTACTACGCCGGCGCAAGCGTGCTGCTGCACGAGCAGGACTTCTACGACATGACGATGGCGTACGTGGAGCGCTGTCTCGCCGACAACGTGATTCATAGCGAGATCTTCTTCGACCCGCAGACGCACACCGAACGCGGCGTGCCGATTGCAACGGCGGTGGCCGGCATCGAGCGTGCCCTTGCCGAGGCCGAACAACGCGGCATGACAAGCAAGCTGATCCTATGCTTCCTGCGCCATCTGTCCGAGGAAGATGCGCTCGCCACCTTCGAAGAAGCGCGGCCCTTGTTCGAGCAGTACAGGCATCGTCTGATCGGCGTCGGGCTCGATTCGTCGGAGCGCGGCCATCCGCCTTCGAAGTTCGAGCGCGTGTTCGCGCAGGCGCGCGCGCTCGGCCTGAAGCTGGTCGCGCATGCGGGCGAGGAAGGGCCGCCCTCGTACGTGTACGAAGCGCTCGACGTACTCAAGGTGGATCGCGTGGATCACGGCGTGCGCAGCGTGGAAGACCCCGCGCTCGTCACGCGTCTGGCCGACACGCGCGTGGCATTGACCGTGTGTCCACTGTCGAACCTGAAGCTGTGCGTGTTCGACGACATGACGAAGCACACGCTGAAGGACCTGCTCGATCGCGGCGTGGCCGTCACGGTGAATTCCGACGATCCCGCGTATTTCGGCGGCTACGTGAACGCGAATTATGCGGCCACCATCGACGCATTGAAGCTCGACGACGCCGAGGTCTACACGATCATCCGCAACGGCTTCGAAGCTTCGTTCGTGACGCCTGAGCAGCGCGGGCAGTTGATCGCAAAGCTGGACGCCTACTGGAATCAAAGCGGCCCGCATTGACGGCGCCGTCGTATCGCAGCGCATGCGGCGGTTTCCTCACGAACCGCAGAACGGAACCACTCGCCGCGCTGCCTCGTTTTTAAGTTCGGAGACGCTTTATTCATGAATCACTCGGCACAGGCATCCACCCAGGCGGCCCAATCCGCATTTCGCGCGCAACTGCTGACTTTCGACGGCGATCCGTCGCGCTCGCCCGAGGGGGCCGTCTTCCATGAAGACGGCCTGTTGATCGTCGCAGACGGCCACGTGGTCGCGGCCGGCGCCTATGCCGCGCTCGCGCCGCAACTGACGCCGGGCACGCCAGTGCAGGACATGCGCGACAAGCTGATCGTGCCGGGTTTCATCGACACGCATATCCACTATCCGCAGACCGACATGATCGCGTCGCCCGCGCCGGGTCTGTTGCCGTGGCTCGACACGTACACCTTTCCGACCGAGCGCCGCTTCACCGACGAGGCCTATGCGCGCGACACAGCGAGCTTCTTTCTCGACGAACTGCTGGCGTGCGGCACGACGACCGCGCTCGTCTATTGCACGGTCCACAAGCAATCCGCCGACGCGCTCTTCAGCGAAAGCGAAGCGCGCAATCTACGCATGGTCGCGGGCAAGGTCCTGATGGATCGCAATTGCCCGGAGTTCCTGCGCGACACCGCGCAATCTGGCTATGACGACAGCGCGGAGCTGATCGGCCGTTGGCACAACCGCGGGCGCCAGATGTATGCGCTCACGCCGCGTTTCGCGCCGACTTCGACAGAAGCGCAACTGGAAGCATGCGGCGTGCTGGCGCGCCAGCATGCCGACGTGTTCGTGCAGAGCCACGTCGCGGAAAACCTGGACGAGGTGAAGTGGGTCAACAGCCTGTTTCCAGGCCACCGCAGTTATCTGGACATTTACGATCACTACGGCCTGCTGCGCCGCCGTGCGGTGTACGGCCACTGCATTCATTTCGACGCGCAAGACCGCGAACGCATGGCGCAAACTGGCACCGTCGCGTCGCATTGCCCGACGTCGAACCTGTTTCTCGGCAGCGGCCTGTTCGACTTCGACAAGGCCGACGAAGCCGGCATGCCGGTTGCGCTCGCAACGGATGTGGGCGGGGGCACCTCGTTTTCGATGCTGCAAACCATGAACGAGGCGCACAAGGTCGCGCGTTTGACCGGCCATCATCTGACGGCCACGCGCATGTTTTATCTGGCGACGGCGGGCGCCGCCGAGGCACTCGACCTCGCGGACAAGGTCGGCACGCTGAGGCCCGACTCCGAAGCGGACTTCGTGGTGCTCGATCCGCAAGCAACGCCGCTGCTCGCGCGCCGCACCGCGCGCACCGAATCGCTCGAAGAACTGCTGTTCGCATTCGCGCTGCTCGGCGACGACCGCGCGGTCTACGAGACGTATGCGGCCGGCAAACGCGTGCATCGCCGCGACGCCGTGCGCGAGCGTGCGCCCGGCATCGCGCATCTCGCGCATCTCGCACAGGTTCCCGCCTGAGGCTGTGCCGCAGCGCGCCTAGCGCTGCGTGCACACCTCGTGCAGTGCATTGAGCCTGCGCACCGGATCGGCGACATACGGGTTCGATTCGTCCCACGCATACCCGGCGAGCACGGCGCTGATCATGCGGCGAATGGATGGCGTCTGGTCCGGATAGAAAATGATGTCCTGCAATTCGCCCGTGTACCAGCGCTCCACGAACGCGCGGAATGTGTCGATGCCCTTGCGCAAAGGCACGTCGTATTGCGCCGTCCAGTCGACCGGCTCGCCGTCGAGTTGACGGTTCAACGTTTGCACCGCCAGATGCGCGGAGCGCAGCGCAATCGTCACGCCGGATGAGAACACCGGGTCCAGAAACTCGCCCGCGTTGCCGAGCAGCGCATAACCGGGCCCATGCAGACGTTCGACATTGGCCGAATAGCCGCCAATGTGACGCACCGGCATCAGGAACGGCGCGTCGCCGATCAGGCGGTTAAGCGTCGGCTCCTTGCGGATGAGTGCGCGCAGCTTCGCCTCACGCTCGCTTTCCGGCACGTCGAGAAAGCTCGACTCGGCGACGCAACCCACCGACGACCGTCCGCCCGCAAGCGGGATCATCCAGAACCACACGTCGCGGCGCTCGGGATGCGTGGCCACGCAGATCTTGTTGCGATCGCTCGCGCCGGCCGCGAGGCCGTCGTACACATGTGAGAAGAGCGCGGCTCGGGTCGGCATGCGCGTGGGCGCCTCGAGATTCAACAGTCGCGGCAGCACTCGGCCAAAACCACTGGCGTCGAACACGAAGCGCGCTTCGATCCGGTACGCATGGCCCGCCTCGTCGCTCACGTCGACGAGCGGCGCGGCGCCTTCGGTGTGGACTGCCTGCACGGTATGGCCGAAGCGCACCTCGGCGCCCTGTTCGGCCGCGCAACGAATCAGGATTTCGTCGAACACGGCGCGCTCGACCTGATACGTCGTGCCCCAGCCCGCCGAATGCTTGTCGCGAAAGTCGAACGACGACGACTGGTCGCGATACACGAATTGCGCGCCGTTCTTGTACTGGAAGCCCGCTTCGACCACCGCCTGCAGCATGCCGGCCTCTTCGAGGTAAGCCATGCTTTGCGGCAACAGGCTCTCGCCAATCGAAAAACGCGGAAAGTGCTGACGCTCCAGCACGAGCACCGAGCGGCCCGCCTTGCGCAACAACGCGGCCGCAACCGCCCCGGCCGGTCCTGCACCGATGATGACGACGTCGACCGCCGTGTGCTTCATGACATGTGTACCCAAGTTTGCCTCAATCGTTTGCTTGCCCGGCGCAGCATTCCGCTGCATCCTTACGCCTTGTTACATTGCATCTCTAACAGAACAGACCATTTTCCCGGGGAGCCCAGCGTGTCGCCGTCTCACACATCCACCGTGCCGTTCGTGCCGGAAACCGCATTCGGAATCTGGTTCCTGCGCACCCACACGTGGGAACACCATGTGTTGCGCGTCGCCATTAACGACCTCAAGCGTCTGATCGACACGCCGTTGCCCACCGCCCCGGTGATCGTCGACGCGGGCTGCGGACAGGGCATCTCGTTCCGTCTGCTCGCCCACGCGTTCGAACCGCGCCGCATTGTCGGCATCGACTATCACGAGCCTTCGCTCGCGCTTGCCGCCAACGCCGCGCGTGCCTGCCGCGATCGGGTCGCCGACATCGAATTGCTGCACGGAGACTGCGGGGACCTGCCGCTGCCCGATGCAAGCGCCGACATCGTGTTCTGCCACCAGACTTTCCATCATCTCGTCGAGCAGGAGCGCGCGCTCGCCGAGTTTCGCCGCGTACTGAAGCCAGGCGGCGTGCTTCTCTTTGCCGAATCCACCGACGCGTATATCAAATCGTGGGTGATCCGGCTGCTGTTTCGCCATCCCATGCACGTGCAAAAAAGCGCGGAGGGCTACCTCGACATGATCCGTCGCGGCGGCTTCAGCTTTACAACGCGCAATGTTTCGTTCCCCTACCTCTGGTGGAGCCGCGCGAAAGACTTCGGCCTGCTGGAACGGCTCGGCCTGTATCGTCCGCAACCCGGCAAACGTCGGGAGACGCTCGTCAATGTCGCGGCGATAAAGACTGACTGAAGCGCCGTGTATGACAGGGAGGTCGCTCCGGTTGGGGTCGCTCCGGTTGGGGCCGCTTCGGTTCAGGCCACATCGATCTGTGCAGCTGCGGTTTGGGCTGCTTCGACCCATGCCGCTTCGGTTCGGGCCGCCTCGATCCATGCCGCTTCGGTTCGCGCAGCGTCGATCCAAGCCGCTTCGGTTCGGGCCGTTCGCTCAAGCCGCCTGAATCCACGGCTGAATTCAGGCGGCTCCAGTTGCGGCCGCCTGAACTCAGACCAATCGCATCCCGCCGATCCCACGGCCACGCGCCTGCCCGCTTACTTGCGCAGCGTCACCACATCACCCTTCAGCGCGACGCCGGCAATCACGGCGCCCGCGCCGCACGTGAACTCGGTCGCGCTCTCGCGCACTTCGTTCTTGTAGTTGCTCTTGATGTTGATCACCGCGTTGCCGCCCTCCTTGCGCGCGCGTTCCTGCAACTCGATCACCGCCGACAGGAACACGTGCTGGCAAGCCGCCTCATCGCTCTTGCCGAACGCGTTCGTCTTCTTGTTCGTCGCGAATTCGCCGATGCTCTTCACCACGGCCGGATGACGCTGGCCCGCGAAATACAGCGCGATATCGTCGCTCACCTTGCCCGGCTCGCTGTGCAATGCCTGTTCGATCGGATAGTTGGCCACGGTGTCGCGCGCGAACGCCGGTGCGGTGCCTAGCATGCTGAACGAAGCGGCGAGTGTAACGAACATCAGATGGCGTTTCATTGATACTCCTTCACGGTTGTTGTTAGTTTTACGATTCCACATTTACTGCACAGGCACGAGAGCGGTTCAGTTCGCTTCGAGCAGCACGAGCTTTCCGCTTACAGCGATGGCCGCCGCGCTCGGGCTCACGCCGCAGGTGAATTCGCGCGACGAGTTGCTCTCGCTGCTGTGAAAGCGCGTGCCGATGTCGATCACGGCATTCGCGCCGCGCTCGCGTGCCGCCGCGCGCAGTTTGCCGACAGCTTCGGCAAGCGCTTCGCGGCATGCTTCGTCGGGAGCCGCGACCTTGCGGGCAATGCGCACGGAGTACGACACGTTGCCGAGATCCGTCTTCACTGCGGGATGGTTCTGCTCGCCGAAATACACCGGCACGCCGCCGCGCGACTCGCCACCCGCCGCTGCGAGCGGCAGCGATTTCACCTGCGTCGCGCAACCCGCTAGTGTCGCCGCTGCAATCGTCAATGCACTCAGCATTGCGGCCCGTTTAATGGTCGTTTTCATTGTTCTGCCCTCGTTGTTTTAAATTGCGGCCGGTTCAGCCGTCCTGCCATGCTTCGAACATCAGACTTGCACAACTTCCGCCAAAGCCGAATGACAGCGACATGGCCGTCTGGATGCGCGCCTCGCGCGTCTCGCGCACGAGCGGCATGCCGTGCGTTTGCGGCTCCGCGGTTTCTATTCCCGTCGTTCCCGCGATGAAGCCGTCGCGCATCATCAGCAACGTGTAGATCGCCTCGTGTGCGCCGCATGCGCCAAGGGGATGCCCGGTCATGCCCTTGGTCGACGAAAACGCCGGCAGGCCGTGCCCCGGTTCGCTGCCGAACACCTGCTGCAACGCGCGCAGTTCCTCTACATCGCCGAGCGGCGTGGAGGGCGCGTGGGTGTTGATGTAGTCGGGGCGCGCGGCGGCTTCTCCGGCTATGTCGTTCGTTAAGCCACCCGTTATGCCGCTCGTTGTACCGCTCGTTGTACCGCTCCTCATGCCGCTGGTTGTACCGCCCGTTTTACCGCGCGACGTCTGGCTCAGCGCCCCGCGCATCGCACGCGCGATGCCCGCCGCGCGCGGCGTGACCATGCCGGCGTCGGTGCAATCGCCGAATCCGGTTAGTTCCGCATAGATGCGCGCGCCGCGCGCCAACGCGTGGTCCAGCGCTTCGAGAACCAGCACACCGCCGCCCGACGCGATCACGAAACCGTCGCGCGCGCTGTCGTAAGGACGCGACGCGCGTTGCGGCGTGTCGTTGAAACGCCGCGACAGCGCGCCCATTGCGTCGAACATCAGCGTCATGTTGTCGTGCAGCGACTCGCTGCCGCCCGCCAACACGATTTGCTGGCGGCCGGTCTGGATCAGCTGCATCGCCTGGCCAATCGCGAGCGCCGAGGTCGTGCATGCCGACGACGGCGAATAGCTGACGCCCTCTAGCCCGAACACCTGGGCAACATTCGCCGAAGCGGTGCTGCTCATCGCGTGCGGCACCGTGTAGGGCGGCACTTTCTCGACGCCGCGCGTGCGCGCAACCGTCATCGCCGCGTCATAGCTCGCCATGCTGCCGACGCCCGAGCCGATCACCGCACCCGCGAGCGGCGAGCGCAGCATGGCGGCGTCGAGCCTTGCATCGTCGATGGCCTTCCTCGCGGCATGACAGGCGAGGCGCGCGGTGTCGCCCATGAAGCGCTCGAGCTTGCGCTCGAACGGCGGCTCGTTCGCAAGCGAAGCAACGCCCGCCACCTGCGAGGCGAAACCGCGCTCGCGCCAGGCGTCGATCCGTTCTATACGCGATGTCCCCGCGCGCAATGCGGCGGACACTTCGTCGAGCGTGTTGCCGAGGCACGACGCGATGCCCATGCCGGTCACCACCACGCGTTGCAGCTTCACGCTCATTGAACGCGCCTGAAGATAAGCGACGTATTGATCCCGCCGAATGCGAAGTTGTTGCTCATCACGAACTGCGCATCGATCTCCCGGCCCGCGCCGACGATGTAGTCGAGCGGCGCGCAAGCGGGGTCCACGTCGTGCAGATTCAACGTAGGCGCGTACCAGTTGCGCTTCATCATCTCGATGGTCCACCACGCTTCGAGCGCGCCGCAGGCGCCGAGCGTATGGCCCACATAGCTCTTGAGCGAACTGATCGGCATGCGCTCGCCGAACGTCTGCGAGGTCGCATGGCTTTCGGCAATATCGCCGCGATCGGTGGAGGTGCCATGCGCGTTCACGTAGGCAATGGCCTCGGGCGGAAGCTGCGCGTCCGCGAGCGCAAGCTGCATGGCGAGCGCCATCGTTTCGGCGGTCGGCTGGGTCATATGCGCGCCGTCGGAATTGCAGCCAAAGCCCACGATTTCCGCATGAATCCGCGCACCGCGCGCGAGCGCGTGTTCGTATTCCTCGAGCACCAGCGTGGCCGCGCCTTCGCCGACCACGAGGCCGTCGCGCGCGGCATCGAAAGGACGCGGCGTGAGGTGCGGCTCGTCGTTGCGCGTGCTGGTCGCGTACAAGGTGTCGAATACGGCAACGGCCGGCCCTGACAGTTCTTCGGCGCCGCCTGCGAGCATCAGCGTCTGCTTGCCGCTCTGAATCGCTTCATACGCGTAGCCGATCGCCTGGCTGCCCGACGCGCACGCGCACGAGGTCGGAATGATGCGCCCCTTCAGGTCCCAGAACAGGCTCACGTTGACGGCGGCCGTGTGCGGCATCA
Source organism: Burkholderia sp. WSM2232 (assembly GCF_000472545.1). GTDB lineage: Bacteria > Pseudomonadota > Gammaproteobacteria > Burkholderiales > Burkholderiaceae > Paraburkholderia. Next base: position 138,305 of record NZ_AWZV01000016.1, on the reverse strand, counting down.
TCTGCACGTAGCTGTTCGACGTGACGTCGCTCATCGAGCCGGTTTCGAGCATCGTGCCGAACGCGCGAATCGGCTGCACGGAACCCGACGACGAACCATACGCGACGCCCATGCGGCCGTCCTTGATGCTGGCGTCGTCGGCAAGGCCCGCGTCGGCTAGCGCGAGTTCGCTGGCGCGCACCGAATAGAGCGAGACGGGCCCCATCGAACGCGTTTTTTTGCGCGGATAATGCGCGGGCGTGACGAAGCCGGGCAACGGACACGCGAGCCGCGTATGCAGCGATTCGAAGTAGTCCCACTCGGGCATGCGCCGCACCGCGTTCGCGCCGCTCTTCAGGCGAGCTTCGATGGCGTCCCAGTTGTCGCCGAGCGCCGTGACGCCGCCCATGCCGGTAATGACGACTCGCTTCATCAGACCATCCCGCCGTTGACGCCGATCACCTGGCGCGTGACATACGAGGCCGCGTCCGACATCAGGAAGCCGACCACCGACGCCACTTCCGCAGGCTGACCGACGCGGTTCATCGGCACCGTTTTGAGTGCGTGCTCGAGCGGCATCTCGTCGAGCATGCCGGTTTCGATCAACCCCGGCGCCACGCAATTCACGGTGATGTTGCGCGACGCGAGTTCCACCGCGAGCGCCTTGGTCGCGCCGATCAGCCCCGCCTTCGCCGCGCTGTAGTTCACCTGGCCGCGATTGCCCATCACGCCGGACACCGACGCGATGGTCACGATGCGCCCGCCCTTGCGTGCGCGCACCATCGGCATGGTCAGCGGATGCACGACGTTGTAGAACGAGTCGAGACCGGTTTCGATCACCACGTCCCAGTCTTCTTCGGTGAGCGCGGGAAACGCGGCGTCGCGCGTCACGCCCGCGCTGCACACTATGCCGTAGTACGGGCCGTGTGCGGCGACATCCGCTTCGAGCACTTCGCGGCACACGGCGCGTTCGCGCACGTCGAACTGCAGCACGCGCGCAGTGCCGCCTTTCGCGGCGATGCCCGTTGCGACCGCTTCGGCTTCGGCGCGTCCCGTGCGGCAATGCACGGACACCTCGAAGCCGTCGGCGGCCAACTGGTACGCAATCGCGCGGCCAATGCCGCGGCTTGCGCCGGTAACGAGAACACGCCGGCTCATGAACTGAAACTCCCCTCAATGAATGACTGAAAATCGGACGGCTGGAACACCTTGATCACAGCCTCGGCGCAACACATGTCGCCGTCGTGAATCGTGCATTCGTAGGCTGCGTGGCCTTCGTCGCTACGCAGCAGTTCCGTCGCGCGAACCAGCAACTGCGCGCCGCGCGCAAACGCCGGTTGCAGTGCCTTGTAGCTGCGCGAACCGAGCAGCACGCCGGGCCGCGCCCGCCCGCCGCCGCGCATCGCCACCAGCGCGACGTGCGCGGCGATGGCCTGCGCCATCAGCTCAATGCCGATCCACGCGGGCATCGCGCCTTCTGCGTCGGCGTACCACGCATCGCCATGCACCGTGGCGCGCGCGCACAGCGTCTCATCGGTGAAACTGTTCACGCCGTCGATCAGCAACATGGTGCCGCGATGCGGGATGATCGCTTCAATCGGCTGCTGCAACAGTTCTTCGGTGCTTCGCATCTGATTCATTGCGCTCATCCTGCAAGAATCAGACTGACGTTGCTGCCGCCGAACGCAAACGAGTTGCTCATTGCGTAACGCGGGCCGGCGCCGCGCGGCAAGAACCGTTCGCTCTCGACCAGGTCGAGCGGCGGCAGCGCCGCGTCTGCCTCACCGTCCCACACATGGCGCGGCAGCGGTACGTCTTCGCGCGCGAGCGTGAGCCATGCGAAGCCGAGTTCGGTGGCGCCCGCTGCGCCCAGTTGATGCCCCGTCAACGGCTTGGTGCCGCTCGTCGCGACGCCATCGGGAAACACACGCGACATGAGCCTCGCTTCCATCTCGTCGTTCTTGCGCGTCGCCGTGGCGTGCAGGTTCACATAGCCGATAGACGACGGCGCGAGACCCGCATCCGCGAGCGCCGCGCGCAACGCGAGTTCGCCGCCGACGCCTTGCGGGTCCGGCGACGAAATGTGGTGAGCGTCGCTCGATTCACCGACACCTGCAAGACGCACCGCGGCTTCGTCGCGGCTCATCAGGAACACGGCCGCGCCTTCGCCCACGTTGATGCCGCAACGATTGCGGCTCAGCGGATTGCTGCGCGTGCCGCTCGTCGACTCGAGCGAAGCGAAGCCTTGCACGGTCAGCTCGCATAACGAATCGACGCCGCCCACCACCACGGCGTCGCATAGTTGCAATTGCAACAAACGCTGTGCCGATGCAAATGCCTTGGCGCTCGACGTGCACGCGGTCGAAATGGTATACGCCGGACCCTTTACGCCCAGGGCCGCCGCCGCGAACGGCGCGGCCGTGCCGATCTCCATCTGCCGGTAATTGAAGTTCGGGGGCAGCTCGCCCGCTTGTGCCTGATAGACGAACGCGGCCTCGGCGGCTTCGATACCCGAGGTGCTGGTTCCGAGCACCACGCCGATCCGATCCACGCCATAACGCTCGCGCGCCGCGTCCACGGCCGGCGCGATCTGCGCGAGAGCGGCCAGCAGCAGGCGGTTGTTGCGGCAGTCGTAGCGTGCGAGATCCGCGGGGGGCGCGAGTTCGAGCGGCGTCACCACGCTGCCGACAAACGCGTCGCCGATTCCCGTATGCATGGTCGTCATGCCGCGTGCGTCGGTCGCCGCGAGGGCCGGCACGATGCTGTCGAGGTCGCCGCCGAGCGCATTGATCATGCCGAGCGCGTGCAAATAGACTGATGGCGCTTTCATGCGGCCCTCCTGATTTCCGATGGCATGCCGATCGGCGCGAGCAGCACCGCCACCGCAATGCCGAGCGCGAGTGTCGCGCCGAAGCTCTTCAATGCGGGCATCGCACTCATGCCGAGCATGCCGAACGACAGCAGCGTGGTGGCCGCGGACAGCAGCACGCCGGTCCACACCGCGCCCAGATCGGCGTCCGCGCGCAAGCATCCTTCGCGCAGAAACACCGCGTAATTCGCGCCGACACCCAGCACGAGCATCAGCGCAAGCCAGTTGAACAGATTGAGCGGCACGCGTGCATAACCGAATGCGGCGAGCGTGACACCTATGGCCAGCAGCACCGGCAACGTCACTGCGACGCCGCCGCGCAGACGTTGCAGGACAGGCGCTGCGTCGGGTGCGTCAGCTGGATTGCGCGAGGCCGAACGCGGCGCGGCGTACCGCACGATCAGCAGCGCGAGAACGAGCGACAGTGCGCCGCCGAGCCACCACGCGCTGTCCACGCGATACGCGCCGAACAGCTTCGATACGCTCGCGGCCTTGTCGACGAACACGACACCCGGCAGAGAGCGCGTCGTGGCGATCAACGCAGGCTCGTTGCGCGGGCTCACGCCTTGCGGGATCACGACCGCTGCATACGCTTTACTCGCCGCGTCGAGGTGGCCAGCGGGGCCAACCTGGCCAAGCCACAGGTGCCGGTATGGTTGCGACCACGGTGCGGCGAGCCACTCGTCCACAGTGAGAAGGGATTGCGGCCTTGCTTGCGCGGCGATCCAGGCATCGGCCACTTCGTCCTTGAAGCCCGCTTGCAGCAGCGTGGCGCGCAATGCGGCACGGTCGGCGAAAACATGTTGCGCGAGCAACGCGCGATTCTCATTCTGCTGCTGCGCGGACGGCACGAACTGCGCGACCGACTGATAACCGCCTATCCTGTCCGCCGTACTGTCCAGAGCGTCGAGCTTCATGCCGAGCGCCTCGGCGCGCTGCAACACCATCTCCGGCGTGTCGCCGCGCACGACGAAAAACTGCGCGCTGTTATCCACGCCCACTGCCGCGCGCACCTTGTTTTCCTGGGCGACGAGCGACGGGTCGCGCTGGGTCAGCAGGTGGATATCGTCGTCGCTGGTAAGACGCAGCCAGCCCGGAAGCGCGGCGATCAGCAACAGTGCAGCGACAAGCCACGCGCGCCTGCCGCCGATCACCCGATGCCACGCGCCGAGCAAGCGCGCGGCGCTCTCGAAGAGGCGCCGCGGACTGCGTTCGGGCGCGTACGGCAGCAGCGCGGGCAACAGCCACATTACCGAGGCGAACGCAGTCACGATGCCAGCCATCGCAAAGCACGCAATCTGCTTGAGCGCGGGAAACGGCACCCACATGAGAATCGCGTAGCCGAGCAGGCTGGTTGCAAGCGCCACGCTCAACGCAGGGCGCACGGCACGGGCGCCGCGACGCGCATCCCAGTCGCGGCCCGCACCGAGATAGACGACGAAATACTGGATCGAATAATCGACCGCTTCGCCGATCAGACTCGCGCCGAACACGAGCGTCAGCAGATGCAGCTTGTCGAACACCAGCAGCGTGACCGCCAGCGCGCACACAATGCCGAACGCGGTGGAAACGAAACCCAGCAGAAGCAGGCGCGGCGAGCGGAACACCCACATCATCAGCAACGCAATGCCGACGAGCGACGCCATGCCGATCACATGCACCTCGCTCTCCGCTGCACTGCGCGCCGATTCGGCGTAGAACACTGCGCCGGTTCGCGCCACCGAAACGTCGGGGAACGTGTGCTTGAGCTCGCTTTCGGCTTGCGAGAGCGCCGCGATCACGGCCTGTTGCGTGCTGCTTTCATAGGCCGAGCCTGGCAGCGTCGCTACAACCAGCACGCTGGTTGCGTTGCCTACGTGGGAGACGAGCAGGCCGTCTTCGAGCTCGAGATTCGAGGTGGCAAGCGGCAGATTGCCGAGCCAATGTTCGAGCCAGCCGAACGGATCGTCGGCGAGCGAAGTGGTGAGTCCGCCGCGCAACGGGTTGTAGATGCGCTGAGCGAGTGCGTCATGCAACGTGCTGCCGGATGCCTGCGCGGCCGCGATTGCGTCGCGGTCGGCAGGCGTGAGCAAACCGAAGCGATGCGGCATGTACAGCGCCGCGATACGCGACAGATCGAACGGCGGCAATTGCGCCGTCACCGAAGCGAACGCGCCGCTCTTTTGCAGTGCAGCGCCGAGCTGCTTGGCCGCCGCTTTCGCGTGGGCGTCGTCGCGACTGGTGACGAGAAAAACCGTACGGTCGCCAAGCGCGCTCGCGAGCGTATCGACGGCTTTCTCCGCAACCGGGTCGGCCTCGGTCGCGGGCAACAACGCGAGAAAATTGGTCTGCAACGGCGACGGTCCCGCGAAACGCCAGCCGCAATACAGCGCCGCCGAGAGCGCGAGCACGAGCCAGGCGGCGCGCACGCCCCATGTCTGCCTCGCGGACCTGCGCAGCAATTCCATTACGGCGCCCCGAGCAGGCTGCGTTCGGCCGGCGCAGGTTCGCTCACCGTCTCGCTTCTGCTGAATTCGAGTTGCGTGATGTCGCCGTTCGCGAGCGCAATGCGCAAGTTCTGCAGGTAGTCGCCGCCGCTCATCTGTATGCTCTTGATGGACTGCGCGATCTGCGGCTGATTCGGCGTGAGCCGCATGCGCCAGTTCGCGGCGCTGCCCTCGGCCTGCACGTCGAACTGCGAATACAGTGCGGACAGATCGCCGCCCAGCATCGCGCGCATCATCTTCGACACCTGCGCGACGCCGCGCGTGCCCTGCGCGCCGCGTGTGGTGACTCGCTGGCCGCGCGCGTCGAGTTCGGCGACGCCTGCGTCGGTAATCACGTAAGTGGCCTTGTACGGCGTCGCGATCTGCCAGATCACGCCGCGCTCGCGCAGGAACAGCAAAGAACCGGTGCTGATTAGCGGCTGCTTCATCGCGGCGAGCGTTTGCGTTTGCGTGAACTGCGCGCGCACACCCCTGGCCGCGGCGAGATGCGATGCGATCTGCGAGACGAGTGCCGGATTGCCGTCAGCGGCGGCCGCCGATACCGGCGCTGTGCCCACGCCTGGCGCGCCCGTCAACGCGACCACGCATATCACCTTGACGAGCCGCCCGCGAACATTCATGGTCCCCATACACGCTCCAGCTTTTCGAAGACCACGGGCGGCGACACGAACTGCAATTCCTGAGTGGCTGCGTGAACCGCCACCTGAATCGTGTAGCCCTTCGTGAGCCGCGTGCCCGATGCGCAATCGACAATTTCATAGCCTATTTTCAGGCGGTTTTCGTGTTCGAGCAGCTGCGTGCGCACGTCGATCTTCTGACCATACGTGGCCGGACGCACGTACTTCAGGTGCGCTTCCACGATCGGCCACAGATAACCCGATGCCTGCATTTCGCGGTAGTCGTAATCGAACGCGCGCAGCAACGCAGCGCGGCCAATCTCGAAGTACTTCAGGTAATGACCGTGCCAGCAGACGTTCATCGCGTCGACATCGTGAAACGGCACTTCGACCGTTGCGCTGGCGCTCAGTGGCTTGCGGGCGGCGCTCATGCGTGTGAATCTCCGCAGTAAGGCAGCAATTCGCAGGCGGCAATGCGTGCGCTCAGCGCGCGCAGATCGTGTTCGAGCGCGCGGTCTTCCGCGACGAACGGCGACTGTGCGGCGACGCTTTCCATGAACGTTTGCAACGGCGCCGGCACCGGCGTGGAGCTGTCCATCCGCAGACGCAGCCGCGCGGCCTGCACTGTGGCAAGCGTATGCGCCGCGGCCACCTGTTCGGTCAATTCAAGCACGCGCAGGCAGTCGCGCGCCGCGATAGTGCCCATGCTGACCTTGTCCTGGTTGTGGGCTTCGGTGGAGCGCGAGAACACGCTGGCGGGCATGGTGTTTTTCAGCGCTTCCGCTGTCCACGCAGACGACGAAATCTGCACGGCCTTGAAGCCGTGATTGATCGCCGCGCGCTCGGGCGCCGCGCCAGTGAGGTTGCGCGGCAAGCCGTTGTTGAAATTCACGTCGACGAGCAGCGCCAGTTGCCGGTCCATCAGGTCCGCGAGGTTCGCCACCGCCACCTTCAGCGAGTCCATGGCGAAGGCAATATGGCCGCCGTAGAAGTTGCCGCCGTGCAGCACGCGCTCGTTGTCGGGGTCGATCAACGGGTTGTCGTTCGCGCTGTTCAGTTCATTTTCGATGTCGCGGCGCACCCAGCTGAGCGCATCGCGCGCCACGCCGATCACGTGCGGCGCGCAGCGGATCGAGTAGCGGTCCTGCAGGCGGTGGCCGGGCGTGTCGTCGCGGCCTTCGAGATCGGCTCGAATCCATGCGGCGGCTTGTGCCTGGCCGGCGTGCGGCTTCACTTCGAAGAGCGTCGCGTCGAAATGGGCGGCGCGGCCGTCGAGCGCCACGGTGGAAAGCGCGGTCAGGCGCGCGGTGAGGCGCGTCAGGTGATCGGCGCGGGCGAACGCGAGACACGCAAGGCCTGTCATGACCGCCGTGCCGTTCATCAGTGCAAGGCCCTCTTTCGGCGCGAGCGTGAGCGGCGTTTGCCCGAGTTCGCTCCACACCTCGCGCACGTCGCGCAGGCGCCCTTGGAACATGACTTCGCGCTCGCCCGCGAGAGCCGCCGCGACATACGAGAGCGGCGTGAGGTCGCCGCTTGCGCCGACCGAACCCTCGGCGGGAATGCGCGGCAGCACGCGATGATTGGCGAGGTCGGCGAGACGTTCGAGCAACACGGGGCGCACGCCGGAAAACCCATATGCAAGCGAATTCAGACGCGCGGCGATTACCGCGAGCGTCTGCGCGTCGTCGAGATATTCGCCCATGCCGCAGCCGTGATAACGCGTGAGTTGCAGCGGCAGCGCTTCGACGAGTTCCATCGGCACGTCGACCACGCAGGCGTCGCCGTAACCGGTGTTGACACCGTAGACGGTGGCGCCCGCGGCGAGATGCCGACGCAGAAAGTCCGCGCCGCGCTGAATGCGCGCGCGCCAGGCCGGGTCCGTGTTCAACACGACCGGTGCACGATGCTGCGCGATGGCGACGACGTCCTCGATGCTGAGCTTGCGCGCACCGATCACCACGGGCGCCGCATTAGCGCCGCGCGACGAAGTTGGGTGAGCGCCGGACTCCGGCGCGTCGATCAGATCATGTTCGGCCATTTGCGCCTCGCTTGGGGCTGGCCCAAAAGTCGAAGAAATTGAACCATTGATAAGGTGCCTTGCGGCAATAGTGTTCGAGACGCTCCGCATAACGCTGCGCCCACGCTGCGAGATGCTGGGTGCGCTCGCGGCGCGGCAACTCGATGCGCTGCGCGAACGGCTCGAAGTAGAGACGATAACCGTCGCGCTCTTTCAGACAGAAGAACAGATACACGGGGCAGCCGAGCGCATGCGCAAGCACATAGGGGCCCTGCGCGAACGGCGCATCGGCGCCGAGAAAACGCGCACTCGTAGTACGGCCCGCCTCGTGCGCGGGCACGCGATCGCCGACGATCACGAGCAACTCGCCCGCGTCGACGCGCTCCTGCATCAGTATTGCGGTTTCGGGCCCGAAGTCCGCGACTTCGAGCAGATGCCGCGCGAATTCGCTGTTCGCAGACGCGAGCACGCTATTGAAGCGCCGCGCATGTTCGGTGTAGACAACCGCCGTGACTTTCGCATACGCGCCTTGCGCGGCGAGCGCACGGGTCATTTCCAGATTGCCGAGATGCGCACCGATCACGAGCGCGCCCTTGCCGCTCGCAACCAATGCTTCGAACGCCGAAGGATCTTCGAATTTCACATCGGTGTCGCTCACGCGGCCGGACCACGCCGCGAGCTTGTCGAAGCCCGATTGCGCGAAGGCCAGCATGTGGCGATAAGCGGAAAGCCAGCCGGGGCGCGGCGTGTCGCCATGCGGCGCGGCCTCGCGCAAACGCGTGAAGTAATTGGCCGAGGCCGCGCGCGCGGCACGTCCGGTCAGCAGAAAATAAGCGACGACAGGATGCAGCCACAGCGCGGTGAAGCGGCGGCCGAACAGCTTACAGCTCAACGCGAGCAAGGACATGCCAAGATGACTGCCGCGCTCGGCGATGCGCCACCAGTCCTGCGCTTCGGGCCCGCCCGAGACATTCGCGGTTGCGCTGTGGCGCGGCATGAACTTGTGCGCGACGAGCAATGGCAGACGCAGCAGCATGCCGCACACGAGCCGCGTGTGACTGCGGCTGATGCGCACGTTGTCCCACAACACGTCGAAATGCGAAACGCCGTCGCTCGCGTAAGTCACGCGCGTGGGAATCGCGCGAAACGCGGCGCGCCGCCAGTAAAGGCGCACCAGAATCTCGATGTCGAAGTCCATGCGCGTGGGCAACTGCACGTTGTCGATCAGCTCGCACGCGAGTGCAAGCGGATAGAGCCGGAAGCCGCACATCGAATCGCGAATGGTCAGCGAGAGCGTTTCGATCCACACCCACACGTGCGTCAGGTAACGGCCGTAGAGGCGCGCCTTCGGCACGCTCTCGTCATACACAGGTCGACCAAGAATCACCGCACCGGGTTCGGCGCGCGCGGCGTCGATAAAACGCGGGACATCAGCGGTGTCGTGCTGGCCGTCGGCGTCGATCTGCAACGCGTGCGTGTAGTTCGCGCGGCGCGCGGCGCGCAACCCCGCCATCACCGCAGCGCCCTTGCCGCCGTTGACCGGCAGACGCAGCAGCGTCACTTGTGCCGCATATCGGCGCGCGAGTTCGGCGAGCACCTGTTGGGTCGGCTCGTCGCTGCCGTCGTCGACGATGAAGATCGGCAAGCCGTGTACCGCCAGATTCGCCACGGTGGCGCCGATCGCGTCCTTGTGGTTGTAGATCGGAATCACGATGCAGGCAGCGATGCTCATGACGCGCTCTCCGGATAGACAATCGCGCCGGACGCGCATTCGCGCCCGTTCAGCCGGTACGCGAACTGCACGCGGCGGCGCGCCGCATCGTGCGCGAGCGTGAGCTTGAGCACCGCGCCCGGCGCGACCGGGGCCATGAACTTCAGACGGTCGATGGAAGCCGCGGCCCGCACGCACGGCACCTGTTCGGCGGCAAGGCGCATCGCCCAGTCGACCTGCACCACGCCCGGCAGGATCGGCAAGCCGGGGAAGTGGCCCGCGAAATGCGCGAGCGTGGGCGGCACGCGCAGCTCATAGTGAAGCGTGTCGCCACTGCGCGCCTCGGCGAGCAGCTCGAAGCCCTCCGCGCGCGGCTCGAACGCCGCGGCCACCGCCGACACCGGCAGCTTGCCGCGCGCGTCGAACGGCAGCGCGAGACGAAAGCGCCAATGGCGCGGCAACACGACGACGTCGAAATAATCGGCGAGATGACGCCGCAGGCTCTTTGCGAGAAGCACGCGGCCCTGGTCGCACAACGCTTGGTTGCCGGCTTCCGTCAGCGCGACGACAGCGCCGACGCGCTCGCGCGCGCCGCCTTCGAGCGGCACGATGGCCGCCTGCATCACATACGGATGCAGCGCGAGCCGCGCTTCCAGTTCCGGCAGCGAGACGCGCTTGCCATCGAGCTTGAGCACGCGGTCAAGACGCCCCTGCAAGCGGAAGCCGCCTTGCGCGTCGAAGGCGATCTTGTCGTCCGTACGATGCCAGCCGCTGTGATCGAGATGCGGCGAGCGCACGTTGAGTGCGCCGTCCTCGTCGCACCGCACTTCAATGCCGGTTACCGGCTGCCATGCATCGCTCTGGTCCTGGCGGCGCCACGCAATGCCGCCTGTCTCGGTGCTGCCATAAATTTCCAGCGGCGCGGCGCCGTAAGCGGCCGCATAGTGCTGGGCGGCTTCGAGCGCGAGCGGACCGCCCGACGAAAAAAACGCGCGCGGCGCGGGCGTCATTGCGGCAAAGCCCGGTAACGCGGGCCAGCGCGACAACTGCGCCGGCGTCGAGACGATCACGGCCGCGCCGCATTGTGCGAGTTGCGCCTGCAGATGCTGCGGCTCGATGCTGATCTCGCGAGCGAATGCGCGGCCGGCGGCAAGCGGCCACATCACCCGAAACAGCAGACCGTAGATGTGGTGATGCGGGACACTCGCCAGCATCGTCGCGTTGCCGACGAGCGCGCCCCACTGCTTCTCGAGCGTATGCACTTCGGCGTTGAACTGCGCGAGCGTTTTGCGGATCGGCTTTGGACGGCCACTGCTGCCGGATGTGTAGAGCGTAAGCGGTGCTTGCGGGTCGATGCGCGTGTCGATGCACGTATCCATGCACGGGTTGGAAGCAGCCGCGCGCGCATCGGCTTGCGGGTGCGGCGGCAGCGCGGCGTCGCTCAATACGACGTCGTAGGCGTCGGCAAGATCGGCGAGATAGCCGGGCGTCGCGTTCGCAGGTATCACCGGCTCCTTGCCGCAGGCGAAGAGCGCGAACAACGCACACGCAAAATCGAACGGATCGTCGATGCACAACGCGTAGCGTTGCGCGGGCTCGCCTTGCACCAGCGCGACCAGCGCCGCCACGCGCGCGCGAAATGCTGCGCGGTCGAGCACCGCGTCGCGGTCGCGGCAAACCGGAACGTTGCGGCCGGCGGCATCGAGCGGAACGGCCAACAGGTCGTGCAGCGCGATCATGCCGCCTCCGAACGCGCGGCTCGCGGCAGCACGACGAGATAGCGCCACACGACTTCTGCGATCAGCAGCACGCCGATCAGCAGATAGGCGAGCGCGCCGTTATAGAGCGACCAGTTCGCGCGGCTCCAATAGAGCGCGGTATAGGCGGAGAAAGCGCCGTTCAGCAGAAAGAACACGCACCACACCTGGGTCACGCGCCTTGTGTGACGCACGGCGCCCGGCGGCAGATCGGCTTTGCCGAGGCGCGCGAATTTCTCGATCATCGACGGTCCGCGCACGAGCGTAGCGCCGAACGCGATCAGAAGACCGAGATTGACGAGCGACGGATAAAGGCGCAACAGCAGCTCGCTGTTAGTGAACACGATGGCCGCGGATGCGCAGCTAAGCAGACCGACGACGGTCCAGTCGATGGCGGAAAGACGGCGCAGCGAAGTCGCGACCGGACCGCTGCCGGCCCAGCGCTGCAGCCACAGAATTGCAAACAGCATGCAGCCGACGTAGCGCGGCGTGTCCCAACGCCAAGCGCACAAAATCAGCGCCGGATACGCCAGCTTCACGAGCACCTGCACGACGGCCTTGACCCAATGGCGCCTGCCCGTGGACGAAGCACCGGCAACGCGCTGCTCCACTGCCGGCGTTCGCGAGCGCGTGGCTCGCATCAGCCTTGGGCCGCCAGCAGCGATTCGACCGCACCGATCACGTCGCCGACCGTGCGCACCGACTTGAACTCTTCCGGCTTGATGCGGCGTCCCGTCATTTCCTGCAGTTTGATCGCGAGGTCGACTGCGTCGATGCTGTCCAGATCGAGGTCTTCGAACAGATGCGCCTCGGGCGTCACGCTCTCGGGCTCGATTGCGAAGTTCTCTTTGAAGATGGCGCGGATGCGTTCAAGAATCTCTGCCTCGGACACGGTCATTCCCCTTTGCTGTTGGTTTCATTCGCGGTGTGCGCCGCTTCGCGCTGACTTGCCACCAACGCGGCCAGCGTGTTGATGGAGCGGAAGTGTTCGCGCGTGCGTTCGTCGTTCGCCGCAATGGTCAATTGATATTGTTTGCGCAGCACGATGCCGATTTCCAGTGCGTCGATCGAATCGAGACCGATGCCGTCGGTATCGAACAACGGTGCGTCGTCGTCGATGTCGGCGGGGCTCAGGTCTTCCAGATCGAGTGCTTCGATCAGGAGCTGCTTAATTTCCAGTTTTAAAGAATCCATAATCGAACAGGTGCTGGGTAATGTGTGCTTCGACGGCGCTCGTCACGCTGCGCGCCGCGAGAGCCGGTGGAGTGTCGTCTGCCGCAAGCCGGTCCGCGGCGAGCGGCTCGAGCACGTTCACGCGCATGCGGAACGCTCGCGCGGGCACGTCGTACCAGCGCATTTCTTTGGTGAACGCGGGCGGATCGCAGTCCATCAGCACCGGCACGATCGGCGCCCCGGCCTTGAGGGCCATATGCGCAAAACCGCGCGAAAACGCATGCAGCCGGTTGCGCGCCGGGCTGCGCGTGCCTTCCGGAAAAATGATCATCGTATAGCCTGCCGCAAGCTGCCTCGCGCCCGCTTCGACGAGCTCAGCCGGGTCCGCGTTGCTGACATATTCCGCCGAGCGCACGATGCCCCAGAAACACGGGTTGCTCCAATGCGCGTTCTTCACGACGCAGCACGCATGCGGCGTGAGCGAAAGCAGCACCATGACGTCGAGGTAGGTGGGATGATTCGCCACCACGATGGCTGGACGCCGCGCGCGCAATGCGTGAGCGCCCGTCACTTCGAGTTCCATCACGCCGATTCGCTGCAATACGGCTACGAGCGCGCGGAAAAACCAGTGGATCACGCTGGTCACCGCGAACTGCCGCGACGCGCGATGCGGCCAGAGCCACGCGAGCGGAAACACCAGCAGCGAGAACAACACGCCGCAGATGCCGAACACCACGAACGCCATGCCGGTCGCGAAAAACCGCCAGGCGTAATCAAACCGCGCGGTCATGCCATCCCCACTGCCATAGGACGCCGGCGCCTTGCCAGGCGGCGGGCTCGCCGGTTTCGAGACAATGCAGCAGCGCCTGGCTTTGCGTGGCGAAGCGGGTTGCGGGTGTTGCGCTGGCGGTTGCTGCAGGGACGGGGGTTCCGGCATTCGCGGCGGTCGGGGCGGTCGGGGCACTTGCGGCGGTCGGGACGCTCGGGACGCTCGGGGCACTTGCGGCGCTCCCGCCACTCGCGGCGCTCGTGGCACTCGTGGCACTCGTGGCCCTTGCGGTGAGCGAGTTGGACGCGAGCCCCTCCTGTCCCTCCTGTCCCTCCTGTCCCTCCTGTCCCTCCTGTCCCTCCTGCCCCTCCTGCTCCCCCGCTGCCGGCGAGCGCGTGCACACCAGATGCCCCTGCACGGCTTCGCCGCCAAGCAGAATCGCGATGGCTCCGCCCTGCACTTCGTCTTCGATCGTGCCGTAGGCCGGGTCGGCCGGCTCGTCGGCGTACACCATCAGCACCGGCGAGGCCGGCTGCGCCGCATGTTGCGCATACGCTTCAAGAAGCGCGTAGCCGAGGGTTTCCGAGCCGGCCGAGATCGCGCTCGCCGCCGAGCGGTCGCCGCGCGCGATGCCGAACACGCCCGTCATCGCATTGAGCACGGACAGGCTGAAGGCGGTCGGCGAGACCGGCTCGCCTGAACTGAGGGCGCGGAGAATATCCGTGGTGCGGCGCAGTTCGCCGTGCCGCGACGCGAACACCACGCGTGCCTCGGTCACGCCGACACAGTCGTGCGCAACCTTCAGCGCGACGCGGGAGAGCGTGCTGAGACGCCGCCGCACGATCGGCTCGATAAAACCGATGTCGGGTGCGGCAGATGTGGCGGCAGGCCAGCTTGACCAGCGAGCGACCGGAATGGTCCAGTGCGGATCGGGCATATCGGTGTTCGCGCGTAGAAGCAAGGAGAGGCTGAAGCGCCTGACGGAATAGCAGCCGTCACAGCGTATGCGCGCCGAGCGGACCGGCAATCTCCAGCCGGAGGGCAATCCAGACTTCTTTTGTAGGGTTCAGCGAATTAACGGCACTTTGGCCCGATTATTTAGACCTTTTGACAATTGGCCTTGTGGTTTGGCTCAGGCTCCCGTAGCCGCCGGAATCATACTGAATATTCTGGATTAAATCAGCTTCTAAAGACGTATCCATCTGTATCCGTCTCGCCCCCGCGACGGTGCTTTGAATGTAATAGCGAATCTTCAGACGTTTCAGGTAACACCTTGGGAATTCCCTATAGACAAGGCTTCCGCGGATTGCCGGCACGCGCAAAGGGGTCGCCAAGGGGAAAATCGCTCCAACACTTTCAATTAACTTTCCGCAAACGCTGTTGCCGTTTCGTACCTTCGCCGCGGTTACTTGCGCGCGCAGCGGTTTTATGCACGTTGCCGCCCGATGTCCCGGCGGCAACGCTGTGGACACAGCGGCGCCTGCTATAATCCGTCCCTCATTGGGGAGTAGCCGCCCCGCGGCGCGTTCGCCAGGCCATCAGGCCTCGCTCGCAGAACGCGCGCTCGCGGGGGCGCCTGTCAACAGACTTGGCCGTCGCGGCCATGGCAGCCGCAGCCTCTGGCCTGGCGAGACCGATGACCCACACCCCGTCGCAACTGGGCCCGGCGTGTCGTGGGTCGTCGCTCGTTCATTTCTCGGCCCGAGGATTCAAACAACGTGATTCACGCTTTTCTCATATCAACGGGAGCGGTCGCGCTCGCCGAGATCGGCGACAAGACACAACTGCTCTCGCTGGTTCTGGCCGCCCGCTATCGCAAGCCGGTGCCGATCATTCTCGGCGTGCTGGCCGCGACGCTCGTCAATCACGCGGGTGCAGGCGCGCTCGGCGCATGGCTCGGCTCGCTGCTCACGCCGACCGTGATGCGCTGGGCGCTGGCTATTTCGTTCATCGGCATGGGGTTGTGGATTCTCGTGCCCGACAAGCTTGACGACGAGGAAGCCAACACCAACCGCACGCATCTCGGCGTGTTCGGCGCGACTGTCGTGGCCTTTTTCCTCGCGGAGATGGGCGACAAGACGCAGATCGCGACCGTTGCGCTTGCGGCGCGCTTTCACGATTTCTTCGGTGTGGTGGCCGGCACCACGCTCGGCATGATGCTCGCAAACGTGCCGGCCATTTTGCTTGGCGGCCGCTTCGCGCACCGTCTGCCGACCAGGCTGGTGCACGGTATCGCCGCCGTGCTGTTCGTGGTGCTCGGGACGATGGCGTTGTTGGGCCGGGGGCTTTGAGCGGCCGGGGGCTTTGAGCGGCTCGCAGCAGTTTTGAACCGCTGCGGCCGCTTTGGATCGATCTGTTCGCTCTGAATCGTTCCGCCGACCCGAACAGTTCGCGACGCCGGCGCCCGCCGGATCGCGCGTGACTGCATGCGGCCGACAGTTGCGTCACTGCACTGCTCTCGCTCCGGAGGCGGCGGCCGGCGCGGCAGGCGGGGCTGGCGCGGCGGCGGGGGCAGCAGTTTCATTCGACGCGCCGCCGTTCTTGTCGAGCGGAATCTTCACTGTACGCACTACGCCGTTGCCAAGCGGGAAGTCGGCGAGCGCACTGCGCGCCAGATACGGCACGGCCCTGACCAGCGACGACTCGGCGCCCGAGTTGCGCGCGCTCACGTTGTAGACCTCCTTGCCCGTCGCGCGCTCGGTGATCCGCACACCCAGCAGGTGCGTGAAGATCGGGTAGCTCTGGTTCACATAGCCGGCGGGAAACTGTCCCCACGGGCCCCACGGATCGAACGGCCGGCCCCAGCCCCAATAAGGCGCGGGCCAGGGGTTGTAGTACACCGGCTCGGCGACCGTCACGAGGTCGGAGCGGATTCCATACGAGAGTCCCACCAGATAGCGCGCCTGATTGGTGTCGACCTGGCGGAACGCGTGGGTGGCCAGCTCATTCGCGACGATGCGCTCGTAGGTGGTCAGTTCCAGATTGTTCTGCTGATCCGGCTCGCGTGTGAATGCGTACGTGCGGGTCGCGTCGCTGCCGCTCCAGTCGGAGAACGCGGTGACCTGCGTGGTCACATAAGTCGTGCAACCGGAAAGCAGCACGGTCAGCGCCGCGAACAGCAGCATGGCGCGGCGCGCCCAGGAGTTTCTTGTCATGGTCTACCTCGTGAAGCGTTTGTGTTGGCCCTTCCTGCATTGTACGTAGACCGTCGATGGCGCCTCACCGTTCCGGGCCGCAATGCCGCAGCGGCGTGACCGGTGTCGGCATGGGGCGAGCATCGGCCGAATGGCTATGCGCGGACAAGGCACTCCGCACGATCGCCCGAGGCTTTGTACAATGGCTCGACAAGCCCGGCGCACCTGCCTGCCCGCGCCGGCCGCTCGAGTCCCACCACTACAGAACGCCATGGCCGATACCGCAACGCCCAATGTGATCCGCCGCGCCGATTATGCGCCGCCCGCCTTCCTGATCGACACCGTCGCACTGGAGTTCGATCTGCTGCCCGAACGCACCGTCGTCAAGAACACGATGCAGGTGCGCCGCAACCCGGATGCCGCGCGCGCGCCGCATCTCGAACTGATGGGCGAACAACTGGAGTTCGTCGGCGCGACGCTCGCGGGCCAGCCCTTTGCCAACGTGCATGCGCACGAACACGGTCTGGTGCTCGACAATGTGCCCGACCAGTTCGAGCTCACGCTCACCAGCATCTGCAATCCGGCGGCGAATACCACGCTGTCGGGCCTGTACGTGTCGAGTGGAAACTTCTTTACGCAGTGCGAGGCCGAGGGCTTTCGCCGCATCACTTATTTTCTCGACCGGCCCGACGTCATGTCCACCTACACGGTCACGCTGCGAGCCAGCAAGGCGGACTATCCGGTGCTGCTGTCCAACGGCAATCTGCTCGAGGAAGGCGATCTGCCGGACGGTCGCCATTTCGCGCGCTGGGAAGACCCGTTCCGCAAACCCAGCTATCTGTTCGCGCTGGTCGCGGGCAAACTGGTGGCACTCGAAGAACGCGTGAAAACCGGCTCGGGTAAGGAAAAGCTGCTGCAGGTTTGGGTCGAGCCGCACGATCTGGACAAGACCCGTCACGCAATGGACTCGCTGATCAACTCCATCCGCTGGGACGAACAGCGCTTCGGGCTCGAGCTCGACCTGGACCGCTTCATGATCGTCGCCGTGAGCGACTTCAACATGGGCGCAATGGAGAACAAGGGGCTCAACATCTTCAATACGAAGTACGTGCTGGCCAACCCCGAGACGGCCACCGACACGGACTTCGCCAACATCGAAGCAGTGGTCGGCCACGAGTATTTCCATAACTGGACCGGCAACCGCGTGACCTGCCGCGACTGGTTCCAGTTGAGCCTGAAGGAAGGCCTGACCGTGTTCCGCGACCAGGAATTTTCGGCCGACATGGCAGGTGGCCAGACCCAGGGCAGCGACGAAGCGGCGCGCGCGACCAAGCGCATCGAAGACGTGCGCGTGCTGCGCCAGATGCAGTTCGCCGAAGACGCCGGCCCGATGGCTCACCCCGTGCGTCCCGAGAGCTACGTGGAGATCAACAACTTCTACACGATGACGGTGTACGAGAAAGGCGCCGAAGTCGTGCGCATGTACCAGACGCTGTTCGGCCGCGAGGGTTTCCGCAAAGGCATGGACCTGTACTTCAAGCGTCATGACGGCCAGGCCGTCACCTGCGACGATTTTCGCCATGCGCTCGCCGACGCCAATGGCCGCGATCTCGCGCAATTCGAGCGCTGGTATAGCCAGGCGGGCACGCCACGCGTCTCGGTGCGCACCGCTTACGACGCCGGCACGCAGCGCTACAGCGTGACGCTCGCGCAGGGCTACGGCGAAGCCGCGCTCACCGCGCGCGAAACGCAGAAGGGACCGCTGCTGATTCCGTTCGCAATCGGCCTGATCGGCAAGGACGGTAAAGATCTGCCGCTGCAACTGGAGGGCGAGGCACAGGCGTCGGGCTCGACCACGCGCGTGCTCGAATTGACGCAGACTGAGCAGACCTTCACGTTCGTCAACGTAGCAGAGGCGCCGCTGCCCTCGTTGCTGCGCAATTTCTCGGCGCCGGTGATCGTCGAATACGATTACTCGGCCGAACAACTCGCTTTTCTGCTCGCGCACGACAGCGACCCGTTCAACCGCTGGGAGGCCGGTCAACGGCTTGCCACGCGCGAGCTGCTGACGCTCGCGGCACGCGCCGCGAACGGCGCCGACCTGCAACTGGACGACTCCGTGACCGCGGCGTTCGCACGCGTGCTCACGGACGAATCGCTGTCGCCGGCGTTCCGCGAACTTGCGTTGATGCTGCCGTCCGAAGCGTATCTCGCCGAGCAGATGGCGGAATCGAATCCGGCCGCCGTGCATGCCGCGCGGCAGTTCGTGCGCAAGCGTCTTGCGAATGCACTCAGGAGCGAATGGCTCAACATCTACGAGCAGCACCGCACGCCCGGTCCGTACGAAGCCACACCGACGGCAGCCGGCCATCGTGCGCTGAAGAACCTCGCGCTGTCCTATCTCACCGAACTCGACGATCCGGCGCAAGCCGTGCGGCTTGCGTCGGCGCAGTACGATGCCGCGGACAACATGACGGACCGCGCCGCTGCGTTGTCCGCGCTGCTGAACGCAGCGGCGGCCGCCGACGGAGCCAGTGCCGAGGCCCAACACGCGCTCGACGACTTTTACCGGCGCTTCGAAAAGGAGCCGCTCGTCATCGACAAGTGGTTCGCTTTGCAAGCCACCCAGCGCGGCAGTGCGCAGCGTCCGGTTATCGACATCGTGCGCAAGCTGATGACGCACCCGGCCTTCAATCTGAAAAACCCGAACCGCGCGCGCTCGCTGATTTTCAGCTTCTGCGCGGCGAACCCGGCGCAATTCCACGCCGAGGACGGCTCGGGGTATGCGTTCTGGGCGGACCAGGTAATCGCGCTGGACGCGATCAATCCGCAAGTGGCCGCCCGCCTCGCCCGCTCGCTCGAGCTGTGGCGTCGCTTTACGCCGACGCTGCGCGAAGGCATGCGCGCGGCGCTCGAGAAAGTGGCGTCGCAGGTCAAATCGCGTGACGTGCGCGAAATCGTCGAGAAGGCGCTCGCATGACGCAGGTTTGAGCGGTGCTCGATTCGGAAAAGCCGGCACGCGTTGCCGGCTTTTTTCCTGCCGGTTATGAGGCGGGTCAGCGCTGTTGAGGTCGACGTCAGCCGTTTGGCCGACTGTTCGTGTGCCGTTTGCTGACGGGAAGTAAACGCATTCGTAACCGGATTCACTGGCCGGTTTGCGTTGAACGCAACGGGTCGTGTGATTCGCATGGTCACATCATCCGGCGCCAAAGCTACGGCGAGAATTTCCATGGCAATGGCCCGTTGCTTGCGCCCTGCGCCGGTTCGTCACCGTGCCGCACTCATGTTTCATGTCTGTGCGGATCGTAAAAGCACGGAGCGGACACACCGAGCGGTTAAAATCGGGATATTCCTCAAGCCTCCTGGAGTACAGCATGTCCTTGCAACGTCGTACCACTCTTACGAAGTACCTGATCGAGCAGCAGCGGGAAACCAACAACCTGCCGGCCGACCTGCGCCTTTTGATCGAAGTCGTCGCGCGCGCATGCAAGGCGATCAGCTATCACGTCAGCAAGGGCGCGTTGGGCGATGCGCTCGGCACCGCGGGCAGCGAGAATGTTCAGGGCGAGGTACAGAAGAAGCTGGACATTCTGTCCAACGAGATTCTGCTCGAAGCGAACGAATGGGGCGGCAATCTCGCGGGCATGGCGTCCGAGGAAATGGAGCAGTTCTTCCCGATCCCGGCGAACTATCCGAAGGGTGAGTATCTGCTCGTGTTCGATCCGCTCGACGGCTCGTCGAACATCGACGTGAACGTGTCGATCGGCACGATCTTTTCAGTGCTGCGCTGCCCGGACGGCCAGCAGCCAACCGAGCAGTCGTTCCTGCAACCGGGCACGCAGCAGGTCGCCGCAGGTTATGCGGTGTATGGACCGCAAACCGTGCTCGTGTTGACGACCGGCAACGGCGTGAACTGCTTCACGCTCGATCGCGAACTTGGTTCGTGGGTGCTCACGCAAAGCGATATGCGCATTCCTGTGGAGACGCGCGAGTACGCGATCAATGCGTCGAACGAACGCCACTGGTATCCGCCTGTCGAGCAATACATTGGTGAACTGAAGCAAGGTAAGGAAGGCCCGCGTCAGAGCGACTTCAATATGCGCTGGATCGCCTCGATGGTGGCGGACGTGCACCGTATTCTGAATCGCGGCGGCATCTTCATGTACCCGGCGGACAAACGCACGCCGGAGAAGCCCGGCAAGCTGCGCCTGATGTACGAAGCGAACCCGATGGCATTTATTGTCGAGCAGGCAGGCGGCGCGGCGACCAATGGCGAAAAACGCATTCTCGACATTCAGCCGAAGAGCCTGCATGAGCGCGTCGCGGTGTTCCTTGGGTCCAAGAACGAAGTGGATCGCGTGACCCGCTACCATCTCGAAATAAAAAAATAAGCTGGGGGCTTGCCAAGCCAATAAAGAACTCCCTATAATCTCGTTTCTCCTGATGCCGGAATAGCTCAGACGGTAGAGCAGCGCATTCGTAATGCGAAGGTCGGGGGTTCGATTCCTCTTTCCGGCACCATCAAGAATCAAGCAAAAAGCCCAGTCCTCGTGACTGGGCTTTTTGCTTTCCATCGATGCATCGATACTTTCTAATCGCAATTCGAAGCATCTCTCCGCTACCGCCTACCCCGGGGAATTTCTTCCCCTAGAACCGCGAGTGCGCAACCCTGCCAAGGTTACGCGCGAGAACATCATCGCCGGGGGTACCGCACTGCTGCGCCTGCGTTTGTTGCTTGTTGCCATACGCAGCCACCGCCTCCGGCGGCGCTGACGAAAACCACGAGATCCGACCGTCGCACTCGATTCCAACCTGGCGTCCATTCCAGTACACAGCGTTTTCCATGACGAACTCTCTGAAGGCGAAGATGACCATCTTCCGTATTGGCAGAGGTGCGTCCGTTGGCCAACGCACTCAGACCTGTGAATGCCTCTTCGCATCATGGCAGTCGCCGTCGCGGTTTCGAAAAGGGGCTCGAAAACTGAGCTTTTGTCGCAAAGTGCTGGCACCGGAGCCGGCGACGATACTGCGCGACGCATTCGCCCAT
Source organism: Burkholderia sp. WSM2232 (assembly GCF_000472545.1). Lineage (GTDB taxonomy): Bacteria > Pseudomonadota > Gammaproteobacteria > Burkholderiales > Burkholderiaceae > Paraburkholderia. The sequence goes on along the minus strand of NZ_AWZV01000016.1, from coordinate 116,746 downwards.
GTGGCGACGGTTCTTTTGCCTCGCTTAAAAAACTACGGCTAACCGTCAACGCCATGACACGTCGCTCGTTTACAAAGGGATAAGCGAAGCGGCTTCTGCTTTTGAGTCGATCGGTAATTAACGAACGTTCGACTTTTAGCCACAAAACCGTTCCGACGCGGCAACGCACCAGCGGGAGTTAATCGGGGAATACCCGGAATGAACGAATCCCTGCTTGCGGCGGCAAGAGCGCGACGACCCGCCAGGCGCCGCTCGGGGCGAATCGAAAGAGGAATTGAAGCGCGGAATGTACGCATGCCCACACAATGACGGCAGCAGCGAACCTATAAATTTAATCAGAAGACTCTGCTGAAATGTTGCGATGTGCCGTTAAAGCAACAAAGACGCTTCAATGCCTCGCGGGCGCTGGTGCAAATGGGGGCCCGAGGCCGATAATGAGTTTGTAAAGGAGAAAGATCATGGATGCCAAACCACCGAAGATTCCGACCCCGGATAAAGTCTTTAGCCCGGATCCGGAACCTGTCGGCGTCGAATTTTTAAGCGCGGAACTGCCGGAGCACGTGCGCGCCTTCTTCGACGAACAACGTAAGTCGTGCGACGCAAAGTGATTGTGCGGTGGCGCAAGGCGGTAGCTGTCCCGGCGTTTGTCAGCAGGGGCATGGTCGCTCGCGCGCTATACATCACCTTCCATTGCAGCGGTTCAACCAGACGGCCTGTCCCCGCCTGACGTCAACGCGCGCCCGTGCGCGGTGCTCGACGTCGCGCATCTGACTGCGTTGCGCCGAAATCCTCCAGCATCCTCTCTGCGCCGAAGGCTCCCGCGGCGCTGCAGATCGTCTATTCTTCTGCTTTCTGCGTGGCCGCCCGGCCATCGTCCAGCCCTTTCGCCCAGCCCATGACTCGTCTGTTTCGCTTTGCCGCCCGCTGCGCGCTCGCGCTTTCTGCCTACGCCGTTTTCACGCCCGCTCCTGCCCTTGCCGATGGCGACGACACCGCGCTCACCAATCTGATCGCCCTTGTGTCGCAACGCCTTGCGCTGGCTGAGCCGGTCGCCCGCTGGAAATGGGCGAAACATCAGCCGATCACTGACAAGCCGCGCGAAGAAGCCCTACTCGCCGATGTTCAGAAGCGCGCGGCCGCTGCCGACGTGGATCCGGCTTTCGCGCGCGCCTTCTTTCAGGATCAGATAGACGCGAGCAAGGAAATGCAAAACGCGCTGTTTGCGAACTGGCGTTCGACCCAACCGCCGCAAGAGCCGGCCCCGGACCTGGCAACGAGCACGCGCCCTCAACTGGACCGCCTGACGCAATCGCTCATTGCCGGCCTCGCCCGCGTGCAGCCGTTGCGGACGGCTCCGGACTGCCCGTCGCGGGTGGCGCAATCGCTGGCTAACTGGAAATCGCTGACGCGCTACGACTCTATGCGGTCGAATGCGCTCTCTCGCGCGCTTGGACACGTGTGCGAAAGCGGTGGCGTCGGCGCGACCGGCTGAGCGCCGGCAATCAGGGCGAGAAGCGGGACGATATCAACCGCAGAGCATGTTCAGTTTTGCCCAAGGCGCTAGTTCCAGACCGCGCGCGGCAATGCGCATCGAACAGACTGAACGAATGAAGCAATCAGGCAACGCCCAATACAGGCTCGGCGCGCGCGACAGTCAGCGGCATCATCCGCAAACCGCGCGCCAGATGGCTCTGCAGGATTCGATATGTCGACAGCTCGAAGCCGCTGACCGCACACGAGGCATGAAGGTCAATGGCCTGCGCCAATGAGGGCGCGTGACCGATGTAACGCCACCGGTCGACGACATGAAAAGCGCACGCCTGCGACGCTTCCTCGCGCTCTTCAAATACTACCGCCCCCTGGAACGGCCACGGGGCGTCCACGGGATCGCTCTTCGTGACGCGCGGCACGCGATTGTGCCCCGGGCGCAGCGTCGCGATCCACTGCGCCTCCGCGAGCATCGCACCCAATTCGCCACCGGTCGCGCGCCACTCGACGCGCCTGACCTGCTGCGCGAGCCGCATATCCTTCGACGAGCGCCGTTCGCCCGTCAGATGCGCACGCAGCCGCTGACGCACGCGCACGCTTCGCCCGACATACAGCGGTAAGTCGCCTTCTCCATAGAACGCATAAACACCGCAGCCGGCAGGCGCTGTCTCAAGCAGATCTTCAGTGATGTCGCCCGCCAGCCGGTAGCGGCGCGTCATGCGTTCGATCTGCGCGCGCAACGTGTCCAGCGGCACGAGAGTGTGCAGGCGCTGCCAGAACTGCCAGATGAGATCGGCGTCAGCGAGCGCACGGTGGCGGTCAGACGGCACCAGCGAATGGCGTTCGACCAGTGCATCGAGCCCGTGGCGTTTTTCGGACGGAAACAGCGCGCGCGACAGGCGCACCGTGCACAGCACGTCCGGGTCGAAGGAAATGCCGACGCGCCGGAATTCGCCGCGCAAAAAGCCCCGGTCGAAGCTCGCGTTATGCGCGACGAACAGCTTGCCGTTGAGCCGCGCGAAAAGCTCCGGTGCGATGGCCTCGAATGTGGGCGCGCCACGCACCATGGCGTTCGTGATTCCGGTGAGCTGCTGGATAAACGACGGGATAGGTTGCTGCGGATCGACGAGACTGCTCCAGCGCGTGACGCCGGTCGGCCCGACTTCCACGACCCCCACCTCGGTAATGCGGTGTTCGTTGGTGGAGCCGCCGGTGGTCTCGAGATCGACGAAGACAATAGGTTCAGCGAGGGCCGGTTCGGCCAGAAACAGTTCAGACATGAAGAGGATGCTTGGACGCGTGGCTTTGCGCCAAGTATGCACTAGTTAACGGCCAGGGACCGCGCATATACGACGCCCACATCACTGGCATGTGCCGTCGGGTGCTTTTGCCAACCGGTCTGCGGGGAAACAAACGGCAGCGCCAATGCGCAAGTTCACTGATACGGTCAAAAGCTGGCTCAGTGTCGAATCGGGAGGCATCAATATCCGGCGAAATAAACAAAAAGCCCTCACGATTAACGCGAGGGCTTCGGGCCGCATGTGCGCCCGCATAGGTGCAAGCGCAATGTGCAGCTTAGAGCGGCTGAATGTTTGCAGCCTGCTTGCCCTTCGGGCCGGCCTTCACGTCGAAGGATACGCGCTGGTTTTCCTTCAGCGACTTGAATCCTTCAGTGCGAATTTCCGAAAAGTGCGCAAAGAGATCTTCACCGCCCGCGTCCGACGTAATGAAGCCAAAGCCCTTAGCATCGTTAAACCATTTGACGATACCTGTTTCCATTTTCCAGTTTCCCTCAACGAATTATCAAATCGGGCAATGCCCTCAACGCCTCAATCTTTTGCCAGCTTATCCATAAGGAATATCCCTCGGCATTGCGCACCCGGAGCGGCTCTTGAAATCAGCCTTGTCGTTATAAGGGGCGCGGCGAATCACCGTCAAGTGAATTTTTAATCAGCCTTATGCACGGAATTGAATAAGCGAAAAATTAGCCGGGTGGCGGAAATGGCGGGCGTTTCAGTGCTTTTGCGCAAGTCAATTCTACTTCTAAAACAGCAGAATTGATTGAATTCGGGAAAAACTTCCAGCTACCCGCGCACATTTGTAACGGTTTGTGACTTTGGTAAGTGTTTATCCGGGTTGCCTGTCCAGACTATCGAATCGCATCATGAACCAGCATTAGCAGTTAATGCGCCTCGGGAGATTGACATGCAGTTCCCCCATATCCGCCGCCTGCTCTCCGGCCTCCTTCCTCATTTTGCTCAAACGCAATCGGAGACGCCCGGCACCTTGCGCGCCGGCTCTGACACGTCCGCCCTCGAATTTGATGTCGTCTGGCACGGCGATCACTGGCAGAATCTGCTTTCCTCGCCCATGGACGCTCGCCGCTACGTCATAGAAGACTGGAGCGCCCCCACCGCGAACGAGTGGTGGAACGCAAACCGGGCCGCGTCGGCCAACTGATCTTCGCCCTGCCCCGCTGCAGGGCGCTTGAATCCCTGGACGAAAAAAAAGCGCGACTGGAAGGTCGCGCTGACAAAGGTTTGGAGATCTTTTTCGTCAACGAAAAAGTCCGCTTCGGAAAGCAGAACTGTCAGTATAACTCCGGATTCTCAATTCGATTGTTTGCACGAATAACAATCCTCTGTTGCGCGATTAACAACAATAGCTCCATCAACCAATACCTGTTGCTTTTTCGCATCGAATTCGCGTCGTAAATTCGCAACGCGGTTCGTTGACACTCCTTCCAGATGCGCACTGGCACGCCGGATCCATTGACTGGCGGGGCTTTCAGCCATTCGGCTATCGTTTCAAACAGCGGAATACTTTATTGCAAAAATCGAAATGCCCATTCCGCGAACGCTATCTCTACACTTTGCGTAACCGGAAAACAGCGCAGTCTATTGCGCACTTCCCGCGGATTCGCTTCTCGCAGCGGACGCGTGAAGGTTTTCTGAAGCAGGATTCACTGCCAATTCTCGCTTTCGGAGTAACAAGATGAAAAAGACTCTCATGGTCGCGGCCCTGACGGGCGTTTTTGCAACGGCGGCGCACGCACAAAGCAGCGTCACCCTGTACGGCTTGATCGACGCCGGCATCACTTACACCAACAACCAGCACGGTCACAGCAACTGGCAGCAAACGAGCGGCTCGGTGAACGGCAGCCGTTGGGGCTTGCGCGGCGCTGAGGACCTCGGCGGCGGCCTGAAGGCAATTTTCACGTTGGAAAACGGCTTCGGCATCAATGACGGTTCGCTCAAGCAAGGCGGTCGCGAGTTCGGCCGTCAGGCGTTCGTCGGCCTGTCGAGCACCCAGTTCGGCGCGGTTACGCTCGGCCGTCAATACGACAGCATGGTCGACTTCGTCGGCCCGCTCGCATTGACCGGCACGCAATACGGCGGCACCCAATTCGCCCACCCGTTCGACAACGACAACCTGAACAACTCGTTCCGCGTCAACAACTCCGTCAAGTACACGAGCGCGAACTACGGCGGCCTGAAGTTCGGCGGCATGTACGGCTTCTCGAACCAGGCAGACGGCTTCGCCAACAACCGCGCCTACAGCGCGGGCGCGTCGTACAACTGGGGCGGCCTGAACGTCGGCGCGGCTTACCTGCAATTGAACAGCAACGGCGCGACGGGCGCGGCTGCAGCGTTTAACTCGGGCGGTGCGGTGTCGAGCGACAACACCTTCTTCGCTGCGCGTCAGCAAACCTGGGGCGCAGGCGCGAACTACGCGTTCGGCCCGGCAACCGTCGGCCTCGTCTACTCGCAAACCAATCTGTCGGGTCTTGCAGGCATCGGCGCAGGCGCGTCGGGTCAGACGGGCGGCATCGCGTTCGGTGGCGGCAGCGCACACTTCCAGAACTTCGAAGCGAACGCACGTTACGCTCTGACGCCGGCTGTCAGCATCGCCGGTTCGTACACGTACACGCGCGCAAGCCTCGCCGGCACCCGTCCGCACTGGAACCAGTTCAACCTGCAAACGGCGTACGCATTGTCCAAGCGCACGGATGTTTATTTGCAAGGCGAATACCAGCAAGTCAACGAAAACGCGATCGTTGGCGCGGACATCAACGGTCTGGCTGCTTCGAGCAACAACAAGCAGGTTGCGGTCACGGCAGGTCTGCGTCACCGCTTCTAAAGCAGCTGGCAACACAGGCAACACGGAAGGCGCCGCTTGCGGCGCCTTTTTTTGTCCGTTGATTTTGCCCTTTGACAACGCGCTAAAGTCGCGGCCGGCACAGCCGGCCCGCGAAGCGAGACACTCAGCGCAGAGATAACTAGCCGCCGCTATCAGCGGGCGGATACTTGACGTCGAGAATGTCGATCGGCTGCGGTCCTGCCGGCGTGTACAACGTGACCGTATCGCCGACCTTGGCCTTCAGCAGCGCCCGCGCGATCGGCGAGATCCAGCTCACATGGCCGATATCCAGATCCACTTCGTCGATGCCGACAATTGTCACCGTGTGTTCTTCGCCGTCTTCCGTTGCATATTCGACAGTCGCGCCGAAAAAGACCTGATCTACGTTCTCCTGCTTGCTGCTGTCGACAACCTCCGCGAGGTCCAGCCGCTTGGTCAGAAAACGGATGCGCCGGTCGATCTCGCGCAGACGGCGCTTGCCATAAATGTAATCGCCGTTCTCCGAACGGTCGCCGTTTGACGCGGCCCACGACACGAGCCTGACGACTTCGGGCCGCTCGACGTCGATGAGATGCAGCAGTTCGTCGCGCATGCGACGGTAGCCCGCCGGCGTGATGTAGTTCTTGGTACCCGCGGGAATGTCCGGTTGGGCGACGTCGAGGTCGTCGTCGTTATCTTCACTCGACTCTTTGACAAAGGCCTTGTTCATGATGATCCATAAGCTGCAGCAAGCGACTGCCTCACTAGGGTACACGATCATGACAATGAGACAAATCGCAGTTACACCCTTCCCTTTTTTGAAACCTTTGCTATAATCTCGTTTCTGCGTGCGGCTGTAGCTCAGTTGGATAGAGTACTTGGCTACGAACCAAGGGGTCGTGGGTTCGAATCCTGCCAGCCGCACCATTTATTTCGAGGGCCTCCCTCTGGGGAGGCCCTTACGTTTTACCCAGTTTTCGCCGTCGGGTGGCATAACAGCACGGCGTAACTGCATCACCTGTTTCGCGTGCGGCTGTAGCTCAGTTGGATAGAGTACTTGGCTACGAACCAAGGGGTCGTGGGTTCGAATCCTGCCAGCCGCACCACCTCTAGAGGGCCTTCCAACCGGAAGGCCCTTTGTTTTTTCCGGGCACATTTCGGCCGGCTGCCTGCGGCGGCGCAGTGTGGCCGCCCCACTTGCACTCACGGCCGCGGCGGGGACTGAATATCGCCGATATGCCCGTCCGGGCTTGGAACATCTTCAAAAGTATTGCCCGCAGTTGCTTCGGCAATGCGCTGCGCCGTATCGCCCGCGAGCATCTGCGGCTCGTGCAGCATTTCGCCAACGTTATCGCCAAACCGGCTTTGCACAAACGCCCGCAAGAGCGCGACACGCACCGAGTCGGCGCGGCCCTCCACCGGTCCCCGCCCACCTTCGAATTCTGCGACGCAATGCGCAGGACCGTGTTCGTCGCGCTCGCGCAGTTCCAGCCGACGCGCTCGCTCGAGCACCACGGCGGCGGCTTCCCATGAAGTTGTAGGCGTGAATCGGCCGTCCCACGGACGACCGCGGTCGTTGCCGCGAATGAATACGGTTTCGCCGCTGTCGGTGAACTGGATTTCGCGCACGAAGTCGTGCAGGCTGCGGGCCACCCAATAGTCGAGCGCAAGGCCCTCGAGGTCAGCTACTTTCATCAGCGTTCTCCCTGAGTTTTCAGGTGAGACTCGCCTGTGGCCGGTGCGTTCCTACAGAAAAAACGACTTTTGCCCAGCAGGCGAGCGCGGCGAATCAGTAATCCGCCCGTTCCCGCTCGATCCGCATGCCACCGTCATGCCGATGATGCCCGTCGTCGCTCGGCCGTTCGCGCGCAATACGCATCACGTCCAGATTCGTACGCACGCGACGCATGACGTTGGCCAGATGCACCCGGTCGCTGACCTGGATCACGAAGCGCAGGATGGTGGATTCCTGCGAGAGGTCTTCGTCCATCGCAATGTGGACGATGTTCGCGTCCGCCGAGGTGATGTCTGCCGCGACGCGGGCAAACACGCCCTTGGTGTTCTTGACCAGCACCTTCACCGCGACGTCGAACAGACGCCCCGGCTGCGGCGCCCACGCAACGTCGATCCAGCGTGCGGGATCGCGCCGGTGAATGCGCTGCGCGACGCGGCAGTCGGTGGTGTGGATCGCCATGCCGAGGCCAATGCCGATATAGCCCATGATGTCGTCGCCCGGAATCGGGCGGCAGCAGGCCGACAGCTGCACCGACATGCCTTCCGTGCCGGTAATCACAACCGGCGGCGCATGCGGCGCCGAGCCCGCATCCGAACGCGAGCCGTCGTCGTCCGCATCGCGGCCGCTCATCAGCACTTCAATGCGTTTGGCCATGACCGCCGCGACACGCCGGCCAAGACCAATGTCCGCGAAGATTTCCTGGCCGTTCTTGTTGCCCGTCCACTGCACGAGCTTTTCCCAAGCCTCGGGTGTGACATCCGACAGCGCGAGGCCGTAGCCCTTCAACGCCTGATCGACCAGACGCTCGCCAAGCTGAACCGACTCGTTCAGCCGCATGGTCTTCAGATAATGGCGAATGGCGGAGCGGGCCTTGCCGGTGCGCACAAAGCCGAGCCACGCGGGGTTCGGCTTCGAATACGGCGCCGTGATGACTTCGACGATGTCGCCGCTCTTCAACTCGGTGCGCAGCGGCAGCAGTTCGTTGTTGATCTTCACCGCGACACATTGGTTGCCAAGGTCGCTGTGGATCGAATAAGCGAAGTCGAGTGCCGTCGCGCCGCGCGGCAGCGCCATGATTTTCGACTTCGGCGTAAAGACGTAGACCGCATCCGGGAACAGGTCGATCTTCACGTGTTCGAGGAATTCGCTCGAGTCGCCCGCTTCGCTCTGAATGTCGAGCAGCGACTTCAGCCACTGGTGCGCGCGCTTTTGCACGTCGTTCAGGTCGGCACTGCCGTTCTTGTACAACCAGTGCGCGGCGACGCCCGCTTCGGCGATTTCGTGCATCTTGCGCGTGCGCACCTGAAACTCGATCGGCGCGCCGAACGGGCCGACGAGCGTGGTGTGCAGCGACTGATAGCCGTTCACCTTCGGGATCGCGATGTAGTCCTTGAACTTGCCGGGCACCGGCTTATAGAGCGCATGCAGCGCGCCAATGCACGTGTAGCACTCGAGCGCGCTGTCGACCACCACGCGAAAACCGTACACGTCAAGCACCTGCGAGAACGACAACTGCTTGTCGCGCATCTTCTTGTAGATGCTGAAGATGGTTTTCTCGCGGCCGGTCACTTCGGCGTCGATCTTCGCGTCGGCAATCGCGCGCTGCACCGACTCCAGAATCTTGCCGACTACTTCGCGCCGGTTGCCGCGCGCGGCCTTGACGGCTTTCTCGAGCGTGGCGTACCGGTGCGGGTTGAAGTTCGCGAAGCTCAGGTCCTGCAACTCGCGATACGTATTGTTCAGGCCGAGCCGGTGGGCAATCGGCGCGTAAATGTCGAGTGTTTCGCGCGCCACGCGGCGGCGCTTTTCCGGCGGCACCGCGCCGAGCGTGCGCATGTTGTGCAGCCTGTCTGCGAGCTTGACCAGAATCACGCGGACGTCGCGCGCCATGGCGAGCAGCATCTTGCGGAAGTTTTCCGCCTGCGCTTCCTCGCGATTGCGGAACTCCATCTTGTCGAGCTTCGACAAGCCGTCGACCAGTTCCGCGACCTTCGCGCCGAAACGCTCGGCGAGCTCGGCCTTGGTCACGCCCTGGTCTTCCATTACGTCATGCAACAGCGCCGCCATGATGGCCTGGCCATCCAGATTCCAGCCGGCGCAGATTTCGGCGACGGCAACCGGATGCGTGATGTACGGCTCGCCGCTCTGGCGATACTGGCCGAGGTGGGCTTCGTCGCTGAAATGGAAGGCCGCCTTCACCTCCTTGATTTCTTCCGGCTGCAGATAGCCGGACAACGCGGAGGTCAGCTTGGCAATGGAGACGACGTCATGCCGGCGCGGCTGCTCCGGCGTGGCGGTCGGCCCGAACAGATGGCGAAACGACTGTTCGAGGACCGCGTCGATATATTTGCGCGCAGACGAAGGTGAATCGGCGTCGTGCTCCGCTTCCGTGGCGGTGGGCGGGGTGGTACTCATGTTCGCCTCCGTAGCGGTTGGGAGTGGACGCCGGTCTGCAGCTTGATACGATCAGGTGTAGCAGATACTGCTGGAATCGCCGTAAACCCGTGCGGAAAAACCATGCAGTAAAAACTTGCGGCAAAACTTCTGGCAACAACTTCTGGCAAATCGAGGTAGCCGGGTCAGCCACCAGATGCGGCGAAAGCGTGCCGCAAAGCAGCGCCTTAAACCGGCACCTTCTTCAGCATTTCGACACCGACCTGGCCGGCAGCGATTTCGCGCAGCGCGACGACCGTGGGCTTGTCGCGGCTTTCGATCTTCGGCGTGTGGCCTTGAGCGAGCTGACGCGCGCGATAAGTCGCGGCAAGCGCGAGTTCGAAACGATTCGGGATCTGTTTGAGACAGTCTTCGACGGTAATGCGGGCCATGTTGGGTTCCTTCTCAGTATGTTGCTTATTCTACCTTATGTGCTCGAATCGCCGCCGCGCTCAAGGGTGCGGGAGGTGAATGCCGAGCTGCACGAAAAGCTGCGTATGACGCGCGTATTGCGAGGCGAAGCGCGAGCGCGTCGCGGCCACAAGACACTGCAGTTCGCCGAGCGCGCGATCGAAATTCTCGTTGATCACCACGTACTCCGCTTCGGCTGCGTGCGCCATCTCGCTGCCGGCCGCGAGCAGGCGCCGAGTGATGACGTTCGGCTCGTCCTGGCCGCGTTTTTTCAGGCGCTCTTCGAGCGCTTCGAGCGACGGCGGCAGGATGAAAATCTCGACCGCGTTATGAAACTGCTTCTTCACCTGCTGCGCGCCCTGCCAGTCGATTTCGAGCAGCACGTCATGGCCGCTTTTCATCTGCTCCTCGATCCACACGCGCGACGTGCCGTAGTAGTTGCCATGCACTTCCGCGCTTTCGAGAAACTCGCCCGCGTCGTGCCGCTTCATGAAGTCGTCGACCGTGGTGAAGTGATAGTGCTCGCCGTCCTGCTCCTTGGGACGCGGCGGGCGCGTCGTGTACGAGATCGACAGACGGATCGCGTCGTCGCTCGCGAGTAGCGCGTTCACGAGCGTCGACTTGCCGGCGCCCGAAGGCGCGACGACCATGAAAAGGTTGCCGGGATAAGCGCCGGCATACGGGTTGCGCGGCGCGCCGCTTTCGCGTGTGTGGTGATCGGTCATGTTCTGATGCTCCAGCCTTTATTCCAGATTCTGTACCTGCTCGCGCATCTGTTCGATGAGCAGCTTCAGCGTCATCGACGAATCCGCCAGTTCCTTCGCCGCCGCCTTCGAACCAAGCGTGTTCGCCTCGCGATTGAGCTCCTGCATCATGAAGTCGAGGCGCTTGCCGACCTTGCCGCCCTTCTGGATCACGTGACGGGTTTCGTTCAGGTGAGCCGTAAGGCGCGACAACTCCTCGGCGATGTCGATGCGGATGCCGTACATCGTCACTTCCTGGCGGATCCGCTCGTTGATCTCTTCGCGCGACACGATGGTCGCGGCTGTGTCCGGCGCGGCAATGCCGAGCGCTTCCTGCAAACGTTCGACAATCTTCTGCTGATGCTTCGCGATAAGTTCCGGCACGAGCGGCGTGATCTTCGTGACGATCGCTTCCATCTCGGTCACGTTGGCAAGCAGCATGTTCGCAAGCTGTGCGCCTTCGCGCGCACGCACGTCGATCAGGTCGGCAATGGCCTGCTTGCCGCACGCGAGCACCGCGTCGCGCAACTCATCGGGCGCGATGCCGGTTTCGGCGAGCACACCGGGCCAGCGCAGAATTTCGCCGGAGCGCAGACGGCCGGCTTCCGGAAACGTCGCGAGCACCGTGCGCTCGAGCAGCGCGAGCTGAGTCAGCGCTTCATGATTGATCGAGCCCGCGTTCGCTGTCTGTTCGCTGCGCTGCAGATTGATACGAATATCCACCTTGCCGCGCGAGAGCTTGTTCATCAGCATTTCGCGCAAGGTCGGTTCGCACACGCGCACGTCTTCGGGCATGCGGAAGTTCAGGTCCAGAAAGCGCGAGTTCACCGTGCGCAGTTCGACCGACACGCTCACGCCGCCCGTGCCCGAGGCCGCGACGAGTTCGCGTGTCGCGCTCGCATAGCCAGTCATGCTGTAGATCATCGTATTTCTCGCGATTGTGGCCGCGCGCGAGGCGCCGGCCGAAGAGTCGAATCGCCCGGCGTGTACGAGACGCGAGGCGGTGAACAGGCATTATCCCATTTTTGGCGATGGGACCCCTTGCACAGGCACGGCCCACGCGGCTAGCCGCCGGACGCATGGGTGCTTCGATCGGCTGTAAAATCGTGCTTTCCCTCCCGTTTTCCTCCTGACCGAATCCACTATGACCGACACCACTCGACGCCCCAGCGGCCGCCTCGCCGATCAGTTGCGCGACGTGCGCATCACGCGCTACTACACGAAGCACGCGGAGGGCTCGGTGCTGGTCGAATTCGGCGACACCAAGGTGATCTGCACGGCGAGCATTGCGGAAACGGTGCCATCGTTTCTGCGTGAGCGCGGCCAAGGCTGGCTCACTGCCGAATACGGCATGCTGCCGCGCGCCACGCACACGCGCAGCGACCGTGAAGCCGCGCGCGGCAAACAGACCGGGCGCACCCAGGAAATCCAGCGTCTGATCGGCCGCGCGCTGCGGTCGGTGTTCGACCTGGAGAAGCTCGGCGCGCGCACGCTGCATATCGACTGCGACGTTATTCAGGCCGACGGCGGCACCCGCACGGCGAGCATTACCGGCGCCTTTGTCGCCGCCCACGACGCGGTGAGCAAACTGCTGGCTGCGGGGCGCATCGAAAGCTCGCCGATCAGCGATTTTGTCGCCGCCATTTCGGTCGGTATTTATGACGGCGTGCCGGTGCTCGATCTCGACTACGACGAAGACTCGCAATGCGACACGGACATGAACGTCGTGATGACAGGCGCGGGCGGCTTCGTCGAAATTCAGGGCACGGCCGAAGGCGTGCCGTTCTCGCGCGACGAAATGAACGCGCTGCTCGATCTCGCGAGCGACGGCATCGCCACATTGATCGCCAGACAGAAAGAGGCATTGGAGTATCGCGGTGAATGAAGTTAGTAACAGCCATGGCGCGCCGGCGTCGGGTACGCCGTTGAACAAGGTCGTGCTCGCGTCCAACAATGCAGGCAAGCTGCGCGAGTTTGCGGCGCTGCTCGGCGCCGCCGGCATCGAACTGATTGCGCAGGGCGAACTCGGCGTGCCGGAAGCGCAAGAGCCGCACCCCACGTTCGTTGAAAACGCTTTGACGAAGGCACGTCATGCCGCGAAGCTTACCGGCTTGCCCGCCCTCGCCGACGACTCCGGTCTTTGCGTGCGTGCGCTGCGCGGCGCGCCCGGCGTTTACTCAGCGCGTTACGCGCAACTTGCGGGCGGCGAGAAAAGCGACGCCGCCAACAACGCGCGGCTAGTTTCGGCGCTGCAAGGAGAAACCGACCGCCGCGCGTATTACTACTGCGTGCTCGCGCTCGTGCGTCACGCGGACGACCCCGAGCCACTCATCGCCGAAGGCCGCTGGCATGGCGAGATGCTGGATGCGCCGCGCGGCTCGCATGGCTTCGGCTACGACCCGTACTTCTTTGTGCCGTCGCTGCACGCGAGCGCCGCGGAACTGGAACCCGCGGTGAAAAATGCCAGCAGCCATCGCGCGATCGCATTGCGCCAACTGCTTGCGCGCCTCTCGGAGGAAGCGTGATTCCGATCAAGCCGGCGCCCGCCGACATCGGCAACGGCGTCATCAAGGCTTTCACGTCGCCGGGCAGCATCCGGCTGACGTCACTGCCGCCGCTCTCGCTGTACGTGCATTTTCCGTGGTGCGTGCGCAAGTGCCCGTACTGCGATTTCAATTCGCACGAGTGGAAAGGCGAGACGTTCCCTGAGAATGACTATCTCGACGCGTTGCGCGCCGACCTCGAGATGGCGCTGCCGCTCGTGTGGGGCCGCCAGGTGCATACGGTGTTCATCGGCGGAGGCACGCCGAGTTTGCTGTCCGCGGCGGGGCTCGACCGCATGCTGTCGGACATTCGCGCGCTGCTGCCGCTCGACGCCGATGCAGAAATCACGCTTGAAGCAAATCCCGGCACCTTCGAAGCCGCGAAGTTCGCGCAGTTTCGGGCGAGCGGCGTGAATCGCCTGTCCGTGGGAATCCAGAGCTTCAATGAAGCGCACCTGCAAGCGCTCGGCCGCATTCATGATTCGAGGCAAGCGCGCCAGGCCGTCGAGGTCGCCGCGACCACCTTCGACAATTTCAACCTCGACCTGATGTTCGCGCTTCCGCAGCAAACGCTCGCCGAATGCCAGGCCGATGTAGAGACCGCGTTGTCGTTTGCGCCGCCGCATCTTTCGCTGTATCACCTGACGCTCGAGCCGAACACCCTGTTTGCGAAATTCCCGCCAGCCTTGCCCGACGACGATGCCTCCGCCGACATGCAGGACTGGATTCACGAGCGCACGTCGGCGGCGGGTTATGAGCGCTATGAAGTGTCGGCATATGCGAAGCCGCATCGGCAGAGCAAGCACAATCTGAATTACTGGCGATTTGGCGACTATCTCGGCATTGGCGCGGGCGCGCATACGAAGCTGTCGTTTCCGAACCGCGTATTGCGTCAGGCGCGGTACAAGCATCCGGCCACGTTCATCGAGCAGGCGAAAGCCGGCGCGGCGGTGCAGGAAGAACACGAGGTTAGCGCGCGCGATCTGCCGTTCGAGTTCATGCTCAATGCACTGCGGCTGGTGGAAGGTTTCCCGGTGCATCGGTTTATTGAACGCACCGGTTTGCCGATGACGTCGATCGAACCGGCTTTGCAGGAAGCGGAGCGCCGCAAGCTGATTACGCGCGACCACGAGAAGATTGCGCCGACGCCGCTGGGGCAAGCGTTCCTGAACGATCTGCAGGCGCTGTTTCTGAAAGATCCGCAGTGAATGCTGATACCAAGGCCGCCGCAGCGACGCTTTTTCAGGTTACAATTTGCGGCTTGGAGGTGTGGCCGAGTGGTTTAAGGCACCGGTCTTGAAAACCGGCGAAGGAGTGATCCTTCCGTGAGTTCGAATCTCACCGCCTCCGCCAGATGCAAGAAAATTGCCCCGTAAGTTCAGTGAACTACGGGGCTTTGTCTTTTTTGTGCGGCTCGCTCTCAGACCGCAATGGGTTGCGGTATGAGGTTGTCGTACTCGTTGAGTATCAAGATTGCGGCGGCTGCATGTTCTGCGCGGAGCGAGACGAAATCCGGTACCGCGTCGGATGCGGGAAATCGCTGTTGAGCCACAACCTACGCCTCGCGCGTCGGGCCGCCGTCCTCGCGTTTCATCACGATCCACGTTACCGGGCCTTCCTTGCCATCCCGACCCATGCCTTCGGGGAACACGTCGCCTTCCTTGAACATGCGCTCCTGGACAAACGCGCCCGGTGATTCAAGCACGCCCCAACGGCCTGCATACGGGCAGAGCTCGCCAGTCTTTCCCGAAATATGCGGTTTCGGCGCGTCGCCCTGCGTAAGCGCCCCGTGCTCGCGCGCAAAGTCCACCAGGTCTTTCGGGTAAAAACGCATGTCGCGATAGCTGCTGTCGTCGATGTTCCACAGCAGGGTTACCAAGCCGGCCTCAAAGGCCCAATAACCGAAGAAACCGGCGTCAAGGCGTTTATGTCGGTCGTACCAGTAGCAGTTCTTCATGCCGCCGTACCAGCGTTTGAGGTACCCGACCATTGCAGTCCGTTGCGCCTCGCCTTGCGTTTCAGTCGCTCGCAGCAGATCAGCGTACGGCTTTTCGTGCATCAGCGACTCACCGGGCAGCGAGACGCCAAAGCGGCCAAACAGGCGGCTCACCAGCAGGTCTTGGCCATCCTCGGAATCCGTGCTGATCCACGTCGCGATCGTCGGCACCCATTCTTTGAGGCCCAACAGCACCGCCAGCGACAGCAGCCACATTACGTACTGGTAGGCGTCAGGTTCCCACAGCTTTAACTTGTTGTAGGCAGCAAACCGTGCGCGGTGCGCCAAATATAATTCCAACGTGCGCAAGGCGTAAGGTCTCAGCGATCCAACGTCCTCCCCGGCTGAATAACGCGCAATCAATATGCGGAGCGATGTACCGGTTCGCTCCCAAGAGAGACGCTTTTTGTGGCCTTCGTCTTTTGCCGGATCCGCCAGGATCTGATCGACTTCTGGATCAATTAACAGATTTTCGTAAAACTCCAACGTCTCATCGTAGTGGGTCTTGGGGAGCAAGGGCTCGCGCTTGACCTGATCAAAGAGTTCACTCATGCCGTCCCTCAAAGCGGTATTTTGCCAATCGCGTGGGCATTTCCGTCCAGCTTCGTAATGTCCACGACCTTACCCGATTCATCTACGATCACCAGCCATTTGTCATACCCTCCCTTACTGATATCGGCAGCAGTCCTCCGGCCCACCACGTCTACAAGTCTGTCTTCGACCCAGTCATCGTCCATCTGTCTTGCACTTGGATACCCGGGAGAGCCCTTAGTCGTCGGCAAATTTTTGGCATCAAACTTCCCCCCGTCCGAAACTTCGTCTCCGTAACCACATACGGCGGTGGCGGCTCGCGGGGCGGTTTGCGATATACACCGTCAATCCCCCGCCCCGTCGGCTGCTCCAACTGACGCATCCTGTCTTGCTTCTGGACCGTGATTGTTTTGAGGAACAGGCCGCCGGGCCCACCGAGCGTGATGAAGCCATCCGGGATCCGCACGAACGCGCAGCGGCATTCGAGGACGATTCGCTTTGCCACCGAGAGCTTGAACTTGCCGTTGACGCTGCTGGACGCGCGGCCCCGCTCTCAGACCGCAATAGTTTGCTGACGGGCTGTCGTACTCGTCGAGTATTAAGATCGCGGCGGCAGGATGTTCTGCGCCGAGCGGGACGAAAACCGGCACCGCGTCGGATGCCGGAAATTGCGAATGAGCCACAGCTTACGCTTGCCGGGTCGGGCCGCCGTCCTCGCGTTTCATCACGATCCACGTTACCGGGCCTTCCTTGCCATCCCGACCGATGCCTTCGGGAAACACGTCGCCTTCCTTGAACATGCGCTCCTGGACAAACGCCCCCGGTGATTCAAGCACGCCCCAACGGCCGGCATACGGGCAGCGCTCGCCAGTCCTTCCCGAAATATGCGGTTTCGGCATTTCGCCCTGCGAAAGCGCCCCCTGCTCGCGCGCAAAGTCCACCAGGTCTTTTGGATAAAAACGCATGTCGCGATAGCTGCTGTCGTCGATGTTCCACAGCACGGTTACCAGACCGGCCTCAAAGGCCCAGTAACCGAAGAAGAAAACTCCCAGATTCTTATGGCCATCGTACCAGTAGCAGTTCTTCATGCCGCCATACCAGCGTTTCAGATAATCAGCCATGGCACTCCGTTGCGCCTCGCCTTGCGCTTCAGTCGCTCGCAGCAGATCAGCGTACGGCTTTTCGTGCATCAGCGACTCACCGGGCAGCGAAACGCCAAAGCGGCCAAACAGGCGGCTCACCAGTACGTCCTGGCCGTCCTCGGGATCGGTGCTGACCCACGTCGCGATGGTCGGCGCCCATTCCTTTAGCCCAAACAGCACCGTCAGCGACAGCAGCCACATTACGTACTGATAGGCGTCAGGCTCCCACAGCCGCAGTCGCGCATACTCGGGGTATGACGCGTAGTGGGCCTTAAATAATTCAAGACAACGAATGAAATGAGGCCTGACTGAACCTAATGCATCACCAGCTGAATATCGGGCGATCGCCATTTCTAATGAAATAGTGGTTTGATCCCATGATAGCCCCTGTTTATGCCCAGGAAATTTCTCAGGATCCGAGAGCATTTGCGCAAGCCTCACCAGCCTGCTCTCCTTGTACTTGATCTTTTCCCGGTAATGAAGCTCAGGAAGCAGAACCTCACGCTTTAGATCGTCGAATGATCCGTTCATTTTGTTTCGCTCGTCATTTGTATCTGGCTTCACGTCCCACTGCTCAATCAGCGGGTATCGCGATTGGCCGGCCGGCCGCATCGGATAGCGCGCCCCCGGTTTTGTCAAGCTGGGTAATGCTCGAAACCTTGCCGTTCTCGTCCACAACCATCAGCCAAGCATCGTAACCTTCGTCCGTGATCGCGTCCGCCTGGTCATCGTTTCCAACGCATGACGACGGCGTGGACGAACCCATCCATCACTCATCTGCTTGCCAGACTTCGTCATTGACAAATCGCTCGGGGTAGGGCCCGCTGTCAGACCGCGATGGCTTGCGGTATGAGGTTGTCGTACTCGTTGAGTATCAAGATCGCGGCGGCAGGATGGTCTGCGCCGAGCGGGACGAAAACCGGCACCGCGTCGGATGCCGGAAATCGCGGATGAGCCACAACTCACGCCTCGCGGGTCGGGCCACCGTCCTCGCGTTTCATCACGACCCACGTTACCGGGCCTTCCTTGCCATCCTGACCGATGCCTTCGGGGAACACGTCGCCTTCCTTGAAAATGCGCTCCTGGACAAACGCGCCCGGTGATTCAAGCACGCCCCAACGGCCTGCATATGGGCAGCGCTCGCCAGTCTTTCCTGAAACATGCGGTTTCGGCAGTTCGCCCTGCGCAAGCGCCCCGTGCTCGCGCGCAAAGTCCACCAGGTCTTTCGGATAGAAACGCATGTCGCGATAGCTGCTGTCGTCGATGTTCCACAGCACGGTTACCAGACCGGCCTCAAAGGCCCAATAACCGAAAAAGAAGGCGTGCAGCCGCTTGTGACGGTCATACCAGTAGCAGTTCTTCATGCCGCCATACCAGCGTTTAAGATAATCGGCCATGGCACTCTGTTGCGCCTCGCCTTGCGTCTCAGTCGCTCGCAGCAGATCAGCGTACGGCTTTTCGTGCATCAGCGACTCACCGGGTAGCGAGACGCCAAAGCGGCCAAACAGGCGGCTCACCAGCAGGTCTTGGCCATCCTCGGAATCCGTGCTGATCCACGTCGCGATCGTCGGCACCCATTCTTTGAGGCCCAACAGCACCGCCAGCGATAGCAGCCACAACACATACTGATAGGCGTCGGGTTCCCACAGCTTTAGCTGGCTGCCGTCGACCTCGCGATATCTCACTAACAATGTCAAGGCGCGAACGGCGTAACGCTTCAGTGATGCAACGTCCTCCCCAGCAGAATAACGCGCAATCAGAAGACGAAGCGCATCGCCTGCTTGCCCCCAAATCAACTGTTGTTTGTGTCCGGGAAATTTTTCTGGAGCCGTTAAGAGCTGTGCGACTTTCGGACTAACCAAGTGATTTTCGAATAACGCCAACTTCTCCCGGTAATGGTGTTCCGGCAGCATTGGGTCACGCTTGATTTTGTCAAACGATTCGGTCATGAATAACACCTTTATCTTTTGAATCCCTAGTTCACGGGCACCTTCACCGGGTGACCGGCTGCATTCAACAGCGCATCGCCTCTCACATCCAGCTTGGTGATATCTGCTACCTTACCGAAGTCATCAACAACCATTAGCCATGACTCATACCCCTCCTCCCGGATGAGGAGCATTGTTTCGTCGCCCACTGCATCCTCAAGGCGATCCGAAATCCAAGGCCCGCTCATCTGCTTACCGGAGCTCTTTGTGATCGGCAACTGGTCCGGAGTGAACTTCCCTCCCGTCCGAAACTTCGTCTCCGTAACCACATACGGCGGTGGCGGCTCGCCGGGCGGTTTGCGATACACGCCGTCAATCCCCCGCCCCGTCGGCTGCTGCTCCAGCAAACGCATCTGCCGGCTTTCCGACAGCTCCGAACGGTAGCCCCTCGCTTTCATGAAGTCATCGCTGACCTTCTCGCCAAAGATACCCTTTTGCGCGCGGCTCATCGTTGCCACGTCGTCGCGGTGTACGTTGCTGCTGCCCGGCACCGGCTCCTGCGGCTCGGGCAATCGACCCGCGTCACCGTGGACCGCGCCGCCAGCCGCATCGACACCGTCGCGCCTCATGGGCAACACCTTCGGCGGCTCGCCAATGCCCGAACTCACACGCATTCTTTCGGGACCGGATACAGGAGGCATCGGGGCGGGTACGCCCGCGTAGGCCGGATGATACGTTGGAGGCAGCTTGTCCTGAAGCAGCTTCTGCAACGCCTCGTCCAGCTTCGCCAGCGCCTGCGGTATCTCCTCGACGCAGTTCACCTGTACCGCGTAGAACCGTTTTTCCATGCGCTCCAGTGCCGCCAGCAGTTCCCGCGCGCGCCCGATGTACTCGATGCGGCTCAATTGCCCCTGAGCCTTCACGATGAGCGCCCGCATGCCCTGGAGGAACTCGTTGAGCTTTCTGATCAGGGCGTCGCCGTACGCGGCGAAGTGGATTTTCTGAAGCAGCTTGACGATGTTGCCTTTCGTGAAGCGCGCCAGAAACCCCACCACCTTCTCCAGCACCTGGCCGCCCCGGTCAATCAGAAGCAGGCAGACCGCGCGGATCACTGCTGCCGCCTCGTCACCGATCATTGCGCCAACAAGCGACCCCACCGCCGCGCAGATGACCGGGCCAAACACGCCTAGCGCCGACGCGATCAGGACCACCCATTCCTGCCACTCGGGATGCGCTGCATTCTGTGCGTCGCTCGCCACGCCTTCGTACCGCCGGCCAAGCCTCAGACATACCGCCGCCAGATCGCGTGCGCTCGTGACGATCACCGCGCCCGGCACGGTCATCGCAAGCAGCATGTCCGTCACGATCACACTGGTAGGCCGTTCCTCCGCAAATTCCCCGAGCGTCAGTGACTTCAGCCAGTCATACGCGCGCACCGCCTCGTCCCATACCTCACCCAGCATGGTCATGCCTTTGCCCCCGTCTTCGTCGCCGTCATCACATCGCCGAGGTCGTCGTCCGGAGCCAATGTGTGAATGCTGCGGTGGGGGTTCGGGTCATCGGTGTACCGCACCTGCGCGCGAATGCCGGCGGACACGCCGCTCAGGCGCATGTATCCCTCGGCGTCGAGCGTGCCCCGCTGCACGGTCCCGTTGTCGAGCCGCGCCACGTAGCGGGCGCCGGCTACGGGTGAGCCATCGGGATAGATCCGGCGAAACTCCAGATCGGTGACGGCGGGCGTGCCGCGTGGCATGGACGGCATCGGCGTATCCATCGACGCCGTGCTCTTCTTCTGGACCGTGATCGTCTTGAGGAAAAGATCGCCGGGACCGCCGAGCGTGATAGAGCCGTCCTTGAGCCGCACGAACGCGCCGCCGCACTCCAGGATAATTTCCTTTGCCGCCGCGAGGTCCACTTTTCCGTTGACGCTTGCAACGTTCACATCCTTGGCGGCAGTGAGCGACATAGGGCCGTTCTGCGCCTGGATCTCGAGCGGGCCTTTCGCCGCGAAAATCTTCAGCCCCAGCTTGTGTGCGAACAACGAAAGGTTTTCGCCCGCTGCGACCGTGAAGCGCTTCAGCACGCTCCAGTCAGCGTTCTTCCCAATCACGGTCGAAATATTGCCCTGCGCGGAGAACTGCACGCCACCGCCCGCGACAAGCGCAACTGAGGCAGGCGCGCTCATAAGTAGTCCGGGCTGCTTCAGGCCATCCAGATCGTCCTTCACCTGTTGTTGCGCTTGCGTATCGGCAGGCTGCGCCTTGGCGCTGTTCGCCGATGTGGCCAACCCCTTTGCGAGCTCAAGTGCGCTCTCGAGCTGAGCGATGGCTTCCTGCATGTCCAGTTGCTGGCCGGTTGCGGCGGGGCGATCGTAAGCCGTCAGATGCAAGCCTTTGCCCGCGCGGTTGACCCCGTAACCGGAGGTGCGAAGCTCATAGCCTTCGCCCCGGCACTCCAGCTTGTTGTTTACCAGGTAGCCCAGATTCAGTTGCGACTTGCCCGAATGCTCAGTGCTGACCTTGATACCCTCCTCACCCTTCCAGTCCTCGAAGCGGATCTTGTTGTTCTTTTGCGTGCGAATTACATTGCGCGACAGCCAGCGGCGATCGTTCGTCACCAGATCGGGCGCCTGGCTATGGTGGTGAAAACCCGTTATTTCGGGCTTATCCGGGTCGCCGTCCCGGCAGGCGATGACTGCTTCAGAATCGTGCAGCGCCGGAAAGTGAAACCCCGTTTGCAGCTTGCCCGCGAACGGTTTTGCGAGGCGCAGGGGAACACTCTCGCCGCCATTCGGCCAGGTCTCGAAATCCGCATCGAAACGCACGGTATAGTGGCCATCGGCGGTGAGGTAGGCATATGTGTAGGAATCCGGACTGGTGACGCGCGCGGACAGAGTGCCGCTCACCCTCGCCCAATTTTGCGGTTCCAGCTTGAAACGGAAACGCCGGTCGGCAGGAATCGCTTTGTAGCGGTTGGTATAGGGCTTGTCGCGCGCGCCGCTATGGGTGATCTCGACAACCAACTGGCCTTTCGGAGCATCGGGCAGCACGATGTCCGTTTCGAACACCCGCCCCGGCTGCAACGCCAGAACGTTGCTCTCGCCTTCATAAACAACCTGCCAGGCAATTGCCGCTTCGTGGCGGAGTTGCGCCTCCCATTTCGCGCCTGCCTGATCGAGGTGATGAGTTCCGTACACATAGGATTGGCCGTAAGTAGTCGAATCTTGCGGCGCCACATTCACCGTGTCCCGAAAGCGCTCCCATGATTTCCGAGGGTTGTAGTCCGCCACGCAGAGCGACTGCGGCACAGTAACAGCGTGCGTCATGATCGACGTGACCGCCTCCACGCCGCCTGCTTCCAGGCCTGCCGTTTCGCGGTACGGCACTACCATGCGCGGCTCGTAGATGTAGTGATCCACATCATCGCCATACACCACCTGGTCGCCGTATTCCGTCTCCTGGATGAAGCTGTAGA
Organism: Burkholderia sp. WSM2232; assembly: GCF_000472545.1. Classification (GTDB taxonomy): domain Bacteria; phylum Pseudomonadota; class Gammaproteobacteria; order Burkholderiales; family Burkholderiaceae; genus Paraburkholderia. The sequence goes on along the minus strand of NZ_AWZV01000016.1, from coordinate 94,203 downwards.
CGCCGGCCTTTTCCTGCATCATGTGCTGATAGGCCAGGTCCGTCATTCCATACTGCATGCGGAAGGCGTGCGTCGGATATGTACCGCGCAGCCGGAAACTGAACTGGTGCTCGCGCATGCCGTGTGCGCACAGCCCTACCGCCAGAATGTCGGGCGTGCTCACATGCTGATAGATTTTGGTGCGTGTCACCGCCGCGAGCCGTCCGTAATGCGATCGCAGCAGGAACTCGTGCTTTACCTCATCGCGGGTGGTTTTAATGGTGGACAGGCGCTCTATGAAACCGCTGAATTTGCGGACCGTTCCATCGCTCTGCGTGATGGAAAACGTGGCGTCCTGATTGAGGAAATCGACGCGCGACAACTGCTGCGGATGGGTTGCGACGATCCTTATTTCGGTAGGCGCTCCCATTCTTTCGGTGGCCGTGAAAGCCATCACCGACAACTCCCTCGCTGCAGGCGTAGCTGGTACGTTCAGGTGGTACGTTTGCCTGCCAGTCAGGGCCGTAGAGAGCCGATCAACTGCCGCCATTCATGCGCCTCCTTAATCGAGTGTTTGCGCATACTGGGGACGTGAGGTATCGGCGGCAATCAGACGCGTCCGAAAATGAGGTGGCGAAATCGCTTGGCGCGCTGAATCCCTGCGGGGCAATCAAGCCGTGCCGCTGTTGCGACGGCCACTTCGTTTTTCGCCTTTGTCATGGCTCGCGGCGAACAGGTGAATGTCACTCTGGCGCAAGCGCCATCGCCTTGACCCGTATGACTGATCAGCTGATGACCGGCAGAGCTGCCCGTCGCGAAGGGAAGGCAATGAACATCATCGGGCAGGCAACAGGACGATGATGGATGGCTTGGTGCGGGAAGCGCGGGCAGCGTTCAGGAGACGGCGCGGGCGCTGCCCTTCAGGCGTGAGCCCCGATGGTAAGCGCGAACCGCGAGCAAATCGCCTTGCTGGCGAAGTGGACTGCTTTATAGATATGCGCGCTACGGTGCGCGACAGTTGCAAGTCAAAGACAGCCGCACATGGTGAATCGACAGAATGCCTGCCGCCACCAGGATTTACGCGCCTTCGCCGATTCTGACAGTGTCGAGACGCATACGAAGCCGTTCGCCACCGGTATATGAAAATAGCGACCGCCCGGCTTAGCGAGCGCAGAAGAAGTCGATATGCGACGGACGCGCGCCGTGGTGCCCAGCCAGCTTGAACACCACTCCGGAGCGAAAGACACGGCGCCGCCGCCCCGCCCTCCCCTCACACACTAACCACTTCCAGCCGCTCCCGGGCATCAGCGCAACGCCGGTTGAGATCGCGATGCATCAACCGGCTGTCGAGCAGCGTCGATACATCGGTCAGGCCATAATCAAAGCGCAATACGTATTCGATGTCCGTGTAATCGTGATAAGCGCCGCTGTCGGCCAGCTTCTGCGCTTCGGCAAAAGCAGCTTGCCGCCGCTCGCCGTTCATCAAATCTCTGATCGCCATGATTGCCGCTCCGAGGAACAGTGGTCCCATCATAGCAATGCAAATTGGAACGCAAGGTCGCGTGCGCGCAACACCTGGTGTTTTCCGCTAGATACGCCGGCCGCCCGCGTGGCAGGCACGCTGGCGAGCCGCCAACACCCGCGCGCCGCTCGAGCGCCGTGAAGACCGCGCTGCCGTCAAACAACAGCCACCGGCGCCTTCGTGCCGTGCCAGCGCACAACCAGAACCCGGCCGACATAGCATAACGACCCCGCCACACCCACCACGATGCCCATGCCCTTGGGCGAACCGTCCGGCCACAGGCCGACCGCAAGGCTCGACAGCGCGCCTAGCGCCAGTTGCACCGCGCCGAACACGGCGGCCGCCGCGCCCGCATTTAACGGATAGCGATGCATCAGATCCGTGGTGCAATTGGCCGATAGCAAACCCACCACGCCGACTACGAAGAAAAGACCGGCCACGATCGACCACAAGCCGCCCCAGCCCGTCAACGAAACAAGGCATACGAAGAGCGACGCCACGCAACTGACGGTCGCGGCGAACGAAATAATCGGCAACGACCCGAGCTGGCCGACGAGCCGCGTGTTCATGAAGTTGCCAAACATGATGCCGACGATGTTCAGCGCGAACAGAAAGCCATAGTGCTGCGCCGACACGTGGAAGTATTCGATGTAGACGAACGGCGTGGCCGTGATGTACGCGAACATCGACGCGAACGCCATGCCGCCGCACAGCATATGCCCCCACGCCACGGGATCGCGCAACAAGCGGCCGTAGGCGGCAAACGACTTGAAAAGCGCAGACTGCGCCCGCTTCTCGCGCGGCCAGGTTTCCGGCACCTTCAGGAAGGCGGTGATCGCGCACACGGTGCCGAACAGCGTCAACGCGACGAACACGATCCGCCAGCCGCCAAGCAGCAGCAGTTGTCCGCCGATCAACGGCGCGAGCAACGGGCCGATAGATGTGACGATGGCCAACATCGAGAGCACCCGCGCGGCGTCGGTGGGACCGTAGGCGTCACGTGCAATCGCGCGGGCGAGCACGGACGCCGCGCCTGCCCCGAGCGCCTGCACAAAGCGAAAGGTAATCAGCGCGCCAATGGAAAACGACAGCGTGCAGGCAATGCTCGCCAGCGCATACATGACGATGCCGCCGAGCAGCACCGGCCGGCGGCCATACGTATCGGACAGCGGCCCGTAAAGCAGCATGCCGATTGAAAAGCCGAACATGAAACTCGTGAGCGTGGTTTGCGCCGCGCTCGTGCCGATCGCAAAGGCCTGCGCGATAGTGGGCAGGCTCGGCAGATACATGTCGATTGAAATTGGCCCGCACGCGGCCAGCGCGCCGAGCAACAGAATCAGCCGGCCATCTGGCCGGCGTCCGGTGACGTGAGACATGCGAATCCAGGTGAAGCGCGCGTCTCTCGAAAAGCGGCGCGCGATGATCCGAAAGACCGGCATTGACCGCGTCGATTGTACGCGACGCTCACTGCCCCTGCCCCGCCGCATACGCCAGGAGGCAATGCTGCATGCGCTGTCCATGCCGTGGGCAAGCGCGTCAGCGATCGGTTAAGCTGCCGCGTGAATGCTTCGGCGTCACGCGAAAATGCAGATGGCGTCTCTTACTCATAATTCTTTATAGCGCTGCGATGACTGCCTTCCTGCTGATCTGGAGCCCGAAAAAATGGCCGTGGCCCGAGTTGCCCGACGTGGCGAAACGCGTCGCCGCCGGCGTCGCGGTAGCCGACGTCTGGGGTTGCGGATTCGCCCGTGGCATTCTGCCTGGCGACCGGGTGTTTCTGCATCGCGTCGCGATGGAACCGAAGGGCATTTTCGGCTCGGGTTACGTCACGCGCGCACCGTACGAGGTCCCGGATCCTGCGACGAAGCGCGGCTACCGCCTGTGCATCGACTTCGTCTATGACTGGCTCGTCGACGCGCATCAGAACGTGGTGATTGCTCGCGATTCGTTGCGCGTACATCCATTTTCGGTGCAAACGTGGGATGCGCAGAGTTCGGGCACGGTGATCAAACCGGTCGCGGAAGGGGCGCTCGAAAAGCGCTGGAAGGAACTGACCGGCAAACAGAAGCACCCTGCCGAGCGCTGACAACCAGGCTGACAACCAGGCTGACAACGGGCCTGACTCCGCCTGAGCGCCACGCCCGCCCGCAAAACCTGTTTGCACCGACTCCGGTACAATTTCCTCACCTATTCCAGCTCCACGCGAACCGCCCACGGGCGAAGCGCGCCGCTGCGCAACCCAATCCAGTTATCGCCATGTCCAAAAACCAAACCCTTTTCGACCGCGCGCAACGCACCATTCCCGGCGGCGTGAATTCGCCGGTGCGCGCGTTCCGCTCAGTGGGCGGCACGCCGCGCTTTATCGAACGCGCGCAAGGGCCTTACTTCTGGGACGCCGACGGCCAGCGTTATATCGACTACATCGGCTCCTGGGGCCCGATGATTCTGGGTCACGTGCGTCCCGAGGTGCTCGAAGCGGTGCAGCGTGTGCTCGCCAACGGCTTCTCGTTCGGCGCGCCCACTGAATCGGAAATCGAAATTGCCGAGGAAATCTGCAAGCTCGTCCCGTCCATCGAACAGGTGCGCATGGTCTCGAGCGGCACCGAGGCCACCATGAGCGCGCTGCGTCTTGCGCGGGGCTTTACGAACCGCAGCCGCATCGTCAAATTCGAAGGCTGCTACCACGGCCATGCGGACAGCCTGCTCGTGAAAGCAGGTTCGGGTCTGCTGACCTTCGGCAATCCGACGTCGGCGGGCGTGCCGGTCGACATTGCCAAGCACACCACGGTTCTCGAGTACAACAACGTCGCGGCGCTCGAAGAAGCCTTCAAAGCGTTCGGCAACGAAATCGCCTCGGTGATCGTGGAACCTGTGGCGGGCAACATGAACCTCGTGCGCGCGACGCCCGACTTTCTGCAAGCATTGCGGCGCCTGTGCACCGAATACGGCTCCGTGCTGATTTTCGACGAAGTGATGTGCGGGTTCCGCGTCGCGCTCGGCGGCGCGCAACAGGTGTACGGCATCACGCCGGACCTCACGTGCCTCGGCAAGGTGATCGGCGGCGGCATGCCGGCGGCGGCCTTCGGCGGCCGGCGCGACATCATGGCTCACCTTGCGCCGCTCGGCGGCGTCTACCAGGCGGGCACGTTGTCGGGCAATCCCATCGCGGTCGCCGCAGGTCTGAAGACGCTGCAACTCATTCAGGCGCCGGGCTTTTACGACACGCTAGGCGCACGCACGGCGCGTCTTGCGCAAGGTCTTGCACGCGTCGCGCGCGAGGCCAACGTGCCGTTCGCGGCGGATTCGCTAGGCGGCATGTTCGGGCTTTACTTCACCGAATCCATTCCAACCAGCTTCGCCGAAGTCACGCAGAGCGACGTGCCGCGCTTCAATGCGTTCTTCCACAAGATGCTCGACGCCGGCGTGTACTTCGCGCCCTCCGCGTATGAGGCGGGCTTCGTTTCGATGGCTCACGACGACGCCATCGTCGACGCCACGATCGAAGCGGCGCGTGGCGCGTTCGCGTCGCTGACCGCCTGACGCCCCTACAACAACTGCCTGCCCTCAGTCACCGCACCCCCTCAGACACCGATGTTCTCGCAAACCGACTTCGTCCATATGGAACGCGCGCTCGCGCTGGCCAGGCGCGGCATGTACACCACCGACCCCAACCCGCGCGTGGGCTGCGTGATCGTCCAGAACGGCGAAGTGATCGGCGAAGGATTCACACAACCGGCCGGGCAGGACCATGCCGAAATTCGTGCGATGAAAGACGCGCGTTCGCGCGGTCACGATCTGCGCGGCGCAACGGCTTACGTCACGCTCGAACCGTGCAGCCATTTTGGCCGCACGCCGCCGTGCGCGAGCGCGCTGATCGAAGCGCAAGTCGCGCGCGTGGTCGCCGCGATGGAAGACCCGAATCCGCAAGTGTCGGGGCGCGGCCTCGCCATGTTGCGCGACGCCGGCATCGAGGTGCGCTGCGGCCTGCTCGCCAACGAAGCGCACGAACTGAACATCGGCTTCGTGTCGCGCATGACGCGCGGCCGGCCGTGGGTGCGCATGAAAGTCGCCGCGTCGCTCGACGGCCGCACCGGCTTGCCCTCCGGCGTCAGCCAATGGATCACCGGCGAAGCGGCACGCGCCGACGGCCATGCGTGGCGCGCACGCGCTTCGGCGATCCTGACGGGCATCGGCACCGTCAGGGAAGATGATCCGCGTATGACGGTGCGCGCCGTCGACACGCCGCGCCAGCCGCAACGCGTGTTGATCGACAGCCAGTTGGAGGTGTCGCCGCAGGCGCAGATTCTGGCCGGCGCACCCACGCTGATTTTCTGCGGCAATCTGGATCAGCGGCATCGCGAACGCGCGCAGGCGCTGCGCGATCGCGGCGCGGAGATCGTCGAAATGGCCAATGCAGCCGGCAAGGTGGACCTGCCGGGCATGCTGAAGGCGCTGGGCGAGCGCCAGGTGAACGAGCTGCATGTGGAAGCCGGCTACAAGCTGAACGGCTCTCTCCTGCGCGAAGGCTGCGTGGACGAACTGCTGGTGTATCTTGCACCCAGCTTGCTCGGCATCGACTCCATGAGCATGTTCAACCTGAGCGCGCCCGAAACGCTGGAAGGCCGCGTCAAGCTTGCGTTTCACAACGTCGAGCGCATCGGCGACGATTTGCGGATTCTCGCGCGCCTCCTGCCCGCCGGCGCCGCAGCCGGGACTGACGCCGCGTCCCAACCCGTTTCGTTTTGATCGAGGATGAGTACGATGTTCACAGGAATCGTCGCGGCCGTGGGCCGCATCGAGTCAGTCAAGCCGCTCGGCACCAACGGCGACGCGGGCGTGCGCCTGAATGTGCAGGCCGGCGGCCTCGACCTCGCCGACGTGCAGCTCGGCGACAGCATTACAATTCAGGGCGCCTGCATGACCGTGGTCGCGAAAACCGACCACTCCTTCGAAGTAGACGTCTCGCGCGAAAGCCTGAACTGCACGGCGGGCCTCGGCGAAGTGGGCGAAGTCAATCTGGAGAAGGCCCTGCGCGCGCACGACCGGCTCGGGGGGCATATTGTCTCCGGTCACGTGGACGGCCTTGGCACAGTCACGCATTTCGCGCCGGTCGGCGAGTCGCACGAACTGCGCGTGCTGGCGCCGCGCGAAATTGGCCGCTATCTCGCATACAAGGGTTCTATCACTGTCAACGGCGTGAGTCTGACCGTCAACTCGGTTAAAGATCGCGACGATGGCTGCGAGTTCTCGATCAATCTGATTCCGCACACGGTGGAAGTGACCGCGCTCAAGCATCTGCGTGAAGGCACGCCGGTGAATCTGGAAATCGATCTGATCGCGCGGTATGTCGAGCGCATGCTCAACGCGCCGAAGTAACCACTAGCAGTGCAGCACTGAACCCGCCGTGCCGGTTGGTGCCGGCCGCGCATCGGCTAGCCGGCGCCCGCTAACGGCTTCCGCCGGTTCATGCGTGCATCGTCTGGACGAGCTTAGCAAGGGCTGATGGCACATCGCCAGTCGGCCAAACGGCCTATGCCGTCTGGTGGAGGCGACTTGAGAGCGTGCGTGGCGTAAAATACGCGCTTTCCCGAAAAACTCGCCACCATGACGCTCGCCTCCACCCCAGAGATCATCGCCGAACTCAAAGCCGGCCGTATGGTGATCCTCGTCGACGAAGAAGATCGCGAAAACGAGGGCGACCTCGTGCTCGCCGCCGAATTCGTCACGCCGGAAGCGATCAACTTCATGGCCCGCTACGGCCGCGGCCTGATCTGTCTGACGCTCACGCAGGAACGCTGCAAGCTGCTCAACCTGCCGCTCATGACTTACCGCAACGGTACGCAGTACGGCACCGCGTTCACGGTCAGCATTGAAGCGGCCGAAGGCGTGACCACCGGCATTTCGGCAGCCGACCGCGCCCGCACGATCGCCGCGGCAGTCGCGCCGGACGCGAAAGCCGAGCACATCGTCCAGCCGGGCCACGTGTTCCCGATCATGGCGCAGCCAGGCGGCGTGCTCGTGCGAGCCGGCCACACGGAAGCGGGCTGCGATCTGACCGCGCTCGCCGGCCTTGCGCCCGCCGCGGTGATCTGCGAGGTCATCAACGACGACGGCACCATGGCACGTCTGCCTGACCTGATGGAATTCGCAAAACAGCATGATCTGAAGGTCGGCACGATTGCAGATCTGATCCACTATCGCAGCCGCACTGAATCGATCGTGGAGCGCATCTGCGAGCGCACCATGCAGACCGCGCACGGCGCGTTCCGCGCGGTCATGTATCTGGACCAGCCGAGCGGCCAGCCGCATATCGCTCTGGTACGCGGCACGCCGACGCCTGAGCAGGACACGCCTGTGCGGGTGCATGAGCCGCTCTCGGTGCTGGATCTGCTCGAAGTCGGCGAGTCCACGCATTCGTGGACGCTCGACGCCGCCATGAAAGAGATCGCCTCGCGCGAACTCGGCGTGATCGTGCTGCTCAATTGCGGCGACTCCAAAGAGCATCTGATCGACGTGTTCAAGGCGTTCGACTCGAAGGAAAAAGCCGACGCCCTGAAGCGGCGCCCCGTCGACTTCAAGACATACGGCATCGGCGCGCAGATTTTGCGCGAGCTTGGCGTGGGCAAAATGCAGGTGCTGTCGAACCCGCGCAAGCTGGGCAGCATGTCGGGTTACGGTCTCGAAGTCACCGGTTTCGTGCCCATGCCCGGCGGTACCTCGCAAACTCCGCAACAGGGCTGATCCGACCATTCACGCGCCTCGCGCCCACTCAAACACTACGGAATCAACATGGAAATCGGACAATACCAACCGAACCTCGACGGCGACGGACTGCGCATCGGCATTGTTCAGGCGCGTTTTAACGAACCCGTCTGCAACGGCCTCGCGGACTCGTGCATCGAAGAACTGGAACGCCTCGGCGTGACAGGCGAAGACGTGCTGCTCGTCACGGTGCCGGGCGCGCTCGAAATTCCGCTGGCGCTGCAGAAGCTCGCCGAAAGCGCCCAGTTCGACGCGCTGATCGCCCTCGGCGCGGTGATTCGCGGCGAGACGTACCACTTCGAACTGGTCTCGAATGAAAGCGGTGCGGGCATTACGCGTATCGGCCTCGACTTCGGCATTCCGGTGGCGAATGCCGTGCTGACCACGGAAAACGACGAGCAAGCTGTCGCGCGCATGACCGAGAAAGGCCGCGACGCAGCACGCGTGGCCGTCGAAATGGCGAATCTCGCGGTGGCGCTCGAGCAACTGGGCGGCGACGACGAAGAGGAAGACGAAGAAGAGGAAGAGGCATGAAGAGCGCACGCCGACGCTCCCGCGAACTGGCCACGCAGGGGCTTTATCAGTGGCTGCTGTCGGGTTCGCCCGGCGGTGAGATCGACGCGCAACTGCGCGGCGCGCAGGGCTTCGACAAAGCAGACCATGAGCACCTGGACGCGATCCTGCATGGCGTGATCCGCGATTCGGAGGCGCTGTCCGCCGATATCGCTCCGTGCCTCGATCGTCCCATCGACCAGCTTTCGCCGGTCGAACGCGCGGTACTGCTGGTTGCCGCGTTCGAGCTGAAGAACCACATCGACATTCCTTATCGCGTGGTGATCAACGAAGCCGTGGAGCTTGCCAAGACGTTTGGCGGCGCGGACGGCTACAAGTATGTGAACGGCGTGCTCGACAAGCTCGCGGCCAAGCTGCGCGCGGCGGAGACGGAAGCGGCCCGCAAGCGCTAGGCGTTTATTTGCGGGCGGCGGGAGCGTGCGTTGTTGTGCTTGAGCGTTGTTGTGCTTGAGCGTTGTTGAGCCTGCCTCGCGCGCGAGCGTTTTGAACGTGATTGAGCGGCTCTGGCGAGCCACCCCGCGGATGCAGCCGCCGCATTTGCAGCCGCCACTGTCGGCGGCGCTGCAATATATGGCTACGAGGGAGGCGCGGCACGCATGAACACAAGCGCGAGGCGCCCTCCGGTTTCTGCTTCAACTGGATTTAACCGTATGAACTCCGTGACCGAACCTCTTGTGCGGCTTGCCGCGCGCGTCGACTCCATTCAGCCGTTCTACGTAATGGAGCTGGCGAAAGAGGCCGCGCTTCTCGAGCGCGATGGCCGCGACATCATTCACATGGGAATCGGCGAGCCCGATTTCACCGCGCCGGAACCGGTGATCGAGGCTGCCGCCAACGCCCTGCGCCGCGGCGTCACACAATACACCAGCGCGCTCGGCCTGCACGCACTGCGCGAAGCGATCTCGGCGCATTACGCCAGCGTCTACGGCGTCAGCGTGGATCCCGCGCGCATCGTCGTGACGGCGGGTGCGTCAGCGGCGTTGCTTCTCGCGTGCGCGGCCCTGGTCGACCGCGACGACGAAGTGCTGATGCCCGACCCCTGCTATCCGTGCAACCGCCATTTCGTGATCGCGGCCGAAGGCAGACCCGTCATGGTGCCAGCCGGCCCTCCTGAGCGCTTTCAACTTACAGCAGCCGACGTGCAACGGCTCTGGAATGAGCGCACGCGCGGTGTGCTGCTGGCGTCGCCGTCCAATCCCACCGGTACGTCGATCGAGCCGGCCGAACTCGAACGCATCGTGAAGGCTGTGCGCGCGCGCGGCGGCTTTACGATCGTCGACGAAATCTACCAGGGCTTGAGCTACGACGCGAAGCCGATATCGGCGCTGTCTTACGGCGAGGACGTGATTACCGTCAACAGCTTCTCGAAGTACTTCAACATGACGGGCTGGCGGCTCGGCTGGCTTGTGGTGCCGCCGGGCATGGTGAGCGCGTTCGAGAAGCTTGCGCAGAACCTCTTTATTTGCGCGTCGGCGCTGGCGCAGCATGCGGCGCTCGCGTGTTTCGAAGCGCAAACTATCGCGACTTATGAAGCGCGTCGTCTGGAGTTCAAGCGGCGGCGCGATTTCATTGCGCCGGCGCTTCAATCGCTGGGCTTCACCGTTCCCGTCATGCCCGACGGCGCGTTCTACGTCTATGCGGACTGCTCCACCGTCAATCACGCTGCCGCCGGCGACAGCTCGGTGCTGACCAAAGCCATGCTGCATGACGCAGGCGTCGTGCTCGTGCCGGGCATGGATTTCGGCACGCATGCGCCCAGGCAATACATCCGGCTGTCGTACGCAACCGCGTATGCGAAGCTCGAAGAAGCGGTTGAGCGCCTCGCGCGCCTGTTCGGCAGGCAGTAGGCAGCAGCCGAGGGAGACAGCGGCGCGAGTTCCGGATGCGGGCGACGCGCGTCCTGTCGGGGCTGCGCAGGTGCGCAGCCTAGGGAGCAACGAACCGCCGTTAGGCTAGAGCGCGACCCGCAAAACCAGTCGCAGACGAAAAAAAGGACACTCGCGAGTGTCCTTTTTTGCTTCGGCGTTTTGCGTCAAGCCATCAACACTTTGCCGATCCAGCCGCTCAGGCGCCCAGCTCGGCAGCCGAGGCCACGTGTTTGGGGGCGCTCGCGCTGGCATCGTCCTGCTCCGACGCAGACGTCTTCGCGGGCGGCGCAGCAGCGCTCAACGGATGACTGCCTTCGAGCGTGACCTGCACGCGCCTGGCGTTGCTGCTGTTCGCAGCAGCCGGCGGCGCGGCAGCCTGGGACGGCGCGTTGTTCGATGCCGTAATGACCGGAGCCTGCGGAGCGTTGATCGGCACCTTGCGGCCGCGCGCGACGTCGCGCAGACGCGCGCGCTCGGCCATCACCTTGGCGCCGTAGCCGCCATCGTCCTGCGACGTGGAACCGACATACAGGCGCAAACCACCCGGCAGCGAACCGCCGCGGGCAATGCAGTCCTTCAGCACCAGCGCGCCCACCTTGATGTTCGCGAGCGGTTGGAGCGCGGCGCTCTCGCCGCCGAAATACTGGAATTTGTCCGAATGAACCTTGGACATCACCTGCATCAGGCCCTGGGCGCCCACGCCGCTCTCGGCATACGGGTTGAAGCCTGATTCGATCGCCATGACGGAGAGCAGCAGCAGCGGGTCGAGACCGACTTCGCGACCGGTGTCGAACGCAGCCTTCACGAGCTCGCCGACGGGCTCCTGGGCAACGCGGTAGCGCCGGGCCAGGTACGACGCAACGAGCGCCTGCTCACGCGACGAGACGAGCACGCGGTCGTCGCGTGCGTCGGCGGAAACGCGTTGTGCCGGAATGAGCCGGGCCAACGCGGAGACGCTTTGCATGGTGCGCGGGTCGAGCCCGTTGAGCGCGGCGATGCCCATGCCGGCCGAGCCGCTGCCGTCGAATGCTCCGTCATAGCTGGTGTTGCTGATGCTCACGCCGGCGCTCGTCGCGCCGTTTGCCGCATCTGCGGCAGGCGCGTTGGCAGACAGCGTTTCGTCCGAAGAAGCACGTCCCGGAGGCCCGAAAGCCGGCAGCGGGTTGCCCTGCAACAGACGAGCGGGGCCGGCCTGGACCGCCGCCGAAAGCACCGGCATGAGCTTGGCCGCGAGGGTGCCGCGCCACGCCGGCATCAGCCACAGCGCGATTGCCAGCACGACGGCAACGCCGCCGACAATGCTGAACAGATGATGACTCAATTGCGTCCCACGACGCACTGCACCGCGCACAACCTGCGCGATACGCTCATCGGGACGCCACGATAACCAGGCGTTCATTCAGATCTCCCATGTTGCATGATCCGCAAATTCCGCTGAACAAACAGGCGGTAGCACACATTCGCAGAGTCAAGACATCGCGCGCTCTGTCTGGTTAGGGCAGCAGCGACGTCGGGAAAACGGCAAATACCGTTTGTGGGGAGCCATCCTGAAGCGGTCCGCGGCACGCTCAGAGCATGCGGGCGGTGGCTCCCACGCGAAAAACCAGCGTCAGATGGCGCTGGCGAGGACAGCAATAAGACCGACGAATACCGTGCAGGGCTTCGGTAAGCGGTGACGCGTTGCGTCTAATGGGACCGGGGGCAGTGGTAAAAGGTTCACGCCCTGCAACCAACGTGGACGGATTCTAGGGCACGGTTTTATAGATCGTCAACACTAAAACTGGTCAAATGTATAACTAATTGTAATAACGAGAGGCTTTCGGCGGCCCTGAACGACCGCGCCAAGCGCTTTTCGGGCGATTTTGCTGCTTGCCCTGCCCTACGCCATTTGGCCGATCTACGTGCGCTGGCCAACGCAGGTAAAATCGACAATCGTTTGACGCCTGCAATAGCGTGGCGCCCTTCACTCTTCGCCGCTCGCGGCACTGAACCGCAACAGATGAAATACAAAGACTTGCGCGACTTCATCGGCCGTCTTGAGACGATCGGAGAACTGCGCCGTATCCCGCAAGAGGTCTCGCCCGTCCTGGAAATGACCGAGCTGTGCGACCGCGTGCTGCGCGCCGGCGGGCCAGCCCTGCTGTTTGAGAATCAGCAGCGGCATGCGTTCCCTGTGCTCGGCAACCTGTTCGGCACACCGCGGCGCGTTGCGCTCGGCATGGGTATCGACGCGCAGGCAGGCGAAGGCGACGGCGCGGCCCTGGAGTCGTTGCGCGACGTCGGCCGGCTGTTGTCGGCGCTGAAGGAGCCGGAGCCTCCCAAGGGGCTCAAGGACGCGGGCAAGCTGTTCTCACTCGCCAAGGCGGTGTGGGACATGGCGCCGAAAACCGTGAGCGCGCCGCCCTGCCAGGAAATCGTCTGGGAAGGCAATGACGTCGACCTCCAGGAGCTGCCGATCCAGACCTGCTGGCCTGGCGACGCCGGCCCGCTGATCACGTGGGGCCTGACCGTCACGAGGGGGCCAAACAAGAGCCGACAAAACCTCGGCATCTATCGCCAGCAACTGATCGGGCGCAACAAGCTGATCATGCGTTGGCTCGCACACCGCGGCGGCGCGCTCGATTTCCGCGAGTTCGCGCTGAAGAACCCTGGCAAGCCGTATCCGGTGGCCGTCGTGCTCGGCGCGGATCCGGCCACCATCCTCGGGGCGGTCACGCCGGTGCCCGACACGCTTTCCGAATACCAGTTCGCCGGGCTGTTACGCGGCGGACGAACGGAGCTCGCCCGCTGCCTTACGCCCGGCGTGGACGGCTTGCAGGTGCCCGCGCGCGCGGAAATCGTGCTCGAAGGCTTCATCTACCCACAGCAAGGCGAGGCTGCGGCCGCCCCCGCGGGCGCTCCGCCGCGGCCGGCAAAAGGCGCGTCGGCGGCCTATGAGCATGCGCTGGAAGGCCCCTACGGCGACCACACCGGCTACTACAACGAACAGGAGTGGTTTCCGGTCTTCACCGTCGAGCGCATCACGATGCGCCGCGACGCGATCTACCACTCCACGTACACCGGCAAGCCGCCCGACGAGCCCGCGGTGCTCGGCGTCGCGCTCAATGAGGTGTTCGTGCCGCTGCTGCAAAAGCAGTTCTCCGAAATCACCGACTTCTATCTGCCGCCCGAAGGCTGCAGCTACCGCATGGCCATCGTGCAGATGAAGAAAAGCTATCCGGGCCACGCCAAGCGCGTGATGTTCGGCGTCTGGAGCTTCCTGCGGCAGTTCATGTACACGAAGTTCATCGTGGTCGTGGACGAAGACGTGAACATTCGCGACTGGAAAGAAGTGATCTGGGCGATCACTACCCGCGTCGACCCGACGCGCGACACGGTGCTCGTCGATCGCACGCCGATCGACTACCTGGACTTCGCGTCGCCGGTCGCGGGACTGGGCTCGAAAATGGGGCTGGACGCGACCAATAAATGGCCGGGCGAAACAGATCGCGAATGGGGCCGCCCTATCGAGATGGACGCTTCGGTCAAGCGGCGAATCGACAGCCTGTGGAACGAGCTGGGCCTCTGAGCGCAGACGCGTCGCAACTGAATAACAAGATTGATGGAGCAGTAGCGCGGATGCATGCCTTTTCGTTGATGTCCGACGGTTTTTTTCTGTCCTTATCGCTTTGTCTGGACATCGGCCTCGTGAACGTGGCGATGATCTCGCTCGCCTTGTCGCATGGATTCAAACCGGGTTTCTGGCTAGGGCTCGGTTCGTGTGTCGGCGATCTGATTTATGCGGCGCTGGCGCTTGCCGGCATGGCCGCGCTGCTGCAGTTCGAGTCGGTGCGCTGGGTCGTGTGGATCGGCGGCGCGGGCATCCTGCTTTTTCTGACCTGGAAGATGGCACGCGAGGCCATGTTTCCAGCCTCGGCGCCGCCGGTCGCGGGCGAAGCTGACCTCAGTACACCGCATCTCGCGGCGTGGCGCGGCTTTCTGCGCGGCCTGTTGCTGGCGGTGTCGTCGCCCACGGCGATCTTGTGGTTTGCGGCGGTGGGCGGCGCGTTGATTGCCAAGGCCGGTGCAACGAGTGCTGCTACTGCGCCGGTATTTCTCGGCGGGTTCTTTCTCGGCGGCTTGTGCTGGACAGTGTTTATCTGCGGGCTCGGCAGCCACGGCCGCAAACGTGCCGGCACAGGTCTGCTGCGCGCTTGCCACGTAATGTCTGCGCTGCTGTTCGCGTACTTCTCATATAGCGTGATCGTGAACGGCTACCGCGATCTGATACTGCAAACGGCGCAGCACGCGCCGGCAACTCAAATGGCAAGCTGATAGAGAAAGAAGCCCGCCATTTCCACCGGCAAGCCATTTTCACAGCGTTACGGCGGCATCGCGCCGCCGGCCATCAGGCGAGATACTGCGCGAGCTTGTCGAGATCGACGTTGCCGCCGCTCACAATCACGCCCACGCGCTTGCCCTGCACGGGCACCACGCCGTTCAGCACGGCTGCAGCCGCAAGGCAGCCGGTCGGCTCCACCACGATCTTCATGCGTTGAGCGAAAAAGCGCATCGTCTCGATCAGTTGCTCGTCGGTAACCGTTTCGATCCGCGCGACCAGCTTGCGAATGATCGCGAACGTGTAGTCGCCCAGATGCGTGGAGGCCGCACCGTCGGCAATGGTGCGCGGCGTTTCTATATGCACCACCTCGCCGCGCGCGAGCGATTGCTGGCCGTCGTTGCCCGCTTGCGGCTCGATGCCGATCACCGTGCACTCAGGACTCAGTGCCGCAGCCGACAACGCGCTGCCGCCAATCAACCCGCCGCCGCCCAGGCACACGAACAACATGTCGAGCGGCCCGGTTTCCTCGATCAACTCCTTTACCGCAGTGCCCTGCCCCGCGATCACGTGCGGATGATCGTAGGGTGGAATCAGCGTCATGCCACGCTCCTTGGCAAGCCGCCGGCCGATCTCCTCGCGGCTTTCCTTATAGCGGTCGTAGGTGATCACTTCACCGCCATAGCCCTTGGTCGCGGCGACTTTCGCAGCGGGCGCATCGTGCGGCATGATGATCGTCGCGCGAATTCCGGCAAGACGCGCTGAGAGCGCAATGGCCTGCGCATGGTTGCCCGACGAGTAGGTCAGCACGCCCGCCTCGCGCTGCGCGGCGTCGAAATGCGAGATCGCGTTGTACGCACCGCGAAACTTGAAGGCGCCCATGCGCTGAAAGTTTTCGCACTTGAAATACACCGACGCACCGGTGCGCTCGTTGAACGTATGGGAGGTCAGCACCGGCGTGCGGTGAGCGACGCCTTCGAGGCGCGCCGCTGCGTCGAGTACGTCGTCGAAGGTGGGAGCGGGGAGTGATGGCGGGGGTTGCATCGGCTGCATGGGCGGAGAGTTCCAGAGCGGTGGCGAAGCAGGCATTCTCCCAGCTTCGCGGCCGCTTTGGAACGTCGTCAAACACTCAGGCAATGCAGCCGGAAGCAGAACGGCGTAACGCGGCGGTCAAGCCGGCGTTACGCCGTTCATCGATGGTCTTTCACGGCCGGAGGCCGGGCCGCTTAGCGCCGATAGTAACCGTGGCCGTAGCCCCGATAGTAGCCGTGGCGATAATAAGGGCGGCCATAACCGTAGTAACCGCCCACCACGACCGGCGCCGGCGCATAGACCACAGGCGGCGGAGCATAGACGACGGGCGGCGGCGGCGGGTAGTACACCGGCGGCGGCGCGGCATACACGGGGTAAGCCGGCGCGACCGGCACCCCGATACCGATACCGACAGAAACGTGGGCCTCGGCCACAGAGGCGAGCCCCACGCCTAGTGCCGCAGCAACCATAAACGGAACGATCTTTTTCACTTTGTTCTCCTGGCGCGGCCCACTCAGGGTCGCCGTCTTGGCATGCCTTGCATGCTACAAAATCAATTTATCCAAAAAGCCCGCGCAACGGTGTCCGCATTTGTAGCAAATTGCAATTGACGAAAACGAACCCGCGCGGGCGCCCTGCTGGCGTCGCTGGAGCGAAGGCTGGAAGTTCGCGTGGATTCGGGCGATTGCCCGGCTCTGCAACGGGGGAAGCGCTAATGACCGGCTTATGCGGGTTCAACGGCAGCAGTATCGGTAATCTTTAATTACAAATTAGCTTCGGCCCGGCACAAAGACGGCGCCGTAAAGCAACGACCCAACAAAAAGCCCGGCACAAAGGCCGGGCTTCGTCTCTCCTGCTCAGGCTCGCGCGCTTGCGCAGCCTCGGGCTTAGCCCACTTTCACATACGCAAATTCGCGCGACACATTCGGCGGTACATACGCCGCACTTATCCGCACGCGCGGGCTCAGACGCTTTTTCTGATCCCACCAGCGACGCCGCTGCGCGTGCGTCAGAAAGCGCAGGTGCTTACGGTAAGAAAAAATGCTCATCGTGACCTCCCCGAGTTCATTGCGAGTTTGCGAAGCAGGTACCCATGAAACAGCCACGGCCGTTTCTGCCATTTCGGCCATGTGGAAATTGTGAGCAGTTTTCAAGCCCGCGGGGCCGGCGCCCGGCCATGACGAGCGGCCTGTGTCATATCGTCGGCAAACTCATCTGACGACCGCCGCCGCAATCGCGCCACGCGCCGGCCAATGCGCGATACTGCTGTTTTCCTCTCCACGCCCGTGCGGAGTTCCGTCGATATGTCCCTGCCCCCTCTACCCCGTCTCGGCTTCATCGGCGCGGGCCGGCTCGCGCGTTGTCTCGCGCTCGGCTTTGCCGCGGCCGGCTATCCCGTCACGGCGGTGGCAAGCCGCACGTCAGCTTCGGCCAGTCGGCTCGCCGGCCAGATTCCCGGCTGCGCGGCGCTCGACGATCCGCAGTTGGTGGTCGACCGTGCCGACCTCGTCTTTTTAGCGGTTCCCGACGACGCCATCGGTACGTCAGCGCACACACTGCGCTTTAGCGCGGACGAAGCCCACGGCAAGGCGCTCGTGCATTGCAGCGGCGCGTCGCCGGTTGAACTGCTCGCGCCCGCGCGCGACCAGGGCGCGGCGATCGGCGGCTTTCATCCGCTTTTTCTTTTCGGCGGCGAGCGCAACGACCTCGAACGGATTGCCGGCTGTTCCGTGACCATCGAGGCCGACGGTGCGCTAAAGGACACACTGACCGCATTGGCCGTCGCGTTGCGCTGCCATCCGCTGTCGATTCCGCCGGGCGGCCGCATGCTGTACCACGGCGCTGCGCACTATGCGGCGAGTTTCGCGCTATGCAGCCTCGCCGAATGCGTTGCGCTCTGGCGCACGCTCGGTTTCGCCGAGGACGAAGCGCTGCGCGCGCTTTTGCCGATGCTCGCCGGCACGATTGAAACCGCGCGCGACAAGGGCCTTGCCAACGCGCTTGCCGGCCCCGTGTCGCGTGGCGATACCGGCGTCGTGCAGAAGCAGCTGGCGCTGTTCGAGAGCCTGGGCGGCGACCATGCCGCGCTGTACGGCCTGCTGTCGCGCCGCGCGGTCGGGTTGGCGCAGCGCCGCGCCAACCCGCCGGCCGCGATCGACGCCATCGCCGAGGCCGTGGAAGAATCGTTGGCCCGCTCACTCGATCAGGCGGCAGCAGGTGCAAGCGGTAAGTAAGCCGTGATAATGTGACGTCCGGCGCGGCGCGCAATCTGCCGGCGCCTCGCTTCGGGACCAACAGACGAGAACGCACAATGATCAAGGTCAGCATCCTCTATCCGTACCGGGAAAACGGCCACTTCGACGTGGAGTATTACTGCGCCACGCACATGCCGCTCGCGGCGGAGCTGTTCGGGCCGTCGCTAAAGGGCTGGTCAGTCGATGTCGGCATCAATGCGGGGCCGCCGGGCACGCCGCCGCCCTACGTGGCAGCAGGTCACTTCCTGTTCGATAGCACGGACGATTTTTATAAGGTCTTCAAGCCCGCATCGGAGCGACTGCTCGCGGACATTCCGAATTACACGGACGGCGGCAACGGCGCCATTCTCATCAGCGAGATCAAGGTATCGGTGTAATGGCTCGCGTTCGAGGCGAATCGCGGGGCCTGTGGGCGCCCGATGTTTGCGCCGACCTTGTAGCCAACGCTGACCGCCCGACTGCCCTCAAGCAACGTTGCAATGCATGCGGCCGCATCGGCGGCGCATGCGACACGAAAAACCGCCGCGCGCCCTACGAAAAGCGCTGGCGCCAGGCCGGTAACGGCCGCCATCAGAAGCATAAGGACACGAGATGTTTGGCGATATCGCCCGTTTTCTGCTCAATACCGTTTTCACGTTGTTCGGCGCGGCACTGCTGTTGCGCGCGTGGCTTCAGGTCGTGCGCATGCCGCCGTACAACCCGGTCACGAACGCCGTGCTGCAAGCCACCAACTGGATCGTCCTGCCGCTGCGGCGCATTTTGCCGAGCACCCGCAACGTCGACTGGGCAAGCCTCGCGGCGGCGCTGATCGCGGCCATCGTCTACGTGGTACTGATGGTGGTGCTGACGGGCGCCGATCCGCTCACGCTGGTTCCGACCTTGCTGATCGTCGCGGTGCTGACGGTGATCAAGTGGGCGCTGAACCTGATCATCTGGATGACGATTCTGATGGCGCTGCTGTCGTGGCTCAATCCGCGGTCGCCGGCCATGCCGATTCTGTATCAGCTGACCGCGCCGTTTCTGAACCCGCTGCGACGCGTCGTGCCGCAACTGGGCGGCATTGACCTTTCGCCTATTCTTCTATTTGTGATCGTGCAGGTTCTGCTGATGGTGGTGACGCGCGCCGCCGTGCAGCTTACCTACTTCGTGATCTGAGACGGCTCCGGCTCGGCTAGAAGCAGAAAGGGCGGCGGCGCAATTTGCGCTCGCCGCCCTTTCGCGAGTAAAATAGCGCGCTCTGCGGGCGTCGTATAATGGTAATACCCTAGCTTCCCAAGCTAGAGCCGTGGGTTCGATTCCCATCGCCCGCTCCACTACCTCCCTAAGCGCATTCCTTCCTGCAAGCTCAGATCCACTGGTTAGCCTGCCACGCGAGGCGCGCGGACGCCGCATTGTGATAGCGGCCGAGGATATATCGAATACCGCCGCGGCATTCATCCACCGCATTGCCGAATGAGCCGATGCCGTCCGGATTCAATTCATATTGCGACGGCAGCAATTGAAAAAGCCCCCGCGCGCCCGAGCGCGGATTGCGCAGATTCACCGTGCCGCCCGACTCCTGCGCCATCAGCCACAGCAGGTCGTTGAATTGCGCGAGCGGCACACGCTCAATGAGCATGGCTTGACGAAGTGCATGCGACGATGAAGCCGGAACGCGGGTTGGCTCAATTGCTGTCCAGGCGGTTTTTGCCGCTTTTGCCTCGCGGTGACGGTGTGCATACTGACTCATAACGGATATTCGCTTGAATTAATCGTTAGGAAGAATTGGCTTGGAGGACGATTAAATCATATAAACGGCGCCACCCGTTATTGAAACGTAATGTGAGCGCGTTCGCGAATGCCGCCGCGAGGTGCGCGCCGTCTGGACGCACCCTTTTGCGTTGTGCTACCTTACGCGCACTTGCAACGCCCGCTCCACCTTACTGCTGCACCGTCGGCAGACATCAAGCACGAGCCGCCTCCACGAAGGCGGCTTTTTTATAGCGGCGCTGCCTTGCGCGGCAATCGGCGCAAACTGCCTGCCGCTATCACGCGCGGCGGCATGAGCGCAGCCGGCGCCGCGTCCTGATGACGAGGCGCCCGATGTACCCGACGTCGCACCTGATGATGCACCTGAGCGCGCCGCGCCAACGCAAAGCCTTCACCCTTGTAGCAGCATCGACCATGATCCACGACCCAAACGACGCCGGCTTGCCCGACGACCTTCCGCCCCCCTCCAGCGAAACCGGCGCCCACCCAGCGCAAGCCGCCGCGCATCCGGACGAGGCCTTGCACCGGCGCCGCATCCGCAGTTTCGTCACGCGCGCTGGCCGTGTGTCGACCGGCCAGCGCCGCGCAATGGACGAACTCGGCCCGCGCTTTGTCGTGCCGTTCGCGCCGCAGCAGCCTGACTGGAACAGCGTCTTCGGCCGCGAAGCGCCGCGCGTGCTGGAGATCGGTTTCGGCATGGGCGCAAGCACCGCCGAGATCGCCGCGCATCGTCCCGGCGACGACTTTCTCGGCGTCGAAGTGCACGAACCGGGCGTCGGCGCACTGCTGAAGCTGATGGGCGAACAGGCGCTCACCAACATCCGCATCATCCAGCATGATGCAGTCGAGGTGCTGGAGCAGATGATCGCCCCCGACAGTCTCGACGGCGTGCACATTTTCTTTCCCGATCCGTGGCACAAGGCACGGCATCACAAGCGCCGCCTGATTCAGCCGAAGTTCGTCGCGTTGCTTGCCTCGCGCCTGAAGCCGGGCGCCTATCTGCATTGCGCGACCGACTGGCAAAACTACGCGGAACAGATGCTCGAAGTGCTGGGCGCCGAGCCATCGTTGCAAAACACGGTCGACGGCTATGCGCCTCGCCCGGACTACCGACCGGTGACGAAATTCGAGCGACGCGGCCTGCGGCTCGGCCACGGCGTTTGGGATCTGGTGTTTCGCAAGCGCGAAGGCGAGCCCGGGTAAGCGGAACAGCCGGAGCGATCGGAACAACCAGAACAACTGTTACGCCGGAACATTGTCCGCAAGAGGACACGCGCTCAAACAGAAAGGTCCGCCTATGTCGCCGGGTAAGCGGCGGGCGGACCTTTTTCATTGCGCCGAGAAGCAGCGCAGCGGACTCAATCGGCCCAGCTAAGCGCGCCGCTATAACCCACCAGAAGAATCAGCAAGCCGAAGCCGATGCGATACCACGCGAACGCCGTGAAATCGTGCCCGGCTACATAGCGAAGCAGCCACCGCACGCACAGAAACGCGCTAATGAACGCAGCCACGAAGCCCACTGCGAAAAGGCCGAGCGCGTCGACCGACAGCGTGTGCCAGTCTTTGTACAGTTCGTACGCGGTCGCGCCGAACATGATGGGGATCGCGAGGAAAAACGAGAATTCGGTGGCCACGCGCCGGTCCAGGCCAAACAGCATTCCGCCGATGATCGTGGAGCCCGAACGCGACGTGCCGGGAATCAGCGCAAAGCATTGGGCGAGGCCAACCTTCAGCGCATCCATCGCGGTCATGTCGTCGACATCGTGCACGCGAGCCGTCTTGCTCTCGCCTGCCTGCCCGCGCTGCCGCGCCTCGACCCACAGAATGACCACGCCGCCCACCACGAGCGCGAACGCCACCGGCACCGGCGAAAAAAGCGCCGCCTTGATGGACTTTTCGAGCAGCAGCCCCAGCACGATCGCGGGGATGGTGGCGATGATCACATTCAGCGTGAAGCGCCGCGCTTCGGGACGGCTCGGCAAGCCGGTGACCACCGTGACAATGCGGCGGCGAAACTCCCAGCACACCGCGAGAATCGCGCCCAGCTGAATCACCACGTCGAAGGTTTTCGCGTGTGCGTCGTTGAAGTTGAGCAGACTGCCTGCAACGATCAGATGCCCCGTGCTCGACACCGGCAAGAATTCCGTCAAGCCTTCGACGATGCCGAGAATCAATGCCTTGCAAGCCAATAACCAGTCCATCCGTGCCCCTCATCGCTATAGATTCGATTGTGTTGGAACTGGCACGGCCAGCGCGACGACGCGCGGCCCTGCCGGCCGCGCACAGCGTCACTTCTCGACGATTTGCACGCGTATACCGTTTGTAAGGATGGTGATTGTACCGGGTTCGTAGTTGACTCCGGCAAATTGCAACTGTTCGGGCTTGAACGTGTAGATCGGATAATTGCTGAGCAACTGCGTGGCGAGCACGGCGGCCGCCGCGTTGATCTGCTGCGTGTAGGCCTGTGCGCCGCCGCTCACGCTCACGTTGTCCACGTTCGGTGATTTGAGCACGACGGACTTGCTCGCCGCATCATAGGCGAGTTCGCTCGACAGCGTGAAGACGCCGTCCACCGCTTGCGGCATGAAGGGGCTCGCGAGGTGCGCGTCGAGCTTCACGGAGACGCGGTTCGCCTCCGGCAGGAAGCCGACCACCGGATGGCTCAGCGCGACGTCGAACACTTGCGAGACCGTGCGCTGATAGGGAAATTTCCGCTGCACGGCGTCCTGCACCTGCTGCTGCGAGAACGTGTAGTGCGACGGAATGAAGGGAAAGGTCGACGTCGCGCATGCGCTGAGCGAGGCCATACCAAGCGCGCCCACCCCTGCCAGCGCGGCGAGCAAAAAACGGCGCCGAGCCGGCGCCACCAATCGAGCCATACGGTTTCTCCAATCGACCGCGCTTGCGGCCTTATCTCTCTGTCAAAGCGCCCGCGTCATGCGACGCCCGGCTGTGTCTGCACTTCGAGTTGCGCGAGCCACAGCAGCGCCTCGCCGCGACTGGCGCCGCACATCTCCACCTGCGGCTGCAAGCCGGAGCAGCAGGCGGGCCGCTCCGGCTGGCCGAAGATCGCACAACGCAAGTCGTCGCCGAGCTGCACGCAGCGCACGCCCGCCGGCTTGCCTTCCGGCATTCCTGGAATCGGGCTCGAAATCGACGGCGCGATACAGCACGCACCGCAATCCGGCCGGCACGCATGATCCGCCATATTGAACACAGACTCGCGTCTTGCCACGCGATCGCACGCATCACTCACAACACACTTCCTGAATTGAACCAGAGCGCCGCGGCGCCAGACCCGCATTGTGCCACTGTGTCGCGTGCGACCTTTTTACACAATCGCGCGCACGGCGGCTCCCGTACACTGAATCCAACTCAAGGCCACGCTCAGGAAGCGCTGGCGCGCTGCATGCGGTTTTCACGCGGTCTTCACGCGGCTTTCACGCCGTTTCCACGCGGTGAGCAGCAGGACTGCACAAGCAGCACGACCGGCGCCTCCATCACGGCGGCCATCCATGACGAGCCTCTCATGACCACCGCCAATCCGCTGTTCCGCCCCGACCTGCTCGCCAAGTACAACGCGAACGGCCCACGGTATACGTCCTATCCAACGGCCCTTCAGTTCCGCGACGACTTCGACCCCGGAGCCTATCTGCGTGCTGCCGCCGATCCGGGCGCCTCGGCCCTGGACCTTTCGCTGTACTTCCATATCCCGTTTTGCGACACGGTTTGTTTTTACTGCGGCTGCAACAAGATCGCGACAAAAAACCGCGCGCACGCCCGGCCGTACCTCGAACGGTTGAAACGCGAAATTGCCTTGCAGGCCGCGTGTTTCGATACGCGCCGGCCGGTGTCGCAATTACACCTGGGCGGCGGCACGCCAACCTTCATGTCGAACGACGAACTCGCCGAGTTGCTCGGCACTGCGCGCGAGCATTTCACCTTCGTGCCTGACGACGAGGCCGAATATTCGATCGAAGTCGATCCACGCGAAGCATCGCCCGAGACCATTGCGCATCTGCGCAAGCTCGGCTTCAATCGCCTGAGCCTCGGCGTGCAGGACTTCGATCCGCTGGTGCAGAAGGCCATCAACCGGATTCAACCGCTCGACATGACCGCCTCGGTCATGCAGGCGGCGCGGCACGCCGGCTTTCATTCGATCGGCGTCGACCTGATCTACGGGCTGCCGCATCAGACCGTGGAGAGCTTTAGCCGCACGCTCGACACGATGATCGAGCTCGCACCCGATCGCCTGTCGGTGTTCGCTTATGCGCACATGCCGCAACTCTTCAAGATGCAGCGCCGGATGGATGCGGCGACGCTGCCCTCGCCTGCCATGCGTCTTGCAATCCTGCAATGCGTGGTGGAGCGTCTGACCGCGGCGGGCTACGTCTATATCGGCATGGATCACTTTGCGCTACCCACCGACGAACTCGCGCGCGCGCAGGCACAGCGCACCTTGCATCGCAACTTCCAGGGCTACAGCACGCGGGCCGAATGCGATCTGATCGGCTTCGGCGCTTCGTCCATCGGCAAGGTGGGCGACGTCTACGCGCAGAACGCGAAAGAGCTGCCCGCCTATGCCGCCGCGATCGACGCCGGCCAACTCGCGATCACGCGCGGCGTGCGGCTGAGTGCCGACGACCGTCTGCGGCGCGACGTCATCACGCAGTTGATGTGCAATCTCGAGTTGCGCTTCGACGAATTCGAGGCGATGTACGGCATCCACTTCGCCGATACGTTCGAGCCCGAACTGGAACGCTTGCGCGGCTTCGAGCAAGACGGTCTTGTGTCGCTCAGCAATCGCAAGCTAGAAGTGCAGACGGCCGGGCGCATGCTCGTGCGCAACATCGCGATGGTGTTCGACCGCTATCTCGGCCAGCAGACGCTGGAACGGTTTTCGCGCACCGTTTGAACAGGTACCGATGGCGACTGCAAGCGGCTTGCCCGTCGGCTGATTTTCGGCCATAATCTGCGTCTTCGCCGCGCGAGAGCTTTTGACGCGTGCGCTGCAAGACCTGCCCAGGTGGTGAAATTGGTAGACGCAGGGGACTCAAAATCCCCCGCCGCAAGGCGTGCCGGTTCGATTCCGGCCCTGGGCACCAAACATTTTCGTCGTCAGTTCTGAGAAGTCACAGGACGAAATCGCAAACCCGCGCTAGCCGAACGCTTCGCGGGTTTTTTGCTTTGGCGGCCGCAAACGCCCGAGCCTTCCTTGTCCGCTGCGGGAGCACTCGAAAAAAGTGCGACCCGCCGAACAACGGAAAACATAAACCGCAAACACAGCCGAGCGGAACAGCAGCAGCGGCGAGCCGCCACGCCGCCCGACTCAACGGTCGGCCGAGAAGCGCTGCGCCCGCCCTGCTTCCACGCTCAGCTCTGCGGCCCAGCCACCCGCGCCGTGCCGTGCGCGGCCGCACGCCGACGTTTGAACGCATACCCCACCCACATCACCACCAGCCACACCGGCACAAGCAACACAGAAACCGACAGGCCCGGGGTCATCGCAAGAATCACGAGGATCAGCGCCATGAAGGCGAGGCAGACCCAGTTGCTCACAGGAAACCAGAACGACTTGAAAACGAGCGTCTCACCTGCGGCAACCATCGCCCGTCGCGACTTCAGATGCGTCAGGCTGATCAACGCCCAGTTCAGGACCAGCGCCGCCACCACGAGCGCCATCAGCAAGCCGAGCGCTTCGGCCGGAATCAGATAATTGACGATCACGCACGTGAACGTGGCGAGCGCCGACAAACCGATGGCCATATACGGCACGCCGCGCCGGTCGACCTTCATCAGCGCGCGCGGCGCGTTGCCCTGTTCAGCGAGGCCGTACAGCATGCGGCTGTTCGCATAAACGCCGCTGTTGTACACCGACAGCGCCGCGGTCAACACCACCACGTTTAGCACGTTGGCGGTGAGCGTGGAACCGATCTGCGAAAAGATCATCACGAACGGGCTGCCGCCCGCCGCGACCTCGTTCCACGGATACAGCGAAAGCAGCACCGCGAGCGAGCAGATGTAGAAAATCAGAATCCGGTAGATCACCTGATTCACGGCTTTCGGAATGCTCTTTTGCGGCTCATCCGCCTCTGCCGCGGTAATGCCAATCAGCTCCAGCCCGCCGAACGAAAACATGATGACGGCCAGCATCGTGAAAAGGCCATGAAAGCCATGCGGGAAAAATCCGCCGTGGCTCCAGAGATTGCTGATCGACGCCTGCGGCCCACCCTGCCCGCTAAAAAGCAGATAGCCGCCGAACACGATCATGCCGATCACAGCCGCCACCTTGATGATCGCAAACCAGAACTCCGTCTCGCCATATGCCTTGACGTTCGCCAGGTTGATCGCATTGATACCGGCGAAGCAGACCAGCGCCGAGACCCACGTGGGAACGCCCGGCCACCAGTAGTGAACGTACGTGCCGACCGCCGTCAGTTCGGCCATGCTGACGAGCACATACAGCACCCAGTAATTCCAGCCTGACAGAAAGCCGGGAAAGTCGCCCCAATACTTGTACGCGAAGTGGCTGAACGAGCCCGCCACCGGTTCCTGGGCGACCATTTCGCCTAACTGGCGCATGATCATGAAGGCGATGATGCCGCCGATGGCATAGCCGAGAATCATCGACGGCCCCGCGGCCTGCAACACGCTCGCCGAGCCGAGAAAGAGGCCGGTGCCGATCGCGCCGCCGAGTGCGATCAGTTGGATATGGCGATTCTTGAGCCCGCGCTTCAGGCCGTCTTGCTGTGGTGCATTGTTCAAATTACGCCCCAGTGTATGGATTTCCGATCGCCCGGCCAGACTTGTGGTCCGTCCCGGCAGAACCCAAAATTTTACCGCGACCGATATTGCCCAAATACTGGTGGCAACCCGCGCTTCGTGCTTAGCCGCACCTTCGGCCGCGGATAGGGATTGTCACTGCCGCACCGCTTCTGTATGTTGCCGTAGTCGGTTTTTTGCCTCCGGAGATTCAGCATGCCGCTCAAACGCCCGCTTTGCGCCGCCGTCTTGTGTCTCTGTTTCGCGGGGTCCGGCGCGTTCGCGCAAAGTTCCGCGCCCGCTGCGGTGCCGCAGACTCCGCCTTCGACCGCCTCCGGCATGACGCCCGCGCGTGAGCCCGCGCATGAGCCCGCCGCCGCGCCGATGACAGGCCCGGTGCGCAACGTCGTGCTGGTGCACGGCGCATTCGTCGACGGCTCAAGTTGGAACGGCGTCGTCGCGAAACTGCAGCAGAAAGGCTATCGCGTGAGCTCCGTGCAAAACCCGCTCACTTCGCTCGCCGACGACGCCGCCGCGACGCGCCGCGTACTGGCCCGCCAGCAAGGGCCGACCATTCTTGTCGGCCATTCGTGGGGCGGTGTGGTCATTACCGAAGTGGGCGCGAATGCGCCGAACGTCGCCGGCCTCGTGTACGTCGCGGCAATTGCGCCGGACCGCAACGAATCAACAATGGATCTCATGAAACGCGCCGCGCCGATGCCGGCGGGCGCAGGTATCGTGAAGGACTCGAGCGGTTTTCTATGGCTTGACCGCAGCAGGTATCACGCGGATTTCGCCGCCGACGTCTCCGAAAACGTGACGCGCGTGCTGTCCGCCGCGCAGGTGCCGATCGCCGCGGCCGCTTTCGACGAAACGGTCAGCCAGGTCGCGTGGAAAGAGAAGCCGTCGTGGTATGTGCTGACGACTAAAGACCGCGCGGTGTCGCCGGATGTCGAAAGATTCATGGCGGAGCGTATGGGCGCGACCATCGTGCCGATCGCGTCGAGCCATCTCGCACCGGTGTCGCATGCGGGCGCGATTGCCGAGGTGATCGACCGCGCCGCACGCGAATTGAGCCGCCAGCAGTAGTGCCCGGCCGCGTGCGCTTTGGGCTACCACTTGCGGCCACCATACGGCGACTACCGCAGCATGAACGACATCGCCGACAAACAGTTCAGCATGCGCACCGCATGTTCCGCCGACGCCGCGCTAAAGCGCAACGTAACGGCATCGACACGCGTGAGCGTCGGCCATTGGCAGAACAGATCGGCAAGCCCGCTTGTCTGCACACGCAGCTCGCACTCGACAGGCTTTGCCGCAGCGCGCGCGGCTTGCGGCGCCCGACCCGCGGCGAGATGCTGCTGCACGACCTCGCGGGCCGCGCTCTGAATAGCCGCGCGAGCACTCGCAGGCGACTGCGTGACACCGCTCGCATGTCCCGTCGCGCTCTTCGTCACGACAAAGCGTGCGCCCGGAAAACGCGGCGCGGTTTCCTCGGCGAATACATCGTCGCCGGATAAAAGCGCTACCTGTGCGCCATATTCTTCAGCCAGCGCGCCATACAGACCCGCCTCGCCGACCTCGACACCGTTCAGCGAAACGCGGGCGAACGCAAAGCTGTTGATGGTATGCGCGAGAATGCCGCGCGTTTGCGCCATCGCGTGATAGCCGATCATGAAGACGAGCGCCGCGCCGTATTCGAGGCCCGCCATCATGCCGAGCGTGCGCGGCTTGCCGAGCACCACCTGGGCGCGCTCGTCGAGCAGATCGGGCAGCAGGTTGCGAAAGCCGCCGTGCGAGTCGTTGACCCACACTTGCGTCGCGCCGCCGGCAAATGCACCTTCGATTGCAGCGTTGGCTTCGAGCGTCATCCAGCGGCGCGCGGCTTCGTATTCGCCATTGCCCGCCCGCGTCTGCTCCGTGTGAAAAACGCCGGCGACGCCTTCGATGTCGGCAGAAATAAGGACTTTCATCAGGAAGTATGTTTGAGTAATTGCGCGAGATCGGGAACGCTCTCGCGTAGCGACAGACGCCGACGGCCGTCGCGTCCGGTCACGGATTCTGCGCTCCACAGCGCGTCGAGAATGGCCTGTTCGACGCTGTCGGCACAGGCGCGAAAAAGCGGGTCCATGCACTGATCGGCAACGAGCGGCGGCAACTCAACGTACTGCGCGCGATGCGGCACCGTGTAGGCCGTCGAGAACGCGAGCGCTATGTCGCCGCTGCCGTGGCCATATACAGAGCCCGTCCGCGCGAGTCCCGCTGCCGCGCGCAACGAGAGGCGTTTGAGCTGACGCGCGTCGAGCGGCGCGTTGGTGGCGACGATCATGATGATCGAGCCTTGTTCCGGCTTCGTGTCCCCGGCAACGTTTGCTGCATGCGCCGACGGTCGTGCGTCTGCGTTCGCCGCGCGCTGCGCAAGCACGCGCCCTACAGGATGACCGTCCACAACCAGCATCGGCAAACGCCCAAAGTTCGCGAGCACCATCGCGCCGACCGTGTACTCGCGCCCCGCTGCCTGCACCACTCGCGAAGCATTGCCGATGCCGCCCTTCAGATCGAAGCACGACATGCCGCGCCCCGCTCCGACCGAGCCGCTCGCCACGTTCGTGCTGGCCGCAGCGCAGGCGTCGTTGTAGTGCCGTTCGTCGACGGCAAGCGCCTGAATATCGTTCAGGTAGCCGTCGTTGCATTCGAACACGAGCGGGTTGACGGTCGGCCACTCGCGGCCGATGCTCGGGTTGGCCCGCGCGGCCGCGCGAATCTGCGCCTGCGCCACCGCGCCCACGCTGAACGTATTGGTCAACGCAATCGGCGTTTCGAGCGTGCCGAGTTCGTCGAGCTGCACGAGCCCGGCACTCTTGCCAAAGCCGTTGATCACCGAGGCCGCCGCCGGCACTTTGTCGACGAACGGATCGCCCGCATGCGGACGAATCACGGTCACGCCGGTTTGCAGCGCGCCATGAGCCAGCGTGCAATGTCCGACGCTCACACCGTGGACGTCGGCAATCGTGCCGAGCGGCCCGCCCGGCAATTCGCCGACATGCGGCGGGCTTGGCAACTCCCCCGGGTCATGCAATGGCGCCAGGGCACTCATGGGCGGTCCAGTTTCGGGTCGAGCGCATCGCGCAAACCATCGCCGAGCAGGTTGAACGCGAGCACCGTGAGGAAAATCGCGAGGCTCGGGAACAGTGCGATATGCGGAGCCGTCACCATATCCGCACGCGCTTCGTTGAGCATGGCGCCCCACTCGGGCGTGGGCGGCTGGGCGCCGAGTCCGAGAAACGACAGACTCGCGGCCGTGATGATCGAGGTGCCGATGCGCATCGTGAAGTACACGACAACCGACGAGATCGTGCCCGGCAGGATATGACGCACGATGATCGTCCAGTCCGACGCGCCGATACTGCGCGCCGCCTCGATATACGTGAGTTGCTTGAGCATCAGCGTGTTGCCGCGCACGAGTCGCGCAAATGCCGGAATACTGAAGATTGCCACCGCGCAGATCACGTTGATCATGCCGTTGCCGAGAATCGCCACCACGCCAATGGCAAGCAGAATGCCCGGAAAAGCGAACAGCACGTCGGCCACGCGCATCGTGATGCGATCCCACCAGCCTTCGTAATAGCCCGCCAGCAAGCCGAAGAATGTGCCGATCACCGCGCCTATCGCAACGGAAAGGAATCCGGCTTCGAGTGAGATGCGCGAGCCCCCGACGATGCGGCTGAAAATGTCGCGGCCCAATGAATCGACGCCGAACCAGTGCGCAGCCGAAGGCCCTGCGTTCAACGCGTCGTAGTCGAAGAAATTCTCCGGGTCGTAGGGCACGATATGCGGCGCGGCAATCGCGAGCGCGACCAGCAGCAGCACGAAAATACCGGCGGCGAGCGCCACGTGCTGCTTGCGGAACTTGCGCCAGAACTCGCTCCACGGCGTACGGATAGCGCGCTCGGCGCGCACGGGTTTGGCCGCATTCGGCTCGGTGGCTGTCGTGCTCATGCGGGCCTCACTTGAAACGGATAGTCGGATTGATCACAGCGTACAACACGTCCACGACCAGATTGATGATGATGAATTCCAGCGAGAACAACAGTACTTCCGCCTGAATCACCGGGTAGTCGCGCATCGACACGGCATCCACCAGCAGACGCCCGAGCCCCGGCCAGTTGAACACCACTTCGACCACGATCGAGCCGCCGAGCAGAAAGCCGAATTGCAGCCCCATCATCGTGACGACAGGAATCATGGCGTTACGCAGGCAATGTTTGACGATCACGAGCCGCTCCGGCACGCCCTTCGCGCGCGCGGTACGCACAAAGTCTTCATTCATCACTTCGACGAAGGAGGCGCGCGTGAAGCGCGCCATCACCGCCGCCACAGCCGCGCCTAGCGTGAGCGATGGCAGGATGTAGCTCTGCCATGAACCGTCGCCGACAATGGGCAACCAGCCGAGCTTTACCGAGAAGACCTCCATCAGCAGCATGCCGAGCGCGAACGCGGGAAACGAGATGCCCGACACGGCCAACGTCATACCGAGCCGGTCCGGCCAGCGATTGCGCCATACCGCCGAGACAATGCCGATGCCCATGCCGAGCACCACCGCCCATACCATGCTTGCGATGGTGAGCAGCAGCGTAGGCATGAAGCGCTCGCCGATCTCCTCGCTGACCGGCCGCTTGCTGCGCGTCGAGGTGCCGAAGTCGCCATGCGCGATCTTCACGAAGAAGCGCGCGAATTGCTGCGGCATCGGCTTGTCCAGCCCGAGATCGGCGCGCACCAGCGCGACGGTCGCTTCGTCGGCATCCGGGCCGGCGGCGAGCCGCGCCGGATCGCCCGGTAGAAGATGCACGAATAGAAAGACCAGCACCGCGACGATAAAGAGCGTCGGCAGCAAGCCAAAGAGACGTTTGACGAGGAAGTTCAGCATTAAAGCTCAATCCGGCAATGATACAGGCAACGAAATATCACGTACTGCGCTCACGCGAACGTGCGGCGCCGCGTGTCCTTTCAGAACTTGCAGCGCCACACGCCCGGCTCGTTACTTGATCGCGATTTCGTCGAAGTTGAACGAACCGTCCGGCGCGACGTAAGCACCCGACAGACGTTTGCTGCGCGCATACACGACCTTTTCCTTGACGAGGAAAATCCACGGCGCGTCGGCCCAGATGCGTTTTTGCGCATCCGTGTAGAGCGCGGCCTTCTTCGTGCGGTCGGTGGTTTCGAGCGCCTGCTTCAGATCGCTGTCGACGGTGTCGTTCTTGTAGTACGCGGTATTGACCATCTTCGGCGGGAACGAGACCGACGCGAGCAGCGGCGTGATCGCCCAGTCAGACTCGCCCGTCGACGAAGACCAGCCGGCGTAGTACATACGCACCGGCGCGGTGGCCGCGTCCTGCGCGCTTTCCACCTTCGCGACACGCTGCCCCGCCTCGAGGGCTTCCACCTGCGCCTTGATGCCGACCTGCGCCAGTTGCTGCTGCACGAACTGGATCACCTTCTGTGCGGTCGAGTAGTTGTACGCGGACCACAGCGTCGTTTCGAAGCCGTTCGGATAGCCCGCTTCCTTCAGCAGCGCGCGCGCCTTGGCCGGATCATACGGCCACGGCCCGAGCTTCACCGCATAGTCGACGCCTTGCGGCACGACGCCGTCAGCCGGCGTCGCGTAACCGGCGAACACGACCTTGGTCAGTGCCTCCTTGTTGACTGCATAGTTCAGCGCCTCGCGCACCTTCGGATTGTCGAACGGCTTCTGGTTCATGTTCAGGCTGATATAGCGCTGAATGATCGACGGCGACGCGATCAGATCGACCTTCGGGCTCGACTGCAATTGCGCGGCCTGTTCGAACGGCACCTGGAATGCGAAGTCCGCTTCGCCGGTGCGCATGAGCGCAGCGCGCGTATTGTTGTCGACCACCGGCTTCCAGTCGATTGCATCGATCTTCGGGTAGCCCTTCTTCCAGTAGCCAGCGAACTTCTTCACCGTCAGGTCGCCTGCCGGGTCCCACTTCACGAATTCGAACGGACCCGTGCCGACCGGATGGAACGCGATGTCCTTGCCGTATTTCTTCAGCGCGTCCGGCGAAATCATGACCGCCGACGGATGCGCGAGCACGTTGACGAACGCCGAGAACGGCGCCTTGAGCGTGATTTTCACCGTGTACGGATCGACCACCTCGGTCTTCTCGATACGGTTGAACATGTTGTAGCGCTTGAGCTTGTTCGCCGGGTCCGTCACGCGGTCGAAGTTCGCCTTCACTGCCGCGGCATTGAAGTCCGTGCCGTCCTGGAACTTCACGCCGTGCCGCAGCTTGAACGTGTAGACGCGCGCGTCCGGGCTTGCTTCGTAGCTGTCGGCGAGCACGTTGACGAGCTTCATGTCCTTGTCGAAGCCGAACAGCCCTT
The DNA here is from genome assembly GCF_000472545.1 of Burkholderia sp. WSM2232. Classification (GTDB taxonomy): domain Bacteria; phylum Pseudomonadota; class Gammaproteobacteria; order Burkholderiales; family Burkholderiaceae; genus Paraburkholderia. The sequence continues at coordinate 60,981 of NZ_AWZV01000016.1, read as the reverse complement.
GATAGAACGACTTCGCGACGGCTTGCGAGAGCGTGTCGTTGGCATCGTACGGATCGAGCGTCGTGAAGGTCGACGCAACGGCCATCACGGCCGTGGTTTGCGCATGCGCGGCGCTACCCGCGAGCATCGCGAACACGACTGCGCCGCCGCTGAGCAGCGCGCGCAAACGAAACGGAGAAGACGGGACCAGCAGGTTCATGAGTGGGCTCCAGGCTGCAAGTTGAGACAGGTTGGGTTGTGGTTTCGACGATTGGCTCCGGCGGATTGCGCCGGAGCTTGTTGTTCACTGCTTTGACCGCTCTTTCAGTACGCGCCGCCCACGCGGTGCTGCGCGACGAAGTGATCCGGGCCGACGGCGACGAGCGGCGCCACAGCGGGTTCATCGTTCAATGCGCGGATCGGGCTTGGAATCTCATCGGCGGCCAGCATGCGTTTCGCGTGGCGCCGCGCCGGGTCCGCCACCGGCACCGCGCCCATCAGCTTTCTCGTGTACGGGTGCTGCGGCGCCTCGAACACCGCGCGCCGCGGGCCGATTTCGACGATCTGGCCGAGATACATCACCGCCACGCGATGACTCACGCGCTCGACCACCGCCATGTCGTGCGAGATGAACAGATAGGCCACGCCCAGTTCGCGCTGCAAATCGAGCATCAGGTTGACGATTTGCGCCTGCACCGAGACGTCGAGTGCGGAGACGGATTCGTCGGCAATCACCACTTTCGGATTCAGTGCGAGCGCACGCGCAATTGCGATGCGTTGCCGTTGACCGCCGGAAAACTCGTGCGGATAGCGGCGCGCGGCTTCGGGCGGCAGGCCCACCTTTTCGAGCAGCCAGGCGACGCGCCCCTGTGCCTCGGCGCCTTGCGCGACGCCGTGCACGAGGAGCGGCTCCATGATCGAGAAGCCGACCGTCAGGCGCGGATTGAGCGACGCGAAAGGGTCCTGAAAAATGAACTGGATGTCGCGGCGCAGCGCCTGCAATGCGGCGCCCGTCAGCGAACTGATTTCCTCGCCGTTGAATTCGATCGATCCGCTCTGGCTTTCTACAAGCCGCAACAGCGAGCGGCCGGTAGTGGACTTGCCGCAGCCCGACTCGCCGACAAGCGCGAGCGTTTCGCCCGGCCGCAAGTCGAAGCTGACTTTCTCGACCGCATGCACGCGCCCCGTGAGGCGGCCAAACAGACCACTTCGGACCGGAAAGCGCGTCACCAGATCGCGCACGCGCAGAATGGGCGGCGTGGCTTCGTCGACGCGCGGCTGCGCTTCTTTCGCGACGGCCTCTACGGGGCGCACGGGCTCGTCGGCGCCGCTCACGCTTGCCTGCTCGACCGTCAGAATGGGGAACTTCGCGGGCTGGTCCGTGCCCTGCATCGCGCCCAGACGCGGCACGGCCGCGAGCAGCGCCTTCGTGTAGGCATGCGAAGGCGCGGCAAAGAGCGCGTCCGAAGCGCCCTCTTCCACCTTTTCGCCGCGATACATGACGAGCACACGATCCGCGACTTCGGCAACCACACCCATGTCGTGCGTGATGAAGATCACGCCCATGTTCATCTCGTCCTGCAAGCCGCGAATCAGTTGCAGGATCTGCGCCTGAATGGTCACGTCCAGCGCGGTGGTGGGTTCGTCGGCGATCAGCAAGGCGGGCTTGCACGACAGCGCCATCGCGATCATCACGCGCTGGCGCATGCCGCCGGACAGTTGATGCGGAAAGCGCCCCGCCACGCGCCGCGCCTCGGGAATGCGCACGAGTTCGAGAAGGCGCAGCGTTTCGGCGAAAGCGGCCGAGCGGCTCTTGCCCTGATGCAGCGAGATCGCCTCGCTGATCTGATCGCCCACGGTAAAGACCGGGTTGAGCGAGGTCATCGGCTCCTGGAAGATCATCGCGATGTCGGCGCCGCGAATCGAACGCATGGTGCCCGACGACGCTTTCGCGAGGTCGAGCACGCTGCCGTCGCGGCGCCGGAATGCGATGCTGCCGCCGGCAAGGCGCCCACCGCCATGCTCGATCAGCCGCATCAACGCGAGCGATGTCACCGATTTGCCCGAACCCGATTCGCCCACTATCGCGAGCGTTTCGCCGCGCTCCACGGTGAACGACAGACTGCGCACCGCATTGAAAGTGGTCCCGCCGCTGCGAAACGCAACCGACAGGTTGTCGACCGCCAGCACGCGCTGTGGCGGCAGGGTTTCAATAAGCGGGCTGGCGGTGTGCGATGAAGTCGGCACGGTGGTTCCTTTCTGTTCGAACGCGCGGGCGTTGTCCAACAATATTCAGGTTAGCGAACTAACGGTAGATGGCCGTCACCGGGGTTGCGCCGACATGCGCAAAACCACGGTACATGCCCTCGGTATTGAACGGCAGCACGATGTTGCCGCGCGCGTCCACGGCGATCAGGCCGCCGCGGCCGTCGATCTTCGGCAGGCGGTTCATCACCACGTCGTGCGCGGCTTCCTGCAGAGACACGTTGCGATAGGCCATTTGCGCGGCGACGTCGTAAGCGGCGACCATGCGCATGAACATTTCGCCCGAGCCGGTTGTGGACACCGCGCAGGTGGCGTCGTCGGCATAGCAGCCCGCGCCGATCAGCGGCGCGTCGCCCACGCGGCCCACCTGCTTGTTGGTGATGCCGCCCGTCGAGGTCGCTGCGGCGACGTGGCCGTGCGCGTCGAGCGCAACCGCGCCGACCGTGCCGAACTTGCGGTTCGGATCGATCGGTTCGTGCGGCGTGGGTTCGCCGCCAGCCGCTGCCGACGACGAAAACGCAAAGCTCGCGCCATCGTGATCGAGCATCGCGCGTTGCTGGTCGCGCGCGAGCATCCACTGACGATGACGCGCCTCGGTGCCGAAGTACGCGGGCTCGACGAATTCCACCCCATGCGCGGCCGCGAAGCTCTCGGCCCCTTCGCCGGTAAAAAGCACGTGTTCGCTGCATTCGAGCACGCGGCGCGCGGCCAGAACCGGATTGCGCACGCGCTTCACGCAGCACACCGCGCCAGCTTCGAGGGTACTGCCGTCCATGATCGCCGCGTCGAGTTCGTGTGTGCCCGCCGCCGTGTACACCGCGCCGTGGCCCGCGTTGAAGAGCGGGCAGTCTTCCAGCAGGCGCACGGCTTCGCTCACTGCGTCGAGCGCGCTGCCGCCTTCGGCAAGCACGCGCTGGCCGGCGGTGAGCACCGCGTGCAAAGCCGCGTGATAGTCGGCCTCGGCGCTGGCCGAGAGCGACGCGCGCAAAATCGTGCCCGCGCCGCCGTGAATGGCAATGACTGCGTTGGTGTTCATCGTTTGGATTTGGGTTCGGGTCTGGCTTTGGTCGTGGAAGCTTTGGCAACAGTCGTGCGCGCCGATTCGCGTGCGGCGTCGCCCGAAGCTTTGCCTGCCGGATGGGCGGACACGGAGAGCGGATCGGTGAGCCACGGCAAGACGAATTCGGTGACTTCGGCGGCGGCTTTCACTGAGCGCTTCGCGCGATACGCAACCGCGTCGCACAGAGCCTCGATCACGGCAAGCACCGCCGCGTCCGCGTTCGCCGCAAGCCGGCGTTCCGAGCGCACATACAGCGACAGGTCGGCGAATTGCGCGAGCGGCGAGCGCGGTCCGTCGGTCAGCGCCAGCACGCGTGCGCCGCGCGTGGCTGCGCGGCGCGCAAGTTCGATCGTGTCGTCGACATAACGCGGAAACGCGATGCCGATCACAAGGTCGCCCTCGCCGCAATTGAACAGGCGCCGCGCGGCATGCGAGGGACCGCCAATGAATGCAAGCGACTGCACGTTGTCGTGATACGCCATCAGCCCGTGTTCCATCAAGCCGGCAAGAAACGCGCTCGTGCCCGCGCCGAGCACGAACACGCGGCGCGCTGCGAGGATCGCTTCGACCGCGGCTTCGGCGGCGGCGTTGTCGATGGCGGTGCGCGTGAGGTGCAGATTGTTGGCCGCCTGTTCGAGCGACGCGTCCACTACGTTGTCGCCGGCGGCCAGCGACTCCTGCGCGCTGCGCAAGCGCTCGACCGGTGCCAGCGTCGCCTCGAAGCCGCGCACGAGCGCCTCGCGAAACTGCGGATAACCATCGAAGCCGAGCGTGCGGGCAAAGCGGTTGGCCGTTGCGACAGACGCGCCGACCACGCTCGCCAGTTCGTCGATCCGCATGGTGGCCGCGCGAAACAGATTGGCGAGCACGTACTCGCCCATGCGCCGATGAATCGGCGTGAGCGTGGGCATGGCCGCTTCGATGCGGGCGGCGATGGCCTGCTCAGCCCCGTTGGATGCAACGGACGGTTGATGAATCATGCGGGTGATACAGCGCGGTGGTTAGCGGGAAAGGTTCTTTTTTAGGCAAGCTTGCGGACAAGCTCGCAGGCGACTTGGTGGGCGACGTGCTGGGCGACCCTTGGGCCACTTCGCGGCCAGGTTCATCGCCGACCTGGATCGGCAACTTGCTCGACAACCGCAGGGCCAGCCTCTCGGCAAGCAGCACGGATCGCCTCACCATGTAAGGCGAATGCGTGAAAGTATATTTACATGGAAATCGTCCGAAAAAAAATTCATTTTCATTTTTCCGGGTTTGCCCTGGTGCTGGCTGCATGTTCGAGTTGATTTGCGGCAAGCCACAGCGGGGCCTTGCGAATGCGCCGGACCGCAGGCGGCGTCGCACTGAGCGCGGCTCGGCACGCCCGCTTGGTGCGGTGTCCTCGTGCGGTGTTATTCTTCGCTCGCCATGAATCTCGAAAGCATCCTCTTCACCCAGGGCTTCGGCTCGCGCCGCCAATGCCGCGCGCTGATTGCCGACGCCCGCGTCACGATCGGCGGCATCATATGCACCGACGCCGACGCTGAGTTCCCGGCCGAAGACGCGTCGTTCTGCTTCAACGTCGACGGCGTGATGTGGCCGTACCACGAGCGTGCCTATTTGCTGCTCAACAAGCCGGCGGGCTATGAATGCTCGCGCGATCCGCAGCATCATCTGAGCGTGTTCTGCCTGTTGCCGCCGCAATTCGCCGAGCGGGGCGTGCAATGTGTGGGCCGGCTTGATCAGGACACTACGGGCTTGCTGCTGCTCTCCGACGACGGCAAGTTCGTGCACCTGTTCACGTCGCCCAAGCGCAAGGTGCCGAAAGTGTATGTGGCGAGCACGCGCCATCCTGTCGACGACACGCAGTTGAGCCTGCTGCGCAACGGCGTGCTGCTGCACGGCGAGTCGAAGCCGGTCGCGGCCGTCGCCGCGCAGCTGCGCGGCGAGCGCTCGTTGGCGCTCACCGTGATGGAGGGCAAGTATCACCAGGTCAAGCGGATGATCGCGGCGGCCGGTAATCGTTGCGAAGCGCTGCATCGCGAGCGCGTGGGCGGACTGGCATTGCCGGCGACGCTCGCGCCGGGCGCATGGCAATGGCTTGACGAAGCCGCGCTCGAATCGCTCCGGGCAACGCCGAACACGTAACCTTGAACCGCTTGCGCGCTGGGCTTGCGCGACCGTCGGCGCAATCCATGTACGCGAACGCAGCTTCAAAGCAACGCTGCCGCACGGACGCTGCGACGCAGCATGCGGTTCGTCATGCCTCGCCCTATACTCGTCTAAACAAAGACTAGAAAGCGCTCAAGGAGGGGCCATGATTGTCCATAGCGGAGTCATGAACTCATATGTGATGGTGGCGTTCGCGTTTCTCGCGGTGTTGCTGATCGGCGCACTGCTGGTCGCAATGCGGCTGCGACACAAATACCATCCCAACCTGATAGGCGCGTTGATCGGCGGGTTGCTGTGTTTCCTGTTGCTCGAGGCGCTGCCGGCTCTTACCTGAGCGGCGCGGCCGCCGGCGCATCCGGTGCGGCTGTCACGCCCCGCCGTTCCGGCCGGCGGCCGCGCCTGCCCGCATTTTTCGCATCTTTCGTATTTCCCGCACGTCGCGAGGCGCCTTTGTCATGGCTGCCGTGTTGCGGGGCTTTTTGCGGCTCGCGACGCGGCTGGCGCGCTGCACGCTGACGCCGCACACGTTACTTCGCGTCTGCCTTGCCGGCCCCTGCCTCGCGCAGAAAGTGCCCGACGCTCGGATAGCGCAAGCGCACACCCAGCTCTTCCTTCAGGCGGCGATTCAAGAGCCGCCTCGATTCGCGCATGAACGACAGCAAGGTCGGCTCGATCTGCTGCTCCGCTTGCGCTCGTGTGATGCGCGGCGGTCGCGCCAAGCCGAATGCATCGGCGACCAGATCGAAGTACTCGCCCATCTTCAGCGAGGAGTCGTCGGACGCATGGACCACGCGCGCCGGCCGCCCGCGCGTGGCGAGGCGCACGAGGATCGCGGCGAGATCGTCGGCGTGAATGTGATTGGTGTAGACGTCGTCCGCGTCGATCAATGCAGGCGTGCGCTTTTCGAGCCGCGCAAGCGGCAGGCGATTGCCCGCATAAATGCCAGGAATCCGCGCGATGCTCGCGGCAATCGTGCCGCGGGCCGTCGCGCGCCGCAGTTGGCGTTCGGCGCACACGCGCCGCTTCGCCCGCGCATTGGCCGGCTCCGCACTACGTGTCTCGTCGATCCACGCGCCGCCGCAATCGCCGTACACGCCCGTGGTGCTCGCGTAAACCAGGCGCAGCGGCGCACGCGAAGCGGCGGTGCGGCGAACACCGTCGGGTACAATATTGGCTGGTTCAGTTGCTGCCCACGAGGCGCGCGCGCGGCGCAAGCGTCCAATCGGCGCAAAGCTGCCAGCCGTGCGCGGCAAGGCAACGTCGCGGCGCATGCCCAAGGTGGCGAGCAACGCGCGGGTACGGCGGTCGTCGTCGCCGGTTTTCTGCGGAGGGGCGAGATGCAGCACGGTCGGCGCGAGGCCCGCAAGCCGTTTCAGGCTGCGGCGATCGTCGAGATCGCCGAGCAACGGCGAGACACCGGCAGCGCGCAATTCGGCGCTGCGCTCCGCGTGGCTGGTAAGGGCGAAGACGTGAGCGTGCGGCCGCAGCAGTGGCACACAGCGCATGCCGACATCGCCGCAACCTACGATCAACACGCGCGGACGGCGGAAGGTTCGTGTCGCTTTCATGGTGCACGCATTGTAGCCGTCAAGCGCCGCGGGCAGCGGACGCCGGTGTTGCCGGCTCTGTTGGCGCTGTAGTTCCTGCCGGTCTCACTGGGCTCGCTCGTCTCACTGGCCTTGCGACCAATTTACGATTACCGACTTTTCCATTTCGCACACTTATGGCATTCAACGTCACGCTCCGGCAAAGCGGCCGGCAGTTTCAGGTAGAACAGGACGAACCGGTACTGACCGCGGCATTGCGTCAGGGCATCGGCCTGCCGTACGGCTGCAAGAACGGCGCGTGCGGTTCGTGCAAGGGCGCCGTGGTGAGCGGCCAGGTGGAGCAGCGCGCGCACTCGTCGTCGGCATTGTCGAACGAAGAAAAGACGCGTGGCATGGCGCTTTTCTGCTGCGCGACGGCGTGCTCGGATCTGGAAATCGACATTCGCGAAGTCGCGGGCGTGGGCGACGTGCAGGTGAAAAAACTGCCGTGCCGCGTGAGCGCAATCGAACGCAAGGCCGACGACGTGATCGTGCTCAAGCTGCAACTGCCGGCGAACGAGCGCCTTCAGTATCTGGCCGGCCAGTACCTCGAATTCATTCTGAAGGACGGCAAGCGCCGCAGCTACTCGATGGCGAACGCGCCGCACGCGGAAGGCCCGATCGAGCTGCATATCCGTCACATGCCCGGCGGCACCTTCACCGACCACGTGTTCAACACGATGAAGGAGCGCGACATCCTGCGCTTCGAGGCACCGCTCGGCACTTTCTTTCTGCGCGAAGACTCGGACAAGCCGATCGTGCTGCTTGCATCGGGCACGGGCTTCGCGCCGCTGAAGGCGATCGTCGAGCACGCGGTATTCAAGAACCTTGACCGCCCGATGACGCTTTACTGGGGGGCGCGTCGCAAGAAAGACCTGTATCTGTTCGAACTCGCCGAGCAATGGGCGCGTGAAATTCCGAACTTCAAGTTCGTGCCGGTGCTCTCGGAGCCGGACGCGAGCGATGCGTGGACGGGCCGTGTCGGCTTCGTGCATCGCGCGGTGATCGAGGACCTGCCCGATCTGTCCGCGTACCAGGTCTACGCGTGCGGTGCGCCCGTGATGGTGGAATCGGCAGTGCGCGATTTCACGCAGCACCATGGCCTGCCCCAGGACGAGTTCTACGCAGACTCGTTCACGAGCGCGGCGGATCTGGCTAACGCAGTCTGAGCGAACGCCGCGGAGCGCGGCCCACGAGCCCCGACGCAATCCGCTGCAACACGTCCCGGCGGGGGCCCAAGCCGCCCAGATCTCTGCACGCAAGGCCCGATCAGCACAGCGATCGAGCTTTGCGCGCATGAGCCGTATGTCAGCATCAAGACAGCCGCGCACAACTCGCGTTTGCGCCCTTTGCCGTGAATCGATGCAAATTCATGGTTTACACCGGCGCTTTCCTTGTCGTATTCTTTCGCGCATGAACCGCATCCAGTCCGAACTTCGACGTCGCCGCTCGCCGCTTCCTTAGGGACGCCGCCGGCTTCGTCACGGATTCGCGCTATACAAAGCGCAAGCTGTTCGAATCATGAAAGCCACGGCATGCCGTGGCTTTTTTGCTTTTCCGCCTCATCCGCCTTCATCCACCTCTTACCCGCTGTCTGGAGCCTGCCGTCATGAATTTCAATGAGTATCCGATCGAGTCGCTGATGTACATCACCAACCGGCCCGAAATCGTTTTCACGCACGGCAAGGGCTCGTGGCTCTACGACAACAACGGCAAGCGCTACCTGGACTTCATTCAGGGCTGGGCGGTCAATTCTCTCGGTCATTGCAACGAAGGCATGATCGAAGCACTGAACACACAGGCGAAGCTGCTCTTCAATCCGTCGCCGGCTTTCTACAACGAGCCGATGGCCAAACTCGCCGGCCTGCTCACGCAGCATAGCTGCTTCGACAAGGTGTTCTTCGCGAACAGCGGCGCGGAAGCGAACGAAGGCGCAATCAAGCTTGCTCGCAAGTGGGGCAGGAAATTCAAGGACGGCGCGTTCGAGATCATCACCTTCGATCACAGCTTCCACGGCCGCACGCTCGCAACCATGTCGGCAAGCGGCAAGCCGGGCTGGGACACGATCTACGCGCCGCAAGTACCGGGCTTTCCGAAAGCGGATCTGAACGACATCGCGTCGGTCGAAAAGCTGATCAATGCAAAGACGGTTGCGGTGATGCTTGAGCCGATCCAGGGCGAAGGCGGCGTGATTCCCGCCACGCGCGAATTCATGCAACAACTGCGCGAGCTGACCCGCAAGCACAACCTGCTACTGATCGTCGACGAAGTGCAAAGCGGTTGTGGCCGCGCGGGCACGTTGTTCGCGTATGAGCTGTCGGGCATCGAGCCGGACATCATGACGCTCGGCAAGGGCATCGGCGGCGGCGTGCCGCTCGCGGCGCTGCTCTCGAAAGCCGAGGTCGCGGTATTCGAAGCGGGCGACCAGGGCGGCACCTACAACGGCAATCCGTTGATGACGGCGGTCGGCTATTCGGTGATCTCGCAACTCACGGCGCCGGGCTTCCTCGAAGGCGTGCGCGCGCGCGGCGACTATCTGCGCGCAAAGCTGCTGGAGTTGTCGGAAGAGCGCGGCTTCAAGGGCGAGCGCGGCGAAGGTCTGCTGCGGGCGCTGCTGCTCGGCAAGGACATCGGCAACCAGATCGTCGAGAAGGCGCGCGACATGCAGCCCGACGGTCTGCTGCTGAACGCCGCGCGCCCGAACCTGCTGCGCTTCATGCCGGCGCTCAACGTCACCAACGAAGAAATCGACCAGATGATGGCGATGCTACGTTCGATTCTCGACACGCTGTAACGAAACCGGAGCACCTGATGAGCACGAGCGACGCGCTTTGCATCCGCCGCTTCGACGCACACGACACGCCTGCGGTGATTGCGCTTTGGCAGCAGGCTTTTCCAGAGTATCGGGACGCGACGAAGCCGCAGCGCAATCCGCATCTGTCGATTGCCAACAAGCTCGCCACTCAGCCGGAGCTGTTTTTCGTGGCGGTGCTGAACGAGCGCGTGGTCGGCACGGTGATGGGCGGCTACGACGGTCACCGCGGCTGGCTCTACTCGCTCGCGGTGGACGAAGCGTGGCGGCGGCACCGCATCGGCACGCGGCTCGTCGCGCATGTCGAAGAGGCGTTGACCGCGCTCGGCTGCCCGAAGCTGAATCTACAGGTGTTGTCCGCAAAGCGCGAGGTGCGCGCGTTTTACGAGGCGCTAGGCTACCGCGCGGACGAAGTGGTCAGCCTCGGCAAGCGTCTTGGCGAGTTGGCCGCTACTGCGGCGGGTTGAAGACGGCGCGCCGCACGCTCCATCAAGGCCCTACAAAGACGAAGGCCGCATGCGTCTGCTTACGCATGCGGCCTTTTTTCAGCGGCGGTGAAGGTGAGTGACTAACTACTCGCTTATCACCTGCGCGCGTTACCTGCGCTTATCACCAGGTTACTCAGCTAGCTCACTCACCCAGATAAGCTGCCCGCACCTTCGGATCGTCCAACATCTGCTTCGCGTCGCCGGACATGGTGACAAGACCGGAGTCCATCACATAGCCGCGGTTCGCCGCCTGCAGCGCGAGACGCGCATTCTGCTCGACGAGCAGCACCGTCATGCCTTCGGCGGAAATCGCGCGCACCACTTCGAAGATCTTCTCGACCATGATCGGCGACAGACCCATCGACGGTTCGTCGAGCAGCAACAGCTTGGGCTTGGAGATGATCGCGCGCGCCATCGCCAGCATCTGCTGCTCGCCACCCGAGAGCGTGCCCGCGAACTGCGTGGCGCGCTCCTTCAGACGCGGGAAGAAGCCGAACATGCGCTCGACGTCGGCCTTGATGCCGTCGCTGTCGCTGCGCAGGTACGCGCCCATTTGCATATTCTCGACAATCGACATGCGCGCGAAGATGCCGCGGCCTTCCGGCACCATCGCGAGGCCGCGCTTGAGCAGCTCGTGCGGCGGCACGCCCTTGATCGACTGGCCCATGTACTCGATGTCGCCCGCCGCGTACGGCTTCAGACCCGTGATTGCCTTCATCGTCGTGGTCTTGCCCGCGCCGTTCGCGCCGATCAGCGTGACGAGTTCGCCCTGCCCGACTTCGAGGTCGATGCCCTTGACTGCCTGGATGCCGCCGTAATTGACCTGCAGGCCCTTGATTTTCAACATGGTTTGCGTCGTGGACATCAGTGGACTCCTGCACCCAGATAAGCTTCGATCACCTTAGGATCCTTCTGCACGTCTTGCGGCAGACCTTGCGCGATCACCTTGCCGTAGTCGAGCACCGTCATCTGGTTGCACAGACCCATGACGAGCTTCACGTCGTGCTCGATGAGCAGGATCGTCTTGCCGTCGGCGCGGATCTTGTCGAGCAGGCGCGTGAGTTCGACCTTCTCCGTCGCGTTCATGCCGGCGGCGGGTTCGTCGAGCGCGAGCAGTTTCGGATCCGTTGCCAGCGCGCGCGCAATCTCCAGACGGCGCTGGTGGCCATACGACAGATTGCGCGACGTGTAGTCCGCGTACTGCGCAATGCCGACGTACTCCAGCAGTTCGATCGCGCGCTCCTTGATCTCGCGCTCTTCCTTGCGCTCGGCCGGCGTCTGGAACACTGCGCCGAGCAGGCCGTGCTTCGTGCGCACATGCCGGCCCACCATCACGTTTTCCAGCGCGGTCATGCCGCCGAACAGACGAATGTTCTGGAACGTGCGCGCAATGCCGGCCTTCGCCACCTGATACACCGCGGTCGGCGTGTAGTTCTGGCCGTCGAGCTTGAAGTCCCCCGAGTCGGGCGTGTAGAGGCCCGTAATCACGTTAAAGAACGTGGTCTTGCCGGCGCCATTCGGGCCGATCAAACCGTAGATCTGGCCGGCCTTGATTTCCAGGCCGACGTCGGACAGCGCCTGCAAACCGCCAAAACGCTTGTTGACGCCTTTCACCGACAGTCGAATGTTGTCGCTCATGTATGTTCTCCTTTGTCGACCGGAGCTCGCGCTTTCGCGCCCTGCTCCGGTCCCATGCGGGGCCGCGGCCCTGCGCCGGTTACGCGCGCACCGGCTTCTTGCCGGCCCGTTTCGACAGTTTCGCAATCTTGTCTTCGTGCTTCGGCGAAGGCCACAGACCTTCGGAGCGGTACAGCATGATCAGCACCATTGCGAGTGCGTAGACCAGCTGACGGATCACTTCCGTGTCGACGATCTCATGGCCAAAGATCATGTGCTGCAGCGGGCCCATAGTCGAGCGCAGGAATTCCGGCAGCACAGCGAGCAGCACAGCGCCGAGAATCACGCCCGGAATGTGGCCCATGCCGCCCAGCACCACGCAAGCCAGAACGACGATGGACTCCGGCAGCGTGAACGATTCCGGCGACACGAAGCCCTGGAACGCGCCGAACATCGCGCCCGACAGGCCGCCGAACGACGCGCCCATCGCGAATGCCAGCAGCTTCACGTTACGCGTGTTGATGCCCATGGCCTTGGCGGCAATTTCGTCTTCGCGGATCGCGGCCCAGGCACGGCCGATACGCGAATGCTGCAACCGCGTACACACCCAGATCACCAGCAGCGCGGCCAGCACGAACAGGTAGTAGTACGAGTACACCGATGGGAACTGCATACCGAACAGCGAGTGCGTCTGCGAGAGGCTGAAGTCGCCCAGATGCACCGGCGCGATCGCCGTGATGCCCTTGGGGCCGTTCGTGATGTTCACCGGACGGTCGAGGTTGTTCAGGAAGATCCGCACGATTTCCCCGAAGCCCAAGGTCACGATGGCGAGGTAGTCCCCACGCAAACGGAGCGTCGGCGCACCGAGCAGCACGCCGAACAGCGCGGCGATCGCCATCGCGCAAGGCACGATGATGAGGAACGGCACATGCAGACCGTTCGGCGCAATGTGCGCGATCCACTCGAACTGCGACGACAGGTGCGGCGAGGACAGCAGCGCCGCCGTGTACGCGCCGACCGCGTAGAACGCGATGTAGCCGAGGTCCAGCAGGCCGGCGAAGCCCACCACCACATTGAGGCCGAGCGCGAGCATCACGTACAGCATCGCGAAGTCGAGCACGCGGACCCAGTAGTTGCCGCCGGCGGTGCCAATGATCATCGGCGCGGCGATCACGAGCACAGCGGTGATGATGCCGACCGTCAGCGTCTTCGCCAGGTTGCGTTCGGGAATGAGCGTCGTGGACGGCTCGATCGGTTGAATTGAGGTCATTTGATTTACTCCTTGGCCTGGATCAAGCGCGATCCGCAACGCGTTCGCCGAGCAGACCCGACGGACGGAACACCAGCACGATGATCAGCACGATGAACGCAAACACGTCCTGATAGTTACTGCCGAACACACCACCCGTCAGGTTGCCGATGTAACCTGCGCCCAACTGTTCGATCAGCCCCAGAATCACGCCGCCGACCATCGCGCCGCCGAGGTTGCCGATGCCACCCAGCACCGCCGCGGTGAATGCCTTCAGACCGGGAATGAAGCCCATGTAGAAGTGCGCGTTGCCGTATTCGGACGCGATCATCACGCCGGCTAGCGCAGCAAGCGCCGAGCCGATCATGAAGGTGGCCGAGATCACGAAGTTCGGGTTCACGCCCATCAGCGAGGCGACGCCCGGGTTCTCGGCAATCGCGCGCATTGCGCGGCCGAGCTTGGTCTTGTGCACGAGGAGCAGCAGGCCCGCCATCACGAGGAACGCGACGACGATGATGACGATTTCAGTCATCGAGATCACGGCGCCGGGCGTCGTGTCGGTGGCCTTGATCACGTTCAGCGGGTCGGTGGGCAGGAGCTGCGGGAACGGCAGCGGGTTGCGCGACCAGATCATCATGGCGAGCGTCTGCAGCAGGATCGACACGCCGATCGCGGTGATCAGCGGCGCGAGACGCGGCGCCTTGCGCAACGGCCGGTAGGCCACGCGCTCGATCGTGTAGCCGACTACCGCGCAGACCACGGCGGCAATCGCCAGCGCGATGCACAGCGTCGGCACATTGCCCAAGCCGGGGAAGTGGTTCTGCAGCACGCCTATGGCGGACAGCGCAACCATCGCGCCGACCATCAACACATCGCCGTGAGCGAAGTTGATGATGCCGAGAATGCCGTAAACCATCGTATAGCCCAGTGCGATGATGGCATAAACGCTGCCAAGCACCAGTCCGTTTAGGATCTGCTGGATGAAGATATCCATTTAATGCTCCTTAGCCCGTGCGACTGGATTCGCGTTCCTCATCAGCCGGTGGGCGGTGATGCATCACGGAATCTCAACGGCACTGCGGGTACTGATGTAAAAGACCGGTAAGGGTTTATCTGCCGCCGGTTTGCCACGACGACTGGGTCACAGTCGCTGGCTCGCCTGCGGCGGATGCAAAAACGGCACCGTTGGATGGTTCGGTGCCGTCAGGCTGAACGTCCCGTCATTACATCTTCACGACGTCGAGAACCGCTTTCTTGCCGTCCTTGAAGTCGTAAAGCGTAATGGCGCCCTCTTTCAAATCACCCTTGTCGTCGAACGCGATGCGGCCGATTACCCCGTTGTAATCGGTGGACGGCATCGCAGCCAGCACCTTGGGCGCCTCGATCGAATTAGCGCGCTTCATTGCATCGACAATCACGTACACAGCGTCATACGTGAACGGTGCGTAGATCTGCACCGGCGTGTGGAAGCGGTCGACGTACTTCTTTTCGAAGTCCGCTCCCCTGTCCATTTTCGAAAGCGCGAGTCCCGCTTCCGAACAGACCAGGTTTTGCACGGCGGTTCCCGCCAGCTCACCTACCTTGTCGGTACACACGCCGTCGCCGCCAAGGATTTTTGCCCTGATACCGAGCGCCGCCGCCTGTTTGGCAAACGGCCCGCCCGTTGCGTCCATGCCGCCGAACATGATTGCGTCGGGATGAACACTCTTGATCTTCGTGAGGATGGCCCGGAAGTCCGTGGCCCGGTCGTTCGTCGCTTCACGCGCGACGATCTTCGCCCCATTCGCCTCGACGGTCTTCGCGAATTCTTCCGCGAGCCCCTTACCGTAGGCGGTTGCATCGTCCACTACGGCGATGCGTTTGGCGCCCAGCGCCTTGGTCGCGTAATTGGCGAGCGCCGGACCCTGCTGCGCGTCGGTGGCGACGACACGGTAGGTCGTCTTGAAGCCCTGCTGCGTGTACGCGGGGTTTGTCGACGACGGCGAGATCTGCACGATGCTCGCATCGCTATAAATCTTCGAAGCCGGAATCGACACGCCCGAATTGAGATGACCGACGACCGCCACCACGTGGTCGTCCACCAGCTTCTGCGCGACCGCGGTACCCGCTTTCGGGTCCGCAGCGTCGTCCTGCGCGTCCAGTTGCAAGTCGATCTTGTGGCCGTCGATTGTCAGGCCCTGGGCATTGATTTCCTCGACTGCGAGACGCGCGCCGTTTTCATTGTCCTTGCCCAGATGCGCGATGCCGCCCGTCAGCGGGGCCGCATGGCCGATCCTCACGACAATCGCTTCACTTGCCGGCGCCGCGGACGCCGCCGTCGTCGCCGATGCGCCTGCTCCCGCCTCGCCATCCTGTTTTTTGCCGCACGCGGTCAACATCGCAACCGCGGCCGCGATGGACACGGCGTAAGCAAACTTGACTCGCATTAAATAGGTCTCCCGCCCTTGCTCAATCTCGTGTTCGAAAGGCCCTAAGGCCTTGAGAACGCGCGCATTGTAACTCCAATTTTGCGACGGGCAATATTGTTGAACCGGCAGGGTTTTCCTGCATTGCAACCGCATTTTGAGACGACGGCCGGCTAAAAGGCGCAACCTGGTTGCGACTCATTTTCGTGCATCAGTTGCACCAAGGCAGTGGCGCGCTGCATCAAGTGTTGCGGCTTGAGCGCGTCTCGCCTGATCAGCACGCGGTTCGCGTCGGGTCTGGACAGCAACGGAGGCCCGCTCGGTCCCGCACCATCTTAGTGCGCCAAAAAAGATTGCAGTAAGATTACGACAAGGAAAAGGGGACGTATCGGTGCAAAACGAATTGAGTGCCAGATGAAATTTCAAAAAAAATCGGTGGATGCGGCGAAAAAAGTTTGTGCGCGCTCGATGTGTCACCGTTTTTTTTCAGCGATGCCTGGCGCCAGGACCAAAAAAAAGCGCGCCCGAAGGCGCGCTTACGACGATCGCTATAGCGGATTCAGGCCGGCAAACCCAGGCCGCGCGGCAGCGGGAACGCGATGTTCTCCTCGATGCCCTCAAGCGCGCGCACATTGCGCACGCCGAGCTCGCGCAAACGGGCGATAACCGCCTGAGCCAGCACTTCGGGAGCCGAAGCGCCGGCAGTCACGCCAATCCGGCGCTTGCCCTCGACCCAGACCGGATCGATCTGGTCCGGCGAGTCCACCATATAGGCAGGCACGCCGAGCTTTTCGGCCAGCTCGCGCAGCCGGTTGGAATTCGAACTGTTCGGGCTGCCGACCACGATCACTACGTCGCACTGCGGCGCCATGAATTTAACGGCGTCCTGCCGATTCTGCGTGGCGTAACAGATGTCCTGCTTTTTCGGCTCGCGAATGGATGGATATTTGGCCTTCAGCGCGCGGATGATTTCGGCCGCGTCGTCTACCGACAGCGTGGTCTGTGTGACAAACGCAATCCGCTCCGGGTCGGCGAGCTGGAGCGCCTGCACGTCTTCGATGTCTTCGACCAGATGCATGCCCTCGCCCGCCTGGCCCATCGTGCCTTCCACTTCCGGGTGACCCTTGTGGCCGATCATGACGATGTCGAAGCCGTCCTGGCGCATCTTCGCGACTTCAATATGCACTTTGGTTACGAGCGGACAGGTCGCGTCGTACACGCGCAGCCCGCGCGACTCGGCCTCGCTGCGCACCGCTTTCGACACACCGTGGGCGCTAAAGATAACCGTATTGCCGGGCGGCACCTCTTCCAGCCGCTCGATGAAAATTGCGCCCTTCTTGCGCAGATCTTCGACGACGTAAGCGTTATGGACGATTTCGTGACGCACGTAGATCGGCGAGCCGTGCAGCTTGATGGCGCGCTCGACGATTTCGATAGCCCGATCGACGCCGGCACAGAACCCGCGCGGCTGCGCCAGCAGGATCTCGGTTTCGGCTAGGGTCGTATCCGCGATGCTCATGTTTACAGAATCCCGATGATTTTCACTTCGAACGCCAGCGCCTGACCGGCGAGCGGGTGGTTGAAATCGAACAGGGCCGACGTTTCGTTCACTTCTTTCAGAACGCCGGCGTAGCGGCCGCCGCCAGGCGCGTTGAATTCGACCAGGTCGCCCGGCGAAAAATCCTCACCGATCATGCTGTTTTCGCGCAGCGTGGCAAGCGACACGCGCTGGATCAACTCCGGATTGCGCGGACCGAACGCGACGCCCGGGGCTAGCTGAAAGGTCGAATGGTGCCCGACCTTCAAACCCAGCAGAATGTCTTCCAGCGGCGGCGCGAGCTGACCGGCGCCGAGCAGCAGCGTGGCGGGCTTGTCGTTGAAGGTGTTGATGACTTCGGCGCCATCGGCAAGGGAAAGCCGGTAGTGAAGCGTCACGTGTGAACCGGCCTTCACTTCGGAAATGTCGATGATGCTCATGCAGTGCTCGCTCAATCGAAGCGCGCTCTCACGCGTGCGCCGCTGGCGCAGCCCGACGCGTGCGGCAAACCGTCGGCGTGCCGTGCGCAAAGCGTCTATTGTAAGCCACATGGCCGGCCTCGGCTTGCGTCCATCACGCGCACCTGGCCCGCCCCCCCAGCGGAGGAATTGTCTGTATATGTCTGATTATGCGTCCACAATCGACGAAGCAACGTTGGATTTCGCTCGTTCTCCGCCAGTCAGTCGCGCTCCGGATGCGTCTGAATCCTCTGAATCCTCTGAATCCTCTGAATCCTCTGAATCCTCTGAATGCTCTGGATCCTCAGAGGCACACGAGGTGCCCGAGGCACGAGGAGCGCCTGAAGCGCCTGAAGCGCGTCCAGGGCGCAAGTCGCAAAAATGGCGCAAGCACGACATGCCTCGCGAGCGGCTGATCGACCAGGGCCCCGGCGTGCTGTCAGACCTCGAGATGATCGTGCTCGTGCTCGGCTCGGGACTGCCGGGCCACGACGTGTTCAGCGTGGCGCGCGAACTGCTCGACCGCTTCGGCTCGCTGCGGGCGATGCTCGACGCGACTTACGCGGATTTCGACGGCCTGCGCGGCATCGGCCCCGCGAAAAAAGCGCAACTGCTCGCCATCATGGAAATGGCGCGCCGCTCGCTCGTCGACAAAATGCGCCGGCGCTCGCTGATGAATTCGCCCGAGGTCGTCGAAAGTTACCTGCGGCTCCTGATTCGCGGCCGGCCACAGGAAGTGTTCGTCTCGCTGTTCCTGGACGCCCGGCATCGGTTGATCCGCAGTGAGGAGAGCGCGCGCGGCACACTTACGCGCATGGCCGTGTATCCGCGCGAAATCGTGCGGCGCGCTCTGGCGCTCAACGCGGCGAGCCTGATCGTCGCGCACAATCATCCGTCCGGGGCCGTGCAGCCGAGCGCGAGCGACTGCAGCCTGACGCGCTCGTTGCGCGAGGCGCTTGCGCTAATCGACGTGCAACTAGTCGATCACCTGGTCATTGGCGCAGAGGGTGTGTACTCGTTCGCCCGCGCCGGCTGGCCGTGACGCTGCCGGATGAACCGCCTGTCGGGGGTGTTTGGGCTGCATCGGGAAAGCGTGAACCCGGCCGCAAATGGCCTGGGGCCGCGTCTCGCCGCCGCAAATAAGGTTTGATTTTGCGGCCTTTTTCCTGCTAGAATTCCGGTTTGCCTATTTCCAACCCCCTGTTCCGAAGCCACCAAGGCGTTCCGGAAAGGATACGTGCCTGATTTCAGCGCGACTCTTTTCGGGAAACTTTCACGGCGTTCGAACTCAGAATTAGCGTATTAGGAGTGCTCTCATGGCACGCGTATGCCAAGTAACTGGGAAAGCGCCGATGAGCGGCAACAACGTTTCCCACGCGAATAACAAAACCAAGCGCCGGTTCCTGCCGAACCTGCAAAGCCGCCGCATTTGGGTGGAAAGCGAAAACCGTTGGGTGCGTCTGCGTATTTCGAACGCCGGCCTGCGCCTGATCGACAAGAACGGTATCGACGCTGTGCTCGCAGATCTGCGCGCACGCGGTGAAGCCTAAGGAGTAAATCATGGCGAAAGGCGCACGCGACAAGATCAAGTTGGAATCGACCGCTGGCACGGGTCACTTCTACACGACCACCAAGAACAAACGCAACATGCCGGAAAAGATGCTGATCAAGAAGTTTGATCCGGTCGTCCGCAAGCACGTTGATTACAAGGAAACCAAGATCAAGTAAGTCTTGGCTCTCCTGCCTTTTGACGAAGGCAAAGACATGTGCAAAAAGCCTCGCATCAGTGCGGGGCTTTTTTCTTTTGGGCGGGCTTTTGCCTCTTGGGCCGGCTTTAGGCGTCTTCTTCCGCTTGTTCCCGGCCTATCAGATCACCCGCGCAGCAGCTCTCTTCGCGTTGACGCAGTCCTATACCACCCGGCCAGCTTTCCCTCCACCGCCGCGGCGCGTATCCTTTCTCGTTTTAGCAGTGCGTGAATCGCGCGCTGGCACAGCAAAACGAAAGACGGAGATGCAAGCAATGGAATTCGATGTGGCGATTGTCGGTAGCGGTCTGGCGGGCCTGAGCGTCGCGCTCAACCTCGCAGAGACGCGGCGGGTTGCGGTGATCGCCAAGCGGTCGATGACCGAAGGCGCGAGCGATTGGGCGCAAGGCGGCATTGCCGCGGTGCTCGATTCGGCAGACAGCGTCGAAAACCACGTACGCGACACACTCGTTGCAGGCGGCGGCCTCTGCGACGAAGCGGCGACACGTTTCATCGTCGAAAACGGGCGTGCCGCGATCGAATGGCTGATCGAGCAAGGCGTACCGTTCACGAAAGACGACGCCGCGGAACTCGGCTTTCACCTCACTCGCGAAGGCGGTCATAGCCACCGGCGCATCATTCATGCAGCGGACGCAACTGGCCACGCGGTGGTCACCACGTTGAGCGAGCGTGTGCGTCGTCATCCGAATATCACGCTGCTCGAAGATCACTACGCGATCGACCTGATTACGTCCGACCGGCTCGGACTGCCGGGCCGCCGTTGTCACGGCCTGTACGCGCTCGACGTGCAACGCGGCCGCACCGTCACGATTGAAGCGCCGCACACTGTGCTCGCCACCGGCGGCGCCGGCAAGGTTTATCTCTACACCACGAACCCGGACACGGCGACGGGCGACGGCATCGCCATGGCATGGCGCGCGGGCTGCCGCGTCTCGAACATGGAGTTCATCCAGTTCCACCCGACCTGCCTGTTTCATCCGTACGCGAAGTCGTTTCTGATTTCAGAAGCCGTGCGCGGCGAAGGCGGCCTGCTGAAGCTGCCGGACGGCACGCGTTTCATGCCGAATCACGACGAGCGCGCCGAACTTGCGCCGCGCGACATCGTCGCTCGCGCGATCGACTTCGAGATCAAGAAACGCGGCATTGATTGCGTGTATCTGGACATCAGCCATCAGCCGGCGGACTTTCTTCGCGAGCATTTTCCGACCATCCTTGCGCGCTGTATGGAATTCGGCATCGACATCACAAAGGAACCGATTCCGGTCGTGCCGGCGGCGCACTACACCTGCGGCGGCGTCGTCACGGACCTCGCGGGCCGTACCGACCTGGCGGGTCTCTATGCAGTCGGAGAAACATCGTGCACCGGGCTGCACGGTGCCAACCGCCTCGCCAGCAATTCGCTGCTCGAGTGTCTCGTGATTGGCCGTTCGGCCGCACGCGCCATGGAGCAAGAAGGTTTTAGCGGCGCTGTTCACGCACCATTGCCGGATTGGGACGAAAGCCGCGTGTCGGACCCGGACGAGGAAGTGGTGGTCGCACACAACTGGGACGAGCTTCGCCGGCTCATGTGGAACTACGTGGGCATTGTGCGAACGGACAAACGGCTCGCCCGCGCGCGGCACCGGCTCGCCTTATTGCGCGAGGAGATTCACGAGTACTACGCGAACTTCAAGGTGAGCCGCGACCTGCTGGAGTTGCGCAATCTGGTGGACGTGGCTTCGTTGATTGTCGACGGCGCCCGCTCACGGCGCGAAAGCCGCGGCCTTCATTTCAGCCGCGACTGGCCTGCAACGTTGCCTAAAGCCTTGCCGACGGTGCTTTCGCCTGAGCACGTACGCAACAGGAACGTGTGACGCAAGCGGGCCTGGGCGGGCCGGTGCCCGCAGGGCGTGGCGCTTGGCGTTGTGCCCGCAGGCATCCGTTTGCAGGATGTGACGGCAACGGACCAAGCAGATGCAACCGGCAACGCCATGCCTGCCCGCTCGGGCCACAGATGGCGTTCGGTGAACCGCGTGGTCGCGGCAAACCCGCGTCAGACGATCCGCAAAGAGTAATCGGTCGCGCGCACGTCTTTCGTCAGCGCTCCGATGGACACACGGTCGACGCCCGTTTCCGCGATCGTCTTGACCGTGTCGAAGTTCACGCCGCCCGACACCTCCAGCACTGCGCGTCCAGCGGTGATGCGGACGGCTTCACGCATTGCGTCGAACGAAAAATTGTCGAGCAGAATGGATTGCGCGCGATGCGCCAGAGCGGTTTCCAGCTGCTCCAGCGTCTCGACTTCGATCTGTATCGACACGCCGGCGTTCAGTGCCAACGCTGCACTCATGGCTGGGCCCACTCCGCCCGCGGCGGCGATGTGGTTTTCCTTGATCAGAATGCCGTCGTACAAAGCGAGCCGCTGGTTCGCACCGCCGCCCACACGCACCGCGTACTTCTGCGCGAGCCGCAAGCCGGGCAAAGTCTTGCGCGTGTCGAGAATACGCGTGCGCGTATGGGATATCGCGTCGACGTACCGTCGCGTGGCAGTCGCCACGCCGGAGAGCAACTGCAGGAAGTTGAGCGCGTTGCGTTCGGCGGTAAGCAGCGCGCGGACCGGCCCGCGTAGTTCGCACACAGGAGTGTCCGCCGACATCCGCTCGCCTTCGCGATAACACCATCGGACTTCGATGCGCGGATCAACCTGGCGCAAGACGGCATTGAACCAGGGCACGCCGCACAACACTGCGTCCTCGCGAACGATCACACGCGCGTCGCGCACTTCGTCCGCGGGGACAAGGCGGCCGGTCTGATCACCGTTGCCGATATCTTCTGCAAGCGCGTCCGCGACGTTGCGCGCGAGCGCAGCGTCGAACGCCGCGCCGTACTGCGAGCGGATTTCGGCGAACAGCGGCGATACAGCGTCGGCCGGGCTATAACCGGCGGAACGGCCTGTTGCTGAGCTTTGCGCTACCGCGTTCATCAAGCCGCCCCCACGTTCGAATACAACTGCGCGTCGCGGGCCAGGTCGCCGCTTGCCCGCACGCGCTTCTTGTGACGCGCCGCGAAGTCCAGCATCCGGTCGATCGGCACGCGCGCCCGCTCGCCAATAGCACGGTCGACGAAAATCTCGTTGTGACCACGCTCGAGCACATCCGCCAGGTTCGCGAGACCGTTCATCGCCATCCACGGACAGTGCGCGCAACTCTTGCACGTGGCGCTGTTGCCGGCCGTGGGCGCGGCAATCAGCGTCTTGCCCGGCGCCGCGAGCTGCATCTTGTGCAGAATGCCCAGGTCCGTGGCCACGATGAAATGCGTCGCATCGAGCGTACGCGCCGCGTCGATCAACTGAGTGGTCGAACCGACGACATCGGCGAGCGCTACCACGTTGGCTGGCGACTCCGGATGCACCAGCACTTTCGCGCCCGGATACTCTGCGCGAAGCAGGTCGAGTTCGATACCTTTGAATTCGTCATGCACGAGGCACGAACCCTGCCACAACAGCATATCCGCGCCGGTCTTCTTCTGGATATAAGCGCCCAGGTGTCTGTCCGGCGCCCAGATGATTTTCTCGCCGCGCGCGTGCAGGTCGGCAACGATTTCCAGTCCGATCGACGAAGTCACCATCCAGTCTGCGCGAGCCTTCACCGCGGCACTAGTGTTTGCGTACACCACGACAGTGCGGTCCGGGTGGGCGTCGCAGAAAGCCGAGAACTCATCTGCCGGGCAGCCGAGGTCGAGCGAACACGTCGCGTCGAGATCGGGCATCAGAATGCGCTTGTCGGGGCTCAGAATCTTCGCGGTTTCGCCCATGAAGCGTACGCCTGCAACGACCAGCGTCTGCGCATCGTGATCGCGCCCGAAGCGCGCCATTTCCAGCGAATCGGCCACGCAGCCGCCGGTTTCGTCGGCAAGCTCTTGCAATTCGGCATCGACGTAGTAGTGCGCCACGAGCACAGCCTTCTCGCGCACGAGCAATGCGCGGATGCGCTCCTTCAGCGCCACCTTCTGCTCCGCCGACGGCGTGTCCGGCACCTTTGCCCACGCCTGTCCGATTCCGCACGAAGTACCCTGCGCCTGCGGCCGATCGTATTCGATCGTCCTGATCGCCTGCTGATCCATAGTTTCCTCTGCCTTCGCTTTGCTGCCGCTGATTGCCCTCGTGTCATGCTGCATTTTCGGCGGCCCAAAAAGCAAAACCCCGCCAACGCGGGGTTTTGTGACGTAACGAAATTTTAATGGATTTCGTGATCAAGCATAACGGCGCAGTCGCATCGCGAATTCCTGCAGCGCCTTGATGCCGCTCGCCTCGGCGCGGTGGCACCAGTCCTGCAACTGGACCAGCAACTGATCGCGCGACGCATTCGAGCGCTCCCACATTGCCGCGAGTTCATTGCGCATGTCGATGTAGGTCTTCAGCTTCTGGCTGTTCGCGAAAATTTGCGGCAGCAGACGTTTCTGCGGCTCGTCGAGTCCCGCTTCTTCCTTGTGGAACCAGCTGCGCGCGCCGCGCATGAGCTGGTATTTTTCGCGTGCGCCGACTTCCTTCAGATGCGCGAGCTCCTGACGGTACGCGCGCTTGAGCGCCTTGCCATAACGCGCCATGACTTCATAGCGGTTGGCCAGAACGGCCTGCAGCGTGTCCTGGTCGAGCACAAGCTTGCCGGTAGTCAGACGCGGCGTGGGCGCAACCTTCTTCACCTTGGCCAGGCGAAATGCCGACATGATACGGATGTACATCCAGCCAATGTCGAACTCGTACCACTTGTTCGACAGCTTGGCCGAAGTCGCATACGTGTGGTGATTGTTATGCAGCTCTTCGCCGCCAATGATGATGCCCCACGGGAAGATGTTGGTGCTGGCGTCCGACGAATTGAAGTTGCGGTAGCCCCAGAAGTGCGCAAGACCGTTGACCACGCCGGCGGCCCAGAACGGAATCCACACCATCTGCACGGCCCAGACGGTCAGCCCGACAGCACCGAACAGCGCAACGTTCAGCACCATCATCAGGCTCACGCCGAGAATCGGGTATTTCGTGTAGACGTTGCGTTCCATCCAGTCGTTCGGCGTGCCGTGACTGAACTTGCGCATGGTTTCTTCGTTCTTCGCTTCGGCGCGATACAGTTCCGCGCCTTCCAGCAATACCTTCCAGATGCCGCGGGTTTGCGGGCTGTGCGGATCTTCTTCCGTCTCGCACTTGGCGTGGTGCTTACGGTGGATAGCCGCCCACTGGCCGGTCAGCATGCCTGTGGTCATCCACAGCCAGAAACGGAAAAAATGACTGACGACCGGGTGCAGCTCCAGCGCGCGGTGCGCCTGGCAGCGGTGCAAGTACACCGTCACACCGATGATGGTGACGTGCGTTACCGCGAGCGTGTACAGCACAAGTTGCCACCACGAGAAGTGCATCAGGCCGTGGGCAAGGAAATCGAGCAAGGAATTCAACAAGGCAATTTACCTGTGAAACGAGAGACACGAGGCACGCGCGAACCGCACGTGTCAAGAAAGTGAAAGCATACAGCGGGATTGGACGACATTCTACTGGAAGCGTTCCAAGTGTTTGTAACAAATAGGGATTTTTTGTGCGACATCAACGGGCGATAGCTTGCGTCGAAGGAATTTCGACCAGCCGCGCGCGGGGAAGTGCCCTTAAAGAGCGTTGTTTGCCTTGTTGTCTGCCTCGTTGCCCGCCTGGTTGGCAGCCGCACCGGTCATCGTTACCGGTTGGGCAATCGGATTACCGAGATTCGCCACCGTGCCGGCGGCCCCGATGATGCGCACTTCCCGTTGCGCGAACGGAATGGAAATGCCGTGCGTGGAGAAGAGCTGCCAGATATTGCGATTGACCGCCGAGCGCACAGCCGACGTGCCGGTTGCGGCATCGGCAATCCAGAAACCGAGCTCAAGGTTGATGCCGTCGGCGCCGAAGCCCACCAGATAAGGGGTCGGCGCCGGGTCCGTCAGCACGCGCGGCACGTTCTCGGCGGCTTGCGCGAGCAGCGCCATGGCCTGCTCGACGTCGGCCGTATAGGCGATCTGCACGGCCGCCTTCGCATAGCCGCGCGTCAGGTAGGACGACTGGTTCTGCACCACGTCGGTAATCAGCTTCTCGTTCGGAATCAGCGTCTCGATGCCGTCCAGGCCCCGCACCACCGTGTAGCGGGTGCGAATCTGCGTGACCATGCCTTGCAGGCCGCTCACGTTGATCGTGTCGCCGATCCGCAAGGACCGGTCGATCAGGATGATGAAGCCCGACACATAGTTGCTGGCGATCTTCTGCAGCCCGAACCCGAGCCCCACGCCGAGCGCCCCGCCGAACACGCCCAGCACCGTAATGTCGATGCCGACGAGCGACAGGCTGACGAGCACCGCCGCCAGCACGAAGGCTGCGCGGCCGACGCGCGCCACCACGACTTTCAGATTGGCGTCGAGCGTGGTGGCGCGCATGAGCCTGTCTTCGAACGCCGAGCCGAGCCACATCGCGACGATCATCGTCACGCACACCCACAGCAGGCCGGTACAAAGCGACAGCAGCGTCATGTGCGCATTGGCGACGCGGAAATGCACGCTCGCCATCCACGCGATCACGTCGTCCTGAATGCCCATCACGGTCAGGACCATGCCGACCCAGACCAGCAGCGAGACAATCTTTTCGACGAGGAAAAGCCACGGATGCGTCTCGCCGTCCTGGCTGAACACACGTCGAGCGAAGAAAAACACAATGTAGATCAGGCCGATGCCGAACAGCGGCACCAACGCCAGATCGAGCAGCGACGTGTGGATGAACCGGCCCGCAATCGCGCGCGCGAGCCACACCAGCGCCGCGCCGATCAGCGGAAAAAACGCGCGGTTCAGGCTTTCCGCGCCGAAGCGCAACGTCTGGTAGCGCGTTTGACGGCGCAAGTCGAGCGCCCGGCGCGCGAGGCGCGCAAAGAGCCAGGCCAGTGCGAGCGTGCCGACCAGCACGGCGACTTGCCAGAGCATTGCAGGCTGGCCGAAGTCGCGCGTGAGATCGCCAAACAGATGAGCAAAGATACGGTTTTGCATGATGTCGCTGAAATGGCCGGCTCGCATCAGATGAGGCCAGACGCCCTGAGCCGGCCGACAGACCTATGGCATTTCGTCCCGCCGCTCAGCTCTGCCGTTCGAGCACGGCGGCGAAAAAGCCGTCCGTCGCATGACGGTGCGGCCACAGCGACAGGTAATCGCCCATTTCAAGGTCGATGCGCTGCTCAGCCAGCACCTCGCGCGCCGGAACCAGCGCAAAATCGGGATGATCGGCGAGAAACTGCTGCACGACCGCCTCGTTTTCCGCCTCCAGAATCGAGCAGGTTGCGTAGACGAGGCGCCCGCCCTTCTTCACAAGCCGCGAGGCGCTCGCCAGAATCGACGCCTGCTTGGGCGCGAGTTCCGCGACCGATTCCGGCGACTGGCGCCATTTCAGATCCGGATTGCGGCGCAGCGTGCCGAGGCCGCTGCACGGCGCATCCACGAGCACGCGGTCGATCTTGCCGGCAAGGCGCTTGATTTTCGCGTCGTGTTCGCTGTCGATCAGCACTGGGTTCACGTTCGACAGGCCGCTGCGCGCAAGGCGCGGCTTGAGCTTGGCGAGGCGCCGCTCCGAGATGTCGAACGCGTACAGACGTCCAGTGGAACGCATCGCCGCGCCGAGCGCGAGCGTCTTGCCGCCGGCGCCCGCGCAGAAGTCGACGATCATCTCGCCGCGCTTGGGCGCGACCAGCGAACACAGCAACTGGCTGCCTTCGTCCTGCACCTCGAGCCAGCCCTGCTGGAACGCGTCGAGTTTGGTGAGCGGCGGCTTGCCGGCCACCCGCACGCCGAACGGCGCGAACGGCGTGGCGCCGGCTTCGATGCCCGCCTTCGAGAGCGCGCTCAGCACTTCGTCGCGGCTCGCCTTGATCGGGTTGGCGCGCAGGTCCAGCGGCGCCGGGTAATTGAGCGCGGCGGCCAGTTGCGCCAGCTCGGCGGCTTCAAAGCGTTTCGCAAGCGCCTGGTGGATCCAGTCCGGCAGGTTCAGGCGAATCCGCAGCGGCAGGCTTTCGGGGTCGATGGTCGCGACGTGGTCGAGCCACTTCGACTCCGCTTCCGACACGAACGGCTTGAGCGCGCTGCGGCCGGCCGTCTGCATCAGACCGAGCAGCGCCATGCGGCGCGCCGGGCTGCCTGCGCCGCTTTCCGCCAGATGAGCGAACTCCATGCGCCGGCGCAGCACCGCGAACACCGCTTCCGCGATCACGCCGCGCTCGCCGTGGCCGAGCTTCGGATGCGCGCGGAAAAAGCGGCTGGTGGTGGCGTCGGCGGGACCGTTCAGTCTTAGGACTTCGGCCAGCAACGTCTCAGTTTGTCCAATCAGGAAACCATGTAATCTCATGCGCCCTCTCCGGCGGTGTGACCGGCAAAGAGCCATTGCGGCTCCGGCGGCGTAAGCGTGACGCGCAGGCCGTCGAGAGCGAGGCGCCCTTCGACGAACCAGCGCACCGCGCGTGGATAAATAATGTGTTCGGTGGCAAGCACGCGCCCGGCGAGCGTGGCGGGCGTGTCGCCAGCCACGACGGGCACCGCCGACTGCACGACGATCGGCCCGTGATCGAGCTGCGAGGTCACGAAATGCACCGACGCGCCGTGCACGCGCACGCCAGCGTCGAGCGCCTGCTGATGCGTCTTGAGGCCCGGAAAGCTCGGCAGCAGCGAAGGGTGCACGTTCAGCATGCGCCCCGCGTAACGGTCGACGAAACCGGCCGTCAGCACGCGCATGAAGCCGGCGAGCACGACAAGGTCCGGCGCAACGCTGTCGATCTGTTCGGCGAGCGCCGCGTCGAAGCGCTCGCGATCGGGAAACTGGCGGTGATCGACCACCGCCGTGGCAATGCCGTGCGACGCCGCGAACGCAAGGCCCGCGGCGTCAGGACGGTTGGCAATCACGGCGGCGACCTGCGCCGGCCAGCCTTCGTCGGCGCACGCGCGGACGATGGCTTCCATGTTGCTTCCCCGCCCTGAAATCAGGATGATGAGTTTTTTCATGCGCGGATTTTATCATTCGGGGGCAGCCAAACCGCGACGCGCCGCCGTGCGCGGCGCCGAGCGTTTATAATCGTTTGTTTTGCGGCACCCTGCCCGACCTACCCCGACGCGCTATCGTGAGAGTTTTCCGCGGTCTTCCCAACGCCGAGAGCCGTGCCCCCTGCGCACTGACCATCGGCAACTTCGACGGTGTCCACCGCGGCCATCAGGCTTTGCTCGCGCACGTGCGCGCTGCCGCAGACGCGCGCGGCCTGCCCGTCTGCGTGATGACCTTCGAGCCGCACCCGCGCGAATTCTTCAACCCGGCAGGCGCGCCGCCGCGCATCGCGATGCTGCGCGACAAGCTGGAGGCGCTGCGCACCAACGGCGTGGACCGTGTCGTCGTCGAGCACTTCAATCACACGTTCGCCAGCCAGTCGCCGGACGCGTTCGTCGAACGGATCATCGTCAACGGGCTGCACGCGCGCTGGGTGATGATCGGCGACGACTTCCGCTACGGCGCGAGGCGCGCGGGCGACTTCGCGTCGCTGAAAGCGGCAGGCCAGCAGTACGGTTTCGAAGTCGAGCAGATGGCCACGGTGGCCGATCCGTCCGGGGCGCGCATTTCCAGCTCGGGCGTGCGCGCGGCGCTGGTGGCGGGCGACCTGGACGCGGCGCGCGCCGCGCTCGGCCGCGACTATCTGATCAGCGGCCATGTCGTGCACGGCATGAAGCTCGGCCGCGATCTCGGCTTTCCCACGCTGAATCTGCCGATCGCGCACAAGCGTCCGGCGCTCGCGGGCATTTTCGTCGTGCGCGTGCATGGTGTGACCGACGAGCCGCTGCCGGGCGTTGCGAGCCTCGGCCTGCGCCCCACCGTCGACGATTCGGGGCGCGTGCTGCTCGAAGTGCACCTGCTCGACTGGCACGGCGACGCATACGGCAAGCTGGTGCGCGTGGAATTCCTGAAAAAACTGCGCGACGAAGAAAAGTACGTCGACCTGGAAACGCTCACCGCCGCCATTGCGCGCGACGTCGCCAATGCGCGCGCGTGGTTTGCGGCCGTCGGCGCGGGCACGCCGGGCAGCCGCTCCACCGGCTTCGCCACGTCGGCCACCGACCGAATTAGATAGCCGCCGCGGTCCCTGCGCGTTCAACACCGCATGGACCTTTGCTGCGCGCATCGAAAGGCGTCCGCGCTACAGCGCGACATGCCCGCCGGGCGCGCCCAACGTTCTCGCGCATCGTGCGCAACCCGCGCCCCGCTGCGCTTATCAAGAATTCACCGCGACCACATCATGAGCAACAAGAAAGCCGATTCGAAACCGCAGTCACGCTACCCCGTGAACCTGCTCGACACGCCGTTCCCGATGCGCGGCGACCTGCCCAGGCGCGAGCCGCAATGGGTCAAGGAATGGCAGGAACGCAAGGTCTACGAGAAGATCCGCGCGGCTTCCAAAGGCCGCAAGAAGTTCATCCTGCACGACGGCCCGCCGTATGCGAACGGCGACATCCACCTCGGCCACGCGGTGAACAAGATTCTGAAGGACATGATCGTCAAGGCGCGCAACATGGCGGGCTTCGACGCGGTCTACGTGCCGGGCTGGGACTGTCACGGCATGCCGATCGAAATCCAGATCGAAAAGCAGTTCGGCAAATCGCTGCCCGCAGCGGAAGTCATGCAGAAGGCGCGCGCCTACGCGACCGAGCAGATCGAGAAGCAGAAGGTCGGCTTCCGGCGGCTCGGCGTACTCGGCGAATGGGACAATCCGTACAAGACCATGAACTTCGCGAACGAAGCCGGCGAGATCCGCGCGCTCGCAAAGATCATGGAGAAGGGCTACGTGTTCCGCGGCCTGAAGCCGGTCAACTGGTGTTTCGACTGCGGCTCGGCGCTCGCCGAGGCGGAAGTCGAGTACAAGGACAAGACCGACCCGACCATCGACGTACTATTCAGCTTCGCCGAGCCGGAAAAAACGGCGCAAGCGTTCGGCCTGAACGCGCTGCCGCGCAACGAGGGCGGCATTGTGATCTGGACCACCACGCCGTGGACCATTCCGGCGAACCAGGCGCTGAACCTGCACCCGGAAATCGTCTATGCGCTCGTCGACACGCCGCGCGGTCTGCTGATTCTCGCTGAAGAACGCGTCGAGGCCTGCCTGAAGGCCTACAACCTGGAAGGCAGGGTAGTCGCCACCACGCCGGGCGCGAAGCTCGTCAATCTGCGCTTCAATCATCCGCTTGCGTCCGCGCATCCGGGCTACAAGCGCACCTCGCCCGTCTACCTCGGCGACTATGTGACGACCGAAACCGGCACGGGCATCGTGCACTCGTCGCCGGCCTACGGCGTGGAAGACTTCGTGTCGTGCAAGGCGCACGGCATGGCCGACTCGGACATCATCAATCCGGTGATGGGCGACGGCCGTTACATCGAATCGCTCGCGCTGTTCGGCGGCTTGTCGATCTGGGCGGCAAATCCGCAGATCGTCGAAGCGCTGCAAGGCGCGGGGTCGCTCCTGCGCACCGAAAAGTACACGCACAGCTACATGCATTGCTGGCGCCACAAGACGCCGATCATTTATCGCGCAACCTCGCAGTGGTTCGCCGGCATGGACGTGAAGCCGAACGACAGCGGCAGGACGCTGCGCGAAACGGCGCTGGAAGGCATCGAGAATACGGCGTTTTATCCCGCATGGGGCAAGCAGCGCCTCTTCAGCATGATCGCGAACCGCCCGGACTGGACCTTGTCGCGTCAACGCCAATGGGGCGTGCCTATGGCCTTCTTCGTGCACAAGGAAACCGGCGAACTGCACCCGCGCACGCTCGAGTTGCTGGAAGAAGTCGCGAAGCGCGTGGAGCAAGCCGGTATCGAAGCGTGGCAAACGCTCGACCCGCGCGAGCTGATCGGCGACGAAGCCAACCTGTACGAAAAGAACCGCGACACGCTCGACGTGTGGTTCGATTCCGGCACCACGCACTGGCACGTGCTGCGCGGCTCGCACAAAGACGAACTGCAGTTCCCCGCCGATCTGTATCTGGAGGGCTCGGACCAGCATCGCGGCTGGTTCCATTCGTCGCTGCTCACTGCTTCCATGCTGGACGGCCGCCCGCCGTACAACGCGCTGCTCACGCACGG
Organism: Burkholderia sp. WSM2232; assembly: GCF_000472545.1. Taxonomy (GTDB): domain Bacteria; phylum Pseudomonadota; class Gammaproteobacteria; order Burkholderiales; family Burkholderiaceae; genus Paraburkholderia. The sequence goes on along the minus strand of NZ_AWZV01000016.1, from coordinate 29,472 downwards.
CTTCACCGTCGACGGCGAAGGCCGCAAGATGAGCAAGTCGCTCGGCAACGGCATCGATCCGCACGAAGTGGCGAACCGCCTCGGCGCGGAAATCATCCGCTTGTGGATCGCCTCGACCGATTACTCGGGCGAACTCGCCATTTCCGAAGAAATTCTCAAACGCGTGACGGAAAGCTATCGGCGCATTCGCAACACGCTGCGCTTCCTGCTCGCGAATCTGTCGGACTTCGACTACGCGAAAAACGCGCGCCCGTTGGAAGACTGGCTCGAAATCGACCGCTATGCGGTAGCGCTTACGGCAAACCTGCAGAACGACATCCTCTCGCACTACGACAAGTACGAGTTCCACCCGGTGGTCGCCAAACTGCAAACGTTCTGCTCGGAAGATCTGGGCGGCTTTTATCTGGACGTGCTCAAGGACCGTCTGTACACCACCGCGGCCGACTCGGTCGCGCGCCGCTCGGCGCAAACTGCGCTGTATCACGTCGCGCAAGGTTTGCTGCGTCTGATGGCGCCGTTCCTCTCCTTCACCGCCGAAGAAGCGTGGAAGGTGTTCCAGCCGGACAGCGAGACCATTTTCACCGAGACGTATCACGCGTTCCCGGCCGTGCCGGACGCCGGCACGCTGCTCGACAAATGGACGCTGTTGCGCGCCGCGCGCGGCGACGTGACCAAGGCGCTGGAAGAGGCGCGCGTCGCGAACCTGATCGGCTCGTCGCTGCAGGCGGAAGTGGAAATCCGCGCGAGCGGCGCGCGTTACGACGCACTGACGAGTCTCGGCGACGACCTGAAGTTCGTGCTGATCACGTCGGCCGCAAGCGTGGTGAAGGTCGACAGCGAAGCGGAAGAAGGCGTCGAGGTGATCACGTCGAAGTATCTGAAGTGCGAGCGCTGCTGGCACTACCGCGCGGACGTCGGCGCGAACGCGGAGCACCCCACGCTGTGCGGCCGCTGCGTGAGCAATCTGTTCGGCAACGGTGAAGCGAGGAGCGCGGCATAATGGCGAGAACCATGGCGAAATCCACATCCAAAGCTTCCGCGGCAAACAGCTCGCTGGCGCCGTGGCTGGGCGTCGCGCTAATCGTCATTCTGTTCGATCAGCTGACGAAAATCGCGGTGCAGAAGGTGTTTGCCTACGGTGTTCCACACGAGGTCACGTCGTTCTTCAATCTGATTCTCGTGTACAACCGCGGCGCCGCCTTCAGTTTTCTCGCCATGGCGGGCGGCTGGCAGCGCTGGGCTTTCACGGCGCTCGGCGTGATCGCCGCGCTGGTAATCTGCTATCTGCTCAAGCGTCACGGCGCGCAAAAACTGTTCTGCACGGCGCTCGCGCTGATTCTCGGCGGCGCGCTCGGCAATGTGATCGACCGGCTCGCCTATGGCCACGTGATCGACTTTCTCGACTTTCACGTGCGCACCTGGCACTGGCCGGCGTTCAATCTCGCCGACAGCGCGATTACCATCGGCGCGGTTCTGCTTGTGATCGACGAGTTGCGGCGCGTGCGCGGCTCACGCTAACGGCGCCTCATTCAACAGCGCGCGGCGGGTTCATTACGTTCGGACCCGCCGCGGCGCGCCACAGGTCCGCTTTGACGGCCGGCAACGGTGCAAGCGCGCCGCGCCCGGCCACCACGCTTTGTCGGAGGCTTTCGTTGGCAACCGCAGAACTCGCAGGAAAACACCTCGTCCTCGGCATGACGGGCGGCATTGCCTGCTACAAGATCGCCGAACTCACGCGTCTACTGACCAAAGCGGGCGCCACCGTGCAGGTTGTCATGACCGAAGCGGCCACGCAATTCATTACCCCCGTCACCATGCAGGCGCTCTCCGGCCGGCCGGTCTACACCAGCCAGTGGGACGCGCGCATTGCGAACAACATGGCGCACATCGATCTGTCGCGTGAAGCGGACGCGATCGTGATTGCGCCCGCCTCCACCGACTTCCTCGCCAAACTCGCGCATGGCATGGCCGACGATCTGCTCGCCACGCTGTGCGTCGCGCGTGATTGCCCACTGCTCGTCGTGCCCGCGATGAACCGGCAGATGTGGCAAAACCCGGCGACGCAGCGCAATGTCGCGCAACTGCGCGCGGACGGCATCGAAGTACTCGGCCCAGACTCCGGCCCGCAGGCGTGTGGCGAAATCGGCGACGGCCGCATGCTGGAAGCCGCGGCGACCTACGAAGCCATCGCATCGTTCTTTGCGCCGAAGATTCTTTCCGGACGCCGCGTATTGCTCACCGCCGGTCCGACGTTTGAACCGCTCGACCCCGTGCGCGGCATCACCAATCGTTCGAGTGGCAAGATGGGTTTCGCGCTTGCCCGCGCTGCGCAACAAGCCGGCGCGGAAGTGCAACTCGTCGCCGGCCCCGTTGCGCTCGACACGCCGTGGGGCGTGTTGCGCGAAGACGTGCAAACCGCCCAGCAGATGCACGAGGCGGTGATGCGCTCGGTGGCGGATGCGGACATCTTCATTGGCGTGGCCGCAGTCGCCGACTGGCGCGTCGATCACGCGAGCGAGCACAAGATCAAAAAGGCAGCGGACCATGCGCTGCCCACTTTTTCGTTCGTCGAAAACCCTGACATTCTCGCTTCCGTCGCCGCGTTGCCGCATCCGCCGTTCGCTGTGGGCTTCGCTGCGGAAAGCGGCGATCTGGAGGTGCACGGCGAAGAAAAACGCATGCGCAAGAAGGTGCCGCTTCTGATCGGCAATCTGGGGCCGCTTACTTTCGGCATGGACGACAACGAAGTCATCCTCTTCGAAGCCGGGGGAGCCACCCGGCTGCCGCGCGCCGACAAGCAGACGCTCGCGCGCGCGCTGATCGCCGAGATCGCGAAGCGTCTGCCCGACACCAGCCTGATTCGCTGAGCCTGCCGCGGCACGCCGCGACCTGAACGAAGCGGACCGGGCCGTACAAAGCAAAGCGAGTCCGAGCGAACCGAAGCACCTGGAGCCACTGACATGACGCTACTTTCCGTGCTCGATCAAACGCCCGTCATTGCAGGGCACTCGGTGGCGGACGCGATTGCCGCCACCGTCGAGCTCGCGCAACTCGCCGACGAGCTCGGATACACCCGCTACTGGTGCGCCGAGCATCACGGCTTGCGCGGGGTGTCAAACCCGTGCCCCGAAGTAATGCTGGCGCGCCTTGGCAGCGTCACGCGGCATATCCGGCTTGGCTCCGGCGGCATCATGCTGCCGTACTACAGCCCGTTCAAGGTCGCCGAACAGTTCATGATGCTGGAAGCCCTGTTTCCGAACCGCATCGACCTCGGCGTGGGCCGCGCGCCCGGCGGCGACATGCGCACCGCGCAAGCCGTGGCCGCAGGCGACTACAATCGCGGCGCAATCTTCACGCAGCAGGTGGCCGATCTTGTCGGACTCATGCACGGCGCGCTGCCTGCCGACCATGTAGCACAAGGTGTGCTGTTGCAACCGCAGGTCGCGACGCGTCCGCAGCTATGGATGCTGGGGTCCAGCGAATTCGGCGGCCTGCTCGCGGCGCAACTAGGCATTCGCTTTGCGTTCGCGCATTTCATCAATGCCCACTTCGGGCATCAGGTCGCGCACGCGTATCGCGAGCGTTTCGAGGCTAGCCGGGAGGCGCAGCAACCGTATCTGGCCGCCGCCGTCTTTGTGATTTGCGCGGACACGGAACAGGAAGCCGCGAACCTGGAAAAGGCCGTCGACCTGCGTCGCGTGCAAATGGCGTATGGCCTGAACGAGCCGATTCCGACCGTTGAACAAGGCATCGCGCAGGAGTACGGCGAGCGCGAGCAGTTGGTGATCGACCGCGAAAAACCGCGCAGCATCATTGGCACGCCGCAAGTCGTGACCGAACGGCTCCACGCTTTGCAGGAGCAATTCAAGGCCGACGAGCTCATCGTGCTGACCGTCGCGGGCAGTTACCGGGCGCGCCTGCGTTCCTATGAACTTCTTGCCGAAGCGTTCGAACTCGAGCGCCCGGCTTCAACACCCTAACCCTTCGAACCTGCATGAATCTCGACCTGAAGATCCTCGATGCGCGTATGCGCGATCAGCTTCCCGCCTACGCGACCAGCGGCAGTGCGGGCCTCGACCTGCGCGCATGCCTGAACGAACCACTGACGCTCAAGCCGGGCGACACCGCGCTAGTGCCGACGGGACTCGCGATTCATGTCGGCGATCCCGGCTATGCCGCGCTGATCCTGCCGCGTTCGGGTCTCGGCCATAAGCACGGCATCGTGCTCGGCAACCTGGTGGGTCTGATTGATTCGGACTACCAAGGTGAATTGATGATCTCGACGTGGAACCGTGGTGAAACGACATTCGTGCTGAACCCCATGGAGCGCCTTGCGCAACTCGTGATCGTGCCGGTCGTGCAGGCCAGGTTCAATATCGTCGATGAATTTGCGCAGAGCGAGCGCGGCGCGGGCGGCTTCGGCAGCACCGGCAAGCACTAAGCTCGCGGCAACATAAAAAAACGGCGTGGACCCTGAGGTCCACGCCGTTTCTGTTTTGGCCAACTCGTTGCCGACTTGCTGAACGCTTACTCGACTTCGACTGCTTCCGGATTCGGATTGCGCGGCGCCGGATGCTCGTCGAAGGTCAGTTGCACCTTGTCTTCCGCATCGACGTCGACCGACACGCGGCCGCCGTTCATCAGCTTGCCGAACAGCAACTCGTCGGCAAGCGCGCGACGGATCGTGTCCTGAATCAGCCGCTGCATCGGACGGGCGCCCATCAACGGATCGAAACCATGCTTCGCCAGGTGCTTGCGCAGCGCGTCGGTGAAGAGCGCGTCGACCTTCTTCTCGTGCAGTTGATCTTCCAGCTGCATCAGGAACTTGTCGACCACGCGCATGATGATTTCCTCATCCAGCGCACGGAAGCTGATGGTCGCGTCCAGACGGTTACGGAACTCCGGCGTGAACATGCGCTTGATGTCGACCATCTCGTCGCCGGTTTCGCGGCGGTTCGTGAAGCCGATCACCGACTTGCCCATTGCCTCGGCGCCCGCGTTCGTCGTCATGATGATGATGACGTTGCGGAAATCCGCCTTGCGGCCGTTGTTGTCCGTCAGCGTGCCGTGGTCCATGACCTGCAGCAGCACGTTGTAGATGTCCGGATGCGCCTTCTCGATTTCGTCGAGCAGCAGCACGCAGTGCGGCTTCTTGGTGACCGCCTCGGTCAGCAGACCGCCCTGGTCGAAGCCGACATAGCCCGGAGGCGCGCCGATCAGCCGGCTCACCGCATGACGCTCCATGTACTCGGACATGTCGAAGCGGATCAGCTCGATGCCGAGCGTGAACGCCAGCTGCTTCGCCACTTCCGTCTTGCCGACGCCCGTGGGGCCCGAGAACAGGAACGCGCCAATTGGCTTGTCGAGCTTGCCGAGGCCGGCACGCGCCATCTTGATCGCTGCCGACAGCGCGTCGATAGCCGGGTCTTGCCCGAACACCACACTCTTCAGATCGCGATCCAGCGTTTGCAGCTTGCTTCGATCGTCTTGCGACACGCTTTGCGGCGGGACGCGCGCGATCTTCGAGATGATTTCTTCGATCTCGTTCTTGCCGATGGTCTTCTTCTGCTTCGACTTCGGCAGAATGCGCTGCGCCGCGCCCGCTTCGTCGATCACGTCAATCGCCTTGTCCGGCAAATGACGATCCGTGATGAAGCGTGCCGACAACTCAGCCGCCGCCGACAGTGCACCCGACGAATATTTCACGCCGTGATGCTCTTCGAAACGCGACTTCAGACCGCGCAGAATCGCCACTGTCTGTTCGACCGACGGTTCTGTCACGTCGACCTTCTGGAAACGGCGCGACAAAGCCGCGTCTTTTTCGAAGATGCCGCGATATTCGGTGAACGTGGTCGCGCCGATGCACTTGAGCGTGCCCGACGAGAGCGCCGGCTTAAGCAGGTTCGACGCATCCAGCGTGCCGCCCGACGCGGCGCCCGCGCCGATCAGCGTATGAATTTCGTCGATGAACAGAATGGCGTGCGGACGCTCCTTGAGTTCCTTCAGGACCGTCTTCAGGCGCTGTTCGAAATCGCCGCGATACTTCGTGCCGGCGAGCAGCGCGCCCATGTCGAGCGAATACACTTGCGCGTCGGCCAGAATGTCCGGCACTTCGCCGCGCGTAATTCGCCAGGCGAGCCCTTCGGCAATCGCCGTCTTGCCGACGCCGGCCTCGCCCACCAGTAGCGGATTGTTCTTGCGACGGCGGCACAGCACCTGCACGACGCGCTCGACTTCGGACTCGCGCCCGATCAGCGGATCGATGCGGCCGTCTTTCGCCATCTGGTTCAGGTTCTGCGTGAACTGGGCGAGCGGCGTTTCTTTCTGCGCCGCGGCTTCGTCCGATTCGGCATTCGCGTCGCTCGCTTTCGCGGCGTCCGAACCGCTCGTCTTGGCGATGCCGTGCGAGATGAAATTGACCACGTCCAGACGCGTCACGCCCTGCTGCTGCAGGTAGTACACCGCATGCGAATCCTTCTCGCCGAAGATTGCGACCAGCACGTTCGCGCCGGTCACTTCCTTCTTGCCATTCGAGGTGGACTGCACATGCATGATCGCGCGCTGGATCACACGCTGGAAACCCAGCGTGGGCTGCGTGTCGACGTCGTCCGTGCCTGGCACGGTCGGCGTGTTGTCATGAATGAAGTTGCGCAGGTTCTGGCGCAGATCCTCGATATTGGCCGCGCATGCACGCAACACCTCCGCCGCTGTCGGATTGTCCAACAGTGCCAGCAAAAGATGTTCGACCGTTATGAACTCGTGCCGCGCCTGGCGTGCTTCCATGAACGCCATGTGCAGGCTGACTTCCAGTTCCTGGGCAATCATGCTTCCTCCATCACACACTGCAGCGGATGCCCGGCCTGCCGTGCGTGGGTAACGACTTGCTCGACTTTGGTCGACGCGATGTCCCGCGTATAGACCCCACAAACTCCCCTGCCCTCGCGATGCACCTTCAACATAACCTGTGTTGCGGTTTCACGATCTTTATTGAAATATTCCTGCACGATCATCACGACAAATTCCATTGGCGTGAAGTCGTCATTCAGCAGCACCACCTTGTACATGGATGGCGGCTTGAGCTTTTTCTCCTGCCGCTCCAGTACGGTGCCGTCCTGCTTGTCCGGGATAATCGCCATACACCCATTCTAAACAACTAGGACAGGCCCGCAATCCTGTCAAAACCCGGCCAGCCGGCCAGTACGCCCGAACGCTGCCGCCCGGCGGAAATGCACCGCCCGCGTGCGCCAATCAACGAGCCGATTGCGGAGCCGGCCCCGATCCAGATGTTGCCTTGCGGCCTGTTGCGCCGCAGTCGGATCGAGTATCGCACAACCTGCCGGAGCTGGCTGGGCGCAGCCCGCTCGCGCCACCGGCAGCAAAGCCACCCGCAGAACTGCATGTGAGACGATTATGCGACTTTTCAAGACAGCCCGCTTGCGCAACCGCACATAACGAAAGCGGGAAAAACCCCTGGAAACGGCCTGTTTGCAACGCGTACAACGACGTCTCAAAATTTTCTTGACACCCGAATAAAGAGCCTCAACAATCAAGCTGGCACTTTTTTCACTGCGCCAAATTCGAAAAAATGCCGATGGTGAGCTTGTGAGGAGGGAGCGGCTGCATTGCGCGGTCGTCGAGCTTTTCGAGGGCTCGTGGTAGTGACATGAGTTACAGGGGAAGTTGGAATGGCAACTGGTACGGTCAAATGGTTCAATGACGCAAAAGGTTTCGGATTCATCACGCCCGATGAAGGCGGCGAGGATCTGTTTGCACACTTCTCGGCCATCCAGATGAATGGGTTCAAGACCCTCAAGGAAGGCCAAAAGGTGACCTTCGAGGTCGTGCAAGGCCCGAAAGGCAAGCAGGCATCGAACATCCAGGCACCTGCCTGATATCTGTTCGATACCCGTCCTTTTGAAACCCGGCTTCGCGCCGGGTTTCTTTTTGGGGCGATTTTTTTTAGAGCGATCGCTTTACTTGCTTCAGTTTTTGTTTGCGACCGCAGCGAGTTCCCAAATAACGGGTAAGCAACGGACCGGCGATCGGGCGGCGCGCGTTCTTACTCGCGAGTGTCACATTCACAGATCCGCGTAGGCGGGCAGCAGGTCCTGATCGACCAGGCGGATTTCGATGCGGTTCGCGACCTCGACATGCTCCGGGTTGTCCACCGAGAACACGGCATCCGTGACGCTCACGATGATCGTTCCGATTTCCTTGCCGTCTTTCCCCTTCACAGGAACGAGCGCCCGCGCTTCGGGAACCTGCTGCACGGTGATCTTGCGCGGCAGGTACAGCATCCAGCCGACGCCGGGCTTGTCGTCAAAGACCTGCCGCTCGAAATATGCTTTTGGCGCGACCGACACATAGAGTGGGCTATAGCTGCCAGCAATCTCGGAAACAACCGTCTGCATCGCGACGCAATCACCTAATCGCTGGATCGGCTCAGACTGGTCCGGTAGGTCAATTTCGATTTCCGACGGCATCACGCCAGCGTCAATCGTGAGTTTTAGTTGCGCGCCATCCGTTGGACTGTTGTGCCCGTTCCAGAATCCGATCACCTTGGGCCGGTTCTTCTTCGCGCCTTCGTAGCGGGTGGACAGAACGGCCAATATGGCGGACGACGGCACGCCTCGAGCTTCGAAAACCGGATACAGGCGTGCCTCTTCTTCCGTTTCGCCCGTCAAAAACCATTGCGCAAGGCGGTCGTCCTTTGCGGCAAGCACTTCTACGACGGCCCACAAGCGCCGCAGATGAACATCGAACTGTCCCGTACTGGCGAAGTCGGGCGGGTCACGAAATTGCGCAAGAATGTTCATAGATTACGGTTCGTAAACTGATAGGACGCGTTGGCGAGTGAGCACGCGAAGCATCAACTGTCGCGCAAGCGGCGTCATGAAATACCACGTCAGCCGCGCCGGAGGATGCGAGTTGACCGCGTTTGCCTGCGTCACGATCTGCTCTTGCATCCCGATGAATCCGCTGAAAAACGGCTTCACCTCGCCGGTGAACGGGTCGATGAATTGGTCGTAATCGCCCTTTGTCTCCTGCAGCATGCAGGCAGCCGGCATGAAGCCGTCGAAATCGATGCCCTGCCACTTCCATTCGTCACTCCATCGGCACTCTTCGCTATCGAACGGGAACCCTGTGATTCGCGCTTGATACCGATACGAAGTCCAATTTACCCCATGGTTGACACGCACCTTCAAGCCTTCCTCGGCCGGACATTTCTTGCAGCTTTCGTCCGTGCGCGGCAAGGTTCGCACAGCGGGCGCAGCTTTGCTGTCCTCCTTCTTCGTGTCGCCGGACAGGCTACCCGTTGCCCCCACTGCTGCCCCGCCCAATAAAGCTGCGCCAGCGCGCGCCAAGATCGGCCCAAGGGCTTCCACCGCCCCCTCTATCACTGGTATCGCCAGACCCGCCATTATTCAATCCTCTCCGAAATTCGGGATGTTCGATTTTCCAACGCATGACGCGCAAATAGTCGTGGAAACGTTCGTCGGCAGAACGGCCCGGCCGTGTCAACCACGCATGTATCGCGGGTTGGTCGTAAAAGCTGGGCGCGTAAGCCTCGAGACGAAGGAAAGCGACGAGATTGTCGTCACGCTCAATACCCAGTTCACGCGCAGCTTTGAACGCCCGCCACAGTCGCGAAGAAAGTGTGGTGTCGTCGGCGAGCTTCGGATCCTCTCTGCAGAAATCAGCGCGCACGCTCTCAACGAATCGCTTTGCATCGATCTCGGCAAGCGCGGCTATCTGCTCCGTCGTCAGTTCAAGCATGCGGATGCACCTTCGTGAGTTCGCCATTGATCTGCACGAGCCAATCGAACGCCGGCACAAAGAATTCGGCGCGCTGCGCCAACGAAAACAGGCTCGTAATCTCGCTCATCAGTCGCGCATCGTAGAAGCGAAGCAATGCCGTGCGCCCGTCCGGCAGACGGGCGTCCAGCCGTCTGGCGAGCTCCTCTGCGAGCGCAGCGAAGGGATATGCACTGATCAGCCACGACACGCCCGCGGTACTCTCGCCCATTGCGAACAACGACTGCCGCACGTCGCCTGTTGTCTCTGCAAAATCGATCAGCCACGGTCCTGCGTCGGCCAACGACGCGTCTGCCGTACCGTCGAACAATCCGATGGTGGCCAGTGGCCGTTTGATTTGTTCGCCGCCTGCAAAAAGCAGCGCGTCAACAAGCGCGTAAAGTCGCACGGGCAACGACACCCGCTCCTGGCGCTGCTCGAAATACGCCTCGATTTGCGATACCACGCTCTATCCCCGCATGACCATCGTTGCTCCGCTTTCCGCTGCGGCCTTCAGGCATTCGAGACACAGTGTCGGGCTTGGTGACAGCCCGAGCGCACCGACCGCAGCAGCCGCTGCGCCAGTACTTGCGCGCCCCTCGCCGTCGTCACGAATGGTTGAATTCGCCTGGGACGCGATGAGCGTCGCGCCGCATGCAGTGCGCATACCCTCCACGGCCGTGTTTCGGCCGTCAATTGCGTGCGGATAACGGCGGCCCAGCACGTCAGGCAAGATGGGAAAGGTGCCCTTGCATTGAGGACACGCGACCATGTGCCCCACGCCCGCAATGGGCCTACCCTCCAGCGTTGCAGCCGGGTTGCCTTCCAGTACCCTGCCGCCGTGCGACGTGGCGTCGCCGACGCAAATAATGCTGCGTGACACGTGGCCCTCTCTCTGTGCTGTTTTGTCTGAACTTTATCATTAGCCCTGCTCAAAAAGCACCGGAGAGAACTCAAAAACCGCGGCGGCAACTGCGAGGCCATCGTTCCGGCTCACCGACAAGAGCCAGAGCGCCGTGCATGGAGCAATGAACGGACAACGACACCGCAAACGGCAACTCCCCAGACTCGCTGGAGACGCTAGCCACGCACGTCGCCAGAAAGCCCCCGCAGGCTGACGCCACGGCAAAGTGCCGCACCCTCGCGGCAACAAAAAAACCCAGCCGATCGTCAAATCCAGCTGGGTCTTCAAAATCAGAGCGGGCGTCGCGGAACGCCCGTTGAATCAAAGATTCATATTCTCGATCATCACCTGCCCGAAGCCCGAACAGGAAACCTGCGTCGCGCCTTCCATCAGGCGCGCGAAGTCGTATGTGACGCGCTTTTGCAGAATCGACGTTTCCATCGACTTGATGATCAGATCCGCCGCCTCGACCCAACCGAGATGGCGCAGCATCATTTCCGCCGAGAGAATTTCCGACCCCGGATTCACGTAGTCTTTGCCCGCGTACTTCGGTGCCGTCCCGTGAGTGGCCTCGAACATCGCGACCGAATCGGACATGTTCGCGCCCGGCGCAATACCGATGCCGCCCACTTGCGCGGCGAGCGCGTCCGACACATAGTCGCCGTTCAGGTTCAGCGTGGCGATCACGTCGTATTCCGCAGGACGAAGCAAAATCTGCTGCAGGAAAGCGTCCGCAATCACGTCCTTCACCACAATGTCGCCGCCTGTCTTCGGGTTCTTCACCTTCATCCACGGGCCGCCGTCGATCAGCTCGGCATTGAATTCCTTCTGCGCGAGCGCATAGCCATAGTCACGGAAGGCGCCTTCCGTGTACTTCATGATGTTGCCCTTGTGCACGAGCGTGACGGAGCGGCGGTCGTTGTCGATTGCATACTGGATCGCCTTGCGCACGAGACGCTCCGTGCCCTCGCGCGACACCGGCTTGATGCCGATTCCCGAAGTTTCCGGAAAGCGGATCTTCTTCACGCCCATTTCTTCCTGCAGGAACTTGATGACCTTCTTCGCCTGCTCCGATTCGGCCGGCCATTCGATACCCGCGTAGATGTCTTCCGAGTTCTCGCGGAAGATCACCATGTTGGTCTTCTCCGGCTCGCGCACCGGCGAGGGCACACCCTTGAAGTACTGCACGGGGCGCAGGCACACGTACAAGTCCAGTTCCTGACGCAACGCGACGTTCAGCGAACGGATGCCGCCGCCCACGGGCGTGGTCAGCGGCCCCTTGATGGACACCACATATTCCTTCAGCACCTGCAGCGTTTCTTCCGGCAACCACACGTCCGGGCCGTAGACCCTGGTCGATTTTTCGCCAGCGTAAATTTCCATCCACTGGATTTTTCTCTTGCCCGCGTAGGCTTTTTCGACAGCGGCGTCCACGACCTTGATCATGACGGGCGTAATGTCGAGACCGGTGCCGTCGCCTTCGATAAACGGAATGATCGGCTGATCCGAAACGTTGAGCGAGAAATCCGCGTTGACGGTGATCTTGTCACCACCGGTCGGAACCTTGATGTGCTGATACGGCATGATCGGACTCCAGTGAAAGCTGTGCTGAAAGCTGAGGGGAGACTGCCAATATGGTGCTTCTCGCTACGCGCAGTGCCGCACGCGCGCACGCGGCCTGGCGGTTATTCTAGCCCACGCGGGAGCCGCTTCGAGGCGCGGGCGGCTCGGGGTTTTCCAACATGCATGCGGCGACCAGGCACGGCGCCCACCGCCCGCCGTATCCAGGACCGCGCCCGCCAGGCGACGCCGCATGCTTTATTATCCCGCCATTTGCCGCAGGCATCGCCCCTGCGCTGCGGTGTCGCGCCGTGCCGACCATGCCGCGGCGCGCGCTGCACAACTCAATTCCTTGCTCATGCGTTTACTTGCCCTGAACAAGCCGTTCGGCACCATCTGCCAGTTTTCTGCGCACGAGACGCGCGCGACGCTGGCCGACTGGGTTAGCGTGCCGGGCGTTTATCCGGCCGGCCGCCTCGATTCGGACAGCGAAGGCCTGCTGCTTCTCACCGACGACGGCGCCTTGCAAGCGCGTATCGCCGAACCGCGCCACAAGCTCGTCAAGCGTTATTGGGCGCAAGTGGAAGGCGCGGTGGATGCCGCCGCGCTCAGGAAGCTCGCGCGCGGCGTCGACCTCGGCGACTATGTGACGAAACCGTGTCGCGCCGACTACGTGGACCCGGCTGACAGACTCTGGCCGCGCACGCCCCCGATTCGCTATCGCGCCGCGATTCCGACCACGTGGATCGAGTTGTCCATCGCCGAGGGCAAAAACCGCCAGGTGCGCCGCATGACCGCCGCAGTCGGCTTTCCGACGCTGCGGCTCGTGCGGGTCGGCATCGGCGCGCTCGATATTTTCGCGCTCGGGCTCATGCCGGGCGAGAGCGTCGATTTGCCGCTCAACGCACCTTGGGAAGGCGTCGCATAAATCGCTAACTCGTTGTATGCGCGAATGAAACCGCCCGTGAAACGAATCGGTGAAAAAGCGTGAAACAGCGAATTGCGCGCCCATTTCACACAACATGGTTCACCTCAGTGTACGCGTGAAAAGTTTCGGCACGATTCACGTCAACCGGCTCGCGAACTCATGCGTTATTCGACGCAGATGCCGCCCGAAGCTGTCCGGCATTCAGCCTTAAGGGCCTTTGTACATGCCGCTCGCGCGGTCAGTGGAGGCAGTCTGAGCGCTCGGCAGACGCGTCGAAAATTTGTTCGATGCGACTGTCAACCGAAAGGTGGATGGCACGTTTACCGACATGACTCAAACATAACCGGGTCATTTGGTTAATTAACTCAAGCTGAGGATTTTCAAAATGAACAAACTGATCGCCGCTCTGGTCGCTGGCCTCTTCGCAACGGCAGCATTCGCACAAGCTTCGGCACCGGCAGCAGCTTCGGCAGCTCCGGCAGCAGCAGCTTCGTCGGCAAAGAAGACCACGAAGCACGCTCACAAGAAGTCGCACAAGAAGGCAGCTGCTGCAGCAGCCGCTTCGGCAGCTTCGGAGTAAGTTTGTTGTAAAACGCAGTCAAGAACTACGCTTCATTGCCGTTCTTACGGCGTTGGAAGGCAGGTCACCGCAAGGCGATCTGCCTTTTTGTTTTTGACGCGCTCGCGTACCATTCCGATTCATTCCAGCAAGGAGTCATGCCGTGCGATTTCCCCTGCGCTCGTTAATGGCGCGTTTCGCCGTCGCCGCTGTGTTGCCCACTGTGGTGGCGTTCGCAGCGCTGTCGTTCTCCGCGCTCAGCGCGCCCCCCGCTCATGCGCAGCAGTTGCCGGCCGGCGCGAAGCAACCCGGCGAATTTCCGCGTGCGCGGCTGACCGCCGGCATGTTCGTAATCGACGCGGCCGTCGCCGCTAACGACGCGGACCGCGAGCAGGGTCTGATGTACCGCACGAGCCTCGCGCCGAACGAAGGCATGCTGTTCGTGTTCAACGAAAACGCAGTGCATTGCTTCTGGATGAAGAACACGCTGATCCCGTTGTCGATCGCGTTCATGCGCGCGGACGGCACTGTGACCGACATCGACGAGATGCAGGCCGAGACGACCAGCAACCACTGCCCGAAGAACAACGGCGTGTACGCGCTCGAGATGAGCAAGGGCTGGTTCACGTCGAAGGGCATCAAGCCAGGCATGAAAATCCAGGGGCTGCCCGCGGCGCAATAAGCCGGCGCAGTAAGCAGACGCAGTAAGCCGGTCCAGTAAGCCGGCGCAGAATCGCGCGTCAGTTGGCGCGCAAGCCGCGCGTGGGTGCGCCGCCACACACGCGGTTCTGGGCTGATCGGACGTCTGAATGTGCGGCAGACGGGGCCTCTGATCGCGCGGCTCAATGCCCGTCGGGTGGCAGTTGCTCCGTCAGGTGGCACCTGATACTCGTCAGACTGCGCCGCACTGCATAGCCGTGTCCTCGATCAGCCAGGACGCTGACGGCACGCCACAACCGAGCCCTCCTCTCACCGCAAGCCGGTCCCGCACCCGAACACCCCGGCTTTGCCCTTGTCGCCGCGCATCGCATCGCACGTGGACCCGCCGCCCGCGAAACTCCACCGCCCCGCGCGCCTTACCCCGCCGCCCGCCTGGCAACATTCCTGCAAAAGACGGGCCGACGCGCTATCCTAGTATTCTTAGCAACGCAGCAATCCCGCGGTCCGGGCGGCACCAGGTGCCGCCCGGCCAAGCGTTTCAGGCGCGCTATTCCAAGGAGGTTCACGTGCCCCGCAAGACTCCCATCGAGCGCTACCGGAATATCGGCATCAGCGCTCACATCGATGCCGGCAAAACCACCACCACTGAACGCATCCTGTTCTACACCGGCGTGACCCACAAGATCGGCGAGGTTCACGACGGTGCGGCGACGATGGACTGGATGGAACAGGAGCAGGAGCGCGGCATCACGATCACGTCGGCGGCCACCACCGCCTTCTGGAAAGGCATGGCCGGCAACTATCCCGAGCATCGGATCAACATCATCGACACGCCGGGACACGTCGACTTTACGATCGAAGTGGAGCGCTCCATGCGCGTGCTCGACGGCGCCTGCATGGTGTACGACTCGGTGGGCGGCGTGCAGCCGCAATCGGAAACCGTCTGGCGCCAGGCGAACAAGTACAAGGTGCCGCGCATCGCGTTCGTCAACAAGATGGACCGCGTGGGTGCCGACTTTTTCCGCGTGCAGCGTCAGATCGGCGAGCGTCTGAAGGGCGTCGCCGTGCCCATTCAGATTCCGGTCGGCGCGGAGGAACACTTCCAGGGCGTCGTCGATCTCGTCAAGATGAAGGCGATCGTCTGGGACGACGACAGCCAGGGTATCAAGTTCGAGTATCAGGATATTCCGGCGGAACTCGCGGCCACGGCGAAGGAATGGCACGACAAGATGGTCGAGGCCGCCGCCGAGGCAAGCGAAGAACTGCTCGACAAGTATCTCGGCGGCGAGACGCTCTCCGAAGAGGAGATCAAGCAGGGGCTGCGCGCGCGCACCATCGCCAACGAAATCGTGCCGATGCTGTGCGGCAGCGCGTTCAAGAACAAGGGCGTGCAGGCCATGCTCGACGCGGTGATCGACTACCTGCCCTCGCCGGTGGACGTGCCCGCGATTCTCGGTCACGACGAACACGACAACGAAGCGGAGCGTCATCCGAACGACGACGAGCCGTTCTCCGCGCTCGCCTTCAAGATCATGACCGACCCGTTCGTCGGCCAGCTGATTTTCTTCCGCGTGTATTCCGGCGTGGTCAATTCGGGCGACACGGTCTACAACCCGGTCAAGGAGAAGAAGGAACGCCTTGGCCGGATCCTGCAGATGCACGCGAACGAACGCAAGGAAATCAAGGAAGTGCGCGCAGGCGACATCGCCGCGGCCGTCGGCCTGAAAGAAGCGACCACCGGCGACACGCTGTGCGACCCGAACAAGGTCATCATTCTCGAGAAGATGATCTTCCCCGAGCCGGTGATCTCGCAGGCTGTCGAGCCGAAGACCAAGGCCGACCAGGAGAAGATGGGCATCGCGCTCAATCGTCTCGCGCAGGAAGACCCTTCGTTCCGCGTACAAACGGATGAAGAGTCGGGCCAGACGATCATCTCCGGCATGGGCGAGCTGCACCTCGAAATTCTCGTCGACCGGATGAAGCGCGAGTTCGGCGTGGAAGCGACGGTCGGCAAACCGCAGGTGGCGTACCGCGAGACGGTGCGCAACAAGGTCGAAGACGTCGAGGGCAAGTTCGTCAAGCAGTCGGGCGGGCGCGGCCAGTACGGTCACGCGGTGATTACGCTCGAACCGGCGCAGCAGGGCAAGGGCTATGAATTCGTCGACGCGATCAAGGGTGGCGTGATCCCGCGCGAATACATTCCGGCGGTGGACAAGGGCATTCAGGAGACGCTGAAGGCCGGCGTACTGGCGGGTTATCCGGTGGTCGACGTGAAGGTGACGCTGACCTTCGGCTCGTACCACGACGTGGACTCGAACGAAAACGCTTTCCGTATGGCCGGCTCGATGGCCTTCAAGGATGCGATGCGCAAGGCGAAGCCGGTGCTGCTCGAACCGATGATGGCCGTCGAGGTGGAAACACCCGAAGACTTCATGGGCAACGTCATGGGCGATCTGTCGAGCCGCCGCGGGCTCGTGCAAGGCATGGAAGACATCGCGGGCGGCGGCGGCAAGCTGGTGCGCGCCGAAGTGCCGCTCGCGGAAATGTTCGGCTACTCGACGTCGCTGCGCTCTGCGACTCAAGGCCGCGCGACCTACACGATGGAGTTCAAGCACTACGCGGAAACGCCGAACAACGTCGCGGAAGCCGTGATCAACGCGAAGCAGAAGTAAGCCTTAGCCGCCAGCCTGACAGCCGGGCTGCCGCTATGCGGCGCACCGGCTGGCACGCGCTGCCCCGACTGCCACACAGAAAGCCTGTCCACCACGGACAGGCTTTTTTTCGCCGACGGCCATTTGCCCGAAGCGCTCGCAGCACCCGCGGCGGCCCGCCCCACACGGCCACGCTCATTTTTTTACCATGTCAGAATGCAGGACGGCGCCGCGAACTTCGCCACGCCTTTGCAGCCCACGAGGAGACACGCGATGAGCCAGGATCACGAACATCCGCATTACAACGACGAGCGGGACCAAGGGGTCGTGCCTGTCGATTGGCGCGAGCACGGCGTGAAGGTCATCAGAGGCGATCAGCTCGACACCAACACGCCGCAGACGCCGGGCATGAACCGCGCCGCCGCGATCAACGCCGCGCGAGTCGGCGCGCAGAAAATCTGGGCCGGCACGGTGACGATTCACCCGAATGCAAAGACCGGCGCCCATCATCACGGCGCGCTCGAAAGCGTGATTTTCGTGGTGCGCGGCCAGGCTCGCATGCGCTGGGGCGAGCACCTCGAGTTCACCGCCGAGGCCGGTCCCGGCGACTTCATCTTCGTGCCGCCGTATGTGCCGCAT
Source organism: Burkholderia sp. WSM2232 (assembly GCF_000472545.1). Lineage (GTDB taxonomy): Bacteria > Pseudomonadota > Gammaproteobacteria > Burkholderiales > Burkholderiaceae > Paraburkholderia. The sequence goes on along the minus strand of NZ_AWZV01000016.1, from coordinate 11,776 downwards.
CAGGAGATCAACGCGAGCACCGACGAACCGCTCGAGTGCGTGCTGGTGCGCAGCGACAACGAGGCCGTGGTGGTCAACCTGAACATCGACGCCGTAGAGCAACCGGAAACGGTGTATTGGGTCGATCCGATTCACAAGCATCCGCACGATCACTAACTAACACCAACACTCATCCTCGACCACGCGACTCATGACGCCGACTGCCTCGCTGCGCCCTCGCCTTCTCACGTTGTATGCGGTTCTGCTCGCAGCCAATCTCGCCGCGTGGGCATGGGCGCTGATCGCGTTTCGCCACTATCCGCTGCTGCTCGGCACCGCGTTGCTCGCGTATGGTTTCGGCCTTCGTCATGCGGTCGACGCGGACCATATCGCCGCCATCGACGCCGTCACGCGCAAGCTGATGCAGACCGGCCAGCGGCCGCTCAGCGTCGGGCTTGCGTTCTCGCTGGGTCACTCGACCATCGTGATTCTTGCGACACTGGGAATAGCGTGGAGCGCGCATTCGCTGCACGGCCGCTTCGAGACCTTCAAGGCCGTGGGCGCAACACTGGGCACACTCGTTTCGGCGACGTTCCTGCTGATACTCGCGGCGGTGAACCTGGTGATTCTGCGCGACGTATGGCGCCGTTATCGTCATGTGCAACATCACGGCGAAGCGGCCGTTGCCGCGCTCGACATCGCGCAGACGTCCGCTCCCGGCGGTCTTCTGGCACGCGCGCTGCGGCCGCTGTTCCGGCTCGTGACCCGAAGCTGGCATATGTACCCGGTAGGCGTACTGTTCGGCCTCGGCTTTGACACCGCTACCGAAATCGGCCTGCTCGCGATTGCCGCGTCCGAAGCGGGCAAGGGCCTGCCGCTGTATTCGATTCTGGTGTTTCCCGCGCTTTTCACCGCGGGCATGACGCTCGTCGATTCGACGGACAACGTGCTGATGATCCACGCCTACGGCTGGGCCATGGACGACCCCAAACGCAAGCTCTACTACAACGCGAGCATCACGTTCGTTTCGGCGATGGTGGCGATCGTGATCGGCGGCGTTGAGGCGCTGCGACTGCTGTCTGACAGCCTCGGCCTGAATGGCGGGGTGTGGGACGCAGTGACGCGCATCAACGACCAGTTCGGTGTGCTTGGCTATGGGATCGTCGCTGCGTTCATTGCGTGCTGGATCGGCTCGGTGCTGTTTCATCGCTGGCGGAGGCCGGCCGCGGCGATGCGGTAACTGCGACCGCGCTTAAACGCTGGACTAGCTTGCGGCGAGTATTTTTCCGGTTCATGTGCGGCGTTTTGTGTGGGGCTTTTCGTTTGCGGTTTCTTGCGGCGGTTTAGCTTCGTCGCTTTTGCTTCCGCGCCTTGGCTTCGGCGCTTTGGCTTCTTCGGTTTTGCTTCTTCGGTTTGTGTTCGGCGGCTGTTTTGCTCGCAGCGATTTCATCACAGCGGTTCGTTCGCTATCACGCCAGCAAGCGGAGCGCCACCGCGCAGCATGCCGCGCGCCACGCACGGCACAGCGTCTGCGCCGTCTGCCCGGATGCGGCGCAACCGTTGTGGCGACGACACACACCGGCCCTTTTATCTGCTGATCGCGAACCTCCCGCCGCCGCAAGCGCTCCAATCCATGAGCAATCGCTTAAACTGAAACAGCCTTGCATCGCCGAACTTGCGCCCGCCGCGCAGTCGCCTGCCGCGCACCTGGCGCGGCGTATCACAACCGGCAACCGAACGGACTGGACATTCCCACGATGAAGACTCCCGCAGACCGATTCCCCGCTCTCGAACTCGCCCGTCGCAACGCCGACGCCTATGGCCATCATGCCATCGACGAATTTCTCGCCGGCCGCATCACACGGCGCGAACTGCTGCGCTATGCGAGCGTGATCGGTTTGTCGCTCGCGGGCGGGGGCCTGCTCGACGCGCCGCGCGCGTCGGCACAGGGCAGCGCAAAACCGGGCACGCCTTCAAACCAGACGATTCGTGTGGCCCATCTCACGCCGGCGGGCGCCGTGGACCCGCTCACGGTGACGGATGCCGCGAGCCTCGCGCTGCTCAATCAGACCGGCGAATTCCTGATCGACGACGACGGCGAAAAACTCATGCTCAAGCCGGCGCTCGCGTTGTCGTGGAAGCCGAACGACAAGGGCGACGTGTGGACCTTCAAGCTGCGCGAGAACGTCAAGTTCCACGACGGCCAGGCTTTCACTGCCAAAGACGTGGTGGCCACCTTCGACCGCCTTGCCGATCCGGCCAGCGGCTCGGCCGCACTGTCGGTTTTGAAGGGCGTGCTCTCCAAGGGCGGCGCCAAAGTGGTTGACGAGCACACCGTCGCTTTCCATCTGGATGCGCCGAACGGCAACTTCCCCTACTACGTTTCCTCGGACAATTACAACGCCGTGATTCTGCCCGCGAACTACGCGGGCGGTTATGAAAAGACCTTTATCGGCACCGGGCCGTTCAGGCTCGAGAAGTATCAGCCGAAGGTGGGCGCGTCGTTCGTGCGCAACCCCGACTACTGGGGCGAGAAAGCGTTACCGGAGCGCGTACAGTTTTCGTTCTATGCGGATCAGCAGGCACAACTGCTCGCGCTGCAAGGCCACCGTGCGGACGTGATGGGCACCTTCACCGTGCAGGGCGGCGCCGCGATCCTGAACAATCCGGACTACAAGGCAGTGGGCGTGAAGTCGAGCGCGCATCGGCAGATTCATATGCGCAACGACAATCCGCTCTTCAAGGACAAGCGCGTGCGCCAGGCGCTAGCCCTCTCGCTCGATCGCGACGTGCTGGTGCGCGGGCTCTTCAAGGGCCGTGCGCAGCTTGGCAACGACAGTCCGTTTGCGCCCGTGTTTCCGTCATCGGATGCGGGCGTGCCGCAGCGCAAGCTCGACATAGCGAAGGCAAAACAACTGCTCGCGCAAGCGGGTGTACCGAACGGCTTCGATGTCACGCTGACCACCGAAAAGTACATGGAGATTCCCGATCTCGCGGTCGTCGTGCAGAACGCGGCGAAGGCAATCGGCGTGCGCATCAATCTGAAGGTCGAGAGCCAGTCGCTCTATTACGGAGCCGGCACGCCAGGCAAATCGGACTGGCTCGACTCGCCGCTCGGCATCACCGACTACGGTCATCGCGGCGTGCCCAACGTGTTCCTGAATGCGCCGCTCACGAGCAACGGCACATGGAACGCGGCGCACTTCAGGAATCCGCAATACGATCAACTGGTCGCGCAGTTCGTCGCCGCCGTGGACCTCGCCTCGCAGAAGAAGATCTCCGGCCAGATCCAGACACTGTTGCTCGACGAAACGCCGATCATCATTCCATTCTTCTACGATCAACTGATCGCCATGCGCAAGGGCGTGAATGGCGTACGCTTCACCGCGCTCGCGCAGCTTTATTTCGACCGCGCGGTGCTGAGCGCGTGAGCGTCTCGCGTGCGCCGTGTTTGACCGGCCAGGCTTCACCATGTCGAGCACTGTGAACTCTTTCGCTTCCGCGCGGCACGGCAATGCCGGCCGCGTCACACGCTTTCTTGCGACACGCGTCGGCTTGTCGCTGATTACGCTGTGGCTGTTGTCGGTGATCGTATTCGCCGGCGGGCAACTGCTGCCCGGCGACATTGGCCGCGCGGTGCTCGGGCCGCTCGCGGACGCGCGCGCGGTCGCGGCGCTCAATCATCAACTAGGCGCCGACCGCCCGCTGATGACGCAATACGCCGAGTGGATCGCGCGTTTCGTGCGCGGCGACATGGGGCTTTCCTACGCGTATCGCGAGCCGGTGGCGCCGTTCATCGGCGACGCGCTCGCGCATTCCGCGAAGCTCGGCTTGCTCGCGTTCATCGTGGTGGTGCCGCTAGGCATTGCGGGCGGCGTGTGGTCGGCCATGCATGCCGGACGCTGGCTCGATCGCACGATCAGCATCGCGGGACTGTCGGCCACCGTGGTGCCGGAATTCGTCTCGTCGATCGTGCTGATCCTCGTCTTCGGCGTGTGGCTGCGCTGGCTGCCTATCGAGGCCTCGTATCCGCCCGACGCCAACGCGCTCGAACAATCGCGCTATCTGGTCCTGCCCGTGCTGCCGCTGGTGCTGGTGTTCTTCGGCTACATCGCGCGCATGGCGCGTGCGGGCACCGTCGAAGCGCTCGACGCGGACTACACGCGCACCGCGATTCTCAAGGGCCTGCCGCGTCACGTCGTGATCTGGCGGCACGTGTTGCGCAATGCGCTCCTGCCGACCATCACCGTGGCCGCGACCCAGCTCGGCTACATGATCGGCGGCCTCGTCGTGGTGGAGACGCTGTTCCGCTATCCGGGCATCGGCTCGCTAATTTACAACGCCGCGAAAGCCAAGGACTTCCCGATGCTCGAAGCCGGCGTACTGACCATCGGTGTGGTGTACACCGTCGCCAACCTGGTCGCGGATGCGTTGCACGTGCTGCTCAATCCGCGCCTGCGCGTGAGGAGCGCCGAATGAGCACGATCGTTCCGCCGGCCGCGCCGCGCGCCGCCAGCGAGCCGCGCTTCGACCGCTTGCGCGTGCTGCTGCGCTCGCCGACTTTTGTCGTGGGCGTGCTGATCGTCGCGTGGTGGATCGGTTGCGCGATAGCCGGACCGTGGTTCGTGCCGGTCGATCCGTATGCGTCCGACCCGCTCAATTCGCTGATGCCGCCGGATCACGCGCATTGGTTCGGCACCGACCAGCTCGGCCGCGACGTGTTCTCACGTGTGATTGTCGGCGCGCGCGACATTCTCACCATCGCGCCGCTCGCCACGCTGCTCGGCACCGTGAGTGGCACGGCGCTCGGGCTCGTGGTCGGCTACTTCGACGGCTGGGTCGACAACGTGGTGGGCCGCGCGATCGACGCCGTCCTCGCGCTGCCGCTCGTGATCGTCGCGCTGCTCGCGCTGGCGGCCGTGGGCGCCTCGAACTTCACGGTGATCCTGGTGATCGGCATCACCTTCGCGCCGATCACCGCGCGCACCGTGCGCGCCGCCGTATTCGCCGAGCGTCATCTGGACTACGTGGCCGCTGCGCAATTGCGCGGGGAACGCGCGCCCTACATCATGTTCGCGGAAATCCTGCCGAACGTGCTGCCGCCCATCGTCGTCGAGGCCACCGTGCGGCTCGGGTACGCGATCTTCGCGGTGGCCACGCTGTCGTTTCTGGGCTTCGGCATTCAGCCGCCTTCCGCCGACTGGGGCCTCGCGCTGTCCGAGTCGTACACGCTGATGGCCGGCGGCGCATGGTGGACCGTGGTGTTCGCGGCCGGCGCAATCGCCACGCTCGTCGTAGGCGTGAATCTGATTGCCGACGGCGTACAAGGCGTGCTCGACCGATGAACGGACCGCCGCCCTCTTCGTTTCCCGCCTTCGACGTGTCGAAGAGCGACCGCACGGATGCGCTGACTATCGTCGGCCTGACGGTGACCTACCGGATACGCGGGCGCGATCGCGAGGTCCTGCAAGACGTGTCGTTTCGCGTGCGGCGCGGCGAAGCGTACGGCCTTGTCGGCGAATCGGGTTGCGGCAAGTCGACGGTGGCGATGGCAGCGCTGCGCTATCTGCCGCGCAACGGCAAGGTCAAGGCGGGCAAGATCGTCATCGCGGGCGCCGAGGTAAACAAGCTCGACGCCGACGCTCTGCGCATGCTGCGCGCCAACACCATTTCGATGGTCTATCAGGACCCGGGCCGTGCGCTGAATCCGTCGCTGACGATCGCGCGGCAAGTGTCGGAGGCATTCGAAGCCGCAGGGGTCGCCCACAACGAAGCAATGCAGCGCTCGCTCGAGATGCTGCAACGCGTGCGCATTGCGTCGCCAGAACGCGTGATGGACAGTTATCCTCATCAATTGTCGGGCGGCATGCAACAGCGCGTGGTGATTGCGATGGCGCTTGCGTCGAACCCCGCGCTGCTGATTCTCGACGAACCCACCACCGGCCTCGACGCCACCGTCGAAGCCGAAGTGCTCGACCTCGTCGCGCAACTGCGCGTGGAGCTCGGCACCGCGGTGCTCTTCATCAGCCACAACCTCGCCGTGATCGGGCGCATGTGCGAACGCGTCGGCGTGCTGTATGCGGGCAAACTGGTCGAGGAAGGCGCGACCCAGGACGTCTTCACGCGCCCGCGTCATCCGTACACAGTGGGGCTGTTGCGCTGCCTGCCCACGCAGGGACGCAGCAAGGACAGCGAGCGGCTCGACACGATTGCCGGCGGCCTGCCTGCGCCCGGTTCAGTGGCGCAAGGCTGCATCTATGCGGAGCGTTGCCGTCTCGCCGACGAGCGCTGCCGCCGCGAGGCACCGCCGCCATACCGCGTGAGCGCGGCGCATGGCGATCAGATGTCGCGTTGCCATTATCACGAGCGTGCGATCGAGTTGCCCCGCGCAAGCGCGCTTTTACCCGTAAAGACTCATGCGACGAGCGGCGGCACGCCGTGTGAGCCCGTGCTGCGCGCCCAGAATCTGTCGAAGACATTCCATGTCTCCGGCACGACGCTGCGTGCAGTGGACAACGTGTCGCTCGATCTCGGTGCCGGGGAGACGCTCGGCCTCGTCGGCGAATCGGGCAGCGGAAAAACGACGCTCGCGAAGCTGCTGCTCGGCCTTCTCACGCCGGACGCCGGCAGCGTGCTCGAACTCGACGGCGCGCCGCTCGCCGCACGCGTCACGCGACGCAACGACGAGCAGGTCAAGTCACTGCAGATCGTGTTCCAGAATCCGGATTCCGCGCTGAACCGCGCCCATTCGGTCAAGCGGCTGATCGGCCGCGCGTTGTCGCGTCTTGGCGCGCTGCGCGGTGCCGCCGTCGACGAGCGGCTTGCCAGCCTGAGCGCCGCGGTGCGTTTGCCGGAGCGCTATCTCGACTCGCGCACCCGCCAGCTTTCCGGCGGGCTCAAGCAGCGCGTGGCCATTGCGCGCGCCTTCGCCGGTGAGCCGCGCGTGGTGGTGTGCGACGAGCCGACGTCCGCGCTCGACGTCTCGGTGCAGGCGGCGATTCTCAACCTGCTCGCCGACCTGCAACGCGAGCGCGGCGTCAGCTATGTATTCATCTCGCACGATCTGCATGTCGTGCGTTATCTGTCCGACCGCATCGCCGTGCTGTATCTCGGCCGGCTGCTTGAAATCGGGCCCGCCGCCGCGGTGTTCGACGGGCCGCAGCATCCTTATACGGAAGCGCTGCTGTCGTCGGTGCCGACGCTTGGCGGCAATCCGGGCAAAACCCGCATCCGCCTTTCCGGCGATTTGCCGAGCGCCGCCTCGCCGCCGTACGGCTGCGTGTTCCATACGCGCTGCCCGCGCAAGCTGGGCGCGATCTGCGAACAGCAGGACCCGCCGTTTGCGCAGGCAGGCGACGGCGCCACACACCTGATCCGCTGTCATATTCCCGTCGACGAGTTGCGCGTGCTGCAAACGGCCCCGCGACGCGAGTCGCATGACGTTTCCGACGACGCGCCGAGCGGCCCGGCAAAGAGACCCCGGCCGGACTCATCGCAATAGATCTGGCCGGCGCGTGCGTGAGCCAGGAACCAAAGCGCGGCAATTGCCTCATATCAGATTCAACGTTCGATATGAGGGCACCACAACATGCATCCAAACGTCCCCAGCTTTGCGGCACGAGCGGTCGCGGGTCTTGCAGCGGTCACCGCTTTCGGCTTCGCTGCGCTCGCCCATGCGCAGACCGGCACGCCCGCTGCGGCGCCCGCCGCGCAGCCGCTGTCGCCCACGTTGTCGCAGTCCGCGCCGCCTGTCGATCCGAGCTTCTCGGCCTACTCGCTCGCGCAGACCTGCAAGCAGAAGAGCGATAACGTCGCGCATGGCCAATGTGTGGGTGCCATTCGCGGCATCATCCACGGCTATCAGTACGGCGTGCTGTTCCTCGGCCAGCGCGCGTCGCTGCCCGCCAACGAAACGCAGCGCGTGTCGCTGTGTCTGCGCAACACGCCGGTGTCCACGCTCGTCGACGAGTTCGTCGCGGATGCGGCGCAGGTCAACGACGACTCGCTCAAGCACACGCCCGCCGAAGTCGCGGTGCTAGGCTCCGTGCACATGCATCACAGCTGCAACTGACGATACGCGGCGCCTGCATGGCGCCGCGATTTTCGTGCGCGCCATGTCCGCTCTTTGCATGTAGTGGTTGCGGCACGCGCCACGCTCAGAGCATTTCCAACGCGCGCTTGCCGCGCGGCGGCTTGAAATAGCCGTCAATGGCGGCCAGTTCGTGTGGCTCGAGCCGCAATTCGAGCGCGCGGTAGTTGTCGTGCACATGCTCGACGCGGCCCGCCTTGGGAATCGCGAACACGCCCGGCTGCTGCAATACCCACGCAAGCGCGACCTGGAACACGGAAACGCCGCGCGCGCTCGCAATGTCGTCGAGCGGCGAGCGTTTGGGCAAACGCGCGTGATCCACGGGACTGTAGGCCATAGCCGGCATGTTGCGCGCGGCAAGCCAAGGCAGCAGATCGAACTCCGGCCCACGGCGCGCCACGTTGTACAGGATCTGATTCGTCGCACACGTTGCGCCGCCGGCAGTGGCGACGAGTTCTTCCATGTCGTCGGTATCGAAGTTGCTCACGCCCCAGTGGCGAATCTTGCCGGCCGCGCGCAGCGCCTCGAAAGCGCCCACCGTCTCTGCGAGCGGCACCGAGCCGCGCCAGTGCAGCAGATACAGATCGAGCCGGTCCGTCTTCAGACGCTTGAGGCTCTGTTCGCACGCTGCGATCACGCCGCGCCGGCTCGCGTTATGCGGATACACCTTGCTGACGAGGAACACCTTGTCGCGCAGTCCCGCGAGCGCTTCGCCGAGCAGAGACTCGGTTGCACCGTCGCCGTACATTTCAGCTGTATCGACGAGCGTCATGCCGAGCTCGATTCCGCATCTCAACGCGTCGATCTCCGCCGCGCGGCGCGCGGGCTGCTCGCCCATTTCCCATGTACCTTGCCCGAGTTTGGGGATGCGCTCGCCGTCGGGCAGGTTCACGCTTGCAATATCGCTCGTCATGCTGACTCCTGAAGTGGCTGACTTTGGCTGGCTATGGCTGGCTATGGCTGGCTATGCTGGCTGTTGTGGACGGTGTTGATCGTGCAGATCATGCCGACCGCGCTGATCGTGCTGATCGTGCTGATCGTGCTGATCGTGCTGATCGTGCTGATCGTGCTGATCGTGCTGGTCGTGCTGATCTTGCGGACCGCGCTGATCCTGCTGACCATACAGTCCGCGGCCGATTTTTACCGCCGCTTGCGACCCTACGCCGGCGCCGACGCACAAGGCGCATACGCGCAACGATGCTGCCCGATTCATAGCGACGAGTTTAGCGGCTGCGCTGCGATCCGGCAGGCCACCAGGCAAAAGCCCGCTATAACGCGACGCGCCGATGTCTTAGAATTGCTCCTCGCCCTTCTAGCGTAAGCCCCATGACCTCTGCCTCGGAAGACCGCTGGCGCGATCTGCGCCCGGACCCGGAAAACGACACGCCGCTTTATCTGCAACTTGCCCGCAAGCTGGGCACGGCGATTCACGAGAACCGCTGGAACGCCGGCGAAGCGCTGCCTTCCGAGCGCGTACTCTCGGAGGCGCTGGGCGTTTCGCGAATCACGTCACGCAAGGCGATCGCTCTACTCGTCGAACAGGGCTTGATTCGGCGCACCCAAGGCGCCGGCAGTTTCATCACACCGCGCTATGAAGATCCGCTGTCGCGTCTGTCGAGCTTTAGCGAAATGCTGCGGCGCCGAGGTTTCACGCCGAGTTCAAAGTGGCTGTCGCGCGAGATCCTGCCGGCCAATCGCGAAGAAGTGATCCAGCTCGGGCTTTCGCCGGCTGCGGCCGTCACGCGCCTGCGGCGCTTGCGTCTTGCCGACGGCATCGTGATGGCGGTCGAGAACTCGACCTTTCCCGCAGCAGTGATTCCCGATCCGCAGGCGATTGGCGATTCGTTGTACACCTATCTGGAGAATCGCGGATTGACGATCGTGCGCGCGCTGCAGCATTTTCGCGCGGTCAACGCGAGCGAGGAGATCGCGCAGCAGATGAGCATTGCGCCGAACGAAGCGCTGCTGTTGATCACGCGTGTGGGCTACACGGCGGATCAACGCGCAATCGAACTGACCGATACCTATTGCCGCAACGATTACTACGACTTCGTGGCGGAATTGCGCAAGTAAGCGGCGCTCGGTCGGTCAAAGCCATTTCGCCTCATGCGCGCCGATGCGCGAGGGCGGCAACGCGAGAAACGCCGGGGTCTCCTCGAGTCGTTCCGCCGGCTGCACGGCCTGCACGCCTCCGAACTCAGACTGAACGGTATCGAGGCAGTCGCGCACGTCGTCGAGCGTGACGTCAGGCGCCTTCCATCCGTCAGGAATTTCGCCGAACGATTGCAGCCACCGGCCAGTCTGTGCCAGCGACACCTTTACGTGCCAGCTTCCGCCCTCTATCGCGCGGCGCGACAACGCGGCCATCGCACCGAAAGCGGCGAGATAGCCCGTCGCGTGATCGAGCGCCTGACACGGCAGGTGTCTCGGCTCGTGCAATCCCGCCGCGCGCTGTTCGGTCACCGCGATACCGCTCGCGGACTGCACGAGACTATCGAAGCCGCGCCGCGCGGCCCACGGCCCTTCATATCCATACGCGCACACCGACACATACACAATGCCCGGCCGCAGGCGCGCAGCATCGTCGGGACCGAAGCCATGCGCCGCCAATGCGCCGGGGCGATAGGCCTGCAGAAACACGTCGGCATCGCGCGTCAAACCGCGCAGCGTTTCGCGGCCCGCCGCATCGCGCAGATCGAGCACGGCCGAGCGCTTGCCGCGGCTGTTGTCGATGACGAGCGGCGCAATGTTCGGCAGATGCGGACCGTTGATCATCAACACCTCGGCGCCATGCTGCGCAAGCGCGCGCCCGCCGACCGGCCCGGCAATGATGCGCGACAGGTCCAGCACGCGCACGCCGGAGAGCGGCCTGCTGCCGCCGTGGCCCGGCGGCGATGCATGGCGCGTCGGCAACTGTGCAGGCGCGTCGCCGATACGCTCGATCTCGAAGAGCGGCAGACGCGCGATCGCCTTGGCCTGTTCGAGCGCGGCCCACTCGTTCGAAGTGCGGATCAGCGCAGCGCACAGCCCCGCCTCGGCGAGCGTGTTATCCAGCGTGGCACCGTCCCAGCCGCGTATCGCTGAAGCGACCGCCGCGCGATCGTTCTCGCAGCCCAGCACCTTCAGTACGCCCGCAAGGTGATGCGCGAAGTTGGTGTGCAGTTGGATCCAGCGGCTGTCGCGCGTCTCGTAGAAGCCCGTTACCGGATCGCGCAGCGCGGGCGGCGGCCCGCCGTCGATTCGCAGATAACGCTCGCTGCGAAAGGATGCCAGCGCACGCCGCATGTCCACGCTCACACGCTGCCCGCGCCCCGTGCGCAGCCGATGATATTCAGCCGCCGCCAGCCCCGTTGCAGCAATGGTCGCCGACGCCAGCGCGCCGACGCGAAACACGGACGGCAACGCCGGCTCCGTACCGCTGAAGTGCACCGAGCGGAGCGCGGCCGGCTCGCAGCCAGCAAGCGTCCAAAGAGAATCGAGCGCGAGTTCGGGGGTCATGGCGGTCACAGTTGAATCGAGAAATGTGAACGAGTCTAGGTGTGCGCCTTGCCTGAATCAATCTTGATTGTGATAATCAACGTATATTGATTTCTTTGGTCGCCGGCTACTTGCTGGGCTACTTGCTGGGGCTACTTGCTGGGGCTACTTGCTGGGGCTACTTGCTGGGGCTACTTGCTGGGGCTACTTGCTGGGGCTACTTGCTGGGGC
>NZ_AWZV01000015.1 GCF_000472545.1 Burkholderia sp. WSM2232 | reverse complement strand
AGGGCCGAAGTAACGTAGTAGCCGCTGGTGCAGGGTTTGTGTGGCGTTGGTGTTGGCGGTCGAGTTGGCGCCGGTCGTCGAATTGGCGTCGGCGGTCGAATTGGCGTCGGCGGTCGAATTGGCGCGGGCGGTCGAATTGGCGCTGGTGGTCGAACTTGCGTTGGCGGCCGAATTGGCGCAGGTCGTCGAGTTGGCGTTGGTGGCCGAATTGGCGTTGGTGGCCGAATTGGCGTTGGTGGCCGAATTGGCGTTGGTGGCCGAATTGGCGTCGGCGGCCGAATTGGCGTCGGTGGCATTGGCGTCGGTGGCCGAATTGGCGTTGGTGGCCGAATTGGCGTCGGCGGCCGAATTGGCGTCGGTGGCCGAATTGGCGCAGGTCGTCGAGTTTGCGTCGGCGGTCGCGTTGGCACCAGCGGCCGGGTTGGCGTCGGCGTCGCCGCTGATACCGGCGCCCGCTCTGCCGCCAAGGTTGCCGTCGGCATTGGCCTCGGCTTCGGCTCCCGCATGTCCGACCAGCGCCCTTGCCAGACGCCGCTCGAAATCATAGTAACGGGCGAGATACAAGCGGCCCTGCCCATCGATCACGAGCGGCCGCAGCGCCGCCGTGGCGCGCGCCCCATCGCTCGCCATGCCGCTCGCGAACAGCGCCGCGCGCACCTCGGCAACAGACGCCTCGAAGCGATGCGCGAGCGCCCCGAGCGGCACGCATACGTGCCCTTCGGCTGTCGCGCGGCTTGCCGCGAAAGCCGCGCGCGCCGCCCATTTCACCGCCTCGCCCGAGGCTCCGCCGCGTCGCGCCAACGCGCCGATGCGGCGCGCGAAACCCTCCGCGAGCGCAATGCTGAAATCGGCCGGCGCGGGCAGATTGACGCCGATATCCTCCAGCAGCAGCGGCCCGGCTGGACCCTGGTCGAACGTGCTCATACGCCGCCCCCGATCATCGCCGCGTCGAGCAATGCGACGAGCTCGAACGCGGGCCGTCTCACATGCACGCCGGCCGGGCCCTGGGCGTCGCGCCATTGCGGACGCACGCCGCGCACGAAAAGATACAGATATCCGCCAATATGCGTCTCGTAGGAATAATCGCGCACCCGCGTTTTCAGGTAGCGATGCAGAGCCACCGTATAAAGCAGCGCCTGCAGATGATAGGCGTGACTCGCCATTGCCGCTTCGAGCGGCGCGGCGGCGTAATCTTGCGCCGTATCGCCTAGATGGTTCGACTTCCAGTCGACGATCCAGAAACGCCCGTCATGCTCGACGATCATGTCGACGAATCCCTTGACGAAACCCCGCAGCATGCCCGGCTCCAGCGCCACGTCCGGATATCCGTGGCCAACCAGCAACTCGCGCAGCGCGGCAAAGTCGAGCGCTGGAGCGGCGAACAGAAACTCCAGTTCGTTCAGACGCCGCCGCGGATCCAGCTGCCGAAGCTTCATGCCGGCCACGAGCTCCGTGTCGACCACGTCTGCCAGCAGCTTGTGCATCATCGCCGGCAGATGCACGGCAAGCTCGGGCGACGCCGGTGCGGGGCGCTCGCGCAACGCACCGCGAATCGCTTCTGGCCAGCTCTCAGGATTGCTGAAGTCTGCAAGTTCGAACATCCGATGCAGGCACTCGCCAGCAGCGGCTCCGCGCGGGAACCCGAGAATGTCGTCTGGGGCAAGCGACGAAGTCTGGACCGCAGACGCGGGCATCAGCAGCGGCGTCGCCGCTAGCGCATCGGCCAGTTCGTCGTGATCCGGGCGCACTTCTTCGAGCGGCGTCTGAGCTTCTTCGGCCTTGTTGCCCGCGGCGATCAGCCCGCTAAAACTCGCCATGCGCCACTGATCGCGCAAGGCCCGGCGACTCGCGCGGGCGCGTTTGTGCACGCCGCTTTCCAGCATGCTCTCGAGCGGCACGCGTCGCTCCACCTTTGGCAGCGGCTGCAAAGCAATGGGTCCGCCCGCGAGCGCCTGCCAGCGCGCCGACAACGCTGCTTCGTCCGGCGGCTCGGCGAGCCAGCCGTCGAACTCATGGCCACTGCCGGCCACCAGCCAGTTCAATACGCTGCGTCGCGATTCCTTCGTCGAGCGCGACGACAGATAGGTGCCCGCGACCAGATAACACCGGTACACCGCGCGCGTGAGCGCGACATAGACGAGCCGCGCCCGTTCGGCCGCCTGCTCGCGCGCGGCGTGACGGGCCGCGCGCTCCGCCTCCTCGTCGTCGCAGCCGTAGTGCAGCACTGCACCGCCGCCGTCGTCGTGATACTCGCGTGCGTCCGGCAAACCCGACGAAGGCGGCTCGCGCAACCCGCCGTCGTTGAGAAACGGACAGAACACGACCGCATATTCGAGTCCCTTCGACTTGTGCACAGTGACGATCTGCACGAGGTTGCGGTCGGACTCGAGCCGCAACTGCGCTTCTTCGCCGCCGCCCTGGGCGCGTTGCGCGGCGAGCCAGCGCAAGGTCGGCGCAATGCCCGGCTGCGTAGCTGCGCGCGCCTGCACGAGTTCGGCAAGATGATTGACGTTGGTCAGACGCCGCTCGCCGTCCGGCGCGGCGACGAGCCGTTGCGCGACGCGCAGTTCGCGCATCAGCGTGCGCCACATCACGGCAAAGCCGCGCTCGTGCCAGAGCGTGCGATAGCGCGAGAAGCGCTCGACCCAGCCCATTGCGTCGGCGGCATGCGCGGGGTCGTTGGCGACAGCGGGCGCGTCGGCAACCTGTTCGAGACGCCAGAGCGCGGCGGCGTCGAGTCCGAGCCAGTCCGTTGCAAGCGCAGCGCGCAGACGGCGCAGGTCGCCCGGCGTGTCGACAGCGGCGAGCACGCGCTCGATCTGCTCCGCGTCCGGCGTTGCAAATACCGAGGCCTGCGCCAGCTCCACACTGCCGACGCCCCACGCCGCCAGCACCCGTTTGATCAGACTGCCCTGCTTGTGCGTTTGCACGAGGACCGCGATATTGCCGGGCGCGAGCGGCGCGTCGCCGATCGCCACGGTGCCCTCCCGCGCGCCGCGCAACAGCCGCACGATCTCGGCCGCGCACGCTTCGCTCGCTTCGCGCTGTGCCTCGCGCTTGGTCAGCGCGCGCTCGCCGGGCGGCAATAGCCAGATGCGGAAGTCGCCCTCGCCAGCATGGGGATCGGAGAAAGGCGGCCTGCGGCGTTCGCCCGCGCGCACCGGCTGATAGTCGAGCCCCTGCAGCACGAAGGCCTGCGGATTCGCTTCGAAAATGCGATTGCAAGCTTCGACGATGGGCGCCGTCGAACGCTGATTGACGGCGAGCGTATAACGCGCCGACGCCGACTCGCGCGCGGCCAGATAGGTATGCAGATCGGCCGCGCGAAAACTGTAAATGGCCTGCTTCGGGTCGCCCACCAGAAAGAGCGGCCCTGCCGGCGCGAAAATGCGGCTGAAGATCGCGAACTGCAGCGGATCTGTATCCTGGAACTCGTCGATCAGGGCGGCCGGATAACGTGCGCGCAATGCCTCGGCCAACCACGGGTGCGCGGCAAGAGCCCGATACAGGTTCGACAGCAGATCGTCGAACGAAACGACGCGACGCGTACGCTTGCGCGCCACCAGTTCGGCAGGCGCATAGTCGAGCCAGATCTGCACCAGGCCAAGCCAGCGCGCGCGCTGCGCCGCTTCTGCCGCGACGACGGCTGCGGCGAGCGCTTCGGCGTGTTCGAAGAACGCATGCTCGGGCGGATCGAACTTGACCCGCGTGGCCTTCTTCAGCGCCGAAGCCGTCAGCTTGAGGGCGGCGCGCGGCGGCGGCGCATGGCAATCGCCTTGCGCGAAATACTCGGTCCACGCGGCAATCGCGGCGCTCACGTGATCGGGCTTGTGAGAGGTCTTGCTCAAGCGGTCCTGCGCGTCGGCGAGCAGGCTCACAATCGCATCGCGCTCCGCGTGCCACAGCTCGCACGCAGCGTCGAAACTGGCTTGCGGATCGGCGCCCGCCTCGGCGCCCGCGGTTCCCCAGCGCAATTGGGCCAACGGCTTCTTCAAACGTCGCGCAAGCTGTTCGTCCAGCGACGCGGGGCCTGCGCGCCTCGCCACCAGCCACGCGGCAAAAGCAGGATGCGCGTGCGCGACCGGCTCGATCTGCTCGCGCCAGAAATCGGCCGCCATTTCGAAGCGCAACGCGGCGTCGTCGGCTTCCATTTCGAACGCGAACGGCATGGCGGCCGCGAAGGGCGCCTCCTGCAGCGCGCGCTGGCAGAACGCGTGGATCGTGTGGATCGCCGCCTGGTCGAAGGTGCGCAGCGCGCGGCGCACGACCTTCAGCGCAGCCTCGCGGTCGACGCCGCGCTCTGGTGCAAGCGTCGTTTCGAACAGCCGGCGGATGAACGGATCGCCGCCGTCGTCGTCCATTTCGATTGCGCGGTGCAGCTCGGCAAGACGCCCGCGAATGCGCTCGTGCAGTTCTGCGGTCGCGGCCTTCGTGAAAGTTACGACGAGAATCTGATCGGCCTTCAGATTCTTTTCGAGTAGCAGGCGCACGTAGAGCGCACAGATGTTCCAGGTCTTGCCGGTTCCCGCCGACGCCTCGATCTGATTGACGCCCTCGAGCGAACACGCGAAGACGTCGAGCTCTTCGGCGACCGGCGCATGACGATGCAACGCGCTCATGAGGCGCTCCGCAGATGCTGCAGCAACGGCTTGAATACAATGGACGCGAGACTGCCGAACGGTTCTTCGAGCGTAAGGGGCGTGCCTCGCAGCGCAATGCGCAAAGCCGGGTCGTCCGACTCGCCGCGCACGCGGTCGTTGATCCATACCCCCTGCGCCGCCGAGTCGCTCTCGCTCACCTTGGCCCACGCGCTTTTCGGGAAGAAGCGCAGCGGCAGTCTGCGCCCTGCGTTGAAAAGCGCGACGAGCGGCGCGAGTTCGTCAAGCGGTGCTGCAACCGGCGCGAGCTCAAAGCTCTCGCCGCTGCCATGCCAGACCGTGCGGCGCGGACCATCCGGCAGCGCCGCGCAATAGGCGAGATGCGCAAGCCAGGCAGAGAGGTAGTCGCGCGCGGTGGGTTTGGCATAGCGAAAGATCACTTGTCCGCTTCCCGTCAGCAGATTCAACGTGCCGTGCAGTTGCAGCGGCGCTTGTGCAGCTTCGCGAAGCGCTTCGTCGTGGCGGCCGAAGAGCTCGCCCGCCAGCTCGGCGCGAGCGGGCCAGCGCGGCACGACCTCCAGCACGAACGGCAGTCGCTCCACACCCAACTCCACCTCGCGGCGCACGCTGTCGGCCAGTTGCCGCAACGCGCCCAGTTCGCGCGCGCGCCACACGGCGCCGGTTGCACCGCCAGGCAATTCGGGACTCGCCTCGGCCACGCGCCGCACGCGCTCGAACACGAGCTCGCCGTCTTCGCTGTCCGTATCGAGCAGCACCGGCAACAGACGCTCGGCCAATGCATCTCGCCCCGCATAGTCCAGTTCGAACGGCTCCGTGTCGAGCAACTCGCCTTGCGCGTCCGACAACACAATGCCTAGGCGATCGCGCAGCAGCGCGCGCGCCGGATGACGCCAGAAGCGCACGAAATCGTCGAACGCGACGGGCGCCGCCTCTTCCGGCGGGAGCGGCTCGTCGAAGAACGGCGCGGCGCTTTTCTGCGGCGGCGCGGCCAGCAAGGTGGCGAGCTCGGCGCGATCGGCGTCGTACGTGAAAAGCTCGGGTTGCGCCGCGAAATACTCGGATGCGAACGCCTGCAGCGGATGATCGACAATGAACGCGCGGCGCGCCTCGTCGACCTGCGCGGGACTCGCACCCTCGCCCGCCGACACCTGCGCCAGATAATCGAGCAGCTCGTCGACGAGCGCAGCCGGCGGCAATGGCGCATTGTCGCGAATGCTGCGCCCCGTATAAGCGATAAAAAGACGGCTGCGTGCGGCAAGCAGCAGATCGAGAAAGAGATTGCGCTCGTCGTCGCGGCGCTGTCTGTCGCCGGCCTTGCCGAAGGCGGCCATCAGGTCGAACTCGTCGGCACGCGCGAGGCTCGGCAGCACGCCGTCGCCCATGCCGAGCAGACAGACAACGCGGTAGGGCAAGCCCCGCAGACTGGTGAGCGACGAGAAGGTCACGCTGCCCCAAGGCACGCCGCCGCGCGCGGGATCGTCGAGCGCCTCTGCAAGCGCGCCGCGCACCACTGCTGCGGGCATCGTGACTTCGCGCGCGCCGGCCTGCATAGCGTCGCTCATCTTGTCGATCGCGTCGCGCAGCGCGGCAAGCGACTCCGCGAACTCCACGCCGCCGTCGAAACACTGCGCGAGCGTTTCGAGCAGCAACTGGGTCCACTGCCCAGGTGTCTGTTCGCTCGCGCAACGGCTCGCGAAGGTGTCGATGTCGTCGACGAAACGCGACAGACGGCCGAGCAGTTCCGCGTCAGAGCCATCCGCCCCCGCGACCGGCAGCCAGGCATCCACCGGCTCGCCGCCATCGGGCATCGCATAGCCCAGGTACAAACGGGTGAGCGCATCGGCGAGCGTGTGGCGCGGCACCGGCACGTGTTCGCCGCTCGGCTCTTGCGGCGCCAGCCCGCGCCGCGCGCCGGCCGCCGCCAGCCATTCCTGCGCCGCTTCGAGCGAACCAGCGTCGATGCCGTAACGCACCGCGACCGCGTCGACGCGCAGCCACTCGATCAGATCCGGCGCGCCGACGCTGCGCTCGGGCAGCGCGAGCCAGTCGAGCAACAGACGCGCAACCGGATTGGCCTGCGAAGGCGGCAAGCCGGTAATCCGGTACGGTATGCGGCGCGTGTCGCCGGCCGGCGTCGTGCCGAACACCGCGTCGATCAGCGGACCGGCCGCAGCCAGATCGGATACCGCGACCAGCACGTCGGACGGCTGCAGGTCGTCGAATTCGTCGAACCACCCAAGCAATCGATCGTGCAGCACTTCCAGCTGACGCGACAGGCTGTGGCACACATGAACTTCAATGCCGTGCTCACAAGGCAATTCGTCCGTCTGCGTTTCAGAACGCAAATCGAGAATGCCGTTCTGCACGGCGGCCAGCCAGCTGGGTTCGGGATTTTCAGTGAAGTCGCCGGTCTCGCGCGAGGCCGCGCTTTCGGTGAGTTCATGCAGCATGTGCAGCTGCGCCTGCGTTTGACGGCCCCATTCGGCAAGCAGCGGATGACCCACTTCCTGATAATCGAGCTGACCGGCTGCGTCGAGCGCTTCCTTGCGGCCTTCGCTCACCACGTCGAACCAGAATTCGCGGCACGGATTCATCACGTACAGACGCACGTCCACCCAACGCGACAACGCACGCAGCAAGGCAATATGCAACGGCGGCATGGTGGGCAGCGCGAACACGCTCACCGCTTCGGGCCAGTTCGCGTTTGCAATCGCATCGAGGTCGAGCGTGACGATCTCGTCGAGAAACCGGTAGGCAGGCGGCAGCGCGGCCGCGGGCGTTCGTGCGTCGCCGGCGAGTTCTGTGAGCACGGCGCGCCACAACGCCGCCTGCCAGCGTTCGTCCTCACGCGCGGCCTCGCTTGCGCCGATGAGGCGCGGACCCGTGTCATCGGCAGCGCCGCTCGCGAAAATCGAACCACCCTTTTGCCATTGCAGCAGCCATTCGGGGCGATAGGTCAGATAGTGGTCGAGCACCGTGGCGACGCGGCGCGCGAGTTCATAACGCATGGACGGATCGGCCGCGTCCAGATACGTGCGAAGACGCGGCGACGCATTCCACGGCAATGCCGGGTCTTCGCTGCCCAGCAGCCGGTAACAACGCCACACGAGCCGGTCCGGCGCGAACGGCGAATGGCGCGGCACTTCGATCACGCCGCCGATCTGCGCCCACAGCCATTGCGCGAGATAACCGAAGCCGACGTTCGCGCAGATGCCCTGGCGCGCGGCGATGTCCAGTTCGAGCCGCCGCCGCACGGCTGCGCTCGGGACGATCACGGGCTGCGCGGTCCATGGGTCGGACGGCGCTTGCCCGAGATCGTCGAGCAGTGCCCCGACAAGCGTTTCATAACGGTTCGAATAGAAGATCTGAAGCATGGGTCCCGGCAAGGCGGCGTGGCTTTGCCGCGTTCGCGACAAACGCGCGGGCCGCGGCAGACATTGAAGCGACAGCATAACAAAGCCGCTCGTCGCGCAGAACCTGGCCGAATGGACGAGGTCAGATCAGACACAAAATCAGTTAGACTCGTCGGCAGTTTTGCGGCTGTCCGCGAGCTTGTGCCTTCCACGGCTTTTGTCAGTGAATAAAACCAGGCAGTCGATGCGCTACTCAGTCGAAATAAAAAAATTCGTCTACAGCCAGTATTTTTATGGCGGCCTGCGCATCGCGGTCGGCGTGTCCCTACCAGCGGTGCTGTGCCTGATCGTGTTCAACAATCGCGAGCTCGGCTTCACGATCGCGACGGGCGCGCTCGGCGCATGCGTCGTCGACATGCCCGGCCCGCTGAAGTACAAGCACAACGAGATGCTGGCGTGCTCGGTGATCGGTTTTCTGGCCGCGCTCGCCACCGGCCTCGCCACCGTGAACCCGGTGGCGCTGTGGTGCACCGTGGTGCCGCTCACGTTCCTGCTCTCGCTGATCGTGGTGTACGGCAACCGCTGGCCGCAGATCAGTTTCGCCACGCTCTTCATGATGATCATGACGCTGGAGGAGCATTTCACTCCGGTGCAGGCGCTCGTCAATGCGTCGTGGATTCTCGTCGGCGGTCTCTGGTACACGTACTGGTCCACTGCCGTGAGTCGCTGGATGATGCATCGCATCGAGCAGCAGGCGCTCGCTGAAAGCGTCTTTGCGTGCGCCGACTATCTGCTCGCGCGCGCCGCTTTTTACGACCTCGACAACGACCTCGACGAGTGCTACCGCAATCTCGTCGACAAGCAGATCGCCGCGGTGGAGAGGCAGGACGCAGCGCGCGACATCGTGCTGCGCAATCTGCCGAAGCTGAAAAGCGGCAAGCTCGAGCCGCGGCGCGCAATGCTGTTCAACCTGTTCATCAACACCGTGGATCTGCACGAGTTGTTCGTGGGCGCGCATACCGACTACCCGCTCGTGCGCAACACCTTCGGCGGCACGGACCTGCTGGTGTTCTATCGCGACCTGATCCGCAAGGCCGCCGCGGACCTGGAGGAAATCGGACTCGCGGTACTGCAGAACCACGCGCCGCGCACACGCGTGAACGTGAAAGCCGAACTGCGCGCAATTGAGTTCGAGATCGAAGTCATGCGCAAGCAGGAATTGCCGGCGAAGAATCCCGAGGCCTATTCGGCGGTGTCGTCCACGTTCCGCCGCATCTGGAGCGCCACGCGTCTGATCGACAAGATGCGCAGGAGCCTCTCGGGCGATCCGCGCAACACCGAAACCGAACTGCGCCTCGACCAGGCGCTGAACCGCTTCGTCTCGAGCCGCCGCGTGCCGTTCGGCCAGATTTTCTCGAATCTGACGATGGCCTCGCCGAGCTTCCGCCACGCGTTGCGCGTGACGATCGCCGTGGCGGTCGGCTTCTGGCTCGGCCGCCTGCTGCCGCTCACGAACGCATACTGGATCGTGATGACCACGGTCATCATTCTGAAGCCCGGCTATTCGCTCACCAAGCAGCGCAACGGCCAGCGGATCGTGGGCACGCTGATTGGCTGTGCGGCGAGCATCGCGCTGATGATCTTCGTAAAGGAACCGCACATTCTGCTGGTGGTGATGTTCGCGTCGATGGTGATGAGCTACAGCCTGCTGCTCTTTAACTACACCGCGAGCGTGGTGTTCACATCCTCGTATGTGCTGCTGATGTTCCATCTGCTCGCGCCCGGCAGCATGCGGATTATCGGCGAGCGCGCGATCGACACCGTGGTGGGCTGCGCGATCGCGATTGCCGCGAGCCACCTGTTCCCGTACTGGGAATATCGCTTGATGGGTAAGCTCGTCAACAACGTGATCAGCGCGACGCGGCAGTTCCTCGAAGCGAGCTGGTGGTGGAGCGGCAAACCGGCCGCCGCTGTGGTCGCTACGGTGACCGAGGCGGGCGCGCGGGCGCCGCTCGCAGCTATGGCGGATGCCGCGGTCGAGTTGGGCAAGCCTGCGTTGGCTGCGGCGAACAGGCCGATGGGCGCGGCGGGTGCAGGTGCAGGGGCAAATGCAGCGGCAAATGCAGCCGCAAGCCCGGCGGCGAGCGCCGCGGAAAACACGCTCGCCGCCACCGCTGTGACGGCGATCAGCAATCCGACGGCAGCAAAGCCTGTCGCCGGCGCGTCCGCCGCAGCCGCTGCGGCCGCGACGGCGCTCGATCGCGACTATCGTTACCGCCTCGCGCGCAAGAATGTGCACGTAGCGTTCGCGAACCTCGGTCAGGCCTTTCAGCGGATGATGCTCGAACCGAAGTCAGCGCAGAAGTTCGTGCCCGAGCTCAACGGGTTGCTCGTGCGCAGCCACGTGCTCGCCTCGCAGATCACGGCGGCTGCGCCTCTTCTGCGCACATCCGCGCAACAGGCCGACAGTGTGTCGCTGCAGCCGCTACAGCGGGCGCTAAGCCACGTGCGCGACAATCTGACGCAAGCCGAGGCAGGTACGGCGCCGCCCGCCGACCAGGCCGAACGGATCAAGGTGCTCACTCGCGAGCTCGACACGATGGTGGTCGATGCGGAAAAATCGCCGGACTATTCCGCGGATGCGGTGCACGACATCAAGCTGCTTGCCCATCAATGCAAACAGATGCTTGCCGCGGCGGCGCTCATTCGCAAGGACGCGAGCGTGATTCGCCTGCCCGATCAGTGAAGTGGCTCGCGCGCGTGCAGCGCACGGGCGGGGGTGGTGATACAGGGTTCGTCATGCGTTGCGGCTCATGAGCGGTGGCCTATGTGCCGCGCCGCTTGCGTTGCGCCTCGTGCCTTGTGGCCCATGTGTTGCGCCTGATGCGCTGAGGCCTATGTTCCGCGCCGCTTGCTTGCGCCTCGTGCCTTACGGCTCATGCGTTGCCCCTGGTGCGCTGCGGCCCATGCACTGCACCTCTTGCGCTGCGGCCCATGTATTGCGGCCCGTTGGCTGCGCCGCTTGGGTGGCGCCTCGTGGGTCGCGCGTCCCAAACCTTGCGCCTTGCCCGCGTGCCTTCGGCCTCCTGCCCCGCGCCAGCGCACCCGCGGGCATGCACGTTGACGCTAACCGGCCTACTGGGCAGTGCCGCTTGCAGGTTTGGCGGCCGTAGCCGCCGCGCTCGTCGCCGTGGCGGCGGCCGCGCCGGATGAAATCGAGGCGGCCGGTGCGTTCTCGCTGTCGAACTCGCGCTTTTCCTTGATCGCGTTGTAGAACAGCGTGGCGATCACCAATAGCACCGCGACCACAATGAATACGGCGATGCCCAAGGTCGGGTTCTTCTTGCGCGGCGGTTTGTTCATGAGACGGCTCGGACCGCGAGGCAATCGCGGAAGATAGCGGAGAAGGCGGCATTCTACGCCGGGACGCCTTGCACTCGCCTTGCAGTCCGCAGCGATGCGCGGTGTCGGCGCATGGACGCTCACACGCTATAGCGAACCGGCAGTGCCGTCGAATACTTGATCTGCTCCATCGCGAAGCTCGAACTCACGTCGTACAGCGGCACGGCCGCGATCAACAGCTTGTACACGCGGTCATAGTCGTCGATGTCGGACACCACCACGCGCAGCAGGTAATCCGTCTCGCCGCTCATCCGGTAGACCTCGACCACTTCGGGAATGTCCTGCACCGCCTGGGTAAAAGTCTGCGCCCACGCCTGCGTGTGCTGATTGGTACGCACGGCGACAAACACCGTGGTGCCCACTCCCAGCTTGCGCGCGTCGCAGAGCGCCACTTGCGCGCGGATCACTCCGGTCTCCTTCAGACGCTGCAGCCGCTTCCAGCATGGCGTTTGCGAAAGATTCACGCGCTGCGCCAGTTCCGCTATCGGCATGGTGGCGTCTTCCTGCAACAGCTCGAGCAACTTGCGGTCGATGATATCCATTCCCATCGTCTCACCCCTTTAGCAAATTATTCTACTTTTCGAATTGACAGGGGAATTATATGGAAACTCTTTCTCCGGACAAAACGGTATAACTTTCGGACCTAAAAACCCGGCAGTCCTTGCCCTTCAAACCACCGTGGATCACAACCCGCACTCCTCCGCCCGCGCACCCCGCTCGTTTGCGCACGCTTGCGCTACGCACGAAGCACCGTCGAGATCGGGCCGCCACTTGCCCCTGGATCGTCTGTGCAACGCGCTCGACGCGATGTTCGGAGCCTGCGCCCATTTGCCCGAGCCTTCGCATTCGAGCTACTTCGCGCGCAGCATGCGCATTGCGCTCCAGGAAGCTGCTGCCGACGCCGCGCTGCTCACGCCCGCCCAGCGCGAAGGCTCAGTCGAAAACTACCGCCGTCATCTGCTGGCTGCCGATCCGCAAGGCCGCTATGCGATCGCCGCGCTGGTCTGGCTACCGCATCAGGCGAGCCCCGTGCATGCGCATCACACGTGGTGCGGCTACGCGGTGATAGAGGGCACGTTGAACGAAACGGTTTTCGAATGGGACGACTCGCAGGAGTGCGCGAGCGTCGCACGCAGCCTCGCGCGCAAGCCCGGCGCGGTATCGTTCGTGAGGAGCGGCCGCGGCAGCATTCATCGGCTGGGAAATTGCAGCGATGCACCCGCCGTGTCGTTGCACATCTACGGCGTGCCTGGCGCGCACATTGGCACCCATGTAAACGACGTGGTGCGCGTCGCGCCCGCGTTCGTTTGAGCACAGGGTGTGCATAACACGCAAGGTGGCAGGCAGGCGCAAGCAGGCGCCGAACTTCGCGCCTTCGCTATTCACCGCCTGTTCCGCGCCGGAACAGTCAGCTCTTGCCCTCGCCGAACGATCAGCTCTTGCCCTCGCCCGCAGTCGGAACCTGCGGCGGAATCGGCGCGGTCTGCGCAGTGGCCGCAGGCGCGGGCCGCGGTTCATGCGACACGTCGCGAGCCACGACGCCAGGCGCATGCGCGCCGCGTATCGGCAGCGCTTTATCCACGTGCGGGTGCGCATGGTCGGGTTCGTGGCCCTGTGCGGGCGCGGCGGGGTCCGGCATGTCTTCGCCGTGCCAGGGCTGTCCCTCGCTGTCCTTCGACGACGTAAACAAGCGCATCTGCGGCACCGGAATTTCGATGCCCGCTTCGTCCATTTTGCGCTTGAGCCGCAGATTGAACGCCCGCGCCACGCTCCACTGCTGCAGCGGCCGCGTCTTGATCTGCCCTTTGACCACCATCCAGTTCGGATCGAAACGGTCGAGGCCCCACACTTCGATCGGGCCGAGCATTTCACGCCGGTAACGGAAGTCGGCCATCAGGTCGGCGCCGACTTCGCGAATCATCTGCGTGATCTGATCGACGTCGGTTGAAAACGACATGCGCACTTCGAACACGGCGTAGGCGAAGTCGCGCGACAGGTTCTTGACGATCTTGATCTGCGAGAACGGAATGGCGTGGATCGCGCCCTGACCGTCGCGCAGCCGCACCGTGCGGATCGACAGCTGCTCGACGGTGCCCGCATGGCCGCCGTCCACGTCGATCCAGTCGCCCACCGAGATGGTGTCTTCGATGATGATGAAAAGCCCCGTGATCAGGTCGGTCACGAGCGACTGTGCGCCAAAGCCGATGGCCAGGCCGATCACGCCAGCGCCGGCAAGCAGCGGCGTCACGTTGATGCCCAGATTCGCCGCCGTGACGATGCCCGCGATCGTCATGATGCTGACGAGCAGCACGTTGCGAACGAGCGGCAACATGGTGCGCGCCCGCGTGCTCGGGTTGCGCGACTTGTTGCGCGCGCTGCCGGGATTGAGCGCCTCGGTGATGGCGGTGTCGACGAGAATCCACAGTAGCCACGCAATGAACACGGTGGCCACGATCGCCGTCACAGCATGCGCGATACCGCGCGCCGCGACATTTTCCTCGACCACCGCCGCCAGCGACACGCCCCACAAACGCGCCGCCAGTTCGAAGAAAAACAGCCAGATGAAAAGCGTCAGCAAGGTGCCGCAAAAGCGCAGCAGGCGCGTCAGATACGGCGAGCGGCGCCGCGCGCGCGGACTGCGCGGCCGCGTCATGCGCAACACGATCGCCGAGAGGAAAAACGCGAGCACCAGCAGCAGCGCGGTCACCACCGAGATCTGCAGCACGTTCTCGCTGGTGCCGGAGCCGCCGAGCGTGGCGACCACGGAGGCCGTCGCCAGCACCAGAACCGGCAGGTGCCAGAGCGCCGCGAGTACCTCAAAGGCGTCCGTCGCGGCCTTGTGATCGTTGCGCTGCTCGTAGGGCCGGTTGCGGATCAGATGCGCGACCGGCCTGCGGAACGCGAGCGCGAAGTAGCCGGCGAGCACCGCGGCCGTCATGTTGCAGGCCGTCGAAATGAGCGCGGCCAGGTTGGTGCCAAGCTGATGCGCGACATCGTAATTGACGGCGGCGTCGCCGAGCGCGCCGAACACGCCGACCGCGAACAGCAGGCGCCGCGCGTGATCGATGAGCAGGCGCACCGCGACGCGCCGGTGCCCGGAGCCGAACAGCGAAAACATGATCAGGCAAATGGCCGAGAACACCGCGCCCGCGACAATCGCATAGGCGACCACCATGCCGAGCGTGCGGCCGAGCGCATCGGGCATGGCGCGCACGAACAGCAGCGCGGCGACGAACGCGATGATCCACGGACCCACGCGCCGCAACGCGAAGACCAGCAGCTCGCGGGTGGTCGGATTGGGGTTGAGCCCAATCACAATGCCTAGCCGCCGGTACAGCCGGTGCTGCAGATAGATCAACGCGGCCGCGCATGCGCCCCAACCGGCCAGCATCGCGAACATCGACAGCAGAATGCGGCCGAGGCTCTCGTGGCCCTGACCCGAGATGATCGTGTAAAGCTCGTTGCCTGCGGCGTTGAAGCGCCCGCCCCAGTAGCGCACCGGCGTGCGGCCCTCATGCACATCCGATTCGAACGACGCAATGCCAGACGCAATCGCGCCGAGCAGGCCGGGGCTCGGCTGCGCAGGCACAGGCGCGAGCGGACCGACGGTTCGCGAGACGTCGCGCAGTTTCTTCAGTTGGGCGACGAGCGCGGTGCGCTGGCGGTCGTTGTCGAGTGTGGCGATCACGCTGTCGAGCGAACGGGCGATCTCGGCCTGACTCGCGGGCGACGGCGCCGACGCGGCGTCCGCGGCCGACGCGCCTGAGGCCCGCGAGGCGGGCGCGACAGTCGCGCTATTGATCAGACTTTGCAGCGCCGGAATGACCGGTGTGCTGGTGCCGCTGCTGGTGCTGGCGTCGCCGGCGCCGCTGCCCGCGGCCTGCGCGCCGAGGGGCACGCAGGCGCCGGCCGCGAGTACCACCAGCGCAACGCAGATTCCGGCCAGAGAGCCGCCGAACGGGCGCGCGCCCGGCGCGCACGCGCGGCCGCCGCCACACAGCAACCATCCGATGTGAGCGAAAAGACGAAGAAATGCAGCGTGAATCGAATCTGGCCCGCCGTTTGACGGCGCAGCCTCGATTTCACGCCGCGACGGGCATGACTGCATGGCAATCCGTGAGAAAACGGGAGCCGCCAGTGTAGCTTCTGTTTGCGCGCCGGCAACCTGACATGCGTAACGGATTGTTAGGGCGCTTGCATGAATTCACGTGTGCGGTCCGCGCGATGCAAGCCGCCGAGCCTGCTGCATCGCGCGGCGCGGCTGCTGCGATCCGCGCCGCGAACCGGCCGCCGTCAATACGCGACAGTAGCGATTTGCCGAATGAAACGGCCCTGCTCCAGTTCGTCGACGAAGGCAATTGCGTAGTCTTCGGCGGAAATGCGGCTGTTGCCCTGCGCGTCGGCGATGAGCGAGTTCGTGCCGGTGCGGAACGTGCCGGTGCGTTCGCCGGGCGCAATGATTGCCGCCGGTGAAAAGAACGTCCAGTCGAGATCGGCGACGCCGCGGTAATAGCCGAGCGCATCGCGATGAGCGAGCGCGACGGCCTTGTAGGCTTGCGGAAAATCTTCCGTATCGACGAGCTGTTTGCCCGGCGCGACTTCGAGCGAGCCCGCGCCGCCGACCACCGCCAGCCGCTTCAAGCCCGCCGCCCGCACGCCTTCGACAAGCGCGCGCGTGGCCTTCTCGAGCACGCCGACATCGTCATGCGGGGGCGCGTAGGCGCTTGCCACGACGTCGTGACCGCGCACCGCCGCGCCGACGCTGGCGGCATCGAGAAGATCGGCCTGCGCTGCCTTCAGGTTCGGCTCGCCCGCGGGCACACGCGCGGGGTTGCGCACGAGCGCCGTCACCTGATGCCCGCGACGGGCCGCTTCTGCCGCGATTTGCGAGCCGATCATGCCGGTCGCGCCGAACAATGCGATCTTCAACTGTTTGCTCATTTGACTACTCCGGTAAGTATTTAATATGTAACTACCACGATTACATATATTCACAAAAAAAAGGGCGTGGGCCCCGTGCATCGTTGCAAGATACTGATTGCCGCCGCTCCATTGAAACGAAGCAGGCGGCTTCTTTGCCAAAACGTCTTTCACACGTGCGGTCGCCGTTTGCGCTCCCTCGCGCGCTCGACGCGGTGCAGATCCGCCGTCGCGTCAGCCAGCGTGCGCTGCGCGAGCGAGGCCTCCATAGCCTGCTGCGCTTCGTCGATGACTCCCCGCAGCACGACCTGAATGTTGCGCCCCACCATGCACGCCGGATTCGGCTCCTCGCGATGCAGCGCGAACAACTGCGCGTCGTCCACTGCGCGGTACACGTCGAGTAGCGAAATCTGCTCGGGTGCGCGCGCAAGCATGGCGCCGCCGCCCGCGCCGAGTTGCGAGGTGGTTAAGCCGGCCTCGGCAAGCATGGTTAAAAGCCGCCGGATCAGCGCGGGATTCGTGTTCACGCTGCCCGCGATCATTTCCGACGAAAGCGGCGTGCCCTCCTGCAACGACAGCAGCGCCAACACGTGCACCGCGAATGCAAATCGGCTACTGGTGTTCACGGTGACTCGCCCTGCAACGACAATGTGTAACCATCGTAATTACATTTAAGCAGGCTGTCAAACGGCGGCGCATGCATCCTTGTGCTGCGCAGACCCTGACCTGGTGCAAGCCAGCGGACCGACCCATGCGCGTCTCACTTGTCCATCTGTTTTTGGGCATCGCCGCCGTAGCTCGATCCGGACGACGAAGCGGCCGCGCTCGTGGACGAAGCCGTGCTTTGCGCCGACCATTGCTGCAGCTTGCGGCCCGCGTTTTCGAGGCTCTGGCCGGTCAGTGACGCGGCTTTGCCGAGTTGCGCCTGAGCCGCGCTGGTGGCGTTTTGCAGGTTTGCCTGCGCGCTGGAGGCAAGCGCATCCGGATTGATCGTGACAGACGGCGCCGAAGCGGATTCGATGTTCTTCTGTGCGGCCGAGCTGGTCTCGTCGACCTTCTTGCCGACGTAGCTCGCTGCCTGATCGAGCTTCTGGGCCGCAGCCTGCGCCGCGTCGTTGAGCTTGCCGGCAACCTGCCCCGCCGACGCGTCGTTCTTCTGACAGGCCGCGAGGCCGCCGAATACCAACACAACCACGGCGGCACGGCGCAGCATCGGTGCGAGAATAGATGAAGTCATGTGTGTGTTTGGACCGCGCAACGCGGCCTTGCTGACGAAAACGCGCTCATCATACGCTGTTGCCGCTGGCTGCCGCGCAACGGCTTCATGCCCGATAGATCGACGAGGCCGCCGCGCCGCGTGCAGTCGCGCTTCTGTCAAAACATGTGCGGTAGACTGGCCGCACGCAATGAGCGTTCGCAGTGTTCCCTTGTTCAACCGGAGACATACGATGGCGGCAAAAAAGATTCTGTTTCTGACCGGCGATTTCGCGGAGGATTACGAAACGATGGTGCCATTTCAGGCGCTGCAGGCAGTCGGACACGTGGTCGACGCGGTGTGTCCCGACAAGAAAGCAGGTGAGCGGATCAAGACGGCGATTCATGATTTCGAGGGCGATCAGACCTATACCGAGAAACCCGGGCATCTGTTCGCGCTGAATGCATCGTTCGACGATGCCGATCCGCGTCAGTACGATGCGCTCGCCATCGCCGGCGGGCGTGCGCCCGAGTATCTGCGGCTCAATCCGAAGGTAATCGAGATCGTGCGGCAGTTCGCCGAAGCCGGCAAACCGATCGCGGCCATCTGTCACGCCGCGCAGTTGCTCGCCGCCGCCGACGTGATCCGCGGCAAGCGCATTTCCGCCTATCCGGCCTGCGCGCCGGAAGTGAAACTGGCCGGCGGCGAGTACGCGGACATTCCCGTCGACGCCGCAATCACGGACGGCAATTTCGTCACTGCGCCAGCCTGGCCCGCTCATCCCGAATGGCTGCGTCAGTTCCTCGTTGTGCTGGGTACGCGCATCGAACTTTGAGCCAGTGCAAATGCCGCGCGCGGCCAGGGCCGGCGCGCGCGGCATTTGAGAGTCGTCCTATGGTTCACGCCGGAGGGCCTTCCTATAGTCACGGGCTGACTTGGGAGCGCTTTTCGATGGAACTGATCGACTGGATCGTTATTCTCGCCGTCACATTGACGGCAATCGCCTTTCGCTGCGCACGCACACCGGCCGGCTGGGGCCGCGAAAACCGCGCGCGGCGCATCGCCGCCACGCGCCTGCTGGTGCAAGCCGCCTGCGCGGTGTGGGCTGCGTTGCTGATCGTCGCGCGCTGCGTTTTCGCGCTCGACGGGCTGCTCGGCCTGCGGCCCACGCCTGCCCAAGTGCTGGTCCTCGTGGCCGTTCTGCTGGCATGTGGTTGCTACTGGTCAATTCGCGGCCAGCGGTTGTTGAAGTCGCGGCGTCTCTTTGCTTCCTGCTGAGCGGCGCTGTCCGGCGCTGCTCGATCTGGTCTGACGCGGCTCGTTGCGGCTCATTGCCGCTCGGTCCTGCTGACCCTGCCTGACCTACCTGACCTCTCAGCCGCCCTCACCGTCCCGTCCGGAGATTGCCCGGATTGTCCATTGCCTGATCGTTGGCTGCAAGAGAAGCCACGCCCGCCGCCGCTTCGTTCGCTCCGCGTGCTTCACGCGCTTCACGTGCGTGCCGCGCGTCAGCTTCATTCATGGCCGATGAACGGGCGCCCGCCTCGGGCAGCGACAGATAAAACGTCGTGCCCGTGCCTTCCACCGATTCGGCCCACACCCGCCCGCCGTGCCGCTCGACCACGCGCCGCACGAGCGCAAGCCCGATGCCTTCGCCCGCAGCCGCCGTGCCGTGCAGTCTCTGAAACGCGTTGAATAGCCGCGGCAATGCGATGCTCGGAATACCCAGCCCGTTGTCGCGCACGTAAAAAATCCGCAACGACTGTACGCCCGGCGGCGCTGGCGTGGTGCCGATTTCGATCCGGCCTTCGCGCGTCGGGTCCAGGTAGTTGACCGCATTGCCGATCAGATTCGCGAACACCTGTTCGAGCGCGGTCGGATCGCCCCATACAGCGGGCAAGTCGCCCACCTGTACCTGGGCCCGCCGGGCGCGAATCGATCCTTGCATGGCGTCGACCACGCGCGGCACGATGTCGCGCACCTCGACTTTCTGATGCCGGTATTCCACACGGCCAATGCGCGAGAGCCGCAACAATGCGTCAATGATGTGCGACGCGCGCAGCACCGCCGTCTGCAGATAATGCAGCGCCTCGCCGATGTCCTCGTCCACCACGCGGGCGATGCGCTGCCGCGTCTGCTCGTCGATGGACGAACTGCCGACAACCGCGCGCAGTTCGTCGCAGGCGCGGATCAGTTCCTTCGAAAAGCCTTGCAGATTGACCAGCGGCACGCGCAAATCGTGCGACACGCTGTAAATGAACATCTCGTTTTCCTGCGTCTGCTGCCGCAGCGTCTCGTTGATGCGCGAAAGCTCGTCCGCGCGGCGCGCAAGATCCGCCTGGAAGCGCGCCTGGATGCGCTCCGCTTCGAGCAGGCGCCGGCTCGTCTCATGCAAGGTCCGGTCGAGCCGCGCGATCTCGTCGTGCCCCGAGCCGATCGAGCCGACCGGCGCGAGCGGCTCGTTGTCGGCAAGGCGCCCGGCATTGTCCGACAGCAGAGCGAGCCGTCCGCGCAGGCCGCGCATGAATAGCCACACGGCCAGCGCCACGAACAGCAGTGAACCCACCACCGCCGCGACGACCAGCATCTGCTGCCGCTCGCGCGCGGCGTCGGCGGCATTGGCGCGTTGCGTTTCGAGACGCCGCTCTTCCGCCTGGAAGGCGGCCACCTGCTGGCGAAACCGGTCGAGCACGTCGGTTTGGGCGAGTTCGTTAAAGCGCTTGACGATGTCGTCGTGGCGCCCCGAGCGCAGCAGGTCCTGGATGCGGTCGGACCACTGCCGGTAGGCCTGCACCGACTGACGCACCTGCACGACGCGCTCGACCTGGGCCGGGCTATCCGACACGAGTTCCGCCAGTTGGTCGATGCGCCGGTCGACGTCGACCCACACCGACAGCGGCGTGATGAAGCGGTTGTCGTCGGCCAGCACCGCGCCGCGCAGCGCGACCGATTCCCCTAGCACGGGATCGAGGATCGAGGTGGTCTGGCGCAGCACCTCCTGGCCATGCACCGCCCGGCGCTCGGCTTCGGCTGCATCGGACTGCGCCTTCACCAGTCCGGACAGAAGCGCCAGTTCAAAGACCGCCGGAATCGCGATCAGCAGCAGGCCTTTAGTGGTGAGTCGCATGCGCGCATTGGAGAGAGGGGCCGGCAGTCGTGCCCGGGACGGGACATTATGTCGGCGTTTGCTGTAGAAACAAAGGGTCGCGCCATGACGAGGGTGTGCGGCCGCCAGCCGGTTGCCCGGCTCGCGCCACTGCCGCAGGCCGTCACGTCGGGCCCGTCTGCGGGTCGCCCGCCCGTAAGGCGGGCGAAAACTTTTGACCCATCGTGGATCACACGAACCAGGTTGGGACGTTTCTGCACTTTTATTGTGCCTTGAATGAATCGCGACGGTGCGCAAACGAGGCATGCCCCGGACTAGCCGCCTTCTTCAAACCCATTACGGTGCGGTCCCGCACTTCCATCGAGCTTTCAGCACCGTTTTGGCCCGCTTCTTGCGTTCTATGCCGGCTTTTTTGGCATAAGCGGAAACAATCGATGGAAAGCTTGAAAACCGGCACGGATACGCTCTTTCTTCTGCTCGGGGCCGCGATGGTGCTCGCCATGCATGCGGGATTCGCATTTCTCGAACTGGGCACCGTGCGCAAGAAGAACCAGGTGAACGCGCTGGTCAAGATTCTGGTGGACTTCTCAGTCTCGACGATCGCGTATTTCTTTATCGGCTACACGATCGCGTACGGCGTGCAGTTCTTCGACAACGCCGGCACGCTCGCGGCGCACAACGGCTATGCGCTCGTGCGCTTCTTTTTCCTGCTGACGTTCGCGGCCGCGATTCCCGCGATCGTCTCGGGGGGCATCGCTGAACGCTCGAAGTTCAATCCGCAGCTTTTCGCAACCTTCGTGCTGGTCGGCTTCGTGTATCCGTTTTTCG
This sequence comes from Burkholderia sp. WSM2232, assembly GCF_000472545.1. Lineage (GTDB taxonomy): Bacteria > Pseudomonadota > Gammaproteobacteria > Burkholderiales > Burkholderiaceae > Paraburkholderia. Next base: position 157,154 of record NZ_AWZV01000015.1, on the reverse strand, counting down.
AAGGCATTGCGTGGAACGAGCGCTTCGGCGTGCAGGCGTGGATCGCGCAGACCTTTGGTGCGCCCTTCCACGACTTCGCGGGCTCGGTCGTCGTGCATGCGTTTGGCGGCTGGGTCGCACTGCCCGCGGTGCTGCTGCTCGGCGCACGCCACGGCCGCTATCACCGCGATGGCGGCATCGCCGCGCATCCGCCTTCCAATATCCCCTTTCTCGCGCTCGGCGCATGGGTGCTGGCGGTCGGCTGGTTCGGCTTTAACGTGATGAGCGCACAAAGCGTCGACAAGATCAGCGGCCTCGTCGCCGTCAATTCTCTGATGGCGATGGTCGGCGGCACGCTGACCGCCTGGCTTGCGGGACGCAACGATCCCGGCTTCACGTACAACGGCCCGCTCGCCGGGCTGGTGGCGGTGTGCGCCGGGTCCGACCTGATGCACCCGCTCGGCGCACTCGTGACGGGCGGCATTGCGGGCGTGCTGTTCGTCTACATGTTCACCTGCGTGCAGAACCGCTGGCGTATCGACGACGTGCTCGGCGTCTGGCCGCTGCACGGTCTGTGCGGAGCGTGGGGCGGGATCGCTGCAGGCATTTTCGGCTTGCGCGTGCTCGGCGGCATGGGCGGCGTGTCGTTCGGCGCGCAGGTGCTCGGCACGCTTGGCGGGATCGTCGTGGCCACGCTCGGCGGCGCGCTCGTGTACGGCGCAATCCGCCTGACCGTGGGCTTGCGGCTCGATCAGGAAGACGAATACAACGGCGCCGACCTGTCGATTCACAAGATTTCGGCGACGCCGGAGCGGGAGAGCCTGGGCTGAGGGGCGGGTGCCGGGGTTCGGGGTTCCTGTCGCGTGTCTGGTGCCTGCGCAAAATCCGCTATGCGGCTCATGCTGACCTGTCCCCATGGAGCCGTGAATGCTAGACTTGCGCGCTGCGGATCGCGCTCCGCAGTGGCGCCGTCGGCTTTGCCAGCAGCGCCTTTGACGCAATTCACCCATTAACCGCCTCGTGCTGATAATGCCTGCTTCCCCGATCTGTCCGGAAGCGGCATCGCGTCTGCCCGCTCAGCCCGGCTTGTTGGCCCGGTTTCCGCCGGATCTCACTCATGTATTGGTCCATATTCGCGGTCGCTATCGGCGGCGGGCTCGGCTCGCTGATTCGCTGGTTTCTCGGCCTTCGTCTGAACGCACTGTTTCCGTCGTTGCCGCTCGGTACGTTTGCCGCCAATGTGATTGCCGGCTATGTGATTGGGGTGGCGGTTGCCGGCTTTGCCCGCGCGCCGCAGATCGCGCCGGAATGGCGGCTCTTCGTGATCACCGGCATGATGGGCGGACTGTCCACCTTCTCCACATTTTCCGCGGAAGTCGTGCAGCATCTGCAGGAGGGCCGCCTCGGCTGGGCCGCAGGTGAAGTCGCCATTCACGTCGGCGCAAGCCTGCTGATGACGGTGCTCGGCATGGCCACGGTCGCGCTTATTTCGCGTTAGGGAGGCTTTACGGAGCCGGGGATCCTGCCGGCCGTAGCTGGCTTTTCACCGGTGCTTTGCCAGCTTTGCCAACTTCGCCTCTTCGCCTCTTCGCCTCTTCGCCTCTTCGCCTCTTCGCCTCTTCGCCTCTTCGCCTCTTCGCCTCTTCGCCTCTTCGCCTCTTCGCCCCTCGCCTCTTCACCAGCTTGCCTCTTCGCCCGCCCTACCAGCTGTCACCTGCACTCCTTACCTCGCGCTTGCCCCGTTCTTTCACCGCACTCTTCAACCCGCTCTATCGCCGCGTCTAGTTGCTTCGCGCCGGACCCTCTCCACGCGTGTCGTCACCGCTCGGCGCGCGGCGGGCACAGCGTATGCGCACCTGAAGACGCACCCTTTTCGTTCAAGGAGGTGAAAGATGGGCTCAATCAACCCGCAAGGCGCTACTCGAGGCGGAGCGAAGATTGTCGGCGGCGGTGTCGGCGAAGGTCCGGGACCGGAAGTCATGGCCGCGGCGACGCTCGACGGAACCACGGTGATGTCTTCGGACGGTGAACATGTCGGCAAGATTTCCGACATCATGCTCGACGTTCGCAACGGACGCATCGCTTATGCCGTGCTCTCGGAAGGCGGCTTTCTCGGGATGGGGGCGAATCTGCACGCCATTCCGTGGAGTGCGCTGACGCTGGACACAGACCAGAAGTGCTTCTTCGTCGACATCACGGCGCAGCGGCTGAAGGACGACCCGGGCTTCGACAAGGATCACTGGCCATCGATGGCCGATCCGGCGTGGGGCGAATCGACCTATAGCTACTACAACCGGCAGCCGTATTGGTCCGCGACGCGCGACGTCGTCGAGGAAGATCCCGCAATCCGGCCAAGCGAGCACTGAGGCAAGTGGACGCTGGCGCGAATCACGCGATTCGCGCCACTCAGGCATAGCCGGCGTCTGAGTATCCACGCCCCCGCATCGCCATGCGGTGGCGTGGATCGAACCAGGCCGAAGCAAAACGCTTGTCTTCAGCCGGCGCAGCGCCCGCTAGCGAGCGGCCAGCATACCGATGATGAGCCCGCCGATCAGTGCCATCGTCACCGCTTTCCATGGGCTGTCGTGAACGAAATCATCGGTCGATTCCGACACGACGCGGTATTTCGTCTTGACCACATCCTGCGCCCCGGCAAGCTTGTCCTTCAGCTCCGACAACTTCATCGCGCTGCGCGCACGCAGTTCTTCGCTGCCGTTGGGCCTGCCCGCGAGGCTTTCTTCGCGCGCGGCATCCGAGGCGGAACTGGTGGATTGATAAGACTCGGCCATTTGAACCTCCCTCTCTTTCCGTTGAGTGGACAAGGTCGAGCAAACACTGTGCCGCAGCAAGAGTTGCATCAGTTAGTTAGGATGACGATTCTTTTTTCGCGCTCGTGAGGAAAACATCTGACCAGCGAATACGTATGCGCCCGGGCGATCTTCCTTGCCAAGCTCCGGGCTCCAAGCCCCGGGCTCAGGGCTCCGGGCAAAGGGCAAAGGCCAAAGGGCCCGAGGCACAGGCACATGCATTGCACACCCTAAACGCCGGCCGCATTGGCCGACGCCAACGAGGAGCGACATATGAGCATTTTTTCAAGCATTCTGAACAAGATTTTCCCGCATGATCATCCGGCCAGCACAGGCTCCGGCTCGACAGCCGGCGCGGCTGCCCCGGCCACCGCCGCGCCGGGCAGCGCGAGCGCGCCCGCGGGCGCGCCCACCACGCCCTCCACCACCGCAGCCGGCAGTTCGCAGCCGCCCGTCACGCCAATGCCCGCGGTCGACGTCGAAGCGGTGCTGACGAAAATGCAGGAGAGCAGCGGCGAGAAATTGAACTGGCGTACGTCTATTGTCGACCTGATGAAACTGCTGGGTCTGGACAGCAGCCTCACGGCGCGTAAGGAACTCGCGTCCGAACTGCATTACACCGGCAACACGGAAGACTCCGCCGCGATGAACATGTGGCTGCACAAGCAGGTAATGCAGAAGCTCGCGGAGAATGGCGGCAAGGTGCCCGACGATCTGAAAAACTGATGCGCCCAGGCAGTCGCTTGCGCGGAGCGGCGGCGGTCAGTCCTCAAACGGATTGCCGCTGCGCTTCGCTTCGGTCGCCAGATTGTATTCGGCGCGCACGACCGTGAGCACGCGCTCGATGTCGCGTTCGAACCCGACCGCGTTGCCGAAGTCGGTCATGCTCCAGTTGCAGCCGGTTTTATCGGCTTCCTGCAACTGCGGCCGCGGCACACGGATCTTCACACCGTCCTCCATGATTTCCGGCAGTTTCTGAATTCGCCGGCTGACCTCCTGCTGGAGCTGCGAGGCATTGAGCGTCTTGCGTATCATCCAGGTCTCCTTCCGCTTGTTCAAGCTCGTCAGCGAGTCTAGCGCAACACCAGCGCACCCGATGAGTGTTGGCATTGAACAGCCACGGGGCAGTGATCTGTTCGGACACACCCCACATAGCCCGGCTATCGCGCTCGCGCGCGGCCGTTCAATGCCCGTACCGCAAGGCTTTGCAGGCATCGGCATCCATCTCCCGTGGTCGGCACGGTAGTTGCAAACGTTGGCTGCGTCACCAGGAGACAGCCATGATGCGGCATTTCCCACATTCGCATAGCACGAAGCCAACGTATAAAGCCGGCATCGCCTTCATCGGCGCGCTTTGTCTCCTTGCTCTGTGCGCGACCGGAGCTGCGGCGCTCGCCGGGCTGCTGCCGAAATCGGAATCGGTCGCCGTCACGGCGACTGCGATACCGTTGGTGGACCTGCAGACCATGCTGTCACGAAGCATCGTCAGTCCCTAATTCAGCTTGTGCTGCACTGGCGTACGGTGCATTTCCTGGGCTTGCGGCGCCCTGCCAATGCACGGGTTTTTGCCTCAACCGTCACGCGCTACGCAAAGCCGCCCTGGGTCGTCATGCAGCCAGCCGGTGTTCGTAATAAGGCCTGTCACGGTCTTCGAGAATGGCATGTAATGCGGCGAGATTGCTGGAATCAGGATTGAGCCACGCATCCAGATTTTCACGCTTGATGGGAACGAGGCAACGGTCGTGGCCGGCTGCGGCGACCTCCGGCGGAGGGTCATCCGTGATGACCGCAAACGACAGCAGGTCCGGCTCGCCCGGCGCCGACCAGTGCGACCACAGGCAGGCGACGAGCATGTCCTGAGGCGGCTCGGGGCGAAATTCGAGCACGACGTTTTCGTCCTCCTCGCCCCCGGCCAGCACGCGCCCCTCCATCTTCGCCCGGCTCACGTTTTCGTAGAAGGCATTGACGACCAGTACGCCGTGCGAATAGCCGAACAGCGGCTTCCAGAAACCTTCGAGACTGTCGCGGCGAGCGTTGTACGTGCCCGGATAGCGGGCGTCGTGCGAGGCGGGCTTGCCCGCAATGCGGCACTGGTAGCGCATGGGTTTGACCACACGCGCACCGTTTTCGATCACCATCACGGGCGCGTAGTGTCCGGGAAAGATGCGCGAGTCTCGCGCTTGCGCTTCAGTGCGGCGCAGGTCGTCGAGCCGCCCAAGCGTCCATTGAATCTTTTCACTGGCAATGCGCCGGCTCTCGGCCGCTTTCTTCGTGACCTTGCCTTGCAGCGACCGCTCTGCTTGCGCGAGCCGCGCACGGTGTGTGAAGAGGTCCTGCTCGAGCCGCGCGGTCTCCTGCGCATTGAAGCGCTCGATCGAGGCCCGGATTTCGCGCTCCGCGTCTGTCTGCGGGTCGGCGAACGCATCCTCCATGGCCTTGGGCAGCTTGGCTCTCGCGCCTTCGGCCCGCTCGAAGAAAAGCCGGGCGAATTCGCGAATGCTCAGGGTCGCGCCGAACATGCGCACGAACTTGCGATAGTCCGCCTGAATCTGGGCCGAGTAGCACATCGGTTCCTCCGCTTGCGTCGCGTGAATGGGTGCTGATGCAGTCGCCGCCTGCCTGAATCTACACCTTTGCCGCACGCAGGAGGTAGGCGTTGGCGACTGACCGGAGCGGACAAACCTCAGCAGAAATTCCTGCTGACAGCCTGCAAGCCGCCCAGAAGATGCGACATATCCACAAGCCGGTGCGCCACCAGGTGCCGCACTTCGCCCTGACATTGCCAGACGCCGTAGACCGCCAGCAGCGACGCACTGAGCGCTTCCTTGCGCTGCTTCTCGAGCAGGCTCGGCCAGATGATGACGTTCACGTTGCCCGTTTCGTCTTCGATCGTGACGAAGATGACCCCCTTCGCCGTGCCCGGCCGCTGGCGCACGGTGACGAGGCCGCAGCCCCGCGCGAGCCGGCCGTCGCGATAGGTGCGCAGCGTGGATGCCGGCATCAGCCGGTTGGCCAGCAATTGCGGGCGCAGCAGTTCGAGCGGATGTCGGCCAAGCGTGAGCCCCACCGAGCGGTAATCAGCCACGATGTCATGCGCCTCGCTCGGCGCTCCGAGTTCCGGCGTTTCGTCCTCGACTGCTGCGGCGGCCAGCATGTCCTTCTCGGGCACCGCGGCCGCCGAGTGCCACAGCGCCTCGCGCCGGTTGCCGGCCAGCGAGGCCAGCGCATTGGCGTCGGCGAGAATATGCAGATCGCGCCGGTCGAGCGCCGCACGGCGCGCGAGATCCTTCACGCTGGCAAACGGGCGCACCGCGCGCGCGTTTTCAATCAGCCCGGCCGTGCCCTCTTTCATGCCCCGCAGCAGCGACAGCCCCAGGCGGACCGCGGGCCGCTCCTCGCCCGCCCTGCGTTCCAGCGACGAATTCCAGCCGCTCACGCTCACGTCCACCGGCAGCACCTTCACGCCGTGGCGCTGCGCATCCTGTACCAGTTGCGAGGGCGAATAAAAGCCCATGGGCTGGCTGTTGAGCATTGCCGCGAGGAAGGCCTCGGGCTCATGACACTTGAGCCAGCTGCTCGCATACACGAGCAGCGCGAAACTCGCCGCGTGGCTCTCGGGAAAGCCATACTCGCCGAAGCCCTTTATCTGTTCGAAGATGGCTTGCGCAAACGCAAGGTCATAGCCGCGCTCCTGCATGCCAAGCACGATGCGGTCATAGTATTTTTCGAGGCCGCCCTTGCGCTTCCACGCGGCCATTGCACGCCGTAACTGGTCGGCCTCGCCCGCCGTGAAGCCGGCAGCGAGAATCGCGACCTGCATCACCTGCTCCTGGAAAATCGGCACGCCGAGCGTGCGGCCAAGAGCGGTTTTCAGCGCATCGCTCGGATAGGTGACCGGTTCGAAGCCCTGGCGACGGCGCAAATAAGGATGAACCGCCCCGCCCTGAATCGGCCCCGGCCGCACGATGGCCACTTCGATCACCAGGTCGTAGAAGACGCGCGGCCGCATGCGCGGCAGCATCGACATCTGCGCGCGCGACTCGATCTGGAAAACGCCCACCGTGTCCGCAGCGCAAATCATGTCGTAGGTCGCCTCGTCTTCGGCGGGAATGTCCTGCATTTCGAAGCGCTCGCCGCGCTGCTCCGACACAAGCTCGAGCGTGCGGCGAATGGCCGACAGCATGCCGAGCGCAAGCACGTCAACCTTGAGCAGCCCCAGCGATTCGAGGTCGTCCTTGTCCCACTGGATGACGCTGCGCTCCGGCATTGCGGCATTCTCGACCGGTACGAGCCGCGTGAGCTTGCCTTTGCTGATGACAAAGCCGCCCGAGTGCTGCGACAGATGCCGTGGAAAGCCATACAGTTGTGCAGCCAGCGTGGCCCACGCGCGGATGAGCGGAGTCTGCGGATTCAGCCCGCACTCCTCGAAACGTTTGAGCAGGTCCGCGCTGTTATCGAACCAGTGGTGCGACTTCGCCACCGCATCGACTATCTGCAGGTCCACGCCGAGCGCCTTGCCCGTTTCGCGCAATACGCCCCGCGCGCGATACGTGGAGACCGCCGCGGCGATTGCCGCGCGCTCGCGCCCGTATTTGCGGTAGATGTACTGAATCACTTCTTCGCGGCGCTGATGCTCGAAGTCCACGTCGATGTCCGGCGGCTCGCCGCGCTCCTTCGAGATGAAGCGCTCGAACAGCATGTTGCCGCGTGCGGGGTCCACTTCCGTCACACCGAGGCAGTAGCACACCGCGGAATTGGCCGCCGAACCACGCCCCTGACACAGAATGTGCTGACTGCGCGCGAAGCGGACCAGGTCGTAGACCGTCAGAAAGTACGGCTCGTATTGCAGCTCGGCAATGAGTTCGAGTTCGTGCTCGATCTGCTCCTGTACCTGAAGCGGAATGCCCGAAGGAAAGCGCCGCTGTGCGCCGATATACGTCTCCTGCCGCAGATAGGCGGCCGGCGTAAAGCCGGGCGGCACCAGTTCGTCCGGATACTCGTAGCGCAGCTCGTCGAGCGAGAACGTGCAGCGCGCGGCAATGTCGACGGTGGCGGCAAGCGCCTCCGGTGCATACAGATTGGCGAGCCGCAGCCGCGAACGCAGATGCTGCTCCGCATTCGGCGCGAGGTCGTAGCCGCATTCGTGAACCGGCTTGCCGACGCGGATGGCGGTTAGCGTGTCCTGCAGCGGTTTTCTGGAGCGCACGTGCATGAGCACTTCGCCCAGTGCGACCACCGGCACGTCGCGATTGCGCGCAATGAATTCGACCGCGCCGCGGTGCATGTCGTCCATGGCGCGCTGATGCAGCACGAGCCCCACCCACGCACGGCCGGGAAACGTTTCGTCCAGCCATTCGAGCTGCGCATCGAGCACCTCCTCCTTCGCGGGGAAGTTCGGCACCAGAATCGCGAGGCAGTCCGGCACGCCGAGCAGGTGCCGGTAGTCCCTGTCCGGTCGCGACAGATCCTGCGGCGTAAGCCGGTATTCGCCCTTCGGCGCACGCGTGCGTGCAAGCGTGATGAGTTCGGACAGATTGCCATACCCATTACGGTTCTTCGCGAGCAGGATGAGCCCAAATGCCGGCGAGCCGTCCGCGTTCACGAGGCGAAAGTACGAGCCGACGATAAACGGCAGCTTCGCTTCTTTCGCCGCGACGTGCGCGCGCACGACGCCGGCCAGCGAGCATTCGTCGGTAATGGCGAGCGCCGAGTAGCCGAGTTGCGCGGCGCGCCCAGCCAGTTCCTCCGCGTGCGACGCGCCGCGCAGGAACGAGAAATTGGAGAGGCAGAAAAGCTCGGCGTACGCCGGCAGCATGCTGAAGGTGGTGTCCATGGCGCGTCATCCGAACAGGCCATGCAGGAACCAGCGCGGTTCCTCTTCGGCGTCGCGGCTGCTCACGCGCTCGCGGTAAATCCAGTAGCAGCTCTGGTCGTCCGCCTGGGCGACGAAATAGTCGCGCGTCACCAGTTCGCCGTCGAACCAGCCCGCCTCGATGCGCTCGCCCGGCGACACCATGCGCAGCGGCGAGCCATAGAACGGACGGTGCTGGCGCATCAGCAGGCGCACCGGCTGGTCCAGCATCCACGTGGGCCGCGGCAAGCCTTCCGGAATAACGGCGGGCTTCACCGGCTGCGTGACCGGCACCCATGAGTTGGCGATTTCCGGGCGATGGTCCGCGCTCGGCGCCGGCCGCAGCACGTTCTCTTCGCCAAGCCGCGCGACCAGCAGTTCCAGCAGCCGCGCGTGGTCTTCCTTCGAGCCGCCGGGCTCGGGGAAAAGCGTGTCCGACGCCGGCACCGCCGACTCGACTTTCGCTGCGTCAAGACGCAGCGCAATGACCGGCGCGGTGAGCTCGATGCGATTGAGGCGCTCCTTCACGAGCCTCACCAGATGCTCTTCGCGCCACGTGGGCTCGCCGAGCGCAATCTCGATGGCGGTCGGCTCGATCGCGTCGCGCCCCCGCTCGTGCTCGAGCGACAGACGAATGCCAGTGACCGCGAGCTGTTTCGCGCACAGCCACCCGCATAGCTGCACGATGAGCCGATGCGCGCCGAACACGGCGCCCTCCGCATGTTCGAGCCGGTCGGGCATCTCGATGCGCGCAACAAACGCCGGCGGCAATTCGAGCCAGTCGAAGAGTTCCGGCGCGCTGCCGAACGCGCGGTCGAGCGAATCGAGCAGGTGCTCGCCGCAGCGCCGCTGCAAGCCGGCGCGCGGCAAGCGGCGGATGTCGGCAATGGTTTCGCAGCCGAGCCCGATAAACCAGTCGGCGAACTCGCGCACCTCGGGGACCGCGAGCATGGGCAGACCGGCAAGCCGCTGTTCGAGCGTGGACAGCTTCAGCAGACGGCGCGCGCCGCGCCCCTTCCCATGGCGGGCCAGCAGCCAGGCGCCCTGGCCCGTGGGCGCCGCGCTCACCCGTGCAGTGAGGCCGAGCGTGGCGAGCATTGCCTTCGCCTCGCGGCACAGCGCCAGCAGGCCGCCAAAAAGGCGCAGGCTCGCGCCGACTTCAACAATCACCGTCGCTTCATCGAGCAGCGCGACGTCGGGCGAAAAGCGCATCAGCGCCACGCCGACCTCGCGTTGCGCCGACTGCTCGCGGGCGAAGTCGCGCTCGTGCATCTGCGTTTCGGGCGAAAGCGTCAGCACGCCACCGCGCTTCATGCCGAGCCGCACGCCTGCCGCGCGCGCGACGCTGTCCGCGATGACGACCTTGTCCTTCTCCAGCACGACACTGCCGTGGGGAAGCTCAGGCGACCAGTTCGGTCTGAAGACTTCGAGCGGCAACTTCGGCAGGTGAACGGCGAGAAAGACGCGCATGTCGTGACAGCAGAACAGGGGTGGGTTGAAGGGGAATCGACAGGGGCTCCGTGCGCGAGGGCCCTCGTCGTTTCACGATGTCGACGGTCAGACCGTCGGCCGATGGTCTGAGCGCCAGCCGTAACAGCGCCGGCGACGCATCTTGCGCGCTCGCGAGCGGCCGCACCATGACGAACAGCGTCTCCGACGACTGCGCCGCCAGATGCAGACGCCGCAGCGACGCAGCCTGCGCGTACTGCGCCCACAAGATCAGCGCGCCGCAGCTTCCGGCCCGGAGAATCTGTTCCGCGGACCAGAGCGCATCCGCCGTTTTCTGCGCCTTCACGCGCAGCAACTGATCCAGCGACAGGCCGATATAGCTGAGGCCGAGCCCGTCCGGTACATGCGGCGGCTGCACGAAGGCGATGGGCCGGCTGCCCGCCTCACTCAACGCCGGCCGCAGCAGCCGCAGTTCACCCACGCCCGGCTGCTGCACCAGCAGGTCCACCAGCGCCCCCAGCGGCCAGCCGCCGCCGGGCAATTCCGCCGACAACGCCGGGTAGCCGGTATCGACCACCCGCCCGCGGCCCCGGGCGAGCTGCGACGCCCGCCACAAGGACGGGTGTATTGCTTCGGGCGACGGCATGGCGGATGTCATTGCGAGAAAACCTGTATGGATGTACAGTATCCTACACGGATTTTCGTGACGGCGAACAGGCACTTTTTTCGGGCACCCAAGAGCGCCGAGGTCGGCCGAGGTCCGCCAGGAACATTGGGAAAGCCACTACTGCGTCGGCCGTAACGGCGGGTGTTTCAGGCAGGCCACGCATTGCGCCCACTGGCAACCACAAGAGCGAGGCAAAGGGAAATCGTGAGAAAGCTTGGACTTGCGTTATTGACGGCAGCGCTTGCGCCGGCTGCTTTCGGGGCCGGCGGGGCTGGCGTGGCCGGCACCTACTCGGAAGTGTGGAATCCGCCCGAGGCGCGCGCAACGGCCCCGCACAAGGCGGGTCCGGCGCACAGGCTCGCACTCCGGCGGCACGCGGTTCCGCGTGGCAAGCTGGTGAATTCGCGGCGCACTTCGGCCACGGCATCGGGGCTCGTCGCAAAGCAAGGCAAGCTGCCAAAGAGCCTGCGCGACGAGGAACCGGATATGTCCGCGATTCCGCGGCAAATCACGCCGGAAGGCAACGTTCTGCGTGTGACAGGCCATGCGGCATCCGTTGGGGTGATGCGCTGATGCAATCGCAGAAGTATCGCGGCTATGACGTGTGGGGGCATGCCATCCTCGAGCAGGAAGGCATTCTCCAACCCGAGCGCTATGCCTCCAGCGGCACTATCACCTTGGGCGGGAAGCTAGTTGAAGCATCGGGTGTGCTGGGCCATTTCGATGCCGAAGAGGACGCTCAGCTTGCAGGCGTGAGCTGGGCGCGTGCCTGGGTCGATGCCCACAGTTGACACCGCGCGAGCCGGAACGACGCCCAGGTGAGCGCACAGCTTCCGGGTTCGGCGCGACTCCGCCCTCTTTCGCGCGCCGCTTCACGTTTTGCCCATACTCGAACTTGCACAGTGGCGAAAATACAGTCGAGCGACTATTGCCGAAGATCAGACTGTCAGGGCCACCTCGGTCGTCAGCACGCGTTTCATTCCATCATGCCGATGCGCTCCTTAAGGTTTCCATAATATTTTCCTGCCAGGAGAACCAGGCAGCGAACCGACCTGTTCGCCACTTCGGTCATTGCCTTGAGAAAGTCGATTGCTCAATGTGAGTGGATTCTGTTCCAAGGCACCGTGCATTTATCCACCTCCAGTCCGGGGATTACATTGGGAGCCAGTTAAACACCAGCTCAACACCAGCTCACCGAAAGGAGCGCACAAATGCTGTACGAACTGGCAACGTTGGCATGTCCGCTTCTGGAGCAAGACAGTGTTTCCGCTTGCGCACATGGCTGGGTGTCGAGTGTCGAGGCGACAGGCAAGCTGCTCGGGGCATGGCGCACGGAAATCGGTGAACTGTCGCGCATCGTCGTGCTGCGCGGCTTCGAGTCGACAGACGAATTGCAACAGGAACGCCATCGCGCCTTAACCGCCGAACAACCCTTCGGAATTACCGGCGCATCCATTCAGTTAGCCATGGAAAGTTATGAGCTCTTTCCTTTCTTGCCGGACGTCGAGCCAGCGACGTTCGGCGACTTCTACGAGATCCGTCGTTACTGGCTGAAAGCCGGCGGTATTGCGCCGACCATCAGGGCGTGGGAACGCGCGGTGGGTCCGGCCCAATCCTACACATCGCATCTCATAGCGAACCTGTACGCGCTCGATGGACCGCCACGCATCACACACATCTGGGGATTTACCAGCCTCGAAGAGCGCATGCGCTTAAGACGGCAGCATTACGCCGAAGGCCTCTGGCCACCGCAAGGCGGCCCCGAACAGATAGACAGGGCGACCTCGACGATCTGCCTGCCGGAAACCTGGTCGCCTTTGCGTTAGAGGCTCGTCTGTGCAGCGCTTCCAGGCGACCGTCTTCCTGAGCCCTGCCCCGTCGCCTCATGCCGCGCCAGTTCGTGGCATGGCCTGAAGCGAGTCGACAATCTCGCTCGTCAGCGCCTTGCGGTCGTCGGATGCGCGCTGCACCATCCCGACGGTGCGCAACGTGGGCGGATTCGAAATGGGCATGACGTTCAGCAAAGGATCGCTCAGCCAGTTGCCGCGAATAAGCAACGGCAGCACCGCAACGCCAACTCTCTCACGCACGAGCGCGACGATGGTTTCGATCGAATTCAGCTCGAGATACTCCGTCACTACGAGGCCGGCCTTCTGCAAAGCCTGCTCGACGACCTGCCCGGTGCGTACACGCCGGTCGAAGCGCAAAAAGCCGTGGGTGCGCAAGATACGCTGCGGGTCGTTATCCACCACGTCGCGGCTCGTCACGAGCATCATCGGCTCGCTGTAGAGCGTGGTCCATTTGAGCGCCTCCGGCAACTTCTGGTCCGCCCGCGCGACTACCGCGGCGACGTCCACTTCGCCCGCCTGCACCATGGTTGCGAGTTCGTCCGAGCGTGCCGAGACGAGCCGCACGTCGAGCCGCGGGTGAGCCGCCTTCAGCCGTGCGACTGCCAACGACAGCGCGCCGATCACCGAGACCACCGCGCCGATCGTCACCGGCCCTTCCATGGCTTCCATCGGCTTGGCTTCCAGTTCGGCGAGCAATTGGAGAATCTGCTCGACCTTCGGCCGGATCGCGTGGCCGTGCTGCGTGAGCGCAATCTGCCGTCCCCTGCGATCGAACAGTTGCCGGCCCAACGCCTCTTCCAGTCCGCGCATTTGCAGACTGACGGCAGCTTGCGTGAGCGCGACTTCGTCGGCGGCGGCAGCGAAAGAGCCGCTGCGGGCCACGGCGTGAAACGTCTTGAGCATGCGTAGCGTCGGCATGGGTACCCCGTGTCAGCTCATGAGCAATTCATGAGAAAAACTTAAGTGTCGAAAAGAAAGTTTAATTTTTTTGCGAAAGAGCCGCCAGTATGATCGTTCGACAACGAACTGAAAGGACAGCAACACGATGCGGAGTTCTGAGGCATGACCGGCGAAGGCGGGCCGATTCTCGATGTGCGTGGCTTCTCATTGAAGTTTTCGAATGCGCCGGAGATGCCCAATGTCGTCGACGACATCTCGTTCGCGGTTCGCGCGGGCGAGACCTTGTGCATGGTCGGGGAGTCGGGTTGCGGCAAGAGCGTCACGTCGCTTGCGCTAATGGGACTGCTCGCGAGCCCGCCAGCGCGGCGCGTGGCTGGCTCGGCGCACTTCGAAGGGGAAGATCTGTTCGCAATGTCCGAGCGCAGGCTGGCCGACATTCGCGGCAACCGCATGTCCATGATCTTCCAGGAGCCCATGACGTCGCTCAACCCCGCCTACACGATTGGCGAGCAGATCGCGGAAAGCATCCGCCGGCACCGCGGCCTGAATCGCGCACAGGCGCGGGAAGAAGCACTCACCATGTTGCGGCTCGTGCGCATCCCCGCGCCGGAAACACGGCTCGACGCCTTTGCGCATCAACTCTCGGGCGGCATGCGCCAGCGCGCGATGATCGCGATGGCGCTTGCCAACAGCCCGCGTCTGCTGATCGCGGACGAACCCACCACCGCGCTCGACGTCACCATTCAGGCGCAAGTGTTGTCGCTGATCCGCACGCTTCAGGCCCAAACCGGCACCGCCATGCTGCTCATCACCCATGACCTCGGCGTGGTGGCCGAAGTGGCGGACCGGGTCGCGGTCATGTACGCCGGCAAGATAGTGGAATACGGCACGGTTACCGATCTGTTCGACGACCCGCAGCACCCGTACACCATCGGCCTCATGGGCGCAATTCCGTCCGTCGGCAAACGCGAAGGCGCGCTTTCCACCATTCGCGGCTCGGTGCCCTCTCCCGGCCAGATGCCGCGCGGCTGCCGCTTTGCGCCGCGCTGTCCGTTCGCGCAGCGGCGCTGCGTCGAACATGCGCCGCCAGAACGCACGCTCGCGGGCGAGCATCGTGTCGCCTGCTGGCTCGCACCTGTCGAGCAGTTCGCAGCATCGGCGCAGCACGAGGAACTGATATGACGACGCCTCGCATCGTGCAGCGCGCCCCTGGCGTCGCCGAGACCGCGAACACGGCCACGCCGGCCATCGAAGCTCGCGCGCTCACCCGGCGCTTCGGCGGCGAGCGTCATCTGTTTGCGCGCTCGCCCACTGTGCATGCCGTCAACGAGGTGTCGTTCGCAGTACAGACAGGCGAGACCTTCGCAGTGGTCGGCGAGTCGGGCTGCGGCAAATCCACGCTCGGCCGTCTGCTGCTGCGCCTCATCGATGCGACCGAAGGCCGAGTGTTTTATCAGGGCGAAGACATCACTCACTGGCAGGGCGCGAAACTGCGCCGCCTGCGCCGTGAAATGCAGATCATTTTCCAGGACCCGTTTGCGTCGCTGAATCCCGGCATGACGGTCGGGCAGATAATCGGCGAGCCGGTGGCTTTCCACGGTCTCGCGCGCAATGCCGCCGAGCGGCGCGAACGCGTCGCGCAACTGTTGGGCAAGGTGGGCCTGCAGCCGGCGTATGCAGACCGCTATCCGCACGAGTTTTCCGGCGGGCAGCGCCAACGCGTGGGCATTGCGCGGGCGCTGGCGGGCGAGCCCAGACTGATTGTCGGCGACGAACCGGTTTCCGCGCTCGACGTGTCGGTGCAGGCGCAGGTAATCAATCTGCTCGAGTCGCTAAAGGCCGAGCTGGGGCTCACTCTCATCATGGTCGCGCACGACCTTGCCGTGATCCGCCATATGAGCGACCGCGTCGCCGTCATGTATCTGGGCGAGATTGTCGAACTCGCGCAGGTCGATGAGCTGTTCGACGCGCCGCTGCATCCGTACACACAGGCGCTGTTGCGCGCAATTCCGGCCGGCAGTCCGCGCGAGCGGCGCATGAAACCGGCATTGCAGGGCGATTTGCCGAGCCCCACCGCCCCGCCGCCCGGTTGCCGGTTCCACACGCGCTGTCCCCATGCAAAGCCACGCTGCTCACAGGAGCGCCCGCTGTCGGAAACGCTTCCCGGCGGCCGCCAGGTGGCCTGCCATTTCTGGCGCGAACTGCAAAACGCCGGCAGCGGTGCGCCGCTCGTGGCAAGCGTCAGCGCGAAGCTGGCTGAGCGCCTCACGCTGTACCGGGCGCGGCAGGCCGCGGTAACGGACAGCCAAAGAGACATGCAAACCGATATACCAACGGACCTGGTAACAGACCTACAAACGGACGCGCCAGCGGACATACCAACGGACGCTCCAGCGCACACACCAACGGAGATCCGACGCGGCACCCACGCAGCCTCCGATTGACCCGGACAAACCGCCGCCGCGCACAGATAACGCCATCCCATTGCAACCTGAACCGCAACAAGGACACCCCGCATGCGAAGAATGTTGATTGCCGCCGCGCTCACACTGAGCGCTTCCGCCGCGCTGGCGCAAAGCACCATCCGCATTGGTTTGCAGGACGATATCGGTTCGCTCGATCCCGCGCGCAGCGTGCAGTTCGTCGACCGGATCGTGTTCGCGTCGCTGTGCAATTCGCTGGTCGATGTCACGCCCGACCTGAAGATCGTGCCGATGCTCGCGACCTCCTGGACCACCAGCGCCGACGGCAGGAGCATGACGTTCAAGCTGCGCCAGGGCGTCAAGTTCCAGAACGACGAGCCCTTTAACGCGGCCGCCGTGAAGGCCAATCTGGACCGCTATCGCACGCTGCCCACCAGCAACCGCAAGAGCGAGTTGTCGTCGATCGATCATGTCGACGTGGTCGACAACGGCACTGTGAAGATCGTCCTCAAGCAGCCGGACGCGGCGCTGCTCGCCACGCTGGCCGACCGCGCAGGCATGATGCTCGCGCCAGGCTCGTTGTCCGACGCGGCGGGCGTCGCGTCGCACCCGGTCTGCTCCGGCCCGTACAAGTTCGTGCAGCGGGTTCAGAACGATCGCGTGGTGCTCGAGAAATACGCGGGTTACTGGGACGCGGACAAGTACCCGATTCAACGCGTGGTGTTCCAGCCCATTCCCGACAGCACGGTGCGCCTCGCCAATCTGCGCTCCGGCTCGCTCGACATGCTCGAACGGCTCGCCCCTTCCGACGTCGCGTCGGTCAAGGGCGACGCCAGTCTGCAGTTCAAACCGGTCACCGGACTCGGCTTCTATTACGTGACGTTCAACATCAACAACGGCGCCCGCGGCAACGGCCCGCTGAAGGACAAGCGCGTGCGCGAGGCGTTCGAACTGTCCATCGACCGCGACGCAATAGACCAGGTCATCGGCGCGGGCATTTTCGCGCCCGCGAACCAGGGCATTCCGAAATCGAGCCCTTACTACAACGCGTCGCTGCCCACCACGAAGCGCGACGTGGCAAAAGCGAAAGCGCTGCTGAAGGCGTCCGGTCATGAGCATCTGACGATCGAGTTCGCCTATCCGAACAACACGGTCGCAAGCCAGATCACCCAGATGCTTCAGGCAATGCTCTCGGAGTCCGGCATCACGCTCAAGCTGCGACCGAGCGATTACGCAACGGAGCTGAACGCCGGACACAGCGGCGACTTCGAAGCCATGTACACCGGCTGGTCCGGCCGGGTCGACCCTGACGGCAACCTGCATCAATTCAACACGTGCACGGGCAACCTGAACTACGCGCATTACTGCAATCAGCAGGTGGATTCGCTGCTCGACGCCGCGCGCACGAAACTCGCCGTGGCCGAACGCAAGGCGGACTACGATGCAGCCGGCAAGATCCTCGCCGACGACGCCCCTATCGTCTACCTCTACGCGCAGCCGTGGCCCTTCGTGCTGTCGAAGAAGGTGCAGGGCTTCACGCCCTCCGCCGACGGTCTGGTGCGTTTGCGCGGCGTCTCCGTCAAGGGCTGAGCGTCATGCTGCCGATCATCGCCAATCGCCTGCTGGTCGCCGTGCCCACGCTCATTCTCGTGTCCATGCTGATCTTCGGCCTGCAGAAGCTGTTGCCGGGCGACCCGGTGCTCGCCATGGCGGGTGAGGACCAGGACGCTCAGGTCATCGCGACACTGCGTGTGAAGTATCACCTCGATCAGCCGGTGCCGAAGCAATACGCGATCTGGGTGAGCGACGTCCTGCACGGCAACCTCGGTTCGTCATTGCGCACCGACGTGCCGGTGCGTGCCCTGATCGCCCAGAAGTTGCCGGTCACGCTCCAGCTCGCGCTCATGGCGATGGTCCTTGCAATCGGCATCGGCATACCTGCGGGTGTCGTGTCGGCGGCCAGCCGTGGCGGTCCGCTCGACCATGCGGCGAATATCGCGGCGCTTTCCGGCATGTCGATACCGAACTTCTGGCTCGGCATCATGCTGATCTTCATCGTGTCGGTGCGTTGGCATCTGTTGCCGTCGTCGGGCTATGTGCCGCCCTGCGAAGACCTGTGGCTCAGCATCAAGACCATGCTGATGCCCGCGTTCGTGCTCGGCGCGGCGCTCGGCGCCCAGTTGATGCGCCATACGCGCAGTGCGATGCTCGGCGTGCTGCGCACCGACTACATTCGCACGGCACGGGCCAAAGGTCTGTTGCGCGGCGCGGTCGTCGTCAAGCACGCGTTTCGCAATGCGCTCATTCCGATCGTCACCGTGTTTGCCCTGTTGTTCGGCGAACTGCTGGCCGGCGCCGTGCTGACGGAACAGGTGTTCACCATCCCCGGCTTCGGCAAGCTCGTCGTGGATGCGGTGTTCAATCGCGACTACCCTGTCGTGCAAGGTGTCGTGCTGGTGACGGCGCTCGCGTTCATCGTGGTCAATCTGTGCGCAGACGTGCTCTATATGCTCCTGAACCCCCGACTGAGGCGCAGCTGATGGCTACTCCATTGCAGGTCCGCTCCGCTGCCAATGCCGGCGCGCCGCCGCGGCGCACCCACCGTGCTCTGGCTCGCTTCATGCGCAACCGCGCCGCGGTCTTCGGCGCGTTGCTGGTGGCGCTCGTCGTGGCGGCGGCGCTGTTCGCACCGTGGCTCACCCCTTACGACCCGGTTCAGGCGAGCTTCATGACCGTGCGTCAGGCGCCCTCCGCCACCCACTGGTTCGGCACCGACGAGCTCGGTCGCGACGTGCTGAGCCGGCTGCTGTTCGGCGCACGTGCGTCGCTGCTCGCAGGCGTGGTCTCGGTTGGCATCGCGGTCCTGCTTGGTGTTCCGCTCGGGCTGCTCGCGGGCTATTTCGGCAAGCTGGTCGACGGCATGATCTCGCGCATCGCCGATGCACTGCTTTCCATTCCCTTTCTGATTCTCGCGATAGCGCTGAGCGCATTCCTCGGGCCCAGCCTCGTGAATGCGATGGCCGCCATCGGCATTTCGGCCATGCCCCGCTTCATCCGCCTCACGCGCGGGCAGGCGATCAGTGTGAAGGCGGAAGAATACGTGGAAGGCGCACGCGCGATCGGCCTCGACCACGCGCGCATCATCGTGCGCTACATTCTGCCGAACGTGCTGCCGCCTATCATCGTGCAAGGCAGCCTGACGGTCGCGAGCGCGATCATTGCCGAGGCGAGCCTGTCGTTCCTCGGGCTCGGACAGTTGCCGCCCGCGCCTTCGTGGGGCTCGATGCTGAACACCGCAAAAGACTTCGTGAGCCAGGCGCCGTGGATGTCCATCTTTCCCGGCATTGCGATCTTCCTGGCCGTTCTTGGCTTCAATCTGCTCGGCGACGGTCTGCGCGACGCGCTGGATCCGCGCGAATCCTGATTTTTCGTGACGTGCTTCGTGCACGGTCATCATCTGAGTAATCACATGACTAACTTCGACTGGCAGAACCCTTATCCCACGGTGCGGATGCCCGTGTTCGCACGCAACATCGTCTCGACTTCACACCCGCTCGCGGCGCAGGCGGGCTTACGCATGCTGTGGAAAGGCGGCAATGCGGTCGACGCCGCGATTGCCGCGGCGGCGGCCATTACGCTCGTCGAGCCCGTCTCGAACGGGCTCGGCAGCGACGCGTTTGCGCTCGTGTGGGACGGCAGGAAGCTACACGGACTGAACGCCTCGGGCGTTGCGCCGGCGGCCTGGAATGTCGACTACTTCCGGCGCAAATACGGCGAGGAGAATGGCCTCGCGGCGCGGCCGATGCGCGGCTGGGACACTGTAACCGTGCCGGGCGCCGTCGCAGGATGGGAGGCGCTGCACAGGAAGTTCGGCTCGCTGCCGTTCGCGGACCTGATGGAACCGGCCATCGAAATTGCCGAGCGGGGCCATGCGGTGGCGAGCGTCGTGGCGCGCAAGTGGGCCGCCGCCGTGCCCGAACTCCAGAACCAGCCGGGTTTCGCCGAGGCCTTCATGCCTCACGGCCGCGCCCCGGAGGTGAGCGAGCTCCTGCGCATGCCCGGCCACGCGAAGACCTTGCGCATGATCGCGGAGCAAGGCCCGCGCGCCTATTACGAAGGCGAAATCGCCGAGCGGATCGCGGCATTCTCGCGCGAGTGCGGCGCCGCCATGACGCTCGACGACCTGCGCAATTTCCAGCCCGAATGGGTCGAGCCGATCGGCAAGAACTATCGCGGCTACACGGTGCACGAAATCCCGCCTAACGGACAGGGCATCGCCGCGTTGATTGCGCTCGGCATTCTGGAACAGTTCGACCTGGCAGCGCTGAAGGTGGACGGCATTGAAACACAGCATCTGCAGATCGAGGCGATGAAGCTCGCGTTCGCGGACGTCTACCGTTATGTCGCCGATCCGCGCTCAATGGAAGTGACGCCCGAACAGATGCTCGACGGCGCCTATCTAAAGGAGCGCGCGAAGCTGATCGACCCGTCACGCGCGACGCAGTTCGGCTTCGGCATGCCGAAAGCGGGCGGCACGATCTATATGTCGGCGGCCGACGAGCGCGGCATGATGGTCAGCTTCATTCAGTCGAACTACATGGGCTTCGGCTCGGGCTGCGTCGTGCCCGGCCTCGGCATTTCCTTGCAGAACCGCGGCTGCGGCTTTTCGATGGACCCGAAATCGCCCAACGTCGTGGAAGGCGGCAAGCGGCCTTTTCACACCATCATCCCGGCGTTCCTCACGCGGCAGGTGGACGGCCAGCAGGAGGCCGTGATGAGTTTCGGCGTGATGGGCGGCGACATGCAGCCGCAAGGGCACCTGCAAACCGTTGTGCGCATGCTGGACTATGGTCAGCAACCGCAGGCCGCATGCGACGCGCCGCGCTGGAAGGTCAACCGCGACTTCACGATCGACATCGAGGCGGCGCTCGATCACGGCACGGCGCAAGAGCTCGAACGCCGCGGCCATACCATCAAGTCGGTCTACGACCCTTACATGGACTTCGGCTCGGGGCAATTCATCTGGAGGCTCGACCGCAACGATCCGGATCGCGGCTATGTCGCGGCCAGCGACAGCCGCCGCGACGGGCTCGCTGCCGGGTTCTGACGCCACCGTCGCGTGGTAATCGGGGCGAATTCGCCAGGGCTCTTTCTGGATGCAGGCCGCCGTCCCCGCAAGCCGAGCGGCCCGTTCCTACCGCGGTCCGTGCCGCTGCTTCGCCCCGCCGCCGGCGCCGTGGTCGCTTCGTGCCTTCGTATGGTTCGCCGCGTGTTGGCCGCTGCCCGGCTTGTCGGTGCGTGTCGTTGCTGGCTTGCCCGAATTCGTTTCGGCCTTGGCGTCCTGCTCGGTGCGATTGCCCGGAGGTGCAGTTTTCATGATCGCGCTTCCTGTGTGCCTGATGGACTGATAATGCCTTGCATCATCGCAAGGTCCTGACCGCGTTCGCGGTTGCCAACCACGGCCGCAAGGGGCGTTCCATCTCGTTCTGTTGTCACGCGGCTCGCGTCGACGGACGTGTGCAGCGGTGCGGCGAACGTGCGGGCGCAATGCTTGCTCGACTCCTCACTATCTATCGGACACCGGAGGAGCACGAAATGGCCAGCACTGACAAAGAAAGATCCACTGATCGCGGCAACCCGTCCAAAGGCACTGGCGCTTCGGGAGGCGGCTCGTTCGGCAACCAGCAGGAAGCGCCGGTAACAGGCGGCGCGCCGGAGAACGGCGAGCGAGGTTCCGGTCCGGTTCACTCGTCGGAGAGCGGCGTTCAGAGCAGCGATCGCGCGGGCAATCCAGAGGTCGGCGGGAACCGTCAAAGTGGTTGAGGCTGTGGCGCGCAAGACGCGTGAACGGTGAGGCTTATGCAGCCTATGCAGCTTGGGCGGCCTAGGCTGCCTCAGCCATCGTCTTTACATGTACCAATTCCCTTTTCGGCGGAGCGCCGAACATACGCGCGTATTCGCGGCTGAACTGCGACGGACTTTCGTAGCCCACTTGGAATGCTGCGGCCTGCGCGCTCATCGACTGCGAGAGCAGCAGTCGGCGTGCTTCCAGCAAGCGCAATTGCTTCTGATACTGCAGGGGCGGCAAGCCAGTCAGGGCCTTGAATTGCCGATGAAACGCCGACTCGCTAAGCTGCGCGATCTTCGCGAGGTCCTCCACTCGCATGGGCTTCGCAAAATTTTCCCTCAGGTTGTCGACCGCGCGCGCGAGCTTGTGCGAAGGGTGCTGGATCGACGCGAGCTTCGCCAATTGCGCCCCGTTCGGTCCGGCTAGCAGCCAGTAAGCGATCTCGCGCATGATCATCGGCTGCAGGATGGCGGCGGCATCGGGCATATCCAGCAGACGCACCACGCGCAGTGCGCAATCCGCCAGTGGTCCGTCGAAGCTCGCAACGAACACACCGCAGCCTGGATCGCCCGACGGCACAGGCGCCGACGTCATCTCACTGGCCACCGCGCGGATCATCGCGAGATCCAGCTGCAAAAGCAGAACCAGGCAAGGCTTGTTTGGGCTCGCCTCGAACACTCGACCGCGCGACGGCGTTTGCACGCCCACCACCAGCGCCTGCCCCTCCCGATATTCCAGCCGCTCCCCGCCAAAGCTCGCCCACTTGGCGCCCTGAGCGACGATGCACAAAGCGGGACTCGCCGCGCGCAACGTGGGCGGCTTTGGCTGATCGGAGCGAAGAATGAAAACGCCCTCGAGCGGTGTCGCACACGGGCTCGTTGCCGGATACCTGTCTCTGTAGCGCAGTAAGGCGGTGGCGAGTCGGTTCGGCATGGCTGTTCGGAGAGCGCTGGATGAGGTGCGTCCATCATAGGATGGGCGAGCAGGATCAGGCAATAACCAGACAGGTTCGGGCATTCACGCAGCAAACATGCGAGCGGAGAATTAAACCAACGCAACCCACAGGACTGTCAATGACAACGACCAACACCAACCTCGCCAGTGCGAAAATCGCAATCGTCACTGGCGCGAGCCGAGGCATTGGCCGCGATACGGTATTGCGACTTGCCGCTCGCGGCGTCAACTCGATTTTCACGTACAACGCCAACCAGGCCGAAGCAGACAAGGTGCTTTCACTCGTCGCCGAGGCGGGCGCGAAAGCGCTCGCGCTGCAGTTGAGCGTGGAGAACGCGGCTACGTTCGACGCCTTCGTCGCGCGAGTGCGCGAAGCGCTCGATAGCTGGGGTGCACAGCGCTTCGATTATCTGGTGAACAATGCCGGCACGTCTTCAGCGTCGACCTTCGAGGCAGGCACAGAAGCCGAGCTCGACGCGCAGTTCGCAGTGCATTTCAAGGCGCCATTCCTGCTCACGCAAAAGCTTCTGCCGCTAATCAACGACGGCGGACGCATCGTCAACATCTCCTCCGGCCTCGCACGCTTCGCGTTTGCCGGGCGCGCCATCTACGGCCCGATGAAAGCAGCGGTCGAAGCGCTGACCCGTTACATGGCGCTCGAACTGGGGCCGCGCCGCATCACAGTGAACGTCGTTGCGCCGGGCGCGATAGCCACCGATTTCAGCGGCGGCGTCGTGCGTGACAACCCCCAGGTCAACAAGGCTGTCGCGGACCACACAGCGCTTGGGCGTGTCGGTCTGCCGGCCGATGTCGGACCGGTGATCGCGGCACTTCTCTCGGACGAGTTCGGATGGGTCAACGCACAGCGAATCGAAGTAGCGGGCGGAGTCCACATCTGATCACTGGCTAACCGTCAGAAGAACGGGCATTCTCAAACGGGCATTTCCATCGTCAGGACAACACCGCGTTTCGAAGAAAAACCGCCTCTATAAATGCGCCCTTTCTATCGCGAGAGTGGTGGAATGCGCCAATACCTCCTCAGTTCCTGCCCGTTTCCCTGACATCGGTGCTGCGGCGCATATACAAATCTCCTTGAAGAACTGCGTTTGCAATCCGCGCGCTGGTCCGCTTCGTTCGGTCAGTGCGGCGCGGCAGCCGCGAAACGTTCTGCAATTGTCTGCTTTTTCCCGTTCCTGGCCCTCCCTTCGCGATCAGTTAACTTTTCGCGAGGCAACGGTATTGTCTTCCTGGAGCATGCTCTATGTCCGCACCCAGAATCAGCGTTCTGCTGCCTATCTACAAGGTCGAGGACTATATCGAGGACTGTCTTCATTCGCTGCTGTCGCAATCCTGCACTGATTTCGAAATTATCGCCGTGGACGACTGCAGCCCCGATCGTTCCGGTGAAATCGCCGCCCGAATTCTCGCGCAACAGGATCGCATTCCCTGGAAGCTGGTCAGGAACGCTGATAACAAGGGCCTTGCTGAAACGCGGAAAATCGCCGCATTGGAAGCTCGCGGCGACTACGTGCTTTGTGTGGACAGCGACGACTGCGTGCACCGCGATCTGGTTCGCACCGTGTTGCGCGAAGCCGACCGGCACAACGCCGATGTGGTTAATTTCGCCGCCGAACGCATCACTCCCGACGGCACCGCAGTCGCTGCAATCGACTCCGGCGACGGCATCATCACCGGTGTGGAAGCCGTTCAGAAGGTCCTCGAACTCAAGCTGCCGGCTTTTTGCTGGAACAAGATTGTGCGCCGCTCGATTTTTGTCGCGGCAGAGCATCCGTGCGGTCTCATTTTCGAAGACGTCTGCGTGTCGGTGCAAACGTTCGCGAACTCAAAAGTGGTCTGTCTCATTCCGGACAAGCTCTACTCATACGTCATCCGTGAATCGGGAATTTCCAGACGCTTCAACCCGCAGGTGGTCGACCTGTTTGCCATCATGGACCGCGTCGAAAAAGCTACTGCCTCCCTGCCGATTAGCGACTACAAGCGCCTCTTCTTCCGGCTCAAATACAGCTGGGCGTTCCGCGCCATCGCGTTCCAGACCGCGACCACGGCGCCGACCTACCACCTCGCCAGCCCCATTTTGCAAAGCGTCTCGGCGAAGCTGCGCGTGAAGCACCTGCTCGGCCTGTTTGCCGATCGGCATCTGAAGCTTTCCATCGTCATGACCATGCTCAAGCTGCATCCGTGGATCTTCTATTGCGTCGTGAGACGCTTTAACCGCCGCTGACCCTGCAGAATCCGCCACGCGGCGCGTCATCTAACCCGCAGCGAGCGCATGGGGTTGTGACACAGGCGAAACGGTTCCATCCAGCACTGCTCTCCAATCCTTCGTGTGCCAGTAAAAAGGACCTCTTTGGGGCGACAAATCTTCCGTGCGGTAGCGCACATTTGAACGAAGGCTATTCATCCGGCACGAATTCGCGTCCCCTATTACTTCTTCTGGAAATTGATCCACTGCGCCCGTGCCGCGGAGGCCATCATGAAGAAGTTATTCAGTTCTCCTGCCATAAAAATGGCAACGCTTTCGTCGTTTCTCGCCCTGGTTCCGCCGCTCGGCGCGGCGCAAAGCTCGCTCGACGCGCGTTCGTTCGACGACTTGAGCGACACCCCCGAAGCATCCGCCGAGAATGCGCTCTCCGACGCATCCGGCGGCCTCGGCTCCAAAGCCGAGCGGTTGCAATGTCTGAAAGGCCTGAATCCTTCGGGCAATTCAGGGGCAGTCAAACTGAAAGTGCAGATGGGCACCTATCGCATTTACAACCCGTCCACGGATGCATTCGACACAGTGTGGATGCGCTCGTACAACGGCTGCCCGACCGGACCGACCATCAGCGTCAAGCCGGACGCGAGGCTTAAGGTCACGCTCGACAATCAGTTGGAGGCGAACAATCCGCCCGCAAATTGCCCGGCTAATCCGGATCATTCGACGCCGCACTGTTTCAACGACACCAACCTTCACACGCACGGCTTGCATATCTCTCCGTCGGGGGACCAGGACAACGTGCTGATCACCGTGCACCCGGGCGACAAACCGCGCGTATTCAATTTCCAGATTCCGGCGAATCATCCTTCGGGCACGTTCTGGTATCACGCGCATCTGCACGGTTCCACTGCGATCAACGTCGCAAGCGGCATGGCGGGGGTGTTGATCGTGCGCGGCTCGCGGCCTGCGCGCGCCGGCGTGGTCGACGGCAGTGCGGATATCGACACGATCCTGCATCGCAAGCAGCCTGCGCAGCCGTTGCGCGAGCATGTCCTGCTTTTCCAGCAGATCGAATACGGCTGCTTTGGCAGCGCCAGCTCCGAGGTGCCGCTCGCCGATCCGACCACTTTCGAATGGCAGTGCCCGACGGGCAGCAAAGGCGAAATACGCGGCTACAACAACCAGCTTGCGTTCGTACCCGACCCGCGACCCGGACATGCCGGCCAGCTCAATTCGACGTGGGTCATCTCAGGGCGCTATACGCAGATCAACGGCATCGTGCAGCCGGTGTTCCCGAGTGCCACGACCTTTATCCCGGCAGGCGAAATCCGTCGTCTGCGAATGGTGCATGGCGGCAACCGCGACACTATCAACGTGAAGTTCGTGCGCGCCAATCTCTCGGCGCTGGGTCTCGCGGATTCGCAGACGCTGTCGCCTGCGCAGGTCAACGCCGCGACCATTTCTGCTGCATCGAAGCTCGCGGGCAGTCACACCAAGTCGTCACAGGCAGTCGCGCTCGACGCATTGTGCAACGGTGAAGTCGTCAAGCAACTCGAGTTCGCAGAGGACGGAATCACGATGTCCGCGATGGTCGAGAAGGACGTCAACTCAATGGATCCAGGTTATCGCAGCGACGTACTCGTCGCGTTCCCGGCACCTGGCCTTTACTGCATGCTCGACGAGGCAGCCGATGCGTCTGCCACCATCAACTTCCGCATCAACTCGATGAAAGCGAAAGACCGGCGGCTGCTGGCACTCGCGCGCGTGGGGCCCGGCACAAACATCGCCGATACCACAGTGGGCAATCATTCCAGATACTGGCAGTACGTTCGCGATCAGCTCGTCGCTGGCAATCCAAATCTGCCCGAGCCGGCGCGCTCCGACCTTGCCTCGCTGAACCTGCGTGCATTTGCTCCCACCATTCCCGTCGACGGACCGGTGGCCAATGTCGTGCCCGCGCAGTTCGACATCCAGCTTCCGGGGCCGACCAACCCGATTCCCGCGCCGCGCTTTGTCATCAACGGCGAGACCTACGATCCGGCAAAGGTCGCCTATACCGGCGTGCTCGGCAACATCGACCAATGGAACGTCTCGGCGACCGTGCTGGCGACGCATGTGTTTCACATCCATACGAATCCGTTCAGGATCATGGACATCACGAACGCGGCTGGACATTCGGTCTTCAACGGCTCGGGCGGATGCAGCGCCGAGGAAACAGCAACAGGTGACGCCGAGTATTGCAATCTGCAGGGCGTCGT
Organism: Burkholderia sp. WSM2232; assembly: GCF_000472545.1. GTDB lineage: Bacteria > Pseudomonadota > Gammaproteobacteria > Burkholderiales > Burkholderiaceae > Paraburkholderia. The sequence goes on along the minus strand of NZ_AWZV01000015.1, from coordinate 129,950 downwards.
GCGCGACACGCTCTTTCTCAAAGCGGGCTACACGCTGTCGATGCGCACGATCTACCAGGACTTCACCGGCGAATTTGTGATGCACTGCCATATTCTCGATCATGAGGACCGGGGAATGATGGAAAACGTGAGCGTCGTGTCGCCTGCAACGGCGTACCTGCAGCGCGTCACAGCGCCACTGAGCGCGCTGACGCATGACACGGCGCGTTGGCTCGCCCGCCTGCGCGGCAAGGACGAGACACAGGTTGCGCTGGCAGGCGCGCTTTGCACGGCGCGGGATTACGCCGGGCCGTGAGAGGCAGGAGTCGCGAGGGGCTTGAGAAGCCCCTCGCGAGAACGGTGCTGTCGTCCGAACCCGATCTGCGCGATGCCGGAAGGCGCGCTTTCCGGTCTGCATGAATGGACGAACCAAAGAGAAACGGTGACTGGCAACCCTTATACCGATCGCGGATTGTCCATGACATCGTGCACCTGTCGGGCGGCACGCTCAACGCGTCCGGCACGGTGTGCAATAGCGGGTGCCTGCTACAGCGGCCCCACAGCAATCCAACCGCGGCCCTACAGCGGCCCTACAGCGGCCCCCCAGCGGCCCCACAGCGGCCACGCAGCACCGGCTGCAACGCACGCATGACGACGCCCCAGTCGGCTCCTGGCGTCATGGCGTCGTGGCCTCGTAAGTAGAAGCGCGGCGCTCTTACCTGCCGCTACCACCCTTTTCCATACTTCCCGCCCGAACGGAAATCTTTGTTACCGGCCCACGAAAACAGATACCGTGTCTTCTTGCTGTAGCATTATCGGCAGCCATGGTGCTGCACCCGGAGCGCAACGCTGATCAGCCGGAACTATCCGTGAGCGTTGCAAACGGGAGTCACCGCAGTCTGGCAAGCGGAAGAAGAGAGCCGCGCGTTCTGGCCCGAACTTATGTTCTTCCTAACCTGGGCGAAAATCTGCATGGATGTCATTAAACGGAATCAAGTACGGGTAACGGGCGACGGGCCTGCGACCATGGTCTTCTCGCACGGTTTCGGCTGCGACCAGTCCATGTGGCGCTATGTTGCCCCGACATTCGAAGGCCGCTATCGGACGGTGTTGTTCGACTTGGTCGGCAGTGGCTCCTCCGATCTGTCCTGTTACGACTACGACAAATACTCGTCGCTGCGCGGCTATGCCGCCGACGTGCTCGAAATCATGGATGCCACCGCGACGGGACCAGTGATTTTCGTTGGACACTCAGTGAGCGCAATGATCGGCATGCTGGCGGCTCTCGAACAGCCTCGCCGGTTTGCTGCGAACATCATGGTCGGCCCTTCGCCCTCGTTCATCAACGACGGCGACTACACGGGCGGCTTCAGCCGGGCGGATATCGAGAGCCTGCTCGACACGCTGGAAAACAACTTTCTCGGCTGGTCGAGCACGATGGCGCCATCCATCATGGGCGCACCCGAGAAGCCCGAACTCGGGGACGAGCTCACCAACAGCTTTTGCCGCACCGATCCGGACATCGCAAGACACTTTGCGCGCGTCACGTTCCTCGCGGACCACCGCAACGAACTCCCGCTCGTCAGCACGCCCACATTGATCATTCAGTCAGACGACGACCTGCTCGCGCCGGTTTGCGTCGGCGAATACATGCACCGCGCAATGCGCGGCAGCAAACTGGCTGTCGTCGAAAATATCGGGCATTGCCCCCATCTCAGCGCACCGGGCGCGAGTGTCGACGCGATGAAGGGGTTTCTGCGAGAACTCGAGCAGCTCCATGCGTGACGCGTACACGCATCCGCCCGACTATGGCGCGGCATACGATATCGCGCCGTGCGGGCTCTTCACCACTGTGCCAGGCGGCGTCATCCTGCGTGCGAACCAGACCTTGTGTCGGTGGCTCGGCTTTGATGCGTCGTCGCTCGTGGGACACAAGAGGTTTCAGGATCTCATTACGGTCGGGGGCAGAATTTTTCTGCAGACCCACCTCGCACCGCTGCTCGATCTTCAGCGCTCGGTCGCGGAGGTCAAGCTCGACATGCTGCGCGGTGATGGGACGATTGTTCCGGTGCTGGTGAACATATCGCGTTTGGGCGAGCCAGGAGAACAGTTCGACGAATTCGCGGTCATGACGGTCAGTGACCGGCACAAGTACGAACGCGAACTGCTCGAGGCGCGCCGGCGGGCGGAAAACGCCCTGCAGGCCAAAGACGCTGCCGAGCGAGCCCTTCGACTCGCCGACCGCCGCAAAGACGAATTTCTCGCGACACTGGCCCACGAACTTCGCGACCCGCTTGGCGCCATGCGCACGGCGGTCGAAATGTTGACGCGCGACACCCAGGCGGTAGCGGCCCACAAGCCCGGCGACAGCGCGCGGCTTGGAACTGGCAGCGCATTGGACATACTCGAGCGTCAGCTTGGCAAAGCCGCGCGGCTCACCGATGATCTGCTCGACATATCGCGCATCGCGCAAGGAAAGATCGAAATCAGGCGTGCACCTGTCCATCTGCAGGCGATTCTAGACGATGTTGTCGTCAGCGCACGTGCGCGCCTGCCTTCGGACGGTCCCACGCACACGCTGGAAGTCGACCTGATTCAAGAGCCGGTGATCGTCGATGCCGATGCGGTCAGGATCGCGCAGATCGTTCAGAACCTCCTCAATAATGCGCTTCGTTATACGCCGGGCGGGGGCTGGGTACGGCTGACAGCGGCACGGGAAGACGGGTATGCCGTCATCAGGGTGAGCGACAACGGAGTCGGCATCGCGCCGGATGACCTGACGCGCGTCTTTGCAATGTTCGGGCAGGCGCCGGCCGCCCGGGGGCAAGGGGGCCTTGGTATCGGTCTGGCTCTGGTGCGTGCCCTTGCCGAGCTTCATGGCGGCACGGTGACTGCGAGCAGCGCGGGGCACGGCTTGGGCAGTACCTTCGAGGTGCGGCTTCCGCTGGCGGCCTGTCAAGTGCTTTCGGCGCCGCCGGCTCCCGCGCCGCGGGTGGAGACCACCGGCCGCCGCGTGGTGATAGCGGACGACAACGAGGATGCGGCGCAAGGCCTCGCTGCGCTACTCCAGGAGGAAGGGCACGTTACTGCGGTAGCGGCGGACGGGGCGTCTGCACTGCGCCTCGTCGAGGAATTCCGCCCGGAGGTCGTGGTGCTCGACATCGGCCTTCCCGACATCAGCGGCGAGGAAGTGGCCAGCCGCATACGCCGCATGCATGGCGAGCGGGTCTCACTGGTTGCACTGACAGGGCTTGGCGCACAGACGCGCCCCCACGCACTGTTCGATGTGTTCCTGACCAAGCCTGCGCCAATCGACGCGCTCCTCGCGGCAATCGCCGGCACGCACGAGCAATAGCCGCTCAGCGGATACCGTGTGCAGATGACGGCATAGGCGGGTTTGTCGACGACTTCACGCCGCGCATTCTGCGAGAAATTGGCTGAAGGCGCGTCATTTCGCGGGCCTACGCGTCGAGGGTCGCCCTGCTTCAAGGTCCGCAATTCACGATTCGCAATTCGCCGGCACGTGAGGGATATCGGCATGCAAAACGGCAAGTCCCGCAACCCGGACATCATCAACCGCTTCGCTGGCATGCTGGCACTAGCGGCGACATGTCGTCGGACGGCGATGGCGCCGGCTCCGAAGAAAGCGCCGCGTACAGCGTAGCCGGATCGAAGCGCCACGGCTCCCGAATACCCAGCGCCGCGCCGATCGACTCCGAGCAGTGCCAATGGCCTTCGCGATGGCGCCGGCTCCACAGCAGGCTGAACACGGCCGCGAGATCGTAAGGCTCTCCGAGGTGATCGTTGAACCACTCCACCGCGGCTCGCTCGGTCACCGTACCGATGCCGGACCCAACGATGTCCCACCGCGCCGGGTCCAGTCTGGTGACGACGAAGCGCACGCCCCCATCCTCTAACGATGACGATGCACACAAATACGCGTCGTCAATCGGAGCGACGACGAGTTCGCAATGCGAGTAAGGACTATTGGTCCGCCACCGCATTAACCGATTGAAGATCCCGGAGAGACCCGGGCGCGTTCCCTTATAAAAAGCGACCTTCATAAATTAGCTCCCGATGATGGCCCGTCACCTCGTCGCTGGACAGAACCGCTATTTGCAAACCGCGCATTTTTCCTCAGACATTCGAATATTGCCGCGTTGCCGCCGATACCGATTGGTTTGTCGACCTTAATCGCCTGAACATATCTCGCGGCTCGCCTTGGGCGAGTACATATTAGGAGATTTCAAATGGCACTGACAGATAAGCAAAAGGTGATCGCCATGCTTCTCGTACTATGAAAACGACGCCAGACGGGTTATTGCCATTCACAGAACGAGCGCCTTCGCAATTCGCGGATAAGGAATACGTGGCACCGCGCAACGTCAATCAGATCTTATGAATAGAACGACGCTCCGCGACCTCATTGGCCTGTGAGCGTCGGCCAGCCGACCGCGGCAAATTCATAAAGCGATTTTGTGTGACTACGGACGGATTATTCCTAGTACGATTGGCGGCGTCATCTCGCCATTTATCGCAAATTAAGAACTTCGCAGCGGAAGTACTGCAGTTCAACATTTTGCGCCTTTATCGCCCGATTTTAGGCCGCAAGTACTGATGTCTTAAACGCCTCCCCTACATTCCTTCAGGTGAACTACCAGTCAATAGCGCACGACGAGCCGTGGCCCCTCAATGGCAAAATCCGCAGTTGCTTTGCGGTGTAGCGGATGCCGGCTGGTTCGAGGCACCTGGTCGATGAGAAAAGCCGGAGGTAATCGATGAACATGCGACACAGCGCACCTGTCTCAAACGAAGATCTGTTTTTCTCCATCGTCATTGCCAATTACAACTACGGGCGTTTTATTCGTCAGGCGATTGAGAGCGCGCTAACCCAGGACTGGCGTAACGTCGAAGTTATCGTGGTCGACGATGGTTCGACCGACGACTCAGCGCAAGTCATCCACTCGTTCGGCGACAAGATCACGGCCGTGTTCAAGGAGAACGGTGGCCAGCGGGAAGCCAACAACGTGGGCTTCGGGCGAAGCACGGGCGACATCGTCATTTTTCTCGATGCCGACGACGTTCTGGTACCCGGCGCGCTGCGCTCCATTGCCTCGGTATGGCGAACCGGTCTCAGCAAGGTTCAGGTGCTGATGGAGCGCGTCGACGCTCAGGGACGTCCGATACAAAACGTCGTTCCGAAAATCCGCAACGTAATCCCGAAGATCCCCCCGGGACTGTCGTGCGAGGCGATCCGTCACTGGGCGTATGAGACCTCCGAATATCCCACGCCGCCGGGCTCGGGAAACGCCTACGCGCGCAGCTTTCTGGAAAAAATCTTTCCACTGGACGGGACTTACGATTCGTTCACGGACTCGACCTGCATTGCCATGGCCCCCTACATGGGCGATGTCGAAACGATCGCCGCGCCTTTGGTGCTCTATCGCATGCATGGCGCCAATGACAGCGCCATGAGTGCGAGCACCAGCAACTTCGGCCGCGAGATTGCGCGTGCGCTGAAGCGTCACAGCGCCGCGTGCAAGGCCTGCGCAATGACCGGCCGGCCGGCGCCGCCGCTTAGCACCCTGTTCTGTGCGCCGCACTTGCTGCAATTGCGGGTTGCCTCGTTGCGGCTCACACCGGCGCAGCATCCGCTGCCTGGCGACAGCCGGGTCCGGGCGCTGCGAGATGCCTTCTCTATTCCGTTCCGCGCGAGTTTCGAGCGTCCCGCCTTCCGCTGCCTCATCGCCGGATGGAGCATTGCCACCCTGCTCGCCCCGAAAAACATTGCCAGCACGCTGATTCGCCGCCGGTTCATATGAAAGGCATCGCAGTCCATAGCGCTTTCTATTCGTACGCCTGAACGACCATGAAGGATATGACGGTTGTAATCTGCAACCATAACTTCGAACAGTTCCTCGCGCAGGCGATCGATTCGGCGCTCGCCCAGGACTACATGCGCACTCAGGTCATAGTGATCGACGACGGCTCGACAGACGGGTCGCGTGCAATCATCGAAGGATATGGCAGTCGCATCAAGTCCGTTTTCAAAGACAACGGCGGGCAGGTGTCCGCCTACAACCTGGGGCTTCATCTCGCCAAAACCGACTACGTGCTGTTTCTCGACGCCGATGACCTGCTCTACCAGGGCGCCGTGACCAGAGTGATGCAGCGCTTTGCGAGCGAAAATCTGGCGAAAGTGCAATTCCGCCTCGACGTCATTGATCACATGAGCAAGTGTATGGGTGCGTATGTTCCCCATTCCCGAATTGACGGCGACTGTCGCAAGCTGCTGCTGAACGGCTGGCTCTACCCGTCACCGCCGGCTTCGGGAAACGCCTATAGCGTCAGTGCGCTCAGAAAGATCTTCCCGGTGCCCGAAACGATGAAGGACCGGTATGGCGCGGATTTTTATGCCATCTATGGGGCGGCTCTGGTCGGACCGGTGTCGAGTATCCCCATGTCGCTCGGCGGATACCGGGTATCTGACGAAGCAGGGGCAAGCGCATCGTTCGCCAACTCTGATCAGACCGGCAAGGCGCCCAAAGCATTCCCGTCTCGTTGGCTGACCCTGCGGGAACTGGCATTGCGTCGCCTGGGAATGCAATTGCCGGCCGACTTTCATGACTTCGCGTATGAAAGGGCCTATTTCTATTCGAGTGTCTATCACGCGCCGTTCATGACCCGATGGCATTGGATGTTGAGGGATTCGCACCGGTATCTGCATGCGATCGTGGCGAACCCCTTCTGGAGTCTCAAGAAGAAGGTGGGAACGCTCGTGCTTTCCAGCCTGTGTCTGGTTCCCTACTCACCTATCGCAGACTACGCGGTTCGTTATATCTGCAATCCGCTCGCTCGTCGTACTGCCCGTTAGGAAAGAGATGCAACGTCTGGGGACACGCTCTACGATCTTCTACACCTGCGACTGTACCGTCGGCAACATCGAGCCCGTGTCGCGCAGTCGCACGTGCCAGGCGAACGCCTGATCCAGCCGATGTGGCGTTTGCCCGCCTGCTTTCAACGCGTCCCGATAGTAGTCACGCAGCGGATCGCGGTACGACGGATGCGCGCAGTTCCCGATAATGAGTCTTGCGCGTTCGCGCGGCGCGAGGCCGCGCAGATCGGCGAGTCCCTGCTCTGTCACGACCACATCGACGTCGTGCTCGTTGTGATCGCAATGAGGCACCATTGGAACAACGCTCGAAATGCGACCGCCCTTCGCCACTGACTTGCTGGCGAAGATCGCGCACGATGCATTGCGCGCGAAATCGCCAGAGCCGCCAATGCCGTTCATCATGTGCGTGCCGCCCACATGGGTCGAATTGACGTTGCCGTAGATATCGAATTCGAGCGCCGTGTTCAATGCGATCAGACCGAGGCGGCGGATTACTTCCGGATGATTGCTGACCTCCTGCGGCCGCAATACGAGGCGACTCCGGTAGCGCTCAAGGTTGCCGAACACCTGCGCCTGGCGCGCCGCCGACAACGTGATCGACGCGCCCGAGGCAAAGGTCACCTTGCCGGCATCCATCAGGTCGAAGGTTGAATCCTGAAGCACTTCTGAGTACATCTGGAAAGCGTCGAAAGGCGAATCGACGAAACCGCTCAGCACCGCATTTGCGATCGTGCCGATGCCGGCCTGCAACGGCGGCATCTGCCGAGGCATACGTCCGCGCGCCATTTCATGCTCGAAGAATTCGATCAGATGGCCCGCGATGAGTTGCGTCTCGGCGTCCGTCGGCAGCACGGTGGACGGACTGTCCGCCACGTCGGTCACGACAATGGCCGCAATTTTTTCACTGGGGATCTCGATCGCCGGGCTGCCGACCCGGTCTTGCGGATGCACGATCGGCAGTGGCCCGCGGTTCGGCCTGCGCCCCGGCACCCAGATGTCGTGCAGCCCTTCGAGCTCGAGCGTCTGGGCCAGATTGATTTCGACAATCACTTTGTCGGCGAGCATGGCGAAGCTGGCCGAGTTGCCAACCGAGGTAGTCGGCACAATGCCGCCAGACTCCGTGATGGCCGCCGCTTCGATAATTGCCACATCCAGTTTGCCGAGCTGGTTCGCGCGCAGCATCTCGACGGTTTCCGACAGATGCTGGTCGACGTACATGACTTCACCGCCATTGATTGCGTCGCGCAAGGTCCTGTCCACCTGAAAAGGCAAGCGGCGCGCAAGTACGTGTGCCTGTGTGAGCAGACGGTCAACGTCGTGACCAAGCGACGCCCCGGTCATCAACGTGATGCGTAAAGGCGCGGCCTCACGCCGCGCGCGTTCGGCAAGCGCAACAGGAACAGCCTTCGCGTCTCCTGCGCGCGTGAAGCCGCTGGCGCCGACACACATGCCGTCCTTGATGAGAAGCGCCGCCTCGTCGGCTGATGTCACTTTCGCACGCAAGGCGGCGCAGCGAATCCGGTCTTGATACATAAAGCCAGGTCTCCCCGTTGTCCCCAATCCAGTCTGATGGCGCGCACGTCTGTGGTCTGGCTTGCCGTAACCGATCCGACGCGTTGGCCGCGGCGGGTCAGCAGGCAGCGTTGCCGCAGGACGCATGCGCCGGTGGCTCGCGGCAGACACCTCTTGCATCTGCACGCGTGCGGTGTGGCTGTGGCGCCGTCTAGCTTCCGAAGTAGATGTTGCAATAGCTCACCGGGCCCACGCACTCTTCTGCCTTGACTGCCGGATTGACGCTCGCGCGCTGCGCTCGACCCTGCGCCTGAGGCTGGCTAGCCTGTTGCGCATTCGCCGATGCCGCATGTTGCTCCGCGGCGGCCGGAGCCGTTTGCGCATGAGCAAGAACAGCAGACAAGGAGCAGGCAATCAGGGCAAGTTTCAACACTTTCATTTCGTTCTCCATAGCTTACGGTTACGTGCCGGCGACCTTGAGTTTCCTGTCGGCCAGGCAGTGACGAAACTATATGACTGCAATCCACCTGGATAAACGCGGATGTACAGAATTCATCTTTCCTGCTCGCAGAAAAATCGGACTCTGAACTAATTTTTGCGCGCGTCGGTCAGCAACCATTGAACGGCGCGTCGTTGTCGAGCAACGCGGTCCGGATGAAGTGCAGGCAACTGAGAATGCGCTGCAGATCGTGGCGTTTGTCGCGCTCCGTATGAACCGTTTGCAGGATGCTTCCGGCAATCAGGGTGGCCGAGCGCACGGACAGCAGAGCCCGCTCGAGCGCCTCTTTGCCTGGACGCTCGAAGAGGTCCGCGAGATCGACAAGCACGCGGTCAATCCCGCTGCGCCAAAGGGGATGCAATGGGTTTGCGTAATCGGCGCGCGCGGTTTCGTTGCGCAGATCGATTACGGCGTGCCCCACTTCTAGCGTTGCGAGCATCCACCGCAAGGCGTCCCGGCGACCGCGCGATCGTCGCGTCAATAACATTCGCAATTGAGAGGTCAGGTCATGTGCGCCCGACTGGAACCGCTGATTGAGACCGGACAATTCCCCCTTGCAGGCGACGCTGACCTGGCCGCGTAGATCGCGCATGATTCGCTCGACGAGCCAGGGCATGTCGGCGGGAAATACGACCGCTAACGAAAGCGCGGCTAGCAGCATGGACGCAGTGAGCGCAATGCCGTTGTTGATGAGCAGATCCGGCGCGTAGGCCACCACGTTGTCGGGCCCGGCCAGCAGGCAGAAGAACACCGTGAAGCCAATGCCATAGCCCGCTGCGCCCTTGCGCGTCGCGATGAAAGCGCCGAGTGCGAGCACCGGTGCGAGCGTCACGCAAAGCAAGGGAAAACCGTCGATGCCGGGATACACATAGCAGGTGTACAGATAACCGGTCATGGTGGCCATCACCGCGCCGACCGCCATGTGTATGGCCATCCTCGAGCCGCCTGGCGCCGCCGATGTCAGCGCGCAAGCCAAAGCCGCACCGATCACGGCAAGACCGCCGCTCGGCCAGTCGGTCATGATCCAGAACCAGCCGGCGATCGCCATCACCGCAGCACAACGGACGAATGTGAACGCGACGACGAGGCGATTCGTGCGGCTCGCGTAGGGCCGGGTCGCACGCGCGCGAACGGGCGCGCCGTGAAGTGTCAGAGAAGCATCCGTCAGCGAATAACGGCTCCATTCGTCGACGAAGCGGTAAAGCAATTCCGCCGCTGTGTCGAAGTCCGCCAGCGATTCGGCTGGCGCAGTTTCGAGCTGCCGGCGTGTTTGCCTCACGCGCCGAGGCAAGCCGGTCCGAAACTGCTGCAAACGCGCTGCCACGTTCGCCGCATGAATCGCCGTGCCGGCCGGTGACGTGATGAGCAAGGCGAGTTCGTGAAAGTACGGCTGGATTGCTGCAACGATCGCGGTAAGACGATTCGCGCGCAGGCGCTTCAGCAGTTGATGCAACGCGTGCAGCCGTGTGCAGCTGTCCATGAATTCGCCATTGAGATGGGCGAGGTGCGCGCTGCGCGAACGCATCGCCGGATCTTCGAAGGCAGCGAAAATGCGCGTAGCCTCGAAGCCGACGATCTCGTCGATCAGCCCCGCGAAGCGACGCTCGAACCGCCCCCGCCCGACGCGGCGATTCAGCACGTCGGCAGCGAACGCCGTGAAATCGTCATAGCGCTTACGCAGCGCTCGCTGCAAGGCAAGGCTGGAGCGCTGAGGCATGATGAGCGCACTGACCGCGCTCGAAGAAACAATCCCCACGGCGATTTCCGCTGCGCGCGTGAGCGCCGCCAGCAAAAGACCGAGCGGCGCCGTGACATTAGGGATGCCGATGAGCGCCGCGGTGTACCCCGCGAGAACGAAGCCGTACCATCTGAAATGCCGGTAGCGGACGGCCGCGGCAACGCAGGCGCTCACCCAGGCGGTCATGCCGAGCAGGTACAGCTCCGGCTGTTGAACGAACAGCCCGCCGAGCGCCAGCGCCGCGATGGTGCCCGCCGCGGTGCCGAGAATCCGGTAGAAACTTTTGGCAAGCACCATGCCGCTGAACGGCTGCATCAGCACGAAGACCGTGGTCATCGCGATGCGCGGTTGCGGCAGATCCAGTAACATCGCCATGCCGAGCGCCAGCAGGCCCGCCATGACGGTTTTCAGCAGATGTAGCCATGTCAGACCGTCGCTGCCCGCCCAATCGCGCACCGCCGGCCCGAGCTTGTGCAGCATCGCAAGGCAGTGTTGGCGGGAATTCGCCGTCTGTTTGAGCGCATGCTCGCCTTTCATTCGGAATCGATCTGCTCGAATTGATCACGGTAGCCCGGACAAAACCTGCGTGAACAGCAGGCAGGGCGCCGATTGTAGGAGCATGCGAAGCCGCTATTAAGACGACAGACCGGGAACGTCCCTTCCAGAACGGACAACAATGCGTATTCGCGGCAGGCGGACAATACGGTCTGAGCAGTAAAAACAAAAAAGAAGGATTGATGGATACGTTACAGAATATGCGAGTGTTTCTGCGCGTAGTGGAAGCCGGCAGCTTCACCGCCGCGGCGCAGTCGCTCAATTCGACAACCGGCGCGATGTCCCGCGCACTGTCGGAACTCGAAGCCCATTTGCGCACGCGCCTCCTGAACCGCTCGACCCGGCGCCTTGCCCTCACCACCGCTGGCGAGCGCTATCTGAAGCGATGCCGGCAAATCCTCGCAGACGTCGACACGGCGGAAGAAGAAGCCAGTTGTGCACACGAACGGCCAAGCGGCGCGCTACGCATGCATAGCTTTGCCAGCATCGGCCAGCATTACGTGCTGCCGGCCATCTCGCGCTATCGCGCGCAATATCCGGAAGTGACCGTCGAACTCACGTTGTCGCAGCGCATGCCCGATCTGTTCGAAGGGAGCGCGGACGTCTCGATTGTCGGCGCCGCCACTTTGCCCGATTCCGACCTCGTCTCTCTTCCGCTGGGAACGACGTTCAGCATCCTGTGCGCGTCGCCGGCCTACGTGCGCGCACATGGCACGCCGCAAACACCGGCCGACCTCGCGCATCACGAGTGCCTGATCCTGCACACGCCGGCGTTTCCGCCTCGCGAATGGGTGCTCGACGGTCCCAACGGCAGCGAGACAATGGCGGTCGACGGACCGGTTCAGGTCAACATAGCGGAGTCGTTGATTGCGGCGATCCGGGAAGGCATGGGCATCGGCATGGTGCCGCTCTACGCGGCGATTGCCGGCTTGCGCGACGGGACATTGGTGCGCGTGCTACCCGCCTTCACGCTGCAGAAAATGACGGTTTATGCGCTGTACCCGTCGCGCAAATTCGTCGATGCAAAAACGCGGACATGGGTCGAGTTCCTACGCACGCATCTGCCGACAGTCATTGCACGCGACGAGGCGCTGCTTGCCGAGATCGGTCGAGGCACGACCAGCAGTTTGGAAGCGGGGCCGGAGTCGCTCGAGCACGCCGGCAGCATCGTAACGAGTCACTGATCCGATCTGCCGCTCCTGCCACGACTGCCACGACTGCCACGACTGCCGCCACTGCCGCCACTGCGGTACTTGCGGCTGGTCGATGCGCCGTGCGGCCGGCCGCTGCCACGCTTATCGGCTGCCGGTCTGGTCGAGGCTATTGCTGCCGTCAGCCGGTGCGCGAGTGGTCGGTTGCAAAAGATCGCGCGCGGTGCTCAGGATGCCGTCGGCGATCTTGCTCGAGTCGATCGTGTAGGTGCCGTCGCGGAGCGCGGCCTTGATGGACTCCACCTTCGCAGTGTCGATGTCCGAGTCGCCCGACGTCCGCAGCGCGGAGACCGTGGAAAGATTCACGCTGGAGTTCTGCGCGTGCGCGCCGCTCGCCTGTTCCACGGACTCCACCGCGCCTTTTGCGTCGCTGTCGCCGGTTGCGCGCTGCGCGCCATTGCGGGGCTCGGCGAGCGGGTAGCTAGTGGATTCGATCTTCATGCTGGGTTCCTCCGTTGATGAATCCTTTAACGGTCCCGAGTCCGGAATCTTCACCCTCCCGCCGTGTGGCGATCCGTCCCTCCATCCAGGAGGAAGCCGAGAACGCTTGCGGGGCAAGGGTTTTCAGCAGATGCAACAAATTGAAACAAAGTGTGAGGAAGCGCACGTAGCGCGGCGGCGCTGAAAAAACGCATGGTGGCTGTGGCTGTGGCTGTGGCTTGGCTGTGGCTGTGGCTGTGACGGTCATCGTGGGCGGCCGGAGGCGTGCTCTTCCCTGTCGCCCCTCATTTCGCGGCATCCCACCAGCCGCGCGCCGCCCTTTCTGACGGCCGCCGCGACGCTTGAGAAAACCGCCAGGCGCCCCCATCTCCCACTCGTGAAAAAACGCGCCCCACGCCCTCCCCAGCCTCAGTGGCCTTTTCCGCCGAGTCGCGACATTACCGGCCGCGCGTTCGGCGATCTCGTCGCGCTGCAATATCGAGGCGCGGACGGGTGGCTGTGGCAGTGCCGTTGCGGCCGCCAGATCGCCGCCGCACTGAAGGCGGTCGAGGCCGGCGCAATACGCGATTGCGGGTGCCGCGAACAGCGGCGCGTGTGGCGCTCGCGGCCGGGCTCGCCCGCGCTGAAGAGCGGCGTGGTTTTCGGGCAGCTCACCACGAAGCACTACGCCGGCGACGGCATGTGGGTCTGCCAGTGCGAATGCGGCGCCCAGGCAACCGTGAGCGCCGGCCGCTTGCGGCTCGGCAAGGCACGCTCGTGCGGCCACTGCGCCGCCGCATCGGCGGAGCGAGCCGCATAGCGCGTCGGCGCGGTCGCCGATCCAATCTGCTACGCATTTTCCACGGCCCTTCGCGTCTGGTTCGCACCCGCTTCTGATCCGGTTCGCGCGACACGACGGGCGAGCGCAAACCCCGCGCGTCGTCCATTCCGGGGATCTGCGGCGGGCACCCTCGGCCTGTGGGGCACGAAACCGCTAGCTCGCTGCCGCAGCGGCGCCTGTCATGGCGCGACGGGGATCATCCACGGGAACACATACGCTTGCAGCATGGCAATCACTCCGATCACCGCCGCGCCTGCGATCGAATGGAAGAACACAGTCCTGAAAATCGGGCCCAGCGCGAACGACCGCTCCCTTGGATCGTCATAGCACGCGGCACACGCCACCATGATCGACTGCGCATCGATCATCTTTCCCATTACACCGCCCGTGGAATTGGTCGCCACAATCAGTACCGGGTTCAGATCCAGTTGCTGCGCGGTGATTCGTTGCAGACTGCCGAACAGCGCGTTCGATGCCGTGTCTGAACCGGTCAGAAAGACGCCCAGCCAGCCGAGATACGCGGCGAAAAATGGGTAGAGAAAGCCAGCGTGCGTGAATGCGAGGCCCAGTACGGCGTCCGTGCCCGAGTAGCGCGTGAGAAAACCCAGACCCAGCACCTGTCCGATGACGAGCACCGGAATCTTCATGCGCCGCATGGTCTGCACGAATGCGTCTTTCCATTGGGTCGCGCTCAGTTTGAGCACGAAGCCCGAAAGCAGCGCCGCGACGAACACGCCCGTGCCGGCGGTGGACAGCCAGTTGATCGTGAATTTGGCCGCCTCGGCTTTCGCGTTGACCGGCGCAACCGGCGGCATGCGTTGAACGAGGTTATTGAGCGCGGGCATGTCCCAGACGGGCAGCGACAACGTGCCGGTAAACGGCGAACCGAGCAAGGTGGTGGAAAACGGCACGGTTGAAAAGAGTCCGTTGAGCAGCTTTTTGAACTCGGGCACGCCCCACAATGCGCAGCACGCGATCAGAATGACCCACGGCATCCACGCATGAATCGTTTCGGCGCGCGAGTAGCGGTACTTCCAGCCGTGCGCATCCGACGTGCTCGTCTGCGCGGCATTGCCCGCCCGCTCCAGGGCTTCCCGCTCGGCGCGCAGCAGAAAGCGGGTCTTCGGATGCCACACGAAACGCAGGAAAAGCGCCGTGCAGATGACCGAAAACACGCCTGACACAACGTCGGTCATCAAATGCAGCGCACTGCTTCCGGATGCGAAGAACTGCATGAGCGCGAACGATAAACCCGCGCACAACATGGCCGGCCACACCTCGAAGACCTGTTTCCACGTACCGCCTTCCATCTTGACGAAGGTTGCCACGAGCCAGAAAGGCACGAGCACCGAGACGAACGGCAGTTGCCGGCCGGCCATCGCGGATAACGTCACCTGATCGAGTCCGCTGACGGCTGCGAGCGTTACGATTGGCGTGCCGATCGCACCCCACGCAACGGGGGCGGTGTTCGCCAGCAGATTGAGCACGGCGGCCTGGAAAGGCCTGAAACCGAGACCGACCATCACCGCCCCGGCAATGGCGACCGGCGTTCCGAACCCCGATGTTCCCTCGATCACCGCTCCGAACGAAAACGCGATCAGCACACACTGCAGGCGCCGGTCGAATGAGATGTGGACGATGGACTCCTTCACGATCTCGAACTTGCCGCTCACGACGCTCATCGTGTAGAGAAACATCGCCGCCAGCACGATCCAGATAATGCCGAGAAACCCCGACAGCGAGCCGAGTGCGAACGCGGACACGGCGGACGCAAGCGGCATCCGGAATACGAGGCACGCAATGATGAATGCGGCGATGACGCCGAAAAACGCGGCGTACGGCGCAGAAATGCCCAGGTGAACGTTGCCTTGCGCGTCGCGATGGCGGTGCAGCGCGATGAAATAGAGCAGCGTGAGAATCGGAACGGCGGCGGCAAGGGTGGAGAAAAACGCGTTGCCTAGCGGATCATAAACCTGATGGTACATGGCGCTTCCTTCTTGGTCTTGGAATAAGGGACTACCGTGCACTTTGCCGACGCGTCCTGGGCCTGCCCGCGCGAGTTGACCTGTTTTCAGCAAACTTTACGAATGCCGACTCGAAGCTTTCATTCAGCCAGTATCCTCAGGTATAGCGGGGGGCGCCATCGATTTCAAGTTTTGCTGCTGCGGCGCGTTCGCGAAACGCAAAACCACGGCACGTGGGGGCGTGTCGCCAGATCGCAGGCATGTCCGACGACGATTGGCGAGCCGAACCCGCCAGGGTTGTTGCTGACCCAGAGGCTTGGCTTACGAATGCTGACATCGCGATCACTCCGCAACGCGTCGATTGGGCACGCGCCGTGCTCGAGAACCAGCCGCTTGAGACGATCCGCGCGATGGCGATCGCGGTGGTCGCGGGAAATGGTGATGTCAGCTATCTACAGAAAGTCTGTTCGGTTATCCAGCGTGGAACGCCGTTATTTCTGCTTGCGGGTGAACGCTCCGCGTCTGGCCGCGACCTGCCAGACTGTGTAAAGACGGTCGCTCTGGATTGCGTAATTCAAAAGAACGTCGGTCACATGATGATGCTCGAGCAGCGATGAGTTTTGCTGCATCGTCAAGGATATGGTTACCGGGATCCCTCGCGCTCGATGGTGGCGCGGGGCGACGGTGCGGTAGCCCGGCAAGGCGCTGGCCTCGTTGGTCCGGGAATCCATATTCGTAACACCGCGCAGGTTCGCTGGGCGATAACGACGTTTTATTGTCCCAATCTGCGCTAGTTGAATAATTGGCATTGCGAGCGGCAATTGTGAAAACCAGTACTGTGCGTCCTCGCAGGGCTGGAAAGGGCCACTCAATATTCCTCGAAAGCCGCAGGCATGGCAGTCACTTCGCCGTAGCTGACAGCCGGTTACTGCCCGCTGGCCGCTAATCGCCGCATATCACCTTGTGAGACGGGGCCGGGCTGGACGCGCCGTACAGCAATGCCCTGCGGCGACAGCTCCAACGATAACCTTCTGCGGCGGCTCCTGCCGCGCCTGGAAGCTCCATGCAGAGCAACGAACGATAGCGCCCTACGACCAGGAATCGAGCCAATATCGATGACTGGCCCGAACGCGCTTTATGCAGCTCGACAATGAACCGCGTGTATGCGTCGAATGTGACTACAGCATGTGGTTTCTGCCTAACGATGAAAATTTCTTTTCAGCTCATCGACAAGCGCTCCAGATTGGTAATTGAAAAATCAAAGTAAAGATTTCAGTCAAACTGCCGATAATGGTGGTTGCCACGCTTGTGCGGCCGCGCCGTTATAATTCTCGAGCCTGAATCGTCATACAATTGCGAAAGCCAACCGGGTTCAATTTTCAACCTTATACAAAGGAGCATGAAAATGCTTGCGAGGGACCAATTCGATCTAATCGTTCTGGGCGGAGGAAAGGCAGGGAAAACACTGGCGATGGATCAGGCGAAAGCGGGCAAACGCGTGGCGATGATCGAACGCGGCATGATCGGCGGCTCGTGCATCAATGTCGCGTGCATTCCCACCAAAGCTCTCGTAAAAAGCGCAAAGGTCGCGGCTACCGCGCGCCATGCGGCAGCCTACGGAATCGAAACCGGATCGGCGCTCACCGATATGAAAGCTGTTGGCGACCGCGTTAGAGCGGTGGTCGACGGAATGATCGAGATCAACTGGAAAGGGTTCAACGCCAGTGGCATGGAAGTGATCGTCGGCGAGGGCCGTTTCGTTGATCCCACCACCGTTGAAATTTCCCTGGCAGACGGCGGCATGCGCCGCATCAGCGGGGAGCACATTTTCGTCAATACCGGCACTCGTGCGGCTGTTCCGCCTGTTCCCGGCCTGCGCGAAGCAGAGCCGCTGACCCATGTCGAGGCCCTTCAACTCGCGCAGACACCCGAACATCTGATCGTGGTCGGCGGCGGATACATTGGCGTTGAAATGGCCCAGGCCTTCGCGCGCCTGGGTAGCCGCGTCACCATTCTGCAACGCGAGAGCCAGCTCGCTCCACGGGAAGACGAGGACATCGCCAGCGCGGTCGCTGATGTGTTGCGAGCCGACGGCGTCGAGATCGTGCTCGAGACGCAGATCGAACGCATCGAAGGCCGTTCCGGTGACGCGGTGACGGTGCATGCCGCCGTGCGCGGCGAGCCGACTGTGCTGTCCGGCACGCATCTGCTCGTCGCGACCGGCCGCATACCGAACACGGACGGCATCGGCCTGAACAACGCGGGGGTTGAGGTCGACCAACGCGGGATCATCAAGGTCGACGAGCACCTGCGCACCAGCGCAATGCATATCTGGGCACTCGGCGAGGTCGCGGGCACGCCCATGTTCACGCATGCATCGCTAGACGACTACCGCGTATGCAAGTCTGCATTGAGCGGTGGCAACCGCACTACACGGGACCGCCTTATCCCTTACGCCATGTTCATTGATCCGGAACTCGGTCGTGTCGGTATCAGCGAGAAGGAAGCTGCGCAGCAGAACATTGCGATACGGGTCGCGAAGCTCCCGATGGCGGCCGTCCCTCGCGCGCGCACCAACACGGAAACTACCGGCTTTATGAAGGTCATCGTGGACGCGGGCTCCGACCGCATTCTTGGCTTTTGTATGCTCGGGACGAACGCCGGGGAGGTGATCGCCGCCATCCAGGTGGCCATGCTCGCAGGCGCACCCTATACGATGTTGCGCGATGCGATCTGGGCTCACCCCACCATTACGGAAGGGCTGAATATGCTGCTTGCGTTGGTGCCCGCCGAGTGACGGCAGCCGCGCGTCGATAGCCGCTATCGACGCGCGTGCAAGCCGGAGATCACGCCGCCTGCGCAGCGACTGTCCGCGCGAAGCCGTCGTCGAGATGCTCAACAGTAATGCCGCGGAAATCGTTAATCGCGGCCGCGACGCTTAGGCGCGTGCTACTCGCAAAGTCCAGACCGCGCTTGGCCCCGGCGCGCGGAAGGATCTCCAGGTCGATCAAGAACCCACGCGAGTTCGCGGCGCGCCGGACTGCGGCCGAGGGTTCCGGCTGCACGGCCGGCGTATCGACGGTCACCGGCACGGGCGTTGCAATGCTCGCCGGTTGCGGCACAGCCTGCGCGGAAGCCGCGAGAGCCTCGGCCAGTCGCCGGGTGCCGGCCGCCGAACGGCGTCCGCTCAGGTCGATAAGCCAGTTTCCACCGCTCCGCTGTTCTGAGACCTTGGTTTCCTTGACGTACAGGCCGCAGCATCGCCATGAAGTGTCATCGTCCAGAACCTCCTGCTCTTCCTGCTTGAGTGCCTGCAATGCGACGCGGGCACGATCCTCGTCCGTGCGCGCGATGCGGATCGTTCGCCGCAATGCCTTGACCTCGTCGATACGTGCCGCTGCCGCATCGGACAAACGATGGCGCGCGACGTAGCGCTTGCCCCAGCCGTCCGAGACGTCCTCGATTTCCTTCAGCACGGTTGCGAGTTGCTCTTCACCCAGTGCCGCCTGCCAACTCGCTCGCATGCCTTCCACAGACCGGCGGAAGTCTTCGTGCGAATAGAATTCGCGTTCACGAAAGCTTGCATTTGCAACGGTGCGTCCGCTGCGCGAGTGCATCCGCAGGATGTCCCTATAGCCGGCCTGGGTCAGCATGCGGTTCATTCGCAGCGGCAATGGAATGCCCGGCACGGTGTCGTTGTCGAGCGCTACGTCGATGTCCAGTTCGTTCTGCCAAGGTACCGACTGTGTGGCACTCGCGATAACGTTGGCCTGTACCGCGTAACCGCTCGCCCTGATAACGGTTCGCTCGATCCCAGTCTTGCTGCGTTGCTTGTCGCCCGGCGTCAGTTGTCCGGCGACCTGCAGGCGCGCCGTCGGTCCGCCCGCCAACAACCCGGTTGCACCGGAGACCTGAGCGCGCGCGCTGGCAAACACTCTGCCGTTGATATCCGATTGGCTCTGGTCGGTCAGCGAAACGGATACGTCGCGCTCGAAGAACTCACGCGCGAACTGGTTCCAGAGGCGCCTGGCACGGACATCTCTGGGCTGCTCGGCATGGGATGCAAGCTCTGTTCGGGCGTCGGCAAAAAACTCGAAGACGGCTGTAGCGGCGCCAGCACCTGGTTCAAACTCCCCGCTAGCCCCCTCACCGCGCAGGCTCACGGTGACACCCTCGCCCAGTCGCTTTTTCCGGCCAACCCCCACGCCCACCTCACCCACCAGATTCAACGCGACGACCATCTGGCTGCCCACCCCAACCGATGCGTTAGCGGCCAGTCCCGCCGCCGCCTCGGAGCTCGTAGCGCGAATCACCGACACAAAGCCCCCACCGCTTTCGGATGCGCCGACCGTCACTGTCGCTCCGCGCTCCCTCGCATAGCCGAGCGTGGGTTCGATTGTGACACCCGCGAAGTACTCGAGAGAGAGCCCTGGCGACACGAACAAACCGCGACGCGTTGCCGAGCCAAACGATACTTCGTTGCCCGGACTCGCGACCTGCAGAAACTGTGCGATTGCCGATTTGAGCCCTTGCGCATTGAGATCCTGCGCAACAGTGACACCGGACACGAGGCGCCGGACAGTATCGACGTCCTGCCGAAACGCCTGCATGTCGTTCGCCAGCAGCATCGAATCGGCGGCTGCCATATCTGTCGCGCGTTGGTGCTCTTCGACCCAATCGCCGATTTTGGCGAGCGACTCGATGTCGATCCACTGCGAGCGCTTGAGCATTCTCTCTGACATTGCTCGAAGCTGCGCCGCTAGCTGCAACTCTTCGCTGTCGAATCCGGCTTGATCGGCGGCGGTTCCATCCGCCGCGTCGCTCCCGCGCACCGGCGTTCCGTCGAAGGGCAAGCCGTACCGGTCGAGCAGCCGGCGCGTGATGTCCGCAATCGCTGCAGCGTCGAACGTGAGCCGTTCGACGAGACCGGTCTGGTTGGCGTCTGCCCAATGATCCAGTATCGCTGCGCGCATGGAGAGCGCGGCACGCGCATTCCACTTGAGATCAGGCTCGCCCGATGCAACGGTCTGGGCGAGCAACGAAACCATCGAGTCCGACAGCTTCGTAAGCGCCGCAATCAGCGAAGCTTGAACCTGCTGCTTGCGCCTTGCCTCCGTCGGCGCCTCCGCATTTGCAAAACCCTGCTTCATCGCGCTTAGCGGCGAGGCCGCGCCAAACACCGTGCGCACCGAATCGCGCACGTATCTGAACGGTGTGACGTACCAACGCACGTCCGGATTGGCTCCGCGCTTCTCCGCAAGATCGACCCATTCCGGCAAATCAAGAAGGTAGTCCCTCACCCTTGCCAGCTGCCCGCCTGGCTGATCCTCGCGAAATCCCTGCCGCCATGCCCAATAAACCCCGAGCTGGTCGTCCGTCAGACTGCCTGCCGAGTCGGTCACGAACACTGCGAGCGCGGCCTCGCGAACCTCGCGAGCCATATCGCTCGAGGCAACGGCTTGCGCATGCGTTTGAAGATAGATGCGCAAGGCCTCTGCCGCGACCGGCGTGTCGACCTCGACGGCGCTTCCGAGCGCCTGCCTCAGCGCGCCGAAGCCGTGCTCGGTTTCCGCTAGTATCGCCGCCGCCTTCAGCGCTTCGGCGAGACAGCCCTCGTCATGAGCAATGTCGCGTGGTGCAGACGACATCTGCAGATGATTCGCGAGTGCAGTCCATAGCATTGCAGCGGGTGTGAGCAACGCGGTCTCACTTTGAGGGCCGGGCGCGACGCTTTGAACCGCGAAATCGATCATGCGTTGGGCGAGTGTACCCTCGGCCGCGAGGTCCTCCACCAGGTCCGCATGATCCGCGAAGTCTGCGCGAGCATCGCCTGCGCCGCTTCGCCCCGGTATGCTGTGCGCCACGCTCGGCGCACTCGCCGTCGCGATGATCCCCGGACGTTGCGGCGCCGACTCAGCGGGCTTCTGCCTGCGCGCATTGAACGCGCGTTGAAGGCGCGTTGCGCGCGAGTTCAACGCGCCCTCCCTCAGACGATGCGAGAACAACTCGCGCAGCGATGCCATCCACCGTGACCCGGCCCTGTTCTCGCGCACGACGCGGATGCTGCCATCCACGTCGGCGATTCTGTATGTTTTCGACTGTATGCGTATTCTCTGTTGCGATAGCAGTTCGGACTTCCGGCCGTTGATCGCATTGAGTGCGTCGGTCATTGAACTGAATTCAGAGGAAGCGTCGACTGTCGTTTCATAGCCGATGCCCGGATGAGCGTGTTGAGTCGCGATGTTAGCCACTTGATAACCCACCAATTTTATCTTTTTACCGCACAGAAATGACTCTCTGGAAAGATCGTAAAGTAGCCAACCGTCCCACACTTCGGAAATTCCAGCGTGATTTGTGAAAACGGCAGCGGCGCGACCATCGCAGTCGAGCCGACGTGCGAACTGACACTGGCATTTGCGAAAAGGTGGATATTCACGGTCGTTTTTCAAAAAAACGAGATCCTGTTTTCGGCTAATGTCGTTTCCCAGGAGAGAACGACAGACCTGACGGATATGCCCTTATAAGGACCCCACAATGACGGCCGACCCGTTGAACATTCCCATATTCGACACGACGCACGACGCTTATGAAACGCTGAGTGGCGTTAGCCTGGACGAACTCCTGACTCGAGGCGGTACGATCGAGGTCGGCCGGCGCCTGTACAAGTTGCAGAAAGACAACGACGGGAGCTTGCGCATCCGCCATGACACGGGACGGTACGCCAGAACCGGCGCGGATTCGTCGGGACTTCATGCCGCGCTCAGGGAAATACTGTCGGAGCACCGCATCCAGCGGCTCGAACGCAAGCTCAACGACCAGAGACCGGGAACTGCCGCTGTTACCGGAGCAATACCTTCTGTCACGAAAGTACACTCGCAGACATCCTGGCGCCCAACAGCAATGCTTGGGCTCTTTTCGTCCTGGGCTGGCTCCGCCGCGGCTAACGCCGGCCTTCAGGTAACCAACGCTGGCGGTCTCGTCTGCCGCTGTTCGGCGATTGTTGACGCGAATATCAGTCTGGGGATGGCTGACGGCACGATGGGCTTCTCATTGATTGAGGCCACCGTCTCGAGCAAGGATTTTGCGGACGCCGCCATTGCCCGCGGCCGGATCGAATTCAGCCGAGCCCGTCATCGTGAAGGCCACGACAGATTCGAGCGCGATGCGTCGGGTCCCACCACGCATGGCCGCGACGCGTCAGATTATCTGGACTATCGCCATGCGAGCGTCGAGGCGCAAACCTCGAACCTGGGGCTTCGCGTCGTGGTAGTCGCGTTCTTGCGTGATGGCATGCTCCAGCTTGCCTCCGTCGCAAACAAGACCGCAGGCGCCGCCAGAATGCTTGCGCAAGCGAGCGTTCATGTGAGCGCCACGGCGGTCGGCTATGTCGGCTCGGCATTCTCGATCGCTTCGGGCGCGTTGCACTTCGTTCAGGGCTTCATTGAACACCGCGCCGCCTCTGGCAATGCGAAGCGGGCGATCATGGTCCGATACCGAATGGAGAGCGCTTCGGAGAACGACTTTGCAAACCTGGCCGAACTCGCCGACGACAAGGCTTCCAAGGTTGTCAAATATAAGGACGCAAAAGATGCGGTGGGCAAAGCCGAACTCAAGCATGCCCATGCGCTATACGGCGAGTTCGCGCGGCTCTTTATCGACAACAATGCACGAGAAGAAGCGAATGCGAAGCTCGCAATGACGCGCGCGAAGCTGCGAATGACCTATGGCGTCGCTGCCGCAGCAATAGGCGGCACGGGGCTCGCATTGACGATTGCTGCCGCGGGCGGCCCCGTCGGAATCGCCGTGGTCACCGCCGTGGGTACGGCGCTGGGAGCGGCATGGCTTGGCTTCGCCGTCTACAAGGCGTATACGAACCGCCGGGACGCGCGAGAGCAGGCCGAGAGACAAGCGCAGCAAAAACAGGAAGCAGCCTCGCTCGCCTCGGGCTTCGACCTTGCCAGCACGGAAACGAGCTTCCTTGAAGCCGGGACAAAAAATGGTTACGTCGCCGCGGCTATCCTGGCACGGCATCTGGGCTTTGGCAGAGCGCGCCAGATCAATGGCGCCATTGCCAACAGCGGGGCTGTAGCCGACGCCCCGCTAGCACGAGCGGTCGTGCCTCAGGCCAATCCTGTCAGCGCAGCCGAGCGGTTCCGCAGCAAGACAGCCACCCGGTTCCTTTTGAGCATGGGAATGAACCGCAACGATGTCAAGGCGCTGAAGCAACTGGCAAAAGATCCCACTGCGCAAAACGACGTGCAGGCGAACATAGAGCGCTTTCTGCTCGACTCGAGCGCCCGCGTCAGGGTCATGGAAGTGCGCTGAACGAGCAGCCACGGCGGACGACAATGGGATCGCATGTCGTTGCGGCTCGCACAGGCCAGCATGAAGCGGCTATGGAGCGACTATGAAGTGACCATGAGGCAGCTATGAAGTGCCCCCCTGCCGCTCGCCGCGCAAGCGGCAGGGGGGCATGGGGCATGCGGCGGCCGGTGCCCGTCCGCCCATGCGTTGAGTGCCCGAGGTCTTCGCTTCAACCCCGTGGTCGGCCACGAGAAAAGGATCTCCAGCCCATCGTTTGCAGCCTTCTCCAGTTCACCGGAAGATTGCCAGCGTTGTCTACCGCGAGCGGGTCCGCGCCGGCCAGTTTCAGAAGTGTGGCCTGCGCAGGTTCCACTGCCTCGTGCAAGGGCGTGCGCCCCCTGGCGTTGCGCGCCCGAACATCGGCTCCGGCCTTAATCAGCGCTGCGGTCTGGTCCCGGCTTCTGGCGCGATGAAGCGCACGGCTGCCGCGCATGTCCTCGCATTCGACCGTCGCGCCGGCGCGTACCAGCGCCAGCGTGCAGCTTGCATCGGCTGCCATGTGCAAGGGCGTACGGCCCTGCTCGTCCCTGGCGTCGACTCGTGCACCCGATGCGATCAGCGCCTCCACCAACGGCGCGAACCCGGCCATGTGCAGCGGTGTCTTGCCCGATTTGTAAGTTGCATTCACGTCGGCGCCAGCGCGGATCATTCTTTCCACCGCTGGCAGGACAGTATCGCGATAATACCCGGCCGGCATGGTTTGATACCTGGTAGCTAACTTCAGTCCGGCAAGGTAGACGGCGAGCATCGAATCGAGGTGGCGAATCTGCGCTGCCGTAATAAACCCTCTGGCGACAGCCCGCACGCCCTTATCCGACGCGAGCAACGCGAACTCGTCGTTGTCAAGCCGATCGAGAACCTCCGCGCGGACGAGACCGGAATCGAGCAGATGATCACGCGTGCGATCTTCCTCGGGAATGGCTAGCAATGCGGCGAGCTTGCGCATGTCTTCGGGCGTCTTTCCGCCCGCCCGCATATCGGCAGCAAAGTCCTCGATCTGTCGCGCGTCAGCGCGTCCACCGAACAGTGGCCGCAGGAACCCCGGATGACGATCCACCCATTCCTGCCAGGTACGCGTGCTTCGCCAGTTCACGCCGCTCTCGTTAACATCTATGAATTCGACCAGGAACTGCATGATGTCCGGCGGAATCCGGTTCATTACGTTCTGTGCATGGGGAACTTCATCATGCGAACGGGTGGAGTTAAAAAGATTACCAATTAATCTCATGGTGCAAGAAGTGAAGGTTGATGAAAGATCTCCCCGTCGCACGGGCCGCAACTTCACGGAGTTGAACAGCCACGTGTGATGCCAGCCCTGATCTGCCAGGAGCGGGTCAAGCGACTCGGGACGGGGCCCAAAGAAACGCGACCACCTGCATGTGACTTCTTCTGACGGCGTGATGGAGCGCAGTCATGCCATCGCTTCCAGTTGCCGAAAAGTCGGCTCCGGCGCTAGCCAGCAGCCGGACGAGTTCAAGATCGCCGTGGGCAGCCGCGCTGCAGAGCGCATCGGTGACCCACTGTTCGTCACCGGGAAGTTCTACGCCAAGCTTGAGGAGGTGGCGTGTCGCGGCTTCATGCAAGCCGGTCACCGCGTAATAAAGCGCGCAATAGCCCACTGAGCGACCGAAATGCAAGGTCGCATTCAGATCCAGTTCCACGTTCCTCGCAAGCAGGTCCCGCATTTCGCCCACGTCGCCTTGAAGGGCCGCCATTTCGAACCGATGCCCCAATAAAAGAGGCGCCGGTCGCATGGGACCGACAGCGGGACTATCGCGGCTGCGCCGAAGCGGCGGCAGAGCATCCAGGTCAACCGGCCGCTGTGGTGCCGGGATGAGCGCCTGCACCAGCGCGCCGGCATCGGATGCCGCGCGATCCTGCGTGGTTTCAGAGCGAACGTTCAGCGGCCCGGGGTGTCGCGATTGGCCTGTTGTCTGTACAGGGATGGGAGCGGGCAAAGACGGTGTGCCAGGTGGAGCAGTTCGCGTCATGGCGTTTTGGGACGACGGAGTGGATGGTTGGAAAAACTCACGCTGGCCGGGAATGCATCAAGTCTGCAACGCCTGCGTTGCAAAAAAGAAGCGGCACAGGGCATCGACAGCAACCCTGCCTCCGCGTATTTCGCACGCCCGCCAGTGAACTCCCCACCTCGGCACACCGGGCCAGTCATCCGGAGCCGATGCGGGTGAGCGGTTCAATGTAGACGAGCTCGCCGCTGCCCCGCTTTCGAAACACTCGCCAAGCTTGCGGTATTGCGCATGTTCATTACCGCGTCGACGAGAGGCCACTCGGTTCGGCACAGCCGTTGCAGCACAGTACAAAAATCCGAAGCATTAATAGGAAATAGAAAGCAATGCTGCGCCAGCACGCGCACCATCTCGCGGCATTCATATAACGCGAGCACACACGTGGACGTCCAGATTCCAGTGACCGATGAAATGGCCAACCTCGAGAAGATTTACGATGCGCTGGTCCTGGCAGGAAGCATTGCCCTCCTCGTTTCCATTATTTCGATCGTGGCGCTTATGCCATACGCTCTAAGCGCCCAGTAGCCGCCAGACGCCAAGTCAAACCATGAAGATACCTGCCGCATGGCGCACGTCCGCAGATGCCCTGAACAGCCTCGCGGCAGTTCAACCTGCGTTCTATTCGGCTTCGCTCGCGCCACAGAAGACAGCCTGCCTCACGCCACGCGTCTTGCTGATGCTGCTTGGCCGTGAAGCAGAGAATCCTTTGCTCGCCGTGATCCGCAATCCCGCATTCTGGTCGCGTTGGGGATTCACCCACGCGAGCGATGCTGCGAGCGTGATCGAGCGAGCCGACCAATACCAGTCGCAACTGCCGCCAGTTGAGCAGCAGATGATCGACCCGCTAGTGCGACTCATATCTGCCGGTCAGTTGCCGGTCAAATATCTGCTGGCGCTCCACCGCGATCCGCTGTTCCGGCATCTGCTGCGGGACGTGGCGTTCAATCCGCAGAGCCGTCTGGATTTCAGGTGGATTCGCGACTTCGCGAGACACCGGATTTGCTGGAACCACCTGCCAGAACGGACGCGGCACTACTTTCATCAGCAGTTGATCGACCGTGGGGTTATTGCGTACCGCACGAGTCACTATAAAAATGCGGGACTCTTTAACCGCTTCAGTGCGCTGGTATACGCGGCAACTGATGCGATTCCCGCCGTGCTCGACGACTTCCTGATTCGCGCAGGCGCTGCTCACACCGCATTTTTCAACCCTGTACGTCAGCGCCAGAGCGAATTGCTGTTTGGAACTGCGGATGTGAGCGGGATCGCTATCACCGATGAAGATTGCAGGCTTGCCGGCGTATCCGCTGCATCACTGGACCCCTTCGTAAATGGCGGCAGACAAGGCAGCGTGAAAACCGTCCAGGACTGCTTCGCCGTGATGCAAGGCACGCCTGAGGGCTTATTGCTCTTGTGCACCGTGTATTTGCGACTTCGCCCGGACCCGGAAGCGCAACGCGCGCCGCATGACGTGCGCGGAAGTGACGGCGCGTCATCAGCACAGCGTCGCGCGTTCCGGTCAGTCGCCAAGGGTTGTGTGGTGTCGTGACGCGGCCCTTACTGCTTGCGAGGCGCCGAATGGGGCCGACCATCATCGATCGCCGTCATCGAGCGATGCCGCGCGTGATGCGTCGCTGCCGGCCGGGAAATAGCGGCCCCGCAGCGCTTCGACGCGCACGCGACGTTCAACAGGATCGGCATATTGCGCGCGCAACATATCACGCTCCCGCGCGTAATCCGCGTACCGGCTGTTCCAGTCACCCTCGGCCGCCCGCATCTGTGTGAAGCGGCGCGCAGTCTCCTCGCCAAATTGCTGCGCGATCTGTCGAACGGGCGCGTTGTCGTCCGGCGAGGTTTGCGCCGTTAACTTTGTCAGCATATCGAGCGACGCCGCCTGCTGCTGTTCACGCAGCGCCTCCCTCCGTTGCTCCGGCGAGCGCGTGTCTTCGAGGGAGCGCAGGCGGGCAGCCTTCTCTGCGTCGCTCAGCGACTGATCCTGCTCGATCCGCATGCGCTCGATACGGTAGCGGCTGCGTTCCAGTTCATCGCCGAAGAATGGTGTCGACCACTCTCCCAGCACCCGGGCAGCGATGCGCGCCCGGGCTTCAAGCGACGTCTGAACTGCAGGCGGACCAGACTGCCGGCTGCCCGACGCGATAGCACTCGGCTCCGCTTGCGCGAGGGCGGCGCGATAGACCTGATAGCGCTCCCAGACGGCGAGCGCTTCAGCGTGCGCCGGCATGTCGCCTAACTGGGCGTCGATAGTCTGTCGCACATCCGCGTCGAGCTTCTGCGTCGAGCGCTCGTTCCGAGCCGTCAGAAAGTAGTCGAAGAAGTCCCGCACTTCGCGTGTTCTAAGCAAGCGCCCCTGCCTGTCCAGCGGCAACAGCGGCTGCATGGTGTCCCGCAGCGAATCGCTGGCAGCGGACCCGACGGACGTCGCGGAGGCGTCCGGTGCAACGTGTGCACGGGAGGCAAGCGACGCGGAGCCGCCAGCCGGCGCAGTCGCGGTCACTGCTGCTGGCCCGGGGATCTCGCGCAAAGAACTCGCCTGCGCACGAGCCTGGTTGATGGCCGCCGCATCGCGTGACGGCCTCGCCAGAACATAGCCCACCGTCACCGCCGAGACCACGACCGCGGCAGTCACGATCGCCGGCATCGCACGTTCGCGCAGAAAGGTGACTCCGCTTCGCGGGGAAAGCGCCACGATGCTTCTGTCCATTTCAAACTCCTGCGATCTTCAGGCGGTTCGCGTGCGCGCGGAACACCGCGAGGGGATCTTCGGCATTGCCCCCAACCGCGCCCATCAACTGATTGATCTCGTCAGAATGATTCCATTTATATGCGACGCTAATTACGTCGCCGTACATGCTGCTGCAGGTGGACACCACACCGTCGTTCGTGCCTGCGCCGCGCGCGATCATCAGCGCGCCTGTTGCCTCCAAAGCAACGGTCGCGGGATTCATCCAGAGCGCGCGGTCGAATGCTTTTACGCTGGCGTCCCACGGCGTAACTGCGCCGCTCCCCCAAACGAAAGGACGGATCGCACTGCCCGTCCAAGAATACAGCAGATGCTTTTGAATGTTGCCGTTTGCGTCGCGGACGAACTCCACCGGCGCACCGCTCCTGCATGAGCCGGGTGCGCCCAGCCCCGCACTGGGAAACCTGGCGTTGAATTTCGCGGCGCCGCTTGTCGTGAGAAACTGCATTGCTGCCGCGGCGTTCTGGTTCGGGTTGTGATTGCTGCTCGTGAGCATGCCGTAAATGTTCATGATCGCGCTGACGATCGGTGCGGCCCATCCCGTTGGATCGTCGCGCAGCGTCTGCGTCACGTAGTCGGCTACTTCCGAACCTCGATGCGGTGTTCCGATGGTTGTCACGGATGCAACCAGTTCCGGCGCGACGGCAGCGACGTACCGCGCACTCATGCCACCCTGGCTATGGCCGATCAGATTAACCTTGTCTGCGCCCGTGAGCGTCAAGACACTCTTCACATAAGCGAGCAACTGCTCACCGCGACCTTTCGAACCTGTCTCGCGCTGGAAGCCGGAGATGTTCGCGACGAAAACTTGTGCGCCGCCCCGCTCGAGGTCCGACTTGACGCCATAGAAGTAGTCGAGCG
Organism: Burkholderia sp. WSM2232; assembly: GCF_000472545.1. GTDB lineage: Bacteria > Pseudomonadota > Gammaproteobacteria > Burkholderiales > Burkholderiaceae > Paraburkholderia. Next base: position 100,323 of record NZ_AWZV01000015.1, on the reverse strand, counting down.
TACCGGAATACCGGTCCGTTCCCGTCAGGCCCGGGACGAGCACGATCGGATAGCGCGTCGCGGTCTCACCTTGTTTGAGCGCGCCACTTGCTGGCGGTGCGGCGGAATACGGGACCAGCCCGTTTTGGGCGCCCGATGCCGAAGGTGCGGCGAAGGTGGGATGGCATGCGATCGCCGCAATCAGCAGAAAGCCGGCGACGCGGCTTGATGATTTTCCTGGTGACATGTGAACCCGGCCTTTGATGACGGTGGCAAAGTGCAGCTAAATGCTGTCTGGATGCTGCATTGTGTCTACACGGATACTGAGCCGCATCAGGTCTCGGCCGTAATTTGCGGACAGTGCACCAAGCGACTGCAACCTGGCTGTCTGGATGTTTCAGTGTTTGCGCGCGGCTGCTAGCCGCTCCCGCCCCTTGCGGCATATCCGCGCTCAGCGCTGCCTTCCGCGTGTGTCACGGGGTCAGCGGCTCAACGGCGAAACGTGCCCTCGAACGGGCCCGCTTCTGCCGCACTCTGAGCGGCGCCGGCACATCGCAAGACACTATTGACATAGAAAGCGCTGATCATTGCACCCAGATTGACGGGCGGCGGCTCGCATTTCTCCGGCCGATATACCGCGTCTCCGCAATGGATCGGCCTGCCGCTGATCACACAGTTACCGGGCTGCGCCGCCACCGACGCGCGCCACGCCTGATGGCCGTAATGACAGGAAAGCGGATCGCGCCAGGACACGGCGATAATCTGTGAACTCGTGCGGTCAAGCAGCCTCACGACAAGATGAGGCCGATCGCGCCAATCAGTCTTGCCGACGCGCTCTGTCGCGCGTTGCTCAGCCTTCACCAGCAGGTCTCGCACGTTCGAGCGGTCCAGCAGGACGACCATGCGGGACCACGCGCTATCGTCTCTCATCTGCATCCCCCTTTTGCAGCGCCGCACTTGCGCGAAAACAATGCTGGGCTCCGGTAGCTTTCGTGCGAGGCTCGTTGTTGGCCAAGACGATAGGCGAAGAGACGCCCAACGACTTTCAGAATCGGTAGCCGTTTTCGGCTTATGGCGCGCGCACTTGTCCAGAGGTGTGCCCGATGTCCACTGCGTCGCGCGCGCAACGGGCATCGTTGATCTCGCAAGGGTTCGAGGGTTTCCTCCAGAACGCCGCTGCCGCGCGGCTTTCTACCGGCCTGTGAGTGGATTGGTGAAAAAATCGAGCGGAACCAGAGTTCATCGGCTTGCACGCTCACGCGATACTGGCTTCACCGCGCAACAACAGTTGTCGGCAACGACGGCAGTCCAACACTGCCGCAAACAGGCCGCAGGAACCAACGCGGGCACTAGAACAGCAATTGCCACGCGGCCGCACTACTCGGGAGCCATCATGTCACTGTCCAACCTTGCCACCTCTAGCGCACCGCGCTCGCACTGGAACTCGCAGGCCATGCTTAAAGGCACCGCCTCGTTCACGCGCACAGCCGTTCGTACGACGCGCATTGTGATGGCCGACGAACATGAAATGGTGCGCGACGTTCTGAGCCAGTTGCTTGCCGATGCGCCGCATGTCGAAGTGGTGGCCCATGCGGGCGACGGCCACGACACACTCAGCGCGTGCCGGAAATACCGACCCGATATCCTCGTGACGGAACTGCAACTGCCATCGCTCGACGGCATCGACGTCATCCGCACAATCCGCCGCCGCTGGTCCGAGACGCGCGTGCTCGTGCTGTCCGCCAATACGGCCGAGAGCCGCGCCGCAGAAGCGCTCAATGCCGGTGCGCATGGCTACGTGCTCAAGCGCAGCGGTTCCGACAAGCTGCTCGACGCCGTCAACGCACTGCGAGCCGGCCGCTCGTATGTCGACGCGGGGCTCAATGCCGGGCAGCTCGATGCCATGCGCAAACAGCCGCCGACAACGGGCACTGGTGTCGTGAAGGCTACGCTTACGGCGCGCGAGCGCCAGGTCCTTAAACTGATTGCAGAAGGAGGCCGCAACCGCGACATTGCAGAGCGGCTGACGATTAGTCAGAAGACAGTCGAGACACACCGGCTGAATATGATGCAGAAACTCGAAGCGCACAATATCGTTGAGCTTGTGCAGTGGGCACACCGTCTCGGCATCGCGTCACTTTGAACCGACGAACGCTCGCCGCTCTTGCGGCGAGCGCGCGCGCTGGAGCGCGGTCTAGCTGCCGTGAGCCGCACCCTTTGCTTCCGTCGCCAGCCTCGCACGCTGAGCAATCGCGTCACGCACGCGCACGAGCGCGGCGTTGACATCTGCATCGGGCTTCGTCAGCGCATTGTCAACGCGCTCATAGCGTGCCAGCGCGGAGTCGAGCCGTCCATTGACTTCGTCGCACACGGCGAGGTTATAGGGCAGCGCAACGCTCGACGGATTCGCCGGCACGAGTTGAGCCCAGATTGAGCAGGCCCGGTCGAAGCGGCCCGATTTCGCGAAATCGAGGGCCCCTTCGAACGTCTCGACCGACTTTGGATCGATACCGTCCGTGTCCTTTTTGTAGTTCACATAGACGTTTTTCTCGTACGGAGCGATGTCCTCGCGCACTTGCTGGAATGCGTCGTTTGCCGCCTGATTCAGGAGCAACGCCGCTGACACTTCGCTGCCGCTATCCGCACACCAGTATGAGGAAGCGGAGCCCGTCTTCGTTTCGCTATATACCACCTTCCCCTGGCTGACCTCGACAAGCCGCGGTATCAGCTTGAAGCCGGCCGTCTTGGTGGTACATGGCACCGGCACGGTGACGCACTTGCCCTTGTCCGGACAATGCACACGGTTTTCCGTTGAGTGCGAGTAGGCAATGGGCAGCACGAATGCGGAGCCGCTATACAATGCGTCGGCGCCTACCAGCCGCCCCAGTTTCACGGCGGAGCGGGGATTGCTATACGCGCTCTGACGCAGATTCATTTCGCTCAGCACGTTCTGCAACGTCAGCCGGTCGACCACCGTAAAATACGGGCGCTGCTCATAACGTACCGATGCCAGCATGCTTTCGAACTGCTTGGTCGCCTCCGGCCCCCCGTCGCCATCGAACGGCAGCACGGCGACGCGGCGGTAATGCGCTGCATCCGTCTTCGCGGCAAACTGCATTGGCACGACGGTGACGGGCGCCGCACAGGCGGACAGCAGCAGCGCGGCGATCAGCAACGCGCCGGGCTGTCGGGCGCCTCGCGCGAGCGCGCGCATAGTGCCGGACGTGTTGGTGATGGAAGCGATTCGATCTGGGTTCATGGTCGAAAGATGGGTTGTGCCCGCCTGCCGGCAGGCGGGAAACGACAAGGACATGGCTTCGTCAGAAACCGGATGCGTGGTTCAGGCCAACGCGCACTCGATAGCAGCGGCGCCGCGCCTTATTCACCTTGACGTCGCAGCTGCGCAGGCGTCACGCCTGCGTATTGACGAAACACTCTGGCGAACGCGACCTCCGACTGGTAACCCACGTCCGATGCGATATCCGCAGTGCTGCGGCGCGTGTGAATCAACATGTCGGTCGCCATATGCACGCGCAGACGAGTGAGAAACTCCCAGGGCGTCATGCCGGCTTTCTTGCCAAATGCCCGCGCATAAGTGGCGCGCGACATCGCCGAAATTTCGGCCAGCGAATCGACGGTCCACGGGCGCGCCGGATCTTCGAGCATCGCGCGTGTCGACGTGCCGAGGCGGCTGTCCGCCAGCAGGGCGAGTACCCCCGCATCCTGATTGCCCTGTCGCATATACGCGCGCATCGTGATCGCGAAAAGCGCATTACTGAGCGCCGTGACGACTTGCAGCGCGCCCTGCTCGTTGTGACGCGCCTCCATGCGGATAAGGCCGATCATCGCGCGCAGTTCATCGGCGTCCGCGACCTGTTTCAGCGATACATGCAGCATCTTCGGCAACGCCGACATCAACAGACCCGCCGACGCCGGGTTGTATTGAAACCGACCGCATAGCAGATCGAGCTCGGGCGTACCGCCTGCATTACGCTTGACCGGAATCATTCCGTCCTGCTCGTGACGCATCGGTCCGCCCTCGATGGCCGAGCCACTATCTTTCAGGCGGTGACCCAGACCTTTTGGAAAAATCGCGATGTCGCCCTCCACCAATTGCATGGCGGGCATGGACTCGGGCTCGATGATGCAACTGCCGGACAGCACCAGATGAAACTGTGCTTCGCCGTCTGGCAACGCGGCGTGATCGTGATTGAACGTTCCGGCCAGCTCGCAACGCAGGTCGAGGCTGCCCTGAAGGCGCGCGAGGCGAATTACACGGCTAAGAGAATCCATGGACAAGTCGATGAAAGGTCGAGCACAAATAAAACGGCAGCCCGGGTGGCCTCGGTTGGACACCCCGCGGCAGCGCGGGGTCGCTAATCACGCAACTACTGTTAGAGGCGCCCTTCCCGTTTGACCGGAAGGGCACATGAGCACCGGCGTGCAGCATCAAGCTCCGCCGGCCGCGCAATGGCCTCGTCATTTGCCGCCGCTCGCCAGCACGCGCGGCTTCAGATCGAGCGCTTCCTCGATGCGGCCGGCTGCGGCCTGGGCCTCTTCCCGACTACGGAAGCCGGGCACGCGGACCCAGTACAGCAGCGCGTCCCCATTGGGTCTGGGCATCGCCGTTGTCTCACTGTTTAGCCCCATGGCCTTGAGTTGCGCCTGGGCGCGGCTGGGGTTTGCGAACAGACCCACCTGAATCACATAATCCGGTGCTTCCATCCCCAACCCTGCGCCGGCCGTATCGGCGCTGGAACGCTGCGAAGCAACGGCACGTCCGCCACTGGCGGGCGCGATACTCACGTCGACCGACTCTTGCGAGCTTCGCACGGTGCTCGCAGGCAACGCGGAGCGCACCGATGCAAGGTTGCGCGGTGGCTGCCAGCAGGCCGCGATCACGGTGGGTGGCTCCGATGCCGATCGTTCCTGCAGGATTTCGTCGTCGCTCGCGAGGTTGGCGTCGGTTGCGCCCCCTTCTGCGCGCAACCTGTCGCGCCGGCTAGTCAGCATCTGCAATTGCCCGTTAAGCCGGTCGATTTCGGCGAAAGCCGCGAGCAGCGACTCCTGCCCTTCCTGCTTATAAACGGCTGCCACCCACGTCACCTTTGACGCCGCGAGGGCTTTCTGTGCTTCGGGGTAGCTCGCCAGATCGAGCTTGTAACGCCCGTCAGCGGACGCACGAAGGAAGTCGATGAACGCGCGAGGGCCTTTCCAGCGCTTGACGAGCGTCACACCCGGAAACTCGAAAGTCAGGGTGACGTCACCGCAGGTCGCGAGCGACCAGTTGTACGCGGCGCTTACCGGGAAGTTGTAGTTGTCCAGCGTGGTGATGGCGCTGGTGCACTGCAAGGCAAGCGTGGTCTGCTCTGGCAAGGAAGTCGCACCCGGATTCACGACGATCGGCAACGCCGTGATCTTCACGACGCCCGCCGTCTTGCTCAACTGGTCGATTCGCGCGCTCATGCTGCCAATCTCCTGATTGAGCGATTGCAGCTCCGTTTGCCGCCTCTGCTTCAGGGCGTCGTCCGTCTTCTGCTGCTCGAGTACGTCCTTGCGCGACTGCGCGGCGTCGAGGCGCGCTTGCTGTGCCTCGCTTGCAAACGAATAGAACAACCCGTTAAGCGGCAAGGTCTGCCCCATCACCTCGCGCGGACGGTAACCCGACGCGTCACGATCGACGAAGGCCTGCACGGGTCCTGACATGAACGTCGGCAAAGCACCGCTGTCCGAGTAGAGGATCTGGGCGATCTGTTCTGGATCGCTCACGCCCTGCACGGGGGCAAGAACCTGTGTTTGCCAATCGTGCTGGAGCACGCAGGCCGCCGCGCGCCCCGCGTAGTCGAGCACGAAATCGAGTGGCCCGCGAACCAGGTTCCACGCGGTGACGTCAGCCGCCGTGGCCTTGTCGCGCAACTCCAGTGAGTCCAGCCGGCGCGCCGCCGAGATTAGCGGCGTTTCCTTGATATTGGCATTGTTCGCAAACGAATAGGTATCGCCCGCCACTTTGAGCGCGTGGCCATTGCCTTTCTGGATCTCTTCGATGGCCGCCGCAATGTCGCGCTGGTAGTCTGCGAGCTCGCGCGCGAGCGAAACGTCGCCGCGGACCTGGCCAAAGCGCGTCGTTACGCCCGTGGCCGTATCGACAGCCGTCTTGCCGACGAGATTCGTCAGCCGCAGATAGCCGAGCGCGCCCTTGCCCGCGCTACCGGCGCCGGCCGTATCGATCGACCAGTCCAGCGCTCCGTTCAGGCGCATCGCGAGTTTGACCCACTCGGGCATGGGCGCGTGCGTGCCGTCCCGATCCAGCGCACGCACCTCGCGGAAGGTGGTGCTGATGGTCGCCAGCAAGCGGATATACGGGCCTTTTGCCGTCAGCATCGAAGCGAGCGCGCCGCGCCACTGCGACTCGTCCTGCAAGTAGTTGCGGGAGTTGTTGAAGTCCACGGCGAAGCGTAGCCAGGTGTCGTTCAGGGCCTGGTCGAAGCGCGTCTCGAACACACGGCGCTGCTCGACCCACAGCGGGTCGTTCCCGCCCGCCTTCGCCAGTTCGCCCAGAAAGCCATTGATCGCCTGATGGCCTGCGGCCGTATAGGCGCTCGGCACCCGGGGCAATTCTGCCCGGTCCGATATGTTCCAGAACGACGCGAGCGTCACCGGCGCCAGGTCGCCCTGCAGGTCGGCCCACGCGAGCAGCCAGTCGGGCGAGCGCCCGAGCAGCGCGAGACGGTTGAAGGCGTTGCGCAGATCCAGCCGTTGCAGCGCCAGCGCATTGCGATTGGCCTGCCAGCGCAGATAGTCCGGGTAGATCTGCTCGAAGTATGCAGCGATTTGCGCATCGAATGGGGTTCCGGGATGCAGATCCGACTCGATCGCCGGCAACTCACCGCCCGGCAGAGGGAGCCGGTCCAGTGGCTGACCGGCCAGCGCGGCATCGATCAAATTGATACGTCTTGCGTAGTGCTGTGCATACGCGGCGAGTACGCTATCCGGGCCGCCTTTCGCGACCACTGGCACGTGCGCCGACAATTGCGAGTCGATACCCTCGCGCAGGGCATATTTTTCGAAAGCGGCGCAGAACCCACTGCGGTATGCATCGGAGACCCGGTTCAGTTGAGGCGAGAAAGGCATCCATCTGTTGAGGAAGCGCGCCTGGTGATCATCGAGAAGCCGGTTCACCGCGTCGTACTCCGCAAGCGTCGCGAAGCGCGCGAGCAGATCACCGGAGTAGTCCAGCGAGCGCGGTGAACGCGTACTGATTTCGGACAGCACGGCGCGCGTGTCGGCGTAGTTCCAGGTCATCACGCACGCGAAGCCGATACACGCCGAAAGCCATGCGATCACCGCCGCGTGGCGCAGGAAGCGGCGCCACAGGCGGAACCTTGTCAGCGGCTCATACGCGTCGCGCTGCGACGGCAGCAGCTTGTCGAACAACTCGCTGCTGAACCACCCGCGAGGCACCGCGCAAGCATGTGGATCCAAGGGGGCTTCGCGCGCCGCCCCGTGCCCAGCGCGGTTGTCGTCGAGCTCATGCGCGTGCGAGTCCTGCGTCACCTCAGCGGTCAGGTACAGACCGCGCAGCAAAGGTGTTTCACCGTAGGGATTGGCTTCGAACGCGGGCGACAGATACGCCAGCAACGCGTCCTCGAGCTCTGAGACATGCTCGGGAAAGAATAGTGCTTCGGAATCCGGAAGATCGAATTTGCCCTGCTTGAGACGGATCTGCGCGAGCCGTTCGCGCAGGCCGCCAATGACCTCGCCGACGAAGTGGCAAGCACTTTCGCTGCGTACCGAGACGCCCAGCGGCATGGCGAGCAGTGGCTCCGGCAACGAGCGGCCCCAAGCAACGAACCCTTCTATCGCATCGCAGTGCGTGAGTACGATATAGGTGGGAATGCGAGCGTTGAAGACACGCGTCAGCGCATCGATACGCGCCCGCGCTTCCTGACCGTCTTCCGCGAGCCGCTGGGCGTCGGCCGTAAGCAGATCGCGTGCCGATACGGCGAGCACAATGCCGTTGAGCGGCTCACGGCGCCGGGCGCGCCAGAACCAGCGCAACAGCCGTTGCCACGCACCGCGTGCATGCCGTGGATCGTGGGAATCGAAGACATGGCCGGCCGGCTCGATGACAACACTGCGGTCGAAATACCACCAGTCGATAACGGCCGTCGGTTCGACAGGTTCGCTCTGATTGACGAGACGCACCGCCGACGACAGTCGCGTGCGAGTGAGCAGCGCGCTCTTGCCGCTCGCCGCTTTTCCGACGACGAGAAACCAGGGAAGCGCATAGATGGCACCGCCGAATCGCGCGAGCCGCGAGCGCTTGAGGACGCGCAGACCGGAGCGCCACGCGCTATCGACGGCGGGGTTTGGATCGTACTCCGTTGGCGCTCCGGCAGCCGCCACCAGTTTGCGGCGCACGCGCCACGCCCGCCATGCGCGCGAGACGGCGCGCAGCAGCCACGCTCCGGCCAGCACGCCGATGAACATCGCCGGTGCCGCCCATACGGGCCATCCGACGGATAACACGCCGGCCCAGCACAGCAGCGCGAGAACCAGTAGCAGGATCAGCCACAGCATGGCCCATGCAAGAGTCTTCAACATATCAGCGGCCTGCCAGCAAGGCGTTCACCTGTGCGCTCAAGGCACTCTCATAGCCGGCAAACAGCAGCCCCAGCAGCGCTAGCGGCACGGCGATTATGATCAGCAGCGCAAAAACAGCTCTGGGGCGCCGGCGCAGCCGGCTCGCGGAGTCGATCGCCCGCTCGCCTGAAATAGACGGTTCCAGCGACAACGCGTGGCCGTCCTTGACGAGCGAGTCGATCACGCTGTTGCGATAGGCGGCGAACTCCATCTGCGGACGGCCCGCGAACTGCCCTTTGAACCCCGCGATCAGCACGAGGGCAAAAACTTCGCGTACCGGCCACGCGTCCAGCGCAAGCGCGTCCAGTCTCTGGAAGAATTCGACGCCCGCTCGCGTGGTGCCGAAGTAGTGCCGTTGCAGCGGCGACGCTCGCCATGCATTCGCGCCGGCCCACCCCAGCGTCATCGCACATTCATCGATCCACGCCGCGACGGCAAACTGAGCGTCAAGCACGTCACGTTCGCTAAAGCCCGCGCGCTGCGCGGCCGCGTTGGCCGCTTCGATCAGCGAGCGTAGCGTGTCGCCCACGTTCGACGCGGCGGCGCCGGGCGCCAGCATCTCCCGGCGGGTTCGCTCCAGCACCGGCATCCAGTAGTTCGTCAAACGATTGCTCATCGCGTCACCGCGACCAGTTCGGCGATGAACTGCTTCGGCGCATCGGGAAAGAACAGCACCGCGGCCCGGGAACGCGTCACCGACACCCATGCCTCCGACATCTGCTCAATGCGGAAATACACCGCACCGGAGCGGCGCGGCATGCCGGGCGGCGGCACCTGCAGGTAGAGCAGTTCGACGCCGGGCAACGACCGGTTCACGAAATCATCGACTTCGTTCGGCGCCCCGAGCTTCGCGTCGCGCGGCAAGGCCGCGCCGATCTGCCCGACATCGGCGGCGCCCGCCACCACGAGGTAATAGCGGTTGCGTGGCGCGAGGAACGAATCGGGAAGTTCCGCGAGCCAACCAGCGCTCGTCTCCGTGAAGCGCACGACCTGTTCGGGGCCAAAGGTGATCTCGTTCATCATCTGCCCGATGAGTGTCGCGACGGCGCCGAGTTGCGGACCGAGGTCGTCATGCCGATAAGCCGGGACGAGGATCTGGCCATCGGGTGCGCGGCCCAGCATGTCGCAGCGCATCGAAAACCAGCTCAGCTCGCCGACGAGCTGACGCAGCAGGCCGTATACGTCCCATGGATGAGCCTGTGGCGTTTCGAGGAAATGACTCAGCAAAGGTCCGAAGCGATTCAGCACCGCGAGCGCCATTAGCAGGCGCATTTGTCCGGGATCCCACTCCGTCTGCACCGAATCGGCAGGGTGTTTGTAGACCTCAAGCTGGTGTGCGCGACCGATCAGTTCGTCGCGCACGTCGCGCAGCATCTGCGTCAGTACCGAAGATGCGCCGATGTTGGCGCACGGCGGTACGAAGCGCGGCGAAAGGCGTGTCACGTCGCCGTCCTGTTCGATGCGCGCCATCGCGACGACTTCGTAGTTGGCAAGATCGGCCAGTTCGTGGTCCCAGAAAAGACGCAGCACGTAATGCATTGGCCGGACTTCCGCGATGCGATTGCCGCATAGGTAATCGGGCGCGCCCGCTGGCTCCGCCAGGGTAGCGAAACGCGTCTGCGCGCGCGCAGCCGCGTCGAGCGTTTCATACATGCCCGCATTGGACTGCCCTGGCATCACCTTGCGCAAGCCGACATAGACGGTGCGCGGGCCGTTTGACAGCTCACCCGGCACGAACATGCGCGGTTCCAGCAGCGCGTTGCCTGGGAATTCGGCGAGCGTGCCGTCACGAAATAGAACCGACAACTGATCGACAGTGAACTGCCCGGTCGCCAGCGCGCCCTCCGCGACCTGCAGCGACACAATGCCCCACGCGTGCGGCATCGACACCTGGGCGAGTCTCGCCACGCGATGTGCATTGAGCCGGTCGTTGTGCTGAAGATGTTGCGGCTGCAGGAAAAGCCCTTGGTGCCAGTAGAGCGGTTGATCAATATTCATGTTCGATGCCACTGTGAGTACCGCAAAAGGTCTGCGTGAGCAGACAGGTTGTATCCGCTCTGCTATTCGCCTGGTTGCGGGCAATGCCTGACCGCTCGCCGGCGAGCGTATCGGCACACCGCCGCCTTACCGCAAGTTGGTTCATTCGGGGCTGCGCAACGGAACTTCGCCCGCCTTCGGCTGTTCCGGCGGCGGCGGCGTGAACCGCGATGACGCGCCGCCGAGTAATCCCATCGGTCCGAGCATCACCGAGATTTGCAGCGGCATGGGAGCGGCGGTGCGATTCTTGATGATCAGTCCGCGTGAATCCACCGCCACCCCTATCCGGTAGAGCCGCGCCACACGCGGCGCATCCAGCGCGTAGTAGCCGGATATCAGTCCGACATACTGGGCATTTTCCGCGCGCGGCAGCATGACGCGCCCACTTTCGCCAGGCTGGACGAAGACACGATTGAGCGCAAGCACGCCGTCCGGCGCGACCGAGGCCGAAAGCAGATTGCCAAGCGCGACGGACGTGCTTGCATAGCGCCTGAATACGTTCGGGTCGCTCATCTGCACGACCGACAGCAGCAAGGCATGCGGCTGCCCGTCATAGCTATTGAGCGCCGAGTCTGCTTGCCACTTCACCTCTATTGCATTGTCGGCATAATTCCACGTAACTTTACTGAGCGCGTCGTCTTTGGAATTGCCTCCCATCATGCTGTTCAGCCCACCGCATGCGGTGAGCAACGCGGCTGTCGTGAGCAGCGCGCACCCTTGCCGCAAGCGAGCCCATGCCGTTGCTACCCGGAAGCTCATCACCGTTTCACCACCACGACAGTTTGCGAAGGCGCGATCACCGATCCCTCGGCATTCGGTGGCGCACCGTTATGACCGGTCAACGCACCCAGACGTACAGCGGGCTTGCCGCCCACCATTACAGCCGTGCTTCCCATCAGAAAGCTCATCTCGCCCATGATCTTGTGGGACACCACGCCGCCCTGGCTACCCGGCTGGTCGCCTTCCGTCATCATCACCTTGGACGCCAGGTTCATTGCGGGGAGACCGACGACGAGCACGTTTTGCACGAGCCCGCCAGGGTCCGCCATTGCCGTCGTGCCTGTATTCGGATAGGGCAACGGCGTCGGCACGGGTCCTCCGGGACTCGGCACGGGTGTAATGCAGACATCCGGGACGGCGAGCGCCGTCGCACCGCCATTATTGAGCATGAACATCGTGTCGTTCCTCACCCAAGATTGACGAGTTCGCCAGCGTCGATGACCGTACGGCGTTGCGCGACGAGCGACGCGTCCTGCGCATTGACTGTCCAATCCTGCTCGACGCGGTAGTGCGCCGACCTGACGCTGGACTGGTCATGGCCGCTGACCGAACGAACGCTCTCGCCTGCATGCGTTTCGTCGCGTCCGGCGGCAACAAAGCGGCGCGCCGTGGTTAGCGAAGTCTCTTGCCACACGGCATGCGAGGTCGTTCCGGAGGTAGTCATCGCATCGCATTGCACGCTTGCGGCATCGAACTCCAATGCGGCGGCCTGCGCCGAAATGGACAGCGCAGGCCCCGCGTCGATCGTGACGCCGTGCTCGGCGGACACTTCAAGCCGCCCGCCGGCGACCGCCAGCCTGACGTCGCCTTCGACACGCAATTCACGCTGCCGCACCTCGCCATGCGCGAGTACGCACAAGATGTACCCCGAGTTGGCGGTGAGCGAGATCAGCACCGTGTCGCCTAACTGCGGCTGCATCAAGCAGCCCGCCGCGACTGCCGCCCAGGAACTGCCGGCGTCGCAAGCAACCGCGAAGCGCTGGCCGTCCGTGGCGATGACTCGGCCGTGATAGAACCTGGATTCCTCGCCGTTGTATGAATGCGCAACTTTCATCTGGACTCTTCCTTGTCGATCGGGCCCACCTCGCGGTCGCCCTGTCCTTTCTTCCGCATCTCGCAGCCGGTCACAACACAGGCACCCAGCGCTCTGCCGCGAGCAGTTGATCATCGTCGCGGCGCACGTTCGCGACATTCGCGTTTGTCCATTGCGCTGCTTCGAATAATGCCGCATGGAGATTCGCGCCCGTCAGATCGGCGCGCGTGAAATCCGCGCCGTTAGCGCGTGCATGCGACCAGTCGGCGTACTGAAGCGTCGCGCCGACAAAAACGGCCTTGTCGGCGACCGCGCCCGTGAAGCACCCCATCGACAGATCGGCCGCCGACAGGTCAGCGGACTGAAGCGTTGCGCGCACCCATTTCGCACCTGCGAGCATCGCGTTGCGCAGCGACGCGCCTGTCAGATCGGCCTGTGCGAAAGACGCGTACGGCGCGCGGCTGCCGCTGAAATCGATCCCGGCCAGGCGGGCGGAATCGAACGCGCAATGGGTGAATTCGCCATTGCGCAGTCGGGCGCCGCTGAAGTCGCACCCGATGGTCTGCACGGCCTGCCAGCGCACGTTGTCCAGATCGAGTGCGCCCAAGTTGCACGCCGCGAAGTGCGCCGTACTGAGCGTAGCACCTGATAACAGCGACCCACGCAGATCGCATGCGCGCACACGCAAGCGGGTGAGATCGGCGCCCCCGAACACAGCGCCGGTCCATGCGCAGGTTCGCAGCGTCGCCCATGACATGGCTGCCTGCGCACATTGGATGTTCTCGCCGCTGCACAGTTCGAAATGCGCACGCGTCAGTCGCGCCGACTGGAAAACGACGCCGTCGAGGCGGCAATCGTGCCAGCGGCTGTCGCACAGGTTCGCGCCGTCAAAGCGTGCACCGCGAACATCGACGCGGCTGAATCTCACCCCCGCTAGCTCGACGCCGCGATAATCGCCACCCGCGAGTGAGACGTCAGAAATCGACGGGCTTTGCGCACGCATCTTCATGAGTTCGCTGGCCGTCAACGCAGCGGTGCTCATGCCTGTTCCCCTATTGTGGTGCGCGCAAGCAGCGACTGCTCCAGCGCGAGTGATTCGATCCGGGCACCCCGCACGTCGACGGCATACAGATTGGCGCCACTCAAGTCCGCATTGACGAGCAGCGTCCGCCGCAACGACGCCCGCATCAGATTCGCGCCGATCCACCGAGCGCCGCTCAAGTCGCAGCCGGCAAGGTCCGATTGCACCGCCACCGCGCGGTAAGCGTCGGTGCCGCACAAATTGCAGTCCGCGAACAACGCACGCTCGAGGCGTGCCCCACGCAGCGTCGACGACGCAAAGCTCGCTTGTTGCACGGACGCATCGGTGAAATCGACGCCGTTGAATTGGCCGGACGCGAAGTCGCTGCCCTTTCCGATACGTGCGGAAGACCAATTCGCATCTCTGAAATCTACTGCCGCGGCGGCTACGTTCCACCACGAGGAGCGACTGAGGTTCGCACCGGTCAACGACAGTTGCCTTGCGGCGCAATCCTGGACCACCATCCCTCGCCAATCGGCGCCAGCGCCCTGCCCCGCGCTCAAATCACAGGCAGTGAACCTGGCGCCGGCACCGGCGACGCCGGCAAGTTTCGCACAAACAAAGACCGATTCCCGTGCGTCGAGCCGCTCGAGCTTCGCACCGGACAGATCGACATCATGGAAAAAGCTGCGCTCACAGCGGGCGTCCGACAGATCAGCTCCGGGCAAACGGGCACCGCGCAACGAGGCGCCGCGGATCGTCATTGCGCGGCCGCTGAGGTTGGCGGCCTCCACGCCGTCGAGCATGCAATCGACGAGGAGTGCCTTGTCGAGCCTTACACCAGGGAGGCGCGCGCCGCGCCAGTCGCAGCGTATGAATTCGCTGTCCGAGAGGTCCGCGCCGCTCAGATCGATGCCTTCGAGCTTCGCGTTCTCCACGCGAACGCGCACTAACGATTCACCGCGTTCGTGCGCCGCGCGAAACGCCGCGCCATCCAGTGACCGGCGCGGCCCGAGTAAAGCCACGGCCGCACTGCCGGGTAGCGCGGCGGACGCCTTGGGGAACGCGGCGGACATGCCGGCCGCGATCTGGGCCAGCACCTGCGCCTTTAGAGTCTCCGCGGCGGTGATTGCCTCTTGCGCCTGCGCGCGCACTTCGTCGGAAAGATCCGCCTTTGCCAGCAATTGCGTGGGGGTCGGGTCGTCGTCGGCCGCCGGCTTCTGTGCCAGCAGTTTGTCAGCGTCGATGCCCGAACTGCGCAACGCCTCGCGCAAGTGCTGCTCGGCCTCGGCCTGCGCATCAGCAATCTTTGCGCTGATGCTCTCCTCGCTAACCTCTTGAATGGGCATGACGCGAGCCGGTCCCGGAGCCGGTCTCTCGAACGCAGGCAACTGCAAGTCTTCACCGAGGCTTTTTAGCGCCTCCTTGATCCCTCCCGTAGCTTTTGCTTCTTCCAGTTGACTCGCCATGTCCGCGTGTGTCGCTGATATCCGCGACCATATCTCGTCGCTAAAAGCGGCGAGCGAGGTTGCGCCTGGCGCGCCGACCGCCGCCGACCCGTTGGCGACGTCTGCTTTTGTGGAAAGTCCAGCGCCGGCTACCGGTTGCTGGGCGCCAGCGTCGCGCCAGCGCGCGGCTAGTACAGACTGCGTTTGCGCCGGCTCCGTAAGCCTTTCCGTACAAATGTAGAGCGCATCGATCTCGACAGCATCTATTTGCGACAGTTCGATGAGTGCGCGATATAGAACGAGCACCTGCTCGGTGTTGGGCAGCAGCCAAACCGTATCAAGGTCGAGTTTCGCCTCGCCGACGCGTTGGGGCTCGGCCTTGCTGCGCCAGAGCAGGCGTGGGCGCAATCCGGGAAGCACGCCCTGCACCTTGCTCTTATCGGCATGCATGCCCGTCACTTCGTAGCGCTCGTCGCCGCGCCAGTAGTCGGGCGCACACTGAGCTTCGTCCACTCCGTCGAAATAACGCGGATCGGTGTCGGCAGGGAGTCGAGGAAAATCGTTCCGTTTCCAGCGTTCGTCCGGCTTGCCGATCAAACGCGTACGCTCCGGCGCGCCCGCAGGCAGTGGCCAGAAGGTGGCGGGCGATGGCCGGTCGTTGGGCGTCTGCAGCGGCGAATGCAAGTGCTCGACGTTCGGTAACGACATGCCCTTTGCGTCGTCGGCGTTCGCATAGTAGCCCCGCCCGACCGGGTTGGAAGGCCATTGTTTGCCGCCGTATGCCTGCTGCAATCCGACCGGCATCGATTCGAAGCTGCGCGGCGGAGTCTGCCGCCACCCCAGTTGACCGAGTTCCCAACTGCGGTCTCCGTACACGTGCAGGCGCTTTTCCAGTTTGCCGACTCGCGCAACCACTTCGAGGCCCGTCACCTGGCAGCCACGCGGCGCGAACGCGTTTCCCACCACCGCGAACGTGCCACGCACTTTCTTCATCCCTTCGTCGAATGCCGTGCCGCCGAATAGCGCGGCCAGCGTGCGCCAGGCGTTCTGCTCGCTCTCCAGGTGCCCATCCACCCCCGCGAGGTAGCCGAGCGTCACGCAAGCGGTAGGACGCCCAGGCAACGCGCCGGCGTTGAAGAGCAGCAGCGTGTCGGAAGGCTTATCGATTTTCATTGGATTTCAGCCGAGCGCGATAAACGTGCCGGTGAGTGTCATATCAGGCGAATCGATATAGACAGACACGGGCGCCTCAATCAACAATGTTCCAGCAGCTGCCATTGTCATCTCCACCTCTCCAGCTGCCAGCTTCGCTTCGGCCGCTCCGGCGGCTCCCATCATCGTTAACGTAGCCATGCCCTCCCCTTCGGGCAATCCCGCGCGTAGCTCGTAGACGCCAGCGTTGATTGCATACGAGCCGGCATCGGTCCGCTTGGTCGCGACCCTCGCTGTATCGCTGGTACCCTCCGCTGACCGCGCGAGGAACTGAAGCTTGCTGTCCTTGACGAGGTCGTCTTGGTTGACGATGAAACGCTGTTTCGCCGTAAGCACGTATCTTTTCTGTACCGCTTTCGCCACTTGAACCGACGCGGACAGATTGAACTCGAAAGCTAATCCCATTTTTATGCTATTCGAGTTGCCCAGACTGATGGTATTCGAGTTGCCGATGTAGAGATTGGTCGATGAGGTCATGTACGTTTTGATCGCAACCCCGAAATAATTGGCCATGATGACGCCCGCCCCGGTACTCGGCTGAAACCAGTTGTCCTTGCCGCTGGACCAGCTACCCTTGATGAACGCATCCAACCCACTCGGATCGCTCGTGTTCCCGCCCGCAGCAGATGCCGAAATGGTCTCCTTGTATACGCCGCCGATCGAGCGCGTATATGAGTTAGCATCGATCTGCATGTGGTTGTCCGACGTGAGCGCAAGCCCCGGCGCCCCCGCTGCTCCCAGCTTGATGCTTGTTTTCGCAACCGGCGACGCAAGCTCAATGCTTTGCTTGCCGCTACTGTCGTCCAATGTGAGCACATTACCGCCCGCCGTGCGAATCGCGTTCTGCGCAGCATTCGAGTCAGTCACAATGTTCGGGTTTTCCGAGTTGGATACCGCGCCTACAATGACGGGACGGTCTGGATCGCCGTTCAGGAATGCAACAAGTACTTCCGTGCCCTTCAGCAGCGGGAAGTGCATGCCGTGATTGGCACCCGCGTACGGCGACGCCAACCGCACCCATGCCGACATACGCATTTCCGGCTTGTTGGACCGTCCAAACGGAAACCTGACCTTGTAGCAACCGTGCTCGTTGATCTGAGCATATGGACCTTCGCCCTCCGCATCGATGACGGCACTGATCACTCCAGCGACCGCCCGACGAGACGTACCCGGCTTCGGGCGGAACTGGACCTCCGCGGGCAGCGCGACGAACTCGTTGCGATAGTCTTCGATCAGGTCTGCGACGCGCCCGCCGGCACTGTCGGTGCCGCCGCCGGGCATCGGCTGAGCGCCCTCGTGGCGCACTTCGATCACGTAGTAGCGCGCGTTGAAGGCGCTCACGCGGTGCCTGGATAGGTCGAAGAAGTAACCTGCCGCGACGTCGGGCACCTTGCTCATGCCGTGAAAGCGCTTCGCGTCACATGCTAGCGCTTGCGCGCGGAGCCGGGCAAGGCGGCGACCTTCGCGCTCCGTGCCAAAATGCTCGCCGTACACTGAAACCTCGCCGTGTCGCCCGCCTTCCACCTGCTCGTCCACAGACAGTCGCAAAGCGGCATGCGATCCGGCGAAATCGCGCAGCGTAACGCTACGTGGCGCGACAGCGAGCTGGCAGGAAAACCGCTCGACACTGGCGACCTCGCGCTGCTGATCCCGCGTTGAAACCGTGCCGTACGTTAGCGCCGTGCTCGCGGATGGCTGCGCTGCAAGCGCGTCGCAGAACACTACAGCCTCCTGATCTTCGAGCTGCGTGAAGTAGTAATAGATGCCCTCGTGTTCCAGGCGACGCGACAGGAACGCAAGGCAGTCCTCTTCGAACTGGCAAACGAATTCGGTGCGCGTCGCCTCGCTGTTCGCGCCATTGACCGACACGCTGAAGTCGTAGCTTCCCGCCCCATCGCCGCCTTCGGTTCCCAGGCCGCAGGCGCGCATTACCGCGCGGACGATGTCCGGCAAGGTGGCGTTCAGGTAAACCTCCGAGAATCGGAAGTCCGCAAGCCCGGCGAAGCGCGGCATCAGAACGGCGCGGTAATAGACATACTGAGCGTCGGCGTCGAACTGCTCCACCTCTCGCAGCACGCCGTGAAAACGGCGAGCCGCGCCGTTTTCGGGCTTGATCGAGAACCTCGCACGCGCGCCGAGCAGCCGCGCAGGATCGAGATCCGTCTGTGCCGTAGCCAGCGTCAATTCCACGCGATACGGCCTTGACACTGCCTCTTCGGCCGTCCACCGAACCACGAAGAAGGCGTCCTCGCTCAGCCCTTCACACGCAAGTGTGAACAGGGGCGCAATGCGGTCGCTCTCAGCCATGCGCTGCCACTCCTTCGGTTTGTACAGGATCGAGCCCTGCGAGCTCTTCGGTCGCTTCGCCGCCGGTCACATTCCAGCCGCCCTGGCCGTCCGTGCACACATTGATGAACTTGAGCGTTCGACCGTCAGCCATCGCTTCTAGAAGCAGATCGGACATGCGCGGCATCAGATGTTTGCGCAGAATGAAGTCGACATTGCGTGCACCGGTTTCCACTTCGGTGCAGCGCTGCGCGATTTCGTCGGCCACCGCATCGTCGACCAACAGTTCGACGCCACTCGATGCGAGCAGGCGCGCCGCGATCCTCGCGAGCTTCAGCTTCACGATGCCACCCAGCGCACTCGCCGCGAGCGTGCGGTACGGCACGATGGTCATGCGCGCGAGCAACGCAGGTTTGAAATGCTGCGACAGCACCGGACGAATGCGTTCAACGAGCGTTTCCATATCGACGGGCGAATCGCCTTCGCTCGCAATTATCGACGATATCTCCGCGCTTGCGAGATTGCTGGTGAGAAACACCACGGTATTGCGAAAGTCGATTTCGCGCCCTTCGCCGTCGTTCAACGTGCCTTTGTCAAACACCTGATAGAACAGGTTGACCACGTCGAGGTGCGCCTTCTCGACTTCGTCGAGCAATACGACGGAAAACGGACGCTGCCTGATCGCCTCGGTGAGTACGCCTCCTTCGCCATAGCCGACATATCCGGGAGGCGAGCCGACCAGACGGCTGACGCTATGCCGCTCCAGGAACTCACTCATGTTGATCGTCACGAGTGCCTGCTCGCCACCGAACATGTGATCGGCGACTGCCATCGCGCTCTCGGTCTTGCCGACGCCGCTCGGGCCAACCAGCAGAAACACCCCGAGCGGCTGCTCCGGGTCGCGCAATCCGGAGGAAGACGACTTGAGCATCGAAGCGATCGTCTCCAACGCCCAGTCCTGCCCGCGGATACGCTGCCTGAGCGCATCCGCGAGCGACAGCGACATGCTGGCGCGATCCCGCTGCAGCTTGCCGAGCGGCACACCGGTCCAGTCGGAGACCACGCGGGCAACAGCGTCGGGGCTCACGTCCGTGAATAGCAGCGGAGCGCCTTGCTGGGTGTCCGCGAGCGCGGCTTGCGCGGCCGCGAGTTCCGCGGACAGTCGCAGCCGACTCTCGTCGGACGGCACCGACAACAGTGGCGCCGGCACTGACACATCGCCGGCCTCCGCCCCTTCCCGGTCGACCTGCTTTCCTTGCGCTTCGTGCTGTGCCGGCGCGGTGGCCTGTGAAGAACTGCCCGCCCCGCTCGCGGGCGCGTCCACGACCTGCGCATCGTGCCGCGCGAGTGCGGCGCGGGCGTCGAATACACGCCTGGCCGCGCTTTGCTCAGCCGCCCATCGCTCGCGCAATGCTGCAAGCTCTGCCTCTTTCGCGGCTCTTTCAACGGCCAGTTCGTCGAGCCGTTGAGCGTGCTCCCCATGGCCGTGCGCTGCATCCCGCGTAAGGGCCACTCGCTCGCGCTCCAGCCCCAGCAGCCCACGTTCGAGTTCTTCCATATGAAACGGCTTCACGCCCAAGCCGATTTTCACGCGCGCTGCGGCTGTGTCCAGCAGATCGACGGCCTTGTCCGGCAATTGGCGGCCCGTCACGTAACGCGCTGATAACTCGGCCGCCGCGATCAGCGCGTCGTCGCGAATCGCTACGCCGTGCGCGGCCTCATAGCGATCCTTGAGTCCGCGCAGGATCTGCACCGATGTCGGCACGTCGGGCTGGTCGAGCTTGACAAGCTGAAAACGCCGCGCGAGTGCCGGGTCTTTCTCGAAGTACTTCTTGTACTCGGCCCACGTGGTAGCGGCTATCGTTCGCAGTTCGCCGCGTGCCAGCGCGGGCTTCAACAGATTGGCCGCGTCGCCGCCGCCCGCCTGGGCGCCCGCGCCCACGAGCATATGCGCCTCGTCGATGAACAGCACGATGGGCGTGGTCGATGCCTTCACCTCGTCTATCACGCCGCGCAGGCGATTCTCGAACTCACCTTTGACGCTGGCGCCCGCCTCGAGCAGACCCATGTCGAGGCCAAGGAGCCGCACGTTCGCCAGGAACTCGGGCACATCGCCCTCCACGATGCGCATTGCGAGTCCTTCCACGACAGCCGTCTTGCCGACGCCCGGGTCGCCGACAAGAATCGGGTTGTTCTTGCGGCGCCGCGCGAGAATGTCGAGCATCTGCCGGATTTCGCGGTCACGTCCGAACACAGGATCGATCTTGCCGGCAGCCGCCTTCGCGGTGAAATCCTCGCAAAAGCGCGCTATTGCGGACGATCCGCCACTGTGCGCCGCGGAAGACTTGCCGTCTGCGCCGTCTGTCGAAGCAGCGCTCGACAGCGTCTCGATCGACAACCCCGCGCATGCGTCGAACGCCTCGAGCAGCGCTTCCTCGCGCAGTGCGCCGAGTGTTTCGGCATAGCGCGCACCAGCGCCGTAACTGCGCCCTGCCAACCTCAGCGCGATGAGCAGCGCGGCGCCACGAATCACCGGCTGATCGAGCGTCACGGAAGCAACCACCCATGCGTCCTGGACCCATTCGGCAAGCAGCGGCGAAAACACCGGCCGCCCCCCGTTACCCGTCCTGAGCGCGTTGATCTGCGCGTCCACCTGCGCCCGCAGACGCCCGACATCGATGTCGAGCTGATTCACGATCAGCGCGGCGTCCGCGTGTGGGTCATCAAGAAGTTTCGACAACAAATGCTCGATTGATATTTCGTAGTGTCCTCGCGACAACGCAAGGCCCGCCGCGTCTTCGAGCGACCTTCTACAGTAGTCGTTCAAACGCGAGAACAACGGTTTGAGTTCGATCTTGATCATCAATGACCCACTTGTTGGCAAGGTGAAGCATCAGGGCGAAGCATCAGCGGAAAGCTCACGCGCTGCGCCGAAGGCTGAGGTGAAGTCGCGCCCCCGGGCCGCGCGTCGGGCTGGCCAGCTCCCAGCCACATATCGAGCCCGAGGCGGCTCCAGTGCGCGTCGCCCAGTACGGCGGGCTGGCATTCCGCGGTATCGAGCAGCAGGCTCAACTCACATTGCACAGGCTCGTGCAGATAAAGCGCGAGATCGGCCGAGAGCAGCTCGTGAGCCGGGCCGCCAGGCAACAGACTGTCGAAAGTACGCGCGCCGATCGGTCCGACGTGCAAGACCACAGCGGATGTGCGTTGCTCGACCTCGCTGCCGATTAGACCGTGGCCGAGTTGGCCAGTGGCCTCGCCAAGCCGGAACTGCGTCTCGCGCGGGATGGGCACGACACGCGGCACGCAAGGCTCGGCCGTCACCGGCACGCCGCCAAGCAGTCCTCGCACGAGCGTTTCCAGTCCAAGCGCCGAACGCGGAAACTGGTTGAACAGGCCCGCAAAACGCAGTAGATGCCGGTCGCGGCCGAATCCCGACACGGCGCCAGTACGGCCAATCAGCGCGAGCAGCTGTTCAATGCGCCGAGTGTCCGCTCGCTCCGACACCGCGATCCAGAGCCTGTATTTTTCCCAGGCACTGAACAGCATCGGATATAGACGGGCGTGAATGATGTCCAGGAAATCGCGCATGGCCGAACGGCCATTGCGGACTTCGTCGATCAGATCTTCGGTGTAGTAAGTTGGCAGTGGCGACGACACGCCATACAGGCCGAAGAAATTCGCAACGACTCGCCAGTTGCCATCGGCGTCGCGGTGAATCGACTGAATGTCGCCTTCCGGGAACGCCAGACTCAGATGCGGCTGCACGCGGACGTGGCTACGAAACTCGCTGTCGCTGGCAAAGCCGAGGCGCATCAGCCGCAATGCCTGGAAGAAGGCGTAGCTCGACCCGTCGCGTGCGAGCGCCACGGAAATGCCGCCCGGCTCGCCGGGCACGGTCACAACAGGCGCTGGCGCCCGATTTTCGGCGGCCATTGCAGTCTCTCCCCGGACAATGAGTCGCGTATGCTCAAAGCCGTAAATGTGTTCAGGCTCGTGGTTCCCGCAAAGAACTCATCGAGGATCGAGCCGAACAGAAACAGCCCGCCCAGATTGACGAAATGATCGCCCCGGCAGACCAGCTCGATGTTGCTGCCT
This sequence comes from Burkholderia sp. WSM2232, assembly GCF_000472545.1. GTDB lineage: Bacteria > Pseudomonadota > Gammaproteobacteria > Burkholderiales > Burkholderiaceae > Paraburkholderia. Next base: position 77,786 of record NZ_AWZV01000015.1, on the reverse strand, counting down.
TCCACCGACAGACCGCGCACGAAACGACGCTCATGCGCAACGTCCAGCTGCTCGATGCTTTGAATCCGCCGCGACAGCGTCTCGTCCATCTGCGTCGCGCGCCCTTCGGGCAACTGCAGGCTAAGAAGATTGCGCAACTGTTGGGGATTGCCGAGCCTGAGATGATTGGTCGTCAGATGCGACAGGATGCGCCACAGAAGTCCTTCGTCGATGATGGGCGCGCGATACTGCGTAACAGGGCGAATATTGCGGAATTTCAGCCGGGCAGGCGACGTGTCGGCAGCTTCTGAAATGTCGCCGAGCCGCAGTCCCTCGGGCAGCTTGCCGTGCGTGCACAGAGCCCGCACAGAAAGCGTCTGTGGGTTTTCACTAAACGGCCGCCCTTCGTTATAGGGAATCGCGAGGTAATGATCATGACCTTCGGAAACCAGCGAAGGTTTGATACGCACGTGATAGACGTCGCGCTCGAGCGCAAATGCGCCAAACGGTTGGTAACTGACGTCTTGCGAAGCCCGGTAGCCGGTCACGGACTCTACTTCGTAGATGTGAGAGACCTGCTTGCCGCCCTGCGAGGACAACTGGATACGATGCTCGGCATGGCGATGATCGAGCTTGATCGGATGGGCGTCCGCGCTGAACAGGTTGACCACGGGCGTCGCGTTCAATACCAGCGACGCATCGCGCACTTCAGGCGCCCACGATGGCACACCGCTGAAAACGAAGCGTACGTAGAAGCGCCCAGTATCGCCGCGGCTATGCCATTTGCTGATGCCGTTCAGGTCAACAAACAGAAACTTCTCGGCGAACGCAAAGTACTCGCGTACCTGGCAAAACGCCGGATGCGCGTTGTCAGGATACGGCAACAATGGAAGATCGCCGCGCAACCCGGTGGCCTCGAGTGCGTCGGGCTGAAGCACGGTAATCGGTCCATCAGCGGTGCCGATGCGGATCTCGCGCACATAGCGGGTCAACAGCAACAACAGCCGTGTGGCATCCGAAAACCCGTCGCCAAGATAAAAGCGCAGACGGTCCGCGTGCCATGCATCGGCACTGATGCCGTCGAAGGAAAACTCCGCCAGCAACGAGCGTGTGCCGACCTCACCTCCGTCCCAGCGCAACGATGTCAGCGTGACGGGCTCCACCGAAACAGGAAACGCGGTGCGAAAAATCGTGCGTACGCCATCTATTGCAATCGACGCGACTTCGGTTCCCGCATCGACGACCGCCGTGCCGCCAAGCACTCCCTTAGGGGTGAACTGCAGCATCGACATGCACGGCAATGGCCGCAAATACTGCGGAAACAGCAGTTGCGCGAGTTCCTGGATGAACTCGGGAAACTCGTCGTCGAGACGCTGCCGCATCAAGCCCGTCAGAAACGCGACGCCCTCCAGCAGCCGCTCGACGTCCGGATCGGGCGCAACGCCGCTACCCAGCAGGGGGGCGATGGCTGGATTGCGTGTCGCGAACTCCGCAGCCAACGTGCGTAGACTCGCGAGTTCCTGTTCGTAGTAGGCGTTGAACATTCTGGCTCAGATCGCTTTTTCAGGCGCGCTTCAAATAAACCCGGCCATCGGACGACACGCGCGTCGATAGCCTTACAGGTATGTCATGGTCGTCCACGGACACCAGTCCTTCGATCGAAAAAGAGAGCGACAGCACGTCGCGCTCTTCCTCGATCTGCCTGACGACCGGCGTTTTCAGGCGAGGCTCGTAACGGCGCAGCATGCGCGTGATATCCACGACCAGTTCGTGCACGCTGCCCGAAGAAAACGAACTGGCAAGGTTCGTGAAATCGGGCACGCCAAACTCCGGATCGATGGGCACGCTGCCCTGCCGGGTATTCAGAATACGCAGCAGGTGAGCGAGTATCGATTCGATCAATACGTCGTAGCGAGTCATATGCAAGCGCTCGCCCTCGACTTCATACGAAGCAATGCGCTCGAGCAGCCGGCGCTCTTTCATCCAGGTCTCCGTCTATTCAAAGCCATGAATGGCCGCCGGCTGCGTGCGCACATCGCATTTATTTCTTTTTCGGAGCTGCCCAGGAGTCGTCGGCTTCGATGCCCTTCGGCACATAAGTCCAGGTAATCGCTTCGTACGTGAAGCGGATGTCTTCCATATGGGTCAACGCGCGGTTTTCCGGTGTCAGTGTATTCGGCACCCAGGTGCGCCCGCCAACGAGCGTCGCGTCGGTCAGCTTGATCGTGTAGTAGAGTTCTTCGGTGCCCTTGGTCGTCACGCGATAGAACTGCAGTTCGACGTTCGTCATCTGCTCTCCCTCGCACAGTGCCTGGAAGAGCTTCGGCGAGGATTCGTCGATTTCCTTCGTGATCGTCAGTCCGAGGTGCTGGCGATTGCCGGTGGGGCGACCTGTCTCCGGGCTGTTCGGACGATCGATCGACATATCGACGGCGTGCACGAGAATCTTCTTTTCGTGTCCCGCAGCGGTGCACGAACCTTCAATATTTCCCTGCTTTTGACCAGTGAGAGTCATGTAACACGGCAGTGGCATGATTGGTGTCCTTGATGGTTGATAAGCTGATCGAGAGCGGCATTTGTTGCAGGCGCCGCCCGCCGCCATGGTTTCATTTATCGGTCCCGGGGGGCGGCACCCCGGCACATGTGTTAGTCACCTGGTCGAACGAACGAACGCTACGACTTGTCGAGCTTGCCGACCAGAGACAGCGTGAACGACGCGCCCATATACTTGAAGTGCGGACGCACTTTCAGTCCAACGCGATACCAGCCCGGATCACCTTCGACGTCTGAAACGGTGACCTCTGCCTGGCGCAGCGGCCTGCGGCCACGCACCCCAGGCCCGGGATTCTCCATGTCGGATACGTACTGGCGAACCCAGTCGTTCAATTCAGACTCAAGATCAGTACGCTCTTTCCAGGTACCGATGTTCTCGCGCTGAATCACCTTGATGTAGTGAGCGAGGCGGCTCACCACATAGATATAAGGCAACTGCGTGCCGAGCTTGTAGTTGAGCTCTTCTTCCTTGCTCTTCGAACTCGTGCCGAAAAATTTGGGCTTCTGCGTCGAATTGGCGGAGAAGAACGCAGCGTTGTCGGTGTTCTTTCTCATCGTGAGCGCGATAAAGCCCTGCTCCGCCAATTCAAATTCACGACGCTCGGAGATCAGCACCTCGGTCGGAATCTTCGTCTGCGTCTCGCCCATTGCCTCATAGTTGTAAATGGGCAGGTCGTTTACCGTTCCGCCGCCTTGCGGGCCGATGATGTTGGCGCACCACCGGAACTGCGCGAAGCTCTCGGTAAGACGTGTGGCGAACGCAAAGGCCGCATTGCCCCACAGAAAACGGCTGTTGTCGTTTTCTACGCTTTCCTGGTAATGGAACTTACGCGCGGGCACCGTGGTGTCGCCATACGGCACACGCAGCAGGAAGTGCGGCAAGGTCAGTCCCACGAAGCGAGCGTCTTCGCTCTGCCTGAACGATTTCCACTTGGCGAACTGAGGGCCTTCGAAAAGCGCGTCGAGGTCTTTGAGATTTGGGAGTTCAGCAAACGACTCGGCCCCGAAGAATTGCGGGCCGGCCGCCGATATGAAAGGTGCGTGCGCCATTGCCGAGACGCTTGCGATCGACTGCAGCAGCTTGATGTCCTGTCCGCCCGGACCGAATTCATAATTGCCGAGAATGGTGCCGAAGGGCTGCCCGCCGAACTGGCCGAACTCCGCCGTGTAGACGCACTTGTACAAGCCGGAACGGGTGATGTCGGAAGCATCCTCAAAATCATCGAGCAAGGCCTGCTTCGACACATCGAGTATTTCAATGCGGTTGTTTTCGCGGAAATCGGTCCTGTCGACCAGGAACTTCAGCGAACGCCACGACGACTCCAGCTTCTGAAATTGCCCTTGATGCAAGATTTCGTCGACCTGCTTGCAGAGCTTTGCGTCAATCCCTGCAATCATCTCGTCCACCAGCGACTGGCTCACTTTTTCAGTTGCACGATGCGGTTCGAGCAACTCGGCGACGAACGCCTCGAGTCCTTGACGCGTGATCGAGTATGCATCGTCCCCTGGCTGTACGCGCGTTGCCTCGATCAGCTCATCGAGCAGAGAGCTCTGCTGCGCGGGCGCCGCTTGCACCGGCGCTTCAGCTCCGGCCTGATTAGGTTCGTTCATGGTTACTCCTTGTCTTGCGCGCCAAGTTCGGTCAAAAGACGCTGGCGTGCGCCTTCGTCGGTGATCAGTTCGCCAAGCCGCTTGCGGAATTCCGGCAGGTTTCCAAGCGGACCTTTGAGCGCCTTCAATGCATCGCGCAGTTCGATCAGACGCTTGAGCTCGGGCACCTGCTCGACGATCGCATCGGGCTCGAAATCGCGCAGGCTTTCCATTTTCAGTTGGACCGGCAACTGCTCGCCCTCTTCGGCATTCTCCGCAAGCCGGTTCGGCACCGCGAACTCGAGCGACAACTTCTGGCCCTTCATGACATCGTTGAAATTGTCTTTATCGACCTGGATCGGCTTGNGCTCGTCCAGAGGCTCGTCCGACTCGCGCAACGTAAAGTCGCCGAGCACAAGCTGCTTGAACGGCAGCTCGACATCTTCTCTCGCGTCGCCGGTCGCCGATTTGTAGACGATATTGACGCGCTCTTTCGGTGCAACGGAACCGTCGTTAGACATCACACTCTCCTTCGAAAACAATCACTGAGGGTTACGCGAGCCCTGGACCTGCCAGGCGGATGCAAAGTCCAATGAAGCCAGATTCGCAAGGAGCCGATCCTGCTTATGATCGTCGCGCCCATGGCCCGCGGCTGCAGCGATTTTCAGTACGTCGCGGGCGAGCTTCGGCTCCCATTGCGCAAGCCCGTATTTTTCGACCTGATCCAGCAAGGGAGACACGAGCGGCCCCAAGGTACTCGCCTCGCCGAAGTCCCGCACGAGTTCGCACTGCGTCAGGCGCACGCGCAAGCCGTCGCGCGCCGAACCTGCGTCCGCGTACTCGCGCTCGAGCGCCTTCAACGCATCGTAGAGCCGGCCATTTGCTGACTGCGCGCGAGCCTCGACGAACGCCAGCTCCAGGGAGTCGCCGGCACGCTCGCCGCTATTGCCCCGCGCTGCGGGACCAATGCTTCCCAACCATGCGCGGGTCTCGTCATCAGCGAACGGCATGCCGTCGGAAAACCGCAGATCCGCTATATCTGGGAGGCGCTCGACGAACGAGCGCGCCTGAGTTGCAACCGCAGCAGCCGCGCTTGACGCGCCTGCTGAACTGAGCGCCACGTAGGTGTGACGGCACAGGTCGAGCCAAAAAGGGAATGCGGCCAGCCGGGATTGTGCATATCGGGCCACGGCAAATGGCGCAGTACCCTTGATCAATTGCTCAAGCACGGAGCGCTCAGCTTGCGGCGGCGGCGGAATGCGCGTGACGCCGTCGATCGCGGCAGGCGTCGCTTCCACCAACGCCCACGCAAGGGAGCAGGAGATCCGGTACGGGTAAGCTTGCGACGGCGCGGCGTCGAGGCATACGTCGAGCGTGGGCGCGAGAGAACGCAGCGCCTGCTCGACAGCACTCTCGAGTTGAGCCGGATCCGCGCCGTCAGGCGGCACAACTACCGGCGTCGGCACAATGGCAGGCATGGCAATCCGTGCGCCGGCCGACGGCACTACAGTAGCCGGCGCCATAGTGGATTGCGTCGGCGCCGCGCTCGGTTCTTCGTCCCGATGAGCGGCGGGCTGCGGGTCTTGCGCCGCGACTGGCTGAGCGCCCCCGGGCTGCGTGGCTGCCTGCTCGTCGACTGACGGCTGCGCTGTGAGCGGCTCTGTTACCGGCAAACTCGCAAGGAGGTGATGGAGCCGGAAAAATGCAGGGGCATCGGAGTCCTGCTCACGCCAGAAGGTGTCGATCGCATTCCAGTCTTTAACAAGCTCCGCCTGCGCGTCGCTCCCAAGCGGCGTCATTGCGGTGAGCGCGTCAGCCGTTGCACGTTGCTCGAGCTTGTCAAATAACCACTCGATGAGATTTCGGCGGGCACGCAAGCGTGCGAGGGGGGGCGACATGGTCTCCCAATGCCGCTCGATCAGGTCCCGCAATACGTGGATGCCCATTGCGAGCCCCTCGAGGTCGGCTGTGTTGAACCACGCCGCCGCGAGCCATACACCGACTGCCAGGTCTTTACCCTGCTCACGCAAGATCAGAACGCCTTGACTGCCGACAAGGAGCCAGTCGACCGCACCGTCGCCATGAATATCCGTCAGCTTGCGGATTTCGCTTTCCATGCGAGCGAATGCCTCGCCTTCCCTAACGCCGCCCCCTAACGGCGTGGCGACATTGCATAAGCCCAAATCGCGAAGCAGCGGTTCCATGAATCCCCCGGGTATGCCGCCGGCCTTCAGACCGGTAGCCGCTTTTTCATTAACTCGTTATTGCTTGCAATGCGGGGACCGCACTACGCCGCAAAGATTAACGACTGTCTTACCTTAATGCAATCAATAAAAGTACATCGGCAAAACTTGCTGAACCTTTTCTAAATTCGCGCGGAAGGTCCGCTGCCGGCACGACAGCGGCGTTTCTACAAGGCATGTACCGGTAGAAAAAACACCACCTGCGCACCTGCCAGATTGCGCCGCGGGGCCACGACCGGTCCAATAGCGCTCAACACGCCGGGAAGCCTCAGCAGGAACAATAACGGGGCGAAGGATGCAGAAAGCCCGAGTGACGGCATTAGTTGCGTGACGTCAATAAACTCCATCCTCGAAGCAAAGCAATTGCGCTTAAGAAGCCGGGAGTTACCAGATGCCTGCTAAAACCCTTGCTCGCGCTTCCGCTTATGGATAACGATATGGCTCTCGCTGACGCAATTGCAGATTCAAAAATACGCAGGACTCTGCCAACTTGCCACATTCGCCCGCCGTCGTCCGTCTTTAATTACACCCCTTGTTCCGACCGCACTACGTCGTACCCTGGCAAACGAGCTGATCCACCGCACATTCGCCGTCGCCCGTTCGTGTCTCCACCTGCACCGTCGTGTGACCGACGTTGAATCGCTCTTTCAGCCTGCCTTGCACTGCCAGGATGACATCGGAGGCGCTCACCCCTATCGGGGACCTGACATGCAAAGTGACCAGGATCTGCTCCGGGGTGACCGACCATGCATGAATGTGGTGCGCTTCCTCGACCTCTGGCAGCGCCCCTTCGAGATCGCTCTTGATTTCGGCGAGCGTCATGCCTTCGGGCACACCTTCGAGCAGAACATGCGCAGACGCTTTGACGATGCCCCACGCGCTGCGCAGGATCAGTATGGCAACGAGCACCGAAAGAAGCGGATCGACAGGCGCCCACCCGGTGATCATGATGACCCCCGCGGCGATCAATGCGACGACGAAACCCAGCATGTCGCCCAACACATGCAGCCAGGCACTGCGCATGTTCAGATTGGACCGATCGCCTCCATTCAAAACCAGGAAGGCGACTATGTTTGCAAGCAAGCCCGCCAGCGCAATGACCAGCATCGGTCCACCCAACACCGTCACGGGCTCGAATAACCGGCGAACCGCCTCATATCCGATCCAGCCGGCGATCACGAACAACGTGCAACCATTTGCAAACGCCGCCAGTATCTCAAAGCGCCGGTAGCCGAACGTCAGCCGGTCATTGGCCGCTCGCCGGCCAAGCCGTAGTGCAAGCCAGCTGAGCCCCAGCGCCACCGCATCGGACACCATGTGCCCGGCATCGGCCAGCAACGCGAGCGAGCCGGACCAAACGCCGCCAATCACTTCAACGAACATGAAGACAAAAATGATCCCAAACGCCACGGCAATCCGTGTTTCATTGGTCGTGACGGCACCGTGGCTATGCCCGTGCCCGTGGGCATGCTCATGGCCGGCTCCGCGACGACTCTGCCCGCTGCTCGACGAATGCGAGTGATCAGCATGGCCTGATTCGTTTTTCATTATGGCCCCGTCTATTTGTGGTCCCGAAATACTCAATATCTGGCCGGCTGTGCTGGCGTCGGTACTGATAACGCGCCATCGAAGTCCAGCGACTTTTTACGCATGTGAAACGAGCTGTCCGCCTTCAGACGAAGGGGTTGCCGCACTGCTGGCAGAACCGCGCGCCGACCTGCCCCGGCGCGTTGCATTGACCGCAGGCAATGGGCGCGAAAGCCGTTCCGCATTGACCGCAAAAGCGGGCGCTCGAACTCGCGGACGTCCGGCACTTCGGGCATACGACGCTGCCCACGGCTGTGGCCGCCGATTCAATGCTCCGGCGGCTGTCGACCCACGGCGCCTCGACCGGCGAATGCAAACGGTCTGCCGCATGGTGATCGCGGCCGCTGCCATGCCGACCATGACCATATTCATTCCGGCTGTGGCCGCCACCGCCGTGATGACCACCTCGAAACAATTTCCACCAACTCATGTCGACCTCACTATTCTCGTCAGTTAACGGCAAGTAGAATTTTTTCTACAGTTTTCTTAAGGCATCGCGTCATGCAAAGCGCCCATGCTAGTCAGAGCGAATTGCAGTTCCATGTCGCCGGAGATTCGCGTTGCGAAACGCCGGCCCGATCGGCGTGCGTCACAGGTTGCCGGATCCTGCGCGAGGTAATCACGGGAGGATCCATCCTATCCCTTTCACGCGCTTGCTTTTTGCCGGTTCCCCGAGTACTTTTTCAACTTCTCTTGCAAGTTGCCGAGGCTCTCCAGCATCGCGAGTCCTCGACCTGGCGTATTCAGCGCCATTTTCGTTGCGGCGCTCAGGCGTGCCGCCGCCTGGTCGCCCGGATAAAACTGGATGCCCGCATCAGGATAGAGCCTCAACACCGCGCGCGCAGAGGCGAAATCGGCATCATGCTCGCTGAACTGCATGAGCAGAGCCAGCAGCGATCTGCCCTGCGCCTCCTGGCCGGCATCGACGATTCCGGGGTAATACCGCACCGCTGCTTCAACGAGCTTGTCCCGCGCGAGTGCGGTGGCCATTCCAGCCGGACCGGTTGTCGCGGCAGTGCCGCTCATGCCCTTCTGATGCGATTGGACGATCGCATCGAGAATCGACGTGCCGTTTTCGTCGATTTCGCCGTTCAGATCGAAACCCCGTTCACTTGCACTGGCCATGAACCTGTCAAGCACCCGCTCGCTGGCCACCTCGCGAACGACAAAGCGCATCAGCGACTCTTTTTCGTGGACGGCTTTGCGGAATTCGACGCCTTCGCTTCGTAGCAGCTGGTCGAGCGATTCCATGACTTGGTCATGGCGAACGTCGTCGGCTTTCACGCGCGCAATGTGGTGCAGCATTGTTAGTCCGTTTTCGTCCCTTGCCTCAGAGAGCCCTCCGAATTCGTGCAGTTGTTCCTTTAGTACATCGGGGTACCTTATGAGCGTGCTCATCGTTTGCGCCATCGGAGGAAGAGCCCAGTAACCCGCCTGGTTGGTCAGTCCGTCGGCATTCGCCCGCTCCTGCAGCACGACCGAGATGGCGCGCATGACTTCGATCGTTTGTCGGTGGCTCATTGGCGCATCGATAGGCTCAAAATTATCGTCGCGTATTTCGGGGCGGACGACGTCCTGCTCACTGTCATCGGGAAAGAGCAGCTTGAAGTGCTCGCCGCCTAGACCGACTCTTTTCACTCCGGCAAAATGGTTGTCGGGGGTCAGTGCGTGGACTCCGCCAAAACCCGAGTCGTCAGCCATCAACTTCAACACGCGCTCGTGGCTCATGGTTTCGCCGCTTCCGGGAAACACGGTGGTTTCGTCGAACTTCGCATACAGGTACGCAAGCAATTCGAGCGTTTTCGGGTGCAGCTGCCCTCGTTCGCCGCCTGCCGGAAGCGCATCGACGAATGCTCTGTCGAGCCCCGGTACGGGTACGCCCATCGCGGCTGCCGCGTATCGGTGGTAGTTGTGCTCAGTGACAACGGATTGAGACATTTCGATAAGGCTCGGCGTGTCATCGGAAGTCTGGATCGCGCGCTGTCCGCCCACGTACGCGATTGGGGTTGAAAACTGGGAAAGAGACTGTATGGCTTCTCTCATTGCCTTGTCCTCGATGTAGATTGGCCTTTGCCTCGCGCGCCTGGGATATTGCGTGAAGCTCATGCGGACCGGCTTTGTATTGCCGACCCGGTGTGCAATCAGTATCGCCGTGACCGTGGCCCCGCGCCATTGCGCAAGCGCTCATATTTCTGAGCGATCGGATCAATCGGACAAGGGCGAGGACGAGCTGCGGAAAGCACGTCGCGCTGATGGAAGATGCCTTATGCACAGCTTTCACCAGGTGCCAACTGCGCCAGCGGATGGCGCGCCTGCAAGCGATCGTCTTGCTCAGACGCTCATCGAGGGCAGCTATTCTTTTGCGTCGTCATCGCTCGTAGAAGACCGCCAGGTGGTTGCCGTTCTGCATGGGCCGCCGGTTGCCGTGCACGATGGCGCCGAGCGCCGCAATCTGTTCGGCCGACATCTCGACTGGGTGAGCAAGCACTGCCCAGTCGACCTGTTCGGTGCAAGGCGGTGTGGTCAGCGAACCGTTGTAGACGTATGAGTTGTGGCGGTCAGTCGGCAGCATATGCGCGAGATCGACCGTAACAGGAACAGAAGCCTGCTGACTGGCCGATGGCCCCGGCAGACCCGGCAGCGCGCTCAGGTACGGTGCAAAAGCGGGGTTCGATTTGCCCCTGCGGACCATCACGGCAAGTACGGCGAGGCGGCCTTGCGGGTCCCTATTGACGAAATGGAACTCGAGCGGATAGCGCTTGCCCTTGATCGTATGTTCGGCTGGCGCATGTACATGGAACTGCACGAGCCGGTACGCGCGACTCTGCAATGTCATCGTGGCGGAAGCATCGCTCACGCTGGCAAGTATCGTGTGCTTGTTGTTGACAAGCGTCACCTTTGCGGACTGATAGTCAACGCCAAACTGAGGGGCGGCGCCCCGTGTGGTGGCGTTCGATCCAAGCGCGATAGGCGACTGGTTGTGACCGGCCGCGCATTCCCGGAAATCTCCGCTTATCGCGCCCCAGTGAAGCGGCCCGCGAGTGCCGCTATACTCCCAGCGTTCGGCGTCCGGGGCCTGTGCCGAGGCGCCGGCACAGACAAGCGCAAGCATTGAAAAGAAGGCCGTGCGCGCGATGTTTTTTACCGCGGTTGATTGGCTCGCGCGCCATGTCGCTTCGCCGCCAGAACGCGTTTTGAACTGGAAAAGCATGCCGTTATACACCTCGTCATGTTAGCCGTTGACTGGACCCGACCCGTGCACCCATCAACATGCTGGATTCGGGACGGCTGATTCTCGCGGACGAATGCCTGGGGCGCTCTAGGTATTCCGCTTTCTTTTCTTGCCGGCTCAATCCGCCGTTTCCGGCGCCGTTTGGGGCGCGTCCGGAGAGGGAACGTGTCCGCGAGAGGCCACCTCTGCCAACGTCATGCCGCTGATTCGCCTGTGCGCGACGTCGGACGTAATGTTCTCAAGCAGCATCTCCTTCAAACCGGCGCCCGGGTCCGCCGCGCCTTGGGCGTCGCGCTGGCGCGCAGATGCATCACGCCGCGAATAGCTTCTGGTCAGCGCGCGCTGCGCGGCGTCGTGGATTTTCTGCTCCAGCGGCATGAGTTCATCGTCCACGTCATCAAGGTCGTCCAGTCGCACTCCGGCTGTCCCTGTTTCAAGTAGTCTCTGCACGGATGGCGCGCTGGCGTGCCCCGCATCGCCTGCCTTTTTCAGTTCGTGCTCGGCGGCATCGAGTGCAGCGAAGGCAGCGTCGATTGCTTTCGCGGTTTCGCGGTGCGCCGCATATTCTTCCCGGCTTTGCGTGATCATCATCATGAGCCGCCTAAGGTCACTGGTCGTCTCGACGGCGACCGTGCCGCCTTTGCTCGTTCGCACCTGATAGGTTCGCTCGCCAATGCTGAAGCCGGCCCTCAACTCGGTTATCTTCAACCGTTTTGCCGCGAGTTGTTCCGCGAACGTCGTCGCAGGGGCGGCACCTTGAGAAGCCAGTTGTTTCGCCGCATCGTCGAGCATCGCAGAGTAGCGGGATAACCGGCCCTTCTGGCGATCGGACCAACCGAAAAGTCCGCTTGCGAACGATTTCCAGCCGGTTCCCTCTCGGCTGTCGGACAAACCCAGGACCAGTTTGGCCAGCGATTTCCAGCCGACCGCGTCGATCTCGAATGACCCTCTATGATCGACACCCGGCCGGTACTTCAGGCGCACACCGTCGAAGACAAAACCGTCCTCCAGCATCCGCACAACGTTGAAGCCCGGTCGGCGATCCGGTTGTACAGCGATATCGGACGAACTATCGAACCTATACGGGCTGAGTGCTACTGCAACTGTCGATACCATGCCTGCTCCTGCTGTAGTTGTGCCAAGCGAGACTAGCGCTGCAACGCCAACCAATCTTCCGGAACCCGCACGGATCTATCGGTTTATCCCCTCGTCGTTCTCGTTCCCGTCGAGTGCGCCGACCGCTTGCAGAATCTGCGCAACCGGGTCGAACAAGGCCGTCGGAATGTAATCGCCCACCTCGGAGCCGGCGTAGAGCGTTCTTGCAACGGCGACGTGCTCCACCATCGGCACGCCAGCGGCTGCCGCGATTTGCACCATTCGTTTGGCCACATCATCGACACCCATCTCCAGGATTTGCGGCAGTGGCGTTTCGCCTGGTTTGTAATAGAGGCAAACGGCGATATGAGTGGGATTGCGAACCAGCACGCTCGACTTCTTCACGTTGCTCGCCAGATTGCTGCCTTGAATGTCGCGATGCACTTCCTTGCGCTTTCTCTTGATCTCCGGATTGCCGTCGGTATCCTTGTACTCCCGCTGAACTTCGTCGCGCGACATTTTCAGGTCGCGGGTCAACTGAAAACGCTGCCACGCGAAGTCGAGGCCGCCGATCAGGATATAGACGACGATCAACGCAGCCCACAGGCTTTGAACGAGCCTCGCGGTCAGCCTGACCCCGGACTCGGCACCAGCCAAAGAGAGGAACTGGAGTGAGCCGAGATGGCTACGCATCAGGTAATAGAAGATCGCCGTGACCACCACACACTTGAGCAGCGATTTGGCAAATTCGATCAGTCGCTTGATTGAGACGAACTGTCTGGCATTGTTGACAGGGTTGAGTTTGTCCACCTTGAAGGACAGAGCCTCGGGACTTATCACGACTCCGACCTGCGCGACGATCGAGGCCACCGACGAGACCAGCAGAATGCCGCACAGTGGTGCAAGAAACTGCAGCGACAGCGCAAAGAACGCATCACGAATCTGATTGCCGGCGGTCTCTACTGGAAGGTTCACGGAATCGACCGTAACGACGACCATGTCTTGCATGCTCTTCCACATTGCCGGCCCCCCGAACCAGAAGAATGCAAGTACAACGACCAGTTGAACACAGGTCGTCAGGTCGACGCTTTTCGCCACCTGGCCTTTTTGCCGGGCATCGCGGCGCTTTTTTTCGGTAGGCTGTTCGGTCTTTTCGCTCATTGAAGAAATCCTGTCAATTGCGCCGATACTGCGTTAAAGCCACTAAAGCGCGCATTGAAGCCATCAAGGGCATAACCGACGCCAATGGCGATGACGAACAGCGCCACACCGCTCTTGACGGGCATGGCAATGAAGAAGACGTTCAGTTGCTCGGCGGCCCGATTAATGAAGCCGAACGCGACATCGACCAGCACCATGCCAACGATGGAAGGCAACGCGAACGCGATGCTCAGGTCCATCATCATTCGCCATTCCCCGCTGACAAAGCGCATCAACCCCGGTTCGATGGCAAGTCCCACCCGCGGGGGCAAGGCGAGATACGAGTCGTAGATCGCGGTCAGAAGCGTGTTGAAACCACCGGAAGCGAGAAAAATCACCGACAGAATCTGCGAGAACAGAATTCCGAAGATCGACGACTGCTCGCCCAGCGCCGGGTTGATCGCCGATGCGATGGAAGTGCCGCGCATGGTGTCGATCACATAACCGGCGATGTCGATCGCCCAGAACGGCAGCGCCGCGCTAAAGCCGATCAGCACGCCGATAACCACCTCACGCGCGTACAGCAGCACCAGATCAGGACCGCTGCCCGCCGAAGCCAGCACCGGCGCCCCGAGATAGGCAGGAAGCAGCGGCAATGCGATCAACAGCACCAGCGCGTTGCGCACGAGACTGCCGCCCAGGCTGCGGCTCGTAAAGAGCGGCAGCAGGATGAAAACGCCCAGCGGGCGCATCATGCAAAGTGCAAGCGTCGGAACAAAGGTAGTCCAGTGAGCCATTCACTTCCCCATCAGACTGATCTGATCGAAGATTGCCGTTGTGTAGTTGATCAGTTCCGAGCCCATCCAGTGATAGGTAAGCACCAGTGTGATGCACACCGCGACCAGCTTGATCAGAAACTGGATCGTCTGATCTTGCACTTGGGTGAGAACCTGTATCAGGCTGACGCCGACCCCTACGATGGCCGCAGTCGCGACCACCGGTAGAGACAGCAGCAGCACGAGCCACAACAGATTCGACGCGAGTTGGGTGATGACGACGCTGCTCATGAGTACGACGCCAGGAGTTGAGCGAGCAAACGCTCCCAGCCGCCGACGAGCACGAAGACCAGCAGTTTGAGCGGCAACGCGATGGTCATAGGGGACATCATCATCATGCCCATAGCCAGCAGCACGTTGGAAACGATCAGATCGATTGCGATGAACGGCAAATACAGAAGCAGGCCGATCTTGAACGACTCGATCAGCTGGCCAACCGCAAAGGCGGGCATCAGAACAACGAGCGAATCATCCGGGATACGGCTTCTATATTCCTCCGGCCACATCTTTTTGCCGATGTCCGAAAAGAATTTGACCTGCTCCGGCTTCGCGTGTCTGGCGAGAAAGCCGCGGTAAGGCTTAAGAACGTTCTGGTCGACCTGCTGGTAGAAGTCGGGCGCGTCCGCTGAAATCTGCACCTGTTTCAGGTTGTCGGAAATCGCCATTCCAATCGGCGCCATGATGAAGGCCGTCAGGATCAGCGACAGGCCGTAGATGGCGATGTTCGGCGGTATCTGTTGAATACCGAGTGCATTGCGCAGCATCGAGAGCACGATCGAGATCTTCAGAAACGAAGAACCCAGAATGGCGATCAGCGGCAGCAGCGACAACACGAACAGTACCGCGATCAACTGGATGGGGTTGCTGGCAAAAGACATGATTCGCTTCCATTGATGTATGGGCGAATTCTCATTCATCTGTCCGCTTCGCAGCATCAGGCGCAGACCTGAGATTCACGGGGCGCCGTGGGGGCAATACCGCAAACTCGCCTCGCTGAGCGGGTGCTCTCATCCTGGCGGTGGGCGGGCCGCGAACGCGCGTCCCGGCGCGGCCTGCGCACGAAGCTTATTCGATCCTGACGAGCAAACGGCCACCCATCCGGATTAGCCTCCCCAGCCCGATCACCGTGCCGTTTACCTTCAACGACACGCGGCCGTCGGCCGACATGCAAGGGTCCAACACTTGCCCGGGCGCGAGGTCGCGCAGCGCGGCAAGCGGCACATCCATTGACGCAATCTCGGCCGTGAGCGCAAACGGTACATCGTCGAGCAGGGTCGCCGCGCAACGGGCGTGGGACTGCCCGGCTTCTTGCACGTCAGGCATTGCGTGAGAGTCATCCATGTCCGGCGACTCTGGCCGTTTCCGAGGCTCTGCCCGCTGCGCGGGGCCATCTGGCAACTCATGCACGCCTGCGGCCATGAGTGAACTGATCTGGGTTTCTATACGGTTCATCACGTTTTCCACCCGCCATGCAGGTTCCAATGACACGATTTTCGCGAGCGGACCTCCTTTGAACATCCACGCTTCGCCCTTGTTCACATCGGCAGCCACATCGAGCACGATCGCGTCGCCAGTGTTGAGCGCTTCCAACTGGTACTGCTTGAGCCAAGCCCATCCCGCCACAAGCGAAATGGACAGCGTGTGGGCGGCGTCGAGCGCCGCGCGCGGCGTTGCGGCAGCGATATGCCTGAGGACGTCGACATCCCATTCGAGAGGACGGATAGCAAGCCGGGCGTCCTCACGCGCGAGCGTGATCGTGCAGTCGAAAGCGACCGGGCACGCGCCCCGCGCAATCGCGCTCACAGCGACCAGGCCCAGGTCTCGTTCCAACACGAATCCGGCGAAGGGGGCAAGCGCCCATGCCGCGACAGCCGCGGTCAGATCGACTGGAAACGCGTCGAAAGACGGCGCTGTCAGCACAGGAGCGACCCAGTTGCAAAATTCCGCTTCCGCGACCCATGCGCGCACATCGCGGCCATTGACGCTGAGATTCAGTATCAATCCCTCGCCGCCGAGCTGACGATAGCCGAACGACACGGCATGCTCATCCCTTGTCGCGTCCGCACCTCCGCGTTTCGCTACTGCAAGCGTAAGGTCGTCTTGCGTCCACTCATGCATCTTCATCGTCGTCTCCCTCAATTGCGATCGACACATCGCGGTCGAAGCGCGCCGTCAACGCATCGTGCAAGGCGCGCCGTAGCGTCTGCAAACGGCTTCTCTGGTCGCGATCCACGGCACGCAGGCGGATTTGCAACGGCCCGCCCGCATCCGTGAGCGCGATACTCAGTCCATCCCAGGCGCCACCCACAACCCGAACTTCCAGCGCTCCATCGACCCGTGCTACGGGATTCAGGCGTGCGTCGCCGGGGCCCGGCTGATCGAGGCCCGAAGCAGTTTCCAGCGGCGCACTCCCGGCCGGCGCGTCGCCCCGTGCCCGGCCAGCTTCAGGAGAATGACCCTGTAACGCGGCTCGCGCGGCGAGCCCGGCGACGCCGAGAGACATCCACGAAGGTGCGCCGGACCACGCGAATGCAGATCCATCGATCGTGTCGCCGTCCTCGCCGGGGCTGTTCGCTTCCCCCCAATCTGCGTCGCTGCCGTGCTCGGCTTCAGGCTTGCGCCGCTCGCCGAGCTTGTCCCTAAACCGTCGCTCCTGCTCGTCCGACACTGCGGGCTGCCGTCGCTGCCGGTTCTGCGAAGGCACCCCCCCACCGCGCCCAGCCGGATCAATAGCCATCGAGTTCCTCCATCAAGCTCGACAGCTTCTCCTGCTCGCGCGCGTTACGATTGAGTCCGAGAAGCGTGTCGTTACGCTCCTCGTTCAGCAGAACCAGGCTGGTATCGATCTGAGTGCTGGTTTCACTTGCGGCTCTGGACTCTTCGTAGCATCGCGTGAGCTGCATCTTGAGCGTTCGAAACGCCAGTGGCCCAACGGCCGGCGGCTCTGCAAACAGTTCGTCGCGCTCGGAGCGCAGCCGTAGGCGGGTTTCGTGCGCTTCGCGCCGTTCGCAGTTGAGCGTCGCTTCGCGCTGCGCGAGCGCGGACAGCCGGTTGCGCAAACCGCGCTCGCGGAGTTTCTTCAGTTGCAGTAGTTCCTGCAATGCGGCGCGTTCCATGTCACTCCCCCACGGCCTGTGCCAACTGGCGCAATGTCTCGTCAAGACTGCTCCGTTCGGTTCGCGACTGGCGCAGGAACCGGTCCAGCAGCGAGCGCCGCTCCAGCGCTTCGTCCGCTTCGGGGTCCTGGCCTCGTTGATACTCGCCTACCCGGACGAGCAATTCGATCTCCCTGTAGCGGGCGAGCAAACGCCTGAGCCGGCCGGCGCGCGTCTGGTGCGCGGGGTCCGTGACCATGTTCATTACCCGGCTCACGCTCGCCAGGACGTCGATTGCCGGATAGTGATGCATCTGCGCGAGCTTGCGAGATAACACGATATGGCCGTCGAGCAGCGAGCGCACTTCATCCGCGATGGGCTCGTTCATGTCGTCTCCCTCGACGAGCACGGTGTAGATGCCGGTGATGCTACCCGTCGCCGAATTGCCTGCGCGTTCGAGCAAACGCGGCAAGCGCGCGAACACGCTCGGCGGATAGCTGCCGGCCGCCGGCAGCTCTCCCGACGCAAGACCGATTTCTCTGCCAGCACGGGCGAGGCGCGTCAACGAGTCGACCATCAGCAGCACATTTTTGCCTTGGTCGCGGAAATACTCGGCGATCGTGGTGGCCGTGTACGCCGCCTTCAGACGCTCCAGCGCCGGACGGTCCGAGGTCGCCACCACCACGACACAACGCGACCGAGCGTCGGCCGACAATATCTGGTCGAGGAATTCCCGCACCTCGCGTCCGCGTTCGCCAACGAGCGCAAGCACGATCACATCGGCTTGCGCGCCGTCGCAAATCATTCCGAGCAAAGTGCTTTTGCCGCCACCCGCCGCAGCGAATACGCCGACCCGCTGGCCGCGTCCACAGGTGAGCGCGCTGTCGATTGCACGCACGCCCAGTGGCAACGGCTCGTCGATCAGACGCCGCGTGAGCGGATCAGGCGGCGCCGCGTCGAGGGCACGAAGTTCTGGCTGTCCGCGCGCCGGTAGACCGACGAGCGGCCTCCCCAGCCCGTCGACAACGCCGCCGACGAGATGGTCGCCGACCACGACCTGATGGCCTGCACCCAGAGGACGCACAGTCTGGCCGACGCGCAACCCGACGGGCTCTGCGAACGGTGACAGTAGCGCGACCTCACGGTCGAGCGCCACGACTTCAGCCTGCATGCCCTCTGGCTCGATCACGCATAGCTCGCCCATCGCTACGCCAGGCAAGGTGGCCTTGATCAGCGTCGGACCGGCCTCGACGATGCGCCCGGCGAGCGTTGCAGCGCTCCCGAATCCGGGGACAGTGAGCTTCGCGCCGAGCCGTTGTGAAAGACGCTTTGGATCAATCAAGCGCATCGCTTAACTCCTCGTCGAGGTCGATATTGCCGAGCACCTTCAGATTGGCGTCCTCGCCCAGCTCCTGATAAGACAGCACCGGGACATCGAACATGTCGCGTTCGATGAACTTGCGCAGAAAGCGCCTCACGTCGATCGCCGTGAGCAGCGCGCCGTTGCGATCCTCGCGACCCGCGCGCGAGGCCTGAACCCGCGCGAGAAGCGTGTCGATCTGCTGCTGCGACAGCGTCGAATACGAACCCGCCGCGGTCTGCCGGATCGAATTGCGAATCAGGCTTTCAATGTGTTCGCCGACGAGCCATACTCCGACCTGGCCTTGCAGGTTCGCATGGCGTCCGATGATCTGCCGTCGCAGCGACACCCGCACGTACTCGCTCAGCATGACTGCCTCCTTTTCCTTTGGTGCCCATTCAATCAGCGCCTGAAAGACGGTGCGCAGATCGCGGATCGAGACGCGCTCGGCGACGAGTCGTTGCAGCACCTCCGCCACCTTGCCAATCTGCAATTGCCGCTGCAGTTCCTTGACCAGCTCCGGATAGCGCTCTTCCATCGCGTCCATCAAATGACGCGTTTCCTGGACACCGACAAACTCCTGGGCGAACCGGTCGATCACCAGCGACATGCAGTACGCGATGCGGTCCTCGTCGCGTGCCACAGGCGCCCCTATTGCAAGTAGCGCGTCCGCCGCAGCCGGCTCGAGCCAGTTGAGCACGAAACCGCCGAACGGCAAGCGGTCGACCTGCGCCGCGGCCGGAGCATCCATGCCCTGTTTCGTGAGTAGCAGGAGACCCGAAGGGACGCGCTGAGTCAGCACTGTCTCGCCGTAGAGCGCAACGTCGATGGTATCGGGGCTCAGGGAGCCGTCGGCCCTCAGGCGGATGGGCGGCACGGCCACGCCGAGTCTTTCGAAGGTACCGAGACGTAGGCGTTCCAGTGCATCGGCAAGTACGGCGTCGTCGACGAGACCGGGGGCGAAGCGCAGCGTCAGTGCATCAGCGCCCGGCGTCATGCTGGCGGCGCCCGCTGCTTCGCCGTGCGGATCGTTACCGGCCGCGGCCGCCCGATTTGCGCGGCGCAGCGCAAGGAAGCCAATGCCGGCGGCGGCAGCGGCCAGGGGCACAAATACGATTACCGGGAAGCCGGGCACGACGGCGAATACGGTCAGCATGCCCGCGATCATGAACAGCATTTGTGGACGGCGCGTGACCTGGCCTGCGAGTTCACTTGCGAGGCTCTCGCGCTCCTCGCCAGGCACCCGGGTTACGATGATGCCGGCCGCCACCGAGATGATCAGCGCGGGAATCTGCGCGATCAAGCCGTCGCCGATCGAAAGAACGGAATACACGGAGATTGCTTGCGATGCGTCCATCCCGTTCTGAAATATGCCCACTAGTGCCCCACCGATGATGTTCACCAGAATCACGATGATGCCCGCGATAGCGTCGCCTTTGACGAACTTCATCGCCCCGTCCATCGCGCCGTAGAGCTGGCTTTCCTTCTGCACAAGCGAGCGAAGACGCTTCGCTTCGACGGCATCGATCACCCCGGCGCGCATGTCGCCGTCGATGCTCATCTGCTTGCCAGGCATGCCGTCGAGGGAGAAACGCGCGCCCACTTCCGCGACCCGCTCAGCGCCCTTGGTGATTACGATGAACTGGACGACCGTGATGATCGCGAACGCAGTGATACCAACCGCGAGGTTGCCGCCCACAACGAAGTTGCCAAACGCATAGACGATCTCGCCCGCATCGTGCTGCAACAGGATCAGCTTACTGGTGCTCACGGTCAGCGCGAGCCGGTACAGCGTCGTAATCAGCAGAAACGCGGGGAACACCGAGAACTCGAGCGGCTCGCGTGTCGAGATGGCGGTCAGCAGCAGCAGGATCGACAGTGCGATATTGAGCGCGATGAGCACGTCGACGAGAAACGTCGGCAGCGGCATGATCATCATGAATACCGCTACCATGAGCATCACGGCTAGCAGCATCTCCTGACGCCCCCCGGCGAAATTCAGCCATTCGATAATGCGCTTCATTCTTCGTTCCTCAGAGATGACTCGAGCAGTTCCAGCATGACCCGGTAGAGGCGCAGCCAGAAATCAGCCTTGCTTGCGGCAGGCAACACGCAGGAGACGCACAGATAACCCGTCGCCAGGCATCCGCGCACCGCGACGCCGGCCGTGCGTTCGGGCCGCCAGCGCGAAGCTATCGACCTGAGCGCAGGGGCACGCTGCCACGCATCAATGGGTGCGGCGAGCGTCAGCATGATCCGTTGGTTGCGCACTTCGACGAAGGTCCGGTGCCCACCGTGGTTCAGCTCGATTGCGGCTGCGATGCGCGCGCGTTTCATGCCAAGCAGCCGGAAAAAGGCTTCAAGGTTGCGCGTGAGCGTCAGGTCCAGCATGCCATCGGGCTGTGGGTCCGCAATGGAATCCATCGGTTCGCCTCCTTTTACGCCATGTTGCTTTGCCGCGGCGCTGCGGCCCATCAGGCGATGACCTGAATTCGCCTGGCGCAGGTCGGCAAAGCAATCGCGTCAATAAACGCATCGCCGTGTAGGCGCATATGAAGGGGCACAGGTGCTAACCGGCACCTGAAACGGTAATGGAAGGACAGCGACAAGCCACGACCGGAGCCCGGTACGGCCGGACACACCGAGGCTACTGCGTCTCGTAGTGTTCGGCGACCAGCAGCAAGGTGTCAATCACCTGTGAGCGATGCTCGAGGTCGTTGAAACATGGCATGGGCAGCATTTTCACCAGTTGTAGCAAGCGCTGACAGTAGTGCGCCGCGTGCTCGCCGCGCAGGCCCAGTTCCGTTGCTTCCTCATAAAGCCAGTCGGGATAGAGAAGTGCCTCGTCGATCATCGCGAGCACGCTTGAGAGGACGCGCTCGCCGTCCAGGCCGGCTGTCTCCAGAGACTGCGCGACGTACTGGCACTGTTCCTCGACGCCGAGAAAGATGAGCAGGCGTTTGAGATCGATGATGGTGGCGGCAAGCTTCGGATCGCTGTCGCGAGCGCCGCCATTCGATAGCTCCAGTCCAAGCACCCGCACCAGAATCCTGATTTTCGCGCGCCGCTCACGCGTCTTTCTGAATTCGGCAAACCAGCGGGCGAGACCCGCCAAGCGCTCGCCGGCCCGCTCATACAGTTGCCTCAGCTCATTCGAGGTGGCCGCACTGTGCGGGCCTAGTTCCAGCAGGCTGAAGAGCTCGAGGGCCCAATCGGCACCTTCGGCGAGCAGCGCCTGCAATGCTGCGTTCAAACGCTTGCGCCGCGCGTCGAGCGCGCGCGCATGCAACGACGCAATAACGAGTGCAATCGTGCCATCGCTGAGGCCTGCATCGCGCAGAACCCGCACGGGCTCTTCCTCGTCGCCGAGCGCCTCGAACTGCGCCAGCAAGCCGTCGAGGTGCGCTCGCTGCGCATCGCCCAGCGCCGCCTTCATCCTGGCGAGCACGCTACGCGCCATCGAACTGTCTGGACGGCGCGGCGATAGCGCGCCGCGCAGCCGCGTGCCCAGGTTCAGCGCGGCACCTTCTTCGCCTTCCGTTAGCTGGTCCTGCTCGAGCTCCGCCAGTTCAGCAGCGAGCAGGCCGGAGGCGGTGGCGGCGGGCGCGACCTGGTACGGCCCACCTGCACGCCCGGTACCTGTCTGCGCCGCGCCAAAGTCCGTTTGCCTCGTGTCAAGCGCGGCTCTATCGATCGCCGTCATCGCCCGCCTCCTTGCCTTGCGGTTTGCCGGCGAGCTGGCTCAACAACGCTTCCAGATGAGCATCGAGATCCACGCGAACCTGCACGTACGGACTGTCGAGCACGGCAAGCGTTTCATTGAGCGAGGCGTCCGCGACCACCTGCAGTTCTATTCCCGGCTGCGTGGACTGTGCGATGTGCTGTGCGACCCGTTTTGTGACCGCGTCCCGCAGCGGCGGCGGCACGCGCAAATTCAGCCTGCCGTGACTGCCGATTTCGCCCAACCTGTCGGCGACATGGTTCGCGATCAACTGGTCTGCGGGCATCTCGGCCGCATAGGCGCGAAGCGCGGCACAAACCAGTTCACGGCACCGCTCTTCGAGCCCTGCGGCCACAATCTGCTCCAACTGGCTCTCCTCGACGAGCCACGCGACGGTCTGATTGAGTCCCTCCAGACGCGCATCGTGCGCAATCTGCGCCGCAGCCGCGCTGGCTTCCTGCAACAGCGCGTCTGCCTGCGCCACCGCCCGCGCTCGAGCCTCCTGCCGCGCGTGCGCGAGCAAGCGTCGAGCGCGCCATAGCGCTTGTGCCGAGCGCCGCCGGGCCGTGCCGAGGCGCGCGGTCTCGCTGACATACTGCGCGAACTGCCTGGCCGGAATTACAGGCCCCAAAGGCGCATCGCCCGCCAGTTCGGTCACACTGATACCGAAGTGGTTCATAAGTAACGCTCCAGACGCGAGAGGGTTGCGATTGCCGACGACGAAGGAATGTCGCAATCAATGCTCATTGGCGGTGGCAAACAGATTTCCAGCGCGCGCCACACCGGACATCCGCGCAGCTGCCGGCCCAGCCACGCTTGCCCGTACGACGTGGCGTAATCGAGAAATCGCCCGGCCTCAATGCTGGCGACAAACGTCGCACCGGGCGGCGCCGCCAACGCGAGCAACTGATTGCAAGCGCGCGCATCGAGCGCAGGCGCCAGGGCCCGGCGATATTCGCCAAGCAGCAGATAGGGCTGCAAACCGAGACCTACTACGCCCAGGCCGACCATGTGCTTACGCAAGCCCCCTTCCAGCCGCAGCAACTGCCGCTGCTGCGCCGTCAGACTCGCGGGCAGTACCGCATCGGGAAACCCACGTCGCTTCGCGATCGCCGAGTCCAGGGCCGCACGGCAGCTCGACAGCGACGCATAAACCGGTCTCCAGTGCCCGAGGTCGAGCGCCGCCCACCATTGCTCCTGCATCCACGCGCCGGGCGTCCATGAGAGCTGATAGAGACGGGCCAGCAAAGGCTCTACTGGTGACTGCATGGCGCGGGCGGGCATCTGAGAACGCGATGTCATGACAAGAGGCCTATGGAGCGTCTGTGCGTCGAGAGATCAATGATGGATCGGTCAATCAGTCAATGTGCTTGTCGCGCCAGACGCTGCGGTGCACCGCGCTTTCGCACCAGCCACACGATCGCACCGAGCGCCGACAGCAAGGCGAGTCCCGCCGACGCCATCCCGCCGATCGCGAGCACGGGGTTCGACTCGATACGCGCGCGCAGCCGTTGTGTCAGTCCGCCGTTTACGATCGCGTTCGCCGTCGCGTTCACCGGAACATAACGATAGTTCGCCGGCTGTAGCACGACCGTGATGTTTGCCGCATCGATGTCAGGCACGCTGTCACGAACCAGGCTCTTGATCTGTGCTTCCTTGTTGCCCAGATTCATCTCCGGCGAGTACCGGATCAGCACGCCGGCCGATGGCTTGCCCGTCTGCTTGCCGCTTTCGTCGGTGCCCTGCGCGATCGCCACGTTCGCGGTGATCACGCCGTCCATCGCACCCAGCATCGATTCGAGTTGCTGCTCCTTCAGATACAGCATCTTGGCGCGCTCCTGAGTGGGCGAGGTGACCAACTGGTTGGACGGAAACAGGTCGCTCATGTTCTTGCGTGCCGTCTTCGGAAAGCCGTTCTGGCGCAGTACCTCGACCGCGTTGACGAAAGCGTCCTGCTCGACCTGCAATGTGACCGCGCCCCCCTTGCCGACCTGCTTTTCCGCGGGAATCTGCTTGAGCATCAGCAGCGCGAGCATCTGGTTGGCTTCGCTTTCCGGTAGGCCGCTGTACAGTTCAACCTTGCATCCTGCAAGAAAGATGGCCGCGAAGACGATGCTCCATTTGAGTGTTCGCGCTTTCATTGCATCGTCACCAGTTTGTTGATCCCTTGCGAAATCGAGCCCGCCGCTTTCGCAGCAAGATCAATATCCACCGACATCTTCGCCAGCCCCTTCTGCACACTCAGCATTTGTGCCGGATCCAGCAGCTGAACGCCCGCCGCATCGATATCCTTCATTGGCTGGATAGCGTGTCGCTCCGCAGCGCCAAGCGCTTCAATCACGGCCTCGTCCGGGTTTCCCGTACTGCGGTCGACCGCGCGCTGGAACGCTTCGATATCGTCCTGGGCGGGTACGACGGTCTGTTCTGTCTGCGCTCCGATTTGACTCGCTGCAAGCTTCAGTACCGCAATGTCCATGATGTGTTCCTTGAAATGTCGGGGATATGCGTTTTACTGGTGGCGGTGGCCAACGCTCACGCGCTGCAGCGGGTTCCGGACCGACTGAGGCGCGGGTCCTGCGCTGTCATGCTGCAAGGCCTCGCCAGCGAGCACCGCGCGCACCGCGCGCGCTTCGGGATCGTCCCGCCGGGCGATTAACGCCAGCGCTTCGTCGCCGCGGTTCAGGCCAGCGAGCATGATGGCGCGGCACAACTGGCGGTCGCCTTCGTCGTCGACGAGCTCGGGCAACAACGCATATAGCGCTTCTATCTGGGAGGCAAGGCGATGATTCGCTGCCGCGAAGGCCGCCTGAATCAGCAGGCGGCGTGCACTTTGGTCGAGGGCTTTCATATCTTCTGGATGATGCCGCTGAGCAAACGCTTGATCATGTCGATGTAGCCGCTGTTGGCGCCCATCAACGTCTGGTACTTCATCGTGGCCTGCTGGAATTTAAGCGCCTGGTTCGGGTCGGTCATATCGCCGTTTTTGCCGATATCCGCTACTTCTTGCCCTAGCCGCGCCGTCTGCTGCTCGAACGAGTTGTACAGCTGGGCCGGATTCGTCGAATCGAAATTCATGTCTGATCCTCTGTTGCGTCCGAATTTGGATTGCTTTTCTGCCTGAATTTTCGAGGGCAGTCCTTGAAGCGCCGCTTGAAACTCTCACTGAAGTGTGCATGGCTGCCAAAGCCGCACTCCTGCGCGACGTCGGTGATCTTCATGTCAGTGGCGAGCAGAAGCTCGCGTGCCTTGGAAAGACGCTGCTCGAGCAGCCAGTGCTTCGCGGAGACACCGCATTTTTCATAGAACAGCATGTTCAGCTTGCGCATGGAAATGCCGAGCTCGTCGGCATACTCTGATACCGGCCAGGGGTTGAGACTGTTGCGTTCCACGAATTCGAAGAACTCCCTGCTGCTGTCCACGAAGTGATGGAGCAGGCGCGAGAAATATGCCGGCTCCACGCTGAGCATGTAGCTGTAGACAAAGCGCAACATCGCGCGGCGATCCGTTTCTCCGAGCCGCGAACTCGCGCTTATCACATCGGGGCACGCGCAGACCACCCGTACCGGATCGCGGAAAAACGGCGCGGCTTCATTGCTCCTGAGCAGTCCAAGCATATCCACGTAGAGTTCTCGCAACTCTTCGGCGTTAAAGACATATGCGTCGATATCGCCGCGCGCACCCCGGGCCTTGGCGCCGGCGTCGGTCACGACAACCTTGTTGTCGGCAACCTGCCAGCGCTGGCCTGCACGGTCGACGCATCCAGCGCGCCTGAAGAGAACGACCTGCACCTCCCCCATTTCTCGCCTCGCTAATCTGATGACATGGTTCAATGATGCGTGCTGACGAATCTGGGCCGCATCGGGTGATGACCTGAACCTGACTCACGTGGCGCACGTCCCTGCAGGTTGACTGACTGCACTAACGGCATGGAATCGCCCAGCATGCGCAGGCACCCCGCCGGCAAACGCGAGGCGGGGCAAAGTCACCCGTTGCTCTCGCGATCGGCACGGACATCGCAGCACGGCGCGCGCAAAAAGGCGATACGGTAGCGGTTGCTATCGCAAATCGTCTTCCGGAAAAGCCCACTGGTTTGTATTTCTTGTCAGCGTGTGCTGTCCGTGACGTGCGCGCACCTGGAGCCGCGACCCACGCATCGAGCGTGCAGCAGATCAGGAATGCTCAGGCCACGCGAGCGATCAGGCTATGCGTACTGGCCGTCGATGGCGAGAAGACTGACTAGCCGGCACCGTGCCAGCAGAGCACGGTGCGGCAATGATGCACGGCATCAGCGCATGCCGGCGAGGAAGGTCCCGTCAGCCGCTGGCGCCGACGACCCCGCGAGGCGCGCCATCCACTCCCTTTGTGTCTCGATGAAATCGCCAAACATGCTTTGGAAGCGTTGGGAGTCGAGCTGGTTAAGCGGTACGTTCTGATACAGCACTACCGTTCCCGAGGTCGGCTCAAGACCGATAGCCGGTCCAATGCCGCGCAGCGGACCAATGTTGAAACTCAGAATGTCCTGCAGCACACTCTGGTCTAGCGCGGGCAAAGCCTGCGCAAGCAGGCCGACGGTCGACAAGCGGTTCTGTTCGTCATCGCGGCGAAAGGTAATTGGCAAATCGTCGTCAACCCTGATATGGCACAGACCGTCGTTGTCGAAAGTCAGATCGCTGATTCCGACTTCGGCTCCGAACTGCCCAAGCAGCCGATCGAATCCATCCTGATGTTGCAAACTCGTTTTCACTTCTAAGCTCCTGTTGTTGCGCTGACGAGCGATATGGACCTCGCCCAATGTTTCGCACACCAGCAGATTACGCCTACAGCCCGAATGTTATCGTTCCGGCGACGTCGCTTTCGCCGGCCGCTAATCAAGACCCCTCATGGTTGCAAATGTCAGCCAGGGTTCACCGTCGCGCTCCACTTCGGTGGCGCCGTGCGCGACCAGTAACTGCTTGTAGCGTGTGCGCGCGACGCGTTGCTCTAGCGTGCGTCCGCTTTGCGGCACGAGGCCGCAGACTTCGGTGATTTCGGGCACCTCGCGTATGATGTCCTGCAGCAACCCCACCAGCTTGTTGACGGCACCGCTGATCCCCTGAGGAGCATGCAAGGCCGCCACATGGCAAACGAGCAGGACGCCGGCTTCAAAGCGATACACAATTTCAAGCTCGCCCCAAACCGTCTCGATGCCGCGCTGGAACTCACTGTCGTCGAAGTAGGCGATGCGCGTTGTAAAGCCGCGGGAATCAAGATACCGCGTGACGGGATCGTTTCCGGCCATTGTCATGGTGGTCTCCTCGGGTTATCGGGGTTACGCGAGCTTCAGTGCGCTGGAAGATCGCTCATACAGATCGCGGAACGTCGCAAGCGTCTGCATGGCTTTCTCGCTCACGTCGCGCATCATCGCCTCGAGACGCTCGATGTTCTTCGCATAACGTTCGGCGTTCTGTGCAGCAAAGTCGGCCTCGGCCTGGTCCTGTTGCGCTTCCTTCGTCTGACTGGCTGCCCACAGCTCGCCGGCTGCGGAGAACGGCTTGCCGCCTGCTTCTCCGACCCTCGTACCGATCTGCAGACCATCCGCAAAGGCGCCTTGGGTCAACCCGCCCGCCGCACCAAGTCCAGCACCCGCCAAGGTGACGAAACTTGCAGCGAACTCGAACGAACTCTTGATGATGGCCGCGTTCCAGTTTTCGTCGATCGCATCGTTCTTCTTCTTGAGCACGTAGAGCATCTGTTTGAATTCATTGACAAGCGCAGTACTGAGGTAGCTACGGCCGGCATCGCGCAGCTTCTGGAATTCGACCGCGATCAACAGACCGATCTCTGCGAACGAGACGAGCTGATCCCTATAGGCTTGCGCTTTTGCGGCAGCGTCGACTGAGGTGCCCTGTCCTTCAACCACATGAGCGAGCTTGCCGCTCACAGTCGGGTTCAAGAATGCGGCAGAACCCTGCCCTTGCTGCACTGAGACTGTTACTGGATTTGACATAGTGGTCCTCCACGTCAGGCGAAGCGTCCGGCAGCCCCACCGAGGCTGCGGGCGATACGCAGTTGCGATTCCATCATTGAGTTGATCATGTCGCTGGTCCCGCGCACGACCGAGGCATTTTTTGCATACAGGTCCCGCAGGAACTCGACGGTCTGCTTGCGGCTTTTCTCCGTCGCGTCGATCAGATACTGCTGAGAGTCCATCCGTACGCCGGCTGCGGACGCATCCTTTTGAGCGTCGGCCTTCTGAAGATTGATCACTGCGCTACCTGCCTGCATTCCCGACTTCAGCGCAAGTCGCAGGGCCACGCCATAGGGGCCTGCTCCCGCCAGCATCGAGACGGTTTCCATCACCATCTGCGCGATGCCGATGCCGTTGGCGACTTCTAGGAAATCTTTCGCGTCTTTTTCGTCAACCAGCGCGGCAGTCTCCAACGCTGCCTTTGTGATACCCATGACGCCAGCGAGAATCTCCGCAGTGCCGCCCGCCACATTGCCGGACGCGAGTGTCACGATGCCGGCGACAACTTCAGTCGCTCCGATAACCCAATCGAACGCCATGGTAAAAATGTTGCTCTTGCGCGCCTTCTCCATTTCCTCCTGCTGCTTGCGCAGCTGCTCGCGGTAATCCTCGAGACGTTGAAGCACGGCCTTGGTCTGGCGATCCGTCTGAATCTGGAGCGCTTTGCTGACTGAGCGGACGGTATTGCTTAGCGACTGCAGCGAGACGACGCCCACCGCATAGGCCATTACGCTCATCGGTACTGTTTCGCCGCCGAGCGCCATGCGCGCGACCGTGTCCGCACCCGGCACGCCGAGCTTCGTCAGTGTCTTGCTCAATGCGCTGACGGCTTGCGCCTGAGTCGCCGCAACGCGCGACGCGGGCGGCACCAGGAATGCAGCAGCCGGCTGCTCGGGTTGCGTGCCCCGTTGCCGGCCGCGCTCCAGCGCGATCGTACTCACGGTGAGTTCAGACGCAACATGAAGGTGGGTCTTCTTCCCGGCGATCGACGCGTCGGATTCGCCGCCCCCGGCATCGTCAATGCCATCGAGCGGCGATGATGCGGCGCGTGCGGCGATACGCGCCTGTGCCATTACTGCCTGATTCATTCAACTCTCCTATTTATTGCATTGGACCAACGATTGCTCCGCTTTCATGCGCAGCGCCTGATGCTCTGGCCGCTTCCCACACCACTTGATCGCTGCATCGAATGCTTTGCTCGCGTGAGTCGGATTGCCAAGGATCACGAAACTCACTCCTGCCAGATAAGCGGAACGAGGATCCGACAGGCCAATCGCACCGGATCGTGCGAAACAGGCGAGCGCTTCCTTATGCTCGCCCATGCGTTGCAGCGTCAGCCCCAGTGCCAGCCAGTATTCGAAGCGACTGTTGTCGAGGTAAGCGAGCGTATAAAACGTGCGTCTCGCCGCTTCCAAGTCGCCGCCCTCGAACAGCGCGTAGCCGTACGCATAAACCTGTTCGAGGTCGTCGCGGTCAACTCCCTGCAAGCCGGCCAGCGAGGCTCCCATCGAGAGGAGTTCCTGCACCAGCTCGATGGCCCGCGTGTGATCGGTAGTGGTATGGGCTTTCATCACAGTTTGTTGTAGATGCCCTGATTGAGGTCGCCGACCCTTGAAATAAGGGTTTTGACAGCGTCGATCACGAAGTTGAAGGTCGTGGTCAGTTTCTGGATCTCCAGGTTGTCCTGCTGGCCCATGTCGGTCTGGCGGCTGACGAAGTTGTCGAGGGCAGCCTTGATTGCCTGCAGGTCACCTTTCGTCAAATTCCTGTTCAGGAAGGTGTCGATAGGCAGGTTGTCGACGTTGATGTTGTTGTCACGCATGAACCTGATGACGTCTGCCTCAGGCCTTCCTACCTTGTCGTCCTTCGCATTACTGATCTGCCTGTCAACGCGGTTGGCCATCTCCTGCGCGTCGCGCGCAAGCTTCGAGTTCGCTTTGATGGTCGCAAACTTCTGCGCGGCGAGTTGCTGCACCGTTGCGGACACGTAAAGCATGATTTCCTGAGCGGCACCAAGCAGATTGAAGTCCACACCGCTGTAATCGTCGGCCGCAGCACTGCCCGAAATCGACGCGCCTTCGCTGTTGAAAATACGTCCGGGGCTTTGACCAATCTGAATAGACACGACTTTTCTCCTGTTTTAGATGGCGCGCGCTCACGCGAAGCGCCGGGTGATCCGCGTGGTGCTTGACCGCTGCGGCTCAGCAATGTCTGTCGGGGCCGCATCACGGGGATATTTCAGACGCTTCTTCAAGACCTTGCCGTGGTGGTCCGCTTCGCGCGCCGCGGTCATGACATCCTGCGTCTGCTCCTTCAGGCTCTTGCCTGTACCGTCTGGCTCGTTCCAAGCCTTGACGAACGCATCGAACTGCCTTGCGGCCGCAGGGTCGTTCCCGGCCCGCTCGCTCAGGTCCTTGATCTGCTTTTGGAGTTCGCCGAACTGCGCGACGACTCGCATCAGTTCGTGCTGCTTTTCTTCAAGACCTCGGACCATGCGCTCGAGGTTTTGCATCGGTTTCATGTCGACTCTCCTTGACCGCGTTCCACTCTACGGAGTAGCGGCGTTTCCATCCATTGAAAAGGAACAGCGTTTGTCACTTTTCGCCCGCGTCTTTGCGCAGGCGTTGCGCCAGTAGGGCGACCACGCTGATAGCCGCGTCGCAACCCTCGACGCGAGCTACGACACGGCGATAGTCCGCCGGCGCAAGAGGCGCGGCGAGTTGTGCGGCGATATCGGCACGCAGCTGTGCAAGACGGCTCAACAGGTCGCTTCGCGATGCGCCAGTGACATCGTTGGCCAGCCGGTTCTCGATTTCAGTCAGGTACATACGTGGTCCTTTACAGGTTGAGTGGGAAATGGGCGATTTCTCCGTCCTTCGACAGATCAACGCCGTTGGCGTCGAGCCCCGTGATTGCGTAGTCGCCAGGCAGCCGGCTGCCCACCATGAGGCGCGTGCCATCTGCAAGTTCGATGAACATCGACGGGGGACGGCCACCAAAGCTCACGACCGCCGACGGAAAGACACGATTCAGTGATGGCGCCGCCGCAATGTCTTGCACCACGACTCGCGAGGCATCGCTGTAGTCGCGCCTGAACGCGGCGATCACAGCTGTCAGCGCCGCCTTGTCGGTTGCGTCGAGCAGCCCCGTCACGAGAATGTCGTCGCGAGCCCGCGCGATGCTGAGCTTGCCGATCAGGCCGGCTGCCCGCAGCCGCGAGATCAGATCGTTTACGCTGCCGCCACTACGATCGCGTACCGTCCAGCTCTGCAGGCCTGCCGTACCGGACAGCATCTCCGCCACGCGCTGCCAACGCTCGTCGGCGTCGATACGCCCCGAGATGTCGACCGTGCCGTACGTGGCACCCGACTCGACGGTCGCGTTCTCGTAGCCATTCATTCTGAGGATAGCCCTCACGCTGTTCACCATGTCGTCCTGGCAGATCACACTGTCGCGATACACGAAGCCGCGTTCGCGAAGTGCGTCACGCAAGGCGGCAAGCCGCGACGACATCATGCATTGACCTCTGATATCGACGACACCACGCTCGTCCTGGGACAAGACGATGCCCTCGGGCGCGAAACGCTTTCGGATGTCGGACAGCAGATCCGCCTGACGGATGGCAGATGCGGTCGTCGCAGGAGCCGAGAGCACGCGCTCGAGCGCAAGCGCGCTTGCTGCCAATATCGCGACGGAGGCAATCAGCACGGCGAACGCCGCGCGAGCGCGTCTGCCGTTGCGACGCGGTGGCACTTTCAGGGATGGTGGCGCGGCATCGCTTCTCGCGGAATCACGCAGAACAAACGCGAGTCCGCCGAGGTCGATCACGCGATCAAGCGGCGCGACATCCGGTGCGGCAGCGGGTGCGCCGTCGATCCAGCAGCGAGCATCGGTGGAAATCCGCACGCCGTCGGTACCAACGGTAAGCGTTGCAGTGTGCGCATCCTCCAGCGCAACGGCCAGATCCGGATCGTCGCCGCCGATGCGCGTCTCCCCTGTCGGCAACCGGATGCTGCGCCTCGCCAATGGACCGTTCAGCACGGTCAGCGTGTAGCTCTTTTCCATGTGTCACTCCTCGATCGGACCTTGCGGCTCAGCCTTGATCAGGAACAGGCGCACCACGCTGCGCTTGTCGGTCGTGCGCGTCGAGAAGAGCTTGCCCAGCACCGGAATATCACCAAGCAGCGGAATCTTGCGCACGCCTTCGTTCTCGTTGTCCTGCACGAAGCCGCCAAGCAACAGGCTTTGTCCAGTTTTGAGGATCGCCTGGGTCGCGATGCCGGAGTTCTGCACTTGCGGCAACGGTTCGGCCGCGCTAACAGGGTTACCCTGACGTCCGTCCTGCAGGTCGAGCGTGAGCATGACTTCGTCCTGCGCACCTTCCTTGATTACGCGAGGCGTCACACGCAGCAGCGAGCCGGCGGCCACGGAAGCAAGCTGCGCGACGCGGTCTCCTTCCAGCTTCGTGTAGAACGTGACATTGCGGTCGAGCACTGCCTGCACGTTGTTGAGCGTCACGATCGAAGGACGTGACAGAACCTTGGCTCGCGACGTCTGTTCGAGCGCATTCACACGAAGCAGGAAATCGCCTGCATTCGAAAGCAGCGAGGAGAACATCCCATCGTTGCCCGACGCGCCACCCGAATTCAGGCTGACACGGCCCGGGCCAACACGCATAGACCCCTGAAGATCGACGCCGAGAGTCTTGAGGTCGCCGGCGTCGACGTCGATGATCGCCACGGAAATCTGAATCTGCTGCGGACGTTGATCGAGTTGCGCTATCAGCCCGGTATAGAGCGGCATGTTCGCTTTCCGGTCGCGCACGATCACCGCGTTGCGACGCGAGTCCGCAGAAAACAGCGGCAGCCCGGTCGCACTTTGACCAGTCACGACTTTGCCGTTTTCCGCCGTGACGGGCAGCGAGCGACTTTGCGACATTTCACGCAGCTCCGTCACCACGCCCGGTATGACGACCGACTGATTGCGATACGTGTACGAGCCGTCGCTCGCCGCGGCATAACGGAGCGGAAAGACCTGCACGGTCTCCTGGTTCTGCGCCTGGTCGAGCATCTGCTGATCGAGGTTCCTGGCGAGCTGCTTGACCCGCGTGACGCACGCAGGCACGCCGAACACTTCAAGCGCGTTAAACTTACCGGCTGGGCGCACCGAGCAGTATTGACCGTCCAGTACGCGGGCTTCGCGAAGATAGTTCGAGAGTTCCGATGTGCCCAGATACGACGGCGCGAGTACCTCGCTCGTGACTTCCTGCGCCTTGTAGACGTACAGCGCGCGTCCGTCGAAGTACCAGGCCAGGTTATAAAGGCTCGACAGACGGTCGAGCACGGCCTGCGCACCGAGTCCCTTGAGCGTACCGACGAACGTGTCGTTGACCTCGCGGCTGACAATCACGGGCACACCATAGTTCGCGCCAAAGTCCTTCAGTAGTGCGGCGACCTTGGTGCCTCGCGTCGCGACGAAAAAATCCGCGCCTTGCAACGCGATAGCCGCGTCGGCGGTGCCCCATGCCGCGGACAGGATCGACGCCGCAGCGAGCAGCAAGCAGGTTTTGGAAAGATTCATACCAGTTTCCCGACGTGTGTGTTGAGCCGGCTGCCGCGGGACTGCGCAATCCGGGTGAGTTCGCGCGCCAACTCCAGATGCGCGGCAAGCCGCTGTTCCAGCCCGCCCAGTGATCCCTCGAGATCGCCGGGCCCGTAGCGCCGCGTGAGCAGCCAATGCCCCCTATCCAGTTGCAAGGCATCGTCGAGCGAGCCCTCTCGCGCCGCGACCACCGCGGCCGCCCGAATCAGCCAGTCATCGCTGCAGTCCTGGGCAACTCCGCGCAGGACAACACCGATGAAAGCGCAATCGCCGACGCTCACGCCTCGCGCGGCTGAACCGTCGATCTCCAGCTCCGCAGTGCCATTGCGCTTGGAAATCAGCAAAACGAACGGAACCTGAATCAGGGATTGCAACCAGTCCACGGTCTGTTTTTTTCTATCTGTAGGCATGGGGGTCATTGTTCGTGAACCGCGCTCATGCAACGATCCGGTGATGACCTGAATTGAAGCCGACGACTGGTTGCGCATTCTGTCAACCCGGGGACCTTGGGAGTAGCACGGCCTGCATCAAATCGGACACGCGTTGCAACGCACCGTCGAGCTTCAGGTTGCGAACCTGCGCGGCGGGCGCCGTGGGTGTGCGAGCGAACATGCTGACGGCAGGCAGCGGCGAAAACTCTCCGGTTGGGTCGGCGCTGTATGCGCGGTAGCGCGCGAGAACCTTCGTTACGTATTCGCGTGTCTCGGGATAGGGAGGGATCTGCCCACCATATCTGTCTACAGCGCCTTCCCCCGCGTTGTAGGCGGCGACCGCGAGGTTCAGGTCGGAGTCGAACCGGTCGAGCAGCCAGCGCAAATACCGCGTGCCTGCGCGCAGGTTAGTACGAGGGTCCATCGAATCGGCCGCGCCGAAACGCCGTGCGGTGGCGGGCATCAGTTGCATGAGGCCGAGTGCGCCCTTCGGCGATACCGCCTGTGGATCGAAGCTGGATTCGGTCGTCACCACCGCCCTGACCAGGGCCGGTGGAACGTTGTATTCGCGTGCGGCCTCATCGATCATCCCGCCAAAAGGCACGTCTTCCGGGTTTGACGTAGCGGGCCCGGATAGCGGCACGGGCGGTTGCGCTTGCAGTTCCGATCCGGGCTGCGGTTCGGGTGTCGATTGCAGACCGGGCAGATCGATGAAAGTGCGCTGCGGATAGCCCGGCAGCCCGTCGGCGGCGGTGCGCTCCGATCTGTCCGGCGCATCCGTCCGCCAGCGCGGGAGTTGCCTTGCCCTTTGCGTGCCGGCGTCTGCCCCCGGGAGGGCTGTGGAGGCAGCGTGCACAGGGTCGTCGCTCGAAGCGCTGCCTCCCGCGCGGGCCACCGTGACATGAAATAACACCGTTCCAATCCACAGTACCGCCATTGCCCGGGCGAGTCTTATTGCTGGAGATCTCATCGCACGTCTCGCTTCCTGATCTGTTGGAAGCGGAATTCCGGAACACGAATACTATCCGGGCTTCCGCACATCAGCGAAGTGTCGTCCGGGAACGGTCCCGCGACGATCAGGTGACGACCTGAAAATGTGACGTTGCGTCAACGGGTGACGACCCAGGCTGCCCACGTGGATGGGCGCGGCGGTGCGCGCTGAAACGACAAAGCGACCGGACAAAGACACTGTCCGGTCACTTGAGGTCCCGATGGCGGCTCGTTGATTGCACGCCAGCGCCGGTGCGCTGGCGTCGTGCGGCGTGCTCGCTCTTTTAGAAACGATGCCGGACGCCCGCAGTCACACCGACCTGTGAATCGGTTGACGACTCCGCGCTGCCGTACAGTTGCGCGCTGACACCGTTGCTCGCCTTTTGATAAACGCCAGCCAGGTAAAGGTCGGTGCGCTTTGACAACGCATACGTGGATTGGAGCCCCAGCGTATGCCAGTGCGCGCTGCTCCCATCACCCGTGATCGACACCTTGCCGCGCGTATAGGTGTACATCGCATCTACCGCGAGCGCCGGGGTCACGTGGTAGCGCGCGTTCACTTCATAGTTGTCGAACTTCGCCGAGGCGTCGTTGAACAAACGCTGCCCGCTCGCCGACAGCGCGATGTCGGTCAGCGACGTATGGGTCCAGCTTGCGCGCACGGTCGCCGGGCCAACGTCATAGCTTGCGCCCACGCCGTAAGTACGCTGGCGGAAATCGACGGCCGGATCGATTGCCCCGGCCACTTCCAGTGTGCCGGGGCCGAACAGCGTTGTGTCCACGGCGCCCGTCGAGGATCCAGGACGCGACAACTGCATGTAGGCCGCAGCGATTTTGACCGGGCCGTTCTGATACTTTGCGCCGATGCTATAGGCGCGGTTTTGCGCAAAACCACCAGCCTGATTCGAGAAGCCATATACGCCGCCAAAGCTGAATCCTGCGAATACCTGGCTTGAATACTTGATCGAATTGTTGATTCGCAGCGCATTACGGGTGTTGTCGTTGTCGTATGGATGCGCGAAGAGCAGCCCACCCGTGCTACCGGTCTCGGTGAAGGGCGCCAGGTAATCGACCACGGAATCATATTGGCGGCCGAGTGTGATGGAGCCCAATGCATTGTCGCTGAGCCCGACAAACGCCTGGCGGCCAAACATGCGCGCGTCCTGCGCCAGCCTGCCGTTGCTCACGTCGAATCCGTTTTCCAGCTGGAAAATCGCCTTACGGCCCGCACCGAGGTCTTCGGACCCTACAATGCCCCAGCGGCTCGCATCAAGACCGCCGTCGCTCAGTTGCCAGTTGGAATGGCCGCTCTCGTTGTTCACATAAGAAACGCCGGCATCCAAAGTGCCATAGAGTGTCACGCTGCTCTGTGCCGACGCAATACTGGAAAGTGAGCCGATGATGGCGGCGCCAATCAATGTTTTTTTCATGTCGTCCTGAAAACCGAAAACCCGTGCTAGCAAAAAGCCAGCGAGTGTTCTATGAAATCGCTCACGACGCGGCGTGCCTCGCAATAGCAACGAGGGCATCGGTCGTACAGCAAAGCTAAAGGACGATAGTAGTAGTGGCCACCTGAAGACGACTATCGAATCTGCGCAAGTACTAACGGTATTGGCACTGCCCTGGCACATCCGAATTGCCGGATCATGGGCCGGATGTCACGCTGCCCGTTCCCGAGACCCACCGCATCAGCGAATACCACCACGAACGGACGGTGGACAGGGGCTCCGCGGCGCGTCCGGCTGAATCGCTCACGCTTCGCTCGGCTTCATCGCCGGCCGTCATGCCCAGCGCATTGCCGCGCATGGCATGTGCACGCTGCGCGCCATTCGCCAGCAGCGCTCCGACGATACGGCGGTCGCCAATAAAGCTGCGACCAAAAGCCAGGACGCCCCCTTCTTCGACCATAACGTTCTGAAACGGATCGTTCTCGAGCGCCATATCGAGTGCCGAGTAGCCAGCGACCGACGGCTCGTTGATTGCAGCACGACCTACCGTTTCCAGGTATCTATGCACGAGTTCGAAATCAGATCTGCCTACCAGGATTTGCAATACGGTCAGGCCATTACCGTTACGTGTCGAGAAGTCGAAACCCGCATTTGTTGCACGTCTGAGCAGTTCGCCGAAAATAGCCGCGTCGGCATCGCTGACTAACCGCGCGATGTAGTGCAGCGGCGTGTCGCCCATCGTGTCGGCAATGTTCAAGTCGATCGTCCCGAGGGCGAACAACAGATCCATGGAGCTCAGCCTGTCACGCACCGCGGAAGCACTGGTGCTTTCATGCGCCAGATAGAAGACGATCGTTCTTCCATCTGCGTCTGTCCAGGCCGACAGCGTGGGGTCGTCAATCAGACTGGCGGACAACCAGAACCGGTTGTTGATCAACATGACAAAGTAGTCCGCGAGGTCGGTCGAGGCGCGGCGCGCATCAAGACATACCGGCAGCCGCGCGCCCCGCAGCGTCAGCATACGTGCCTGCTCTCCATCTCCGGCATCCACCGCCTTCCTCAGGGCCTGGTTAATCGTCAACGAGCGGTCCAGCGCACCAATGATGTCGAGCGCGCGCGAGGCCGGCGTTCTCTTCGCACCTGATTCGCGCAGCGTCGCGAGTGCCGAGCGTGGGTCGAGCAACATGAACGAGTGCCGCCCGAGCAATGCAAGGAACCATTGGTCTTCCAGCAGTCCCCCGTTGGGCTCCCGGAGCAACGCCTGCTCGTATATCTCCTGCCAGGCGGAAACACGGGCCAGCGACATTTCGCCTGCTCTCCCAGCCCCATTGGGATCAGCGCCGGCACGAAGCAGCCCGAGCACGACTTCGAGCGCTTCGAGTGACACGTCCAGCGCCATGTCCAACGCGGTGCGGCGATCGGCGGAAAGCTGGTCAACATCAAGATCCGGGACGTTTTCCAGCATCGCTGCAACGAAGTTCGAACGATACGCATGCAACGCCATTTCCATTGAACATACCAGGTGAATAACCGCGAAGCCGTCGTGATTCAGGATCGAAAAGCGGGCATTCAGACTGGCAGCCTTGTGCACGAGAAGTTGAAATACTTCGCGGCTGCACTGATGCAATGCCGCTACGTGCAGGGGCGTGTTGCCCTCGGCATCCTGCGTTTCGAACGAGGCCTGTGTCGCGTCTTCCAATGCCCGTTCAAGCGCGCCAAGCAGCGCGCCAGCTTGCTCGGCGGTCACCCGCGTCGCGGCGGCGTAATGCAGCAGTAGCGCTCCTGCATGATTCATGCGGTCTGTGATCTTGTGAGATCGCAGCAGACATAGGAGTTCGGGAAGGTTGCGAGGCGCAGACTCACCGATGGACGACCGCTGCGAGGTGATAACGGAGGGGCTCACGACACCACCCGCCGTACCGATATGTAAAGGAAAGTGACCCATGGGGATTGCACCGGATTGTTGACAGGAAGAAACGGTCAGGACGTTGCGAAAATCGGCATCGCGCAATGGATGCGGCGAGGCGCCAGCCCCTAACGGCAAATCGTACGCGCATGTCATCTCGGTCGATTTCCAATAGACACAATGATTTCGGTTTAGCGCCTGCCCGTAGCTGCGGCCGACCGGCTTTGCTGCTGCTTTGACCGGGCACGCATCACGGAACCGATAGAAACGGTCGATTTCTCACAAACGCTCGTCACGCCATTTGCGATGATGCTCGCCCTGACAAGTTCACGGCTCCCATCCACAACGGCGCCCCACCCGGTTCCTGATCGAAACGAAAGGAGAAACAATGGCAGATACGCCTTCGATGACTTCTTCCACCGCTGCGTCTTTAGGCCTGGAAAGTCTCTACGCATCCCGTCGCATTACCGATCAACCCCCAGGCGATACGGGGGCATTCAGCGGGGCCAGCGTCAAGGCAGCGAAGCCTGGCCACGCCGACCCTTGCGCCGAGTTGCAACGCATTTTCTCGGAGAATCTTTTCGCTACGCACGAGGTTCCAGTACGGCAGTTGGAGTCACATGGCGTCGTGTTGACGGACAAATCGTCGTACACGCGTAAGTTTCGCGCAGAACGAGTCGCGACTCCAAGCTTTGAAGGCGGACCTGCCAAATACCGGCTAGTCGAAAGTTCCGCGTGGTTCGTCAAGCTTTGGACAGCCCTCTTCGGCTCGTCGCCCAAACTGCGAGCCATGGTCGCGGAACTGGCCGCCCGGATCACCGCGCTGAATGCTTTCCATCAGGGAGTGGCTCTCCAGGGCGCATACGTCGATGCATACGGCCTCGTCAAGACGAACGACCATGCAACGCCCTCAATGGAAAGGCAGTCCGAGATCGTCGCGGGTGCGTTCGATTACGCTCGAAAATCAGTTCCCGATCTGCATCTTCCACATTGGCTTCAATCTAACGATCAGGCCACCAAGTGGGCCGACGACCGCAAGGATTCGATAGCCTGGTCCGTTCTGAAGGAAGTATCGATGTCGCACTTCACCCGCATGAGATATGTTGGGGCGGTCGCGCTCAATACTCGACGATATTCGCCAATCGACGCTTTGAGGAGCGACTGGCATCGCGACATCGCACAGTCGAATCAAAGTCTGACGCTCGACGGTGAGGAAGTGGTTTCCCGACCATTTGCCGGCGATGCTAGCGCGGCTACAAACGATGAAATTGAGGCATCGATGCAGCGGTTTGTCGATGTAGCAACAGCGCTGTCGAACGGCAATCAGAAAGTGTTCGATAACATTCTCTACCATGTCACTCAGGTCAGCCAAAACGCAATTTACGAATTGTTCGCGGGCCTTCAATTGGGTCCGCACCTCGCGTTATCGGGGGCCGATCTTGCTCGAACGGCAAATTTGACTACAGATTTTGACGGCAGCGGCGGCCTCGGAATCGAATTCACCCAGTCAGCTGTTTGGACCGAGGATGGTGCATCGAGCTCGGGCGCAAAAATAGAGCGAGGCAGCCAACTGATGATCGCCGCTCGCATCAAACTCGGTGAGCAGGTCGGACTGGAGGCGTACTCCTATCGCTTTACTACGCCCAAAGGAGAATCGATGAATTTCGAACTTACGCCTGACGGAGAGATCCGTCACAGCGGGACAACCGATTACGTCACCCGTCAATAATCTCCTGCAATTAGGGGCGTTCAACGCGACTGCGGGGCCGCATCGCGACGGTTGCGGCCCGTGCATTGGCAATGGCGCCGCACACGGCGCCAAACGGCAGCGCCCGGCGGCGCCCGCTCTCTTCTCGGCCCGAAAGCAGCTCATGAGGTATCCAAAACATGCATACCAGCGCAGCGTTGCAGGCAGCGTTTTACTCCGCTGAAATTGGAGTGGATGAATACTTTTCACCCAAAGTGGCCGTTACTATCGGAATGGCTGTGGGATCGACCGCGCTACTGGATTTCCTTAATTCTCCAGGGTTCTGGAAGACATGGGGATATAAGGACAAAGACGAAGCTGCGAGGCTGATTGGACTGAGGGGGCCGGACGATGGGCAACCCGACGCAGCTGAATTGGAGTTGCTTCGCCCTCTGCGCGCATTGGCCTTTGAAGGGAAAATCCGCAAGGAAGAGTTCGTTTCATTGCGTGGCGATATGGTTTTCCGGCACCTTCTGCATGCGGCGAGGACGAACGAGCCGCTGCGATTGCGCCTTATGTCATTCGTAGAAGATCGAAGAAGAGGCTATGACATGCATCTGCACCGGCAGCGTTTGCAGTTTGTCGACGAACTGCTCCAGGCGGAATTGATTCCCAGGAATCTGGGCGTTTGCGACATATCGCTGAAACTTGCCTTCATGAATTTCCCTTTACTCGTGTTCGCGGTATCAGGCCACGTTCCTCCCGCGTTTATGTACATTATGACGCCCGCCACCACGATCCGTCGGCAGGCGGTTGCAGGCTTCTCCCGTATTTTCGAGGCAATATTCGGTGGCAGAAGCCTTGACTCGATTCCGATAACGGATGCCGATTACCGAGCGGTGGGAATCGACCCGCGGACGTTGACCGCAGTAATGGACGACCCATCGCAGTTGCGACTGCAAAGGGACATGACAACGCTTCAAGATTGCCTTGAGCGCCTGTATGGAACGGGCATGGGAATCGCATTGCTGAGCGCAGCCTTCATGCGCTTCACCGCCGAGCAGCACACGCAATCGGCGGCGCCCGCTATGGATTCTTCATCAGCGGATTCCCGCGGGCCCCACGGGCGGCACCTGTGCGTGCTCTTTTGAGGCAGCGACCAGGCCGCGCATCGCGCGGACCATTCACAGCGCGGTGATCCCCAGCCGATGTGCCCACTTCACAAGTTCGGCGACGTTGTG
Source organism: Burkholderia sp. WSM2232 (assembly GCF_000472545.1). Lineage (GTDB taxonomy): Bacteria > Pseudomonadota > Gammaproteobacteria > Burkholderiales > Burkholderiaceae > Paraburkholderia. The sequence continues at coordinate 36,044 of NZ_AWZV01000015.1, read as the reverse complement.
GGCGTCGAGCTTCTGCATCATGTTCATCCGATGCGTTTCAACGGTCTTTTGACTGATCGTCAACCGCTGCGCAATGTCGCGGTTGCGGTCGCCTTCAGCGATCAGCTTAAGTACCTGGCGCTCACGCGTCGTAAGCGCGGCTCTCATGCCAGCACCTGTGGCCTCCTTGATTGGTTGCTGGCGCATCGCCTCGACCTGTTCGACGTTTAGTGCCGCGTCGATATACGAGCGGCCCGCGCGCAGTGCATCCACCGCATCCAGCAGTTTCTTCGAGCCGCTACGCTTGAGCACATAGCCATGCGCGCCCGCATTCAAAGCTTCAGCAACGCGAATCTCCGCCGCATGGGCCGATAACACGAGAATGCGTGTCTCCGGCCAGCGGCGGCGAATAGTACGGATCACATCCACGCCATCCAGCAAAGGCAATTGCAGTTCCATCATCACGAGATCAGGTCGGTAAGCCCTACACGCCTGCAGTGCGTCGTGGCCGTCGGCAGCGTGGGCGACGATTTCGACAAACGGCACGGTGTCGAACAGACGGTACAGCACATCACGCATCATGCCATGCTCGTCCACGATCATTACATTGCTGATGTTCGGCGCGGCGTGCGACGAAGTGCCGAGGTTGCGCAGCGCGTTGCGCGCTATCCAGTTGGACGACGATGACGACGTGCTGGTGGCAGTGATGGACGCTGACATGGTTGCTCCCGAAGGGTGATTTCGCCTGCGTGCAGGTCTTGTTTTCGCCCGGTCGGCATGGTCTTCGTCCTTGGTGGCGTGAGACCGTCGACCCTCGCGGTGAAAACAGTATCGCTTTACCTGCTTGCCCGGTTAAGTCTGGTTGCGCTCGACTTTCTGACCGATCCGCTCACATTGCATGCGGCGCCCATCCGGGCCGCAGCAAACCCGCGAACCGACGCATCGACCGGGGCGTGCTTTCGGCCGTCAGAAGGCCGGAAACATGGGAAACCAGAAGTTTGAACCGATTTGCCAAAGCAGTGTGCCGCGGCCGGACTTATGCTTTCGGCAACCAACTTTCAACCCAGTAGCAGGAGCGGATAGCGGAACTTACGATGTCAGGTTTTCACTTGTCTCTCAGCCAAACCGGCGCCGTCGACCCGACGGAATTTGTCGCTTCCGGTAGCTACCGTCGGCAAACGAACTCCGAGGGCATTCTCAAGATCGGAACGCCACCAAGAACCTATCTGATCTCGTGGACGAGCGGCAAGCGTGCTCGATTCTCTGTTCGACGAAACCCGGACCATACGTCGGCGGTAGGCAGGTTCGTCAACGCCCTGATGGATCTGTTTGCACGCAGATCGCTTGAGACGAGGGCTAGCCGGATTGAACGGAACTTCAATCGGATTGAGGCGGTGACGACCAGCGCAATCCTGGATGGAATAGCGTCGCACCGCGTCAGGGGTGGGAGTGACAGGGAAATCGCAGCGGTACATGAGCTGCGTGATATGCCGGGTCCCGAAGATGTGGTCGACAAGAACAACGTTGTTCGGATAAACCACAATTTCGTGCCTTTCGGCGAGGCTGAGATGGCGCGGTTTCGCGCGAAATATCTTCCCGACATGGACTTCAGCCGGCTATGCCTCGAAGAACACGACTTCTACGGGGCGAATCTGCGGGGCGCACGTTTTCGCGACGCGGATCTTACCAACGCCAATTTCTCCGGAGCGGATCTGCGGGGCGCTAGTTTTCGCGGCGCCGATCTCAGCGGCGCCAATTTCTCCGGAGCGGATCTGCGTGGTGCAAACTTCCTCGGCGCCTCTCTGCTCGGCGCAGACCTCAGCGAGGCTCGGCTGAAAGACGCGAAGATCGAGCGGCATCAGTTGCTTCAGGCGAGTATACGCCGGTATTGAAGGCATCAAAGCGTTGCGCTGTATCTGGTCTCCTGCCGACGGCCTGGCCGGCCGCCTCGCTGTATTTCACAAGGCGTCAAACATGCGGATTTCCATACTGCAACCTGACCGAACGCAACCGTCCACGCAGGTGCCCTCGGTTGCGGCCTGCGGTCCTTTGCGATCGACCGTGTCCTGTGCCTCAACCATGCCGGCGACGGAACGTGACGCTGCGCATTCGCGTGCTATTGATGCGCTGCAGTTTCGGTGTACTCTGCAAGCGCCCCTCACGCAGTTGCGCTCGCGCGACACGGCACGCGAGAGCGCGTTGCAACAGGCCTTCGATATCGTCGATCGAACGTCGTTTGCTCAGCGTTCCCGCAGCGCGCATCTGTCAGCGTACGCGAGGGCCTGCTTCGGCTTATGCAGCGAAAGTAGCGATAGAGAATTCCGCGCCTTCCAGGCGCTCGCGCTGGAGCTCAGCCGAAATACGGGTCCGCGCTGGAGACAGCGCACTGTCACGCGGAGTTCGGTCGATCTGGCCGTCCGTCTGTATGTCAATGTGGTAGGCCCGGACCATGCATTCGTAGACGGCGCGCTGGAGCCAACGGGATTCATCGGCTTCCTGGCGCATCACACCGCAATCGATGCGCGGACGCTGGCTACGGCGATTGGGCCGGACTACCTTCGAGCCATCCGCGTCGTGGAGTCCAGAGATAGGCTGGACGGCAACCCGGAGAGCCAGCCGCTCACCGGAAGGGCTGTCAGGCTCAACGGCGCAACACTGACTATCGCCGCGCCGCGCGCGCCTGCGCCCCCTTTGACCTCACAACTCTGGCGTCACGTCGCACGGTTCGTCCCGCAGGAGGACATTCCTTCCCTCTCAGCCATAGACTCGACTGCACGGACCGCATTTGCGCAGACTGGTCGCGAAATACGTCTGCTTTCCCGCGCGAAACAGGCTGCGAGCCTCGCGGATGTGCGCTGGTTCCTCGATCCGCTCATTCAGCCTGAGGATGCTCAGCATGATGCGATTCGCAATGCGTCTGCCGATACACGGACCGCGCTGCTCCGCGTGCTGTCCGCCCGCCTCGTCGCTATCGAAGACAGGCATGAAGCGTTGCAGACGTTCCAGTTGATCGTTGAGGCAGTAGACGCGTTGCCCCCCTCGCACCGGCATGCGCCGTTGCATGAACTGGCTAATGCATTCCTTTGGGGGAAGGCGCAACAGCGGCGCTCGGATCTCGTGCTGCTTTTGTGCGAGATCACAGGGCGAGGTTACATTTTCCAGATCCCTGACAAGGTCGCGAGCAGGCAATTGTTCGACCGACTGATCAAAGCACCGACGGATGTCCTGGAAGACAGGGAGCAGTTGCGCCTCCAGCAGCATTTCAGCCGCTTTGAATCGCCAGACTGGATGTACACGGACGAGCATCAGCTTGCATTGAAGCTCATCATGGACTGTATCGACCAGCTTCCCGAGACGACCCGTGCTGCGCCCCTCGTGACGCTGTTCGCAGCTGTCTGGCGTCGGGCAGTTATCGACACCTGGCGGGTTCGAGGAATCCATACAGAACAGGCAACCCGCGCCGATACTCCGGATATGCATCCGTTCCTCGCATGGCTGCGCAGGACAGCCGAGACCATCCCCGAGCGGTACCGAACGGTCATCCCGCAGCCCGGGCGCAAGAGAGCGGACACCTAGGGAAAAGCAATCGCCCCGGCAGTCGGGCTGCTTCGCTGCCTTGCGCGAAACGCGTCCTTTTGCATCAGACCGCGGCGTGTGGAGGGTAGATACCTGTTTGCGGGTACATACACTCTTTCACCCAACCATCCCGGCGCACGTCCGTACCCTGGGTCGCTCGTTGCCGCAGTAGCACGCGCTCGTTTGTGCGGGCCGTCGCCGCAGGGATGCAAGGGAGTCGGCGCGCCCTCGCGGCTGCGCTGCATGCGATACGAATTCGAGCACGGTGCGCGCAACCTGTGCACGATCGTTGTCCACACAGACCATGTGATAGCTATTTTCAAGCACCTCCACTCGCGCGTTCGGTGCCTGTCGCGCGATGAATTGCGCGGAACGCAGACTGGTGAGTTCATCCTCTCTCGCGTGAACCACTAGGACCGGGCACGCGACTTCGGCGACGCAACGCCTGACTGCGCGGCGCAGCCGGTCTACTTCCCGGATGCAGGAGAGCGGTACCCAACGGTAGTGGAAGCTCTCACCGCGTTCGAACTTCGCCTTCACGACGTTGCGCACGCTTTCATTCTTGATCCCGTATGGGTGGCTTTCTTCAACCCTGATCCGTGACGCCAGACTCGGTAAGAGGTAGATCGCATAGCGCAGGGTCCGGTACCACGGGGTGCTCCAGCCATCGATATAGACGGGCGGCGCGAGTGCGATCAATGCGCCGCTGCGATGCTGCTCCCGGGCACAAACTATCGTGGCAAGCAGTGCGCCCATGCACATTCCGATGACATGCAGCGTGTCGTACTGTTGAGCAAGCTCGCGATATTTGCGCGTAGCGGCTTCGATCCAGTCTTCGGCGCGAACTTCTCGCAGGGCATGCGGGGTCATGCCGTGTCCGGGCAACGTCAGTGAATGGGTTTCGATGCCGGAAAGCTTTAGTTGCTTGTGCATCGAACCCAGATCGTACTGAGTACCACCCAAGCCGTGAATCAACAGTGCTCCAGTTCGCGAGGACATCGTGTACTTCCTTCCATTGCGGTGCGGTCGTTGTGCAAATGCACGCTTCGTCGTTCGTTTACGTCAGCGGCGGTGATGTTCGCCGCGGCATGAGTGAATTCTCCCCACTTGGACCGCGCGGGCGCATCGGGTGACTATCTGAATTTGCTATCGGTGAATTGAACCCGCGGCGAGACCGTACGCGGAAATATCAAGTGAAGACCTGATGTTTAATCGTCCAGAGTTGAGAAGATTCGAGGCGCGTCGTCAGGCACGAGCGGGGCCGCTGAGCGGGACCAACCGGACGCCGGATTCGGGGGGAAAGCCAACAAGTGGAGGGTCACACACTGAGCTTTTTCGAACACATGCTGCGCGGGGACAGCATCACGGCGGACGGTTCAGTGACTCGCATGGGCAACGCCGGGGGCGAGTGTCAGCGCATTGGATGCCCGATGTTGCCGAAACTCCGGGGCGTCGTTTGTCCCGCTTAGTTGTCCGGAATGCACCGGTGCAGTAATGGAGACCGCCAGGTTCTGCGCGCGGTGCGGCACGTTTTGCAGACGGATAGCGGCGAATCGGCGCGCAGATACGAAAACCGGCCAAGGATTTCAAGGCAGGCTTCGGTCCGCGTCCTTCCGCGCGCGTTCAGTCGCGCAACGCCCCCGTACACCAGCTCTCAAAAAGATACCTGCGCAGCGTTTATCATGCGGCTGACTTCACGCAGTACCGTATTCGTGATCAAATATCACGGCGGCCCCAGCAAAGGCGGGCAAGTAATATGCCGTGCCTGATATAACGCGAACGGCTGCCGCGCACCACAACGTCGCGGCCGTATTCACGCCCTGTATCGAGCCTTGGTCACGGCAGCTCGCGGGACGAAAGCGTGAAACGGCCATCAGTCTGCTGCACGGCAGTTCGCAATCACCGCCGGCGAAGCCGTGCTCGCCATCTCGTCGTAAAGGTTCGCCGTTGGTCCCTTTTCCCACCATGAGTAGTGACCGGCCTGATAGCGGGCTCCCGAACCGGCAAACGTTTCGACGAACCACCGCGTCTCGCCTTTGACGGGTACAGATGCGAAATGCTGACCGTTAGATGCGGCCGTATAAACCACTACCAGCGAGCGGCCCCCCTCGCACGCGTATTTGACCGTCTTCCCTTCATGGAGCTGGATGGAGGCCGGCGCGGTTGCACCCGCCTGCTCACTCGCGATCAGCAGTAGCATCGCGCATCCGATGGCTCTTGGTCCGATTTTCATGTCTGCTCCTTTTCAATTGGCGCCGCTGCTGACGGCGTTCCGGGTCGATGACATGCACAAAGAGGCGCTGCGCCCATTGACCAGCCAGCTTTCGACTGTACCGGTAAATAAATAGCATAACGCGTCATCTGTACAGCGCGATTCTATGAAACATTGAAACGAGAGTGCGGCTGAAGTGGTAAAAAGCGCTCTGCCCGATCGCGACTGAGAACAAAAGGGTTGCGAACTGGCCTCGGCCGCGTGTGCCGCTCGCAGCCAGCAAGACAAAGAGAGCAACGCGCCGTCACTGTATCGGGCCAAAGGCGACGCGCCAGATAACTACTATGCGATTCTTCCCGGCCACAGCTACTCCACCTGCCCCTCCTCTCAGGCGCCAATCGGGAAATCAGGGCGGCTCTGAAGCTCAACGCGGAACGCATATGCAATTGACGTCGCTGGCACGTCCCGGACGAGAAAAGGACTAAGGCTGTATTTCAATGACTCCACCTATCAAAGCCGAACTGTTGCCGCAGCGCCGTTGCGAGCACCTCGATCGCATCCGTCGCTCGGCCCGTGTTACCGCGCATCAACACCACTTCGTGGTCACCGACAGGTGGAAGACCATCCATCACGCGCATGTTTGGCGAGCGTCGCGTGGACCGCCATCCTCGCGACGCTCGGTGGATGCGGTCTCTACTGGGCGTGTCTGCAACGGTCTTCCTCTGCTCGCGTCACGAGCGTTCTGTTCCTCAGTCCGCCCGTCACTATGGTCTGGGCATGGGCGATGTTTCGCGAGCCGCTGTCCTGGCTGATGGTCGTCGGCACGGTGATCTCCGGCGCGGGGATTCTGCTGGTCATCAACCAGGGGAGCGGCGAGCTTGGCCAGCGAGCCCTCGCTTGCAAGCGTTCGCGGCCGCCGGGCTGAGTTTCGGCTTGGATGAGGTCGGCCTGAAGGCCACGTTGGGTTTCGTGGCAAAAATCAGTTCCTGCAATCGGCTCGCCGCCGAAGATATAACGGCACTCGCCAGCCTGGACGCTCGATCTTTTCAGGTTAGGAGGTATTGCCGCAGATACTCGGCGGTGCGGCTTTCCTTTGCGCGCGCGACTTCCTCGGGCGTGCCGCTCGCCACGATCTTGCCGCCGGCCTCGCCGGCGTGCGGGCCGACGTCGATGACCCAGTCGCTCTGCGCGGCCACCCGCATGTCGTGTTCGACCAGCACCACCGTATTGCCGGCGTCGACGAGCCCCTGCAGTTGCAACATGAGCCGGTCAACGTCGGCGGGATGAAGGCCGGTGGTCGGCTCATCGAGGATATACAGCGTGTCGCCGCGCTGCGCGCGTTGCAGTTCGGTGGCGAGTTTGATGCGTTGCGCTTCGCCACCGGACAATTCCGTGGCCGGCTGACCGAGCCGTAGATAGCCGAGGCCGATGTCGTGCAGCACTCTCAGCGCGCGCATCACGCTGGGCTCGTCGGCGAAGAAATCGCAGGCGGCGCCGACGGTCATGCCAAGCACCTCGGCGATGTTCTTGTCGCGCCAGGTGACTTCGAGCGTCTGCGGGTTGTAGCGCGTGCCGTGGCACGTCGAGCAAGGCGCATAGACACTCGGCAGAAACAGCAGTTCGACGCTGACAAAGCCTTCGCCTTCGCACGTCGGGCAACGGCCTTGCGCCACGTTGAACGAGAAGCGGCTCGCGCCATAGCGACGCTTGCGGGCGAGCGGCGTGTCGGCAAACAGCTTGCGCACGTGGTCGAACAGGCCCGTATAGGTGGCGAGGTTGGAGCGCGGCGTGCGGCCGATCGGTTTCTGATCGACGCGCACGAGACGGCGCAGCGCGTCCATGCCTTCGGTAATGCGGCCGCCGGTCGGCGTACCCGGACCAGCAAGCAATGGATCCTGCTCGTCGTCGTCCGGGTTTTCGAGGGCGCGTCCAAGATCGCTTGCCACCAGTTCGGGCAGCGCCTGGCTCACGAGGCTTGACTTGCCCGAGCCCGACACCCCCGTAACGGCAGTCAGGCAGCCGAGCGGAAACGCCGCGTCCAGTTCGTGCAGGTTATTGCGCGTAATGCCGGCAAGCCGCAGCCAGCCGGCGGGTTCGCGCGCCACACGTACGGCGGGCTTGGGCGGTGCAAACAGATACGCGCGTGTTTGTGACGCTTCAACCTTCGCGAGTCCGGCGGGCGGCCCGCTATAGATCACATGACCGCCGGCCTCGCCGGCCGCCGGGCCGACGTCGACGAGCCAGTCGGCGCGCCGCATCATCTGCAGGTCGTGCTCGACGACAAACAACGAATTGCCCGCAGCCTTCAGGCTATTCAGCGCGCTGAACAGCGCTTCCCCATCGGCAGGATGCAGGCCGGCAGATGGCTCGTCGAGCACATACACGACGCCGAACAACTGCGACGCCAATTGTGTGGCGAGTCGCAGGCGTTGCAGTTCGCCCGATGACAGCGTGGGCGTACTGCGCTCCAGCGAAAGATAGCCCAGCCCCAGATCGACAAGCGTCGTCAGGCGTTCGAGCAACTCGGCTGCAATGCGTTGCGCGGCAACGCGTTTTTCTTCGGACAGGTTGGGTGTGCGCCGCACGTCGGGCGATGCCTTATGTGCGGAACCGCCTGCGGCGACCCGTTTGTCGACGGCGTCGCGCATCTCGGTCCTGCTGAGCACGCTGCCTTTGGCCGTGCCTTCGACCGCGCCTTTACCCGCATCTGCTGCATCTGGCTCGGGCCATTCACCTCGCGCAATCGGTTCGAGCAGCTCGGCAAGTCCGGCAAGCGACAACTGCGAGAACGCACCGATGTCGAGCCCGGCAAATGTCACCGACAGCGCTTCCTTCTTGAGCCGCTTACCATGACAGGTCGGACAGACACTGCCGACCATGAATTGCGACACGCGTTTTTTCATCAGCGCGCTTTGAGTGTTCGCAAACGTGTGCAGCACGTAGCGGCGCGCGCCTGTGAAGGTGCCCTGATAGCTCGGCTCGTCCTTGCGTTTGAGCGCGGCGCGGGTTTCCTTTGGCGTGAGGCCGGCGTAGACGGGGACGGTCGGCTGTTCGTCGGTGAAGAGAATCCAGTCGCGGTCTTGCTTCGGCAAGTCGCGCCACGGCTTGTCGACGTCGTAGCCCAAAGTCACCAGAATGTCGCGCAGATTCTGTCCGTGCCACGCGGGCGGCCATGCAGCGATTGCGCGCTCGCGAATGGTTCGCGAGTCGTCCGGAACCATCGATTTTTCGGTGACCTCGTACACGCGGCCAAGTCCGTGGCAAGTCGGACAGGCGCCTTGCACGGTGTTCGGCGAGAAATCCTCGGCGAACAGCATGGGCTGCTTCGGCGGATAGTCGCCAGTGCGCGAATAAAGCATGCGTACGAGGCTCGACAGCGTAGTCACACTGCCAACCGACGAACGCGCGCTCGGCGCGCCGCGCTGCTGCTGCAACGCGACCGCGGGCGGCAGGCCTTCGATGGCGTCGACCTCGGGCACGCCGACCTGGTCGATCAGACGCCTGGCATACGGCGCCACCGACTCGAAATAGCGCCGCTGCGCCTCGGCATACAGCGTGCCGAACGCGAGTGACGACTTGCCCGATCCCGACACGCCTGTGAACACGACCAGCGCATCGCGCGGAATCTGCACATCGATGTTCTTCAGATTATGTTCGCGCGCGCCGCGCACCCGCACAAACCCCGTGAAGGCCGGTTCCTCGGATGGCAGCGCCCGCACGCGGGCTTTGTTGTGAAGGGCATCCATTTCGATGAGTGACGAATGTGCATGGCCGTGAAATCGAATGCCGGTGCAGTTGCACGGAGCGTGCCCGACGGCGTTCGCGGCGATGATGCCCGTGCGGCATTGGTTGTGGACGTCGACAGTACTCGACGGCAATTCTACGACGCCCGTACTGCGGCCTGTCTACGCAGATAACAGACTTGTAATGTGCCCGTCACTTACGGGTCAGTGGCAGATCGGCACACTGCATGCTCATCGGCCGCCGCATTGCACCGCCTGGACGCATCGTGGCATGGCCATCCAGAGCCCATCGTCCAAGGAAATATCATGTGGATAGTCCGACTGGCCCTGCGGCGGCCCTATACCTTCATCGTGCTGGCCGTGCTGCTCTTCATACTCGGCCCGCTCGCGATCATGCGCACGCCGACAGATATCTTTCCGAACATCGACATTCCCGTGGTCAGCATTGTCTGGTCGTACAACGGCTTTTCCGCCGAAGACATGGCGCACCGGATCACGTCGAACTACGAGCGTGCGCTCACGACGGACGTCGACGACATCGAGCACATCGAGTCGCAGTCATTAAACGGCGTCTCGGTCGTGAAGATCTTCTTTCACCCCGGCGCCGACATTAACCGGGCAATCGCCGAAGCCGCATCGAACTCGGCGTCGATCTTGCGAATCCTGCCGCCCGGCACCTTGCCGCCGAACATCATCACGTACAACGCATCGACGGTGCCCGTCCTTCAGTTGGGCCTCTCCAGCGACACGCTGCCCGAACAGACGCTCTACGATCTCGGCAACAGTTTTATCCGCACGCAGTTAGCCACCGTGCAGGGCGCGGCGGTGCCGCTGCCGTTCGGCGGCAAGATCCGCCAGATCATGGTCGAACTCGACCCAAAGGCGCTGCAGGCGAAAGGACTCGCGCCCATCGACGTTGTCGACGCAGTCAATGCGCAAAACCTGATTCTGCCGGGCGGCACCGCGAAAATCGGCTCGCGTGAATACAACGTCGAGATGAACGGCAGCACCCAGAGCGTCGCGGCACTCAACGATCTGCCGATCAAGACGGTGCAAGGCGGCGTGGTGTACGTTCGCGACGTTGCGCATGTGATCGACGGTTATGCGCCGCAGACCAACATCGTGCGCAGCGACGGCAAGCGTGCGGCACTGCTGCAAGTCGAGAAGACGGGCAGCGCGTCGACGCTGACGATCATCCAGCAGGTCAAAGACAAGCTGCCGAAAATCGCGGCCGGTTTGCCGAAAGCATTGCACATCACCCCATTATCGGATCAGTCCGTATTCGTAAAGTCGGCCATTTCTGGCGTGGTGCGCGAAGCGCTGATCGCCGCATGCCTGACGGCCGCGATGATTCTGCTGTTTCTCGGCAGCTGGCGCGCAACGTTGATCATAGCGGTGACGATTCCGCTCGCCGTGCTGACGTCGCTGATTGCGCTTGCAGCGCTCGGGCAGACCATCAACATCATGACGCTTGGCGGCCTTGCGCTCGCCGTCGGTATTCTGGTCGACGACGCGACGGTGGCGATTGAAAACATCACGCACCACCTGGAAAAGGGCGAGCCGTTGCATGACGCGATACTGAACGGCTCAGGCGAGATCGCAGTGCCGACGTTCGTCTCGACCATGTCGATCTGCATTGTGTTCGTGCCGATGTTCCTGCTGTCCGGCGTCGCGCGCTATCTGTTCGTTCCGCTTGCGGAAGCAGTGGTATTCGCCATGTGCGCGTCTTACTTCTTCTCGCGCACGCTGATCCCGACGCTTGCAATGTATCTGATGCGCGCGCCGTCCAAAGAAGAAGGCCACGATGCACGCGGGCGCTTCGCCGCACTGGCGCGTTTCCAGGCGCGATTCGAACGGCACTTCGAGGCCTTGCGCAGCAGCTATCGTGCGATGCTGGGACGCGCGATAGCGGGACGCCGCCGTTTCCTGCCCGCATATGTCGCGCTGTGTCTCGCGTCTCTGATCCTCGTTCCGTTCGCCGGCCGCGACTTCTTCCCTGCCGTCGATACCGGTCAGATCCGGCTGCATCTGCGCGCGCCGACGGGCACTCGCATCGAGGAGACGGCGCGCATCACCGATCAGGTGGAAGCAAAGATTCGCAGCGTGATCCCGAAGCCGGAGCAGGCGGCCGTGCTCGATAACATCGGTGTGCCGGTCAGCGGCATCAATCTGACCTACGACTCGTCGGATCCGGTCGGCCCCGAAGACGCCGATATCCTGGTGACGCTGCAGCCGAAGCACAAACCCACCGCGCAATACGTCGCGCAATTGCGCAACGTGCTCGCCACGTCGTTTCCCGGTGTGACGTTCGCGTTCCTGCCCGCCGACATCGTCAGCCAGATTCTGAACTTCGGCCTGCCCGCCCCTATCGACGTGCAGATCGTCGGCAATCAGCTCGACAAGAACCGTGTGGTGGCCGACCGTCTGCTCGCGCAGTTGCGCGGTGTGCGCGGTCTCGTCGACGCACGCATCCAGCAGCCCGGCGACGCGCCGACCATCGACGTGAACGTCGACAGAACGAAAGCGATACAGGCGGGCCTCACTCAGCGTGACGTCGCACAGAACATGTTGATCGCGCTCTCGGGCAGTTCGCAGACCACGCCGAACTTCTGGCTCGATCCGAAGAACGGCGTGAGCTACCCGCTGCTGGCCGAGGTGCCGCAGTACGACATCGACTCGCTGCAGACGCTCTCGAACATTCCGTTGACCACGAATCAGGCAACCGTCGCGCCACAGAACCAGCTCGGCACGCTCGGCACGTTGAATCGCAGCTCGCAACAGGCAGTCGTCTCGCACTACAACGTGCAGCCGGTGCTCGACATTTTCGCGTCGACGCAGGGACGCGATCTGGGCAGCGTCGCCGCCGACGTATCCAGGATTGTCGACGCAGCGCGCGCGCAGTTGCCGCCCGGTTCGTCGATCGTGATGCGCGGCCAGGTGCAGTCGATGAACGAGTCGTTTGCGGGTCTCGGCGCCGGACTCGTGTTCGCGATCGCGCTCGTCTATCTGCTGATGGTCGTGAATTTCCAGTCGTGGCTGGACCCGCTGATCATCATCAGCGGCTTACCGGCATCGCTCGCGGGCATTGCGTGGATGCTGTTCGCAACGCATACCACGCTGAGCGTGCCCGCTCTCACCGGAACGATTCTGTGCATCGGCATTGCAACGGCAAACAGCATTCTCGTGATCAACACCGCGCGGGAGTCGTTGCAGGCTGGCATGGAGCCGCTCGCCGCCGCGCTCGATGCGGGCTTCAACCGCTTCAGGCCTGTGCTGATGACCGCGCTCGCCATGCTGATCGGCATGCTGCCGATGGCCCTCGGCCTCGGCGACGGTGGCGAACAGAACGCCCCGCTCGGCCGCGCGGTGATTGGCGGGCTGGCATTCGGCACGCTCTCGACGCTGATGTTCGTACCCGTGGTGTTCGGGACGGTACATGTGTGGCTCGCGCGGCGCCGCGCGGCTCGCTCTGCCGCCGTGCCGATGACTACTCAAGCTCGATAAGGAAAAAGCCATGACTAAGTCGAACCTTCCACAGGACCGCGATGGCACGGCATCGACGGCGCTTGCCGTAGCCGCGCCCGGCGACACCGGCCGGCAACCCACGAAGCGCCGCGCGCTTGTGCTGCCCGGCGCGCTGCTGGCGATTGCAGCGGCCCTGCTCGCCATCGGAATCGTGCCGCGTCTGCACGCAAGCACCGAACTCTCGCAACAGGTCGCAGCACAACGCGAAACGATAGTCGATGCGGTGCGGCCAAAACGGGCGCCGGCTTCGCAGGAACTGTTGTTGCCCGGTTCCGTGATGCCGTATGCCGACGCGTCGATCTATGCGCGCACGAGCGGCTACGTTCGGCACTGGTACGCGGACATCGGCACGAAAGTCCGGGCCGGACAAACGCTCGCCGACATCGAAACGCCGGAACTCGACGCCCAGTTGCAACAGGCACGCGCCGACGTGGCCACCGCCAAGGCCAACTACGCATTCGCCGACAGCACTGCGCGGCGCTGGCAGACAATGTTGCAAACGCAATCGGTGTCGCAGCAGGATGCCGACTCAAAGACGAGCGACAGCGCCGCAAAACTCGCCGCGCTCGCGTCGGCGCAGGCGAACGTCGCGCGGTTGAGCGAGCTTGTGTCTTACGAGAAGGTGACCGCGCCGTTCGACGGCGTCGTCACCGTGCGCAATGTCGATGTGGGAGCGCTCGTCACGTCAGGAGGATCGCCGGGTCTTGCGAGTGCGCCGGGAGAGCTTTTCCACGTCGAACAAACTGACCGCTTGCGCGTTTACGTGAACGTGCCGCAGGACGATGCCGGCAGCATCACCGCGGGCACACAGGTCTATTTGACGACCCAGCAGTATCCGGGCCGCACGTTTGCCGCGACCGTCGCGCGCAGCGCCGACGCAATCGATTCTGTCAGCCGGACGCTGCGCGTGGAGATCGATGTCGACAATCGCGACGGCGCGTTGTTGCCCGGCGCGTATGCGCAGGTTCATCTGGCGTTGCGCACGCAGCACCCCGCGCTCGAACTTCCGGTGAGCGCATTGCTGTTCCGACCCGATGGCGTGACGGTTGCGGTGATCGGACAGGACGGTCGCGCGCATCTTCGCAAGGTGACGATCGGCCGGGACTTCGGCACCTACGTTGAAATCGCGACCGGTGTCACGTCGACGGATCAGGTAATCGACAATCCGGGCGATGCGCTCGCGGACGGCCAGCCGGTGCGCGTCGCCGCGCCCGCGGCACGGCGCGGTTAAGCGATCCAGGAGACGGATCATGCTCACTCTTTTTCATCCATTCGCCCGCCGCAGCGCGGCTATCGTCACTGCCTGCGCGTTGACCGCGTGTTCGACGCTGCCGACCTATCATCAACCGGAAGCGGCCGTGCCCGCTCAATACGCGGGCGCGGGCGCGGCGGCGCCGGGCTGGCGCGTCGCTGTGCCAGCCGATACCGAGCCGCCCGGCCCGTGGTGGACGCTCTTTCACGACGCCGAACTGGACCAGCTCGAAGCGCGCGTCGATGTATCGAATCAAACCGTGGCGAAAGCGGTAGCGCAGTTGCAGGCCGCCCGCGCGATGCTCGACTACCAGCGTGCCGGCTACGCACCCACGGTGACGGCGGGCGCGGCGCAGTCGCGCACGAGGTTGTCGCAGAACGTGCTTGGGCATTCGCTCGCGGGAAAGACAGTGCCCGACTACTCGGTGGGCGCCACCGCAAGCTGGGAGCCCGATCTGTTCGGCCGGGTGAAGGATGCGACCGTCTATGCGCACGACAACGCGCAGGCAAGCGAGGCGGACCTTCAGGCTGTGCGCCTGTCGGTCGCCAGCGATCTCGCAACCGATTACTTCGATCTGCGTTCGCTCGATCGTCAGAAGAAGCTGCTCGACGATAGCGTTACCGCGTATGCCGCGGCCTTGAGCATCGTGCAACAGCAGTTAAAGGACGGTGCAATCGACGCATCGGCCGTTGCGCAGGCGCAGACGCAACTGGAAAGCACCCGCAGCCAGGACACGGACATCGACGTACAACGTGCGCAGCTTCAACACGCCATCGCGACACTGATCGGCATGCCTGCGTCGTCGTTCGCACTGGCCAGTGAAGTGAAAAGCGTTGCGTTGCCGCAGATTCCGACGGGCGTCCCGTCGCAACTGCTGGAACGCAGACCGGACATCGCAGCCGCCGAGCGGCGCGTGGCGGCGGCCAACGCTCAGATCGGCGAGGCGCGTGCCGCCTACTATCCGGACCTGACGTTGTCGGCCACTGCGGGACTCGAAAGCACGTTCTTCGCGCCGTGGCTCACGGCGCCCAGCCTCTTCTGGTCGCTCGGCGCGCAACTGGCCGGCACGCTGTTCGACGGCGGCCGCCGCCATGCCGCGTTGCAGGGCGCGAACGCGCAGTACGACAGCGCAGTGGCGGATTACCGGCAGACTGTGCTCACTGCGTTCCAGCAAGTGGAAGACAACCTGTCCACGCTGACGACACTGGCTAGCGAAGCGGACAGCCAGCAACGCGCGACATCGGCCGCTGAGTTGTCTTTGAAGCTGACAATGAACCGCTATCAGGCGGGAGCCGTGAGCTACCTTGATGTGGTGACCGCAC
This sequence comes from Burkholderia sp. WSM2232, assembly GCF_000472545.1. Taxonomy (GTDB): domain Bacteria; phylum Pseudomonadota; class Gammaproteobacteria; order Burkholderiales; family Burkholderiaceae; genus Paraburkholderia. Next base: position 20,435 of record NZ_AWZV01000015.1, on the reverse strand, counting down.
AAACCATTGCGCTGACGAATGAACGCACGCAGGAACTGATCGACGCACGGCGAGTTGATGCCAGTGTGCAGTTGCTAAAAGCGCTGGGCGGCGGCTGGAGCCGCACGTCGCTCGATGAAAGCGGGAACACGGCGGCGGCCACGTAACCGAACTCGCCGTCTAGGCGGCTGCAAACGTCAAGATGAAGCGTGTACCGGCCGCGTCGCTTTCGGCATGCGCGCTGCCGCCATGCAGTTCCATGATGGTGCGCACAATGGCAAGCCCCAGACCCGCGGAGCCGGACGCATTCGGCCCGCTTTTGCGCGACGGGTCCACGCGATAGAAGCGATCGAATACCCGCTCGAGCAAGGCCGGATCGATTGGCTTGCCCTCGTTCGCCACGGTCACGCGCAGTGTATCGGGCGCCTCGGCGGGAGTCTGTGCATCCAATGTGATCACGCCCCCGTGCGGCGTATAACGGAGTGCATTCGCAAGCAGATTGTTGACCGCCCGCCGGAATAGCTCGACGTCGGCGCGCAACCGGCCGTCGCCTGTTACGCGAATTTGCACGCCGGCTTCGTCGGCGACGCCCTCGAAGTATTCGGCGATGCGCGAGAGCTCCTGCTGCGCATCGACCTGCGTGAGCGTCTTGACGAACTGCGGGTTTTCGGCACGGGCCAGAAACAGCACGCTTTCGATCATGCGCGACAATCGTTCGCACTCTTCGAGATTCGATGCGAGCACTGACTGATATTCGTCGGCCGAACGGAGGCGTGACAGCGCGACTTCAGTCGATCCGCGCAGATTGCCAAGCGGCGTGCGCATATCGTGGGCGAGGTCCGCCGTGTATTGCGACATCCGTTCGAAGCCGCCGTGCAGGCGGTCCAGCATCGCATTCAGCGACACGATGAGCGCGGCCAGTTCATTCGGCGCACCATCGGCTTCGATGCGCGTGTGCAGTTGGTCGACGGTGACCGTGGCCGCGCTGCGCGTCATTGCGCGCAATGGCCGCAAAGACTCGCGCACCAGCAACCAGCTCATCAGGAACGCGAGCAGCATACCCGCGAGACCCGCCACATACAGCCGCTCGCGATACCTGTCGAGCAGGCGCCAGCGGTCCGTCATATTGCGCGCGATGATGATCGTGACCGGCGTGCCGTCGCGCAGCACAGCATCCGCGGCGAGTCCTCGCACCGGCAACCCCTGCGCGGTGCGCCACTCCGCGATATCGGCTTCGGTAATGCGTTGTGAGGCCCCGACTCGTTTCATGAGCGCGGGCGACGGCGTCGCAGCGTCCGCAATGGCGGCGGTGTTGTGTTCGAACAGCAGCTTGCGCTGCGAATCGCGCACTTCCATGGATAGCGCGAGGTTGCCCAGCACCTGGCTAGTCAGACGGTCGCCGTGGCTGCGCAGTTCGTCGAGCGTATTGAGCTCCTGCGCGAGACGCCGCGTGTGCCGCGCGATCAGCACGATATCGAGGTCGTCCTGCTGCTTGACCTGGCGGTCAAGCGCGAAATACAGCGCGCTGCCGACCAGCGCGAACACGAGCAGCGTCGTGCCCGCGAACGCGAGTGCAAGCGTGGTGGTCAGCGAGCGTGCGGCCATCAGTCCGGCTCTTTCGCTTCGATTACATATCCCACGCCGCGCACGGTCTGGATCAGCTTGACGGGAAAACCGTCGTCGATCTTCGCGCGCAAGCGGCGAATCGCCACCTCGACCACGTTCGTATCGCTGTCGAAATTCATGTCCCACACGTATGACGCGATTTGCGTGCGGCTCAGCACCTCGCCCTGACGGCGCACGAGCAGCTGCAACAGGGAGAATTCTCGGGGCGTTAGATCAATACGCGTTGCGCCGCGCTTCACGCGCCGGCGCTGTATGTCCATTTCCAGATCGCCGACCGCGAGCCGTTCGCTCTCTCGCGGCGGGCCCCGCCGCGCCAGGGTGCGCACGCGAGCCAGAAATTCGACAAACGCGAACGGTTTGACAAGGTAATCGTCGCCGCCCAGTTCGAGGCCGCGCACGCGGTCGTTCACGTCGTCTCGGGCGGTAAGGAACAGCACCGGAGTGGCATGCGTCGCGCGCAGCACCTTGAGCACGGCCCATCCGTCCATGGTCGGCAGCATGACGTCGAGCACGATGACGTCGTAGTCCTGTTCCTGAGCGAGCAGAAGGCCGTCGGCGCCGTCGCTGGCAACATCGACGGAGAAGCCCGATTCTTCAAGGCCTTTTTTGAGGTATGCACTGGTTTTGGGCTCGTCTTCGACGATCAGGATATGCATTCAACGGCTCCGGCTCGGACTCATTCGTTGCAGGCGTTAAAAATTCTAATTGGAGTATCTACGCCGCACAATGATGAGACAGTACAGTTCGAGCGAAGCGACGGACTGGCAAGGCAATGCAATTGCGGTGCTTCAGCATGCTCCGTGGCGAAGCCTCCCCTCGCTGTGCTCAGTCCGCCATTGCATTCAATCCTCGTTGCCGAACGGTGGCGGCGCAGCCATCACACTAGCACGCAGCGCCGCCAGGACCGATTCCATCAGTTCGTCCGGCGGCACCAGCCCTGTTCGGCAAAGCGCCTGCTGTACGCTGATGACGCGCCCGGCTTCGTAATGCCGCCCGCTTCCAATGGCGTCTTCAAAAGCATTGGCGCGCTGATTGATCTCCTGCGGATCGGCGCTGACCAGCAACACCGCATGAGCCAGCACCGCGTACAGCGACGCATGCGCCCCACCCGCGTGCGTTCGCACGCCGCGCCAGTATTGCGCCGTGCCAGCCAGCTTTTGCGCGTCGCCCGGCCGTCCCCAGGCGAGGTTGAAGCGTCCGTCGCAGAACGAGCCTTCCACCGCCTCCCAATGCGTGTGAAGCCCGAGCGTGCCCAGCGCGTCGCGCAGGATTTCACACAGATGCCGATAGACTGCTTCGGAATTCCGGCCCGCGGTGCCCCGTACCCGATAAGCGAGGCTCAGGTTGAGGATTCCAGGCCCCTGCGGCACCAGCCCACCGCCCGACATGCGCAGAAAAACCGGGCATCCTCGCTCCGCGAACCCGGCGCGAGCACTATCGAGAGCCGCGAAGCGCCGGTAGCTGCGCGGCACCACGAGCGAGCGCGGCGCCTGCCACAGATGCGCGACGCACCGGCCCGTCTCGGCCAGCGACAGCAACTCCGCCTCTGCCGCCAGGGGATCGGTGGTGTCGGCGTCGAAGTGAACGATGTCAAATGGCATAGGCCCCTAAATCGAACTGGCGCAAGCTGGTGCGGCGGTGCCTGGTGGATTAGTGAAACGTAAATCCGCCGTCCACGTTGACGGACTGGCCGGTCACGTTGTCCATCGTCGCGAAGAACAGCGCCATTTGCCCCATGTCCTGCGGCGTCTGCGCACGTCCCTGCGGAATGAGCGCGAGCTGGTGGCGAGCCCACGAGTCCTCCACCGATTCACCGTCGTTCTTCCACTCGTCGGCGAGGCGGTCCCACATGTAGGTACGCACGATGCCGGGACAAATGGCGTTGACGGTGACGCCTTCCTGCGCCACCTCCTTGGCCAGCGCGTTGGTAAAGCCTACCACCGCAAATTTGGACGCGCTGTAGTGCGCAAGGTTGGGAAAGCCCTCCTTACCCGCGATGGAGGCCACGTTGATGATGCGTCCCGAGCGCCGCGCAAGCATCGGCCCCAGCGCGGCCTTGCAGCCGAGGAATGTGCCTTTGGCATTGACGTCCATTACGAAGTCCCAGTCCTTCTCGGTGAGATCCGCGACCGGGTGAATGTTGATGACGCCCGCACAGTTGACCATGATGTCGAGCCCGCCCAGTTCGGCCACGGACTGATCGACCATGGCCTGCACCTGCGCAGCGTCCGTCACGTCCACGCGGCGCACCAGCGCCTTGCGGCCCAGACTTCGCACGGCCTCCTGTGTGGCGAGCATCTCGTCCTCCAGCAGGTCCGCGATAAGAATGTCGGCGCCAGCCTCGGCCAGCGCCATGACGATGCCACGTCCGATGCCGCGCGCACCACCGGTCACGACGGCCGCTTTGCCGGCGAGGGGAAGAGAAGTCTGCTGCATGAATGTCTCCTTGGTATGCCTTGGTATGGTGTCCGGGCTTCGGCTCGTCCGCAGACGAGCCGAAGCCCGGAGGTCTGAACAGGCAGCCATGCCCTTGTCACACGCGAGCCCCGCTCACTTCAGTCTCGGCTGGACGATAATTTTCACGGCCGATTCGTTGTTATGAATCAGGGTGTCGAATCCTTTGCGAATCAGGTCATCCAGTTGGATGCGTTGCGTGATGAACGGCGCCAGATCGATCTTGCCTTCCTCCACCAGCTTGATCGTTTCCTGATGGTCATTGCAGTACGCAATCGTGCCGCGCACGTCCAACTCCTTCATGACCACGCTGTGCACGTTGACAGTTGCCGGATGGCTCCAGATGGACACGATCACCACCACGCCGGTTGGTTTGGTAGCGGCCACCAGCGTGTCCAGAACCTTGTTCACGCTCGAGCATTCGAACGCCACGTCGACGCCCTTGCCGCTGGTGATCTTCATCACTTCCGCGGCCACGTCCACTTCCGACGGGTCGAGGATGTGATCGGCCACGCCGGATTCACCTGCTTTTTCCTTACGCTTCGCGCTCAGTTCCGTCACGATCACACGCAGACCCTTGGCTTTGAGAATGGCCGACAGCAAGAGGCCAATCGGACCCGCGCCGCCGACGAGAGCCACATCCCCCGCCTTCGCGCCGCTACGGGTGTACGCATGGTGGCCGACCGACAGCGGCTCGATCAGCGCGGCCTGATCCAGCGGGATGGCGCTTGAAACCGGATGCACCCAGCGTCGCTTGACGGCAATCTTTTCGGCCAGGCCGCCGCCGCGGCCACCCAGACCGATGAAATTCATGTTCTTCGACAGGTGATAGTTTTCGCCCGGCCCCGTGGGTACGTCGTCGGCCACGATATAAGGCTCAACCACCACATGCTGGCCGACTTCGATATCGGTCACGCCTTCGCCCACCGCATACACGACGCCAGAGAATTCATGCCCCATGGTGATCGGAGCGGACTCTCCGGAGATCGGGTGCGGATGGCCGCACGGCGGTATGAAAATCGGCCCTTCCATGAATTCATGCAGGTCGGTGCCGCAGATGCCACACCATGCTACGTCGATGCCAACGGTGCCCGGCTCGACGACGGGCTCGGGAATGTCTTCGATGCGAATGTCACCGCGATCATAAAAACGTGCTGCTTTCATCGTTGCAGATTCTCCGGTTTGTTTTGAATGAGGTGCGCCACGGCACCCCACCGTTTTCTTCGTCGGTAATCGACCGGTGCATCCTGAGGTGCATCGCTTCGCAGAATGCCCGCGCTCGTGCCGGCCGGCCTCACTAGCCCAGGTGCTGGCGCAGCAGCGCGTTCACCTCGTTGGCCTTTTCCATCTGCGGCATGTGGCCAGCGCCGTCGAGCACTTCCACCACCGCGCCGGCAGGCGCGGCGGCGGCATGGGCGCTGGGGATGATGCGGTCCTCGCGGCCCCAGACCACCAGCACCGGCCCGTCAAAGCGGCTGAGCGCCCGGCCGGGCTGCTCGCGTTGCCTGCCGCCGCCGAACAACTGCGTGCCCAGCGCGTCGAGTGCTTCAGCGACACCGTCGAGCCGCTTGTACTTGAGCAGATCGTCCAGCAACTGTCGGCTCACGAGCGCCGTGTCGTTGAACAGCAGTTCGGCCACGGGCTTGAGTTCGCGGCGCGACTGCGCACGCACGAAGCCATCGGTGTAATCGGCGTTGACTTCGTCGCCCAGGCCGGCGCTGCTGATCAGCGCCAGCGAGCGGACCTTGCCCGGCGCATCCACCGCCAGTTGCGCTGCCACGCCGCCGCCCATCGAGTGGCCGACCAGATGGGCCGACGGGACATCGACGGCCTCCAGGAAGCGGCCGACGAAGGCGGCCAGTTCCTGCAGCGTCGTGCCCGCCAGCCGCACCTGGGACAGGCCGTGCGCGGGCAGATCGAGTGCGATCACCGGATGCGTCGCGGCCACTGCATCGAGGTTGAACAGCCAGTTGTTCAGGTCGCCGCCGAAGCCGTGGATGAAGAGCACCGGCGTACCCGACTCCGGCCCACGTCGCGCATAGCGCACGCGGATGCCGTCCACCTCGACGTAATCGAATGCCGGGCCGGCGTCCTCGTCGTCGCCCTCCATGACCGGCACCTCGAAAGCGGCGACGTACGCATCGATCTCGGCATCGCTCACGTCCATCTCCGCCAGCACGCCAAGCAGCGCCTTGACGGGCAGCGTCTCGCCGCTCCGGGCGACGATGCGGCGCAGCAGTCCCGCATCGGGTGCTTCCACCGAGTTGGAAATCTTGTCGGTATCCACGTCGAGCAGCGCCGTTCCTACTTCGATGCGCTCGCCTTCCCGCACCAGCCAGTCCTGCACCGTGCCTTCGCGCATCTCCAGCCCCCACTTGGGCATCACGATCGGGGTAATCGCGGCCATCAGTTCTTCCCTCCTTTCATCGTGCGGCGCGCCGCGTCCGCGATCCGCGCGGCGCTCGGGATGTACAGGTCTTCCAGCACGGGCGAGAAGGGCACCGGCGTATGCGGTGGACAGACCATCTCGATCCCGGCCTTGAGCGCGCCGAAGGCCTGTTGAACCACCTGTGCGGAGATGTCGGTCGCGATGTTGCAGCGTGGACTGGCCTCGTCCACGACAACCAGACGGCCCGTGTTCTCCACCGTCTCAAGCACGGTATCCATATCCAGTGGCGACAGCGTGCGCAGATCCACGACCTCCGCTTCGATGCCCTCCGCGGCCAGTGCGGTGGCGGCCTCCAGTGCGCGATGAACCATCAGGCCGTAGGTGACGATCGATACGTGCTTGCCGTCGCGCACGATGTTCGCCTCGCCGAACGGCACCGTGTACGAGCTTTCAGGCACATCGCCTTCGAGGCCGTACAGGTTCTTGTGTTCGCAGAAGATCACCGGGTCGTTGTCGCGGATAGCCTGGATCAGCAGCCCCTTGGTGTCGTAAGGCGTGGACGGGCACACTACCTTGAGGCCGGGAATGTGCGTGAACAACGGCGTCAGCATCTGGCTGTGCTGGGCGGCGGCCCGAAAGCCGGCGCCGACCATCGCGCGGATCACGACCGGCGTTTCGGCCTTGCCGCCGAACATGTAGCGAAACTTCGCGGCCTGGTTGTAGATCTGATCGAAGCACACACCCATGAAGTCGATGAACATGAGCTCGGCAATCGGCCGCATGCCGCACGCGGCGGCGCCGATGGCCGCACCGACGTAAGCGGACTCGGACAGCGGCGTGTCGAGCAAACGGTCGCCATGTTTGGCGTACAGGCCCTTCGTTACGCCGAGCACGCCGCCCCACGCGTCCGCTTCACCGTTCGCGCCGGCGCCGCCGACAATGTCCTCGCCCAGCATGATCACGGTCGGGTCGCGGGTCATTTCCTGGTCGATCGCTTCATTGATCGCCAGCTTCATACTCAATTTTCTGGCCATGATGGAGTCTCCTGATGGATGAATTATTGGTTCGGTCGTCGCACGGTAATTTCAGTAGCTGACGTAGACGTCCGCGAGCAGATCGTCGGGTCCCGGCAGCGGAGCCGCCTTGGCCTCCACGACCGAATGCTCGATCAACGCCGCGACTTCGCGATCAATCGCATCCAGTGCATCGCGGGAAATCACTTCGGCCCGCACCACCGTTTGCACGAACTTCTTGATGCAATCCTTGTTGCTGCGAATGTCGTCGAGTTCGCCGGGGCCGCGATAAGTCTGTGCATCTCCTTCGAAGTGGCCGAAGAAGCGCACCGTCTTGCATTCGAGCAACGACGGGCCGCCACCCTCGCGCGCGCGCCGGATGACCTCGCCTGCGGCCTCGTGCACGGCGAAGAAGTCGGTGCCGTCCACCGTCACGCCAGGAATGCCGAAGCCGGCTGCGCGATCCACATAGCTGTCCACGGCCGTACCGTATTCGCGCGCAGTGGATTCGGCATAACCGTTGTTCTCGATCACGAAGATCACCGGCAAATTCCAGACTGCCGCCAGGTTCAGGCTTTCGAGAAACGTGCCCTGGTTCGACGCGCCGTCGCCGCAAAAGGTAACGCCTACCTCGCCTTTGCCGCGGAACCTGGCGGCCAGCGCCGCGCCGCAGATCAACGGCGCACCGGCACCGAGAATGCCGTTGGCACCCATCATTCCCTTCGACAGATCCGCGATATGCATCGAGCCGCCCTTGCCGTTGCAGGAGCCCCCCTTTCGACCGTAGATCTCCTTCATCATCGCCACGGGGTCCACGCCTTTGGCGATGCAATGGCCATGTCCGCGATGCGTGCTCGCAATGCGATCGCCGTCGCCCAGGTGATGCAGGATGCCGACGCCGGTCGCTTCCTCACCGGCATAGAGATGAACGAAGCCGGGGATGTCGCCACGGCCAAAGTCGACGTGCAGCCGCTCCTCGAACTCGCGGATCGTGCGCATCTTGCGATAGACCGCGAGCAGCGCCTCCTTGTCTAGCGGCAGCCGGGCCTGCCCTGCAGCGATGTCTGCTTGCATGTTTGTCTCCTTTTTCAGGTTTAGGGGGTGAAGATGCGGAATTCGGGATCGGTCAGGCCTGCGCCCGCGGCGCGGCGCATCAGGTGCGCGCCAGCGGCGTAGCTCATGCACGCGGCCACGTCGATGCTGGAAAAAGCGTTTTCTTGCAGTGTCACGAATACTTCGTCATCCTTATCGAATGCCAGCTCGCGCTCGCCGTCGAGTGCGACGATGCCGGCGCCCTGGTGCACACGCTCTGGCACGGCGTCCTCCAGGCGATGCCAGCAGGCGACCGGCACCGACCGCATCAGTCCGGGCGCAATCGGAGCCATCAGTTCGAACGCGCATTGCCCCTGACGGCCCAGTTCGATGGCGAGGCCACCGCGCTCGTGCCGGCCAACCGGTTCGAGCAGGCCCGCGATCGCGGACAGGCCGATTGCCTGCGGACTCGCATATGACACATACACCGCCGTCAGCATGTCGGTCTTCCACACCGCACGCGCGCCGATGTATTGCTCGCGGGAGATGACCGCGTCGACCAGTGCGATATCCGTGTGCACCGCACCGTTCGGCTCGCGAATCGTCACTTCGAGGCGCTTGTTACTCGCGAGCGCGCACCGCGCCGGGATGCGCCCGCTTGCGAACAGGGCGGTAGCCAGCCCGGTGATAGTGGGCTCGCGCATTTCGGGAAAGGCGTTGTTGGTGCCCGTGGAAAGCCCGACGATCGGCACGTCGCCGCACTCGCGGACTACCGCGCGATGCGTCCCGTCACCGCCGAGGACCACGATAGCCGCTACACCGGCCTCTCGCATCATTCGTGCGGCGCACAGCGTGTCGTCCACGCTGCCAGTGACAGCCATGTTCAGATAATCGACCGCCGCCAGCGTGCAGTCAGGCCCTGAAGAACGCGCAAGGTGCCGCTGCAGCATTGCCCGCAACCCTTCCCGATCCGGCATCATCAGCACGCGGCCAACGCCGCCCGCGGCCAGCGCAGACAACAGCCGCAGCACGATATTCACGCGGTCGGCCAGTTGCAGGCTGTTCGCGTTCGCGATGACTCGACGGATATCGCGTGCCGAAATGGGGTTGGCGATGATGCCGACCAGCGGCGAACGAACCGGCGCAGGTTCGCGCATGCCTGTCTCCTGATGTACTTGTTTTGACAGGCCCACCTACTGCAACTGCTATGCCAATGACGTGTCGATCCAATGGGACAGAAAACCCAGGTGATAACCCGGAAATATGGGCGCGAAATGCACAGACGCAGCCGTGTGCCGTGACAGGTGTCACACGTGCAGTTGCATCATGCTGGACACGCGTATCGGCCGCACGCGGCAGCCACGCAGTCAGCGCTGAATATCGCCTGCTTTGGCGTCGCTGCGGTTTGGCGACTGAATCCCGTAGCGCGCCATGCGGCGATACAGTGTCATGCGGCTGATACCGATCTCGCGCGCGACGGCGCTCAGATTCCAGCCCGAGGCGCGCAGGTGCTGCATGAGCAGCTTGCCCTCGGCCGGCAAGGTGGTCCCGTCGTGTGCATGGGCCGGATGCGCCGCCGGATCTGACGACGCAGGTTCCGCGAGGGTGTCCACGGCCGTGTCGCCTATGCCTTCGGGGAGGTCATGCGCTTCGATGTGTTCGTGGCTGCAAACCGCTCGGGCATATTCGAGCGCATTGCGCAGTTCGCGCAGGTTGCCCGGCCAGCGATGCCGATGCAGCCGCTCACGCGCGGCCTCCGAGATCGTGAAGCCGGACCCGGTTCCTGGCACGGCGAGCAGCTTTTGCACCAGCCAGTCCAGATCGCTGCGCTCGCGCAACGGCGGCAGTACAAGGCGTGCACCGTTGAGACGGTAATACAGGTCCTCGCGAAACCGCCCGGTGCTGATCAATTGGTCAAGCGGATGGTGGGTGGCCGAAATCACCCGCACGTCGACGGGCACGGGACGCGAAGCGCCGATCGCCAGCACCTCGCCTTCGGACAGTACCCGCAGCAGACGCGACTGCAGCTCGCGCGGCATGTCGCCAATCTCGTCGAGGAATAGCGTGCCGCCGTTGGCCTCCTCGATCAGGCCGCGCTTCGGTTTCGAACCGGCGCCCGAGAAACTGTTGGGTAGATGTCCGAACAGTTCGCTTTCGATCAGCGCTTCGGGGATCGCCGCGCAGTTGACCGCGATGAACGGGCCATTGCGACGCGAGCTGGCTCGATGCAGTGCCTTGGCCAGGAATTCCTTGCCGCTTCCGGTCTCGCCGTTGATCAGTAGATTGATCGGCGAATCAATCAGCCTGGCAGCACGCTGCAATTGCTGCTGTAATGCCGCATCGCCACCGCATAGCGCAGCCAGCTCGGTTGGCAGCGGCGGCGATACGTCGTCCTGCATCGGATGGTGCAAGCGCAGCACGGGCGGCATCACGCTCAGGTACAGCCGTTTCCCACTACGGCTCAACCGCAGGACGCGCTGCTCGCTGGGTCGCGAATAAACGAAGCGACCGAGGTCTTCCGGGCGGGCATCAAACAGCTCATCGAATCGCATGCCGAGCAGAGACTGGCCCATTGTCTCGACACCCGGCTCGGCTATCAGCATTTGCTGCGCACGGCGGTTATGGCCGGAGATCCGGCCGCCGGCGTCGAGAGCAATCAGATACTCCGGATTGACATCGAGGAACTCGGGCGCCGGACTGAGCTTGAGCATCCAGTCCTGCCGATGCCGGCGCAGAAAGTTAGCGTCCTCGATCCGGTTCGCGTACATGCGCACCAGTTGGAGCGCAAGCATTTGACTGTACTTGGCCTGCGGTGAACACAATGCGGAGATGTCGAGAATCGCGTTGAGCTGGCCATACGAATCGAACAGCGGCGCAGCGGTGCAGGTCAACGGAATGTGCGTCGCATCGAAATGATCGTCCTGATGCACAGTCAACGCCTGACCTGTCGCGAGCGCAGTACCCACCGCGCAGGTGCCCGCGCCGTTCTCACTCCATTCGGCGCCCAGATACAGGCCGGCGCGGCGCAGGGCTGCGTCCGCATTGGCCTCGCCGCGAAAGTCGACAGTGACGCCGTCGGCATCCGTCAACAGGACCACGTAGCCCATCCCTCCCACCTGGCTGTACAAGGTGTCGAGGCCGTGGCGGGCGATCCGCGTGAAATCGTCGATACGTTGCTGATGTTCGCGCAAACGGAACTGCGGCAGGATGCGCGCCTCCTGCATGCGGGCAGGATCAAGACCGTACTGGTGCACGCAACGCCGCCACGAACTCTGGATGATCGCATCGTGCGCGCGTGCGCCTGCCGCCGATCCACTGGTGGTCGTCAGGAGGACTGTTTCGATGTGCTGGCGTTGCGACTGGTCCATCGCTGTCTCCTGTGTATCAGGTGCCTCATACGGAGTGCGAAGGCGCTGACCGGCTAAGCCACTCTGGCTTAGCGTGTCACGCAGTTCTTCCGGGCACATCTTCGCTACTACAGTCGGGCTGTTATCGAGTCGGCATCATGGTTTCGGAAATGGCTGGGCCGGGGCGCCATCGGCCGCACCAGCCAATGGGCTGGTTGACGTCAAATTTACTGATGCCGACTTGATAATGTATCCGACGGCCACTGGATTGTGCAAACGGGGATTCGGTGCAAATCACGTCTGCCTATCGCGCTGTGTAACGGGGCGACTCCGGAATGAGCAGTTCTGCGCCGCTCGAAATCCAACGTTGCCGAGCAAGCGCGAAACCCCGAATAAACATTTGTCTGCAGGACTCACGCGAACGCAAAGGTCCGACTCGCTTCGCGCAAACGCAAACGCAAACGCAAACGCAAAGATCGACTCAAAGCGCATTGCGGGCGGGGCGAACGGACTAAAGTTTTTAGGGACCCGATCGTCGAGTTTGCAATGCGGCATGCCGAGTGTGCGATTCTCATCGCCCCGCGCGCTTGCGCACGATCACGCCGTACCAGCCCATCCCTTCGTATGTTTCGTAGCCCGGCGTGAGTGCGTAGGTCACCAATGTGTCCGCGTCCGGTCGATACGCGCCCGCCTTCGGATCGCCCACTTTGAGCGGCAGCACTTCTTGCAGCATGCCTTTGTCGTCTGAAGTGGCGATCACGCGCTTGCGTGCATCCACGAGCAGGCAGCGTGTACGCGTCCACTCCTCCGCAGACAAACGCACGCCCTTGACGACCGTCGAGGCTTGCGGCGCCCAGTTGAAGAAGACGGCCAGTACGCCGAGCGGACGCCCACGGTTGGCGCCGCCCTCACGAATGGCCGCGGCGTACGTCGCCACGGCGGCGCCACCGAGCGCCGCCACTGACTCGAGTTCGGCCGCCGCATACTCGGCGCCCGATGCCGACTTCGCGGCCGCCTTGAACCACGGCTTGTCCGCCACGTTCTCTTGCCCTGCCGTGGCGAACTGGCCGGGCCGGCCGGTGGCTACGACATTGCCGGCCATGTCGATCACCCACAGATCGAGGTACACGGTGTAGCTGTCGAGAATCACGCCCAGCCGCTCTGACGCGAACGCGCGGTGTTCGGGGATGTCGTGCGCAAGGCAATCGACAATCGCGGAGTCGGTCGCCCACCAGCGCACATCGCAGGAACGTTCGTAGAGGTTGCGATCGATAATCTCGATCATGTTGAGCGCGAGATCGGTGAGGCGTTGCGCTTCCTGCTGCTCGAGCTGCGTGATCATCCGGTCACCGAGGGCCGTGAGTTCGCGGCCCAGTTCGGTGGTCAACTGTCCGATGCGTTGCGACACCACCTTGACCTGATTTGCGACCACGGCGAAACCGCGGCCGGCGTCGCCGGCACGGGCCGATTCGATCAGCGCGTTGATGGCGAGAAACGTGGTTTCACGATTGATGTCGTTGATATCCGATACATTGCCCTTCGCAATACGGTGAACTTCTCGCGTCAAATCGACAATCTCATTGGCGTCCGCCATGACCTTCCCCGGGGCTTATGGTTTAGATTGATCCTTCTCGCGCGACCGACCGCACCAAGACAATGCAGGTAAGCGCCATTGTTGTGCCGTCGCGCTTTTTATTCCCTTTTTCTGGGCGCTTTCTGTTGCCAATTGAAGGCTTTAGCGCGCAAACAACTCTTCAACGGCATCACAAGGGGATTCTTTAAGATTGAATTTCCGGTCGGCCGCAAGAACCTGGGGGTCGGTCAATGAAGGTAGCTGGCGAAAAAAACGCGGGTTCCAGAAGGAACCCGCGGGCTGGTCGAGACGCTATTGGGCCGGCTAGCCGCTGAACGCCAACGCTCCTGAAGCCGACGCTGCAGCGAGACCGGAGTCGCGCTCACATCTCGTCAAAGTAAATCTCACCGCCCTTCATGACGAGGGGCATGCGTTCTCCCTGTCCTAGCAGGCACGTGATGTCGCGTAACGGATCACCATCGACGACCAGCATATCGGCGAACGCCCCCGGTGCCACGCGGCCGAGCTTGTCGGGCAACCCAAGTACTTCGGCGGCCGTGGTGGTGGCGCAGCTGAGCGTGGCGGCATTGCCGAGCACCTCTGCGCGGATGCGAAACTCGTCACTCTGAAGACGCTGTGACGGTCCCAGCAGATCCGAACCGAAGCCCATTTTGACGCCCGCATCGCTGTAGATTTCGAGCGAGCGTAGGCCCGCTTCGCGCACGTCTGCGATCTTCGCGACACTTTCTTCGCCAAGGCCGTATTGCGCACCTTCTTTGGCGAGCGCTTCGTAAGTGACGAGCGTCGGCACCACGTATGCGCCCATTTCCGCCATTAACTTTGCCGTGGGGGCATCGACGAGGTTGCCGTGCTCGATCGTGCGCACTCCCCAGCGCACGACGCGCGCAATTGCCTCTGCCGTGTATGCATGCGCCATCACATACGTGTGCCGCGCACGCGCTTCCTCGACGATCGCGCGCACCTCCTCTTGCGCATAGCCGAATGCGCCGACGGGATCGGTCGGCGATGCCACGCCGCCCGAAGCCATGATCTTCAGATGATCCGCTCCCATCTGCAGTTCTTCGCGGGCGGCGCGGCGAACTTCGTCGACGCCGTCCGCCACGCGCGCCAGCGCACCGACGCGCACGCAGCAACCGCAGGGCGCACTACCGCCCATATAGTCGGAACGCGCCCGCATGTCGCCGTGCCCGCCGGTCTGGCTTAGCGCGCGGCCCGCCACGAACAGGCGCGGCCCGACCGCAAGGCCGCTTTCGACGGCCTGCTTGTGCGGATAACCCGCGCCGCCCGCATCGCGCACGGTAGTAAAGCCGCGCCGCAGCATCGCGCGCATGATCGGCACCGAGCGCAACGTGACGAGCACGTTCGGCATGTTCACCTGTTGCGAAAGATTCAATTGCACTGCCACGACGTGCACGTGCAGATCGATCAGACCGGGCATCAGGGTCTTGCCGCGCAGGTCGATCTCACGCGCGGAAGCGCTTTTCAATGGACGGTCCGAGACCTCCTTGATCAAGCCGTTTTCGACCAGCACGTGATGCCCTTCGCGCAATTCGGCGCGCTCGACGTCGAGCAGGCTGGCGTTCGACAACAGAATGCTTTCCACGCGTCTTCCCCTTGTTAGTCCGTGAGTGTTTCGGTGAACCGGCGCTCGGGCGCCCGCGAGGCATCGGGCGTCGAGCGTCAGGCATCAGGCATCTAGCAGCGCGGGCAGCGTGAACTGCGCGAGAGCCTGCGCGAGGGGCACATGTTCGTCGCGATACCACGCGCGCCTATGGAGCAGATTCAGCGACGCCAGCGTGCGCCCGTCCCAGCGCACCGGTACGTTCAGCACGCTCTCGCAGCCGAGCGAGGCGATCAGTTCATGATCGGCGAAAACGGCGCGCAGATCGTCAGGCGTTGCGCCGATGAACGCTTCGCCGCGCTTGAGCACCGTCTCGACCCAGTTGCCGCCCGATAGCGGCTTGGTTGCGGCAACCGGGTATTCGGCCGGACGATTGCTGTAGATGCGCGCAGATTCGTTTGTCGCGTCGTCATAGCGCAGAATCGTGAAGAGCGTATGGCCGAGAGTGTCGGCCAGCACCGTATCGAGCGCGCGATAGAGCGTGCCCGGCTGATCGCCGTTTGCTTGCGCGCCCGCCAGCACGAGGAACGGATGCAAGGTGCTTCCGGTGGGCGGGTTCAAGCCGCTTCTCCGGCAGCGATGTCTTCCAGCGAGCGTCCACGGGTCGGCACGCCCATCAAGACCACGGCGATTGCGCCGAGCAGCAGCACGACCGTCGTCACGCCGAACACGCCCGCGAAGCCGAAATGGGGGTACAGGTAGCCGACGAGGATCGGCGAAACGATCGCGCCTATCCGCCCGATGGCCGATGCTGTGCCAGCGCCCGTCGTTCGCACGGCCGTCGGGAATACTTCGGCGGTGTAGGCATAGACGCCGGCATACGTGCCATTCATGAAGAACGACAGGCCGATGCCCGCCGCCATGATCTCGCCGTTGGTGTGCGCGAAAGCCATGCCAAGGGCGCAAGCGCAACCGAGCAGCATGTAGGTGGCGATGGTCGCCTGCCGCCCGATCCGTTCGTTGAACCACGACGCGCTGAAGTAACCGGGTACCTGCGCTGCGTACATCGCGACCGAGTAGCCGAAGCTGCGCGTGATGCTCATGCCATGCTGCACCAGCAGTCCCGGGATCCATGTGAAGAAGGCGTAATAGCTGAAGGTGATGGACAGCCACATGAGCCAGGTCATCGTCGTGATGCGCGCCTGACGGCCCGTCCACAACGCGCGAAGATTGGAGATCAGGGTGCCCGCTTCGAGCGCCGGCGCGGCGCGTGCCTCGACCGGCTCGGGCGCAGGCAACGCGATGCCCCGCGCCGTGAAACTCGCTTCGATGACGTCGAGCACGCGCGTCGCTTCATCCGTTCGGCCACGGCTTTCCAGCCACCGCGGCGACTCGGGCAGCGAACGGCGCCACCAGAGCAGCATCAGGATCGGTACGGCGGTAATCAGCAGCACGACGCGCCATCCGGCGTCGAATGCCGGCACGATGAAATAACCAAGTAGCGCGGCCGCGACGAAGCCAAACGAAAAGAAGCCGGCCAGCGCGCCCGTGAAAATGCCGCGATAACGCTTGGCGACGAATTCCGCGAGATATGGCGCGATGATCGCACTTTCCGCGCCTGTGCCCATGCCCGCGACAATGCGGGCGGCGAGGAAGGTAGGCCACGAATCGGTCATTGCGCTGACGACGGACGCTACGCAGTAGATCAGCAGCGCCGACATCATGACCTTGCGCCGCCCGCGCAGATCGCCGAGCGTGCCCGCGAGAAGCGCGCCGAAAAAGAAGCCGATAAAGTTGCCGCTGCCGAGCACGCCCGTCTGCACACTGGACAGACTCCAGTCGTGGAGCAGGACGGGCAGCACAAAGGCGACGGCGGCGGCGTCCATGGCGTCGAACGCGTAGCCGAGACCGCCCATCAGCAGCAGGTGACCGTGGAACCGGCCAAACGGAAGGCGCTCGATGCGTGCAGAAACTTTTGACACGGTGTGCTCCTGTGATGATCAGGCCGTTGCGCCCGTGAGTGGGGCGATGCGCCTCTCTCGCGTGGTCCAGGCCGATTCTATGGCTTGTCGAACGTCATAAATATTTATATCCTTGATCCGGTACATTGATAGTGTGAATAGCCGACATGAGCTTCCGGTCGCTCGATCTCAACCTGCTGAAGGTGTTCGAAGCGTTGATGACAGAAGGCGCCGTCACGCGCGCCGCGACCAAGCTGTCGCTCACGCAGCCCGCGGTCAGTAATGCGCTGAGCCGTCTGCGCGAGGCATTCGACGACCCCCTCTTCGTGCGCAATGGCGCGGGTGTCGCGCCGACTCAGCGCGCCATGGCGCTATGGGGCCCGGTCGGCGATTCGCTGAGCCGCATTCGCGCCGCGCTCGACGAAGAAACGTTCGCGCCCGAACGCGCCGAGGCCAGCTTCAGTCTGTCGATGTCCGATTATGTGGCGGGGCTCGTCATGCCGCGTCTGATCGGGCGGTTCAGCAAAGGCGCGCCGCGCCTGCAGTGGCATGCGGTGCCCAACACCTTGCTCGATGCGCCCGCGCTGCTCGAAGGCAACCGTGTGGACTGCGTGATCGGTGTGTACGTGAATGAGACGTTGCCGCCCGCGCATATTCGCTCGCGCTCGCTGTGGACCGTCGACTACGCGTGTCTGATGCGGCGCGGCCATCCGCTCGCGGCGCCCGGCCGGCTGACCACGAAGCGCTTTCTCAACGCAAGTCACGTGGACATCAGTCTCGCAGGACAGACGCAGCCGTCGTTCGACAGCTTTCTCGCGTCACGCGGACTGAAGCGCAATCTGGTCACCACGGTCAATCACTACACGGTGGCGTGCGAGATTCTCTGTGCGAGCGACCTGATCGCCGTGCTGCCACGTGATCTATGCGCGCGCGGCGGCAAAAATGGCGCGCTGGTTAGCCTGCGTGCGCCGCTGGAGGCGCCGGATCGCGTCGTCAGTCTGTTATGGCATCAACGCAATGAGACGGCGCCGGCGCACCGTTGGCTGCGCGCTCAGCTGGTCGATATGTTCGCCACGCCGGGGCTCGATAAGCGGGAAAAGATCGCGGCCAGCGGCGGGCGGCGGGATTCGTAACTGTCAGCGCGAGCCGTGTCGAGAGGCAGGCGATGCCGGCTTCGCCGCCCGGCGACCGACCTTGCCTTGACTCGAGACAGCGCAAGCGCCGCCAAAGCGTCTCCTCATGGTGGCAGTTAACCAGCAACTCCGCGAGCAACTCCGCCGCGCTCGTCGTATTCGGCAACCGGATCGTATTCACCACCAGATGCGCCAGATCTTGCGGCCGAGCCGCGCGAGCGTCGTATTCACCGAGGCGCGGGCAGCTTCGGGATCGCGCGCCTCGTAGGGGTGCAGTAACGCATCCGGCACACCATCGTAGGCCCGCGTATCACGCAGGCCGAGCGAAAGACCGCGCCGCGCAAGTTCCACCGCAATCTCACGTCCAATGCCGCGGCTCGCGCCCGACACCGTCGCCACTTTGTTCATATGCAGTCCTATTGCAGCGAATCGCCCCGTGCTCTGTGACGACCGCGCTCGCGCGACCGCCGCTCGTCGCGGTCACGCTCGAGCACGGCGTTGAATCGGTTGTTCCAACGGTCCAGGTATCTGATCGCACTGGTCGGCGTGGCAACGGCGTTCCTGGATCGCACTCTGAACATCAAGCGCTATATCGCGCCAGCCGATATCTCCACCGCGTCGACTGGCTTTGTCAAGCTTAGCCACAGTGATGATGAGTGGCACGTGCATCAACACAGATCGTCCCCAGCTCCCAAAGGCGCGGGTTCAGAAACACAATCTTTCGCCGCCTGCTGGCGGAAGCGATGAACCTTACGTTGCGGCAGACGTTGTTGTGCACGCATACGAACAAAAAAAAGGCGTCACGTTTCCGTGACGCCTTGAAAAGTTCTAGCCATTCCGAGGGCCGTGCTAGAACCTGAGAGACGGTATTTCGAAACACTCCGGCAACCGCACGAGCTATGCGGTGAGAGACACCGACTGCTGCGGAAAAGTGGACTACAGTCGGGCACTTTCCCACGACGAGATGCCGGGCTCACGGCAAAAAGACGCCAAGCCTGATACCTTGTTTCGAAATAAGGTTCCATTTTTTATGGTTATCCTGACTAAGTCAAGCAAAATCTAAACAGCCTTGGCGAGGCGCGGAAAATTATTCCGATACAATGAATAATAGGAAGAATTCCGGGTCTACCCGCTTCGCATGCCGTGCCGCCTGGAACACCGCGCGATGTGCCGCCCGGCGCTCCGGATGAAGGTAATCTGAAATATTGTTCCAAAATCACATGAACCCACGAACGCGAATCCGCAGTGCCGCCGACCCCGTCAAAGAAAAAGACGGCTCCGGCGACGAGGTCACCGCGCTGGCACGTGGCCTGACCGTGCTCCGCTCCGTAGCCGCGGCGGACGCGCCGCTCAGCAACCGTGAACTGACCGAAATCACCGGCATTCCTAAACCCACGGTGTCGCGCATCACGGCGACGCTCGTCGGCACCGGCTTTCTGTTCCGGCTGCCCGACAGCGAACGTTTCGTGCTGACGTCGTCGGTGCTGGAACTGAGCAACGGCTTTTTGCGCAACTTCGACATTCGCGCGCGTGCCCGGCCGTTCCTGATCGAACTCGCCGAACGTACGCGGCTTTCCGTCCATCTCGCCGTGCGCGACCGGCTCGACATGGTTGTGATCGACGTGATCCGGCCACGCTCGGCCGTGCTCGTGTCGCGTCTCGAAGTCGGCGCGCGGATGAGCCTGAGCCGTACCGCCATCGGCCGCGCCTATCTGGCCGCCCTCGACGAAGCCGATCGCGCGAAATTGCTGACCGGCCTGCAGGCCGCCGAGGGCGACGACTGGGGCCACGTCGGCGGGCGGCTCGAAACGGCACTGGAGGAAACCATCGAACGCGGTTTCGCGGTCGCCACCGGCGAGTGGTACGACGGCCTGAACGCGATCGCGCTCGGCTTCACCGGCCCCTCCGGCGAGCGCTACGCAGTCAACTGCGGCGGCTCGGCCGATCAGTGCCCGCGCGACTGGCTGATCAGCCGCGCCGGGCCCGCTCTACTCGATTGCGTTGCGCGCATCGTGCTGGAGATAGGCGGCACACCGGCACGCCGCCTCGATAACTGAGGGCGCCGCGGCCAGCTCGCTGGGGTTGCTCATGCGCCGCCGCGCGCCGCTGATCGGCTGATCGGCTGTGCCGCTGTGCCGCTGTGCCGTTGTGCCGTTGTGCCGTTGTGCCGTTGTGCCGTTGTGCCGTTGTGCCGTTGTGCCGTTGTGCCGTTGTGCCTCTGTGCCGTTGTGCCTCTGTGCCGTTGTGCCGTTGTGCCTCTGTGCCTCTGTGCCTCTGTGCCTCTGTGCCTCTGTGCCTCTGTGCCTCTGTGCCTCTGTGCCTCTGTGCCTCTGTGCCTCTGTGCCT
>NZ_AWZV01000014.1 GCF_000472545.1 Burkholderia sp. WSM2232 | reverse complement strand
TACTAGCACAGGCACTGGCCGCCGAGATGGTGCAGCACGGCCAGGGCATGCAGATCGTTGCCACGTCGGGCGGTACTGGCATCGTGCTCAACGTGACGGGTACGCAGAGGGCGGCAGCGCCTGCCGAACCGGAGTTTGGACTGCGTTACTTCAGGCCGCTGACGACGCTCGGGATCGTCTGTATGTGCGGTCTTCTGGGAATCTTTCTGGACGTCACGATCGCTCCCGCTGGTCTGTATGTGACGGTCCCGGCATTGTTCATCATCCTCATGACGAACGAAGCGTTCGGTGCGCAAGGCAGATACAACGAGGTGGAAGACGTGTTCTACGGGCGTTCGTCCTGACTGCATGGAGTACACGCGGCTGCAAGCGGCCGTACTGCGCGCGACGTTCGTTGAACTTTGCCAGCATTTGCTGCGCGTGCGATTCTGATGGTGCCGTATCGCGGACGACCTGGGGCGTCAGCCTGTCTGCTGTCGCCCATGCAACACGGAAACGGTGCTGAAGTCATAACAGGATGTGCGGTAGCTGCGCGTTTTCTTCCCGGTGTGCGCGCCGGGGAATGAATCAGGTACAACTGGACAGGACCATGGTCCAGTTCTCAGCTGGGGAGTATCGATGTATTAGCCGGTGCACCATGCACCGCAGCACAAACAACTCGCCCGTCCGGCTATGACAAGCCATTTGCCTTGCTAGCTCCCGTTGGCAATCGTTGTAAGCCTTCAACCGACACACGACCGATGTCTAACATGTCGCACCGTTCTTCAGGAAACGAAGGTTTTCCCGCGGTGCAGCGTGAGCGGAACGTGAGGGAATGAATGTGTAAGGGCGTGAGGGGAGCGAAATTTCCCCCACGCCGCTCGCGAAGCCTTATGCGACGGACTGCGTGATCACAGGGTTTGGTTTGTTCATAGCTTTCTCACCTGATTCTGTGAGTAACTTCCCGTATCGCGACCCCCTCACCGCTGCGCCCCCGCCCACCGCGAACAAGCAGGGCCGTCTTCGGAAAACGCCAGACCGGCTACTTCATCGCCGCCATGGCCTGCTCGATTTCTTCCTTGCTCAGATCGCGCTTGTGGGTGGCGAGCGACCAGCTATGCCCGAACGGGTCTTTCAACTGGCCGTAGCGGTCGCCCCAGAACATGTCGGAGACCGGCAGCTTGACGGTCGCGCCGGCCTCCACGGCCTGCTGGAAACTCGCGTCCACATCTTCCACGTAGTGGTGAATCGTGACCGGCGTGCCTTGCAGATGATTCGGCCCGAAACACTGGTGCTCCGGCCATTCGTCGGTGAGCATCAGCATCGAATCGCCGATTTTCAGGCACGCGTGCATCACCTTGCCGTCCGGCCCCGGCAGGCGGAACTGTTCGACCGCGTTGAATGCTTTCGTATAGAAGTCGATGGCTTGCGCGGCATCCGCGCAGATCAGATACGGCGTGAGCGAGTGCATCCCCTCCGGGATCGGTTTGACAGCAGGGCTGGTCATGACGGCGGCTCCTTGAAGTAACGGGTTCGTGGATTGAAAGCCCGACTGGTTCAGCCAGGACTTCAACGTTACGACGAGCAAGTCGGCCGCGGATCGACACTCCGTAAAAAATATTTTGAGCACGCACGTGCGGGTGGGCGGCGCATGCGTGTATGCGTGCGTGCAAGTCCTGGCTTTGAGCGCGATTGTCACCTGACCGTAACCGCGCGGTTGCCTCGCAGTTAACCCGCAATTGCCCCGCAGTTACCCCGCGTGTATCTCGCTGCTACCTGGCTGCTACGTCGCGGTTGCCTCGGAGCTACCTCGCAGTTATCCGTTGTCACCTGGGAGTCACCCCACCGTTACCCCGCCGGACTATCCTCGTCGGCCGGTGCGGCGGGCGTCGGTGCTGAACCGGGCGCAGGCGCCGCCGCGCCGGTCGGCGCGCCGAGTATGCTGATCTGGAACGTCGGCGTGCCGGCGAGCGATTGCAGCGTCGCGTCCTCGGGAATGCGCACGAGGAGCGGCAGAATCACCGAGCCGCCGATCACCGCTCGCCGGCTGTTGTCGGCCGGGCGCAGTCCCCAGACGTCCTGATACACCACCGGTACCACGACGCCGTCGCGAGTCGTGTTGCCGATGTAGAGCATCACGTGTCCGCCGATATAGATCAGCGTGCGCAGCGGCGCGCCATGCTGCGCCAGGTAGTCGAGCCGTTGCGCCGGCGTCGACGCGGACAGGTCGACCATGCGTCCGGCGCTCATCTGCGTGGACGAATGGCGCGGCAGCCACACGCCGAATACCCCGAAGATGCTTTGCAGTTCGGACGAGCAGTCGTTATAGAGGCCGCTGTTGCCCCAGCCATAGGGGCGGCCGATCAGCGCTTTCATCAGCGTCGCCAGATGCCGGGGCGTGGCGGCAAGCGGCAAGGGCGCAATCTGCGTGTCGTCGAGTTCGGCGGTGCGGATCAGTGCCTCGCCTTCCGCGTCGCGCGCGGGCACGAGGACGATGCGCCGAGCGGGCGGCGCTGGCGCTGCCGTTGATGCGTCGGCCGCGTCGATGGGCGTGTCATTGCCGCTCGCAGTCGCGCCGGGTGCCGCCTGCGGCACGGGCACAGGCGAGGGCGCCGGCTTCGCTAAGTGCAGAGGCGAGGACGCGGGCAGAGGCGAGGACACAGGCAGAGGCGAGGGCACGGACGAGGGCGCAGGCCCAGACGAAGGCGAAGGCACAGACGAAGGCGAAGGCACAGACGAAGGCGAAGGCACAGACGAAGGCGAAGGCACAGACACGGACGAAGACGAACGGGAAGGCTCAGCCGAGCGCACAGCCTTCGGCACAATCAGCGCCTTCATACCCCGCGCGGCAGTGCCCGACGACCCCGCCACCAGAGGCAGCAGCGTGCCTGCGGGCGCCTGGAACCGGAACACTCCGCGGCTGTCGCGCACCGGCGTGAACGCGCCGATCACCGCGCCGAGCGATTTCGCGCTTGCGGCGCGCCACGTGGCGACGAAGCGCTCGTTGGCCATACCGACGCCGTCGCTGCGCACCCAGCCCTGCACATCGGGCGTCTGCACGTAATGCCACGCGCCGTCGACGCTCGTGCCCAGCACATACAGCGGCGTGCCCGGCCGCACCGCGGAGACCTGCAGATTGTCGAACGGATAGCCTTCGCCGGCCAGACGGTGGTCATAGAACGAGGGGTCGGTGGTCGGAAGTTCGCGCACCATCAGGTTGGTCGTTGCGATTGCGCGCCGCGTCGGCTGATAGACCGGCGCCTCGGTGAATTGTGCGACGTTCATGTTGCGCGCGATGGCGTCGATCCACGCCTTGTCGTGCGCGCGAAAGTTCTCGCCATAGCCAATGGCCGCACCGCGCTTGCCGGTATTGTCGAAGCGGGCAATGCGGCGCTGCTGCAACGCGGCGATATCCGCGCCTTGCTGGCGATATACACGCATCGTCACGTAAGCGCCGTTCCATGGCGACGGCGCGTTCGTCCCTGTGCCGAAGTAGCGCGCGTAGAGCGCCTGGAAATGCGCGTCTTGCTCGGCGGGGCTCAGAAACGGCCGGTCGTAGCCGGGACTGTCGGGCTCGAGCCAATGGTCGACGTCCTGGTCATAAGCGCCGAGCGGAAACAGCGAGATGGTGTCGACGGGGGCACGCGCATCGTGCGTCGGAGATGGATTGCTGCATGCGCCGAGCGCCGCGAGCCATAGCAGTGCCACTGAGGAGGCGACGCCTCGCCATGCGCCGCGCAGCGCCCAAGCTTCACGGCCGGCGGGGTGAGGCGAGACGGCGCAGGCGCCCGGGCCAGTTGAGGCAACTGATGCGGCAGAGGCAACGGAGGCGGCTGAGCGATCTGACACAGCTGAGCCATCCGACACGGCTGAGCCATCCGACACGGCTGAGCCATCCGACACGGCTAACACAGCGCCGGCAACCCGCGTAACCCGCACCATGCGGCCAACGCGAGTCAGGCAGGCAACACGCGCAGAATAAAAACCGCGCAACACGCGGCAAGGGAACGCTGAAGGCATGAGTTCTGCAAAAGAGAGTTCAAGGGCACGATGATACGTGCGTTGCCCCATCCATTACACTTGAACGCTCGATAACGAGGCGCAGCGCGCCTCCAACGCTTTGTCAATAGAAGGGAGCACGAAATGCAAACGAGCGCACGCAATCAGTTTGCCGGTGAAGTGGTTCAGCTCACGCACGGCGCCGTGAACGACGAAGTCACACTGCGCACGGCCGAGGGTCTCGAGATCGTCGCCATCATCACGCACGGCAGCGCGGGCACACTCGGGCTCGCTGCGGGCAAGCGCGCCTTCGCGCTCGTGAAGGCGTCCTCGATCATCGTGATGGTAGACGTCGCGAGCAACCAGGTGTCGGCGCGCAACTGCATCGCGGGCACGGTGAGCGCAGTCACGAAAGGCGCGGTAAATTCCGAAGTGACCATCAGCACGGGCAGCGCGCAGATTGCCGCGATTGTGACGAACGAGAGCGTCGAGCGGCTCGGCCTCGCGAAGGGGAAAGCGGCGAGCGCCATGTTCAAGGCATCGAGCGTAATCGTCGGGGTGGAGTCGTAAGCGCCGCACTCCAGTGATTGACCAGGCTGCCTGCTCTACACTGGGCGCCCCGTTCGCATCGTTCATCGCTTTTTATCACGGACCCCTCCATGTTCGAAGTCTCCTCCGCCTCACATCTGCCCAAGGCCGCGCATTACGAAGAACTCGTCGCGCAGGCGCGCGCGCTCCTCGCCGACGAAACCGACTGGATAGCCAACGCCGCGAACTTCTCGTCGTTCGTCTTTCATTCGCTCAGCGATCTGAACTGGGCCGGCTTCTACTTTCACGATGGCCGTGAACTGGTGGTCGGACCTTTTCAGGGCAAGCCCGCGTGCGTGCGCATTGCGCTCGGCAAAGGCGTGTGCGGCACTGCCGCGCAAACGCGCAAGACGCAGATCGTGCGAGACGTTCACGCGTTTCCCGGCCATATTGCGTGCGATTCGGCCTCGCAGTCGGAAGTCGTCGTGCCGCTCGTGGCGCCGGACGGCACGCTGATCGGCGTGTGGGATGTCGACAGCCCGGTTCTTGCGCGCTTCGACGAAGACGACGCAAAGGGCATGGAAGCGTTGTGCGCCGTATTCATCGAAGCCGCATTGCCGCGCGCGTCCTGAACATTGCGCACGACCGCCGGTCTATCGTGCAATCGCTTCCGTTGCGTAAGCGACGTTTACGTTGCAGTGGTGACGAGCCCTGCTTAGCCGGAGATAGCGAAGGCGCGCGCCGAATCTCGCGCGCGCCACTTTTGCGGCGGCCCGCGGCCCGCGGCCCGTGGACGGCACCCGTTGCCGGGCACCGCCCGCGTCGCGCCTAGTTGTCGAAGTCCGTCGCTTCGGACGAGCCTTTCCAGGCGTCCAGATCGCGCTCGACCAACGCGATTTTTTGCGCGGCGAGTTCATTGGCGATCTTGCCAGCGAAAAGATGCAAAGGCGGTTGGGCGACGTCCGCGGCCTGCATGATCAGCAGCGCCACTTTGTCGGGGTCGCCTGCCTGATGACCGTGCAGCGTGTCCAGGTGCAGGTCGAGCGATGCCTTTGCTTCGGTGTAGGCGTCGATCTGCCGCCGCGCCACCGCGAGTGCGCCGCTCGACAGAAATTCCGTGCGCACGGGTCCGGGGTACACGATCGTCGCCTTGATGCCGAACTCGGCTACTTCAGCCGCCAGCGATTCAGTCAGGCCGGCGAGCGCGAACTTGCTCGCCACATAGCTTCCCCAGCCCGCGTAGCCGCCCTGAAAGCCGACAATGGACGAGAGGTTGATTACATGGCCGCTGCGTTGTGCGCGCAAATGCGGAAGGACGTGCCGCAGCACCGCCAGCGGTGCGAACAGGTTGACGTCGAAGTTGCGGCGCAACTCGCCGTCGGAGAGCGCTTCGATGGTGCCTTGCTGCGCATAGCCGGCATTGTTGACGATCACATCGACTTTGCCGAACTTCTCGATGGTTTGCGCGATGGCGTCGCCAATGCTTTGTTCGTCGCGCAGGTCAACCTGCAGCGGAAGAAACTTTGCGGAGGCCGTGCCGAGTGCTTCCGTCAGCGATGCCACGGTGCGCGAAGTTGCGGCGACGCGATCGCCGCGGGCGAGCAGTTGACGCACGAGTCGCTGGCCAATGCCCTTCGATGCGCCTGTGACAAACCAGGTTTTCATAGTGTTGCTCATGGGGTTCTCCTTGAGTATTCGGTGTTACGCAGTTGGGTGAAGCCGGGGGTGTGCCCATCCCCAGGCAATTCGCAGCTCAGTACGGGCTCGCGGTCGGACGCACGACGATTTCGCTCACGTCCACATCGGCCGGCTGCTCGATCGCATACGCGATGGAGCGCGCAATCGCATCCGCGGTGAGCGCGACACGGCGGAAATCGCGCATCGCAGCGCGGGCGGTGTCATCGGAGATCGAGTCGGCGAGTTCCGACTCCACCACGCCCGGACAGATCACGGTCACGCGAATCCTGTCGGTTTCCTGGCGCAGGCCATCCGAAATGGCGCGCACCGCGAACTTGGTCGCGCAGTAGACGGCGGCCGTGGGTGAGACGGACAGCCCGCCGATCGACGAGATATTGATGACCTGGCCGAACCCCTGGCGCTCCATGACGGGCAGGACCGCGGCAATGCCGTGCAGCACGCCGCGTATGTTCACGTCGATCATCCGGTTCCATTCGTCCACCTTGAGCGACGCGAGCGGCGACAAAGGCATCACGCCGGCATTGTTGACGATCACGTCGATGCGGCCGAACGTATGGAGCGCGAACTGTGCGAACGCGTTGACGTCGGTGGCCGACGTGACGTCGAGCTGCTGATAGCGGACGGAACCGCCACTTGCCTGAACCTCTTCGGCGAGCGCGGCGAGGCGCTCGGTGCGCCGCGCGCCGATCACGAGGTGATGCCCCTGAGCGGCCAGCAGCCGCACGGTCGCCTCACCGATTCCGCTGCTCGCGCCGGTAATGAGGATGACTTTCTGCGAATCGCTTTGCGTGTTCATGTTGCGTTCTCCGTTGCAATATGCATGCAGGTTTGACTGTGTCGGAGAGGGCGCGCACCGCGACATGGCGGGCCTGTCGGGCGCGGCGGAGCCCTCCGGATGCTTTCGGTTGCATCGTGCAGCCGATGGAGCCATGTTATGAGAGCGCCCGCCGCGAGCGAATACACGCAACGATTGCGCTATTGCCTATTCCTATTGAGTGGGGTGGGCTCGTCGAATCGCCTCAGGTAGAATCAGGCCGTCCGGTTTGCCAGCGAGGAGTCCCCGTGCCAGTTCCCGACAATGCGGTTTCCGCGCAGATGGTCAGCCTGCTCAGGCGTCTGGCGCCTAACGAGGGATACACCCAGTCCGCGCTGGCTTCCGTACGGTTCATGCGCTCGAACCGGCCGTTGGGGCGCACGCCGGTGCTATACGAACCGAGCATCGTGATCGTGTGCCAGGGGCGCAAGTTGGGCTTCCTGGGCCAGGAAACGTATGTGTACGACGCGCAGCATTACCTCGTCCTGTCGGTGCCGCTGCCGTTTTCCACCGAGACGCAGGCGAGCGAAGCCGAACCGATGCTGGCTGTGTCGCTGCGGCTCGATCCCACGGAACTGACCGACCTGATCGTGACAATCGACCAATCGGGCTGCCATCAGGAAGGTGCGCCGCTCGGCATCGTTTCGACACCGCTGGAGGGCGATCTGGCCGACGCCACGTTGCGCCTGCTGCGGGCCTTGACCTCGCCGCTCGATGCACAGGTGCTCGGGCCCGCAATCGTGCGTGAGATCTGCTATCGGGTACTGGTGGGGGAGCGTGGTGCGGCGATGAGAGCCGCGCTTGCGCATCAGGGGCGCTTTGGGCGGGTGGCGAAGGCGCTGCAGCGTATTCATACCGACTTTGCCCAGCCACTGGACGTCAGCCTGCTTGCTGACGAGGCGGGAATGAGTGTGCCGGCGTTTCATGCCAACTTCAAAGCGGTTACGCTCACCTCGCCGATCCAGTACATCAAGTCCACGCGCCTGCACCAGGCACGTCTGATGATGATCCGCGACGGTCTGACGGCCGCCTCCGCCTCCGCGCGGGTGGGCTATGAGAGCCCGTCCCAGTTCAGCCGCGAGTTCAAGCGGTTTTTTGGCCGCACGCCCGCCGACGACACGCGCGATATGCGTGCGTCGTTTGCGCTTTCTCCCGCCGCGAAGATTGACGATTTTGCGGCGTCTCACTGACGGGTTTCATACGACTCGGCTGCGATGCAGAGTATCGGCGGCGACATACCGCACCGATGTCAGGCATGTCGTAGCGCTCGCGGCTTGCCCGATTAAGCGGTTGAGCGGGCTAAGCGACTAAGCGACTAAGCGACTAATCCCGCTCGCGCCCCAACTGCACGAACCGTTCGAGGTGGTGATCTTCATCACCCAACTGATGATCGATCATGACGAGCCGCTTTGCATAATGAGCAAGCGGCAGTTCCCACGTCATGCCGATTCCGCCGTGCAACTGAATGCATTCTTCTGCGACGAGCGCGCCGATCCGGCCGATGCTGTACTTCGCCGCCGACACCGCGCGTTCGCGCACTGTGCGCCCGGCGCTCAGCGCTGCGGCCGCATTGATTACCGCCGAGCGCGCCTGCTCGATCTCGAGCAACATGTCGGCCATTCTGTGCTGCAACGCCTGGAAGCTGCCGATCGCGACGCCGAACTGCTTGCGCGTGCGCAGATAGTCGAGCGTGTAGTCTTTCGCCACGTCCATTGCGCCGAGCGCCTCTGCACACAGCGCGAGCACGCCGCAGGCAACGGCGTATTCGAGCGTCGCGAAACCTGCACCTTGCGCACCGAGCAGCGCATCGTCGGTAAGCGTCACGCCTTGCAAGGTGAGTTCGGCGGCGCGCCCGCCGTCAATCTTCGGATAGCCGCGCACGCTCACGCCGCTCGCCTCGCGCGGCACAAGAAAGAGGCTCACGCCTTGCTCGGAATCTTCATGACCATCGGTACGTGCCGACACGAGAAAGAGGGCCGCGTGCTCGCCGTGTTGAACCACCGCTTTCGCGCCGTTCAATTGCCAAGTATCGCCGTTGCGCTGTGCGCGCGTCGTTACGCGGGCCAGTTCGTAATGGCTGTCGGGCTCGCCATGCGCAAGCGCGGCTATGCAGGAGCCGTCGATCAACGCGGCAAGCCGCACGCGTTGCGCGTCATTGCCGCTTCGCGCAAGCGCCTGGCCGACCATCAGCGTATCGAGAAACGGCTCGACCACGAGCCCGCGCCCGAGGCTCTCGAACACCACCGCGATATCGAATCCGCCGCCGCCAAAGCCGCCGCTCGCTTCGTCGAACAAGGCGCCGATAATGCCCAGTTCTGCGAAACGATTCCACATCTCGTGACTGAAGCCGAGGGGCGAGCGGGCGAGCTGATCGCGCGTCGCGAAACCATACTGCTCGCTGATAAACCGGTTCAGCGTATCGGCGAGCATGCGCCGATCTTCAGTGTGCTGGAAATTCATGACGTGCGCCTTCCTCTACAGTGCGAGGATCGTTTTGGAAATGATGTTCTTCTGGATTTCATTCGAGCCACCGAAGATCGACAGCTTGCGATTATTGAAGTATTGCGAAGCCGCGCTTGCCGCTTCCTCCGGACCCACGGGCATGCCTTGGTAGCCCTCGTGCAGCGCTTCTTCGACGAACGGCTGCGCATACGCGCCCATCGCGCGCCGCGTGAGCGAGGAGATCTCCTGGCGAATCTGCGTGCCGCGAATCTTCAGCATCGAGCTCTCGGCGCCCGGCACGCCGCCGCCGGCCACTGCCGCGATCACGCGCAGGTTGGTCGTCTTCATGTTCTCCAGGTCGATCTCGACGCGCGCCATGCGCGCGGCGAACGACGGATCTTCCGCAAGCGGCCGGCCATTGCGCCGTTGTTTCGCGGCAATCTTTCGCAGCCGGTTGAAGGCGGCCACCGAAAAACCGACGCCCGCTATGTTCGTGCGCTCGTACGTCAGCAGATACTTTGCGTAAGTCCAACCCTTGTTTTCTTCGCCGACCAGATTCGCAACGGGAACGCGTACGTCCGTGAAAAACACCTCGTTGACCTCATGCTCGCCGTCGAGCGTGATGATCGGCCTCACTTCCACGCCTGGTGTTTTCATGTCGATCAGCAGGAAACTGATGCCTTCCTGTTTGCGCACGTCGGTGGCGGTGCGCACCAGACAGAAAATCATGTTCGCGTAGTGGCCGAGCGTGGTCCACGTCTTCTGTCCGTTGACGATGTAATGCTCGCCGTTCGCATCGACGCCGCGCACGGCCGTGGTTTTCACGGAGGCGAGGTCGGAGCCCGCGCCGGGTTCCGAATAGCCCTGGCACCACCAGTCCGAGCCGTCGAGAATGCGCGGCAACCAGTGGCGTTTCTGCGCGTCGCTGCCGTATTTGATGAGCACCGGTCCGAGCATGTTGACGCCGAACGGCACAATGCGCGGCGCGCCTGCCAACGCGCATTCGTTTTCAAAGATGAACTTCTGCACAGGGCTCCAGCCGGGACCGCCATATTCCTTCGGCCAGTGATTCGCAAGCCAGCCGCGCTCGTTGAGAATCGCGTGCCATTGCGCCATGTCCTCGCGCGTGAGGCGCCGCCCGCCCTGCACCTTGTCGGCGAGACGCTGCGGGAGGCGCTCGCGCAGGAACGCGAGCACCTCGGTGCGAAAGGCTTCTTCTTCGGGCGTGAAATTCAGGTCCATCGCAGTTCCTTCAGGGATGTCCAGTGGTTGTGGTGACGAGGGGCCGATCAAGTTCGGGTCAGTAGCCGACCAGTGGCAAACGAGCCTGCCGCCGCGCGTCAAACCGTCTGATTCAGACTCGCAAAATCCGCGCCGCGTTCGACCAGTTCGACGAGCAGCGGCGAGGCTTGCCAGAACAACGGGTCTTCCTTCGCGAATTCGCGAATGTCCGCCAGAATGCGCGGCAGGCCGACCGTGTCAGCGTATTTCATCGGACCGCCGCGATAGCGCGGGAAACCGTAGCCGTAGAGAAACGTCACGTCCACGTCCAGCGGACGCAGTGCGATTCCTTCGTGCACGACGTTCGCGCCTTCGTTGATCATCGCGGCCATATAGCGGCGGATGATTTCATCGTCGGTGAAGGTCCGCGGCGAGATGCCGACGCGTGAGCGCTCGGTGTCGATGATCGACTCGACTTCCGGATCCGGCTGGCCGCTGCGCGATCCTTCGGGGTACAGATAAAAGCCCCGGCCCGTTTTCTGGCCGAACCAGCCGCGCTCGCACAGGCGGTCTGCGATCTGCACGTAGCGGGCCGCCGGATTACGCGTCGCCGCGCGCCGTTTGCGGGCCGCCCAGCCAATGTCTCCGCCCGCGAGGTCAACCACCTGGAACGGGCCCATCGGGAAGCCGAACGCACGCACCGCGGCGTCGATCTGATAGGGCGACGCGCCGTCCTCCATCATCGCGTCCGCCGCGCTTCGATACACCGCGAGTATGCGGTTGCCGATAAAGCCGTCGCAGACGCCGGCGCGCACCGGTGTCTTGCGCAGCTTCTTCGCGAACTCGAACGCGGTGGCCACCACGTCCGCGCTGACCGCTTTCGGCACGACCACTTCCAGCAGCTTCATGATGTTGGCCGGCGAGAAGAAGTGCAGACCTATCACGTCGGCGGGGCGCGAAGTGGCGGCGGCAATTGCGTCGATGTCCAGATATGACGTGTTGGTCGCGAGCACGGCGCCCGCCTTGCAGACACGGTCGAGTTCGGCGAACACGGCCTGTTTGACCGCGAGATCTTCGAATACGGCCTCGATCACAAGGTCAGCGTGGGCCAGTGCTTCATAGGACGTGCTGCCGGTAAAGCGCGCGAGCAGTTCGGCCTTCTTCGCGGCGCTCATGCGGCCTTTTGCAATCAGTCCGTCGTAGACCTTCTCGATGTGCGCGCGGCCCCGCGCGAGCGACGCCTCGTCGCGCTCGATCATCGTGACCGGCAGGCCCGCGTCGAGCACGGCGACCGCAATGCCGGCGCCCATCGTGCCGCCACCCACCACGCCGATGGTGTCGAGTGGACGCGGTTTCGCAGCGCGGGTCTCGGGCGCTTTCAGCACTTCACGTTCGGCAAAAAACGCATGAATCAGGCCGGCGCGTTGCGGACTATCGATACATTGCAGAAAGAGTTGACGCTCGAGCCGCAAGCCGTCTTCAAATGGCTGGGTGATCGCAGCCTCGACTGCGTCGACGATCTTCAGCGGCGAAAAGAGACCGCGCGCTTGTTTCTCCGTCTGCGCGCGCGCCGCGGCCACCGCCGCGAGGCTCGCAGTGCGATCGCTCAACGCGCTCGCGTCGCGCGTGCGGCGCGCCGTTGCATGGCTCGCCAGCAGTTCGTGCACGTAGGCGAGCCCTTCGGCGAGAATGTCGTCGCTCGCGCCAAGCCGGTCGACGAGTCCCCACGCGAGCGCCTCCTTCGCGCTCGCATGGCGGCCGCTTAGCATCAGATCGAGCGCCGCCTGCGCGCCGATCAGGCGGGGCGCTCGCTGCGTGCCGCCCGCGCCGGGCAGCAGGCCGAGTTGAACTTCCGGCAAGCCGAGCCTGGCGCCTTCGACAGCAATCCGGTAATGGGCCGCCAGCGCCACTTCGAGCCCCCCGCCGAGCGCGGCGCCGTGAAGCGCGGCGACAACCGGCTTCGTGCAAGCCTCGATGCGGTTGCACACGTCCGGCAGCGAGGGCGGCACGGGCGGCTTGCCGAACTCGCGGATATCCGCACCGGCAATGAAGTTGCGGCCCGCGCCGACGAGCAGCACCGCTTCGATCGAGGTGTCGCTGTCGGCGGCCTCGATTGCGGCGAGCAGGCCGCGCCGCACATCGGCGGAAAGCGCGTTGACGGGCGGGTGGTCGATCGTCACGAGCAGCACCTTGCCGCGCAATTCACGCGTCACGGTGCCGGCTGAAGGGCTAGCGGTCATGCAGTCGTCTCCTGGCAGGTTGTCGGGCGTGGCGGCGGCAGGCGCGGCGAGGGCCCACGCGCATGCCGCTTCGCGCGAATGCTGCGATTGTGGAGCGGTCAAGGTTCATTGACAATTACATGACCGATTGACAGACTGTCAAAACAATTTTGACAAAGGCCGGTTCGTGGACGTCAATTCGCTGACCCTGCTGGTGGAGATACTGGACGCGGGCAACCTGAGCGAGGCCGCGCGGCGCCTGAAAATGAGCCGCGCGAACGTGAGCTATCACCTGAACCAGCTTGAGCGCTCGGTCGGCCTGCAACTGGTTCGGCGCACTACGCGCCGCGTGGAGCCCACGGAGATCGGCCTGCAGCTGTATGAACACGGCCGCGCGATCCAGAACGCGCTGCTCGCCGCGCGCGAATCCGTCACGACGCTCGGGCAAAGCCTGCAAGGGCGCGTGCGCCTGAGCGTGCCGAGCGGTTACGGGCAACTTGTCATGTCCGGGTGGCTGATCGAGTTCAAGCGTCTCTATCCCGGCATCGTGCTCGACGTGCTGTTCGAAAATCGCGTGGAAGACCTCATGCGCGACGAAGTGGACATTGCCGTGCGCATCATGTCCGAGCCGCCGCAAAACCTCGTTGCACGCGACATGGGCTCGGTGCGGTACGTCGCCTGTGCGTCGCGCTCGTTCGCCGAAAGCCGCGGCATGCCGGTACGGCTCGACGATCTGCGCACGGCGCCGTTGATCACGGCCGCAGTGGTGGGCCGGCAACTGCGCGTGGCTGCGTATCTGCGCGACGAGCGCCATGAAGTGCTGCTCGAACCGACCATCATCTCCGAAAACTTTCTGTTCTTGCGGCAGGCCGTGCTGGCGGGACTAGGCGTCGGCATCGTGCCCGACTACGTGGTGCATGACGACCTGAAACGCGGCGACGTGGTGACTACGCTCGACGAATGGCGCCTCAGCATCTTCGGCACGAACATGTACATGCTCTACATGCCGAACCGCCATCACACGCGGGCTGCGGCCACCTTCATCGACTTCATTCTGGAACAGGCGCGCGCAAGCGGACGAGGCGGCGTCGCCTGAAAGTGAGGCTTGCGGGTTAAAGACAATTGCGCCGGCACGCGCTTGCCCCCACTATGCCGTGAATAAAGAGCGCATAGGCGCCGTCCGGCAGCATGTCGAAACGTCAGGGGAGACCAGGATGAAGTGGACCGCCGCATTGCTTGTCGTGTTCGCAGTACTCGCCAGCGCCGTTGCCGCGCTGCTGATCGCGCGCCTGCCGACTGACGAGGCGATCCGTCTTGCGGGTTATGCAGCGACGGCCGCGCTTGCCGCGCTGATCAGTTTCGTGATTCGCAGACGCAACGCCCGCACGCAAAAGAGCAAGCGGGCGGGATAGGGCGCTGACGGTGTCGACGGACGCTGACAGGCACTGACGGCGCCACCAGACGCTCGCTGCGAGCCCGGCCGTGCATGCTACGATGCTTCGCTCATTGCGCAGCACGCCGGAGAATCAGATGCGCCCAGACACTGCCGCCCGTTTCGACAAAGAGTTCGCACCTCGCATTGCCGAGGCCATCGGGACCTGCTTTGCCACCACTGTGCACACCGAAGTGATGCCGTACGGCGGTCCCGGTCACCCCACGCGAGTGCGCGTGCATGCGGCGCCGCTCGAACATATCGCTCAATACGCGCATCCGCTGAATCTGTACCTGACGTGGGACAGCGACGAGATCGAGCGGCTCATGAAAGACGAAGGGCAAGCGCGCTTTGCCCGCTATCTCGCCGCGTTGCCGCGCAAGCTCGCGGCATGGCGTAACGCGCGCGAGCTCGATTTTTCGTCGCATACGCAAGCCGAGCCCGAGGCGCTCATCGGCGGGCTCGACTTCGAGTCGTGAGCCCGCTGCTTCGCTGCACCACCGGCTTGTCAGCCTGCGTCTAGTCCAGCTTGAACTGCGTGACCGCGCCCGCGAGGCTCACCGCCTGCGTTTGCAAGGCAGCGGCGGCTGCCGTGGACTGTTCCACCAGAGCCGCGTTCTGCTGCACCATTTCATCAAGCTGGCTGACCGCGCGGTTCACTTCCTGAATGCCGCGCGTCTGCTCGTTGGCGGCTTGCGTGATCTCCGAGATGATGGTGCTTACATTCGCGACGTTGCTCACGATCTCCGTCATCGTTTCGCCGGCCTGGCGCACCTGGCTCGAGCCCG
Source organism: Burkholderia sp. WSM2232 (assembly GCF_000472545.1). Classification (GTDB taxonomy): domain Bacteria; phylum Pseudomonadota; class Gammaproteobacteria; order Burkholderiales; family Burkholderiaceae; genus Paraburkholderia. The sequence continues at coordinate 171,949 of NZ_AWZV01000014.1, read as the reverse complement.
ACGTCACGCTCGCGACGGTGGCTTCGATCAGCGCCTTGATTTCCTTTGCCGCCTGCGCGCTGCGTTGCGCGAGACTGCGCACCTCGCCCGCCACCACCGCGAAGCCACGGCCCTGTTCGCCGGCGCGCGCCGCTTCCACCGCGGCATTCAACGCCAGAATATTGGTCTGGAAAGCAATGCCGTCGATCACCCCGATGATGTCCGAGACCTTCACTGACGCCTGCTGAATCTCGGCCATCGTCGTAATCACCTCGGAAATGACAGCGCCGCCGCGCGAAGCGACTTGCGACGCCGACCCCGCGGTGGAGTCCGCCTGCTTCGCGGCACTCGCCGACTGCGTGACGGTCGAGGTAATCTCTTCCATCGACGCAGCGGTCTGCTGCAGGCTCGCCGCAGCAGACTCGGTGCGGCCTGACAGATCGACGTTGCCTGCGGCGATTTCATTCGAGGCTATGCGCACCGATTCGCTTGCGTCGCGAATCTGACGCATCACGTGGCTGAGCTTGTCGATAAAGGTGTTGAACGAACGGGCAATTTGCGCAACTTCATCGTTGCCGACGGCGGGCAAGCGTTGTGTCAGGTCGCCTTCGCCGGAACCAATATCGTCCATCGCGTCGCGCACTTTCGACAGACGCTGGAACGACACCGCAGTGACAGCCGCGACAATTGCCGCCGCAATAACCGCGATCACCACCAGTGCGATGACCGAGGCGGTCAGCAGCGAACGCATGCCGGCGGTCGCTTCTGCTTTGTCCAGCGCGACGATCAGATACCAGTCGGTGCCCGCAATGGGTTGCGCGCGCAACAGCTTGGCGCTGCCGCTCACGTTCATCTGCACCGGGCGTTGCGCGCGAAAGAGTGTCGCGAGCTGGTCGCCCGCGAGTCCGGGCACGAGGTCAGAGGCGGGTTTCAAGGTGAGTTTCGCATCCGGATGCGCGACGATCTGGCCGCTTGCGTCGATCAGCATGCCGAAACTCGCGGGCGTCGGATGAATCGACTTCACGTTGGCGATCACGCTGTCCATCGCGACGTCGCCGGAAACCACGCCCTTGACGGCGCCGTCGCGTACCACCGGCGCGGCGAACGCCACCACCAGCTTGCCCGTGCCCACGTCGACGTAAGGCGGCGTTGCCACCGGCTTGCCGGCGGCCGCAGCCTGCTTGTACCAGGGACGTCCGGTCGGATCGTAGCCAGCGGGAATGCCCGTCGGGTCGGAAAACTTTGCCGTCTTGTCCGCGTAGCCCACGTAGACATTCGTGAACTTGCCGGCGGTCGCAATCTGCTTGAGCGCGGGCGACGGGTCCGGCTGCAACACCGCGTCCTGCAGCGAGTTGATCATCTGGCTGTTGACGGCGACCCAGTCGCTGATACCGGCCGCATGGCCGCTTTCGACAGCAGTCAGACTGCTGTCGATGGCATCGGCGTTATACGAGTTGGCGACGAGATAGTTGAGAACCGCATTCGCTGCGAGTGCAACGACAACGATGGCGACGCACAGCGCAACGATCCGCGCGCGAATGGAGGAAAACATCATGGAGTCTTTCGGCTTGCAGTGAGTCGTGGACGATGAGGCGGGCGCCTCATACGCTGTATACGGCTTGCACGCATCAAGACTTGAGGAGGTGTCGGCGGTGTTTACGCGTAGCGCGATAGGCGTCGCCGTGTCGCGATACGTCTGATGATTGATGAATCGCACGATAAAGCACAAGCGATACGAGAAGAAAAAAACGGCCGCAGCGTTGCAAGCGCAGCGGCCGTTCGTGCCTGTTCGATTCAGTTCGCGATCATGCGCCCAGTGCAGGATCGCTCATGCTGCTCCTGCCTGTTTCCACGTGGCCCGCAAAACGGCGCGTGAACAGCGGGTCGGTGTCGACGGTAATCGCAAGGTCGTACCAGCCATGCGCGTTGCGAAGATCGAGGTACAGCTCGTCGGTATCGCCGCCGCGCACCACGCGCTTGATCGAGTGCTTCGGGTCGTATGCATTCACGATCGTGAACTTGCAATGCGCGCTACCCACGTTTTCAAGGCGCAATTGCAGATTGCCGTTCGCCACGTCGTAACCTTCGAGCACTTCCGGGCGCGCAATGTCCGAGCCGTCCCACCAGCTGCGCGCAACGGGGCGGCCCGCGAAGCGGCGCAGGAAACCGTTCGGACCATGCACGGTGAGATCGTAGGTGCCGTCCACGTTCAGCGCGAAGTGATCCTGCAAGCGCTTGCCCGCTTCCACTGTGTAGGTGCGCGGCGCCTCGAGGCTGTTTGCGCGGTACACCTGAAATACCGCGCCCACGCTGCCCGTGTTGACGAAGCGCATGGTCAGCGTTTTCTCCGCGCCTTCGCCGTGCACGCGCACGAAGAGCTCATACGGCAGCGCGCGAGCGGGACGCACCCCCGACTCCTGACGCGGCACCGCCTGAATTGCCGGCGGCAGGGGCACGTAATCGGGGTGACGGTTCTGGTCCGCCGGCACATAGCCGCTCGTGGCTGGCAACGTCGGGAACGTATCGTTCGGATTGCTGAAGTTGAACGCCGATGTCAGATCGCCGCACACCGCGCGACGCCACGGCGAGATGTTCGACTCGGTGAGGTTGTGCTGTTCGCCAAAGCGTTGTTCGATGAAACGGATCACCGAGGTATGGTCGAACACCTGCGAACACACATAACCGCCCTTGGACCACGGCGAGACCACGAGCATCGGCACGCGCGGGCCGAGACCGTATGGCGCGGCAACGTTTTTCGCATCGCCCGGATAGATTTCGTTGACGGTGTCGACAGTGGAAAGACCGTTCGCGCTCGAGCTCGGCGCGCACGGCGGCACCATGTGATCGAAGAAGCCGTCGTTCTCGTCGTAATTGATGAGAAGCACGGTCTTGCTCCACACCTCGGGATTCGACGTGAGAATCTGCAGCACCTGGTCGATGTACCACGCGCCATAATTCGCGGGCCAGTTCGGGTGCTCGGAATACGCTTCAGGCGCGACGATCCACGACACTTGCGGCAATGCGTTGTTCTGCACGTCACGCTTGAGTATGTCGAAATAGCTGTCGCCCTTCAATGCATTCGTGCCGGTGCGCGCGTTGTCGTACAGCGGGTTGCCCGGCTGCGCGTTGCGGTACTGGTTAAAGTAGAGCAGCGAGTTGTCGCCGTAATTGCCGATGTACGCGTTTTGCGTCCAGCCCCACGAGCCTTTTGCGTCGAGACCGGTGCCGATGTCCTGATAGATCTTCCACGTTATGCCGGCGTTCTGCAGCACTTCCGGGTAGGTCGACCAGCCATAGCCGAGTTCGGAATTGTCGATCACCGGACCGCCGCCCGTGCCGTCGTTGCCCACGCCGCCCGCCCACATGTAGTAGCGGTTCGGGTCGGTGGGGCCCATCAGCGAGCAGTAATACGCGTCGCAGATGGTGAACGCATCCGCGAGTTGATAGTGAAACGGAATGTCCTCGCGCGTGAGGTAGGCCATGGTCGTCGCGCTCTTGGCGGGCACCCATTGATCGTAGCGGCCGCCGTTCCACGCAGCATGCGTGGTGTTCCAGTCGTGTGCGAGGTCTTGCAGGAATTGCAGGCCGAGATTCGGCGCGGTCGGGCGAAACGGCAGCACGTAGCCGAGATCGGCGGCAAGCGGTTGATACCACACAGGCTTGCCGTTCGGCAGATTCACCGCACGCGTGTCGCCAAAGCCCCGCACGCCGCGCAGCGTGCCGAAGTAGTGGTCGAAGGAGCGGTTTTCCTGCATCAGCACGACAATGTGCTCGACGTCGCGAATCGTGCCTGTTCTGTTATTGGCCGGAATGGCGAGCGCATTGCGGATGCCGGCCGGCAGCATGCTCAGGGCAGTGAACGAGCCTGCCGCCTGCGCAGCCGAGCGGAGAAAATCGCGGCGATTTTTTGAGGTCATGGTATGAGCCTTTGTGTCTTCAGTGGGGAACGCTTCGCGCGGCGCGCAAGCGTAAGCCGCGCGCCGCGTGAAGTGCGGGACTCAATCAACGCTATGAATAACGGGTGTGGCGAGCGGCGCCGACGCGGCGGCGGACAATGCCGGGTCTGCGCTTGATGCGGGTAATGCAGGACTTTGAATCGTCACAGCGGCAGACGAGGGCAACACGGCGGCCGGATTGGCCGACAGCACGGCGGCGTTGCCGTTGCCGCTGTCGTTGCTGGTGGAGCTAGCTGCGCCCGGATCCGGGGTTTTGCTGTCGTCGTTGCCGCATGCGCCGATCAGCGCGACGAGCGGCAGCACCACGAGCGCCATTGCCAAACGTTTGACATGCAGGGCAATGCAGGGCTTCCACACAAAGAACATGGCGATGTCTCCGGCACGGGGAACGCGCGGGCATCGGCATGCCCAGGTCAGCGGTGAGAAAAGAATATCCGCTTACCTGTGTAAGTTTTGTGAAGTTTTGGAAATTTGAGGATTTGTTGAGAATTGTGCAATCGCAACTACCGGTGCCGGGACACGAACGCTGCAATGACGTCGTTGAGCCGGTCCGGGGCGTCGCGATGCGGCGAGTGCCCGCACGCGTCGAGTCGGGCGAGCTGCGCGTGCGGCACGTGCTCTGCAATGGTGTCGATCTGCTCCATCGTGCCGTAGTTGTCGTCATGGCCTTGCACGGCGAGTAGTGGTGTGGCTATCGACGCGAGTTGCTGCGTGATCGACCATTGCCGGAACGCCGGATTCAACCAGATATCGTTCCATCCGTAGAATGCGGAGTCGACGTCCGCGTGATAGCGCGCGAGCTTGCCGCGTAGGTCGGTGGTTTCATAGAGCACCTTGGTCTGCGCAATGCTTTGCACGGACAGGTCTTCAACGAACACATGAGGTGCAATGGCTATCGTGCCGGCAAGCGCGTGCGGAAACAGCGCAGCATAGAGCAACGCAATCGAGCCGCCGTCGCTATGGCCGATTACCCACATACGCCGGCGTTGGTGCAGGTCGACGCGCAGTGCGTCGAGCAGCGCCGGCAGGACATCGCGCGCCTCGCGCGTCATGAAATCGACCGGCCATTTGACGTGATGCTCGCGCGGCGTCGACAATCCGTAGCCCGGCCGCGAGTAGACGAGTCCGCGCATGCCGAGTCGCTCGCACAATGTTTGCGGCCAGTCGCGCCACATCGCGACGGAGCCCAGCCCTTCGTGCAGAAAGACTGCGAGCGGCGCATCGCCCGCTGCATCGTTCAACCAGCGATATTCGATGCGCAATGGCCCATGCGACGCGCCACCAGGCAGGTCGGCAAAATGAGTCGCCGGCGTCTCGAAAGCGGGGTTCTGCATGTATCACCTTATGATAGTTCTCGCAGTTTGAAGCGCTGAATCTTGCCGGTTGCGGTTTTCGGCAAGTCGTCGACGAATACGATGTCGCGCGGGTATTTATGCGGCGCGAGCCTGTCCTTCACGAACGCCTTGAGTTCGTCCGCCAGTATCTCAGACGCTGCAAACTCGCTCTTCAATACGACGAACGCACGGGTCTTCACGAGGCCGCCGTGGTCTACGCCGACCACCGCCGCTTCGAGCACTGCATCGTGCTGCACCAGCACCATTTCCACTTCGACCGGCGACACATATTGGCCGCTGACTTTCAGCATGTCGTCGCTGCGGCCTGCGTACACATAGCAGCCGTTCGGCAAACGACAGTACTTGTCGCCGCTGCGAATCCACTCGCCGAGAAACGTGGCGCGCGATTTCTCGCGGTTGCACCAGTACATGAGCGCTGCGCTGGGTCCTTTGATGTAGAGGTCGCCCACTTCGCCGTCGCCGACCGGATGGCCGCGCTCGTCGCGCAGTTCGACTTCATAGCCGGGCACGGGGCGCCCCGTGGTGCCGTACTCGACTGCGCCCGCGCGGTTCGAGAGAAAAATGTGAAGCATTTCGGTCGAGCCAATGCCGTCGAGTATTTCGCAACCGAAGTGTTTCGTAAAGCGCTCGCCGATTTCGCGCGGCAATGCTTCGCCGGCCGACGTACACACGCGCATCGCGACCTCTTCGCGCGCGGGCAGCTTCGGCGATACGAGCATGCTTGCATAGAGCGTGGGCACGCCGTAGAAAACGGTCGGACGATGACGCGTGAGGCGGTCGAACACGGCATCGGCCGTGGGGCGCTCCGCCATCAGCACGGTGGTCGCGCCCACCGACAGCGGAAAGGTCAGCGCGTTGCCGAGGCCGTAAGCAAAGAAGAGCTTCGCCGCGGAAAACACCACGTCGCTCTCGACAATGCCAAGCACCGGCTTTGCATACAGCTCCGCGGTCCAGTAAAGATTCGCATGGGTATGCACGGTGCCTTTGGGTTTGCCGGTCGAGCCCGACGAATAAAGCCAGAAGGCGATGTCGTCGCAAACGGTTGCCGCGTGCTTCACAGCAGGCGCCGCCGCCTCGACGAGATTTTCGAATACGGGCGCCGCGAGCGGCGTGCTCTCGGGCGCTGCGGACGCGCGCGTCGAAACGATCAACTGGCAGCCGTCGTGTTCGGCCGACTCCATCGCCTGCGTGACATTTGCGGCAAGTGCGCTGGACGCAATTACCGCGCGTGCATGACTGTGCGTGAGCATATACACATAGTCCGCTGGCGTGAGCAGCGTGTTCGCCACCACCGGCACCACGCCTGCGTAGAGCGCGCCAAGAAATGCGACGGACAAGGCCACGCTGTCCAGCATCACCAGCAGCACCCGTTCTTCGGGATGCACACCCAGACTGCGCAACGCGGTCGCAAAGCGCCGCGCGCGTTCGTCCAGTTCGCCATAGCTGGTCCTGCCGTTGTCGTCGATATACGCGGTCTTGGCGGCGCGCGACGCATTCAGCTCGAACAGATGAGCGGCGAAATTGAAGCGCGCGGGCGGCGGCTCGACCGTCGCGGCGGGCTGGCTTGCAGCCGGTTCGAACAAGGCTTCCATGTGTCTCCTCCATCCAGTGGGGGCGGTCCGGCTGTTATGTGCTCATGATCCGCTGAATGCTTGCATGCGCTACTGCGTTGCAGGGTGTTTGCCTCTTGCGTCATGTATGCCGTGCGCCAGGCCGTCAGGGCGCGGGCAGATGAGCGAGTTGCGCGAGTGCGTCGATTGCCGTTGCGGACGCTTGAATCGCCGAGCGCCGGTGATAGAAGCCGAGGGCGCGCAGGCCGCCGAGTTCTTCGCCGCCGCCCGCGCGTCCCGGTCCGCCGTGCAGCGACATGGGCATCACATTGCCGTGGCCGGTCTGGCTGTGTTGCACCGAAGGCGACACGGCATGCACGCGGCCGTGGGAATCGGCGAGTTCGACTGCGAGCGTGGCGAGATGCGCGTCGTCGTTCGAATAGATCGACGCGACTAGCGAGCCCTCGCCGCGACGTGCGAGGGCGACGGCATGCGCTTCGGGTAATTCTTCGGCGTGGCGCGCAACGCGATACGGCGCCACGCTCGCCACCGGACCGAACACCTCGACGTTATGCAAGAGCGTCGCGCCGTCCGGATCGTTGACGACAAAGAGATGCGGCGCCACGCACGCCGCGATGGCCGGGTCCGCGTCGAGAGGAGACGTGGACGAACCGTCATACGCGAGCACGCCTTCCTCGCGCAAAGCGGCGATACCCGCCAGCACATTCGCGTATTGCGCGCGGTTCACAAGCGAGCCCATGCGTACGGTGTCGTTGCGCGGATTACCCACGGTAACCTTCGCCAGTTTAGTTGTCAGCGCATCGATCACCGCTTCGAGCATGGCTTCCGGCACGAAGGCGCGCCGGATCGCGGTGCACTTTTGCCCGGACTTCACGGTCATTTCGCGCACGACTTCGTTAATGAAGAGCTCGAACGCCGGCGTGTCGGGCGCCGCATCCGCGCAGAGAATCGCGCTGTTCAAACTGTCCGCCTCGACGTTCAGCCGTGCGCCGCGTGCGACGAAAGCCGGATGGGCGCGCAAGGTCGCGGCCGTTTCGGCCGAGCCGGTGAACGACACCACATCGAATGCCTGAACCTGATCGAGCAGCCCCGCGGAGCTGCCGCAAATCACCGACAGCGAGCCGCGCGGCAGAATGCCGGCGTCGACCACATCGGCGACCATGCGTTGCGTGAGCCATGCGGTCGCTGTTGCGGGCTTGACGATGACAGGCACGCCGGAGAGCAGCGCGGGCGCCGCTTTTTCCCACAAGCCCCACGACGGGAAATTGAATGCGTTGATAAAGAGCGCGACGCCGCGCGTGGGCGTCAGCACGTGCTGGACGCTAAACGACTGGTCCTTGCTCAGTGCGCTCGCAGTGCCGTCGCGCAGCATATGTACATCGCCGAGCGAAGCGCCGAGTTTCGCGTAATACGACAACGTGAAAATGCCGCCGTCTATATCGACTGCTGAATCGTTGCGTGTGGTGCCGGAGTTCGCGAGTGCGATGGCGTAGTAATCGTCGCGCCTGGCCTGCAGCACCTTGGCGATGTCGGCAAGGCGCGCTGCACGCTGCGCGTAGGTGAGCGCACGCAGCGCGCCACCTGCCTCGTGGCGGGCATAACGGAATGCGTTCGGCAGATCGAGCCCTTTGCTCGAGACGCGCACAAGCGCTTCGCCCGTCACCGGGTCGCTCAGCGTGACGCCTTCTCCCGCGCCCGCAACCCATTCGCCCGCGACGTAATTCTTCAATAGTTCGATCATGGCGGCACTCGTGGCGGCACTCAGGCCGCGGTGAATTCAATGGCGCCTTGCGGCAGGAGATAAAGCACGAGCGCGGCGCCTTTCGCCACCGTCGGGCGATGCGCGGAGCCGGGCTCATACACGCACCAGCCGGCGGGGTGGCCGTCGAAGGTCGCGCCTTCGGTGAGCGGCATGATGAGATCGATCTCTCCATGCGGATGAACGTGATGCGGCCCGGCCATGTCCTTCATCTCGACCACGTCGACAGAGAAACCGTGCGTGTCGGGCAGCGCCTTGAAAATACGGCCGTAACGCAGCCCGCCGGCTTCGCGGTTGCACAGCCAGCCTTCGGCGACTCCGGCGCGGCACGCATCGGCGATTTCGCGGAAGGTGGGGCTGTCGGCGGGATACGCGCGGTTCAGCCAGTCTGCGAGGTCGGCGTTCAGCGGCCGGCCGGCCAGTTGCGCGGTAACCTGGGCAATCAGCCGCTGGAATTCGGATGGGGACATGCAAGCCTCCGGACTGTGCGCATGCACGTCATTGCATGTGACGCGTTGCGCGGTCTCCGTGACGCCGCGCGAAATATCGCGGCAGTCTTTGTACATGGATCAAGGTTGGGCGAAAATTAACCGTTCACGGGGTGTGTGTCAAGCACTATAGTACATGTAACGAGGTTTGTGAGGGATAAAACATGAAGCAGAATTACGCCGGAACGCCGCCGGACGCGCCGTCGCCCTCCGCCGCCGATGACGAAGCCGTTCGCCCGGAGCGCGCCGAGCGTGCCGGCGAACGCGAGGAGCGTGATCCGTTTCTCACCGCGATGGGGGAACGCGTGCGTCTGTTGCGCGCGCGGCGGGGCATGACGCGCAAGACGCTCGCCGCGGAGACTGGCTTGTCCGAGCGGCATCTGGCAAATCTCGAGTCGGGTGTCGGCAATGCTTCGGTGCTGGTGTTGCGGCAGATTGCGGCCACCTTGAACTGCCCGCTTGCCGAAGTGATCGGCGACGAAACCACAGCGTCGGCGGAATGGCTGCTGATTCGCGAGCTGCTGCACGGGCGCGATCAGGCCGCGCTGCAGCGGGCGCGCATGACGCTTGCCGAGATGTTCGCGCAGGCGCCGCGCGACCCGCACCGCAAGGATCGGATCGCGCTGATTGGCCTGCGCGGCGCGGGCAAGTCGACGCTCGGCCGGATGCTCGCGCAGGAGCGCAAGGTGCCGTTCGTCGAACTGACGCGGGTGATCGAGCAACTGGCCGGCTGCCCGCCCTCGGAGATTCACTCGCTATACGGAGCGAGCGCTTACCGGCGTTACGAACACCGCGCGCTGGAGGCGGTCATCAAGGAGCACGAGCGCGCGGTGATCGCGTCGCCCGGCGGGCTCGTGTCGGAGTCGGGCACGTTCAACGCGCTGCTGTCGCACTGCTTTACCGTGTGGCTGCAGGCGGCGCCGGAGGAGCACATGCGGCGGGTGGTCGCGCAGGGCGATTTGCGTCCCATGTCCGGCAACAAGGAGGCGATGGACGATCTGAAGCGCATTCTGGCCGGGCGCAGTGAGCTGTACCGCCGCGCCGACATGACTTTCGACACCAGCGAAAAGACCTTGGCCGACGCCTATCTGCAACTGCGGGACCGCCTTGCGGCAAGACTGGCTGCCGAGTCTCCCGACGAAGCGCCGGCCGCGTAACCTGCACTGGAGAGTCAGGGTTAACGCGTTAACATGCATTAAAATGCTTTACATGGGCAGGACGATGCACTATTGTTCGATCAACAACTTGCATCGTCCAGTCAGGAGACGCCCATGTCCACAGCAGAAACCGCCATTGCGCCGGTCGATTACCGCACCGATCCTTCCCAGTACAAGCATTGGAAACTGAGTTTCAATGGGCCGGTTGCGACGCTCGGCATCGACATCGCGGAAGACGGCGGCATTCGCGACGGCTACAAGCTGAAGCTCAATTCGTATGACCTCGGCGTAGACATCGAACTTCACGATGCGATCCAGCGCATCCGCTTCGAGCATCCGGAAGTGCGAACCGTCGTGGTGACGAGCCTGAAGGACCGCGTGTTCTGCTCGGGCGCGAACATCTTCATGCTGGGGGTTTCGTCGCATGCGTGGAAGGTCAACTTCTGCAAGTTCACCAACGAAACGCGCAACGGCCTCGAAGACTCGTCGCGTCATTCCGGGCTCAAGTTTCTGGCGGCGGTGAACGGCGCATGTGCGGGCGGCGGCTACGAACTCGCGCTCGCCTGCGACGAGATCTATCTGATCGACGACCGTTCGTCGTCCGTGTCGCTGCCGGAAGTGCCGCTGCTCGGCGTGCTGCCCGGCACCGGAGGACTCACGCGCGTGACCGACAAGCGCCGGGTGCGCCATGACCGCGCCGACATCTTTTGCACTGTGGTCGAGGGCATTCGCGGCGAGCGCGCGAAGGCGTGGCGTCTTGTCGATGAAGTCGTGAAGCCAAACCAGTTCGACGCGGCTATTCAGGCTCGCGCGCTCGAACTCGCTGCGCAGAGCGACCGTCCTGCGGACGCGCAAGGCGTGAAGCTGACCCGCATAGAACGCACTGACCGCGATGACGGCCTGACGTACCACACGCTCGAAGTGAGCATCGACCGCGCGAGGCGCCTTGCCACCTTCAACGCCCGCGCGCCGCAGGCAGCACAGCCCACGACGGTCGAGGCGATTGTCGCCGCAGGCGCCAACTGGTGGCCGCTGCAATTCGCGCGCGAACTCGACGACGCGATCCTCTCGCTGCGCACCAACGAACTCGAAGTGGGCACCTGGGTGTTTCGCACCGAAGGCGACGCGCGCAACCTGCTCGCCGTGGATGCGATGCTCATGCAGCACAAGGACCACTGGTTCGTGCGCGAAACGATCGGCATGTTGCGCCGCACGTTCGCACGCATCGACGTATCGTCGCGGTCCCTGTTTGCGTTGATCGAGCCCGGCTCATGTTTTGCCGGCACGTTCGCCGAACTGGCATTCGCCGCGGACCGCTCGTACATGGCCGCGTTGCCGGGCAACGAGGAAGAAGAGCCGGCCATCACGCTGTCGGAAGTCAACTTCGGGCTTTATCCGATGGTCACGCATCAGTCGCGGCTCGCGCGCCGCTTCTATGAGGAAACGCAAGCGCTCGACGACGTTCGTTCGCTCATCGGCCAGCAGATCAAGCCGGTGGAAGCGGAGCGTCTCGGCCTCGTGACCGCGGCGCCGGACGATATCGACTGGGCCGACGAAATCCGCATTGCACTGGAGGAGCGCGCGGCCATGTCGCCGGACGCGCTCACGGGGCTCGAAGCGAATCTGCGCTTCAACGGGCCTGAAACGATGGAGACGCGCATCTTCGGCCGTCTCACTGCATGGCAGAACTGGATCTTCAACCGGCCGAACGCTGTAGGCGAGAAGGGCGCGCTCAAGGTGTACGGCAAGGGCAGCAAGGCGCAATTCGACGTTTCGCGCGTCTGACGCGCGCCGCCACGCGATCTGCGCTTTATTCGCGCGCCTCTCATCTTGAGCATTGCAAGGAACCGACCATGTCGACCATCAATTACAGCGAAAAGATTCCGAACAACGTCAATCTCGCCGACGACCGCGCGCTGCAACGCGCGCTCGAACAATGGCAACCCAACTTTCTGTCCTGGTGGGGCGACATGGGACCGGAAGGCTCGCACGGCTACGACGTATACCTGCGCACGGCCGTGAGCGTGGATGCCGGCGGCTGGGCGCATTTCGATCACGTGAAGATGCCGGACTATCGCTGGGGCATTTTTCTCACGCCCGGCGAGCAGGACCGCAAGATTCATTTCGGCGAGCACAAGGGCGAGGCCGCGTGGCAGGACGTGCCCGGCGAACATCGTGCGAATCTGCGCCGCATCATCGTCACACAGGGCGATACGGAGCCGGCTTCCGTCGAACAGCAACGCCACCTCGGCCTGACCGCGCCGTCCATGTATGACCTGCGCAACCTGTTCCAGGTCAACGTGGAAGAGGGCCGGCACCTGTGGGCGATGGTCTATCTGCTGCATCGCTATTTTGGACGCGACGGTCGTGAGGAAGCCGAAGCATTGCTGGGCCGCCGTTCGGGCGACGACGACAATCCCCGCATTCTCGGCGCGTTCAACGAGAAAACGCCGGACTGGCTCGCGTTCTACATGTTCACGTACTTCACGGACCGCGACGGCAAGTTCCAGCTCTCCGCGCTCGCGGAATCGGGCTTCGATCCGCTTGCGCGCACCACGAAGTTCATGCTGACCGAAGAAGCGCACCATATGTTCGTCGGCGAATCGGGTGTGTCGCGCGTGATTCAGCGCACCGCGCAGGTGATGAACGAACTCGGCACCGACGACGTCGCCAGGATTCGCGCAGCCGGCGTGATCGACTTGCCGACCATCCAGCGCTATCTGAACTTCCATTACTCGGTGACGATCGACCTGTTCGGCGCGGATCATTCGTCGAACGCCGCCACCTTCTACAGTTCGGGACTCAAAGGCCGCTATGAGGAAAGCAAGCGCGACGACGATCATCAACTGAACGGGCAGAGCTACAAATTGCTCGACGTGCAGGACGGCAAGCTCGTGGAGCGCGAAGTGCCCATGCTCAATGCAATGAACGAGGTGCTGCGCGACGACTACATCAAGGATTCGGTGGCAGGCGTGGGGCGCTGGAACAAGGTGCTCGAAAAGGCCGGCATCGACTTTCGCATGACTGTGCCGCACAAGGCATTCAACCGGCAGATCGGCACCTTCGCGGGCACGCGCGTCTCGCCGGAGGGCCGCGTGGTCAGCGAAGCGGAGTGGGCCGCCAACGAAGCCAGGTGGCTCGCCACACCCGAAGACCGCGCATTCGTCGCCTCGCTGATGGGACGCGTGGTGGAGCCGGGCAAGTTCGCGAACTGGATTGCGCCGCCTGCAATGGGCGTGAACCGTCAGCCGGTCGATTTCGAATACGTGCGCTTTAACTGAACGCACGCGAAAAAGCGCGGCACGCTTTTTCAGCACTACAGGGTGGAGGCAATCATGAACGGCCCAGTGTCGGTCGAGGTACTCAGGCAACATCTGATCGATCCGGAAATCTGCATTCGCTGCAACACGTGCGAAGAGACCTGTCCGATCGACGCGATCACGCACGACGAGAACAATTACGTCGTGAAGGCGGATGTCTGCAACGGCTGCATGGCGTGCGTGCCGCCGTGCCCGACAGGCGCGATCGACAACTGGCGCACCGTGCTGAAGGCCGACGCGTATCCGGTCGAAGAGCAGTTCACATGGGACGTACTGCCTGAGCAGAACACCATGGCCGTCCCCCCGGTGGACGAATCGCCCGTTGCGGACACGACGCGCGACGAAGCGGCGCCCGCCAGCGGGATAGACGTCGATACCGTGCGCGGCTCCGTCGTGCCGCCGTGGTCAGCGGCAAAACCGTACGTCAATCTCTATACGCACAAGGCACCGACCACGGCGACCGTGGTCGGCAATTACCGGCTGACCGACGCGTCAACGCAAAGCGATATCCATCACATCGTGCTGGATTTCGGCTCGATGCCGTTCCCCGTGCTGGAGGGCCAGTCGATAGGCGTGCTGCCCCCAGGCGTTACCGCCGACGGACGGGCGCACCACGCGCGCCAGTATTCGATTGCGAGCCCCCGCGACGGCGAGCGGCCCGGCTACAACAACGTCTCGCTAACGGTGAAGCGCGTCTCGCAACGACATGGAGACTCGCTCGACGGCGTCTGCTCCAACTATCTGTGCGACCTGAAGAAGGGCGACGTAGTAACCGTAATCGGCCCGTTTGGCGGCACCTTCCTGATGCCGAACCACCCGAACTCCCATCTGCTGATGATCTGCACCGGCACCGGCTCCGCGCCGATGCGTGCGATGACCGAGTATCGGCGGCGGCGCCGGCTCAAAGGTGCGACGGGCAAGCTGATGCTGTTTTTCGGCGCGCGAACCAAGGAGGAATTGCCATACTTCGGGCCGCTAACTAATCTGCCGAAAGATTTTATCGATACCAATCTGGCATTTTCACGCACGCCGGGTCAGCCGAGGCGCTATGTGCAGGACGCCATGCGCGAGCGTGCGGTCGACGTCGCGCATATGCTGCAAGACGACAACACGCATATCTACGTGTGCGGGTTAAAGGGCATGGAAGACGGCGTGCTGCAAGCGCTCAAGGAAATAGGCGAGCAGCATCAGATGGATTGGGATGCACTGTGGGCGAGGTTGAGGAAGGAAGGGCGCCTGCATCTGGAAACCTACTGAAGCAGCGCCGCCGCGCGAAAACCCCTAGCGCGCAGGGTCCGCGCCTTCCTCGCTCTGTGCTGGCGAGACCGCGCCGCACGCGCGAATCACGAGTCGCACGACTTCTTCGGTCGTCGCCTCGAACGACTTTTGCGTGAGCGCGCGCTTGCCTTTGAGCGCGCGGATCTGCGCGTCGAAGTCCGCGTAGTGCTGGGTGGTGGCCCAGATCATGTACATCAACGTGCGCGGGTTCACCGGGGCGAGCAGCCCGCGTGCAATCCAGCTGTCGATTACTTTCACGCGGCTGTCGAGCCACGGCTTGACCCGGCCTGTGAGGATGTCTTCCATATGCTCGGCGCCGTGGATGATCTCGCTCGCCCATACTTTCGAGCCGAGCGGACGCCGCCGCGACAATTCCATTTTGGCCCGCACATAGCCGCCGATTGCCTCAACGGGGTCGTCGCTGCATTCAAAGGTATCGGCCGCGCGATGCCAGTCTTCGAACAGGTCTTCGAGCACGCGGCGGTAGAGCGCGAGTTTGGTAGGGAAGTAGTAATGCACGTTGGCTTTCGGTAGACCTGCGCGCTCGGCGATCATCGCGGTGCTCGCGCCGTCCAGCCCGCGTTCCGCAAAAACCGCCTCGGCGCATGCCAGAAGGTGCGCTTCGTTCGACTCGCGAATGTGCGCCTTGCGCCGCCGCAAAGGCGCGCGGGTTTCGTCGTGGTCGGTGATGCGTGCCGCTACGTCTTCGTCTCTCATGTTCGCCTTCGCCGGCATGAGTGCCGCGTCGCGCTTCATTCTAGCCGCTGGACGCCGCGCTCACACGCGTATTTCTCAGGTCTCCCACGGCCGTGCTGCAATGCAATGGCACGCTTCTCGCTCTGATTCATCTCGTACGAAAAGCATTGATTTGGCGGTGTGAATCGTCTACAACCTGTCCAACTGGACAGGATTGACAGAGCGGGACATGCATCAGGGTTTGCCCTTTGTATCAGCGGCAGCCGCGTGCATCGAGCTTGCACCGCGACCGTGCGGACACGCCCCACAACCGCCGCCCATGCACCAGTTTCATGTCGGTTCACCGAAAGGAGCGAGACGAATGAACGCGGTTACTGAAGCGCTGAAGAGCGCGTCGAAGGGGGCTCTCGTGGCGGGTGCGGACGACGCGGCGTCGGTCCGGGTCGACGGCAGGCGGCTGTGGGACAGCCTCATGACAATGGCGAAAATCGGCGCGACGCCCAAAGGCGGCGTATGCCGCCTCGCGCTGACCGACCTGGATAAGCAAGGGCGCGACCTGATAGTTAGCTGGGCGAAGGAAGCCGGCTGCACGGTCAGCATCGACCAGATGGGCAACGTCTTCATGCGCCGCGCTGGGCGCAACCCGGACGCGCTGCCCGTCATGACCGGCTCGCATGCCGATTCGCAGCCGACGGGTGGCCGCTTCGACGGCATCTACGGTGTCCTGGGCGGTCTGGAAGTAATTCGCAGCCTGAACGATCACGGCATAGAAACAGAGCATCCCATAGAAGTCGTGATCTGGACCAATGAGGAAGGCTCGCGCTTTGCGCCCGCCATGGTCGCGTCCGGCGTATTTGCGGGGGTGTTTTCCCTCGAGTATGGTTTGTCGCGCAAGGACGTAGACGGCAAGACCATCGGCGAGGAATTGCAGCGCATTGGCTATGCGGGTGATGTGCCATGCGGCGGCCGTCAGTTGCATGCGGCGTTCGAACTGCATATCGAGCAGGGGCCGATTCTTGAAGCCGAGCAGAAAACCATTGGCGTGGTCACCGATGCGCAAGGCCAGCGCTGGTACGAGGTCACGTTGACGGGCCAGGAAGCGCATGCGGGGCCGACACCCATGCCGCGTCGGCGCGATGCGTTGCTGGGCGCCTCGCGCGTTGTCGATCTTGTCAATCGCATTGGGCTCGACCATGCGCCGCTCGCATGCGCGACGGTCGGCATGATGCAGGTGCATCCGAACTCGCGCAATGTGATTCCGGGCCGCGTGTTCTTTACCGTCGACTTCCGTCACCCCGACGACGCCGTGCTCGCGAAAATGGATGCCGCATTGCGCGAGGGCGTTGCCCGCATTGCGGGCGGCATTGGGCTCGAAACGGAACTCGAACAGATCTTTTACTACGCTCCTGTTGCGTTCGACGAAGCCTGCGTGAGGTCCGTGCGCGCGGCGGCTGAACGCTTCGGTTATTCGCACCGCGACATGGTGTCGGGCGCGGGACACGACGCGTGTTACCTAGCGCAGGTCGCGCCGACGTCGATGGTGTTCGTGCCCTGCGTGGACGGTATCAGTCACAACGAAATCGAGGATGCCACTTTCGAATGGATCGAGGCGGGCGCGAACGTCCTGCTGCACGCTATGCTGGAGCGGGCGTGCGAGCCGGTTTCATAGTGGGTACTTCTTCGGTTGCTTTGGTGCTTTGGTACGTTAGTGCTTTAGCCGTTTTACCGCAGTGACGTAGTAATCGCAGTGCCAGAAAAATGCCGTGCGGGCCTCGTTCACGCGAGCGCCGACCAGCGCGGCTGCGTCCTCACATCGACAGAAGGAACGTGTATGGCCATCAAGCAAACCGGCGACATCGCCGCGCAGCGCCTGTCGCCAGAGCAGCTTGCCTGCGAGTTCTCCGACATTGCGCCGTTGCTCGACGCGAGCGCCGCAGCGGCGGCGGCGAGCCGCTGCCACTACTGCTACGACGCACCGTGCGTGAACGCGTGTCCGACGCAGATCGACATTCCCAGCTTTATCCGCAAGATCGGCAACGGCAATCTGAAGGGCGCAGCGGTGGACATTCTGTCGGCGAATCCGCTTGGCGGCATGTGCGCGCGGGTGTGTCCCACCGAGATTCTTTGCGAAGGTGCTTGCGTGCGCAACCATCAGGATGCGAAGCCGGTAGCCATTGGCGCGCTGCAACGCCATGCAACCGATTGGGCGATGGCGCGCGGCGAAGCGCTCTTTACGCGCGCGCCCGCAACCGGCCGGCGGGTTGCCGTGCTCGGCGCGGGCCCGGCAGGCCTTTCCTGCGCGCATCGCCTCGCGCTGTGCGGCCACGAAGTGACGATTTACGACCCGCACGAGAAAGCCGGCGGGCTCAACGAATACGGCATTGCGGCCTATAAGACCGTCGACGATTTCGCGCAGCGCGAAGTGCAATGGCTGTGCTCGGTCGGCGGCATCGAGATCAGGCACGGTACGGCGCTCGGTCGCGACGTCGAACTGGATGCGCTGCGCAAGCAATACGACGCGGTGTTTCTCGCGATCGGCCTCGCCGGGGTACGTGAGCTTGGCGCGGCTGGCGAGGATCTGGCCGGCGTGATGAACGCAGTGGACTTTATCGAAGCGATTCGCAGCGCGCGCGACCTGGGCAGCGTCCCGGTTGGCCGCCGCGTCGTCGTGATAGGCGGAGGCAATACGGCAGTGGACGCCGCGGTGCAAAGCCGCAAGCTCGGCGCGACTGCGGTGACGATGGTATACCGGCGCGGCGTCGAATCGATGAGCGCGACGTGGGCGGAGCGCGGGTTCGCGCAGACCAACGGCGTCACGCTCGTCACGCACGCAACGCCGGTGCGTCTGCTTGGAGAGGGCGGCGTGGTGACGGGGGTGGAGTTCGAGCGAACGATGAGCACGGGCGACGCGGAGCGCTTCGTCATTGAAGCGGACATGGTGCTGAAGGCAATCGGGCAGACGCTCGTGACTGTCGGACTCGATCGCGAACTGCTGACGCTCGACGGCAGCCGCATCGCTGTAGATGCGAACGGGCAGACCTCGCTCGCCGGTGTATGGGCCGGAGGCGATTGCGCGGCCGGCGGCGGCATCGATCTGACGGTGCAGGCGGTGCAGGACGGCAAGCTCGCAGCCGACGCCATTCATGCGCAGTTGGCACGCACCGGCATCAAGGCCGCGTAGCGCGAAAGACCCGAGAGGCGGGTCGCATAAAACGGGTCACACAAAAACAGCCGTCCCCAAGGAGCCCAATATGGCCGATCTGCGCTGTACGATTGCCGGCATCTCATCGCCGAATCCCTTCTGGCTCGCTTCCGCGCCGCCGACCGACAAAGCCTATAACGTGAACCGCGCGTTCGAGGCAGGCTGGGGCGGCGTGGTGTGGAAGACGCTCGGCCTCGACCCGCACGTGGTCAACGTGAGTTCGCGCTACGGCGCCGTGCAATGGAACGGTCAGCGTATCGCGGGGCTCAACAACATCGAGCTGATTACGGATCGTCCGCTGGAAGTGAATCTGCGAGAGATCGCGCAGGTCAAACGCGACTGGCCCGAGCGGGCGATGATCGTGTCGCTGATGGTGCCGTGCAATGAGCGCGACTGGAAATGGATATTGCCGCTAGTGGAAGACACCGGCGCCGATGCGGTGGAATTGAATTTCGGCTGTCCGCACGGCATGAGCGAACGAGGCATGGGCTCGGCGGTCGGTCAGGTGCCCGAATACATCGAAATGGTTACGCGCTGGGTCAAGGAAGGCACGCGCCTGCCGTGCCTCGTGAAGCTCACCCCAAACATTAGCGACATTCGCCTCGGGTCGCGCGCGGCATACAAGGGCGGCGCGGACGGCGTTTCGTTGATCAACACGATCAACTCGATTGTCGCCGTCGATCTCGACGCGATGTCGCCATTGCCGATGGTCGACGGCAAGGGCACGCATGGAGGCTACTGCGGCCCGGCGGTCAAGCCGATCGCGCTCAACATGGTGGCCGAAATCGCGCGCGACGAACAAACGCCGAACCTGCCGATCTCGGGCATAGGCGGCATTTCCACGTGGCGCGATGCGGCGGAATTCATGGTGCTGGGCGCCGGCAGCGTGCAGGTTTGCACGGCGGCCATGCACTACGGCTTTCGCATCGTGACGGATCTCGCGGACGGCCTCTCGAACTGGATGGATGAAAAGGGCTACGCGACGCTCGACGACATCCGCGGGCGGGCGGTGCCCAACGTCACTGACTGGAAGTATCTGAACCTCAACTACAGCATCAAGGCGCGCATCGATCAGGACAAGTGCATTCAATGCGGGCTATGTCATATCGCGTGCGAAGACACTGCGCACCAGGCGATCACAAAAGAAAAAGCTGGCGTGCGGCATTTTGAAGTGATGGACTCCGAATGTGTGGGCTGCAATCTGTGCATGCACGTGTGCCCCGTCGAGCAATGCATCACGATGGAGCGCGTGGATAACGGCGAGTACGCGAACTGGACCACCCATCCGAACAATCCGGCCCGCGTGGACGTGGCACAGAGCGAAGCGCACGAAGCAGACACGGAGCCGGCGCACGCGGCAAAAGCCGCCTGAAACAGGGCACTTTTTCATTGCACAGCGCTTGTGCAGGAGCCGTGTTTTCCTTAACGCCCGACGCACCGCAAGAAGCCGCGCGGGCTGCAACGATCAAGTGGAGATCTTTCGATGAAGCAGACCGCGCAACCCGCCGACCCGCAATTCGCGGCCGGCGCGCACAGCAGCAGTCTTTACAACGACGACCTCGCGCCGACCGGCACCGCGCAGCGCACTTGGCGCTGGTATCACTTCGCCGCGCTGTGGGTGGGCATGGTGATGAACATTGCGTCATACATGCTAGCCGCCGGCTTGACCGAACAGGGCATGTCGCCGTGGCAGGCGGTAATGACGGTCTTGCTCGGCAACATGATCGTGCTTGTGCCGATGCTGCTGATCGGTCACGCGGGCGCGAAGCACGGCATCCCGTATGCGGTGCTGGTGCGCTCGTCGTTCGGCACCCAGGGCGCCAAGCTGCCTGCAATGCTGCGCGCCATCGTGGCGTGCGGCTGGTACGGTATCCAGACGTGGCTGGGCGGCAGCGCGATCTATACGCTACTGAATATTCTGACCGGCAACGCGCTGCATGGCGCGGCCTTGCCGTTCATCGACATTTCCATTGGACAGCTCGCCTGTTTTCTCCTCTTCTGGGCGCTGCAGATTTACTTCATCGTGCACGGCACAGATTCGATCCGCTGGCTCGAAAGCTGGTCGGCGCCTATCAAGATCGTGATGTGCGTGGCGCTCGTGTGGTGGGCGACCTCGAAGGCGGGTGGCCTCGGCTCGATGCTTTCCGCACCGTCGCAGTTCGTGCCGGGAGGCAAAAAAGAGGGGATGTTCTGGTTCACGTTCTGGCCGAGCCTCACTGCGATGGTGGGCTTCTGGGCCACGCTTGCGCTGAACATTCCCGACTTCACACGCTTTGCGAGAACACAGCGCGACCAGATGGTCGGACAGTCGATCGGCTTGCCGGTGCCGATGGCTTTGCTCTCGGTCATCTCCGTGGTCGTGACTTCGGCGACCGTGGTGATCTACGGCAAGGCGATCTGGGACCCGATCGACCTGACGAGCCGGATGACTGGTATCGGCGTTGGGCTGGCGCTCGTCATTCTCACGCTCGACACCATGTGCTGCAATCTGGCCGCGAATCTCGTCGGCCCCGCTTATGATTTTTCGAGCCTGTGGCCCAAAGGCATTTCGTATCGCGCGGGCGGCATGATCACCGCGACCATTGCGATCGTGATGATGCCGTGGAAGATTCTCGCGACCACGCAGGGCTATATCTTCACGTGGCTCGTCGGCTATTCGGCGCTGCTGGGTCCGGTGGCCGGCATTCTGATGGTCGACTACTTCCTGATTCGCGGCACGCGCCTCGATACGCGCGAGCTCTTCGACGAGCGCGGCGAATATAGCTATACAGGCGGATGGAACATTGGCGCGGTGGTCGCGCTCGTGATTGGCGTGTTGCCGAATCTGCCCGGTTTCCTGCACACCGCCTTTCCGGCTTCGTTTGCCAACGTGCCGTCGATCTTCAATACGCTCTATACGTATGCATGGTTTGTCGGGCTTGCATTGGCGTCGGTCGTCTATAGCGCATGGATGAAGTTCAGCAAGGGACCGAGTGCGCGCGTGGCGAGCGCGTAGACAACAACGCTGGCGGCAGCGATATAAGCAAGTTCACAAGGAGGCGGAACATGACGACCCTGATTCGCGGCGGCACGATCGTCGATGCGGAAAACACCTACCGTGCCGACGTGTTATGTGCCGATCCGCAGGACGGCGGCACGATCCTGCAGATCGGCGCGGACCTCGCGGCCCCGGCGGGCGCGGCGATAGTCGATGCGGGCGGCCAGTATGTGATGCCGGGCGGCATCGACCCGCACACGCACATGGAGCTGCCGTTCATGGGCACCACGGCGAGCGACGATTTCTACACCGGCACGGCGGCCGGATTGTCGGGCGGCACGACGAGCATCATCGACTTCGTGATTCCGAGTCCTAAACAAAGCCTGATGGAAGCGTTCAACGAGTGGCGCGGCTGGGCCGAGAAGGCGTCGGCAGATTATGGCTTTCATGTGGCCGTTACCTGGTGGGACGATTCGGTGTACCGCGACATGGGCACGCTCGTGCATGAGCACGGTGTGTCGAGCTTCAAGCACTTCATGGCCTACAAGAACGCGATCATGGCCGACGACGAAGTGCTGGTGAACAGCTTCTCGCGTTCGCTGGAACTCGGCGCGCTGCCTACCGTGCATGCGGAAAACGGCGAGCTGGTGTTTCAGCTGCAGCGTCAGTTGCTCGCAAAGGGCTTTACTGGTCCGGAAGCTCACCCGCTATCGCGGCCGCCGGAGGTGGAAGGCGAGGCCGCCAACCGCGCGATTCGCATTGCCCAGGTGCTTGGCGTGCCGGTGTATATCGTGCACGTGTCTGCTAAAGACGCGGTCGACGCGATCTCCCGCGCGCGCAGCGAAGGTCTGCGCGTATTCGGCGAAGTGCTGCCGGGCCACCTGGTGATAGACGAAGCGGTATATCGCGATCCCGACTGGACGCGCGCGGCCGCTCATGTGATGAGCCCGCCGTTTCGCTCAGTCGAGCATCGCGAAGCACTCTGGCGCGGCTTGCAGGCCGGGCAACTGCATACCACGGCCACCGATCACTGCGTCTTTTGCGCATCGCAGAAGGCAATGGGCCGCGAAGACTTCACGAAGATCCCGAACGGCTGCGGCGGTGTGGAAGACCGCATGGCCGTGCTATGGCATCACGGCGTGAACTCGGGGCGTCTCACGCCCAATGAGTTCGTGCGCATCACGTCCACCAATGCCGCGCAAATCTTCAACCTGTATCCGCGCAAAGGCGCGATACGCGTGGGCGCCGATGCGGACATCGTCGTGTGGGACCCGCAGGCAAGCAAGACCATTTCGGTGAAGACGCATCATCAGAACGTGGACTTCAACGTCTTCGAAGGAATGACCGTGCAGGGCGTGGCCATGCATACGCTCACGCGCGGCGCGCTTGCCTGGACCGATGGCGAGTTGCGCGCAGCGCGTGGCGCGGGCCGTTATCAGAAGCGTCCGCCCAACCCGGCATACTTCGATGCGATCCGGGTGTCCAACAGGCTGAAAGAGCCGCATCCGGTGGAGCGGTAGAGGTCTCGCCAGCATGACCGGCGGCGCGGGCGGGCCACGCCCGCGCCGCGTTTGCCCCGCTGCCGCGCATTCGCCGCGGCACAACCGTCTCGCGTTTTCCCCGATGGCGCCGCGCCCACGTTCCATGTTGCGATGCATGCCGCGCATTCGTATCTGCTGTAGAGTTGAAACTCGCGCGATGGCGAACGCCGCGGCTGCGGCTTAGCACGCATGTGCATATGAATTGGAAACCTGATCCTTTGTAAAAAGGCAAGCCGTTTGCTACAGTCCGCCCACTCCGCCGGGCGAGCTCGTCTGCGGAACTGCCGACACAAGACCAGGCATACGGCCTGGCCACACCAGGCATTCGGCCTGGCCACTTTAGGGAGCCTCTCATGAAGTCGATTCGTTCCATCCTTCTGGTTGCGCTGCTTGCGGTCGCCGCGAGCCCCGTCTTCGCAGCCGATGAATTCGCGCAGATCAAGTCCTCGGGCGTGTTCAGGATCGGCACCGAAGGCACTTATGCGCCGTTCACGTACCACGATGAATCGGGCAAGCTCACCGGCTTCGACGTGGAGATCGGCACGCAGATCGCGCAGCGCCTGGGCGTCAAGCCGCAATTCGTCGAAGGCAAATGGGACGGCCTGATCGCGGGGCTCGACGTGAACCGCTACGACGCGGTGATCAATGAAGTCGCGGTCACGGACGCGCGCAAGGCGAAGTACGATTTCTCGGACCCATACATCACGTCGCACGCGGTGCTGATCGTGCGCTCGGACAACACCACCATCAAAACCTTCGGCGACCTGAAGGGCAAGAAGTCGGCCAATACGCTCACCAGCAACTTCGGCAAGATCGCGGTGGCCCACGGCGCGGAAGTGATCCCGGTGCAGGGCTTTAACGAATCGATCGACCTGTTGACCGCCGGCCGGGTGGACGCAACCGTCAACGATTCACTGTCGTTCCTCGACTTCAAGAAGCACAAGCCGAATGCGAAGGTGAAGATCGCCGCGCTGGATACGTCGGGCGAGAGCAGCGACAAGTCCGCTGTGCTGATCCGCAAGGGCAGCCCGGAGCTCGTCGCGGCCATCAACAAGGCGCTCGCGGATATGAAGAAAGACGGCACGTACGCGAAGATTTCGCAGAAGTACTTCGGCAAGGACGTCTCCCAGTAAACGCCTTTTGCGAGTCTGAATCATGCCGGCATGGTTGCATCTGATGGCGCAGTCGCTGTGGCCCCTGCTGTATGCGGGGCTCGTGTTCACGGTGCCGCTCACGCTGGCGTCGTTCGCTATCGGGCTTGCGCTCGCGTTTATCGTCGCGCTCGTGCGGCTGTTCGGGCCGAAGTGGGCGGTGGCGGCGGTGCGCTTTTACGTGTGGCTCTTTCGCGGCTCGCCGTTGCTCGTGCAACTATTCGTGATCTTCTACGGCTTGCCGAACGTCGGCATCGTGCTCGATCCGTTGACCGCGGCGATTATCGGATTTTCGCTGAACGTGGGCGCGTACAACTCCGAGGTGATACGCGGCGTGATCGAGTCGATCCCGAAAGGGCAGTGGGAAGCCGCGTATTCGATGGGCATGACGCGCGAGCAGGCGCTGCGCCGCGCGATTCTTCCGCAAGCGGCGCGCGTCGCGCTGCCCCCGCTATCCAACTCGTTTATCGCGCTCGTGAAGGACACCTCGCTCGCGGCCGTGCTGACCGTGCCCGAGGTGTTCCAGGCCGCGCAGCGAATTGCTTCGGTGACCTACGAACCGTTGATTCTGTATACCGAGGCCGCGCTCGTGTATCTGCTGTTCAGCTCGGTGCTGTCGTCGGCGCAGGTGAGGCTCGAGCGCAAGTTCGGCCGTCACGCACTCTTTCAGGCGGGCAACTGATGATCCGACTGGAAAAAATCGACAAGTACTTTAGCGGACACCGTGTGCTCGATTCGGTCGATCTGCATCTGGCGCAGGGCAACGTAACTGCGCTCATCGGTCCGTCGGGCAGCGGCAAAAGTACGCTGCTGCGCTGCGTGAATCTGCTCGAGATTCCCGAAGCCGGTTCGCTGGAAATCGGCGATCAGAAACTCACCTTCACTCAGGACGAGAGGCCGTCGCGCGAAACAGTGCTCACCATTCGGCGCCGTACCGGCATGGTGTTTCAGAACTTCCAGCTGTTTCCGCATCTGACGGTGCGTCAGAACGTGATGGAAGGGCTGCTGACCGTGCTCAAGTGGGACAAGGAAAAAGCGCGCGCCCGCGCCGACGAACTACTGGAAAAAGTCGGTATCGCTCATAAGGGCGACGCGTGGCCCGTCACCCTCTCGGGCGGGCAACAGCAACGCGTGGCGATTGCGCGCGCGTTGGCGCCGTCGCCCGAAGTGTTGCTGTGCGACGAACCGACCTCCGCGCTCGATCCGGGCCTTGCCGCCGAAGTGGTGGAAGTGCTCAAGCAGCTCGCGAGCGAAGGCATGACCATGCTGATGGCGACGCACGACTTGCGGCTCGCGGCGACGATCGCGCGCGACGTGGTGTTTCTGAACAATGGCGTGGTCGTGGAGTCGGGGCCGTCGCGCGATGTCTTCATGCGGCCGAAGCAGGAGGAGACCGCGCGTTTCGTGTCGACGCTCACGCACAGCTTGCCTGATGCGTGGACTGAGTAGAAGGCCGGGTCGGTCGTGCGGCACGTCTGCGCAGGTGTGCCGCTCGGGTTGGCTGTAAAGAGCAAAGAATGCTGCGAGCCAAAAAAACTGCACCCCAGAAGTCGGACACAGGTCCAGCCTTTCGGGGTGTTTCACCGTTTCCTCGAACTCGCGGCGCAGTGGCTCAGACTGAGCGCCCTTTTGCGAGTCTGGTCATCGCCGCCCGGCTAGCCGCGGCTCATGCTTCCGCGCGCTCTGCTTCGTCGCTCAGCGCCGTGTCGAAGAAGCGTTGCTTCGCTTCCTCGCTGGCACGCGCATAAGCGCGGTTCACACCGCTGATTACCGCGCGAATCGACGCCGTCACCAGATTGGCGTCGATACCCACGCCGAACGCGCTGCCGGTCACGTCTGCGCCGGCCATTTCAGCGACGGCCACCGCGCGGGCATCCGCGCCTTGCGTCAACGCGCGCTCCTCGTAGTGCTGGACGCGCACCGGCACGTCGAGCGCGTGCATGAGGGCGTCCAGCGGACCGTTGCCTTCACCGTGCAACACGCGGCGCGCGCCGTTGATGTCGACGGTCAGCTTGATGCGCTCGCGTCCATCCTGCTCGGACAGGCTGTGGCCGACGTAATGAACCGGCGCGGCGGTGCGCACATATTCCTGCTGGAACAATTCCCAGATCTGCGGCGAGGTGACTTCCTGTCCGCTCGTATCGGTAAAGCGCTGCACGGCCGAGCTGAAATCCACCTGCAGGCGGCGCGGCAACACGACGCCGTAGCTCTGCTCGAGCAGATACGCAATGCCGCCCTTGCCCGACTGGCTGTTCACGCGAATCACGGAGTCGTATGTGCGGCCCAGGTCGTTCGGATCGATCGGCATATAAGGCACTTCCCACAGCGCGTCCGGCTTCTGCGCGGCAAAGCCCTTCTTGATCGCGTCCTGGTGCGAGCCGGAGAACGCCGTGAACACCAGGTCGCCGACATATGGATGACGGGGGTGCACCGGCAACTGCGTGCATTCTTCGGCGGTGCGCGCGACTTCGTTGATGTTCGAAAAGTCGAGCCCCGGGTCGACGCCCTGCGTATACAGATTCAACGCCAGCGTGACGAGGTCCACGTTGCCAGTGCGTTCGCCGTTGCCGAACAGGCACCCTTCGATGCGGTCCGCACCGGCCATCACCGCGAGTTCCGCGGCGGCGACAGCCGTGCCGCGGTCGTTATGCGGATGCACGGAGACGATCAGCGAATCGCGCCGGGCGAGGTTGCGGTGCATCCATTCGATCTGGTCGGCGTACACATTCGGGGTGGCCATTTCGACGGTGGCCGGCAGGTTGACGATGGCCTTGTGCTCAGGCGTCGGTTGCCAGATGTCGAATACGGCGTCGCAGACTTCCTTGGCGAATTCGAGTTCGGTGCCGCTGAACACTTCCGGACTGTACTGCAGCGTGAAGTGCGTTTGCGGCGCGGCGTCGGCAAGACGCTTCATGGTGCGCGCGGCTTTTTGCGCGAGTTCCTTTACGCCGTTCTGATCGAGGCCGAACACGATCTTGCGGAATTCCGGCGCCGTTGCGTTGTACAGGTGGACGATCGCGCGCGGCGCACCACGCAACGATTCGAAGGTGCGTTCGATCAGGTCGTCGCGAGCCTGCGTCAACACTTCGATCGTGACGTCGTCGGGAATGTGGCCGCCCTCGATCAGCTCGCGCACGAAATTGAAATCGGTTTGCGACGCCGACGGGAACGCGACCTCGATTTCCTTGAAGCCGATCTGCACCAGCGTCTTGAACATGCGCATCTTGCGCTCGCTGTTCATCGGCTCGAACAGTG
This sequence comes from Burkholderia sp. WSM2232, assembly GCF_000472545.1. GTDB lineage: Bacteria > Pseudomonadota > Gammaproteobacteria > Burkholderiales > Burkholderiaceae > Paraburkholderia. Next base: position 144,264 of record NZ_AWZV01000014.1, on the reverse strand, counting down.
CCTGGTTGCCGTCGCGCAGGTCGGTGCTCATCCAGATGGGTGCGCGCGTAATGGTGCGCGACGGCCACTGGCGGTCCGTCAAATTGATGGGCTTGAACGAGCGGTACTTGGTGGCAGGGTTTTTCAACATTTTCATCGTCCGTGGATTCGACAGGCAGGTAGTCGACCGGACGACAAAAACGTAAAGCAGGGCCGCCGGTCGGGAACCGGGGCTGGTCAGTTACTGGGAAATTATGCGGTGCTTCGGGTGATTCAGTTGGAAGCGCGCAGCAGCAGACCTAGCCCGGTAGAGCGGGCTAGTAGTAGCGAGAGGGTGGTCTGGGCGCGGTACATAGTGCGCAATGGGAACATATTATTGGGACGGCGTCAAGCACGGGCTCGTGCACGCGCCCAGGCTACAATTCCCGACGGTTTGACAAACGGAACGTCAATGAAGATTCGGATTCTCACTCTCGCGTGCGTCTCGAGCGCTGCGGTACTGCTCGCGGCCTGCACCGCTGTCTACAAGAACTCCGACGCGTGCGAGCAGTTAATGCGCAGCAAGCTGGCGGAGACATCGTCCGATACGCTGAAGATCCGCCATACAGGCGCTGGTATCGACGGTTCGCGCGTGGTGGTGGAGGGGTCGATCGAACATGTGATGACGGCGTCCGAAGTTGCGGCGGCGCGTGCCGCTTCGGCCGTTGCGGCGCGGACGATGGCGGGGTCCGAAGCCGGAGCAACGGCCGCAACGACAGCCAGAAAAATGTCGGGGACCGCGGCGCAATCGCGGACGGAAGGCTCGGCGGGAAATTCGGCGGGAACTTTGACGCAAGCATCGGCCGGAACCAGACCCGGAGCAACGGCGAGTTCCGGAGCTTACGGGTCGCATGAGCCGGACTCTGCGCTTTCGTCTTCGCCGTCAGCGGCTTCCGAGGCCCGAGCGGCTGCGCAAGCGCCCAAGTCGGACAAGCCGAAAAAGGTCGTTCAAGCCGCGGCCGCCGAATGCACCTTTCATGGCCCCGTTCTCGGTACGTTTAGCTGGCTTGCGCCGGCAAAGCTGGCTGCGCCGTCGGGGCAAGACGAGAGCGAAGCGGACGAGTAAAGCGGACGAGTAAAGCGGACGAGTAAAGCGGACGAGTAAAGCGGACGAGTAAAGCGGACGAGTAAAGCGGACAAATAAAGCGGGCGAACAAAGCGGGCGAACAAAGCGGGCGAACAAAGCGGGCGAACAAAGCGGGCGAACAAAGCGGGCGAACAAAGCGGGCGAATAAAGCGGGCGAACAAAGCTCCACCACGCAACGATTATCCGCGCTCGCGAAGCGAGTCACGGCTGAAGCCACGGCTGAGCGCCGCCGCCGTGGCCATGCCATGCGAGAACACAGACTCACGCACGCCAGTACCGGTTGCACCGGCGGCGCCACACCCAGCGTAATTGGCCGACGGCTGCGTCGGCCCTCAGGCAACTGTTAGCCGCCCAACGCTCAACTCGTTACCTCGACCTCACGCCGGCTATGCGTTTTTTTCATCAGGGCGAGGACGCTTTCGGGAAACGCTTCCGGGCGGCCTTCAAAGCAACGCTCGACCGCTTGTGTATCGAGCAACCGCTGCCGCAACGCTATGCGTTCGTCATGCCCGTCGATCATGCGGACGGCTGCCGCAATATAGCCCGCTGTGTCGTCTGCCGTTGTCCACGGCGGCATGCCCACGCGCTGGAAGAGCGCGCTATCAATACGCTCGAACACCTCGCGCCCGCGCATGCACACGCCAGGCAGGCCGAGTGTGAGCGCGTCGACGATGCCATTGGTATTGCCGAACGGAAACGGGCTGAGGAACAGATCCGAGCTATTGACCCGCTCCATGTAGCTCGGATACTGATGGAACCCATGCACGACGGAGCCAGGCAACGCGCGGCCAATTACCTCGCGCATATGGTCGAGCGGCAGACCGGGGTGTACGCCGCTCATGAAATGAAACTCGACAGGCGATGTGGCGCGCTCCCCGATTTCCCGGCATGCATCGAGAAACGCGGGGTTGAGCTTCATCGCGCTCGCGGTAATGACCACTTGCAGCGTGGCGCGCTGCGCCCCCCTGGACGCGACGACAGTAGGAACGACCCCAGGAACGACAGCCGGGACAATGGCTGGCAGCGCAACGGAGGGCCGGTACGGCTGCCCGTCTTTCGGCAGCTTCATGATGCGCTCGCTGAAGCAGGCCGGATCGCCCAGATAGTCTTCCTCGACGCTGATGTAGTCGATTTTGTCCGAATGCGTGGTGGCCGGGTGCCCGAGCCCCGCAATCTGCAGCGGCGCGACCCGCAGATTCGACATGAAGATGGTCATCACGAACATGCCGACGCTCGGCATGTACAGCACGTCCGGCTTTTCCCGCTCGGCAAACTCGCGAATAGTGCGCAGACATTCGCCAATGTACTCCGGCTCCTCGAGTTCGATAAAACGGTCAAAGACGGCTCGGCCAATGTCGTCGAGCGCATAGCCGAAGCCGAAGGCCACCACTTCGAAATGCTCGCGCGCAGCTTCCAGCGTGCGCGAGTGCGTCCGGTAGATAGAATGCGCGCCGCCGAACCATTCGAGCACCACCAGCATGAGCGGCTTCTTGCGCCGCTTCGCCTTGGTCTTTGAGTTTGCCTTCGCTTTCGCCACGCCGGGCGCAGGCGCCGCCGGCAGGTCGCTCAGACCGAGTTGCGCGAGCTTGCGCCGCACCAGCACGTTGATATCGCGCTTGATCTCATGCCGGCGAGGCGACTGCGCGTAGCTGCAGAACATATAGGCGTTATGCAGCAAGGCCGTGGGCAGATCGTCGAGGTCTTCGATCTCTTGCAGTTTGCCAGGCAGCCATTCGATCAACGCCTCGCGCTTCACGTGGGCGTTCGCCGAACCCTTGAAAACCGGTGCGAACAGGACAAGCGCGAGGCAGGCGGCAAGCACTTTGTCGTACGCCCACAGCGCAGCAAACTCCAGTTCGAACTCGGACTCCGTCGAATAGAGTATGCAGAGCTTTCCAACAAAGCTGTCGCCGGGGAGAAACTGCCGGTCTTGCGGGCCGCGCGGGTTGAGGTGGCGCGCCACATGGTCCGCATTGCCCAACGGTGTGACGGAAAACAGCAAGCCAACCCATTCGTGCAACGTCAAGAAAAGTTTGAAACATTCGGCCGGCGGCGTGAATGCCGGATCGGCAAATAGTGTGGAAGCCCCGCTGGCGAGCCGCGTGCAGAAGCGCTGATGTTGCTCGGCAGGCGTGAGGCCGATCATGCCCGACGCGAGGAAGCTCTCGTCGAGCAGGCCGCGCTTGTTCTGCAGCAGCGCAAGTGCGCAGAGCAACTGGATGGTTGCGCGGTTATGCTGCCGCGTATAAACCAGTTGCTCGAAATCGTCGAGGGAAAAGGTGGCGTCTTGCATTGGGTGGCGGTTGGTAGTTACGCATGACTAACTATCGTGCTGAAAGCGTTAGCCGCGAACGGCCATTATCGCAGCCACCCAATATCGAATTCACGCAATGCGTGAGTTTGTGAATTTTCGGCACGCCAAATGCGGTCTTGCCTTCAGAAGGCGTAGTACGGCCCCGGTCCCGCAGACGTCATGCGCGAGGCAATCGCCGTGTACACGCGCCGGCCGAAAAAGAACGGCAAACCCCAGCCGAAACTGCTCGCGGCAGGTCCCGCCAGATTGTTGAAAGCATTATTTGCCGACGCAAACAGCTCGCGCGAGTTGCCGACATTGAATGTCACCGTGTTAAAAGCGCCGTTCGCTCCGGTGATCGTCGCGCTCTCTGTTTGCGTGGAAGCGGGGCAATACCAGTAGCCGCACTGCGGCAGTTGCGTGTCGCGATAGAAGACACCGTTCGAGCCCGTGTCCAGATAGCTTTGCGTGTAGAGCTGCCCGTTCTGCGTCGTGCTGACGTAGCCGGTTTGCGGACTGCCTTTGAGTACGCCCGCGCCGCCGAGCGTGTTGTTCGCCTGTGTGCCGATGCCGAAGATCATCGAACCGGACACGGTAAGCGCGCCGTCGTCAGGGATGGCTGGCAGATCGATCACCACGCCGTTGTTGTCGAGCGGGAAGCGGCTGACGGGATTGACCACCTGCTGCGCGAGCGGCTGCGCGCTCGGCTGGCAAGCTCCGCTCGCGTCGCAGCTGTAGTACCAGCGGGGCAAGGCAGCATTCGCGCAGGCGCCGCCGCAGTCGGCCGCGAACACGCCGACGCCGAGAATACCATTGGCGCGCAATGTGTCGAGCGTGAGCATCGACGGGCCGGAGCCCGCGCAGTCCGAGGGCACCGACGGCACGGAAGGATCTGCGATCAGCTGGATCGGAATCGCCGCGGCGAGTTGTCCGGCCATGCGCACGTCGGCGCTGCGTACGGCGCCCCACGCGTAGCCGCCGCCGAACACCGCGCACTCGCCCGACACGCCGCCGCCCGAGGGCACTGCGGCGAGCGGCAGGCTGGCCGGCAGCGCCGAGGCAAGAATGCGCAGGCCGTGCGAGCCGGTGTCGACCTGAATGTTGTCGATGGTCGCGCAATTATCGGTGCCTGGCTGACACAGCGTGACGCTCGTGGTCAGCATGTTGCGCGTGAGATGCGGTGCGGCGTGCACGACGATCGGCTGAACGTTTGGCGTATTCGACTGGGCGACGCTCGTGCTGCCGGGCGTGGAAGCGGCAAGCGGTGCGGAGGCTGCGGGGGCGCTGGCTGCGCCGCCTGGGGCGCTCGCGCCAGTGGCGGCGGCCGGTGCGCTGCCGCCTCCGCCGCCGCAAGCGGCGAGCGCGGCACAGACAAGGAAGAGGGCGCAAAGGAGGGCGTTTGGTTTCATGGCATCAGTGGGCGATAGTTTTTGTGGTTGTCCGGGACATGCGCGCTAGCGGAACGCGGCGCGGGCGTCGGAGCTTCGGGCGCGGCTTGCGCCGCGGGCGTCCGCGACAAGCGTCGCCGGGTGCGAACGACGCTCAGTGCAGGTCGTCCGCCGACACGCCCGGCGGCAACGCGGCGGGAAGCCAGGCGCGGCCCGCGTAGCCGCGCATCGGCCCGCCCGATTCGACGATCACGTCTGGCCGCGCGACGCGCGACGTGTGCAGATTGCCGGTCGCCGCCACAGTCGCCGCGCCCGCCCGGTAAGAGCCGGCGTACTTGCCGAGCAGCGCGGCCAGATCCGGCATGGTCGGCCCTTGCCATGTGTAGGCGACGATCTCGCCGTTGCTCGTCCCATACTCGTTGATGGTCGTGTTGCCCGCATCCGTCGAGGTGCGCACGCGCAGCGCGCCGTTGAGCACGTTTTGCGGCGCGCTGGCGCCTGGTTTGGGCACCATCACAGCGCCGAGTTGCGCGCAAGCATTCGCGCTGCTGCATAGCGTCGCGACGGCCATTACGGAGGCAGCCAGAAGGCGGGAAGGATCGGGTTGTGGCATGACGTTGTCTCCTGCGTAGGACGCCCAGGTCGTACTGCGAGGGCGTTTTGAAGATAGCACTCGTGCTGGCTCACCACGCCAGGAGCCAATCTCGCGGGTTTGCGTCATCCCAAAAACGGCGGCTGTCGAATCTCAAAAAGAGCCTTTGAAAACAATGTCCTGACAGGAGGTTGGCGCCGCTCTGGCAAGCTATTAGGAATGGTTGTTGATTGTTAAAAGTGACTCGCGCAAGAGTGGGCCTCGGGCGGGGCAAACCCCAGTTTTTGCACAGGGCTCGCCGGGATCGGTAAAATGTTGGGTTGATCCACGGAAACTTGCCGTGGCGTAGCGGAAGGATTCCCCGAACATGACTGATCTTCGTCTTACCAAGCGGTTCGCAGTAATGCTGATGGCAGGCGGGCTGGTCGCCGGCTGCGGCACGTCGTCGCCGACCAAGGTCGACTACAAGAGCGACTCGAAATCGAAGCAGGTGTCACTTGCCGTCCCGCCGAATCTGATCGACGAGACGGCCGATCAGCGTTCCTTGCCCCCGCAAGGCGGCGAAACCTCGTTGTCCACGCTGCGTCAGGTGCAGGCGCAGGCGCCTGCGGCGAACACCGTGTCCGTCGTGCCGCCGGTGAGCGGCATGCACATTCAGCGCGACGGCACGGAAAGCTGGCTCGTCATCGACAACAAGGCGCCGGCGCAGGCCTGGCCGCAGATTCGCCGGTTCTGGCAGGAGCAGGGTTTCCTGCTGGTCGTCGACCAGCGCGACAAGGGCGTGATGGAGACCGACTGGAACGAAACGCACGCGCAGATTAACGACGGCCTGATCCGCAGCACGTTGTCGAAGGCGATGGGCAACAGCTACGTCACGTCCGAGCGCAACAAGTACCGCACGCGCCTCGAGCCGGCGCCCAACGGCGGCACGTATGTGTTCATCAGCCAGAAGGGCATGCGCGAAGCGTTGACCGGCACGAACAACGACTCGAGCACGTGGCAGCCCAAGCCGAACGATCCCGGCCTCGAGCAGGAATATCTGAAGCGCCTGATGGCTGCGCTCGCACTCGCCGATTCGCGCACGAAGGCGGGCAGCGCGCAGAGCGCCGAGCTCTCGCCCGCGGGTGCGCAGGCGGCACCCGGTGCAGCGAGCGCAGGTGCGAAGTCGGCGGCTGCGGCCACGGCTGCGCAGAACGTCGTGCTGGCGGCACAGCAGCCCGTGCGCGATCCCGAGTCGGCGGGCGGCTCGGCGCAGCTAACGTCGAACGAGCTGACGCTGGGCGAACCTTACGACCGCGCCTGGCTGCGGGTGGGCCTCGCGCTGGACCGCAGCAACTTCACTGTCGACGACCGCGATCTGACGCGCGGCCTCTACTTCGTGCGCTATGTCGACCCGAAGGATATGTCGTCGGCTGAGCAGGGTTTCTGGAGCCAGGTGTTCCACGGCAAGAAAGAGAAGGTCGCGAAGCAGTACCGCGTGAACGTGCGTGCGCTCACGCCGGATCAAACGCGGGTAGCGGTGGTCGACGACAAGGGTGGTATCGACGAAAGCGCGCAGGCGAGGCAGATCCTGACTCTGATGGCCGACCAGTTGCACTGAGCGCGTCGCTGGGAAACCGGCGACAGGCCGTATGAGAACCCGCCCGGAGCATGATGTTCCGGGCGGTTTTTTTATGGCTTTCGCACCGCGGGGCAGCGGGCGTTCGCTTGCGAATTCCGCGCACGAGTCTTGCTCGTCACCAGGATGCCGGCACGAACCGGCATTCGACGGAGATGGCCATGTTCGACGTGATCCCTTACTGGATGTGGGCGGCGAGCCTGCTGGTTCTCGCGCTCGTGTGCGGCGCGGCACTCAACCCGCGTCAACCGCGCGAGCGGCGTGAGCCGCGTTTTGAGCGGGGCCGGCAGGTGGGCGTGCTGCGCTCGAAGTGGCCGATGCGTTGACTCCGCGCCGCCTGCGGCTTGCTGCCTGGCGGCTTGCCTGCCCAGGCGCCCGGCGTGCCTATGCAGACGCCCGGCCTTCCTTTGCCGGCGTCCGCCCGGCCGCGCTCAATCACGCGCTAGCAGGCCGCCGCTGATTCGCCTTCGCTCGAGGCCGCACCCTTCCCGAGAGCGTTCCACCTGCGCACGATCCATCTGCGCAAGGCGTGCGCCGCGGCGCGTCTCGCGAAAAGCACAGGCCGCAGCCGCTTGATGTCACGTTACTGCGCTGACGTTACGCCGGGTGACGTAACTCTCCTGCGACCCTGCAGGCCGCCTGCGCTAGTCTTCCTCACGCCGTCCAATCCCCTGCCAGATCAACAGGTTGCCGCGACATTCTGCGGTTTTTACATAACTGGCATACAAGGTGCTTTTAGCTTGAAGGGGCCGGATTGCCGCAGCCCCGACGCAAGCGCCCCTTTTGCGCACGTTGCTCAACCAGTCGAGCGTCGGTGATTAAGCCGATGCTCTGCCCAACGACGGCCACGCGTCCAACGCGCGGGCCCGGTGGCCCCGTCGCCTATCCTCGTAGGGCGACGGTTTTTTGCCCGCGCTCCGCTGGAGCGCGGGCTATTTTTCGCGCTGGCTGCCACAGGCTCGGGTCAGGTATCTGCGTGCCGCGTGCCGAACCACGGCAAGCGCTTGACGACGCCGGTCGCCAGTGCCGTACCCACGAGAATAACTGCGCAGCCTTCGAGCATGCCCGCCGATACGCCTTCGCCGAGAAACAGCGCGCCCCACAAAATGCCGAAGATCGGGATCACGAACGTGACCGTGATGGCTCGCGCCGGGCCCGCTACGGCGATCAGGTGAAAGAACAGCATGTAGGCGATGCCCGTGCATGCGACGCCGAGCGCGAGTACGGCGCCCCACGCATGCAGCGACACCGGCGCGGCGGGCCAGTAGATCACGGCAAGCGGCAGCAGCACCACAGTCGCGCCGGTCATGGTGCCGGCGGCGACGGTGAGCGCATCGACGCCGGTCAGGTAACGTTTCGTATAGTTTGCCGCGATGCCGTACAACAGCGTCGCACCGAGCGCCGCGCCGGCGGCGAGAGCGGTGCCGAGCGGCGTGGCGCCGGAACCGCTCGGCGCGGCGATCTGATCCCATACCAGCATCAGCACGCCGAGAAAACCGATCGCGAGGCCGAGCGTGCGCAGCCCGCTTAGCCGATCACGCAGCCAGACGAACGCGACCAGGCCGCCCCACAGCGGCGTGGTCGCGTTGATCACCGAGGTGACGCCCGCGGAGAGCGTTATTTCCGCATAAGCGAACAGGCAGAACGGCGCGGCCGAATTGAGAATGCCGACTACGAGCAGCGGAAACGCTCGTGTGCGCAGAATCGTCGCGGATTGTTGCAACGGACGCCGCGCGAGGAGCACGACGATGAGAAATAGCGCGCCGATGCCGACGCGCAGCGCCATCAGCGGAGCCACGCCGAAGTCGGTCACGCCCACGCGGATAAACAGAAACGACGCGCCCCATAGGGCAGCGAGAATCAACAATTGAAAGAGGTTTTTGGCGGTCATTGTGGTGGCGTCGCGCGCGGTTGAGTCGAGACGCCACGCGCATCGTAACAGCGCGAAAGCCCAAAACGTTTCACGTTCGAATGAAACGGCAAGTACCGGGAGAGGACGTCTGACACACGTGATCGTAAGCGTCCCTGTCGGACGCGCAAAGCGAGTAATTCTCACGCTGATGTGAGAAAAATTGCGACTCCTGACGGAGCAGCCGCGAAGCGCGACGGCTGGCGTGGCAGACTCGCGAGTCCGCCGCGCGCGTCACCGCCGCCGGGGCTTCAATGTGGAATCATTCCTTGCAACACGTTCTGCTGGAGCCAGACGAGAATGCCGAGCAGCACCGTCAACAGAATGGAGTGCTTGAAGGTTCTCGCGAAAACCACGCCTTCCTTGCCTTTGAGGTCGGTCGTCGCCACGCCCGTGGAGATGTTTTGCGGCGAGATCATCTTGCCCATCACGCCGCCCGACGAATTGGTCGCTGCCATCAGCACCGGGTTGAGATTCAACTGATGGGCCGCGACTACTTGCAGATTGCCGAACAGCGCGTTGCCCGATGTGTCGCTGCCTGACAGAAACACCGCGACCCAGCCGAGAAACGCGGACACCAGCGGGAAGAAAGGTCCGACCGATGCAACGCCGAGCCCGAGCGTATAGGTGAGGCCCGAGTAATTCATCAGATACGCCAGTCCGACGATGGTCGCGACCGTCAGAATGGCAATGCGCGTCTGCACCCACGTATCGACGATGGCGGCGCCGAATTCGCGCGCGCGGAGCCTGACCACGAGGCTGGTGATGACGGCCGCGACCAGAATGGCGGTGCCCGTGGCGAGCGGCTGGAAGTCCCAGATCGCGCCATACGGCGTGTTGTACAACGTGATGAACACGGCCTTGTCGAGCCCCGGCCAGGGAATTTTCACGTCGCCGATCAGAAAGACCTTGGCCACTGTCCAGACGATCACGACGACCGACACAATGATCCAGGGATACCAGCCCTGGCCGCCGCCGATTCTGCCGCGCTCGTCGCTGACCCGGTCGATGTTCACCGCGAACGCCGGGTCGGCGGCCGGCTTCCATACGCGCAGAAACGCGATGGTGACGATCAGCGAAACCATCGACGACAACACGTCGGTCAGACTGTAATTGACGTAGTTCGACGCGACGAACTGCGTGAGCGCGAAACTCGCGCCCGACACCAGCAACACCGGCCAGATGCGCAGCATGTTGCGAAAGCCCGCGTAGACGGCGATCACATAGAAGGGCAGAAGGAGCGCGAAAAACGGCAACTGGCGGCCCACCATTTTGGCGAGCGAATCGGCCGGCAAATGCGTGACCGCACCGAGCACTGTAATGGGCACGCCGAGCGCGCCGAACGCAACCGGCGCGGTGTTGAAGATGAGCGTGAACGAGAGCGCCTCGAGCGTCGGAAAACCCAGCAGGATCAGCAGCGAACTGGTGATTGCGACCGGCGTGCCGAAGCCCGAAATACCTTCGAGCAGCGCGCCGAACGAGAAACCGATCACGACCAGTACCACGCGCCGGTCGTTCGGCAGGTTGTCGATCATCCACGTGCGAAACGCGGCGAAGCGGCCCGAACGCTGCGCGATGTTGTAGAGCAGGATCGCAGTGAACACGATCCACATGACCGGCCAGCACGCGAACACGGCGCCGGCCGCGACAGAATCGAGCGCGAGCCCTACCGGAAACTTCCATCCGGCAATGGCGACGGCGAGGCCGACGACGAGCCCCGCGAGCGACGCCTGCCACGCGGGCCGGCGCGCCCAGCCGAGCAGCACCAGCACGACGATGATCGGCAATGCCGCGACGAGAAACGACTCAGGCAGGGAATTGCCGACAGGGGTGAGCAGTTGATGAAACATCACGTCTCCTTCGTTGTTGTTCGAAATCGACGCGAAATTGCCAATGACGGGACGCGTCGCTGGTGCTGGACGGACGAGCGCCGCCGGTGGAAACAACGGGCGGCCCGGTTTTTAAGCGCTTACTGTGTGAGGCCTAACAAAGAATAGAGCGCGAGGCTCGCGCGTCAAGAAGGGAAAGTACGGGAGGAGGGCGCAAGCGCCCGAAGGGGACAGGCGGATGGCGCGAGGGAAAGGCTTCGAGCTCTTGGTTGCCGAACCCAGTCCGTAGAGGCGGGGCTTGGGGAGCCGGCCAGGAAGCTGACTGTAGGAAGCCGGGGTGGAGATGCCGGCCTGAAGAAGCCGCCCCAGGAAGTCGGCTTCAGAAGACCGGGTCTGAGAAGCCTGCTTCCAGGAAGTCGGCTTCAGGAAAGCGGCCCGAGGAGCCGCCCGAGGAAACCGGCTGCAGAAAACCGGGCCGAGACGCCGCCCGAGAAAGTCGGCTTCACGAAACCGGGCCGAGAAACCTGCTACCGAGAAGCCGAGCTTCAAAAACGACCTAAAAAAACCGGCACAGTCAACCAGCCTCGTGCTCGACCCCTCAATGATGCCGCCCCCGCCCGCCACCGCCCCACGACCAGCCGAAGCCGATGGACACCGCCGGGCCATACCAGCCCGGATAGCCATAGCCGTACCAGGCCGGATAGACTGGCCGCGGATAGTACACGGGATAAGCGGGCGCCACGTACACCGGCACTGGCGGCTGCGCGACCACATACGTCTGTGGCGCGGCGTCCGGCAGCGGCTGCGCTTGCTGAGCCTGCTGAGCTTGTTGAACCGGCGGCGACTGCTGCGACTGCTGCGACTGCGACCCTGACTGTGGCCCCCCGGACGAATCGGTTGCCGTGCCGAGCGGCACTTCGCGCTGGGCGGCGCTGGCTGGCACCGTCGCGTAATAGGCCGGGTAGGCGGAAGGGTAGTAAGCCGGATAGTAGCCGTACGGGTAGTAGCAGCCCGACAGCAGCAGCGCGCCCGCGACGCCGCTCAGCACGAGCCGGCTGTGGCCGATAGATCGCGCAGAATGCATGCGCTGCAGGCGCATACCCCTCGTGAAAAGAGAATTGATGACGCGGGACTTCATGACGCGCTCCATTTGCGAACAACGTGGCCGACGCCCTCGCCGGCACGTTATTGCACGAGCTTACGCCCCTGGTGCGGGATAAACATTGCAAAACCGTAACGGCGCATTGCGCCGCGTTGCAGCCGGGTTGCAGCCAACTCGCGGCCAACTCGCGGCCAACTCGCGGCCAACTCGCGGCCAAATTGCAGCCCTGCTAGAGCCGCGTCGCGAGTTCTCATGCAGCGATGTTTTCCTCACGTAACGAACGCCACATAACTTGAGCCTGACCGCCGCAAACCGGGCGCGGTCTTGCAGCCGCGCCCGCCTACACAAGTGATACGCGAGGGCTTACTTGCCGACCTGATTGCCGATCACGCCGCCCACCGCCGCGCCGCCGAGTGTAGACAGCGCGCTGCCGCCGATCACCGCACCCGCCGCGCCGCCGACGCCTGCGCCGATTGCCGTGTCACGCTGCCGCGTGGTCATACCTTCGCACGCCGAGAGGCTTGCAACCACCGCCACGATCATCGCAAGCGAACCCATTTTACGGATCGATTTCATGATGACTCACTCCCTTTGTTGTGATTAGAAGCCGCCTGTCGTTATGCAATTGTTGGTTTGATCTTATCGCTGCAACCAGTATCGAGTTGTGTGAGGTTGTCAGCAGACTGACGGTTTCGTAATCAAATGTTTCTCTCGGTGCAGCATGCGCCATGCCTGGCCGGTGGCGAAAAAAAGCCCGCCGTAGCGGCGGGCTTCGAGCGGGAGGAAGTTGTGCGCGCATCGACCCCGGTGGCAGCCGGCGCGGTGCGCGGCCACCATCATTGCCGCTGGTAGATTTCTGCGCCCTTCTTCATGAACTCGATCGACTTCACTTCCATGCCTTTTTTCAGCGCCTCGTCGTCGGTGACGCCCTGTTGCGCGGCGAACTCGCGCACGTCCTGGGTAATCTTCATCGAGCAGAAGTGCGGTCCGCACATCGAGCAGAAATGCGCGACCTTGGCTGAATCCTTCGGCAGCGTTTCGTCGTGGAATTCGCGCGCCTTGTCCGGATCGAGGCCCAGGTTGAACTGGTCTTCCCAGCGGAACTCGAAGCGCGCCTTCGAGAGCGCGTTGTCGCGCACCTGCGCGCCCGGATGACCCTTGGCCAGGTCGGCGGCATGCGCAGCGAGCTTGTACGTGATGATGCCGGTCTTCACGTCGTCCTTGTTCGGCAAGCCGAGGTGCTCCTTCGGCGTCACGTAGCAGAGCATGGCCGTGCCGAACCAGCCGATCATCGCCGCGCCGATCCCTGACGTGATGTGGTCGTAGCCCGGCGCGATGTCGGTGGTGAGCGGCCCGAGCGTGTAGAAGGGCGCTTCGTCGCACCATTCGAGCTGCAGGTCCATGTTCTCCTTGATCAGTTGCATCGGCACGTGGCCGGGGCCTTCGATCATCGTCTGCACGTCGTGCTTCCACGCAATCTGCGTGAGTTCGCCGAGCGTCTTCAGTTCGCCGAGCTGCGCTTCGTCGTTCGCGTCGTAGATCGAGCCGGGGCGCAGGCCGTCGCCGAGCGAAAAGGCCACGTCATACGCCTTCATGATTTCGCAGATGTCTTCGAAATGCTCGTACAGGAAGCTTTCCTTGTGATGCGCGAGGCACCACTTCGCCATGATCGAGCCGCCGCGCGACACAATGCCGGTCATGCGCTTCGCGGTGAGCGGCACGTATTGCAGACGCACGCCTGCGTGAATCGTGAAGTAGTCGACGCCTTGCTCGGCCTGTTCGATCAGCGTGTCGCGGAAAATTTCCCACGTCAGGTCTTCGGCCTTGCCATTGACCTTTTCGAGCGCCTGATAGATCGGCACTGTGCCGATCGGCACCGGCGAATTGCGGATGATCCACTCGCGCGTTTCGTGAATGTGCTTGCCGGTGGACAGGTCCATCACCGTGTCGCCGCCCCAGCGGATCGCCCAGGTCATCTTGTCGACTTCTTCGCCGATGGAAGAGGTCACCGCCGAGTTGCCGATGTTCGCGTTCACCTTCACGAGGAAGTTGCGGCCAATGATCATCGGCTCGCTTTCCGGGTGATTGATATTGTTCGGGATGATCGCGCGGCCGCGCGCCACTTCTTCGCGCACGAATTCGGGCGTGATCTCGGTCACGCCATTCGGGCCGAACGCGCTCGCACCGAACGCCTGGCCCGGATGCTGGCGGCCCATCATCGCGGCGAGTTTTTCACCGTTCGGGCCGCTTTTCTTCAGGCTCTCCAGATATTCGGCGCGGCGCTGGTTCTCGCGAATCGCGATGTACTCCATTTCCGGCGTGATGATGCCTTTACGCGCGTAGTGCATCTGCGAAACGTTCTTGCCGGGCAGTGCGCGGCGTGGCGTACGGTGCAGGCCCTGGAAACGCAGTTCCGCGGTGGCCGGGTCGGCGGCGCGCTCGCGGCCGTATTCGCTCGTGAGGCCGGTGAGCGCCTCGGTGTCGCCGCGTTCCTCGATCCAGCGCTGACGCAGCGCCGGCAAACCGGCGCGAATGTCGATCTTCGCGTCCGGGTCGGAATACGGGCCCGACGTATCGTAGACGTAGACGGGCGGATTCTTCTCGCCGCCGAAGCTGTCAGGCGTATCGGCCTGGGTGATTTCGCGCATCGGCACGCGGATGTCGGGACGGGAGCCGGTCACGTAGACCTTGCGGGAATTCGGCAGCGGCGCGACGGCGGCTTCGTCGACGTGGGCGTCGGCGGAAAGAAACTTCGGATTGGCGTTCATGCGTGTTCTCCATGTGTCGGCCCGGAGCGGGCGATAGCACGCCTTGTCCGGTCCCATGCAATGTGGGGCCGCTAAGCAGGAGACGAGATGGAAGTAGTCGGAATTCGCGAGGAGTAAGGCCTGGAGCTGCGGTGCGAAATCCGTACGCTTCCCTGCGCTGGCATTATCCAGATCAGGTTCAAAGGGTATTTCTCACCCACATGGCACGGACCTCCAACTCCCGTGCTGCGCAGGACCCCCGCGTTAGCAGCGCACACGATACACCGGCCGGGCGCCGCTTGGCAACCCATGCGCGATGCGGTGCGGGCGCAGCGGGCGTGGCGCGGCGTGACCCGGCGATTTGCCCGCGCGCCCGAATCCCGCTTGAGCGCAGCGCTCTTACATGCGCCGCTTACGGACTATGCTTGTATTGACGCGGGCCGCCACGCATGACGCGGTGCAGCACGGGCGGCGCATGCGTTGGCGACGAACGACTAGCGCGTGAAGTCTTCGGCGGCTTCTGGCTGATACAGAATTTTTTCGAGCTTCAACACTTTCTCGTCGCCGCTTGGCGGCATGAAGCGGATGTGCTCGCCGCGCTTTGCGCCTAGCAGCGCGAGGCCCACCGGCGAAAACACATTCAGGCGGCCGTGCGCGAAGTCGGCTTCGGGCGGATAGACGACGGTCCATGTCATATGCTCGCCGCTCGCTTCGTCGACGAGCGTGGCCTGCGAGTTCATCGTCACCACGTTGGCGGGAATCTCGCGCGAGTCGACGATCACGGCACGCTCCAGCACGTCGTCGAGCATTTCCTGGAAGCGGGCAGGCGCGCCCGGCGCGGCGGCGTGCTTCTCAAGACGGGCGACGTCGAGTTCGGTGAGGTAACACTGCTTGGCTTTTCGGGTGGTTTTCACGACGGGTACTCCAGTTCGAATCTGCTATACGGCGGCTGCAATCTCTACGACGAGAGGACATCCTGCTGATGTGATCGGCCCGGCGCCCCGACAGTCCCTCGAGGGACGACGCGGCTTCGGCAGGAGAGCGAACAGCGTCAGTCGGAGTGCCGGGCGGCGGGAAGCGGTGCCGTTGTCGGCGAAAGCGTTCGCAACCGTTCGCCGGCTTCATGCGGCGCGAACTGCACGCGCGCGCAACCGGTTGCGCGGCAAGGGCGCAAGCGGGTGAACGAGCGTGAGGTCGGCAAACGCATGAAGGGCAGTTGGATATCGAATGGAGTGAACGACGCGCCGCGCGAATCCGGATGATGGAAGCCACATAGCGAAGCAGCGCGGACGGTAGATGCATGTTAGCACGGCGTCTTTCGGCAGCCTTCGCGAAGCTTTCGCCGTCGTAGGTTTTGACGTGGGTTCAAACCGGCGAGATAGCGCGAGCACTCGCCGCGCCAGATGGCAAATGCGAGGCGAAAAAAATTTTGCAGAGCGGTGTCATAACCGGCGGCGTGCCTCGACAAACGTGCAGATCCTGAGCGGAGCACGCCATGCAACCAGTATTCAAGCACTGCACGCAGTACGCGCGGCACACGCAACACACGCACCACACGCACCACACGCACCACACGCACCACACGCACCACACGCACCACACGCAACACACGCAACACACGCAACACACGCAACACACGCAACACACGCCGCGCACCCGGCGCAAGCGCCACATGCACCAGCGGCACCGGCCGCTTCAGCGCGCTGCCGCACTCGTCACCGCGTTCACGCTGCTGGGTGCGAGCGGTGTCGCGAGCGCTGCCAGCGCCATGTGCAGCGCGCACAGCCCGGCACATCGGGTTGCGCTCGTCGAGCTTTACAGCAGCGAAGGCTGCAATAGCTGCCCGCCCGCCGACGCGTGGCTCGGCCAATGGAAAAACAGCGGTTCCACGCAAAGCGTCGTGCCGCTCGCGTTGCACGTCGACTACTGGAACAGCCTCGGTTGGACCGACCGCTTTTCGCAACACCGTTTCACCGAGCGTCAGCAGATGCTTGCGAATTTTGCCGGCGGCCACACGGTCTACACGCCCGAAGTTTTCGTGGCGGGCCGCGAGTTGAGGAGCTGGTCGCAGCCGGACAGTTTCCAGAGTCGCGTCGGCAAGCTGATTGCCGAGCCCGCAAAGGCCGACGTCGCACTTGCTATCAAGCCGCGGCCGGGCATTGGTGCATTCGATGTCACCGCTCGCTTCGACAGCGCGGCGACCGGCGTCGCGACCCCGCTCAATGCGTACGTCGCGGTGTACGAAAACGCGCTGAGCTCGCAAGTCGGCGCGGGAGAAAACCGCGGCGCAACCTTGCATCACGAAAGGGTCGCGCGGCAATGGATCGGGCCGGTGCCGCTCGTTGGCGGCACGGCGCAGATTCGCCGCGACATCCGCCTCGAAAATGCGGGGGATACCGCCGACCACCGCCTTAATGCCGAGCGCGCCGGCGTGGTCGCGTTCGTTGAAAACGCCGCAACCGGCGACGTGCTGCAAGTGGCCGAACTGGCCTTCTGCCCGTAAGCGCGTCGTGAATTACAGGAGATTGTCATGACAACGCCTCATATCGTTCGCGGCGCCGCGCCGCCCGCCGCGCCTGCAAGCGGCGCGATTCATCCGCTATGGGTGCGCATCACGCATTGGCTGAACGCACTCGCCGCGATTGTGATGATGCTGTCCGGCTGGCGCATTTACGACGCGTCGCCGGTTTTCGCCTGGTTTAGTTTTCCGACGCAAATCACGCTCGGCGGCTGGCTCGGCGGCGCGTTGCAATGGCACTTTGCCGCAATGTGGCTGCTGGTGTTCAACGGTTTGATCTATGTTGCACTGAACCTCGCGAGCGGGCGCTTCGTGCGCAAATTCCTGCCGCTCACGCCGCGCGCGGTGTGGCGCGATTTCGTCGCTGCGTTGACGGGCAAGCTCTCGCATGCCGATCTGCGGCTCTATAACGCGGTGCAGAAATTCGCCTACCTGTTCGTCGTTTTAGATCTGATCGTGCTGGTGCTATCCGGGCTCGCGATCTGGAAGTCGGTGCAGTTCCCCCTGCTGCGCGAACTGATGGGCGGCTACGACAACGCACGCATCGTCCATTTCTGCGCGATGGCGCTGATGGCCGCGTTCATTGTCGTGCATCTCGCGATGGTCGCGCTCGTGCCGCGCTCGCTGCTCGCCATGTTGCGCGGACGTTGAGCCGCATCGAGCGCAAAGTTCGAATATTACGGATACCGAATCATGAAGAAGCCCTCTGACACGTCGCGGCGCGAGCACGCCGGCAAGCTGGACCGCGAGTCGATTCTGATCGATGCAAGGCGCGAGCTTTCCATACCGTCGCGGCGTCTGTTCGGCAAGCAGTTGCTGTCGCTAGGCGGCCTGTCGCTGCTGACCGGCTGCTCGCTCACCGACGACGAATCGGTCAACAAGTTTCTCGTCGCCGTGTCGCGCCTGAACGATCGCGCGCAAGCTGCGTTGTTCGATCCGAAGCTGCTCGCGCCGACTTACACGGAGGCGCAGATCACGCGGCCATTCCCGTTCAATGCGTACTACGGTATCGACGAAGTGCCGCACGTCGACGCGTCCGGCTACAAGCTGAAGATCGGCGGCCTCGTGACCGGCCAGCGCGTGTGGACTTTGCCCGAGCTGTACGCGCTGCCGCACGCCGAGCAGATCACGCGGCACATCTGCGTGGAAGGGTGGAGCGCGATCGGCCGCTGGGGCGGCACGCCGTTCGGCGACTTTTTGCGGCGCGTCGGCGCTGATACGACCGCCAAATACGTCGGCTTCAAATGCGCGGACGACTACTACGAAAGCATCGACATGCCCACCGCGCTGCATCCGCAGACGCTGCTCACCTTTTCGTACGACGGCGAGCAACTGCCAGCGAAGTACGGTTTCCCGATGAAACTGCGCATGCCGACCAAGCTCGGCTACAAGAATCCCAAGCACATCGTCGAGATGTTCGTCACCAACACCTACCCTGGCGGCTATTGGGTCGATCAGGGTTACAACTGGTTCGGAGGCTCCTGACGCGCGCGGATCGCGCATGCGCCGCGCGCGCCTCGCCGATCCCGGATGGCAGGAGCTTCGGAAATATGCCGGCTCGAGCCGGTTCAATTGATCCACAACAAACGGAGTGATCCCATGAAGAAGTTTGCAATCGCAGCAGTCGCCTTCGCATTTCTGACCAGCGCAGGCGCATTCGCCCAGGCAAGCGGCGCCATGTCCGACGGCGCGATGTCGCATGATGCGATGTCGAAGGACGGCATGTCGAAAGACGCGATGTCCAAAGACCACATGAAAAAAGACGCCATGAAGCACGACAAGATGAAAAAGGGCGACGCGATGGGCATGAAGCACGAGGCGTCGGGCGCGATGAGCAATTAAGCAGCCCAGCGGCAGCGCGCGGCGCGGGCAAGCTGGCATCCAGCCCCGCGCCGCGCCTGTCCGGATGCGCGCCGCATAGACCTTCAGGTGCGGCGCGCGTGAAGGTGCAAGGCCGGGGCCCGGAGTGGCCCCGGCTTTTTGTTGCATACGCACCAAAAGTTACGATTCTTTCGCCTGACGCGAGGGGCGCCTACTGCATAATGCGATGCTGCGCGCCGCGGATTTTCGGCGCGCGAGCCGTGAACCCGCCGCAACGACCGGCACGGCTACGCAGTCCCGTATGGCTTTCTCTGTTAGCCAACCATCGCCCTTCGCTCCACCATCATGTCCGCCAGCCTCGCCCGTTTGACCGCATCGCCGATGCGGTGTCCGCCGTCCCCGCAGCGGGAATTCCGAACGGCGTGGGCGGGTTGACGGTATGTCGCAGGAACTCTCAAGCTGGTTTTCACGTGGTTTCCCGATCCGTTTGCCGCGCTCGCGCAACGGCCAGATTGCGCTCGCGCTCGGTGTCGTATATCTGGTGTGGGGCTCGACGTATCTCGCCGTGCACGTCGCGCTCGGCTCGTTTCCGCCTTTGTTGATGTCGGGCCTGCGCAATCTGTTCGCGGGTGTGGGTCTGTTTGCGTTCGCGGCGCGCCGCAACCCGGTATGGCCGAGCTTCGCGGAAATTCGCAATGCCGGGCTTGTCGGCACCATGCTGGTCGGTTTGTCGAGCGGCATGCTGGCGTACGGCATGCGCACCGTCGGCACCGGTACGGCGGCGGTGATGGTTGCCACCGTCCCGCTCTTTGCAACGGTGATTGCGGCGGTGGCCGGGCGCAAGATCGGCAAAGGCGAGTGGTTCGCGGTGGGGCTCGGGCTCGTCGGCATCGCGATTCTGAGCCACGGCGACAGCGCGCCAGGATCGGCCGGGGGCAGTCTCGCGATTCTCTGCGGCGCGCTCTTCTGGGCGGGCGGCGCCCATCTCGCGAGCCGCCTCAAACTGCCGTCCGACCTGTTTCTCTCCACGTCGCTGCAAATCGGCCTGGGCGGCGCTATGTCGACGATGGTCGCGTTGGTCTCCGGCGAACGCATGCTGGAAGTGCATTTCCTGCCGGTGCTGGCGTTCATCTACCTGATGCTGATAGGCACGATGGCCGCCTACGTTGCCTACGGTTTCCTGATCCGGCACACGAGCCCGATCATCGCGAGCAGTTGCATGTACGTGAATCCGGTCGTGGCGGTGGCGCTTGGTGCGCTGCTGCTCGGCGAGCCGGTCACGCATTCCACGGTGATTGCGACCGTTGTGATTCTCGTGAGCGTGGGTCTGTCTTTCTGGCTCGACTATCGGAAGAAGGGGCTTGCCTGATGCGGCTGGTTCTCCGGGCAGGAGAACCCGGTCCGCATACGAGCGCTCACGGCCCCCGCGCTAAAGCCGCGCTGCCAGCTCCGCGCCTTCGCGGATCGCGCGTTTCGCGTCCAGTTCCGTGGCGAGCGCCGCGCCGCCGATCACGTGGTAGCGCGCGCCGCCCCGGTCCGCGGATTTTCCCGGCACAAACTCACCCGGATGCAGATCGCGCAGCGATTCCTGCCCCGCGCATACCACGATGTTGTCGACTTCAAGCCACTCTTCGACACCGCCGCGCGCAATCTTCAAACCGCGCGCCCCGCTTGTCGACCCGCCTGTCGCCACGCTTGTCGCCCCGATCATCAGGTAGGACACGCCGGAGAGCATCGTCACGCCGTTTCTTGCGAGCGTCGCACGATGCACCCAACCAGAGGTCTTGCCGAGCCCCGCGCCGAGCTTGCCTGCCTTGCGCTGCAGAAGCCAGATCTGCCGCGGCGGCCGCGCGGGCGCGGGTGCCTTGAGACCGCCGCGCGCGCTCACCGACAGATCCACGCCCCATTCGTCGAGCCACGTGTCGAGCGGCACCGGGAGCGGCTCGTCCGCGCGATGCAGCAGAAACTCGCTCACGTCGAAGCCGATGCCGCCCGCGCCGATCACCGCGACGCGGCGCCCCACCGGAGCGCCACGCAGCACATCGACATACGACAGCACATAGGGCGCGTCGATACCTGGAATCGCCGGCCGCCGCGGCACGATGCCGGTCGCAATCACAACGTCGTCGTAGGCGCCGGCCGCGAGCAGCGCGGGGTCCACGCGCGTGCCGAGCCGTACGTCGACACCATGCCGCTCCAGCTGGCTGCGGAAATAACGGATCGTTTCGCTGAACTCCTCCTTGCCCGGCACACGCATCGCAAGATTGAACTGACCGCCAATGGTTGCGGCCACATCGAACAGCGTCACGCGATGCCCGCGCGAGGCCGCCACGGTGGCTGCCGACAGTCCCGCCGGCCCCGCCCCGACCACGGCGACCGAGCGCACCCTGTGCGGACTCGAAACGGGCCGGTACACCAGTTCCGTTTCGCGTCCCGCGCGCGGATTGACGAGGCAGCTCGCGCGCTGATTCCTGAATGTGTGGTCCAGACAAGCCTGGTTGCACGCAATACATGTGTTGATTTCGTGCGCGCGGCCCTCGGCGGCTTTCAGCACGAAGTCGGGATCGGCGAGCAGCGGCCTCGCCATCGAAACCAGATCGCCCGCGCCGTCGGCGAGTAACGCCTCCGCAACCTCGGGCGTATTGATGCGGTTCGACACGATCACCGGCACGTTGACGGCGGCTTTGAGCCGCGCGCTCAATGCGGCGAACGCGGCGCGCGGCACTGAGGTGACGATGGTGGGAATGCGCGCCTCATGCCAGCCGATTCCCGTGTTGAACAGGGTCACGCCGGCTGCTTCGAGCGCGCGGGCAACCTGCACGGTTTCATCCCACGTATTGCCGCCTTCCACGAGATCGATCAGCGAGAGCCGGTACACCACAATGAAGCGCTCGCCGCACACAGCGCGCACCCGCTCGACGATCTCGCGCGCGAGGCGCATGCGGTTCTCGATGCTGCCGCCGTAACGGTCGGTGCGCCGGTTTGTGCGCGGGCAGAGGAACTGGTTGAGCAGATAGCCTTCACTGCCCATGATCTCGATGCCATCGTAGCCTGCCCGCTGCACGAGCCTCGCGCAGCGAGCGTAAGCGCGCACGGTTTTCTCTATGCCGCTGACACTGAGCGCGCGTGGCCTGAACCTGGAGATGGGCGACTTCAAAGCCGATGCGGACACAACCAATGGCTGATAACCGTAGCGACCTGCATGCAGGATCTGCAGTGCGATCTTGCCGCCTTCTTCGTGAACCGCTTGCGTGAGCCGCCGATGATTGCGCAGATCAAACACCGAGTTCAGCGTGCCGCCGAACGGCAGCAGCCAACCCTCGCGATTCGGCGAGATACCGCCGGTAATGATCAGGCCGACGCCGCCCTTTGCGCGCTCGCGAAAGTATTCGGCAAGCTTCGCATAATTCCAGAAGCGGTCTTCCATGCCCGTGTGCATGGAGCCCATCACCACGCGACTGCGCAAGCGGGTAAAGCCGAGGTCGAGTTCAGCGAGTAAGCGTTGGTAAGACATACAGGCTGCCGTTGTAAGTATGGGGTGCGCACGAACGATACACCGCGTCGCCGTGCCCACCATCTGAGGAAAGCTTCTAATGCGTGCGGAATATTGTCCATCAAGACATTCTCGCGTCGTCATAAGCCAATTCGATGGTCGCGGCACACGCATTGCTCATTGGGTGCGTCCATCGACATGGACCGCGGCGCGCCTTGAATAAGGGCCGCGCAGCGCAGGGATAGGAGGGAATGCAACGCCGAGGACAGCCGCGACGAGACCGTTCAAACGATTGCCGAACACGGTTTCTGATGGCGAGGTCCAAAGCGTGCGCCCGTATATGAATGGGCCGAGAGCCCGACATCGAGATAGGTGATCACAATGAAACTGATTCGAACCATGGCGGCCATGATCGCCGTTGCATCCGTGCTGAGCGCATGCGGCGGGGGCTCCGACGACATAGGCAAGGAGCTTGGCCTCACCAATCCGCAAATCCACTTCGTACACGCGATTCCTGGCGGACCCGCGGTGGATTTTCTCGTCAACGGCAGCGCACCCTCGGGACAGACGAATGTTTCGTATAAGGGTGTGACGAACTTCACCAACATCAACACTGGCTCGACGAACGTCGCCTACTCGGCAACCGGCACAACGACTCCGCTTGCGAGCGGCAACTTCCCGAACGTCGCCAAGGGTCACGAATATACGGTGCTTGCGCTGCCGGGCACGGCAACGCCGGACATCGGCCTGATCGACGATCCGTTCGACAAGGGCCTGTTGTCCAATAGCGCACGCGTGCGCGGCTTCAATGCGTCGGGCAATGCGCCGAATCTCGACCTCTATCTCGTGCAGGCCAGCAACACGAATATCAGCAACGTTTCGCCGACCATGGCCGGTGTCGCGTTCAAGAACGCCGTGCCGGCAAGCGGCCAGGATTCGATCTATGTATCGGGCGGGCAGTATGTGCTGATCGCGACGGCGGCGGGCAGCAAGACGCCGATCTACCAGTCGCAGGCGTTCACATTGTCGAACAACGCGGACTGGCTCATTACGTCGGTGCCGATCGGCGGTGCGTTGAGTCAGCTCGCGGTTGGGCAGATTCATCTGCTGATCGTGCAGAACGGCAATACGAGCACACCGAGCGTCGAACTCTCGAATACGCTGACGGGCGCATAAGTTCGCTAGCAAGCATGCGCGCATTGCAGCGCATGGCATAGCGGCAAGTCCTGGGGAGGACGGGGCGGCGATCCACGCAAGTGGGTCGCCGCTTTGTTTTTGCGGACTGTTTCTCGAAATGCGCGCTGATCGCCAACGCGCAGGCCGCCTCGAGGCAACCTCCAGCGCGCTTACTTCGCCTGCCGCAAACCAGCAAAAGGCCAGCAAAAGGCCAGCAGACGCACAGCAGACGGCCAGCAGACGGCCAGCAGACGGCCAGCAAAAGGCCAGCAAAAGGCCAGCAAAAGGCCAGCAAAAGGCCAGCAAAAAGCCCGCTGCGATTTCCCGCAGCGGGCTCGATGATGCATCACAGCGATCAGCCCTGCGCCTGCGAGGCGCACGGGCTTCAACCAGCGGCGCTTTACTTTGCCTTTTCAGCCTGGTTGGTGAGGGCGTCGCCACCCTTGGAGATGTCCTGGCCGGCACCTGCCATCGTGTTGCAGCCGGCGAGCGCGGCCGTGCCTGCGATGAGGAGCAAAGCGATCAGTCGATTCATGGAAGTTCTCCTTGTCGAGAAGGTATCGGTTGACGTGTCCCGCTAGCGGCTCTGCTAGCTGCCGACCGTGGCTTGCGCCAGTCGATCCGGTCTGATTGCATGGTAAAAAAAGGGCGTGTGCGGCGCTGTCGGCTGCGCTGCGATTTTGTTGTAGGTGCGCTCTGGTGTTCGCGTCGGCGCACTCCTACAGCGACGCATCCGGCACCTTTGCGGCACGCCTAGATCGGTGTGCGCAGCGTGGCGGGCGACGCGTCGCTGCCCGGCTGTGCAGCGGTGCTGGTGCTCGGCATGACGACATGAATGTCGGTGCCGCTCGGCACGCCGCGCCGGATGTCGAAGCGCCCGCCATGTGCGGCGACGCGCTGGCGCATGCCGAGCAGCCCGTGCGTGTGCGTGCGCTTCAGATCGGCCGGCATGATGCCCACGCCGTTATCGGCAATGTCGAGCGTGACGAGGCCTTCCCCGACGCGCAGGCCAATCGACACCTGCGACGCGCGGGCATATTTCGCGGCGTTGGTGAGCGACTCCTGCGCGACACGGAAAAGCGCGATTTCCGTCTGCTCGTCGAGTTGAATATCGTCTGCGGGAAGCTGCAGGTTCAGTGTCCAGTTGTTGCGCTGCGCGGCTTCGTCGGCGAGTGTGCGCAGCGCGGTCACGAGACCGAAGTTCGCCAGCACGGTGGGACGCATGTCCTCGATGATGCGGCGCTTGAGCGCAATGCCCTGGTCCAGATTGGCGAGTGCGCGCCGCAGTTTGTCGGAGATTTCCGGGGCGCTGTCCTTCAGCTTGCGGTTCGCCCACGCGACATCCATCTTGCTCGCGGTCAATATCGCCCCGAGTTCGTCATGCAGTTCGCGCGCAAGCTGGGTCTTTTCGTTTTCGCTGACGGCCTGCAAATGCCAGCCAAGCGCCTCCAGTTGACGGGTGCGTTCGTTCACGAGCTGATCGAGTTCGCCTTGCTGCGTGATCAATTGACGCTGCACGCGTGCCTGCCTGTCGATCTGAATGCCGAGGTTACGGAACAGCAGAATGAAGAGCACGATGTTCAGCGCCGAGAGTCCCGCCGCGCACAGTGTGGAGATACGCTGATCGGCGCGGCTCGCGGCGAGCGCATGCTGCGCGCGGCGCTCTTCGTTGTCGCGCAGCAGGCTGAGCGTGCTGTCGACCAGCGCCGGGTCGACAGCTTGCGCGCCGCTCGTGCTGCCGCATGCGGCGAGATCGAGCGGATGCGGCGCGGCGCGCTGCAAGGCCGCCGCGCCGGCGCCGATGCGTGCGTCGATCAGCGCGCGAATCTGCGTGAAGCTCGCAAGCTCGGCGCTGTCGGCCTTCGGACTGACGTAAAAGCGCTGCAACGGCTCTGCGCTTGCGCGGATGCGCGCGGCTGTCGCGCAAAACGCGTGGGCGGCGTCGTCGCGCTTCGTCAGAAGAAACTCGCTTTGCTGCGCGCTCAAATGCGAAAGCTGGCTCGCCAGCGCGCTCAGTTGCACGGTGACGTCGCGCGCTTCGAGCGCCGTCTCGTACTCGGCGGCGATGCGCTCGCGCGCGGTCTCCAGAATGACGAGCCCGCCCACCGTGATCACGATTGCCACGGTCATCGCGATGGCCCAGCTGCGTGTGCGCATCCACGCGCTCAGCCGCGCGGCGGCGCGGCGCGGCGGCGCGTCGCCGGGCGCACGGCTCGCGGCCTCACCCGCCGCTTCATGCGGTATTTCATACGGCGCGTCGTTCGGCAAATCGGGCGCGTTGGGCGCGTGAGGTGCGTTGTGCACGTTTGACAAGTTCGGCTCCCTGGACAGGCATCAGTGTAGCGTTCGACGCCGCGCTCGCGCGAGCCCGGCCGGGGGCGCGGCGCCCAGCTCATGCGCGCGGCGTAACGCTGCCGTAATCCAATGTAAGCGGATTCTCACACGAAAACCGGAGCGCGTCGGAATGCGCGCAGCGCCGCTCGTGGATAGCATGAACCCTGATCCCATTCACTGTTTCAGGAGGAAGCCATCATGCTGAAGTGGGCGTTGTTTTTCGCCGTCATCGCGGTGATAGCCGGCCTTCTTGGCTTTACCGGCATTGCTGCGGGCGCGGCGGCCATCGCGAAGTTCCTGTTCGTCGTCTTTGTGATTCTGTGCGTGGTGTTCCTCGTTCTCGGCTTCGTGGTGACGAAAAAAATTGTCGATTAGCGCCGCTTCTGCCTTTCGCTTTCGCCTTGAGCGGGCGCCCTGACAAGGGCAGGGCGAGGCGGTGCTGACACCACGCAGGCGTACGAGAATTCACGCCGATACCAACAAGAAGGAGAGTTGCCATGCTTCACTATGCCATCGTCTTTTTCGTCATCGCCATCATTGCAGCGGTGTTCGGTTTCACGGGCATCGCGGCAGGCGCGGCCGAAATCGCGAAGATTCTGTTCTACATCTTCCTCGTCGTGTTCGTGGTCACGCTGCTGCTCGGCGTGTTCCGAACGTAGACCTGAGCGTGACCCTCACGGCGCGTCGCGGGCACGGCTCGCGATGCGCCCATTCCCCCAATACGGATAAAGGAGAAACTCAATGGCGAATACACCTGGCGCGCAAGGCGCGGCATCCGGCTCGAGCGACCCGTTCGTGATGGACATTCAAAAGATTCGCGACGACGCCCGCAAGCACATGTCGGACGGTCCCGTTACGCAAAGCTACGGCGCCAATCGCGAGACGGTGCTCAAACTCCTCAACGACGCGCTCGCAACCGAGATTGTCTGCACGCTGCGCTACAAGCGGCATCACTTCATGGCGAAGGGCATCAATTCCGAGGCCGTGGCCGCCGAATTCGCGGAGCACGCGGCGGAAGAGCAGGAGCACGCCGACCGCATTGCGGAGCGCATCGTGCAGCTTGGCGGCGAGCCGGACTTCGCGCCGGACGGCCTGAAGACGCGCGCGCATTCCGAGTACAAGGAAGGCGAGAACCTGACGGACATGATTCGCGAGAACCTGGTCGCCGAGCGCATCGCAATCGACACCTATCGCGAGATCATCCGCTATCTGGGCGAGAAGGACGTCACGACGCGGCGTCTGTTCGAAGAGATCCTCGCGGTCGAGGAAGAGCATGCGGACGACATGGCCGATCTGCTCGAGGGCCGCGAGTGAGCATGCCCCGCAGGGCGAGCGGCCGGCCGGCAGCGGCGGCCGCGATGATGTCTGCAGGCCGGACGGACGGGAGGGGCGGCGCGCGGACCCGCGGCGCGTCGACATGCGCCGCGACGACATTACAATGTCTGCTTCGGGGCGACGCCATCGTACGGACACTAAGCCGATGATTCGAGTGTTGATAGCTGACGATCATGCGATCGTCCGAGGGGGTTTCAGACAGTTCGTGGCCGACGAGCCGGATATGTGCGTCGCGGCGGAAGCCGCGACCGGCGACGAGACGATCAGCCTCGTACGCGAGCAGGCATTCGACGTCGTGCTGCTCGACATTGCGATGCCGGACAAGAACGGCATCGACACCCTGCGCGTCATCAAGCAGGTGCGCCCCGAGCAGGGCGTGCTGATCCTCTCCGGCTACCCGGAGAGCCAGTACGCAATCAACCTGCTGCGCGCGGGCGCGAACGGTTATCTGAACAAGGACTGCGAGCCGGACGAGATAGTGCGTGCGATTCGTGCGGTGGCGCGCGGGCATCGTTATCTGTCGGAGGCCGTGGCCGACACGCTGGCCGACAATCTTGACAAACCGGCGGCGGCGCGGCCGCACGAGGCGCTCTCGGAGCGCGAGTTCCAGATTTTCTGCAAGCTGGCCGCAGGGCAGATTCCCACGCAGATCGCCGAGGAGTTGCACCTGTCCGTGAAAACGGTGAGCACGTACCGGGCTCGCGTGCTCGAGAAGATGCGGTTGGCGAACAATGCCGATCTCACTTACTACGCGATCAAGAACGGCTTGATCGAATAATGGACGATCGAGAGATCCCGATGAACAGCGAATCGAACATCCTTGCCGAGTCAGCCAGCCGCGCACCGTTGCGCGTGCTGCTTATCGAAGATTCGCCGCTGATCCGCCGCAGCCTGGTGGAAGCCATCGACGCGTCGGGTTCGCTGCGCGTGGCCGCGTATGCCGATTCCGCCGACGAAGCCATCGCGCTCCTCGGCGACGAAGCATTCGACGCGGTCATCGTCGACCTGCAGCTCAAGCGCGGTTCAGGCGTGCCCGTGTTGGCTTACCTGCAGCGCGAAGGGCTGATCGACTCCGTGTTCGCGGCGGTGCTCACCAATCACGCATTGCCGGCGTATCGCGAACGCTGCGAACAGTATGGCGTGCGGCACTTCTACGACAAGTCGTTCGAATTCGACCGCGTAATCGACGCGCTGCACGAGTACGCGTATGCCCGAAGCCACGGCTAGGCGCGTGCCTCGTTATTGTTTCGTGTTCGTCTGCAACGCCAGATGATTCCACGCGGCAAGGCCCGCGAACAGCAGACCCGCCACGCTCACGCCCACCCACCCGAACACCGGCCACACGGCTGCGCCCACGCCCGAGCCGAGCGCGCCGCCAATGAAATACGCGACCATGTACACGGTATTCACGCGGCTGCGCGCGTCGGGCTTTAACGCGTAGATGCGCGATTGGTTCGAAATCTGTGCGGCCTGCACGCCCACGTCCAGCACGATCACGCCAATCACGAGCCCGGTGATGCTGGTGGCGGAGACGCCGAAGATCACGAAGGAGATTGCCACCAGCACAATCGACAGCGTAATGATGGCGCGCGGTCCGCGCCGGTCCGCGAACTTGCCGGCAAGCGGCGCCGCGAGCGCGCCCGCCGCGCCGACAATGCCGAACAGACCCGCGGCCTGCGGTCCGAGATGAAAGGGCGGACCGGCCAGAAGCAACGCGAGCACCGACCAGAAGATGCTGAACGCGGCGAACATCGCCGCGCCGGTCAGCGAAGCCTCACGCAATGCGCGATGTTCGACGACCAGATGCCACATCGACAAGAGCAGCTTGCCGTAGGACAGCGTGGAGGTGGGCTTGCTCTTCGGCAACCGTAAGACGATGACCACCGCGAGCGCCAGCAGCGCGACCACGGAGGCGGCGAACACCGCGCGCCAGCCGAAGTATTGCGCGACGAAGCCCGCGGCCGTTCGTGCGAGCAGGATGCCGAGCAGCAGGCCGCTCATCACCGTGCCCACCGCATGACCGCGCTCTGCAGGCGGCGCCAGTTCGGCGGCGAACGGCACCGCTTGCTGCGCGATGGTGGCGAGCACACCGATCGCGAGGCTCGCGGCGACCAGCACCGGCAGCGCCGGCGCGGCCGCCGCCACGACCAGCGCGACGCACATGCCCGCGGTTTGCAGCAGGATCAGCGCGCGCCGGTCGAAGCGGTCGCCAAGCGGCGCCAGCAGCAACATCCCGGCGGCGTAGCCCAGCTGCGTGACGGCCGGCACCACGCCGACCCACGACGCGCTCGCGGGGAACGAGTGCCGCAGGTTATCGAGCAGAGGCTGGTTGTAATAGATGTTCGCGACCGCGACGCCGGCAATGGTGGCAAGCAGAAGCAGGAGGCCGCGCAGCGACCGGTCGGCGGAAGCGGGGGTGGACGCGTTGGACGTGGACATGACAGAAGACAGTGAGCGGACCGGCGCGTGCGCGGTCCTCGAGCGTGCCGATCATACCGGAGGGCATCAGATCGTGCTGGCTCACTGGCCTGCTTGCGCAAGCTGCGGGCGGGCTGTCCACGGCGGGGTGTCCACGGCGGGGTGTCGGCGGCGAACTGCACAGGCGAGAAGCGCATGCTCTCTGGCACTCGGGCTGGCACCCGCGCCGGCACCATCTTGCGCTTGTGACAAAAATGCGCGATTTGCTTGCCCAAGGTTCGTAGAATCGCCGCGCTATCCAGCCATTTCGCACGATTCAATGAAACGATCCAACCTGTCCACGACCCGACGTCACGCGCATGGCGAAGCCGCGCCGCGGCGCATTGGCGGCTGCCTGCTTGTCGCGCTGCCCGGTCTGGCCGCGTGGGCGTTCGTCACTGCATGGGCGATGCGCGACTCGCTGCACCTGATGCTCGAATGGGAACTGCTCGCCGTTTCCGTGCGCCCTGGCACGCACGGCTGGTATCGCACGGTGATGGTAATGACCGGCTTGGACGTGCTGATCGGCGCATTCATGGTGGCGGGCATTGGCTGGTTCGCGCTGCTCGCGTGGCGCAGGTCGGCACGTTTGCCGACCCACGTGCAGGCATGGCTCTGCGCGATTCTCGTGATGCGTACAGGCGCGTATCTGCTGGGCGATTACATGACGCACGCCATCGGCGTTCACATCGCGATTCCGTTTGAAGGTCTCATGCAGGCGCTTGTCGCCGCTGCGCTCGGCATACCTTATTTCAGCGTGTCGCGGCGTGTGCGTCAGACCTTCGTCAAGCGTTGAGCGCCTCGTGAGCACACGCGTTCAGTCGATCAACGCGCCTTCGGGCTCATAAAACGGATAAGGACCCTCGGCGGCGTCCACATAGGCGTGATGCGTGACGATGCCAGTCACCGCATCGTAGCGATGCAGCGCAAACGCGGGCGGCTCCATCATGAACGCCGACGGCGCATCGTCGCGAAGGTCGAGCGCCACCTGATGCGCGGGCGCCGGCACCGCGCACGCAATGGTGCCGCCAAAGCGCACGAACATCGGACGATGCACATGTCCGCAGATCACACGCTCCACGTTCGGATAACGCGCGATCAGCGTAGAGAGCCTGTGCGCCGCGAGCGGATCGAGCCGCAACTTGTCCATGTGTCCCACGCCGCAAGCAAACGGCGGATGATGCAGCGCGACCACAGTCGGCTTACCGCTCGCCGCATCGAGCTGTGCCGCGAGCCACGCAAGCCGCGCGTCGCATAGCGTGCCGGCGCTTTGACCCGGCACCAGCGAATCCAATGCGATCAGACGCAGCGGACCGACATCCACCGCGTACTGCACGAACTCGCCGCCGCTGTGCAATTCCGCGCGCTCGGGAAAAACGGCGCGCAGCGCGGCGCGGTCGTCGTGATTGCCGACGAGGAGCAGGTAGGGAATGGCGAGCGGTGCGAGCAGCGCTTTCAGGTGCTCGTACTGTTGCGCTTCGCCCTGATCGACGAGATCGCCTGTCATGATGACTGCGTCCGGGCGAGGATCGAGCGCGTTCAATGCGGCGATGCAGCGCGTGAGATATGCAGCGGTGTCGACACGGCGATAGGCGAGCGCGCCAGGCCGTTTGATATGCAGATCGCTAATTTGAGCCAGCAGCATGGGGTAGTCCTGTTGGTTGCGCGCGGATGCAAGGCGCGGCTTCATTACGATAGCGCAATCAGCGCGTCCTGCCCGATGCAAAGGCCGACCGGCGTGCCGCGTGCGAGTTCGACGCGGCCTGCCACGTCGATGAATAACGCATCGGGAGCGGCGCCGTGAATGGTCAGGCGCGTGCGTTCGCCGAGAAATGCGCTGCTTTGCACGGTGCCGCGCAGGTGCGCTCGAGCCGGATCGGCGAGGAAGGCGTCCTCGGGGCGAAAGAAAATTTCGTGCTTAGCATCGGCTTGTGCCGCGGCGTGCCGCTGCGCCGGCGGCAGCGGCACTTCGCCGCCCGTGGTCGTCAGCAGGTTGCCGCGGCGCTCGCCTGCCACGCGATTGATCGTGCCGACAAACTGCGCAACCGCGCGATTCGCCGGGCGATAGTAAATGTCGCGCGGTGCGCCGATCTGCTCGATACGCCCCGCGCTCATCACGACGATGCGGTCGCCCAGTTCCATTGCCTCGGCCTGATCGTGCGTTACGTAGACGGTGGTGATGCCGAGGTCGCGCAACAGCGCGTTCATTTCGCTGCGCAATGCGTCACGCAAGCGGGCGTCGAGTGCCGTGAGCGGTTCGTCGAGCAGCAGCACGCGCGGCTGCACGGCCAGCGCGCGGGCAAGCGCGACGCGCTGGCGCTGGCCGCCGGACAGCTGATCGATGGGTTTGTCCGCATGCGCGGTGAGACGCATCATGCCGAGCAATTCGTCCACACGTGTTCGCGCGATGTCAGCGGGCATGCGGCGGATTTTCAGGCCGTAGCCGATGTTGCCTCGTACCGTCAGATTGGGGAACAGCGCATAGCTTTGAAACACCATGCCGACCTGACGTTTTTCGATGGGCAGTGCCGTGACGTCGTCGTCACCGAACGCGATGCGGCCGCCGGCGTCCGGCGTCTCGAGGCCTGCGATCATGCGCAGCGTGGTGGTCTTGCCGCAGCCGGAGGGGCCGAGCAATACCAGCGTCTCGCCTGCCTCGATGCGCAGATCGACCGGTTCGAGCACACGTGTGCCGCGAAATGTCTTCGCGCACTGCGTGAGCGTGATCGGAACCGAAGCGGAAATGGAAGAGGGAGCAAAGGCGAGTGTCATAGCGTCGTGGTGGATGTCTTGGAAGCCGCGCCGCGGTGTTTGCGCGGATTGCGCTGGCCGGTTGCATCGACGCCGAGCCATTGCATGGCGACGAGCAGCGGCATCGTCATGATGAAAAAGAGAATCGTGTAGGCGCTGCCTATTTCGATGCGCAACGACGCATACGTGTCGGCGAGACCGACCGGCAGCGTCTTGGTGTCGGGCGTATGCAGCATCCACGTCAGATTGAATTCGCCGATGGAAAGCGTGAGCACCGCGAGCGCGCCCGCCACGATGCCCGGCCTTGCATTGGGCAGCACGATGGTCACGAAGCGCTGCACGAAGCTCGCGCCGAGACTCGCCGCGCCTTCTTCCAGCGTGCGCAGATCGCTGCTCGCGCATACGGCGGCGACCGCGCGCACCATGAACGGCAGCGTGAAGACCACGTGACCCACCACGATAAACGCGACGCTCATGCGAAACATCGTGAAGCCGCCATAAACCACCAGCAGCGCAAGCGCGGATGCAAGGCCAGGCAGCGCGATGGGCAGCACCAGAAACTCTTCGATGACGCGCGAAAGCCGCGTCTTGCTGCGCGCCAGCACATAACCCGCCGGCACGCCCGTCAACAACGTGACGACGAGCGTCGCGGCCGCGACTTCGAGTGAAAGAAACACGGAGCCGTGATATTGCGTCCACACTTCGCCGAGCCAGCGCAGCGTGAGGCCGCTCGAGATGCCCTTGAAGTAGTTGACCGTGAGACCGGCGAGGATCGACATGGCGACCGGCACGATCTGAAACGCGCACAGCAGCAGCGTGACGAACCATTGGCCCGCCGCGAGCCATGCTCTGGCGTCGGGCATAGGCAGGCGCGCGCGGCGCCTCGGAAGTGCCGCCTGTGAGGTGGCAGTGATTGAATTCATGAAAAGGTCCTGCTTTGGATGTGTGCTGCTGCCTTGTCGTCGATCCCGCTCATGCGCTCGCCGCCACCGCTGAGCCGCTCATGCTGCGCGCAAGAGCGAGCACCGCCCATGTGACGATGCCGAGCACGATCGACAGACCCGCCGCTGTCACCATGTTCGCGTTGAGCGTGAACTCGGTGTAGATCGTCATCGGCAGTACGTCGATGTCGGTCGCCAGCGTGAAAGCGGTGCCGAATGCGCCCATTGCCGTCGCGAAGCACACGGCGCCCGCTGCGATCAGGCCATGCGAAAGAGCGGGCAACACGATGTCGCGTGTAATGCGCCAGGGCGACGCGCCCAGCGAACGCGCGGCTTCCTCTAGCGAAGCATCGAGTTTGGTCGCCGAAGCCATTACCGTGACGATCACCCGCGGAATCGAGAAGTACAGGTAGCCGAGAAAAAGCCCGCTCATCGAATAGGCAAACACCCAGCGGTCGCCGGCGAGCTTGAGCGAGAGCGCGCCCACGAGCCCCTGACGGCCCGCCAGCATGATGACCATGAAGCCGACCACCACGCCCGGAAACGCGAGTGGAAACGTCAGTAGCGCGAGCAGCGTGCGCTTGAACGCGAATTCGCGGCGTGCCAGCAGCAAGCCGGCGATCACGGAGAGCACCAGCGTGACCGCCGTGACCGCCGCCGACAACACCACCGTTGCGCCGAGGCTCGACATGTAGCGCGGATTCGTGAGCATCGCGCGATAAGTGGAGAACGCGTGGCCGTCGCCGCTCAGTTGCGCGAGCGCACCCATCGGCAACAGCCAGAATGCGATGAAAACCGCCAGCGCCGGCGCGAGCAATGCGATGCGCCAGCGTAGCGGGAACGTGATGTCGTTCAATGCATCACCTGCAGGTAGCGTTCGCCGAAGCTCGCCTGCTTCTCGGCCATCTTGCCGAAGTCGACTGCTTTAGCGCGGGCATACTCGCTGGCCGGCAGAAACTTCGCGGCGGTCTCGGCGCTCATGGCGTTCGCGCGCACCGGACGCAGATAAGCGTCGGCCCACAGCTTCTGGCCTTCGTCGGAGAGCACGAAGTCCAGTACCTTCTTGCCATTTGCTTCGTGCGGCGCGCCTTTGACGAGACTCATCACATACGGCACGGAGATCGTGCCTTCCTTGGGGATGACGAATTCGACGTTGGCGTGATCTTTGTACTTCGCGCGATAGGCGTCGAAATCGTAGTCGAGCAGGATCGGAATTTCGCCGGACATGACGCGGGCGTACGCGGTCTGCTTCGGCACGATCGGCGCATTCGCCTTCAGCTTGCGGAACCAGTCGAGGCCCGGTTCGAAGTTGTCAAGCGTGCCGCCAAGCGCCTGGTTTACCGCCACCGCGCCCGCATAACCCACAAAGGCGCTCGACGGATCGAGGTAACCGATCATGCCTTTGTATTCCGGCTTCAGCAGATCGGCCCACGAGCGCGGCACCGGCTTGCCTTCGAGCGCGTCCTTGTTGACGAAAAAGCCGAGCGTGCCCGAGTGGATCGTGAACCAGTAGCCTTGCGGGTCCTTCAGGTTCGCGGGAATGTCGTTCCAGTGGGCGGGCTTGTACGGCTCGACCACGCCCTTGTCCTTCGCCTGAAATGCCGAGGACACGCCGAGATACACCACGTCTGCGACCGGGCTCTTCTGCTCGGCCATCAATTGCGCGATCGACTGGCCTGAGTTCTTGTTGTCGAACGGCACGCGAATGCCGGTTTTCTGCTGGATCGCCTTGATCTGGCTCGCCCAGTCGGCCCATTCGGGCGGGCAGTTGTAGCAGATCGCGGTTTCTTCCGCGCGGGCGCTTTGCGGCGTGACGATGGCAAGCGCGGCGGTCATGAGCGCGCCGGCGAAGAGCGCGAAGGCGGTGGACCGCGCGAGGCGGCACATTGCCGGTTTCAGCGGCTGTATGAGTGGCGTTGTGAGCGGCGATGTCAGTCGTGTTGACGAGCGGGTCACTGCGGTTCTCCAGGAAGAAATGAGGGGGTGGTTCATGCTTGTGGTCCGATGGCGTGTGGTCCTTCGAATTGCTAAGGACTCAGGAAAAACGTGCGGCCGCACGCATGGCAAGTTGGCCGCCATGATCCGAAATGGCAGCAATGGTCGCGCCTTCGCGCAGGCTGTGCGGCAGCGTCAAGGCGAGTGGCGCGTCGCCGAGCTGTTCGTAACTGCCGGTGACGCGCGCGAGCAAACGACGCCACGCCGCGCAGCCGATCTCACGGTTCGGCGCGCAGACGCTCGCAAGCGGCGGCGACAGCAGTTCGCCCATCGCGAGGCCGTCGAAGCCGAGAATCGACATGTCGCGCGGAATCTGCAGACGCGCGCGGCGCAGGCCACGCATCACGACCATCGCGAGCAGATCGTTGCTGCAGAAAAGCGCGCTCGGGCGTTGGGGGCCGTGCGTCAGGTGGGCGAGCACCGAGGGCGCGAGTTCGTCGGCGTTGAAATCGACTTCGAGCGCGGGCGCGGGCGCGGGCGTGAGTCCTGCCTGCTGCATGGCCTGCGCATAGCCGAGATGGCGTTGACGGGCGCGGTCCGATGCGGCAAGCGTGCCCGCGAGCATCAGGATGCGGCGATGGCCGTGCGCGATCAGCATGCGCACGCCGTCGTAGGCGGCCAGACGGTTGTCGACGGAGACCGACGGACGGCGCACCGTGTCGTTGTGCATCAGCACGTAGAGCAGGCCGTCCCGGTCGAGTTCGTCGAGCAGCGGATGCGTGTCGGCGTCGGCGACCGTGAGAACGAGACCTTCCACGCGATGTTCGCGCAGCGTTTCGATCGCGCGGCGTTCGCGGTCGGCGTCGTACTGCGTGGTCATCAGCATGAGCCGATAGCCTTGCGCCGCCGCGAGTTCGTCGATGCCTTGCAGGCATTCTGCGAACACCGGATTGGCGAGCGTCGGGACGATCACGCCGATCAGCCGCGTGCGCTCGCCGCGCAGTTGACGGCCGAGCGGACTGGGCCGGAACTGCAGGGCGTCGATGGATTGCCGGACCTTGTCGAGCGTGACGGGATTCACGGTGTGCGGCGCGTTGATCGCGCGCGAGACCGTCGCAATGGAAAAGCCCGCGTGCGCGGCGACGTCCTTGATGGTCGGGATCATGATTTCCGCTCGGTTGTAAACGTTTTCGCAGCGGATTATCGGGAACGTTTATGACTGGCGGATGACTGTGGAGGTGACGGCCTGGCGGGTTGGCCCGGCGGCTGGCGGGCCGGTTGGTCGGCCGCGCGGCGAATGGTAGAATGCGCGTCCACGCGGTTGTCCCACCCTCGCCGGGGTGATGAAATTGGTAAACATAGCGGACTTAAAATCCGCCGCCTAACGGCTTGCCGGTTCAAGTCCGGTCCCCGGCACCACGCTGTTTCCCAACGTCTCCCTTGATTGACTAAAGACCGTGTAAGGCAAGGGTTTGCGGCATTTCGCTTTGCCAACATTGCCGATGGTTTCCCATTGAGACCCAAGGGAAGCGGGGCATCGCTGGGGGCAGGTTCCAATGCATTGGGCACAAATATGCCCCTGGACCCGAATGCCGCTTACCGATGCCGCCGCACGCGCTGCCACGCCGCGTGAGAAGGCCTCTAAGCTGGCCGATAGTCACGGCATCGACCTCGAAGTCATGCCCAACGGCTCGAAGTGCTGGCGTGTCGAATGCGGGATCGACGGGAGAGAGCGGCGGGCCGCGCTGGGCGTCTACCCGAAGTGTTGCTCGTTGCCGCTCGTAACGCGTGGGAGGAAATAATGGACGCACTGAGGACGGGCTTCGATCCCTTGCACGGGCCATACGGCCGTGGCTATATGCGCGCACTCCGAAGCCGCTACCAGACTTTCCCCGCGGCTGCCTGATCCGCCGAGCGCCAGAGAGCTGTGCGACATCGTGAATCAGATCATCTGCAGAAAGCCGTGAACTGAGCGTGGATCGTGTCACCCGACGATGCTTAGGACTTCATCCAGAGTCATCTCGCCGAAGTACTCCGCGAGCAACGGAAACAGCGCGGCATCGTATGCGGCACAGTGCCTTTCCTTGAAGATGTCGAACTCTCCGTATCGCGCGACAACGCAGGTTTCTGCTGCCATGCTCGCCGATTTGAAGAATGCCTTGGCTTGGGTGATGATGTTTGCGTCCATGTGAAGACTAACGGCATCGTCAATAGAAGCTTGAGGGTGCGCCCGACTGCAGGAACAGCTCGCCTGGAAAAATTCGTAGAGTGGTCCTGTCTCCTTCTCGATCCCCGAGAGTTTCGCGGCTTTTTTCCGGCCACGGTCGAGATGCTTTCCCGCGCCGCGAACCGGATGCCCTGGCTCGCGACGATCCCCGCCGAAGCGGGCGTGCTAATCAATAGTCCCGGCTTTTCCGGCCGTCCAGATCGCCCTTCATCACAGAACCGATCTGCTCGAGCAGCGCCGCCCGATGATGGAAGCATGGGCGGCGCACATCTGTACAACGGCTGAATGATTGACGGTCCCGGCCACCGCTTGCGAAGCCGGGACCCTTGACCATCAAGATCAAAGATCCACAAATCGCGGCAAGAGATCCTGGTCAGCAAGGCGGATTTCGATATCGTTTGCCGCCTTGACGTGTTCGCGGTTGTTCACGTCGAACACGTCATCCGTCACGCTGACGATGATGGTGCCCTGCTCTTGGCCGTCGCGCATGACCGGAATCAGCGCACGTGCTTCGGGCACTTCTGCGGGTGTGAGAACGTGCGGCAGATAGAGCATCCAGCTCACGCCGGGGCGATTATCGAATACCTGTTTCTCAAAATATGGGCGGGGACCAAAGGTAACGAAGGGGCAATTAAACTCTGTCGTCACCTTGGATACTACTTTTGCTGACGAAAGATATGAGCCCAATCGAGACCCCCCTCTTTGCCTTTCACTAATGCTCAACTCAAATTGATTTGCAATGCTGCCGCAATCAATGATGATGGAAATAGTGGATGCATTTCCTCGCCCAGGCTTTCCATTCCAAATATCTATACTTTTAGGCCGCCCTAATTCGTACTGACTGCGACGAATCAGCTCTTCGATAGCAGCTGATTGCGGTTCCGTACCGTCGAATACTGGCAATCCTAATTTACTGTCTTCCCCATTGCCGCTTAAATACCACGATCCACCGAGGGTTCCATCATTGGTAGAAAGCTCCAAGAGCACTGGGCGAACACGGCGAAGTTGAAGTATAAAATCCCCTTCACGTATAGACGCACTATCTCTGAATGACGCCTGCAAGTGCATGATATTCCTTATCCAGTGCAAGTCGATGGGACACCAGCCTTCGTCAATGTTGGCTGCATGAATTTATAGAATCGTGGCGTTTCGAAATACCACATCAGTCTGCTTGGAGGGTTCTTCCTAACCACATCGCCTTGGCGAATGGCCTGCTTTTTTGTTGAGCTAAATCCATCGAAATCGTAAATAAATTCCCCGTCGTCATCTAAAAATTTATCCATGAGCTGATCGTAATTTCCTTTGGCTTCCTGCAAGAGGCATTGCGCTTTGACAAAACCATCAAACGTTACGGGCTTAGGTTCGTCAGTGGGTTGCCATGCCCATTCCATATTCCAGCCCTGGTTGGTCTCCTTGCCCTTTCCATCCGTCACTATGTAGTACTCGAACCCGGTAATGCGCGCCTGATAGCGACGCGGCTCTGGATTCATGCTGTGGTTTTTTTGCGCCACAGCCCCTTTCCCAGGCGGGCACTTGCACGGTCTTTCGCGTTCGCGCGACCGATCGCGTGGGAGCGAGCCCAATCCGCTGTGTGCGCCAGCGCCTGCACCCGCGCCGCCCATTGGACCCGTAGTTGGTGCAGGCAATGGCAACGGGAGCGGCATGGGGGCGGTCTGTGCCAGGGCGTTCAAGGCTGCGCCTAGCGTAGCCGGGAATGGGATACCCATTAATTTTGCTCCTTCATTTCCTGTTGTTTTTTGCGCGTCCCTTGCAACAGCATTTCAAATCGCTGTTCAGCCGGCACGTCTGGTTTGTTCAGCCATGCGGCCACCGCTGGCATTTTGTAGAAACCCGGATCGCCCGCTTCCATGTAGAGGAAATCGACTATCGGGCCATCATGTGTAAAGCCGAGCTCCTTCGTGCGCGCGAACGCCGCGTTAAGCCGTTCGCGCAAGGTCGGATCATCGGCCAGTGCGGGGTAATCGCGCCCGATATGCCCGCGTATAAAGTCCACATAGTTTCGGTCTTCGTAGACTTTCAGCAGCTTCCATTGTTCGTCAGTCAGTTGCATGGTCGTTGATGGTGAACCGTTGTCCTTCGTTGAGGTATTGCCATTCGTATGCGGTCCTGAAAAGCTCGCGCTTGTCCTTGCACACTGCGTCCAGCGCATGCAACACCCTGGGGTCCCAGAAACGCAGCAGCGCAGAACGCCCTGTTGACAGTCGGGTATTCAGGTGTGGGCGGAACCTTTCGGCCTGCCTGGCGAGACTGTGTGAAGTAATCAGCCAGATCACGCCCGGGCGGGCCTGTTCCAGTTCGCCAAGGTCTGCAACGCAGCCACGAGCCGACTTCGGGTCAACCAGCCACGGCCCCGCGTGCGCAAGCGCAATGTCTTTCGTGCCCGCAAACAGCGAAACCACCGTGTCATCTTCGGGGGTGAGTTGCTGCCCGGTGTGCTGCTGATACTGGAGTCCATCCACCAGCGCCAGGACGTGGCCGCTATAGTGGCGCTTGCGGTATTCGCGGAGTTGCGTGGCAACAGAGGCGGGAATCATCAACGCTCCAGGGTCATCGCGCCTTGCCCGGCGGCGTGGATCATGCACTCAAGGCAGATAGTGGGCTGAGGCAGCACGGACCACGGCGTAACGCCGTACATGGCGGCCTTGCCTTGTTTCTGCACGGTATAATGGTCCTGAGGAACAGATCGCCCGGAGCGCCGAGCGTAATACTGCCGTCCTTGATCTGCACGAACGCGCCGCTGCATTCGAGGATGATTTCTTTTGCCGCCGAAATCTTCACCTTACCGTTGACGCTTGCGACGTTCACGTCCTTGTCCGCAACGAGGGACATGGGGCCGCCCGGGGCCTGGACTTCAACTGGACCTTTCGCCGCAAAAATCTTGCTGCCGAACTTCTGTGCGAACAGCGATATGCTTTCGCCCGCGGCGACGGTGAAGCGCTTTAGTACGCTCCAGTCGGCATTTTTCCCGGCCACGGTCGAGATGCTCTCCTGCGCCGCGAACTGGATGCCCTGGCCCGCGACGATCCCCGCCGAAGCGGGCGTACTCATTAATAGCCCCGGCTTTTTCAGGCCGTCGAGATCGTCCTTCATCTGCTGCTGCGCGTCGGTGTCGACGGGTTCGGCTTTCGCGCTTTGTGCGGACGCGGCGAGTGCCTTCGCGGTCGCCAGCGCGCTCTCGAGCTGCGCGATGGTTTCCTGCATGTCGAGCTGTTTGCCGCTCGCGCCTGGACGGTCGTAGGCGGTGAGCATCATGCCCTTGCCCGCGCGGTTCACGCCGTAACCGGACGTGCGCGCCTCGAAACCTTCGCCCCGGTACTCCAGCTTGCTGTCCACCAGGTAGCCGAGATTCAGTTGCGACTTGCCCGAATGCTCGGTACTCAGCTTGATGCCTTCCTGGCCCGCCCAGTCCTCCATGCGAAGCTTGTTGTTCGCCTGTGTTCGGATCATGTTGCGCGACAGCCAGCGCCGGTCGTTCGTCACCAGGTCGCGCGCCTGGCTGTGGTGATGGAAGGCGCTGATCTCGGGCTTGTCCGGATCACCGTCCCGACAGGTAATCACGGCCTCAGCACCGTCCAGCGCGGGAAAGTGCATGCCCGTTTGCAGCTTGCCCGCGAAGGGTTTGGCCAGGCGCAGCGGCACGCTCTCGCCGCCGTTAGGCCACGTCTGAAAGTCCGCGTCGAATCGAACCGGGTAGTGCCCGTCCTTCGTGATGTACGCGTAGGTATAGGAGTCCGGGCTGGTGACACGCGCCGACAGGGTGCCGGTCACCTTGGCCCAGTTTTCCGGTTCAAGCCTGAGACGGAAGCGCCGGTCGGCGGGAATCGCCTTGTAGCTGTTCGTATAGGATGAATCGCGCGCGCCGCTGTGCGTAACCTCGACAATCAACTGGCCTTTCGGCGCATCGGGCAGGACCATATCTGTTTCCAGCACGTACCCCGGCTGCAAGGCCAGGACATTGCTTTCTCCTTCGTAGACAACCTGCCAGGCAATCGCTGCTTCATGGCGCAGTTGCGCTTCCCACTGCGCGCCTGCCTGGTCAAGGTGGTGCGTGCCGTAGACATACGGTCGACCGTAGGTCGTGGAATCGCCGGGGGCAACGTTCGCCGTGTCCCGAAAACGCTCCCAGGCCTGCGCCGGGTTGTAGTCCGCGACAATGAACGACTGCGGCACCGTGACGGCATGGGTTCTGATCGTCGTCACCGCCTCGATACCGCCCGCTTCCAGGCCCGCTGTTTCGCGATATGGCACGATCCGTTGCGGGTTGTCGTAAAGGTAGTGGTCCAGGTCATCACCAAAAACCACCTGGTCGCCATATTCCGTCTCGACGATGTAGCAGTAGATGCCCGCCTTTTCCATCAGCATATGGACATAGGCCAGATCGGTCATGCCGTGTTGCATGCGAAACCGGTGCTTCGGGTACTGGCGGCGCAACTGGAAACTGAATTGATGCTCACGCATTCCGTGACCGCGCATAATTTCCGCGAGAATGTCCGGCGTTGAAGCGTGCTGGAATATCCTGTGTCGCGTGACCGCTGCCAGCCGTCCGATATGCGACTTCAGCACGATCTCGTACTTTGTGAAGTCCTTCGTGGTCTGCGCCGTTGAAAAACGTTCGATGTACCCGGAAAACTTCTTCGCGGCCCCGCCGTCGGCCACGATGGAAAAGCAGGCGTCGAGATTCAGATAGTCGGTGCGTGCAAGCTGCTTTGGGTGAGTTAGCTCGATGCGCACTTCGGTGGGGGCACCCATTTTTTCCGTTGCCGCGAACGAGACGACCGAAAGCGCCGCTGCACTGTCGGTGCCGGGTATATCGAGGTGATACGCCTGCCGTCCGGTGAACAGGCTTGTGACCAGATCGTGTTCCGCCATGCATGTGTCCCCTTGAATGTCCGGTTTGGCATGCTGTTTCGCCCATACATCGACGGCAATCAGACGCGTCCGAAAGTCCAGGGCGGGATGACTGAAAATGGCGGGCTGCCTTGATGTCGTGCAAAGCAGGGCGCGACTGATCGCGCGCGTAAAAAGCCCGCTTCGGGCGGGCGTAAAAAAGCTGTCGATGCACTGGAGTGGTAAACGTGTCGATTACGCGCTGTCGTCCGTCAGCGCCGCGCGCGCATCGCAGGTCCGTCCTTAAACAGACCAAAGACTCAGACTGTCCCGGTAGCGACAGACCGGCGAATTCCTCAGCCACCTCGTGGATTCTTTATCCCGGCCAGCGCTTCGAGCGGGCGCGCGGCATTGCGCCTGTGCCTTGAGCGCCAGCGAAGATGCGCGTGGAACTGGTTCAGGTATTCGCTGAATGCCGCCTTGCGGGCCGGGTGGCTAAAGACCATGCCCAGCGTGTTTGCCTGTGTGAATAGCATAGACTCAACGTGCGACAAGTCACTGTTGTGGACCGCCTCGGATTGCACGCGCAGCAGTCTGGTGCTCAGGTAGAGGGCCTCGCCAAACCTCGGCCCTAATCCCACACTCTGCACAACTCCTACCTTTTTCACCCGTAACCACTCCAGACACTCGGGAATGCCTGCACTTGAGCCGTTGCCGCCGGGCGTCGTAGAATCGTCGCACATCGGTTTGGGGGTCCAGCAATGTGCCTGGCTTCTCGTTGCGATTACAGTCGAACCACCCCGCGCCCTGCGGCGCTTTCGCGTCCCTCCGTGAGGGCTGAGACGAGCGTTTGCCGTGCAATCGCCATTGGCTTTGCGCCATGACCCCGCTGATTTCCGTCAACAAGCTCAGCAAGAGCTTTCCCGGCGTGCGGGCGCTTCACAACGTCCAATTCGAACTGATGTCGGGGGAAGTCCACGCGCTAATGGGCGAGAACGGCGCCGGCAAATCCACGTTGATGAAAATCCTTGCCGGCGTGTACTCGCGCGATTCGGGCGACATCCTGCTGAACGGCGAGCCGGTCCACTTTGCGAGCCCGCGTGACGCGCAAGCGGTGGGCGTCGGCATCATTCATCAGGAACTCCAACTGATGAATCACCTCACCGTCGCGCAAAACATCTTCATCGGCCGGGAGCCGCGCGGGCGGCTCGGTGTCTTTCTCGACGAAGACAGGCTGAACGCACAGGCACGCGACATCCTCTCGCGCA
Source organism: Burkholderia sp. WSM2232 (assembly GCF_000472545.1). Taxonomy (GTDB): domain Bacteria; phylum Pseudomonadota; class Gammaproteobacteria; order Burkholderiales; family Burkholderiaceae; genus Paraburkholderia. The sequence goes on along the minus strand of NZ_AWZV01000014.1, from coordinate 100,577 downwards.
TGCATGTAAAGCTCGATCCGCGTGCGATGGTCGGCGATCTCACGGTCGCCAGTCAGCAGATGGTCGAGATCGCCAAGGCGCTATCGTTCGACTCGCGCGTGCTCATCATGGACGAGCCAACCTCTGCGCTGAACGACGCGGAAATTGCCGAGCTATTCCGCATCATTCGCGAACTGAAGGCGCGCGGCGTGGGCATCGTCTACATCTCGCACAAGATGGACGAGTTAAAGCAGATCGCCGACCGCGTCACCGTGCTGCGCGACGGCGAGTACGTGGCCACCGTCGACGCCGCGAACACCACCGTTCAGGCGATCATCGGCATGATGGTCGGCCGCACGTTAAGCGATGCGGCGCCCGCGGCCCACGCCGCGGCGCAAGGCGAGACGGCGCTCGAAGTGAGAAACCTGAACGCCGGCCCGCTAGTGCGGGACGTGAGCTTCGCGGTGCGCCAGGGCGAGATTCTCGGCTTTGCCGGTTTGATGGGCGCGGGGCGCACCGAGGTCGCGCGCGCGGTGTTCGGCGCAGATCCCGTCGAGTCCGGCGAGATCTTCGTGAAGGGCGCGAAGGCGTCGATCAGGCATCCGCGCGATGCGGTGGCGCACGGTATCGGCTATCTCTCGGAGGACCGTAAGCGCTTCGGCCTTGCAACCGGCATGGACGTGGAATCGAACATCGTCATGTCGAACCTGCGGCACTTCCTGTCGTGCAGTTTTTTTCTGCGCCGCGCGCGCATGCGCCGGCGCGCGAACCATTTCATCAATCTGCTCGCCATCCGCACGCCGTCTGCGGCGCAGGAAGTGCGGCTGCTCTCGGGTGGCAACCAGCAGAAAATCGTCATCGCGAAGTGGCTGGAGCGCAACTGCGACGTGCTGTTCTTCGACGAACCCACACGCGGTATCGACGTCGGCGCCAAGAGCGAAATCTACAAGCTGCTGCGCGCGCTCGCGGACGAGGGCAAGGCAATTGTGATGATCTCGTCGGAGCTGCCCGAAATTCTGCGCATGAGCAACCGTATCGTCGTGATGTGCGAGGGCCGCATTACCGGCGAACTCGACGCGGCCGAGGCGACGCAGGAGCGCATCATGCATCTGGCCACGCAGCGCCCAACCCTGAAAGCGGCGTGAGCCTTAAGAGGACGCTATGACATTGCCATCCGATTCTCCTGCATTGACCGGCGAGCGGCGCCTGAGCGGCCTGAAGGCCCGCATTTTCTCGCCGTCGGCTTTGCAGAAGCTGCTGGCGTTCGCGAGCCTGATTCTGCTGCTGGTGTTCTTCAGCTTCGCGTCGCCGGCTTTCATGCAGATGGACAACATCCTCGGCATTCTGCAGGCGACAGCGGTCAACGGCGTGCTGGCGATTGCGTCCACCTTCGTCATCATCACGGGCGGCATCGACCTCTCGGTCGGCACCTTGATGACCTTCACCGCAGTCATTTGCGGCGTGTTCCTCACATACTGGCATCTGCCAATGTGGCTCGGCGTGCTGGCCGCCATTGCCACTGGCGCGATCTGCGGGACGATCTCCGGCACACTCACGGCGAAAATGAAAATCCCGCCGTTCATCGCGACGCTCGGCATGATGCTGCTGCTCAAAGGGCTTTCGCTCGTGGTGTCGGCGGACAAGCCGATCTATTTCACCGACACCGAAAACTTCTACATGATCTCGCAGGACTCGCTGATCGGTTATCTATTGCCGAGCCTGCCGATTCCGAACGCCGTGCTGATCCTGTTTGTTCTCGCGATAGCCAGCTCGATCACGCTCAATCGCACGGCGCTTGGCCGCTACACCTTCGCGCTCGGCAGCAACGAAGAAGCGGTGCGTCTTTCCGGCGTCAACGTCGACCGCTGGAAAATCGCCATTTATGGCCTTGGCGGCGCGATTTGCGGCGTCGCGGGTTTGCTGATCGCCTCGCGGCTGAACTCGGCGCAGCCGGCGCTCGGCCAGGGCTACGAGCTCGAAGCGATTGCTGCGGTGGTGATCGGCGGCACGTCGCTTTCGGGTGGCTCGGGCACGATACTCGGCACGATCATCGGCGCGTTCATCATGAGCGTGCTGACCAATGGCTTGCGCATCATGTCGGTCGCTCAGGAATGGCAGATCGTGGTGACGGGGCTCATCATCATTCTCGCTGTTTATACCGACATTCTGCGGCGCAGGAAGCGCTGAGCCGCAACGGACAATCAATAATCGACAAGGGGAGGCGCCGCGAGGCTTCCCCGGCGGCTGAAGAAGAAGGGTCCACACCTCAGGAGGAGATAGTCCATGTTGAATCGCAAAGTATTCGGCGTCGTGGTCGGCTTGAGTGCGCTTGTCGGCGCGAGCAGTCTCGCGCATGCCGAAGACGTTTATATTCCGCTCGTCTCAAAGGGCTTTCAGCATCAGTTCTGGCAGGCGGTCAAAGCGGGCGCGGAGCAGGGCGCCAAGGAGCACAAGGTCAGGATCACCTTCGAGGGCCCGGAGACCGAGGCGATGGTCGACAAGCAGATCGACATGCTATCGGCGGCGCTCGCGAAAAAGCCGCAAGCCATTGGCATTGCAGCGCTCGACAGCAAGGCGGCCATTCCGCTGTTGCGAAGGGCGCAGGCCGCGAAAATTCCGGTGATCGCGTTCGACTCCGGCGTGGACAGCGACATTCCGCTCACCACCTGCGCGACCGACAATCTGGCCGCCGCCGCGCTCGCCGCGGACAAGATGGCGCAAGCCATCGGCAATGCCGGCGAGGTCGGCGTGATCGTGCACGACCAGACGAGCCGCACGGGCATCGACAGGCGCGACGGTTTCCTCAATGAGATGAAAAGCAAACATCCGAACGTGAAGATCGTCTCCGTGCAATACGGCGGCGGCGACCACCTGAAGTCCGCCGAAATAGCCAAGGCGATGATTCAGGCGAACCCGAATCTCAAAGGTATCTTCGGTGCCAACGAAGGTTCGGCGGAAGGCGCGGCAATCGGCGTGAAGGAGTCGGGCAAGAAAGTCGTACTGATCGGCTACGACTCGGGCAAGGAGCAGAAGGACGACATCAATTCCGGGCTGATGGCGGGCGCGATCACGCAGAACCCGATCGGCATCGGCAAATGTGTCGTGGATTCCGCGGTCAAGGCGCTCAAGGGGGAAAAGCTGCCGAAGAAGGTCGACACCGGCTTTTACTGGTACGACAAGAGCAACATGAACGATCCGAAGATCGCCGCGGTGCTCTACGATTGATCGTCGCCTTTAAATAGCCGTCCTGGAGCAGACATGACCACGATCACCAGACTGTCGGTGCGGGACATCCGCTTTCCGACTTCGCGTTCGCTCGACGGCTCCGATGCGATGAACGCCGCGCCCGATTATTCGGCCACCTACGTAACGCTCGAAACGGACGCGCCGGCAGCAGCGGCTCCACTGGCAGGCCACGGCCTCACCTTCACAATCGGGCGCGGCAACGAGATCTGCGTGAAGGCGGTGGAGGCGCTCGCGCCGCTCGTCGTCGGTAAGACGCTCGCGGAGATTGCCGCGGACATGGGTGCGTTCTGGCGCGCGCTGACTTCGGACAGCCAGTTGCGCTGGATCGGTCCGGACAAGGGTGCGATTCATCTGGCCACGGCGGCGGTCGTCAACGCGGTCTGGGATCTATGGGCGAAAGCGCAAGGCAAGCCCGTGTGGAAGCTGCTCGTCGACATGAGTCCCGAAGAGCTGGTGCGCTGCCTCGACTTCCGCTATGTGACCGACGTGATTACACCGCAAGAAGCGATTGCGCTGCTGCATCGTCATGCCAGCACGAAAGCCGCGCGCGAGAGCGAAATGCTTGCGCACGGCTATCCGGCTTACACGACCTCGGCGGGCTGGCTCGGTTACGACGACGACAAGATCCGTCGTCTCGCGCGCGAAGGCGTCGCGCAGGGCTGGACGCATTTCAAGCAGAAGGTGGGCGGCAATCTTGCGGAAGACATGCGCCGCGCGCGCATCCTGCGCGAGGAAATCGGCGAGCATCGCAAGCTGATGATGGACGCCAACCAGGTGTGGGACGTGGACGAAGCCATCGCGAATATGCGGCATCTCGCGCAATTCGACCCGTGGTGGATCGAGGAGCCCACCAGCCCCGACGACATTCTGGGTCACGCCGCGATCCGCGAGCGGCTGGCACCGATCGGCGTGGCGACCGGCGAGCACTGCCACAACCGGGTGATGTTCAAGCAGTTGCTGCAGGCGCGCGCCATCGACTTCTGCCAGGTGGACAGTTGCCGCCTGGGCGGTCTGAACGAAGTGATCGTCGTGCTGCTGATGGCGGCGAAGTTCGGCGTGCCGGTGTGTCCGCATGCAGGCGGCGTCGGTTTATGCGAGTACGTCCAGCATATTTCGCTGTTCGACTATATCTGCGTGTCGGCGTCGTTGGAGAACCGCGTGCTCGAATACGTGGACCATCTGCATGAGCATTTCGTCGATCCTGTCGTGATTCGCAACGGCCGTTATATGCCGCCGCAACGTCCCGGCTATAGCATCGAAATGCACGCGGCGTCGCTCGATCAGCATGACTTTCCAGGCGGACCGGTCTGGCGTGTGTAACGCATCCTCGCAGGACAGCGGTGTAAACTGCGCGTTTAGCGCCTCGCGTTCCAGAGCAGACGCAAAGCGGACGCAAAGCGTTAACGGCTGCCCGCCACCATGCACCACCTGAAATACCTGAGCGGCTATCCGCCCGCGCTGCTCGAGAAGGTCAAGAAACTGATCGCCGACGACAAGCTCGCCGCGTACCTCGCCGCACGCTATCCGGGCATGCACGACGTGCAGACCGACCGCGCGCTCTACACCTATTGCGCCGAATTGAAGCGCGAGCATTTGCGCAGCGCCGGGCAGATCGACAAGGTCGTCTACGACAGCAAGCTCGATGTGATGCGCCATGCGCTGGGCCTGCACACCAGCATCTCACGCGTGCAGGGCGGCAAGCTCAAGGCGAAGAAGGAAATCCGCATCGCCTCGCTATTCAAGGCGGCTGCGCCGGAGTTTCTGAAGATGATCGTGGTGCACGAACTCGCACATCTGAAGGAAAGCGAGCACAACAAGGCGTTTTACCGCCTCTGCGAGTTCATGCAGCCGGGCTACCATCAGATCGAATTCGACCTGCGGCTTTATCTGACGCAGCGCGATCTCGCAAAGGGGCCTGCTTGATCGCTCAGGTGGCGCGCTCAGGTGGCGCGCTCATGTTGCGCAATCACGTAGCGCACTCGCGTGCGTAATCAAGCAGCGCACTCACGTAGCGAAATCACGCAGCGGCCGCCTCCAGCGCCGACGCCCTCAACAGCACGGGTATCGACTTTGAAGTCGGCGTGCCCGCGCCGTCCGCGACCGAAGAGAGCGGCACGAGCGGATTCGTCTCCGGATAATAAGCGCCGACACAGCCACGCGGAATGTCGTATTCGACCAGCAGAAAGCCGTCCGCGTGACGCTCGACGCCGTCGTCCCACACGCTCGTGATATCCACGCGCTGGCCGGCCGCGAAACCGAGCATCGCAATGTCTTCCCTGTTGGCGAACAGCACGCGGCGCTGACCATACACGCCGCGATAGCGGTCGTCGAGGCCATAGATCGTGGTGTTGTACTGATCGTGCGAGCGCGTCGTCATCAAGGTCATCAGGCGTTCGCCGTGCTGCTGGCGCGCGCGATGCATCGGCGTGTCGAGCGCAATGGGATGCACGAGGAACTGCGCCTTGCCGCTCGGCGTTTTCCAGATCCGCTCGCGCGACGCGACGCCAAGATGAAAGCCGCCGGGGCGCTTCAGGCGCTCGTTGTAATCGTGAAAGCCGTCAATCACTTTGGCTATGCCGTCGCGAATCAGCGCATAGTCGGCGGCGTGCGCGAGCCAGTCCACCTTGTCGCTGCCAAGGGTCGCATGCGCCATGCGCGCGACGATCGCAATCTCCGAAAGCAGGTTTTCCGAGGCCGGCTTGTTCATGCCGTATGAGATGTGCACCATGCTCATCGAATCCTCGACGCTCACGCCTTGCGCGACGCCGTTCTGCAAGTCGATTTCGGTGCGCCCGAGTGTTGGCAGGATCAGCGCGTCGCGGCCGTGCACGAGATGGCTGCGGTTCAGCTTGGTCGTGATGTGCACGGTGAGATCGCACGAACGCATTGCTTCCCATGTGCGCGGCGTGTCGGGCGTCGCAATCGAGAAGTTGCCGCCAAGGCCGATGAACACTTTTACCTTGCCGTCGAGCATCGCCTGGATGGTGTTGACGACGTCAAGGCCATGCTCGCGTGGCGGCTCGAAGTGGTAGACGTCGCCGAGCCGGTCGAGAAACGCCTGAGTGGGTTTCTCCTCGATGCCGACCGTGCGGTCGCCCTGCACGTTCGAATGCCCGCGCACCGGGCACAGGCCCGCACCGCGCCGGCCGATATTGCCGCGCATCATCATCAGGTTCGACAGCAGTTGCACTGTCGGCACCGAATTCTTGTGCTGCGTGAGGCCCATGCCCCACGTTGAAATCACCGCGCGACCTTTCGCATAGATGTCGGCGAGTTTCAGCACGTCTTCATACGGTACGCCCGATTCAGCGACGATGGTGTCCCAGCTTTCGGCGCGCAGATCGTCTGCGAAGGCCTCGAAGCCGACCGTGTGTTCGGCGATGAACGCGACATCCAGCACGCGTTCGAGGCCGGAGGCCAGCGCTTCGTCGTCGAGCTCGATCACGCGCTTGGCCACGCCCTTGATGAGCGCGAAGTCGCCGCCCACTTTCGGACGAATGAACACGGAGCTGATCTTCGTGCTGCCCAGCGTGAGCATCTCCACCGGATGCTGAGGGCTTGCAAACCGCTCGAGACCGCGTTCTTTGAGCGGGTTGATCGACACGATCGTCGCGCCGCGCTTCGCGCACTCGCGCAACTCGCCGAGCATGCGCGGATGGTTGGTCGCCGGATTCTGGCCGAAGATGAGCAGGGTGTCGGCGTGTTCGAAGTCGTCGAGCGTGACGGTGCCCTTGCCGATGCCCACGGTATGCGGCAAGCCGCGGCTCGTCGCTTCATGGCACATGTTCGAGCAATCGGGGAAATTGTTGGTGCCGTACATGCGCACGAACAACTGGTAGAGAAACGCAGCTTCGTTGCTCGCGCGGCCCGACGTGTAGAACGCGGCCTGGTTCGGATCGGGCAGGCGCTTCAGGTGGCTTGCAATCAGGTCGAACGCTTCGTCCCAGCCGATCGGCACGTAGCGGTCGCTGAGGGCGTCATAGACCAGCGGGTCGGTCAGGCGGCCGTGCTGTTCCAGCTCGAAGTCGGACTGGCTCATCAGGTCGGTCACCGTGTGCCCGGCGAAAAAGGCGGGCGTCACGCGCTTGCTGGTCGCCTCGGCTGCCACCGCCTTCACGCCGTTCTCGCAGAACTCGAAGGTGGATGCATGCTCGCGGTCCGGCCACGCGCAGCCCGGGCAGTCGAAGCCGTCCGGCTGATTCTGTTTGAGCAGCGTGCGGTAATTGCCGCCCGTCACCTTTTCCTTGATCAGGTTGATGGCGACGTACTTGAGCGCGCCCCAGCCCGCCGCCGGGTGCGTGTATGGCTCGATACGGGCGCCGCTGCTCGGGTCGGCGTGGGGTTTGCTGCGAGTGTCGGTGTTCTTCATGTGGGTGCCGCGCGTCGTCTGTCATGGCTTCTGGCCGATGTGACCAGACTACTGTGTTCCAATCGCAGTGCAGCATACAGAAAAACAAAAAGGGAAGGTGTACAGTTCAGGTGCCTTGCGTTTTGTCATAGGCAGGTGCGCGAAACGTTCCCTTTTCTTGAGCCCGGTCCTTGAAACTCTACGAAAAGCTCGCTGAAGAGATTACCGAAGCCGTGCGCCGCGGCGTGTTTGCGGCGGGCGAGCGTATTCCGTCGGTGCGCCAGGCGAGTCAGCAGCATGGCGTCAGTATCAAGACCGTGCTGCATGCTTACGCGCTGCTGGAAAGCCGCGGCATCGTCGAAACGCGCCCGCAGTCCGGCTATTTCGTGCGCGAGGCGGCGGTGAACGCGTTCAGACCCGAGACGCGGCGCGTGGACGGCAAAGCGCGGCCACCGGCAGCGCCCGCCGTGCCCGTCGCCGCCGAAGTCGACGTGAGCCGTCTCGTGCTCTCGACGCTGCGCAGCATCCGCGCGCACGACGCCGTGCCGTTCGGCTCGCCGTACCCGGACCCGTCGCTTTTTCCGTGGCGGCGCATCAATCAGTATGCGAACGCCATTGCGCGCCGTCAGGCGAGCTGGAACCTGATCGACGATCTGCCGCCCGGCAACCCGGAACTGATCCGGCAGATTGCGCGCCGCTACGCCGAAAACGGCATGCCTGTCGATCCGGGCGAGCTGGTCATCACGCTCGGTGCGACCGAGGCTATCAATCTCAGTCTGCAGGCGGTCGCGAAACCGGGCGACACAGTGGCCGTCGAATCGCCGACTTACTACGCGATGCTGCATGCCATCGAGCGGCTCGGCATGCGGGCGATCGAGGTGGCGACTCATCCCGTCGACGGCATCGACATCGACGCACTGGCGCAGGTGATCGCGAAGCAGAAGATCGCCGCCTGCATGGTGATGCCGAATTTCCAGAATCCGCTCGGCTTCAGAATGCCCGACGCGCGAAAGCAGCAACTCGTCGAACTGCTCGCCGCGCAGCAGATTCCCGTGATTGAAAACGACGTCTATCAGGAACTGTATTTCGGCGAGACGCGGCCCTCCACCTTGAAAAGCTTCGACACGCAGGGGCTCGTGCTGCATTGCGCGTCGTTTTCGAAGAGCCTGACCGCGTCGTACCGCATCGGCTGGGCGCTGCCCGGGCGTTATCGCGCGCAGGTCGAGAAGCTCAAGTTTCTGAATACACTCACGACGCCTTCAGTGCCGCAGGTCGCCGTTGCCGATTATCTGCGTCAGGACGGCTACGACCGGCATCTGCGGCACGTGCGCAAGGTTTATCGCCAGCAGGCGAGCATCATGAGCGCGATGGTGCGGCGGTTTTTTCCGGCCGGCACGCGCATCTCGTCGCCGCAAGGCGGCTATGTGCTGTGGGTGGAGTTGCCGCAGAGTGTCGATTCGATGAAGCTGTATCAGGCGGCGCTCGCGCGCAGCATAACCGTCGGGCCGGGCATGATGTTTTCGACGCGCAATCACTTCCGCCATTTCATCCGGCTGAACTATAGCTATCCGTGGACGGCGCAAAGCGAAGCGGCGCTAAAGACACTCGGCGAGCTGGTTACGCAGATGGCATGAAGCAGCGCGGCAAGCTGTGTGGAGACCCGCGTCCGGCATATATAGATAGGAGACAAGAAATGGATGACGACGAAATCGACCCGGTGCTGCTCGCCATGCTCGGGCAACTATGGCGCGCGCAAAGCGATCGGCCCGCACGGGCGACGCCCGGCGGCACGTGGTCGCTGGCGAAGCTGTCCAAGCAGGCCAACGTGCCGATGAGCGTGTTGCGCCGGCAGTTGACGGTGCTCGTCGACGGCGGCCTCGTGCAAACGACGTTCGACGAAGCGGGCGCCGGCACCGCGCGCCTCACCGACACAGGACGCGAGGTATGTGCTGAGCTGTTCGGCGCCGGCGGGCCCGAAGAGGACGGCGAGCCTGGCGCGCAGGCGCCCGGCGAAGACCTGCCGCCGCGGCTTCATTGATCGACCGAAGCTGCAGACAAGGCTGCAAACGAGGCTGCAAACGAGGCTGCGAACGAAGCCACTAACGACCCCACAAACGAAGCCGCTCGATCCGCGCTCACGAACGTTCCAACGTCGCGACGCCGCAGAACCAGTCGTCGCCATGCGCCCGGTACTTCCACGGACTGCCGTTCTGACGGATCACGTTCGGGCACTGCTCGCCGATCACAAGACCTGGATGCGAGGCCGTGCATTCAAGCATCGCGGTGTCGGCGGTAGAAGGTGTGGACATCGGCGGCTTGTCCGGCCGCTCGGGTTGCCCGCGCTTTGCGGCAGCGCTGGCGTGCGGCGGCGTTGCGGTGTTGGAGGCAGAGGCAGAGGCGGTCTCGCTCGCCGCCGAGCCTCGTTGCATGCGCGCGAGCACTTGCTGCAACTCGTCGATACGCGTCGCATACCATGTGCCGAGACACGCGGCGTCACGGCAATTGGCCTCGCGCCATGCCCACTTGCTGTCGCTGTCTGTGATGAAGGCGCGCCGGTCGCTCACTCTGCGCCGCGCTTTCCAGTAGAGTTGCCCCAGCGTGTCGTCGAGGCGCGACAGTGCCGGGTCGTTGCAGATCATCTTTTCGGTGAGCGAGCGGCCTTTGCTGCAATCGAAGCTCGCAGCTTGAGCGGAAGAATGCGCGATCAGCAGCGCGGCGAGCATGACGGGGCGGACAATTTTCATGGATTGACGATGCGAGGTTGCTCATGCAGCGGATGATCGTTCAATCCCGCGTCGTGCAGACGCCGGAACAGGCAGCAGTCCGCGAAGGTGATTACCAGATGTTGCGTTTCATTGCGTTGGGTGGCGCGGTCCACGCCGCGCGAGTGCGGGGCACGGCAGGCCCACGCGCTGTGCGCGAAAAACATTTGTGCATTCGGCGGGTATACCCTGGTGCGCTGCTTACATAATCTTGCCGATGTTGGGTTGGGGGGCGCATATATGAACCACGAAGCGACATCACGTAGGGAGGTGGGTGCGACGTCCGAGGACTGCCGTGTCCGGCCGGATCTGGCCGAAGAGGTGCTGGCGTCGGAGCGCAGCGTATTGAGGCTCATCACGTGCAATACGCCGCTGCCGGAAGTGCTGGACGAAGTGTGTCGCCGCGCGGAAGCGCTGCTGGGCGAGGGCGCGTCGTGCTCGATCCTGCTGCTCGACGAGGACGGCGTGCATGTGCGCGTCGGCGGCGCGCCGTCGCTACCGAGGCGCTATAGCGCAGCGATCGACGGCGTGCGGATTGGTCCGTGCGCGGGCTCATGCGGCACCGCAATGTTCGAACGGCGTCTCGTCGTGGTCGAGGACATCGAGACCGATCCGCTGTGGGCGGACTATCGCGCGCTGGCCTTGCCGTACGGCTTGCGCGCGTGCTGGTCGGTGCCGTTCGAAAACGACACGGGCGCCGTGCTGGGCGCGTTCGCCGTCTATCATCGCGAGCCGCGCCGGCCTACCGCGCAGGAAGAGACGATGCTGCGCGACATCGGCCGCAGCGTCGGGCTCGCCGTGCATCAGAACGCGATGGCGCAACGTCTTGCGCATAGCGAGGAGCATCATCGGCTCGTCGTCGATCATCTGATCGAAGGCATCGTCGTGCAGTCGCGCGCGGGTGTCGTGCTGGCCTGCAATCCGAGCGCGCAGCGCATGCTGCGCACCGGGCCGCAAATCGTCGGACGCAGCATTCGCACGGTGATGGTGCGCAGCTTTCACGAGAACGGCTCGCCGGTGGCGGAGGAGGAGCGGCCCACGAACCAGGTGCTCGCAACCGGCAAGCCGATGCTGGACGTTACGCTCGCCCTCGAGCTCGTGAACGGAGAAGTGATCTGGGTCACTGAAAACGTGGTGCCGATCCTCAAGCCTGGGCAGAGCAAGCCCGACTCAGTGCTGATCTCTTTCACCGATATCGGGCCGGTGCGCGAAGCGCAGCGCCAGCTCAAATTCCTGGCTACCCGCGATTCGCTGACCGGCCTCTACAACCGCGCTTACCTGACCGAGCGGATGCACAGCCTGTTCGCGCCGGGCGGCCCGAACGGCAGCGGCGAAGTGGTGAGCGTCGCGGTGCTGTTCGTCGATCTGGACGGTTTCAAGAAGGTCAACGACACCGCCGGTCACGAAGCCGGCGACGCATTGCTCAGAAGCGTCGCCGAGCGGCTCGCCGGTTGCGTGCGCCACGACGACACGCTCGCGCGGGTGGGCGGCGACGAGTTCGTGATCGTGGTGAGTGCGTGCGATTGCAACGATCAACTGGTCGCGCTCGCCCGCCGTATCCTCGACGCGATTGCGGTGCCGTTCGCGGTGGCGGAGAACGAGTACTACCTGGGTGCTTCGATCGGCATCAGCCGCTATCCCGAAGACGGGCAGGACGCGCCCACGCTGATGCGCAATGCCGATTCGGCCATGTATCACGCGAAGCAGCGCGGCCGCAACAACTTCCAGTTCTTCACCGCCGAGCTCAATCAGCAGTTGCAGCGCCGCTTCGTGATCGAGCAGTCGCTGCGCCGCGCGCTCGCGGCCAACGAGCTAAGCCTCGTGTATCAGCCGATCGTCGACAGTCACGGCGGCCGGACCATCGGCGCGGAGGCGCTGCTGCGCTGGTACAACAGCGAGCTGGGCAACGTCTCGCCGGCCGAGTTCATTCCGGTTGCAGAAGACGCGGGCCTGATCGCCGAAATCGGCGAATGGGTGCTCGCGCATGCGTGCGAGCAGGCGGCGCAGTGGCGGCGCACGCTCGCACCCGACCTGATCGTCGCGGTGAATCTGTCGCCGCGCCAGTTCAACGACGGCCTCGTCGAGCGGATCAGGCGCTGTCTCGACCAGTCAGGGCTGGAGCCTGCGGCGCTCGAACTCGAAATCACGGAGCGGCTTCTGATGAGCGACAGCGACGCCGTGCTGCCCATGCTTCAGGCACTGAGCGCGACCGGCGTGCGCATTTCCGTGGACGACTTCGGCACCGGCTATTCGTCGCTGTCGTATCTGAAGCGCTTCCCGTTGCACAACCTGAAGATCGACCGGTCGTTTGTCGCCGGTTTGCCGGATCATCGCGACTCCATTGCGATCACCCAGGCCGTGGTGGCGATGGCGCATTCGCTCGGCATGAACGTCACCGCGGAAGGCGTGGAAACACCCGAGCAGGCGGCGTTTCTGCGCTCCATAGATTGCGACAAGCAGCAGGGCTATCTGTACAGCCGGCCGGTGGGCGCGAGCGCCTATGCGCGCGCACTGGCAAACGCGTGTGCGCCTGCGGCGAGCTGAGCCTTGCAGGACCTTGCACGTGTGACGATGCCGGCTGTCGCGCACGGACCACCTCGATTGGCAGCCTGGCGCAGGCCTGGCGGCGACTGGGCGTAAGATGCAACGACCAGCATACGAGCCGCGAGGAGAGTCGCCATGGCACAGCACTTCGACGCAGTCGTGATAGGCACCGGGCAGGGCGGCGCGCCGCTCGCCGTTCGGCTTGGCCAGAGCGGCCGCCGCACCGCGGTCATAGAACGCGCGGCCTTTGGCGGGACTTGCGTGAACGTCGGCTGCACGCCCACCAAGGCCTATGTGGCGAGCGCGCGTGCGGCATACGTGGCGCGCCACGCTGCGCGACTCGGCGTTCTGGTGAGCGGCTCGGTCAACGTCGATCTGGCGGCGGTGAAGGCGCGCAAGGACAAGATCATCGGGCAGTCGCGCGACGGCGTCGAACAATGGCTGCGCGGCACGGAAAACGTCACTGTGTTCAACGGCCACGCGCGTTTCACGGGGCCGCACACGCTTGCCATCAGCGCACCGGACGGCACGCTGCTGCATGAGCTGAGCGCCGACGAAATCTTCCTGAACACCGGCACGCGCGCAGTGGTGCCGCCGCTTCACGGTATCGAGCGAGTCCGCTATTACACCAACTCGAGTCTGCTTGAACTGAATGAGCTGCCCGACCGGCTCGTGATTGTCGGCGGCAGTTATATCGCGCTCGAATTCGCGCAGGTGTTTCGCCGTTTCGGCAGTGAGGTGACGGTGCTGGTGCGTGGCGACCGGGTGCTCACACGCGAGGATCCCGATCTCGCCGAGTCGGTGCAGACGGTGCTCGCACGCGAAGGGGTGGAGTTCCGCTTCGGCGTGCAGCCTTCGCGGGTGGAGCCGCATCCGCATCGCGAGCATGATGTGTGCATCGGCTTCGAGCAGAACGTACCGGCGCTCGAGGCGTCGCATCTGCTGTTCGCGACCGGGCGTGAGCCGAACACCGATGATTTGGGCCTTGCCGCAGCCGGCATCGAGACCGACCGGCACGGCACGATCCCTGTGGACGGCCAGTTGCGCACTAACGTGCCGGGCGTGTGGGCGATCGGCGACATCAACGGGCGCGGCGCATTCACGCATACCTCTTACGACGATTACCAGATCGTCGCGGCCAATCTGCTCGAGGGCGGCGCGCGCACGGTCGACACGCGCATCATGGCGTACGCGGTATTCGTCGATCCACCGCTTGCGCGCGTCGGCCTCTCCGAAGAAGACGTGCGCAAGAGCGGCCGCGAAGCACTGATTGCGACGATGCCGATGTCGCGCGTGGGCCGCGCGCGCGAACGCGGCGAGACCGACGGCTTCATGAAGGTGCTCGCCGATGCGCGCAGCAAGCAGATTCTCGGCGCAGCGATCCACGGCATAGAAGGCGACGAGGCGATCCACACGTTCATCGACATCATGACGGCAGGCGCACCCTATCCGACTTTGCAGTACGCGATGCACATTCATCCGACCATCAGCGAATTGATTCCTACCTTGCTGGATGGTTTGCATCCCCTGAAGTAGCGTGACCTGCGAGGCGCTGATCGACAAGGCGTCGTGGCATCGCCGATAATCCGCGATGCGGTGCAATCCAACCCGCATTCACTTGAGGAACAGCCGATGGGCAAGGGACGCGTCGAAGCCTTCAGCGATGGTGTGATCGCCATCATCATTACGATCATGGTGCTGGAAATCAAGGTGCCGGAGGGCTTCGATCTCGCCGCGCTGCGCCCGCTCGTGCCGGTGTTCGGTGCTTATGTGCTGAGCTTCCTCTACGTGGGCATCTACTGGAACAATCATCACCACATGTTCCATGCGGTACAGAAGGTCAACGGCGGCGTGCTGTGGGCCAATCTGCATCTGCTCTTCTGGCTCTCGCTGCTGCCCGCGGTCACGCACTGGGTGGGCGAAAATCATCTGGCTTCGTGGCCGACCGCGCTGTACGGCGTCGTGCTCTTCATGTCCGCGATTGCCTATTTCATTCTCACGCGCTTGCTCATTCGACAGCACGGCCACGATTCAGCATTGGCGAAAGCGGTCGGCAACGACCGCAAGGGCAGGGTGTCCGTCGCGGTCTATCTGGCGGGCATCGTGCTCGCGTTCGTTGCGCCGTGGCTTTCGGCGGCGCTCTATACGCTTGCTGCCGCGTGGTGGCTGGTGCCGGACCGGCGTATCGAACACGTGCTGGAAGCCTGAGCATGCTTGCATCGAAGCTTGCGCGGCTGCCTTCATGACTCGACGCACGCACGCCTCGCCGCCAGCACGCATTGGCTTGATATCCGACACGCACAACCTCGTGCGGCCCGAAGCGCTCGACTATCTCGCGGGCTGCGACGCCATCATTCATGCGGGCGATATCTGCAACCCGGCCGTGCTCGACGCGCTCTCGCAAATCGCACCGCTGACAGTCGTACGCGGCAACAACGACACCGGCGAGTGGGCCACTTCGCTGCCGACGCACGCCACGCTCACCGTGCAGCAGGTCACCATTCTGGTCGTGCACGACATCGCGGACGTGCCGGCCGATTTGCGCAAGCAGGGCATCGGCGTAGTGGTGACCGGCCATTCGCATAAGCCGTCGATCAGCGAGCGCGACGGCGTGCTCTTCGTCAATCCCGGCAGTGCCGGACCGCGGCGGTTCAAGCTGCCGGTGTCGGCGGGCATGCTGGTTGTCGACGGCGCGCGGGCCGACGCGAGCTTCGATTTGTTGCTCAAATGAAAACGGGCCGGCTGCAAAGCCGGCCCGTCCTGCACGCATTTGCACGCACGGCGCGCAGAGCGCCGCGCCTCATTGCGTCATTCCATCATTCGATCAGGCACGCGCCGTAGCGGTCGCCGCGTAGCCTTCGTCCATCTCTTCGGCTTCGCGTTCGCCGCGCAGCACGGCGTGTGCTTCTGCGCGCGTCGCGACGCATGGGCCCGAGCCGAGCAGCGGCTGGCGGGCGGTTTCGCGCAGCGCCACCACGGAGACGATGCCGATCAGCGACGCGCCCATCAGGTAATACGCGGGCATCATCAGATTGCCGGTACGGTCGACGAGCCATGCGGTCACGAGCGGCGTCGTACCGCCGAACAACGACACCGAAATGTTGAAGCCGATGGCGAGCGCGCCATAACGGATTTTCGTCGGGAACAGCGCCGGCAATGCCGACGGCATCACACCCGTAAAGCACGACAGCAGCATGCCGAGAATCATCAGCCCGGCGAACACCGGCAGCACCGTGCCCATGCGGATGAGCAGCAGCGCGGGAATCGCCAGTGCGAAGAGCCCCACGCAGCCGAACAGCATGACCGGCTTGCGGCCAATCGCATCCGACAGGCGGCCCGCCGCGAGCGTGGCCGGCATCATCAGCACCATCACGATCAGCACGATGAACAGGCCGTGCGATTCGTTGAAGTGCAGCGTCGCCGACAGATAGCTCGGCAGATACGACAGCGCCATATAGTCGGTGACGTTGAAAATCAGCACGAGGCCGACGCACAGCAGCAGCGGCTTCCATTGCTGCGCGAGCAACTGGCTGAACGACTGCTTGGGCAGCGCCTTTTCCTCGGCTTCGCGTTGCTCGGCCTGCTTCTTGAACGCGGGCGTTTCCTCGAGCTTCATGCGGATGTACAGACCCACGAGCCCGAGCGGACCGGCGATCAGAAACGGCACACGCCAGCCCCACGACAGCAGCGCGTCGTTGGAAAGCGTCGCGGTCAGCACCGCGACCGTGCCCGCGCCGAGCACGTAGCCGATCAGCGTGCCGAACTCGAGGAAGCTGCCCATGAATCCGCGGCGCTTGTCCGTCGAAAACTCGGCAATGAAGGTGGCCGCGCCGCCGTATTCGCCGCCAGTCGAGAAGCCTTGCACGAGACGCGCGACGAGCAGCAGCGCCGGCGCGAGAATGCCGATCGACGCATAGCTCGGAATCAGGCCGATCGCGAAGGTGCCGAGCGCCATCATGATCATGGTCATCGCCAGCACGCGCTGACGGCCGATGCGGTCGCCGAGCGGCCCGAACACCATGCCGCCGACCGGGCGCACCAGAAACGCGGCGGCAAACGTGCCGAAGGTCGCGATCAACTGGGCGGACGGGCTCGACGACGGGAAGAACACTTTGCCGAGGGTCACGGCGATGTAGCTGTACACGCCGAAATCGAACCATTCCATTGCGTTGCCAAGCGCCATCGCGCCGACGGCACGCTTGAGCAGAGAGTTGTCGACGACCGTGATGTCGTCGAGGGAAAGGCGTTGTTCTTGTTGGTGTCGCCAGAAGCCGTTGCTGGAAGCGGTCAAGGTAAAACTCCGATGACTGCGACGAAACTCATGATGCGTTCCGCCACGGTTGCTGGAAAGTGCAGTTTCGCAAACGGGGCGAGGGCCTCTTCGCCGCGGCGGCGAAGAGTGGGTGCGCGTCGATACAAAACGCAGCAGCGCAGCCAAGGCCGCAAAAAAGCGGCAAGCGCCCATGCCTCGCGAGCCAGGTCGCGAAAGAACACTCGTCTAGATTGTGCTGACTGTCGCACTTGCCGGGCCGTGGAACGGGGCAGGTGCATGAGGACGCGGATGGCTGGAAGCCAAACCCTACGCCACTGGAAGGCTTGAAACGAAAAAGGCCGGTGCTTGACTCGCCGCTTGCGCAAACCCGTTGGCGGAACCCTCACGAGGGGGCCTCAGGCAAGCTCAAACCGCGATACGACCGACAAGCCTTCTTGTATAAAAAACTGTTCCATCGCGATGGACACGCGCAGTGCAAGCACTTGGTGTCGCAAGGTCAGAGAACGCGAATGAAGGTGAATTGCTGTTGGAACGACGCACATATTAGCACGATGACAGAGGATCGCGCAAACCCGCTTTTGTTCTGTAGGCGGGGCGATGCCGCCCGATCCCTTGCCCGGCGGGGGATTGGGAGAATCGCGGCAGTCTGCAGAAAGGGTTTAAAACGGGCCAAAAATGTACCGTCCAGGGAGTTTTGCGCCGGCGCAGCGACGAAAAAAATCCGCGCTGGAGGCGCGGATTCGTTGGTGTAGCCAGCAGGTGCGCGACGCAGATTCAGCGGCGCACGCCCGCCTACACGTAGCCGTTATTGAGCGCGCACCCGGCGTTCTCACTCAATGCGCACCGGTCGCTTATTCGCCCGCTGGCGGCACATAGCCCTGCGCGGTGTCCGCGCCTTCGCCGAAGAAGAACTTCTCGGTCTGCTTCATCAGATACTGGCGCGCGCGCGGGTCGGCCATGTTCAGGCGGTTTTCGTTGATCAGCATGGTTTGCTGCTTCAGCCAGCTTTGCCACGCTTCCTTCGAGATGCTTTCGTAGATCCGCTTGCCGAGTTCGCCCGGCAGCGGCGGGAAATCGAGGCCTTCGGCTTCCTTGCCGAGCTTCGCGCATTGAACCATACGAGTCATGCTGTGCTTCTCCTGTAATCGATGTGGGGGACGACGGCCAGGCGCTTATATAAGGTCGCTCAGAGCTGTTTCATCAGCACGAGCGATTTGCGCTGCCAGTTGTAGAGTCGGCGGCGGTCTTCGGGCAGGTCGTCGACCGTGACCTTGACGAAGCCGCGCTTGAGGAACCAGTGTTCGGTGCGCGTGGTGAGCACGAAAATGCGCGTGAGGCCGCGTGCCCGCGCGCGCTGCTCGATGCGCTTGAGCAGACGCTCGCCGTCGCCGGTGCCCTGTGCTTCGGGGGCGACGGTGAGGCAGGCCATTTCGCCGATGCGCTCCTGCGTGTACGGATACAGCGCCGCGCAGCCGAACAGCACGCCATCGTGCTCGATCACCGAGAAATGGTCGATGTCGCGTTCGATCTGATGGCGGCCGCGCCGCACCAGCGTGCCGTCCGATTCGAGCGGCTCGATCAGCGCAAGAATGCCGCCGACGTCGTCCGGCGTCGCCTCGCGCAGGCTTTCGAGGTTCTCATACGAGATCATCGTACCCACGCCGTCGTGCAGGAACAGTTCGAGCAGCAAGCTGCCGTCGAGCGCGTAGGGGATGATGTGCGCCCGCGCCACGCCGCCCCGGCACGCGCGGATCGAGTGCTTCAGGTAAAAGCCCGCGTCGCCGGTCACTTCGCCGCTTTCGTGCAGCTTGTAGGCGTCGTCGAGCGACAGTTCGCGGATCAGTTCAGGGCCGTCTTCGCCGGCCTGCATGAGGCCCGGCGTTTCAGTCAGGAACACGATCTTGTCGGCACGCAACGCAATGGCGGCGGCGGACGCAACGTCTTCCATCGACAGATTGAAAGCCTCGCCCGTGGGCGAGAAACCGAGCGGCGAAAGCAGCACGAGCTTGCGGCTCGCGAGCGAATGGCGGATCGAATCGGCGTCGATCTTGCGCACCACGCCGGTGTGGGCGAAGTCAACGCCGTCCAGAATGCCGACCGGGCGCGCCGTGACGAAATTGCCCGACACGACGCTGATGTGTGCGTGCGCCATCGGCGTGTTCGGCAAGCCCTGGCTGATGGCCGCCTCGATGTCCAGACGCACTTCGCCGGCCGCTTCTTTCGCGGATTCGAGCGCGCGCGCGTCCGTAATGCGCATGCCGTGCGAGAACTCCGACTCGACACCGTGCAGGCTCATCTGTTCCTCGACCTGCGGACGCGAGCCGTGCACGAGCACGATCTGGATACCCATGGCCTGGAGCAGCGCGATGTCGGACACGAGCGCATTCAGCAGCCCTTGATGCACCACCTCGCCGCCAAAACCGACAACAAACGTCTTGTTGCGAAACGCGTGAATATAAGGGGCGACTGAGCGCATCCAGTCGACGAATTGCGCGTGCTGTGCGAGGTCTTCCGATGTGCCGGCAGGGGCCGGAACGCTCGCGGGCGCGGGGACGAGGTCGGTTTGGGAATTCATGCCCGGGATTATAATGCGCCCCCATGTCGAATGTACCCAAAAGTCCCGCCGCGGCGAACGAGAATGCGGCGCCGGCCGCCGATCAAACAAAGCCTGGCGACGCGCAGCACCGCGCCGGCCAGGAGGCGAATCGCGGCAAGCCGAACACGCCCCGTACGGGGCGCGAGGCCGGGGGCGAGGCGCCGGGCGGCGAAGCGAAGCGTGCCGCGTCGAATGAAAAGGCGCCGCGTGCCGCGTCAAACGAAAAGGCACAGCGTGCCGCGCCGGGCGCCGAGGCGTCGGCCAACCCGCGCAATGAGCGTCGAGCCGCCCGGAAGGCCCCGAACGCCCTGAATCCGGCGAATGCGCCGAACGCGCCGAACGCGCCGAATGCGCCGAATGCGCCGAATGCGCCGAATGCGCCGAATGCGCCGAATGCGCCGAATGCGCAGAACGCCCCGAACGCTCCCAACGTGCCGCGCGGTGAGCGGCGAGAACCGCGCGCGGCGCACTCGCCCCGCAGCGCACGTCCGGCCGCTTCGCCGAACCCGATACCGCCCATCACGTTCCCGGAAGCGTTGCCGGTGTCCGGCCGCCGCGACGAGATCGCACAAGCCATCGCCGAAAACCAGGTGGTGATCGTGTCGGGCGAAACAGGCTCCGGTAAAACCACTCAGTTGCCGAAAATCTGCCTCGCGTTGGGCCGCGGCCTCGGTGCCGGCGGCTCGGGGCTGATCGGCCACACGCAGCCGCGCCGCATCGCGGCTTCGGCAACCGGCCGGCGCATCGCCGAAGAACTCGGCACGCCGTTCGGCGAGGTGGTCGGCTACAAGGTGCGTTTCACCGACAATCTGTCGCCCGGCGCGTCGGTCAAGCTGATGACAGACGGCATTCTGCTCGCCGAGACGCAGACCGATCCGCTGCTCAAGGCGTATGACACGCTAATCATCGACGAAGCGCACGAGCGCAGCCTGAACATCGACTTTCTGCTCGGCTACCTGAAGGAAGTCTTGCCGAAGCGTCCCGATCTGAAGCTGATCGTGACCTCGGCGACGATCGACGCCGATCGCTTCGCGCGCCACTTCGGCAGCGAGGACAAACCTGTGCCGGTGATCGAAGTGAGCGGGCGCCTCTATCCCGTCGAGGTGCGCTACCGTCCGGTTGCCGAAGAAAGCTCGGCGGTGAAGGCTGCGCAAGGCACCTCGGGTGGCAACTCGGGCGGCGCGGGCGCGGCGAGCTCACACGCTTCGCGCGGCGAGCGGGCAAGGTCGCCGCGCGAAGCGGGCAAGGAGCGCGACCGCGATCTGATGGAAGCGCTGGTCGACGCCGTCGACGAATTGTGTCGCGAAGGCCCCGGCGACGTGCTCGTGTTCCTGCCCGGCGAGCGCGAAATTCGCGACGCCGCGGAGGCGCTGCGCAAGCACCATCCTCCGCATACGGAAATCCTGCCGCTCTTCGCGCGGCTTTCCGCCGCCGACCAGGAGCGCGTGTTCCGCACTTCGAACGCGCGGCGCATCGTGCTCGCGACAAACGTCGCGGAAACCTCGCTGACGGTGCCCGGCATCCGCTATGTGGTTGACACGGGCCTCGCGCGCGTGAAGCGCTACTCGTACAGGAACAAGGTCGAGCAGTTGCAGGTCGAGCCGATTTCGCAGGCCGCCGCGAATCAGCGGGCGGGGCGTTGTGGACGGGTGGCCGACGGCATCTGTATCCGTCTTTATGACGAAAGCGATTACCAGGCCCGCGTGCGTTTTACCGATCCGGAAATTCTGCGCTCGTCGCTGGCTTCCGTGATTCTGCGCATGAAGTCGCTGCATCTGACGGCGATTGAGACGTTTCCGTTTATCGAGCCGCCGCCTGGCCGCGCGATCGCCGACGGTTATCAACTGCTGAACGAACTGGGCGCCGTCGACGACGACAACCAGCTCACACCGCTTGGCCGCGAACTTGCACGTCTGCCGCTCGATCCGCGCGTCGGCCGGATGATTCTCGCCGCACGCGATCAGCAGTCGCTGAAGGAAGTGCTGATCATCGCGAGCGCGCTGTCCGTGCAGGACCCGCGCGACCGGCCGATCGAGGCGCAGCAGCAGGCCGATGAGGCGCATCGCCGCTTTGCCGACGAACGTTCGGAGTTCCTGCAGTGGTTGAAGATCTGGAACTGGTTCGAAGAAGCGATTGCGCACAAGAAGTCGAACAAGCAGTTGCACGAGGAATGCCGCAAGAACTTTCTGTCGCAACTGCGTCTGCGCGAATGGCGCGATGTTCATTCACAGTTGCTGACGGTGGTGCGCGAGCACGGCTGGCGTCTGAACGAAGCCGAGGCGACCTTCGAGCAGATCCACCTGGCGCTGCTCACGGGCCTGCTCGGCAACATCGGTCTGAAAGCCGATGACGAGCCGTATTACCTCGGCGCGCGCGGCATCAAATTCTACTTGTGGCCGGGCTCCGCGCTGGTGAAGAAAGCGGGCAAGTGGGTGATGGCCGCCGAACTGGTCGAGACGAGCCGTCTGTACGCGCGCTGCATCGCGAGGATCGAGCCCGAGTGGATCGAGAAGATCGGCGCGCATCTGCTGAAGAAGTCGCTCAGCGAGCCGCATTGGGAAAAGCGCGCGGCGCAGGTGTCCGCGTTCGAGCGCGCGGTGCTGTACGGGTTGCCGATTTACCACCGCCGGCGCGTGAGCTTCGGCAAGCAGGACCCGGCGCGGGCGCGGGAGCTGTTTATTCGCGGCGCGCTCGTCGAAGGCGAATTCGACACGCGGCTCGGATTTTTCGCGCACAACCGCAAGCTGCTTGCCGACATCGAGCAGCTCGAACACAAGTCGCGCCGTCAGGACGTGCTCGTCGACGAAGAGTTGATCTTTGGCTTCTACGACCAGGCACTGCCGAAGGGCATTTACACGGGCGCGGCGTTCGAGCGCTGGTATCGCGACGAGGTGAAAAAGAGCGGCCAGCCGGAGGACAAGCTGCGCCTGCTGTACCTGTCGCGGGACGACCTGATGCGCCACGAAGCCGCCGGTGTGACGACGGATCTGTTTCCCAAACGGATGACGATGGCGGGCGTCGAGATGGCGCTCACCTATCACTTCGAGCCGGGCTCCCCGCGCGACGGCGTCACGCTCGCCGTGCCGCTCTTTGCGCTGAATCAGGTCGACGCGCGGCGCTGCGAGTGGCTCGTGCCCGGCATGCTGAAGGAGAAGACGCAACTGCTGCTGAAGTCGTTGCCGCAGAAACTGCGGCGTCACTGCGTGCCGCTGCCGGAGTACGCGGCGGGCTTCGTCGAGCGTCACGAGGCGCCCCGTTTTGCCGCGGGCGGTCTGCTGGAAGCGTTGATCGCCGATGTGCGCGAGCAGAAGCAGGTCGCGCTCAGGCAGGCCGACTTCAAACTCGAGACCTTGCCGCCGCATCTGTTCATGAACTTCAAGGTGATTGACGAGCACGGGCGGCAGCTCGCGATGGGCCGCAATCTGTCGCAACTGCGCGCGGAGCTCGGCGGGCAGGCGCAGCAGCATTTCCAGAAGATCGCTTCCAGCGCGGCCGGCGCGGCGCTTGCGGGGACTGCGGGTGCTTCGCGCGCTCCTGGTGCTGCTGGCGCCGCTGGGGCGCGGGGAGAAGTGGCGTCGCCGTCGCGGGCTCCGTCTGCTGACAAGGCGGCGCGCGCTCCGGGCGTTGCCGCTCCGGGCACGCCGGGCGCCGCGTCAGGCGGCGGTAGCGCAGGCACCGCGCTGTACGAAAACCTGACCACGTGGAATTTCGGCAAGCTGCCCGAGTTGCTCGAAATCCGCCGCGGCGGGCAGACGCTGTTCGGTTATCCGGCGCTGGTGGATCGCGGCACTCACTGCGACGTCGAGGTGTTCGATTCGCCGGACGAGGCGGCGCGGATTCATCGCGCGGGCTTGCGTCGGCTGTTCGCGTTGCAGTTGAAGGAACCGATCAAGTATCTGGAGAAAAACCTGCCGGGCTTGCGAGAAATGGCGATGCAGTTCCTGACTCGCGGCACGCAGGAAGAACTGCGCGACCAGTTGGTCGACACGGCGCTCGATCGCGCGTGCCTGCAGGATCCGTTGCCGGACGACGACGCGAGCTTTCACACGCGGCGCGACGAAGGGCGAAGCCGTCTGAGCCTGCTGGCTCAGGAAATTGCGCGACTGGTCGGGCAGATTCTCGGCGAGTACGCGGCCGTGCAGAAGAAGCTGGTGCAAGCGAAGTCATTCACCAGCGCGCATGCCGACATGCAGAATCAGCTCGATGCGCTGATCGGCAAGCGGTTCATGGTCGATACCCCGTACTCTCAACTGACGCATTTCCCGCGCTATCTGAAGGGCATTGCATTGCGCATCGACAAACTGAAAGCGGACCCCGCACGCGATGCGCGGCAGTTTGCCGAATTCCAGCCGTTGTTGCAGCACTATCAGCGCGCCGTCGCGCAGCGTGGCGGGGTGCCGGATGCGCGTCTGTCCGAGTTCCGCTGGCTGCTGGAAGAGTTGCGCGTGTCGCTGTTCGCGCAGGAATTGCGCACGCCGATGCCGGTATCCGTGAAGCGGCTTTACAAGGTGTGGGATTCGATGCAGCGCTGAGGTGGGCGGGGGTGGGCGAGGGCCGGGCGTGTCGCGCGGCTAACGCAAGGCGCAACCCGAGGGCCAGCCGAAGGCCCAACCCAAGGCCCAACCCAAGGCGGGGTGCTGACGGTCCTTCCGGTCCACGCGAAAAAGGGCGCGCGACGTGCTCCGTTGTGCGGGCGCCCATCGCGCGAACCCCGGCTCAGGCCGGGATTGGACCTGAGCCTATTTGCTCGCTGCATTCGCATTGCGACGCATCGCCGGGCTAACGGCGATGCGTCGATCTACGGTGCCGTTCTTACCAGTGCATGCCTGCACCGACCGACGCGCCGAACTGGCCGCGCGAGTCCGTGGTGCCTTGCAGCTTGTAGACCCACTTACCGGTCTCCGACAACTGCGACACGCCGATCGCGAGCGCCGACTGCCCGCCATACGTGCCCCCGGCCATGGCAACCATGCCGCGGCCAGGCAGGACTGCTTGAGGCAGACCGGCCATTGCGAGGGCGGATGCGGTGCCGCCATACGAATCGCGCCGCGCGGAACGGATCTGGTCGTCCGTATAGCTGCGCGCTGCGCCGAGTGTGCCGCCCATGCTCTGTTGCAACTGGTTGACGTTGACCGCATCGGTGCCTTGCACGCCGGCTGCAACGTTGGCGATCTGACGTTCCTGACCCGCCGCGCCGACCGACACCGTGTTGGCACGATCCGCGATCGAGCCTTGGCCCAAGGCCACCGAGTTCACGGCGCTTGCCGTGGCGCCTGCGCCGAGCGCGGTCGCCCCGCTGCCGCTGGCGAGCGAGTTCGCGCCGACGGCGCTGGCGTTCACCCCGGTGGCGCGCGCGCTCGCCCCGCTGGCCAGCGAGTGCACGCCGGACGAAACGGCGCCTTCCAGGTCGCGGTCGCCCTCGGCGCTGAAGAACGGGTTCGCCGCATTGACGACCGCGTTGTTCACCGCGCCGTTAATCGCTGCGTTCAGTTGGCCGACGTTCACCGCGTCCGAACTGTCGACGCCGTCCGCAACATTGTGAAGGACCGTGCCGCCGCTCGCTGCGTCGCCGCCGAGGGTGACGCTATTCCTGTTGACACTGCCGTCCGGGTTACGGTCGTACATCACCGCGCCGTCGAGCTTCGCGGCGGTGGCAGCGCCCTGGTCGCTCACGGCTTTCAACTGCGCGACGTTGACGGCGTCGGTGTCCGCGGTGCCGGCGGCGACGTTGGTGATCTGGCGTTCGTTGCCGGCGGAGCCGACCGAAACGGTATTGGCGCGATCCGCGATGGAGCGTTGGCCGAGTGCGACCGAGCCTTGTGCCTGCGCTTGCGACATCGCACCCAGAGCGAGCGACCCGGCGCCCCGTGCAGAGGCGAGTTGGCCGAGCGCAACGCCATCGTCGCTGGGCGCGCTGGCTCCCGTGCCTACGGCAATGGCGCCGGCACCAGAGCTCGACGCGCCATTGCCGAGTGCAACCGAGTTTGCCGCCTGCGCGCGTGCCTGATAACCGAGCGCGGTTGCATTGCTACTCGCCGCGCTGGCCTCGTAGCCGAGCGCGGTAGAGCCGTCGCTGGCGGCATTGGCGTAGCCGCCCACGGCGGTACTGAATTCGCCTTGGGCTTGAGCGCTGGTGCCGGCGGCGATGCTGGCCTGGCCCGCGGCCAACGCCGAGCCGCCGAGAGCGACCGCGTTCGCGCCGCTTGCGGTAGCACTTGCCCCGACCGCCACGCTCTCGGGAGCGCTGGCCGCTGCGCTGCTGCCGATGGCGACTGCACGGTCTCCTGTGGAGCTTGCGTCGTCGCTGCCGTCATTGGCGCCGCCGGCCTTGAAGTAGCGCGACGCGTTGCCGACTGCTGTATTGAGTTGGGTGACGTTGACCGCGTCGGTCCCTTGCACTCCGGCTGCGACGTTCGTGATCTGCCGTTCGTTGCCGCTCGATCCGACGGAGACTGTGTTGGCCCGGTCCGCGACAGAGCCTTGGCCCAGCGCAACGGAGTTTGCCGCCTGCGCGCGTGCCTGGTAGCCGAGCGCGGTCGCATTGGCGCCGGTCGCGCTCGCCTCGTAGCCAAGCGCGGTGGAGCCGTCGCTGGCGGCATTGGCGAAGCCGCCCACGGCGGTGCTGAATCCGCCTTGGGCCTGGGCACTGGTGCCAGCGGCGAAGCTGGCCTGGCCCGCCGCGAGCGCCGAGCCGCCGAGGGCGACCGCCTGGGTGCCGCTGGCCGTGGCACTCGCGCCGAGAGCGACTGCCTCGGTGCCGCTGGCCGTGGCACTTGTGCCGAGGGCGACCGCCTGGGTGCCGCTGGCCGTGGCACTTGTGCCGAGGGCGACCGCCTGGGTACCGCTAGCCGCTGCACTTGCGCCGAGAGCGACCGCATCAGTACCGCTGGCAGTGGTGCTTGAGCCGAGAGCGACCGCGTCCGCACCGCTAGCCGTTGCACCGGCGCCGACGGCGACTGCCTGGATACCGCTCGCCGCTGCGCTGCTGCCGACGGCTAGCGCGCGATTGCCCGTGGAGCTTGCGTCGTCGCTGCCGTCATTGGCGCCGTCGGCCTTGAAGTAGCGCGAAAGGCCTGTGGTCGCGGCCCGCAACTGACTGACGTTGACAGCGTCGGTTGCGTCTGCACCGGCGGCGACGTTGGTCAGTCGGCGTTCCGCTCCCGACGAACCCACCGACACTTCGCCCGTTGCTGTCGCCCCCGCTATTGTCGTGGGAGCGGCGCCGGGCGGTACGTAGGCGGCCTTGGTGAGGTCTGCGCTGGTGGTGGACCGGGAACCCAGCGCCACGCTGTTGTCGGCGGACGCGCTGGCGGCATAGCCAAGGGCGACCGAGTTCAGGCCGGTGGTCGAGGCCGAATAGCCGAGAGCCGTGGAGTTGTCGCCCGCGGCTTTGGCGGATGCACCGCCGGCAAACGAATAATTGTTCGACGCCGTGGCGGCATAGCCGAGCGCAACCGCGCTGATTCCGTCAGAGCGTGCGCCGTATCCCACCGCGCTCGACAGTGTCGCATTGGCCTGCGCGGAACCGCCCAACGCCGTGCTGCCGTCACTGCTGGCGGTCGCGCCGGCACCCGCCGCGATGGAGTCGGTGCCGTTCGCATGCGAGTTAAAGCCGCTCGCCACCGAGCGCAGGCCAGCGGCCACGGCAGCCGTTCCGGTGGCGGTGGCGCCGTCCGCCAACGCGCGGGCGCCGAGGCCCGTCGCGGTCGAGCCGGCGCCACTCGCCGTGGCGCCCATGCCCAGCGCGACAGAGTTGTCCCCCGAAGCATTGGCGTTTGCGCCTTCGGCAATCGCATTCACCCCAGATGCGGTCGTATTCACCCCGACTGCCACCGAGCCGTTTCCCGCCGCATTGGCGCCCGGACCTACCTCTGTCGCGTTAACGCCCGCGGCCAGCGCGTTTTCTCCGAACAGGGCGGCGGCCAGCACGGCGAGCGCGATGGTTTTCGCGCTCGCCGAACCGCGCCGGGTCTTCGCCTTCGACGTTTCCGGGGCCGCTACCCACGTGCATGTTGCTTCACACCAGATTAATTGATAAGTCTTGTTCACGTATTAACTCCGCGCTGTTGTTTGTGTGGCGGAGTGGGCGCGATAATCCGAAGGAAGCGTCATCGCCCGTTTAAAGCGCCTGGAAAGTGACGATTATTAATGGCAATGTGGTTGCCTGCCACTACTCATCGCGGGCGCTGGGTTGGCGCATTTTCATTGACCGGATCGGTCGGCGCCCACTCGAACGTCCACCGGGTTGAGGGCTGGACGATGAACGCGCGAGGATTGTCCAGGCTCGATCAAAAGCCAGAAATAAGCCAAATCCGAAAGATGTGAGGTGAATATTTTCTGTCTTAACTTTTTTATGTAAATCGATGCGATTATTTGGACAAAATAGGGATTACTCCTAATCCGTCTTAAATGCGGCCTACTTTATTAAGCGTGTTCCGTTTATTTGTGCTGGAAATAAGATGAGCTTTTTTCGCTTCCCAGTGCGGGGCTCTGTGCGCGTTAGCGCACAATCCCCGCCACACGCGCCCACATGTGACCCTTGATTTTCCCGGTGGCGCGGCGCGACCTACGTCAACCTCGGGCAGCGGCAAACGTTCTACAATGACAGCCGTTCTCCGAAGTGAGTTTTCATGCGTAAATTTTTTCTTCGCGGCGTGACCGCCACGTTCGCCGCAGGCTTTGCTCTCGCCGCCGCCGCAGGCTTTTTTTCTCCCGCTGCCCGCGCCAACAACGTGATCGTGCTCAATTCCGCCGAAGCCACGCTGAGCCTCATCGACGAGACGAGCCGTCAGGTGGTTGGCACGGTGCCGACCGGCAAGGAGCCGCATCACCTGATGGCGACGCCGGACAACTCTTCGTTGATCGTCGCAAACTCGGTGTCGAACAATCTGATGCTGGTCGACCCGAAAACCGGGCAGGTCCAGCGCTGGGTCGAAAACATAGAAGACCCGTACCAGATCGGTTTTTCGCCTGACCGCAAATGGCTCGTCACGACCGGTCTGCGCCTCGACCGTCTCGACATCTATCACTACGACAGCCAGAAGAACCAGATGACGCTCGCGTCGCGACTGCCCCTCGCGGTCATGCCGAGCCACATGGCTTTCACGAACGACAGCAAGACGGTCTTTGTCACGCTGCAGGTGTCCGGCGAACTCGCCGCCATCGATCTGCCCACGCAAACCGTCAAGTGGAAGATGAAGGTCGGCAAGGTGCCAGCGGGGCTGTGGATGACTCCGGGTGAGAAGTACCTGCTGGTCGGCATGACCGGCGCCGACTACGTAGCGGTGGTGGACTGGCACACGCAGAAGGTCGTGAAGACGATCCACACGGGCAACGGCGCGCACAACTTCCGCTCGCTGGCGGACGGCAGGCATGTTGCGGTGTCGAACCGTGTCGCGAGCACGATTAGCATCATCGACGAAGAGTCGCTCACCAACGTGGGCGACATCACGGGTCTGATGCCGGGGCCCGACGACATGGAACTTTCCGCCGACAAACGCTATCTGTGGGTAACGTTCCGCTTTGCGAAGCACATCGGCGTCATCGACCTGAGCACGCGCAAGCTGATCCAGACCATCGCCGTTGGCCGCTCGCCGCACGGCATCTATTTCTTTAATCGGGCGCCGGTCACGGCGCCCAACGGCGCGTGATAATAGGGCCTGCCATGCCGCGTCAAAGCCGCGGCATGTTGCAAGGTCGTGTCGCGAGATAACGCGCCGCAAAGATCGAAGTCACCACCAGCGCCATGTTCCATCTGATCTTCTCTTCGCTCGACAACTTCGTCTCCTCCGCGCAGACGTTGCTGTACGTCAACGTGGTGCAGCCGCTGCTGTTCCACTTCGATCTGATGGACTACGACGAAGACACCTACGACAGCCTCTACTGGGTAATCGTGGGCATCATCGAGGTGCTGGCCATGTACGCGGTGCTGCGGCCGCTCGAGGCGCTGCGCCCGGTCGAGCAGTGGGAGAACCGCAAGGCGGTGCGCGTCGACGTGATCTACACGTGGATCGCGAAGCTCGGCATTCTGAACCTGTTTTTCTTCTTCGCACTGCAGCCGTTTTTCGACAACGTTCAGGCGTGGCTGCGCCTGCATAACATCTCCAATATAGAGTTCGACAACCTCTGGCCGGGCGTCACGACGCAGCCGCTCGTCACGTTCGTCATGTACCTCCTCGCGCTCGATTTCGCCGGTTACTGGTATCACCGCTGGCAGCACCGCATCGGCGTGTGGTGGGAATTGCACGCGGTGCATCACAGCCAGCAGCAGATGTCCCTGTGGGCCGACGATCGCAACCATCTGCTGGACGACCTGCTGCAGGCGTCGTTCTTCGCGATCATTGCGCTTGTGATCGGCGTGCCGCCGTCGCAGTTCGTCGTGCTCGTCGCGATTACGAATCTCGCGCAGAGCGTCCAGCACGCTAACATCCGCCTGTACTTCGGCTGGCTCGGCGAGCGCTTGCTGGTCAGCCCGACGTTTCATCGGCGCCATCATGCAATCGGCTATGGTCACGAAGGTCTGAAATACGGCTGCAACTTCGGCGTACTGTTTCCGTGGTGGGACATGTTGTTTCGCAGCGTGTCGTGGAGCCGCGACATGGAGCCAACCGGTATCAGCGACCAGTTGCAGGGCCGCACCTACGGCGAAGGTTTCTGGGCGCAGCACTGGCTCGCTTTCGTGCGCATCGGCCGGCGTTTGTCCGCGCGGCGCCGCAACCAGAGCGGCGCGACCGCGGTCTGAACCCGCCTGACTTTCTGCCTGACTTTCTGCTTGATGCGCTGCCGGTCTCGCCGGTGGTCGCTTGCGTGGTTTATGCTGTCCACGTTTGCGCGCGGTCCGTATTGAGTGGCCGCCGCGCCGCTTCCTTCATTTCATCGTTGCATTCACCGGCACCAAGCTCGCATGAATGACCTTTTGCGCTCGTTCGGGCGTGCGCTCGCAAGCGCGCTCCACCCGCGCATGCTCTGGCTGACCTTCATGCCGTTCTGTGCGGCAACGGTCGGGTGGGGCGTGATCCTATGGTTTTCCTGGCAGACGCTGATCGGCGCGACCCGCAGCTGGCTCGAAAGCTGGTCGTTTACCGTCACGCTTTACCGTCTGTTCGACTCGCTCGGTTTTTCGGCGCTGCACGCGGCCATTGCGCCGTTCCTCGTGATTGCGATGACGATCCCGCTCATTGTCGTGACCGTCCTGCTGCTGATTGCGACACTGTCGATGCCGGCCGTCATCCGCTTTCTGGCGACGCGGCAGTTCGCCGGCCTGGAAATGCGCCGCGGCGGAACGTGGTACGGTAGCCTCGGCCAGGCGCTGTGGACGACGCTGGTATGTCTCGTGCTGCTGGTCGTGACGCTGCCGCTGTGGCTCGTGCCGCCGTTTTTTGCGTTGATCCCGCCGCTGCTGTGGGGCTGGCTCACCTATCGCGTGATGACGTACGACGCGCTCGCGCTGCACGCCACGCGCGACGAGCGGCGGGCGCTGGTGCGGCGCTTCCGCTTGCCGCTCCTGCTGATCGGCGTCGCGAGCGGCCTGCTGGGGTCGCTGCCCACGCTGGTGTGGGCGTCGTCGGTGTGGCTCGTGGTGCTGTTTCCGGTCGTCACGGCGGTGACGATCTGGATTTACGCGTTCATCCTCGTGTTTTCGGCGCTGTGGTTCGGCTACTACTGTCTGCGGGCGCTGCAGCGCATGCGCGCGGACGAAGCCGGCGGCGTGCGGCAGACGGCCCCGATTCCTTATTGATCAACGAACCAGACAACCAAAGAGGCGGCAATGGCATTTGGCGTCATCATCATCGGCGATGAAATTCTGTCGGGCAGGCGCGTCGACAAGCATTTGCCGAAAGTCATCGAACTGCTCGGCGCGCGCGGGCTGTCGCTCGGCTGGGCGGAGTACATCGGCGACGACCCCCAGCGCATTACCGCGACGCTGCGGCGTACTTTCGAGTCCGGCGACATCGTATTCTCCACGGGCGGCATTGGCGCCACGCCCGACGACCACACGCGTCAATGCGCGGCAGCCGCGCTCGGGGTGCCGCTGCAACTGCATCCGCAGGCGCAGAAGCTGATTCAGGAGCGCATCCGCGACATGTATCCGGCGACGGCCACCACGCCGCTTGACCTGAACTCGCCGGAGAATCTGCATCGGCTGAATATGGGCACGTACCCGCAAGGCGCGGAGATCATTCCGAACGGCTACAACAAGATTCCTGGCTTCTCGATCCGCGAGCATTACTTCGTGCCGGGTTTCCCGGTCATGGCATGGCCGATGATCGAGTGGGTGCTCGACACGCAGTACGCGCATCTGCACCACGCGATGCCGCACGCGGAGAAGTCGTTGCTGGTTTTCGAATTGCCGGAGTCGCGTCTCACGCCGCTCATGGAGAAGATCGAGCAGGACTTCCCGGGCGTGCGGGTGTTCAGTTTGCCGAGCGTGGGCGACGCGGAGCGCGGCGGCGTCTATGCGCGTCATCACATCGACCTGGGCGTGAAGGGCGAGCCGGAAGCGGTAGCCGCGGCGTTCGTCAAGCTGCGCGAAGGGGTGCACCTGCTCGGCGGCGATATTGTCGAGCACGAGGCTGCGGCGGCAAAGCCGCGGGAGTGAGCGACGGGGGATGGCCTGGCTTGGTCGATCAGCGTAATCCAGGGCGGGCCGGTGCGCCTGGCTGGTTGGCCTTACTGATGAACCCACAGCGCTCAAGCCATCAGCCTACAGTCCTCGAGCCCCCAAGCCCCCAAGCCCCCAAGCCCTCAAGCCCTCAAGCCCTCAAGCCCTCAAGCCCTCAAGCCCTCAAGCCCTCAAGCCCCGATCCACGGCAGACCGCGGAAGCACCACCCGGATACGGTCTTGCGATGCCCCTGGCCGTCCTTGTCGCCTTCGAATCCTTCCAGCAGGTCGTAGGCCTTCGAGAAGCCGGCCTGGGCCGCGGCGATGGCGGCGAGCTTCGAGCGCGCGGCGCTGCGGCACAGAAACAGCACCGGCATATCGGGCGACGCAACCTCGCTCAGCTGAGGCAGGAACTCCGGATTCGGTACCGCGCCCGGATAGCGCGTCCACTCGACGTGCGCGTACTGCCCATCGCCGATCACCGGCCGGCCGACCCAGTCGAGTTCGGCGCGCGTGCGCACATCCACGAGACGCGCGCGCGGATCGAGTTGCAGTAGCTCGAACGCCTCGGCCGGCGAGAGCGCGCCGGCATACGGCAACTGGTTTTCGGTGCGGCGTTTGTCCGCTTGCGAGTACAGCTGTTCCAGCGTGCTCATGGCTCGGTCTCCTTTGTCAAAGGACTATTTTAGCGCGGCGCTTGCGCAGCGCGCCGTGCCTGCCGAACTGCCGGAACCCCGCAAAAGAAAGCCGACGACGG
This sequence comes from Burkholderia sp. WSM2232, assembly GCF_000472545.1. Lineage (GTDB taxonomy): Bacteria > Pseudomonadota > Gammaproteobacteria > Burkholderiales > Burkholderiaceae > Paraburkholderia. The sequence continues at coordinate 67,471 of NZ_AWZV01000014.1, read as the reverse complement.
CACCGTCAAGGCCCTAAACTGGTGCATCTCCACTGCCATGCACCAAAATAAAACGGCCGCAGACGCGGGCCGCCCAAAACGCCCCACTTTGGTGCTGGCGTAGGGCTCGCGATATAAGGGCTGCATGTCCTTCGGTGCGCGCATTCCCCGCCACAGCGCGTGTGAGGTGGCGGCGCGCCGACTTGGCGCACGCATGGCACGGTTGCTGCTTAATTCGTCCCGATCGATCTGCCCCGGCTAATCGTCACATTCGCTGTTCACGATACAGGGGTGGACGCGCCGGGATGGGTCAGCTAGATTGGGCGGCGGCTGAACCCGCCGAATTCGTTAATCAGGAGATAGGTTATGAGTAAATCCGTGGCCGACGTCGTTCAACTCGTCAAAGACGAAGACGTCAAGTTTGTCGACTTCCGTTTCACCGACACGCGCGGCAAAGAGCAACACGTTTCGGTGCCGGTGTCGGCATTCGATGAAGACAAGTTCGAAAGCGGCCATGCGTTTGACGGTTCGTCGATTGCCGGTTGGAAGGGCATCGAAGCATCGGACATGTTGCTGGTCCCGGACGCGAACACGGCCTTCATCGATCCGTTCTACGAAGAGTCCACGCTCGTGCTGACCTGCGACGTCGTCGAACCGGCGGACGGCAAGGGCTATGAGCGCGACCCGCGCTCGCTCGCCAAGCGCGCTGAAGCCTATCTGAAGAGCTCGGGTCTGGGCGACACCGCCTTCTTCGGTCCGGAGCCGGAATTCTTCATTTTCGACTCGGTCCAGTGGAACACGGACCAGTCGGGCTGCTTCGTCAAGATCGGTTCGGAAGAAGCACCGTGGTCGTCGTCGAAGGAATTCGAAGGCGGCAACACCGGCCACCGTCCCGGCACGAAGGGAGGTTACTTCCCGGTCGCTCCGGTCGACACGTTCCAGGACATGCGCTCGGAAATGTGTCTGCTGCTCGAGCAGATCGGCATTCCGGTCGAAGTGCATCACCACGAAGTGGCGGGCCAGGGCCAGAACGAAATCGGCACCAAGTTCTCGACGCTCGTGCAACGCGCCGACTGGTTGCAGCAGATGAAGTACATCATTCAGAACGTCGCGCACACGTACGGCAAGACGGCTACGTTCATGCCGAAGCCGATCGTCGGCGATAACGGTTCGGGCATGCACGTTCACCAGTCGATCTGGAAGGACGGCCAGAACCTGTTCGCGGGCAACGGCTACGCAGGCCTGTCGGAATTCGCGCTGTTCTACATCGGCGGCATCATCAAGCATGCTCGCGCGCTGAACGCGATCACGAACCCGTCGACGAACTCGTACAAGCGTCTCGTGCCGCACTTCGAAGCACCGGTGAAGCTGGCTTATTCGGCCCGCAACCGTTCGGCATCGATCCGCATTCCGCACGTGTCGAATCCGAAGGGCCGCCGTATCGAAACGCGCTTCCCGGATCCGATGGCCAACCCGTACCTGTGCTTCTCCGCGCTGATGATGGCGGGTCTGGACGGCGTCCAGAACAAGATTCACCCGGGCGAAGCCGCAGACAAGAACCTGTACGACCTGCCGCCGGAAGAGGATGCAAAGATCCCGACCGTGTGCGCCGGCCTCGACCAGGCTCTCGACGCGCTGGACGGCGACCGCGAATTCCTGACTCGCGGCGGCGTGTTCACGGATTCGATGCTCGACGCGTACATCGAACTGAAGACGAACGAGCTGCAACGTTATCGTCAGTCGGTGCACCCGATCGAATTCGAAATGTACTACTCGCTGTAAGCGGCAATGGCGCTTCGCCCTTTGAACGGCGAAGCGCGTTGTCCGACGCTCGCGATCGGTCACGAAGGGACGGCGGCGCCGTCCCTTTTTCGTTAGACCGGCGCAGGGATTTGCCACCATCTCCTATCGGCCAGACTGCAAGATGGTTCTAAAGAATCTGATCAAGACGAGAAAAGGGCACGTCGAGACGCTGTCGGACGATGCACAGCTAGTCGCCTCCGGACTGTTGCAGGGCTTCGAGGCACTGCCGACCGTCGTGCTGATACTCGAGAAGCGCACGCTGCGGGTGGCGTTCGCGAATCCGTCGGCGGAGTCGATGCTCGAGCTCTCGCGCAAGCAGCTCACGCAAATGGCGTGGCCTGACATCTTTTCGAATGCGGACGAACTCGTCGCGACTATCACCGCGATTGCCGCGCACCGTTTCCACGCGACGCATCGGGACGCCGTACTCGAGCGGCCTGGCCACGAGCCGCTGCACGTGCACGCGATTGTCGGCTATCTGGAAAGTGCGCAAGACTATGTGCTGCTGGAACTGTTCGAGAACGAGCGGCATTTGCGCACCGACCGCGAAGAGCGCATCAACGATCTCACCGCGGTCAACAAGCAGCTCATTCGCAATCTCGCGCACGAAATCAAGAATCCCCTCGGCGGCATTCGCGGCGCGGCGCAGTTGCTCGAATTCGAACTGGGAGAGCGGCAGCGCGACGAGCTGCGCGAGTACACGCAAGTGATCATCAAGGAATCGGACCGGCTGCAAACGCTGGTCGATCGTTTGCTCGAGCCGCACCGTCATCCGCATATCGTCGGCGACGTGAATATTCACGAAGTATGCGAGCGTGTGCGCCAGGTGATTCTCGCCGAGTTTCCGCGCGGCCTCACTATCGAACGCGATTACGACGTGAGCGTGCCCGACCTGCGCGGCGACAAGGAGCAACTGATCCAGGCGCTGCTGAACATCGTGCGCAACGCGGCCGAAGCATTGCGCGAACGCATCTCGCAAGGCGACGCGCGCATCGAGTTGCGCACGCGCATCGCGCGCAAGATCACGATCTCGAAACGTTTATGTAAGCTGGCACTGGACTTGCATATCGTCGATAACGGCCCGGGCATTCCCGAGGACATTCGTGACCGCATTTTCTATCCGCTCGTATCGGGGCGCGAGGACGGCAGCGGTCTCGGTCTGACGCTCGCGCAGACGTTCGTGCAACAACACGACGGCCTGATCGAAGTGGAAAGCCGGCCCGGCCATACCGAGTTTCAGATTCTGCTGCCGCTCGACTACTGACACGCCTGCGCACATCGCAAGCATCTCAAGACTTCTGACAGACCTATATGAAGCCGATCTGGATAGTAGACGACGATCAATCGATTCGCTGGGTGCTTGAAAAAGCGCTCGCTCGCGAAAACTTCGCGACGCGCAGCTTCGCAAATGTGCGCGAGGCGTCGGCGGCGCTCGAGCACGAAAGCCCGCAGGTGCTGGTGTCCGACATCCGGATGCCCGGAGGCTCCGGCCTCGAATTGCTGCAAACCGTGCGTGACAAGGTGCCGGGCTTGCCGGTCATCATCATGACGGCATTCTCCGATCTGGATAGCGCGGTGGCCGCGTTCCAGGGCGGTGCGTTCGAATATCTCGCGAAGCCCTTCGACGTCGACAAGGCAGTCGAGTTGATCCGCCGCGCGGTGGACGAAAGCATGCGCGGCGAACAGACGTGGGACGAGCGCGTCGCCGATGCACCTGAAATGCTCGGCCAGGCGCCCGCGATGCAGGACATGTTTCGCGCGATCGGCCGCCTGTCCCATTCCGCGGCAACTGTGCTCATTACCGGCGAATCAGGCACCGGAAAGGAACTGGTCGCTCGTGCATTGCACCGACATAGCCCACGCGCGAACGGTCCCTTCATTGCGCTGAACACCGCGGCAATTCCAAAAGATCTGTTGGAATCCGAACTATTCGGTCACGAGCGCGGGGCGTTCACCGGCGCGCAGGCGATGCGCCAGGGCCGCTTCGAACAGGCCGAGAACGGCACGCTGTTTCTCGACGAAATTGGCGATATGCCGTTCGATTTGCAGACGCGCTTGCTGCGTGTGCTGTCCGACGGCCAGTTCTATCGCGTGGGCGGGCACAATCCGCTGCGCGCGAACGTGCGCGTGATCGCGGCGACGCACCAGAATCTCGAGTCGCGCGTGCGTCAGGGGCTGTTTCGCGAAGACCTGTATCACCGCCTCAATGTCATCCGTCTGCGATTGCCGGCGTTGCGCGAGCGCAGCGAGGACATTCCGCTGCTCACGCGACACTTTCTGCAAAAGAGCGCGCGTGACCTGGGCGTGGAGCCGAAGCGCGTGTCCGAGGAAGCGCTCGCCTATCTCGCGTCGCTGCCGTTTCCGGGCAACGTGCGGCAGTTGGAGAACCTCGCTAACTGGCTCACGGTGATGGCGCCTGCGCAGACCATCGAGATCAAGGACTTGCCGCCGGATCTCGGTCCCGCTCATTCCGGCGCGACGGATCTCGCCGGTGGCGGCGCCGTGATCGGCGCTGCGGACGCAAGCCTCGCGGCGACTGCGCCGCTCAATGGCGCGAGCCCGACCGCGCAGCTGAGCCCGGCGGGGGGCATGCCGGTCGCCGCGCCTGTCAGCGCATGGGAAGGCGGCTTGCGCACGGAAGTCGCGCGCATGTTGCGCGAGAATTCGGCGGACGTCATGGACGAACTCGCGCGCCGTTTCGAAGCAGCAGTGATTCGCGAGGCGCTCGACTTCACGCGTGGGCGCAAGGTAGAGGCGGCGGAGCGTCTTGGCATTGGCCGTAACACGATTACGCGCAAGATTCAGGAACTCAATCTCGAGCCCTGATCGCCCCTGGCTGGAATGCGGCGGCCGGCCTGGTTGTGGTCCGGTCGGCCGCCGTTGTCTGCGCGGCTTCGCGTTCAGGCGGCAGCGCTCATGCGGGTGTGAATCGCGGCGCAGGCCGCACCACATCCGCGGCTCTTCACCCGGCAAGGCATAATCAACGCTGTTTCCTTCCAACAGCCTACGATGCCTTCTGCTTCTGCCGTTCCCTCACCCTGGCCGCTTTCCCCCGATCCGTTCCTCTGGCTCGAAGCGCTCGACGACCCCGAAGCTCTCGCATGGGTCGAACAGCAGAATGCCCGCACGCGCGTCGCGTGGTGCAGCGGCGCGCCATTCGAAACGCTGCGGCAACGGCTGGCCGATGCGTACTTGCCCCGTGAACGCCCGGTTATTCCAGACAGATGGAAAGAGTGGGCGTACGACCTCTGGCAGGACGAGCGCAACCCCAAAGGTCTGTGGCGGCGCACCAGTTGGGCAGCGTGGCGCGGCGGCAAGCCCGACTGGCAGAACCTGATCGACTTCGACGCGCTGGGCGAGGCCGAAGGCACGCCGTGGATGTGTGTCGAGCTCGATATTCTTTATCCCGACGGCGATCGCGCGTTGATCACGATGTCGCCGGGCGGCTCGGACGCGCTGGTGGTGCGCGAGTTCGATATCGACGCGCGCCGTTTCGTCGACGACGGATTTGCGATCCCGAAGGCGGGTAAGCACACCGCATCGTGGATCAACCGGGACACGCTTTACGTGGGCTGGGACAATGGACGCAAGAGCCTCACGCGCTCCGGTTATCCGCGCGAGGTGCGGCGCTGGACGCGCGGCACGGCGCTCGCCGACGCGCCGGTGGTGTTCAGGGGTGCGTATAGCGACATCGGCGTGGAAGCACACTACGATCCGGTGGAAGAGCGGCATACGGTGGTGAGCAGCGTCGATTTCTTCGACTCGCACACGTATTACCTCGACACAACGAAGGAGGCCGCTGTTGCCGCCGATGCCTGGCGTCGTTACGAGGTGCCCTCGCATGTCGCGGTGAGCGGCTGGCACGGTTGGCTGTTGCTCGAGCCGCGCCTCGACTGGCATTGCAATGATCACGTGTACCCAGGCGGCGCATTGCTGGCGATCCGCGAAGACGCGTTCCTGCGTGGCGAGCGTGAGCTCACGCCGCTGTTCCTGCCAACGTCGCAGACTTCCGCGTGCGAATGGACCCATACGCGCAGCCAGCTCATCGTCTCGTATCTCGAAGACGTGCAGAACAAAACCCTGTTGTTTGCGCCGACACAATCCGCCGACGGCACATGGCAGTGGCATGAGCGCGTTTTCCCGTCGCGCGAGGACGGCCAGGCGGAGGTTTCCCCGGTGGAGTCGACGCTGAATGACGAGGTGTTCGTCGATACCGACGACTACCTGCAACCGCCGGCGTATTGGCTCGCGGATCTTGCCCGCGATGATCTCAACGACTGGGAGTTGCTCGACCGCTGGCCGACGCAATTCGACGCGACGCGCTTCGCGGTGACGCGCGGCCATGCCGTTTCGGCGGACGGTACACGTGTGCCTTACACGGTGATTGGGCCGCGCGAGATGCAGGCCGCTGAGCACGCAGACAAGACAGAACAGCCGGGCGCCGCCCCGCACGCGCGGCCGTGCCTGTTAAGCGGCTATGGCGGCTTCGCGATTCCTTTGCTGCCGAGCTACCTGACGGGGCAGGGCATTGGCTGGCTCGAGCGCGGCGGCGTGTACGTGGTCGCGCACATACGCGGCGGCGGCGAGTTCGGCACGCGCTGGCATACGGCGGCGCAAGCCCGGCATCGGCAGCGCGCGTTCGACGATTTCATCGCGGTGGCCGAAGCGCTCGTGGCAAGCGGCGTGACGAGTGCCGCGCAACTCGGCATTCAGGGCGGCAGCAACGGCGGGCTGCTGGTGGCGGCGTGCATGGTGCAGCGGCCTGAGCTGTTCGGCGCCGTGGTCTGCGAAGTGCCGCTGCTCGACATGAGCCGCTATCACCTGTTGCATGCGGGTGCTTCATGGATCGACGAATACGGCGATCCTGACAATCCCGACGACGCGCGCGTGCTTGCCGCTTACTCGCCCTATCACCGGGTGTCGGCGGGAGTGAAGTATTCGCCGGTGCTGTTCACCACCTCGAGCGCCGACGACCGCGTGCATCCCGGCCATGCGCGCAAGATGGCCGCGCGCATGCAGGCGCTTGGCGTGGACAACGTGTGGTATCGCGAGAACACCGAAGGCGGTCACGGCGGCTCCGACGAACTGGAGCAGGCCGAGCATGATGCGATGGTGTTCGGATTCTTGTGGGAGACGCTGGCCGTTTCGGCTTGAGGTCTATCAGCCGAGCTGCGCGACGACCGGGGCGTGATCCGACGGCTGATCCCACTTGCGCGGCACCTTGTCGACTTCGCATGACGTACAGGTTTCGGCAAGCGGCCTCGACAGCAGGATGTGGTCGATACGCAGACCCGCGTTGCGGCGAAACGCCATCATCCGGTAGTCCCACCACGAGTAGATTTTTTCGGGCTGCTCGAACTGACGGAACGCGTCGACAAGGCCCAGCTCGGTCAAGCGCACGAACTCCGCGCGTTCTTCGGGCGACACCAGATTCTGGCCTTCCCACGCCTTGGGATCGTGCACGTCGCGGTCGTCCGGTGCGATGTTGTAGTCGCCAAGCAGCGCGAGCTTTGGATACAGCGCCATTTCGCTTTGGACCCAGTCGTGCAGCGCAGCGAGCCAGCGCAGCTTGTAGGCGAATTTGTCGGTGCCGGGCGCCTGGCCGTTCGGGAAATAGGCGGAGATGATGCGCACGCCGTCGACCGTCGCGGCCACCACGCGCTGCTGCAAGTCGTCAAAGCCCGGAATGTTTCGCACGATGGTGGTTTCGTCGACGCTGATTCCTTCGCGAACGAGGATGCCTACGCCGTTGTACGTTTTCTGGCCCGCGAACCAGCTCCGGTAGCCTTTCTCTTGCAGCTCCGCGCGCGGAAACTTCTCGTCGGGGAGTTTCAGTTCCTGAAGACATAGCACGTCGGTGCGGCTCGTTTCGAGCCAGTCGATCACATGCTGTTGGCGGACCTTGAGAGAGTTGACGTTCCAGGTAGCGATTTTCACGGGAAATTCTCGGGCTGAATGGCGCAGGAGCCGTAGCTTACCAGCGTGTACGCGCGGCAGACGATTTTCGCGCGGCGAGGGCGCGCATGGCCGACTGAAAATAAAAAGCCGGTGTGTGCCACGCGCGGCGTATAGTAGGGATCACACTCACAGTTTGACTACTCAGGCACCAGCGTGCAGCGGAGGGCATCATGGCTCGAACTTACCCGGCGATTTATAAGGACTTCGAAGTGCACCCGCTGGTTTTTTCGCGGGAATTCGGCAAGTTCGACGGTCACAAGCGTGATGCCGAAGGCTATGACGTCGCAGTGCGCGTGTGTCGGCCGGGCGCGATTAGCGGGTCGAAGGCGAGCCGCGTGTTTCGTCTCGTGCTGCCGGTCACGTTTGCGGACTTCGGCGTGGCCAAGCGCAGCGCGAGCCAGTACGGTGCGGATATTATCGACGGCAAGATCGAGGGCGCGACGGTTCAGGATCTTTGAGCGCGCCGGTGCCGGCTTGCGCCCTTGCGTGCTTCACGCAGAATTCGTGTGCGATTGTTTGACGTTTTACCCGCGTCCCTATACAATCTCTTTTCTCTGACGCGGGGTGGAGCAGTCTGGCAGCTCGTCGGGCTCATAACCCGAAGGTCACAGGTTCAAATCCTGTCCCCGCAACCAATCGCCGTAGTGCATGTAGACGGTTTCCTGAATCCGGAGTGATTGCCTGAGTTTGCTGTCAGGACAATCGCCGTGTTTATTGCTGACATGCACGAAAAATGAACCCGCCTTGAGCGGGTTTTTTTGTGTCTGTCTGTTTTGCCTCGCTATATGTGTCTGTACCGGTTGGCGCGCGGCGTCGCGAATACGAAAAGACCAGGACACGTCACGCTGCCTTCCCCGTCAATCGTTTGACGCTGTCGCGCATTGACCCACGCCATCCCAACCTCCCGTAACAGGGCATTAATGCGCGTGCTCGCACGGTTGAAGCGCTCGACCGTCGGCCGGTGACCCACCGGTTGGATGGTCGCGATATGCGCGGCCAGGGTGGCTCGATGCAAGCCGCCAGCGTTCCGTGAGGCTTACTTTCCGTAGTTTCATTCGTGCGTGTCGATGCATTCGCGACGGTAGCGCGGTTCAGACGTTCATTCGCCGTGCGCCCGTGAGCAATCGTGCGACATGTTCAAAAGTTGCTCGCATCGCATCTTACATGCGGAACTCGAATAGGCACGGAAACAGCACCGCGAGCCTGTGAGTATTTGCGTGAACAGCGAGCATAGGCGACGACGACCAATGCCTGCGGCAGTGGCGGAGGCGGCCGAGCTGGCGTCGTGCGTGTGAAACCTGCGTGATCGGATCGTTCCCGGTCAGCAACGTCCGCTCTCATAGTGTCCTGGTGCAGCGCCCGCAACGATGACATGCCGCCACGCTCGACGGCGTGTCGCAGCATGTCACGCTGGGCGGCCGCTTGGCCGCAGTACAGGGTCTCGCATGCAAAGGGACGCCGGAAAACCTGGACACGAAAAGCCCGCATTGCGCGGGCTTCTGTTAGCAGGCACAGCAGCGAGCGTCTGATTCACAAATGGCACAAGAATTATCGCTGTGTGGTGACCTGGCCTTTATTTTCCTGTCCGAGGCCTTTTTCGGATTTCTCTGATGGGCTTCGCCAAGCGGTCCGTCATGATCGGCAAACGCAGCCGCAGCTATGTCCGCGCCGATCACTCGCCCACGTTCCATTGCTGGCGTTCGTGTCTCCCGGGAGGATGGCGAATGCCGGAACAGCAGGAACGCAAGCGCACATGCGTGCGCTAGCGAGGGTCGACGCGCGGAACTTGACAAACCTTTGTACCAAACCTCCAGGGAATGCTAATGTTTGATCGACTTGCAGCCGACGGCGACCGCACGACTACAGGCGGCCAAATAATGGCCTATAGCGACTTCTTCAACGAGGGAGGCAAGGCGTACGCGCGAAGTGGAAACAAGGCGACATGTGGTTACTGTAAAGGTGCTTGGGAAATAGCAGGAACAGCCACAGGCTGGATGAACAACGGCGATGCGCTAGTGCGAGACATGGATTGGGTGTTGTGTCCATGCGGGAAAAATCGTGTTCTTGCGGCGAGCGGTTCCAACGCATTCTATTCAGAAAACGAAGAGAGATATACAGTCGAGCAGACGCCGAAAGCATTTGTGTACGATCAGCAGTACACACTAAAGGATACGGACGGCCAGCCGTTGTCGAACGTGCGCTATCGCGTGAGCGTGGGATCGGCAGTTGTAGCTAGCGGCACCACGGACTCTGGAGGACGCACCCAACGAATCGCGACCGAAGACGCGCGACGTTTAACACTCGAAATTATCGGAGCAGTGTGATGCGCGTTGCTGCGGTCAACTGCATATGCAATTGACGAAGACATGCGCCTGCCGAACTCTGTATTGAAGGGGGCACACAAAGATGCGTAACTTTGGAAACGACAACAAGTATCAATTCGACGCGCACCAGAACGAAGAATGGTTCGAAGTTCACTCTACTGCGGTCACAAACACGAATCCGGGATCGATGGTCCATGTAACGATTGACGTCACACCGATTTGCCCGAATATGACCGACAACGAATTCCGCGTGATAGCAAAACGCCTGCTAGGTTGGGCTGTTACTCTGGTCGAGCGCCGGATTGGAGACCTGAATCGCAATGATGCCGCGACAAAACAACGGATGATGTACTGGTTCAATCGAACGGATGATAGTACGCGTCAATACCTGCTTGCGGGATTTTCCCGCCACTTGGCCGCCCTCCGAGATTTGACGCCGGCTTGTCTCGTACGAAGCGACCCCGATTTGGACAGAATGCTGGGCTGCATGCCAAATTTAAAGAATGTCGATCGAGAAGCTGCGCACGTATGCGGGCCTAACACGGAACGCAGGCTAATAAGTATCGGCATGAAATTTTGCAATGGCCTCCGCGACCAGAACATGTTTGGCGATTCACGCCTGTCCACACTAATTCACGAAGTAACGCACTTCTCCGATACGTTCGGCAGCGGTGACCGGAGGTACGGCCTGGACCCAACAGCCGCCGAATGGGCCCGCAATAATCCGGACGAAGCGCTCCGTAACGCCGACACGCTGGCAGGATATGTTGTGTATGGTGAACCGCTTTTTGCCACCCAATAGAAAGCTTTCCATGATCAGCATAAAGGGTATTCAATATACGATGGTAGCTCTGGCACTTGGTTACGGGCTGACTGCCAGAGCAGAATGCAACGGTTCGATGAACTTGCCGCCTGAGCAGGTACAGATTGCTTTCGAAAGTAACGGCGCCAAGGTCTCTGAATATGAGAGGAAACACCTTCGCAGATGGGTAGCGATGACTAATTCGAAATATGCGATCCAGAACTGGATAACGATCGTAGGTAGTGCAGAGTCAGGTGAACGCGCACCGAAGGAGCTAGCCATGCGCCGTGCAGTTGCTGTCGCCACGGAAGCACTCGAAGACGGATTGGTGAATGCGCCGTTGCAGATCAAGACACAGGTTTATCCGACAGGCAGTCCAGGACAGGTCCACAGTGATAGCCGCGAAGTCATCGTCGAAGTAAGTCCCGGCTGTCCCAACAACTGTTGCGACGAGCAGTAAATTGGCGTTGCTTTGGCTGAGCTTTTTTATAAGAGCTCGAGATAGTCCCGGCCCCGCTTCGGTGGAATTTCGTTAGAGCCTTGAACATCGAGTCGCGCTTGCACCCCGGCCACAGTCCGCGCCACACCCATCCGCCCGCCGGCATCTAATCGGTTGACGCAGTGAATTGCCGCCGGTCGGTAGGGGACATGCCGACTGCGCCCGCTCCACGCGCGAATGTCGTTCGGCAACGCATGCCAGTGCTCATGGCGTCCTCAGCGATCGAGCGGCACTATGTGTGCGCAGTTCTGCTAGCCGCAGCGCTGCGCACAATCTCGGATGCGTGTCATTGCCTCAGTCCCCCACCACGCTCCGTCCGCTCAAATCACCCCCCAATCGCCCATTCCACCGCCGCTTGCGCATGCAACGCCGTGGTATCGAAAACAGGCAGGACGGAATGTTCCGGCTTGATCAGCAACGTGATTTCTGTGCAGCCAAGAATCACTGCCTGCGCCCCGCGCTCACGCAGCGATTCGATCACACCTTGATACACCCCGCGCGATTCGCGCTTCACGTCGCCATGACACAGCTCGTCGTAAATGATGCGATGCACGTGGGCGCGGTCCGCTTCATCCGGTACCAGCGTGTCCAGGCCGTAGCGCTCGCGCAGCCGCCCCGTGTAGAACGTCTGCTCCATCGTATAGCGCGTGCCGAGCAGGCCGACCCGCTCGACGCCCGCGGCGCGCAACGCGCTGCCGGTCGGATCGGCGATATGCAGAAACGGCACGTGAATGGCCCGTTCAATCGATTCATACACGCGATGCATGGTGTTCGTGGCAAGCATCACGAGTTGCGCGCCGCCGCGCTCCAGTTGGCGTGCGGCGTCGGCCATCTGCTCGCCGAGTGCGTCCCATGCGCCGGCACGCTGGTCGGCTTCGACTCGTGCGAAATCCACGGTCAGCATCAGGCTGCGGGCGTTGTGATGGCCGCCCAAGCGCGCCTTGGCGTGACGGTTCAGCAGCCTGTAATACTCGGCGGAGGATTCCCAGCTCATTCCGCCAATCACACCTATCGTTTTCATCTGCGCACACCCGAACCCGTAACAATGAGCCGAGTATAGGCGCGCTGCCGCCCACGTTGCCGATACGGATTTCGTCGTGCCCGCCGGTACGGAACACCAGGTCCAGCCTGTGCAGGCAATACCGCACGTAGCGCCGCAGAATCCCCAACAAAACCCCGCGCCGCCTTTCTGACGCCGCTAGAATCGTCATCAGTCACGACGCCAACGCCCACAACAAGGAGCGGGATATGGACCTGATCATCCGCCGCGCGATGCTGCCGCCGCGCTTCGCGCGGCAAACGAGGCATGCGGTAGACATCGGCATCGAAGCAGGGCGCATCGTCGCCGTAGAGGCACGACTGGCCGCCGTCGCGCGCGAGGAAATCGACGCCGCGGGCTCGCTCGTCACGCCGCCCTTCGTCGATCCGCATTTCCATATGGACGCCACGCTGTCCTATGGCCTGCCGCGCGTGAACGCGTCGGGCACGCTGCTTGAAGGCATTGCGTTGTGGGGCGAATTGAAGCCGCAGCTCACGCAGGAGGCGCTGATCGAACGCGCGCTGCAGTATTGCGATTGGGCGGTGGCGCGCGGGCTGCTGGCGATCCGCAGTCACGTCGATGTATGCGATCCGCGCCTGCTCGCCGTCGAGGCGCTCGTCGAAGTGAAGCGCCGCGTCGCGCCGTATCTTGACTTGCAACTCGTGGCCTTTCCGCAAGACGGCGTACTGCGCAGTCCGGGTGCTTTCGAGAACCTGAAGCGCGCCATCGCATTGGGCGTCGACGTGGTCGGCGGCATTCCGCATTTCGAGCGCACCATGGCCGACGGCGCGCAATCAGTGCGCATGTTGTGCGAGTACGCGGCGGAGCAGGGCTTGCGCGTGGACATGCATTGCGACGAGTCCGACGATCCGCTCTCGCGTCACATCGAAACGCTCGCGGCCGAAACGTTGCGTCTCGGTTTGCAGGGGCGCGTAACGGGTTCGCATCTCACGTCGATGCATTCCATGGACAACTACTACGTGAGCAAGCTGTTACCGCTGATGCGCGAATCGGGCGTGTCGGCCATCGCGAATCCGCTCATCAACATCACGTTGCAGGGACGCAGCGACACCTATCCGAAACGACGCGGCATGACCCGCGTGCCGGAGATGATGGCGGCGGGCATCAACGTCGCGTTCGGTCACGATTGCGTGATGGACCCGTGGTATAGCCTCGGCTCAGGCGACATGCTCGAGGTCGCGCACATGGGCTTGCACGTCGCGCAGATGACGGGCGTGGAAGGCATGCACGCATGCTTCGATGCGGTGACGGCAAACGGCGCGCGCATTCTCGGTCTGCAAGACTACGGCGTTGCGCCCGGCTGCGCCGCGAATCTCGTGCTGCTCGATGCGCGCGACCCCGTGGAGGCGATCCGCCTGCGCGCGGCGCGTCTCGCCGTGATTAGCCGTGGCAAAGTGGTGAGCCGCGCACCGGCGGCGCGCGCCGCGCTGTCGCTGGAAGGGCGCCCTGCGGAGGTTGATTTCAAGCTGCATCGCGATTGAGTGCCGCGCGCAGCGGACAAAGCGGGCGCAGCGGACAAAGCGGACAAAGCGGACAAAGCGGACAAAGCGGACAAAGCGGACAAAGCGGACGCGGCGCATAAAGCGCACGCAGCCGACAAAGCGCACAAGCACGATCGCACAAAAGCTCACAGGCAAACAAAAAGCCGGTGCCCGCTCGCGCGGAACACCGGCTTTCTCCTTGCGGCGCGGGCACACGAGAACCCGTGCCGCGCCCTTTACCTCAGCAGTTCACGCCATCCGATCAATGCGTCGCACCGGGCGCCATGCCGTTATGGCGCAGCAACGCGTCGATGTTCGGCTCGCGTCCACGGAACGCCTTGAACGATTCCATTGCCGGGCGGCTGCCGCCCACTTCCAGAATCTCCTTGCGATAGCGCATGCCGGTCGTCTGGTCGAGTACGCTGCCGCTTGCTGACTGCGCCGCTTCTTCGAATGCCGCATAGGCGTCGGCGGACAGCACCTCGGCCCACTTGTAGCTGTAGTAGCCCGCCGCATAACCGCCCGCGAAAATATGGCTGAACGTATTGGGCCAACGCGAGAAGGGCGCTTGTGGCACGACGTGAAAGCGCTCGTTGATCTCGCTCGCAAGTTGGGTCGCGTTCTTCGCGCCGCTCGCGTCGAAGCCGGTATGCAATTGCATGTCGAACATCGAGAACACGATCTGCCGCAACGTGCCGAGTCCGCTCTGGAAATTCTTCGCGGCGAGCATCTTGTCGAACAGTTCGCGCGGCAGCGGCTTTGCGGTTTCCACGTGCGACGTCATGTCGGAGAGCACGTCCCACTCCCAGCAGAAATTCTCCATGAATTGCGACGGCAGTTCAACGGCGTCCCACTCGACACCGTTGATGCCCGACACGCCGAGCTCGTCGACACGCGTGAGCATGTGATGCAGCCCATGGCCGAATTCGTGGAAGAGGGTGATCACTTCGTCGTGCGTAAAGCAGGCGGGCTTGCCGCCGACCGGCGCCGAGAAGTTGCAGGTGATATACGCAACCGGCGTTTGCACGCCGCCGTGCGTATGCTTGTGACGGCCGCGCGCGTCGTCCATCCACGCGCCGCCGCGCTTGCCTTCTCGTGCGTACAGGTCGAGATAGAACTGCGCGACGAGGCCGCCGTCCTGATTCTCGACGCGGAAAAAGCGCACGTCCGGATGCCAGACTGCCGCTTCGTCGCGGCGAATGCGCACGCCGAAAAGCGTCTCGGTCACCTTGAAAAGGCCTTTGAATACCGCGTCTTCCGGGAAGTACTGCTTGACTTCGTTTTCGGAAAACGAATAACGCTTCTGACGCAGGCGTTCGGCGGCAAACGTCATGTCCCAGGGTTGCAGGTCGGCAAGACCGAGCTCGCCCGCTGCGAATTCGCGCAACTCTTTCCAGTCCTGCTCCGCATGGGGGCGTGCGCGCGTGGCGAGGTCTTCGAGGAAAGCCATGACCTGTTCCGGCGACTCGGCCATTTTCGGCGCGAGCGAGACTTCGGCGAAGTTCCTGTAGCCGAGCATATGCGCTTCTTCCGCGCGCAGCTTCAACTGTTCTGCGAGCACGGACGTGTTGTCCCATTCGGGCTTGCCGTTGCCGTATTGCGGACCAAGTTCGGACGCACGCGTCACATACGCACGGTACATCGCCTCGCGCATCGGACGGTTCTCCGAGTACTGCATGACCGGAAAATACGACGGGAAATGCAGCGTGAATTTGTAGCCGGTCTTGCCTTCGCGTTCGGCCGCTTCTTTCGCGGCTTCAATCACGTCTTCGGGGAGGCCTGCCAGTTCGGCCTGCTCCGCGCCGTTGCGGGCTTCGACGAAATATGCATAAGCATTGGTCGCATCCAGCACGTGATCCGAAAACGCTTTGGACAACGCCGCCTGGCGTTCCTGCAATTCGGCAAAACGCGGCTTCTGGTCTTCAGGCAGTTCAGCACCGGACAGGCGGAAATCGCGCAGCGCATTGGCGAGAATCTTTTTGCGCTCGCTCGTGAGCGAAGCGAATTCGTCACTCGCATTCAGCGCCTTGTACTTCTCATACAACGCGAGATTCTGTCCGACGCTCGACCAGAACTCGGTGACACGCGGCAGGTTTTCGCCATACACGGCACGCAGTTCGGGCGTGTCCGCGACCGCGTTCAGATGGCCGACAATGCTCCACGCGCGCGACAGCGGTTCGGTGGCGCGCTCGACGGGCTCGACCACATCGGTCCACGAAGCAGGCGTGATGGGCGCGGCCGCGCGCTCGACGGCGGCCGCCGCATCGGCGAGCAGCACGTCGAGCGCGGGCGTGACGTGTTCGGGGCGGATTTCGCCAAAGCGCGGCAGGTCGGAGAAATCGAGGAGCGGATTGTCGTGATTCGAGACGGTAGTGGACATGAGGCTTCCTGTCTGACGCGGGTGAACGGGTATTCGGTACTTTAACCGGTGCGCGGCGCGGCGCGCGCGGCAGCGCCATCGGGCACCTGACATGGACATTATTGGGGCGGCCAGGCCGATTCCAATCGTCGGCATACAAATTACCAGATGTGGCGGCCCGCGGCGCTTTTGTGCGAAAGCGAACGGTGCGAAATGGTGCCGCGCCGCATGCTGACGTGTCTCTCGCCCGATTACCGGGTGAAACGCACAGCAACTGCAGCGACGCGTTGCGACGCTTTCCTGCCAGAGGTATAGATGCATCCGCTTTCGCACGCTCTATCGCGCAACGGCAACAACTTCGACCTCGTGCGGCTCGTGGCCGCCGTGTCCGTCGTATATGGCCATTCGTACCTGCTGCAGGCGCCGGATGGCACGAGCGACTGGGTTGAGAACGCGCTCGGTTTCGACGGTTTCGGCGCGCTCGGCGTGTATGCATTCTTTCTGTTGAGCGGCATGCTGGTGACCGCGAGCTTCGACCGTCAACGCTCGGTGCCGCGCTTTGCGGTGCTGCGCATCGCACGCCTGTGGCCGGCAGTGGCGCTCGGCTCGCTGGTGACGGTGTTCGTCGTCGGGCCGCTGTTCACGACGCTGCCGCTGCGCGAGTATTTCGGTTCCGGCATGACTTGGTTGAACCTGGACAACTTCTCCACCATCGTGATGAAAACCGGCTGGGCGCTGCCGGGCGTGTTCGAGCACAACCGCTTTCCCGTCTCGGTGTGCGGGCCGCTGTGGACGCTGCCGATCGAAGTGCGCTGTTATCTGATCGTGCTCGTGACCGGCATGCTCGGGCTTCTGTCGAGCCCGCGCGGCACGGTGCTGGCGGCGGCGCTCGGCATTGCCGCTTTCGTATTGCGTGTGCATTTGCCGCCGCATCTGACGCCGCATTCGCTGCCGCTTGTGCAGATCGGTTTGCGCGATTTCAGCGAAACACCCGGCGGCTACTCGTTCTGGCCGGAGCCGTTCTTCATGCTCGGCATGCTGCTGTATGGCTTGCGCGAGCGCATCAGTATCAACGGTCTGGCGGCGCTCGCTTTCACGATGGTGTTCCTGGTGTTCCGTGATACGGCGGGTGCGCAACCGCTGTTCTACCTGGCATTCGTGTACGCCGTGCTGTGGGTGGGGACGACGCCGCTCATGCGGCGGTTCGTGCCGCGCCATGATTACTCGTATGGCATCTACCTGTATGGCTTCATGGTGCAGCAATGCGTGGCCAGTCTCGCGCCGCAGTTGAACCATGTGACGGCTGTGCTGATCGCCGCGCCGGTGATCCTGCTGTGCGCGGCGCTCTCGTGGCATTGCGTCGAGCGGCCGGTGCTCACGTGGTGCCGTGGGCGTCTTGCACGTCGGCGAACGGTGCTGGCCGAAGCGCCACCCGTGGCAGAGCGGGGCGCGGGGCAAACCGTCCGCTGAAGAGGCAGCGAGCGCCCAGCTCGGACGGTGACGAGGGTGAGACGAGGAGCGCGCGACGGACGCAGAGGTGAGCGACGAGTTCAGGTTTGTGCGAGTCCGCGATGATCCGTATGCGGCGGGAAAGGCGGGAAAGGCGGGAAAGGCGGAAAAGCGCTGAAGCTGATCGCGCAGTAAATCGGGCAGGAGCGTGCCAAGCAGGTTGCGTAGCGAGTTGAAAGCGCGGGGCTAGCAGGTGCCCAGCGCTTTCCTTTTTCGCATCAGCCGTTTTTCGCCGCTTCGCGCTCGGCGGCTTCGATCGTGTTCACCAGCAGCATCGTGATGGTCATTGGACCGACGCCGCCCGGCACCGGCGTGATGTAGCCGGCCACGTCCTTCACGCCCGCGAAATCCACGTCGCCGCACAGCTTGCCTGCTTCGTCGCGATTCATGCCCACGTCGATCACCGCGGCGCCAGGCTTCACCATGTCGGCGGTGAGAATGTTGCGCAGGCCGGTGGCCGCGACCACGATGTCGGCGTTGCGCGTATGCGCGGCCAGATCGCGGGTCTTGCTGTGGCAGATAGTGACCGTCGCGCCGGCTTCGAGCAGCAGCAACGCCATCGGCTTGCCGACGATGTTCGAGCGGCCGATCACCACCGCGTTCGCGCCTTGCAGAGGAATGTCATAAGCCGCGAGCATTTTCACTACGCCATACGGTGTGCACGGGCGGAACAGCGGCTGGCCCGTGAGCAGCGCGCCGGCGTTGGCAACGTGAAAACCGTCCACGTCCTTTTCCGGCGCGATTGCCTCGATTACCTTGTGGCTGTCGATATGCGGCGGCAGCGGCAGTTGCACGAGAATGCCGTGAATGAGCGGGTCGCGATTCAGTTCATAGATACGCTCGAGCAATTCCGCTTCCGACAGGTCCGCCGGATAACGGTCGAGTGACGAACCAAGACCGTTGTCGTGACACGCCTTCACCTTGTTGCGCACGTAGACTTCGCTGGCCGGATTGTCGCCGACCAGCACGACGGCGAGGCCCGGCTGATGGCCGCGGGCGGTGAGGGCGGCGGCGCGCGCGGCGACGTCGGCGCGCAGTGTCTTCGAGAGGGCTAGGCCGTCGATCAATTTGGCAGTCATGGTCGGTCGAGAGGGACAGTGTGGTAAGCGGGGCAGCGTGCGTGCCGTGGACGATGGCGTTTTTCAGCAGCAACCGGTCGGCACATGAAAAGCGCGCGACGCCAATTGGCGGTAGGCGTCGCTGCGGAGTCCGTCATTATACCGGCGCGAGCGGCGAGGCCCACGACGTCCGCTGACGGATGCAATGCGCAGATGCAAGGCGCGGGTGCAAGGCGCCGCTGCGCGGGGCGCGAAGAACGGGAAGGTCCGGACGAGAACCCGGTGAGACGCCGGACAGGGCAGTCCGGCCGGAAGTGCGCGGCGCGCCGCGGCGAATGCCGCGCGCGCCGCCGTCGCCTTATTGCGCCGGTTGCGGCTTGTTGGACAACGCGAGTCGCAGCAGGTCGGCGACCGTGTTGACGTTGAGCTTTTCCATGATGTTGGCGCGGTGCGCTTCCACCGTCTTGATGCTGATGCCGAGGTCGTCGGCGATCTGCTTGTTCAGGCGGCCTGCAATGATGCGCTCGAGCACCTGATGCTCGCGCGCGGTGAGCTTGCCAAGGCGCTCGGCGGCCGCGCGCTGCTGCTGCACGCTGGTGCTTTCGCTGCGCGCCTTGTCGAGCATGCGCTCCACGAGCTTGCGCAGTTCGGCTTCGTCGAACGGTTTTTCGATGAAGTCCATCGCGCCTTTTTTCATCGTGGACACGGCCATCGGCACGTCGCCATGACCCGTCACGAAGATGATCGGCAGCGACGCATTGTCCGCGATCAGGCGTTCCTGCAGTTCCAGTCCGCTCATGCCGGACATCCGCACATCGAGAATCAGGCAGGCGATCTGGCCCGGATGCTGGTGCGGCTGCCACGCGTCGATAAACTGCTCGGCGCTGGAGAAGCACTGCACGCGGTAGCCGTTCGCCTCCAGCAGCCAGCGCAGCGAATCTCGCACGGCCTCGTCGTCGTCGACGACAAAGACAGTTTCCTGTGTGGTGACTGGGCTGTTCATAGCTCTCCCGTAACGGTTTGTGGTGTCGGTGCCTCGGACCCGCCGTTGCTCGGGCCGTCAGGCTCTCCAATAGGCAGACTGCAGTGGAACGTGGCGCCTGTGATGTGGCCGTCGGACTCGACGTTGTTGACCACCCACAGACGGCCGCGGTGCGATTCGATAATCGAACGGCAAATGTTCAGCCCCATGCCCATGCCGTCGGACTTGGTGCTGTAAAACGGTTCGAACAGCCGCTCGGCCGTTGCTTCGTCGACGCCCGGCCCCTGGTCGACGACGCTGATGCACACAAAGCCGCTCTCCAGCCGCACGACCACGCGGATCACCGGATCCACCGCGTGCGGCCGCGCTTCGGCCATGGCCTCGGCGGCATTCTTCAACAGGTTGACCAGCACCTGCTCGATCAGCACCGGATCGACATAAATCACCGGCAGCCGCGAGCGCATGTCGGTGACGATGCGAATGCGCCGCTTGCGCGCTTCGATTTCGGCGAGCCCCACGGCGTCCGCGACGATGTCCGATACGCGTGTGGCCTGACGCTTCGGCTCACTGCGTTTCACGAATTCGCGAATGCGCTTGATGATCATGCCCGCGCGCACCGCCTGCTGGGCGGTTTTTTCGAGCACGGGCAGCAGATTGTCAGGCGTTGTCCGACCCGATTTAACCAGTGCGACGGTTCCGGAGCAATAGTTGTTGATCGCGGCGAGCGGCTGATTCAGCTCGTGCGCGAGCGACGAGGCCATTTCGCCCATCGTCATCAGGCGGCTGGTGAATTGCAGCTTTTCATCCTGCTGACGCGACAGTTCCTGCGCCTGCTTGCGAGTGGTGATGTCCGTTGCGATCTGCATCTGCGCGAGGTGACCGTCCACCCACTGAATGTACTGACGGCGCACTTCGAACCACTTCTGGATGCTCTCTACATAGACTTCCTGCGCGTCGGCCGTGCTCTCCGTCAGCGCGGCGGCGGGCAGCCCGGCGTATGTGTCGACCATGTCGATGGAATCCGACGACGCCTGCGCGCTGTCGAACCCGCCGCCCGCCAGTTCCAGATGACCGTCCGGCCGAATGCCGAACAGATGCCGGTAATAGCGGTTGGCGAACAGCAGTTCGGCTTCGTCGGCGGCGAGCACAGACACCGCGGCGTCCAGACTCTCCAGCACGGTGGTGAAGCGCTCGTGCGCGGCGGCCAGTTCCTCGCGCGCGCGTTTCGGCTCCGTGATGTCCGTCATCGACGACATCCAGCCGGTCTGGCGGCCCGAGCTGTCGATCAGCGGCGACACGTAGAGACGCGCATGGAACATCGAGCCGTCCTTGCGTCGCACCCGCAATTCGAAACCGGAGGAGGGCGCCTTGCCGCGCAGCGTCATGTCGAGCTGGCGCTGCATTTCCGGATACGAGTCGCGCGGCCAGTAGGCGAACGGCGCGGTCTTGCCGACCAGATCGCTTTCGTCCCAGCCGGTCATGCGGCAGAACGCCGGATTCACGTGCGTGATGCGCCCGTGCATATCCAGCACGCGCATGCCGATCAGCACGGAGTTTTCCATTGCGCGACGGAAGAATGCTTCCGCATACAGCGCCTGCTGCGCCTCGAAACGCTGGCGCGTGTGCTTCCACAGACTCCACAGACTCCACAGGACGAAGCACGACAGACCCGCCACCAGCCACACCAGCGTGTTGTTGGTGAAGTTGGTCATCTGGGGGAACGCATAGACGCGCACCGAGACGCCCTGGCCCGGAGGGTCGAGCGGCAGGTCGTAGAACATGTCGCGCGGCAGGCGCGGGCGCGTGGACGTGGTGGTCAGCTCGCGATTGTTCGCGTCGATGATCGAGATCTTGTACTTGGCCGACAGCTCAGTCGGAATGTCGTGCTTGAGAATGCCTTCCACCGAAAATACCGCGGCAATCGAGCCAAGAAATTCGCGGTCGCGGAAAACCGGTGTCTGCAACGTGATGTAGCCGTTGCCGACGTCGTCATAAATGAGCGGCGAATACACCTGGCGGCGCGTGCTGCGCGCCTCGGCGAAGGCGGCTTTCACCGCTTCGTCCATTTGCGTGTCGTTGGGCTTGGCAAGCCGCTGCCCGAACACGGGCAGCGCCGTATTGGGCCAGCGCGGCTGCTGCTGGCTCGTGTACCAGTTCATGTAGAGGATTTCGGGATGCCCCTGCATGACGTCCGTGGTAGACGCCTGGAACGAATGCGGATCGGCGTGGCCGGCGGCGAGATCGCGCGCGAGCGCCTGAATCTGCTCCTGCGCGCCCGTCATGGAAAGGCGGATTTGCTGCTGCGCCCACGCGACGTTGCGATAAAGCGTGTCTTCCTGCTGTTGCTGCTCGCGCCGGTTCAAACTCCACAAGATCAGGCTCATGACGACCAGAAACACGAGGATCGACAGGAGCGGCGTCAGCAAATAGGAATTGGACCACCATGGCCCATGGTGCCAGCGGGAGGACGGCGACGAATCCGCCGGCGAACCAGCGGAGCGCGCCGATCGAGCGAAAAGCCGTTCGGTCAACATGCGTGGCATTGTAGCGCAGCGCGTAGCTGGCAAATGGCGCAAAAAATCGCGGAAAGTCCCGTTAATCGGCGCAAACTAGCCGACGTATCCCCGCAAAGGCAGTCAAATCAAGTTGCGCCGCAGCAATTTTCCGCATTATGAGAATGAATCTCGTAATTCGAAAATTTTGTTGCGTGGACGTCGGGACCCTTATTACAATCGGCCGAAGCTGCCGCGGCCGTGCTTCGTCCGCGTCGTCTGTTCAAAGAGCGTTCCTCTATATCCAGGAGACGAGCATGTCCGCTGTACCCGACGAAGTCATGAAATATGTCGCCGCTGAAAAAGACGACGATCCCCAGGAAACCGGCGAATGGCTGGAAGCGCTGGATGGCGTGATTTCTGCTGTTGGCCCCGACCGTGCCCACTACCTGATTGAGAAGCAGATCGAGTTCGCCCGCGTGCATGGCGAACATTTGCCGTTCTCCGCTAATACCCCGTACATCAACACGATTCCGGTGTCGCGTCAGGCGAAGATTCCCGGCGACCAGGACATCGAGCACCGCATCCGTTCGTACACGCGCTGGAACGCCATCGCGATGGTGCTGCGCGCCGGCAAGGACACCAATGTCGGCGGCCATATCGCGTCGTTCGCGTCCGCTGCCACACTGTATGACGTCGGCTTCAACCATTTCTGGCACGCACCGTCGCCCGAGCATGGCGGCGACCTCGTGTTCGTGCAGGGTCACTCGTCGCCGGGCGTGTACTCGCGCGCATTCCTGCTCGGCCGTCTGACCGAGCAGCAACTCGACAACTTCCGCCAGGAAGTGGGCGGCGAGGGCATCTCGTCGTATCCGCACCCTTGGCTCATGCCGGATTTCTGGCAATTCCCGACCGTTTCGATGGGCCTTGGCCCGATCATGGCGATCTACCAGGCGCGCTTCATGAAGTACCTGCAGGCGCGCGGCATTGCGAAGACCGACGGTCGCAAGGTCTGGGCCTTCCTCGGCGACGGCGAAACGGACGAACCGGAATCGCTCGGCGCGATCGGCATGGCCGGCCGCGAGCGGCTCGACAATCTCGTGTTCGTGATCAACTGCAACCTGCAGCGCCTCGACGGTCCGGTGCGCGGTAACGGCAAGATCATCCAGGAACTGGAAAGCGAATTCCGCGGCGCAGGCTGGAACGTCATCAAGGTCGTGTGGGGCAGCCGCTGGGACGCGCTGTTCCAGCGCGACAAGTCGGGCGCACTGATGCGCCGCATGATGGAAGTCGTGGACGGCGAATACCAGACGTACAAGTCGGAGTCGGGCGCGTTCGTCCGCGAGCACTTCTTCAATACGCCGGAGCTGAAGGCGCTGGTCGCCGACTGGTCGGACGAAGACGTGTGGAACCTGAACCGCGGCGGCCACGATCCGCACAAGATCTACGCGGCGTTCCACGAAGCTACCCACACGAAGGGCCAGCCGACCGTCATTCTCGCCAAGACGATCAAGGGCTACGGCATGGGCGAAGCCGGCCAGGCAATGAATATCACCCACCAGCAGAAGAAGATGCAGGTGGAGCAGCTCAAGAAATTCCGCGACCAGTTCCGCCTGCCGATTTCCGACGAAGACATCGTCAACGTGCCGTACCTGAAGTTCGAAGAAGGTTCGAAGGAACTCGAGTACATGCGCGCCCGCCGCCAGGAGCTGGGCGGCTACCTGCCGGCGCGCCGCCAGAAGGCCGAGTCGCTGCCGGTGCCGGATCTCTCCGCCTTCGAGCCGCTGCTCAAGGGCACGGGCGAAGGCCGCGAGATTTCCACGACCATGGCGTTCGTGCGCATTCTCAACATCCTGCTGAAGGACAAGGCGCTCGGCAAACGCATCGTGCCGATCGTGCCGGATGAGTCGCGTACGTTCGGTATGGAGGGTCTGTTCCGCCAGATCGGCATCTGGAATCAGGACGGCCAGAAGTACATTCCGGAAGACTCCGACCAGTTGATGTTCTACCGCGAGTCGGAAACCGGTCAGATCCTGCAGGAAGGCATCAACGAAGCCGGCGGCATGTCGGACTGGATCGCAGCCGCGACGTCGTACTCGACGCACGGCGAGATCATGATCCCGTTCTACATCTTCTATTCGATGTTCGGCTTCCAGCGTATCGGCGACCTCGCGTGGGCGGCGGGCGACATGCGTTCGCGCGGCTTCCTGCTGGGCGGCACCGCGGGCCGCACCACGCTGAACGGCGAAGGTCTGCAGCACGAAGACGGCCACTCGCTGCTGTGGGCTGCTTCGGTGCCGAACTGCATCAGCTACGACCCGACGTTCGGTTACGAACTCGCGGTCATCATGCAGGACGGTCTGCGCCGCATGGTCGCGGAACAGGAAGACGTGTACTACTACGTCACGGTGATGAACGAGAACTACGAGCACCCGGCGATTCCGCAGGGAGAGAGCGTGGCGGCCGACATCATCAAGGGCATGTACTCGTTCCGCAAGGCCGAAGCCGACAGCAAGGCGCCGCGCGTGCAGTTGATGGGCGCGGGCACGATCTTCAACGAAGTGATCGCCGCCGCCGAGCTGCTGAAGAACGACTGGGGCGTTGCCGCCGACCTGTGGAGCGTGCCGAGTTTCACCGAGCTCGCGCGCGAAGGCCACGAAGTGCAGCGCTGGAACCTGCTGCATCCGACGGAAGAGAAGAAGCTCTCCCACGTCGAGAAGCTGCTGAAGGACGCGCAAGGTCCGGTGATTGCATCGACGGACTATGTCCGCGCGCTCACCGAACAAATCCGCGCGTTCGTGCCGCAACGCTTCGTCGTGCTGGGTACGGACGGCTATGGCCGCTCGGACACGCGCGAGAAGCTGCGTCACTTCTTCGAAGTCGACCGCTACTGGGTCACCGTTGCCGCGCTGAATGCACTGGCAGACGAAGGCACGATCGAACGCAAGGTGGTCGCCGAGGCGCTCAAGAAGTACAACCTCGATCCCGCCAAACCCAACCCGATGACCGTCTAAGGCATCATTCCCCGTGTGCCACGGCGTGCGCGCCTGCCCCTGACCGGTTCCGACCGGCGCAGGCAGGCCGCGTGCGCGGCCCAGGAGACACTAACAATGAGTCAAGCGATCGAAGTCAAGGTGCCGGACATCGGCGATTACAAGGACATTCCTGTGATCGAGGTGCTGGTGAAGGCGGGCGATACCGTCGAGAAAGAGCAATCGCTCGTTACGCTGGAATCCGACAAGGCGACGATGGACGTGCCGAGCTCGGCGGCCGGCGTCGTGAAGGAAGTGAAGGTCAAGGTTGGCGACAACGTGTCCGAAGGTTCGCTGATCGTCGTACTGGACGGCGCACAGGGTGGCGCGGCTGCACCGGCGCCCGCACCGGCTGCCGCGCCTGCACCGGCAGCAACACCCGCGCCTGCGTCTGCACCCGCGCCTGCACCAGCACCGGCTGCTGCTCCCGCGTCCGGCGGCGGTGGCCTCCAGCAAGTAAAGGTGCCGGACATCGGCGACTATAAAGACATTCCCGTCATCGAAGTCGCGGTGAAGGTCGGCGATCGCGTCGAGAAAGAGCAGTCGCTCGTCACGCTCGAATCCGACAAGGCGACGATGGACGTGCCGAGTTCCGCTGCCGGCGTCGTCAAGGAAGTGAAGGTCAAGGTGGGCGATACCGTGTCGGAAGGCTCGGTGATCGTCGTGGTGGAAGCCGAAGGCGCTGCTGCCGCACCCGCTCCGGCACCCGCCGCCGCGCCGAAACAGGAAGCCGAAAAGCCCTCGGACGCGCCGGTTGCGCCGTCGCCGGCACCGGCTTCGCCGTCCGCGCTTGCGCAGGCGCCGTTGATTCCCGCAGGCGAGGGTGGCTCGCGCCGCACCAGCCACGCTTCGCCGTCCGTGCGCAAGTTCGCCCGCGAGCTGGGCGTCGACGTCACGCAGGTTCAGGGCACGGGCCCGAAAGGCCGCATTACGCAAGCGGACGTCACCGCGTTCATCAAGGGCGTGATGACGGGCCAGCGCGCGGCGCCGGCAGGCGCGGCAGCGCCCGCGGCGGCAGGCGGCGGCGAGCTGAATCTGCTGCCGTGGCCGAAGGTCGACTTCTCGAAGTTCGGCCCGTTCGAGGCGAAGCCGCTGTCGCGCATCAAGAAGATCTCCGGCGCTAATCTGCATCGCAACTGGGTGATGATTCCGCATGTCACGAACAACGACGAAGCGGACATCACCGAACTTGAAGCATTGCGTGTGCAGTTGAACAAGGAAAACGAAAAGGCCGGCGTGAAGATCACGATGCTGGCGTTCGTGATCAAGGCGGTAGTGTCGGCGCTGAAGAAATTCCCGACCTTCAACGCGAGCCTCGACGGCGACAACCTCGTGTTCAAGCAGTACTACCACATCGGTTTTGCTGCGGACACGCCGAACGGTCTCGTGGTTCCGGTGATTCGCGACGCGGACAAGAAGGGCCTCGTCGAGATCGCGAAGGAAATGACCGACCTGTCGAAGGCCGCGCGCGAAGGCAAGCTCAAGCCCGACCAGATGCAAGGCGGGTGCTTCTCGATTTCGTCGCTGGGCGGCATTGGCGGTACGAACTTCACGCCGATCATCAACGCGCCCGAAGTCGCGATTCTCGGCTTGTCGCGCGGCGCGATGAAGCCGGTGTGGGACGGCAAGCAGTTCGTGCCGCGTCTCACGCTGCCGCTGTCGCTGTCTTACGACCATCGTGTGATCGACGGCGCCGAAGCGGCACGCTTCAATGCGTATCTCGGGTCGATTCTTGCCGATTTCCGGCGTGTGATTCTTTGATGTGATGTTGCGCGGGGCGCCGGCCGCGGCCGGTGATCCGCGCGTTTGCGTAGGACCTGTTGCCACATCGGTCTCCTGCGTTGCCCCGTGGGGCAACGGTGCGTCCTCATGAGGACAGCAACGGATATTGCTGTCTGTCGCGCGGCCAGCTATCAGACCTTGTCGACGCAGGTGCTTCGCTCGTCACGATCAACAGGAGAAGGGGACACTATGAGTCTCGTCGAAGTAAAAGTGCCGGATATCGGCGACTTCAAGGACGTCGATGTCATCGAAGTCAATATCAAGCCAGGCGATACGATCGAGCAGGAACAGTCGCTCCTGACGCTCGAGTCCGACAAGGCTTCCATGGAAGTGCCGAGCGATACCGCCGGGACGGTCAAGGAAGTGCGCATCAAAGCCGGCGATAAAGTCTCGCAAGGCACGGTGATCGCGCTCGTGGAAACGTCGGGCGAAGCGTCGTCCGCGAAAGAAGCGCCGAAGGCCGCTGCGCCGGCGCCCGCACCGGCTCCCGCAGCTGCCGCTGCGCCCAAGGCCGCCGCGCCCGCGCCGCAAGCGGGCAGCTTCAGCGGCAGCGCGGACATCGAATGCGACATGCTCGTGCTCGGTTCGGGCCCCGGCGGTTATTCGGCCGCGTTCCGTTCCGCCGACCTCGGCATGAAGACCGTGCTCGTCGAACGTTATTCGACGCTTGGCGGCGTGTGCCTGAACGTCGGCTGCATTCCGTCCAAGGCGCTGCTGCATACCGCACTTGTGATCGACGAAGCCGAAGCGCTCGGCGCACACGGCATCACGTTCGGCAAGCCGCAAATCGACCTGGACAAGCTGCGCGACTTCAAGTCGGGCGTGGTCAAGAAGCTCACCGGCGGTCTCGCCGGCATGGCGAAGATGCGCAAGGTCGAGGTCGTGACAGGCACCGGTGCGTTCGTCGATCCGAACCACATGGAAGTGCAGACCGAAGGCGGCAAGAAGGTCGTGCGGTTCAAGCAGGCGATCATCGCGGCGGGTTCCGAAGCGGTGAAGCTGCCGTTCATACCGGAAGATCCGCGTGTCGTCGATTCGACGGGCGCGCTCGAGCTGCGGCAGATTCCGCAGCGCATGCTTGTGATCGGCGGCGGCATCATCGGGCTGGAAATGGCGACGGTGTACGCGACGCTCGGCGCGCAGATCGACGTGGTCGAAATGCTCGACGGCCTGATGGCCGGTGCGGACCGCGATCTGGTGAAGGTCTGGGAGAAGTACAACGCGAAGCGCTTCGCGAACGTCATGCTCAAGACCAGAACGACTGCGGCAGAGGCCCGGGAAGACGGCATCTACGTGTCGTTCGAAGGTGAGAAGGCACCGGCCGAGCCACAGCGCTACGACCTCGTGCTGGTGGCCGTGGGCCGTTCGCCGAATGGCAAGAAGATCGGTGCCGAAAAGGCCGGCGTGGCGGTGACGGATCGCGGCTTTATCGAAGTCGACAAGCAGATGCGCACCAACGTGCCTCACATTTTCGCGATCGGCGATATCGTCGGTCAGCCGATGCTCGCGCACAAAGCCGTGCACGAAGGCCACGTTGCAGCGGAAGCTGCGCACGGCGAGAAGGCGTACTTCGACGCGATCCAGATTCCGTCGGTGGCCTATACCGATCCGGAAGTGGCGTGGGCCGGCAAGACCGAAGACCAGTTGAAGGCGGCCGGTATCAAGTACGGCAAAGCTGTGTTCCCGTGGGCCGCTTCCGGCCGCGCGATTGCCAACGGCCGCGACGAGGGGTTCACCAAGCTGCTCTTTGACGAGGAAACGCATCGCGTGATCGGCGGCGGCATTGTCGGTCTGAATGCGGGAGATCTGATCAGCGAAGTGTGTCTGGCGGTGGAGATGGGCGCGGACGCGACGGACATCGGCAAGACGATTCACCCGCACCCCACGCTCGGCGAATCGATCGGCATGGCGGCCGAGTTGTACGAAGGTGTGTGTACCGACCTGCCGCCGCAGAAAAAGAAGTAAGGCGTTCGGCTCATCCGCCTGCGTGCGGATGGCACCAAAAAAACGGCGCGCCCTTTCGCGGGGCGCGCCGTTTTTTATCGTCCGAAACCTCGAGCAAGAACTCGTCCGCTCCCGTTGCTGCGCCCCCAGTGAGCCTGAGGGAAACCCTGCAGGAAGCACGGTGCAAAAAAATCCCGGCTCTGGGCCGGGCAAACGATACGTCATTCGACGTATCGGAGCGTTCGGCCAATTGGAACCGTGTGAGCGGCAACGGCACGACGCTGTTGCTTACAGCAACGCCGGCGCAGCGGATACGCTGGGCCGGCGCGGACGATGCCTGAGCTCAGGCTTTGATGCAGGCCTCGCAAGCGAGGCCCGACAGACAAGCGCGGAACTTAAACCGGCTTTTTGGCCGAGCGCGATGCCTGCGCAGCGGCTTGCGAAGCCGCCTTCGACGCGGCGGTGGCGGCTGCGTTGAAGTTGCTTTCCGCGATTTCGACAGCCTGCTTGGTTGCCTTGTGGACCGTTTCGTATGTCGTGTTCGCGGCGGTGATAGCCGACTTGATCACGGCGACGGCGGTTTCCGAACCGGCCGGTGCATTCTTGGCGACGTTTTCGACGAGCGACTGAACCTTGCGGTTCTGCTCTTCGAATTGCGCTTCGGCTACGCGGGCGAACTCACCCTGCGTTGCCGAGACGATTTCGTACACGTGACGGCCATACGACAGCGCCTTTTCAGCGACCGGCTGGGCGAGGCTCGCTTGCAGGGCCAGCAACTCTTGCGCGTCTTTGACCGACAGCGCTCGTTGGGCATTTTCCTGGCTTTCCGCGAGCGTCGATTTCACGACTTGCAGGTTCAGTTCGACCAGCTTCTCAACGCCTTCGAACGCTTTGGTGGTCAGGCCGAACAGCGTTTCAAAGTTGGCTTTCTGGGCTGCAGCGAATTGCTCGGGGGTCAGCAGAGTCATGGTTTACGCTCCTGGATCGCGGCCGATCTTTGCGGACCGCATTGGGTGGTGGCGAGACGCACAGATTCGTCTGCCCGGGCCGCGATGTATTGTGCATCGCAGCAATGGTTTCTATTTTAAGATGGTGCCGGCGAATGTCAAGCGCTTTTTGTGCATCGCACAATCTTAAGAAACCACTTATAAAACAATAGCTTATGCGGTGCGCATGACAGGGGCGTGACGCGGCATGATTGACCTGCCGATGTGGCGTTTCGAAGGCGTTTCGGTAACATGTTCCGCCTGTCGCAGCCGCTGTGAGAGCCTCGGCAGTGCGCTGCAAAATTTAACAAAAGGCCGGTGTCCACGCGAATTGATGTAAACCATAAAGCGTCACGGAACGTTAATTGTTGACGTCAGTCAAACGCGCGTCTGTGATTTGCAGTAGCCGTTTAAGACGGTGCCTCGCGGCGCGCGCCCCCGTGCGCGGCACGCCGCGCGGGGCTTGGCGTTCGACGAGAGCCGTGTTTCCCCTCATCAAGGTTGTCTCTCAATTGCCGTTATGCTAAAGGGATCACACCCTTTTGAGGGTGGCCGCGTCGCCGAGACGTGGCGCTTTTATCGTTTTTATCGATCGAGGCGCGGCACTTATTAGCGTTTTTGCGATCCCAGCTTACAAGCTGGTTTAAAGAGCGCCCATAAGTGCTTCAAATTGCTAATTTTTCGTTGTTTTAATACACTTGCGGAACCCTCTCGCCGCTCCCTACAGAACACCCATGAAAACCGACATGTTTTCGTCGCTGAAAGTGATCCACGGCGCGGCGCGCAGCACCGCTCTGTCGGTTGCCGCCTCCATGGTCCTTGCGGCGGCGCTTGCCACGCCAGTAAGCACCTTTGCCGCGACGTCCGCTACCTCAGCGAAAACCTCAAAGCACGCCAAGGCCGGCAAGAAGCCTGCCGCCCCCGCCAAAGTCTCCAGCAAGGCCGCGAAAGCCGGCAAGGCTGCGGCCGCCAAAACGGCCGCCGCGGATGACGATGCGCCCCGCGCGAGCGTCAAGCGCAAGCGCGTGACCTACACGACCAATGGCCGTCACCACACCGTGGTGCGGCGCGTCGCGTACGAGCCGCGTCCGCCGACCGTCGGCCAGGCGTTTGGCCTCCACGAGACGCCGGACGCTCTGATGCTGCGCTCGAGCGTCGCGTACGTGGTCGACCAGAACACCGGCGAGCCGCTCTTTGACAAGAACTCGCGCGCCGTGGTGCCGATAGCGTCCATCACCAAGCTGATGACCGCGATGGTCGTGCTCGATTCGAAAGAGCCCATGACCGATCAGCTCGAGGTCACGGACGAAGACCGCGATTACGAGAAGAACACGGGCTCGCGTCTGTCCGTCGGCTCGGTGCTGTCGCGCGAAGACATGCTGCACATCGCGCTGATGGCCTCGGAAAACCGTGCTGCGGCCGCGCTGTCGCGCTACTACCCGGGCGGTCGCCCGGCGTTCCTCGCCGCAATGAACGCGAAGGCACGGCAGCTCGGCATGACTGACACGCACTTCGAAAACCCGACCGGTTTGACGAGCCAGAACGTGTCGAGCGCGCGCGATCTGGTGAAGATGGTCAACGCGGCCTATCAATATCCACTGATTCGCCGGTTCTCGACGGACCACAGCTATGAGGTGTACACGGGCAAACGCACGCTGGCCTACAACAGCACCAATGCGCTCGTGCGTAACCCCACGTGGGACATCGGTCTGCAAAAGACCGGCTTCATCAACGAAGCAGGGGAGTGCCTCGTGATGCAAGCCAACATTCACGGCCGCCCGATGGTGCTGGTGCTGCTCGATTCGTCGGGCAAGTACTCGCGGTTTGCGGACGCCACGCGGCTGCGCACGTGGCTGGATAACGGTGGCGATCAGGCGCGTATCACGAGCGCGGACGCTGGCGGTCCTGGTACTTGAGATGGTCCGCGTGCGGTCGCGTGCGTAACCCGCCGCCGCAAACGCAAAGCCCCGCAAATGCGGGGCTTTTTTATTCTGAGCCTTTGCAAGCCAGTGAGCGGCTTGCCGCGCAGCGCTAGCTGTGCGAATTGGGATGATGGCCCGGATTCTGCGAGGCTTGCGGCCGATACCCGAGCGCCTCCGAAATCACCAGCGCCGTCTGGCTCAGTTGACCGAGCCAGGAATCCTGCAAGCGGTCGGCCGGCGCCGACAACGACAACCCGGCGACCAGCTTGCCGGTGTCGTCGTAGATGCCTGCGGCGATGCATCGCACGCCCAGTTCCAGTTCTTCGTTGTCGCGCGCGCATGCCTGCTGACGCACATGTGAAAGCTCACGCTCGAGCTTGGCGAGGTCGGTGATGCTGTTTTGCGTGTGGCCCGACAGGCCCGTGCGCGTTGCGTATGCGCGCACGCGCGTGGATTCGTCGGCGGCCAGAAAAAGCTTGCCGACAGAAGTGAGATGCAGCGGCGCGCGCCCGCCGATGGCCCGCACCACCTGCATGCCGGAGCGCTCGGAATAAGCGCGCTCGATGTAGACGATCTCGTCGCCCTGACGCACCGACAGGTTCACCGTCTGGCCGGTCTGACGGTGCAGCTCGCGCATCGGCGTAAGTGCCGCGTCGCGCACCGAGAGCCGCGCCTTCACCAGATTGCCGAGTTCGAGCAGGCGCATGCCGAGCCGGTACGTGCCGGGATCCGACCGGTCGACGAGGCGGCACATCACCATATCGTTCAGGATGCGGTGCGCGGTGGACGGATGCAGTTCCGTGCGCAGGGCAAGTTCTTTCAGGCTGACCGGGTCGCTATGCGCGGCGAGTGCGTCGAGCAGGCGCATCATGCGTTCGATCACCTGGATCGAAGTTTTGGGATCCGGGTTCGTGTCGCTCATAAGAAGAATCAGTTGACGCGTCAAACAGCGGAAATTGATTGTATCTCGTATCGTGAAAAAAGCGAACGCACTTGGAGGCGCTCTTCGAATTCGGCAACGCATTCGTCCTATGCCTTCCGGCCGTTGGTATTGTGCGCCAAACAGCGGATAATCAGGGACGTTTTCCCGGAGGAGGGCTCATGCGAGTCGGATTGTTCGTCACCTGCCTGATTGACCTGATGCGGCCCGAGATCGGTTTTTCGGTAATCAAGCTCATCAAAGGCGCCGGCTTCGAGGTGGTGGTGCCGCCTGCGCAAACCTGCTGCGGCCAGCCTGCCTATAACTCGGGGGAGCGGCGCATCGCGCGCGACCTCGCCGAGAAAACGCTACGCGAATTCGAACAGTTCGACTACGTGGTCGTACCGTCGGGCTCCTGTGGCGGCATGATTCGCGTGCATTACGGCGACCTTTTCGCCGACGATCCCGAACTGATGACCCGCTTTGGCCGGCTGCGCGCCAAGGTATTCGAGCTGACGGATTTCCTCGTCAACGTTGCCAAGGTTCAGTTGCAGCCCGGCGAGTTCACAGGGCAGGTCACCTATCACGATTCGTGTTCCGGCCTGCGCGAGCTCGGCGTAAAGGCGCAGCCGCGCGAGCTTCTCGCACAGGTGGGCGTGGCGGTGACCGAAATGAAGGGCTGCGAGCATTGCTGCGGCTTTGGCGGCACCTTCGCGGTCAAGTACGGCGACATTTCCACGGCCATCGTCGACGAAAAGTGCGCCAATATCCGTGACAGCGGCGCCGGCACCGTAGTGCTCGGCGACTTAGGCTGCATGCTCAATATAGAAGGGCGCCTGAGGCGTACCGGCGACACCGCCACGCGCGTGCTGCATATCGCGCAGGTACTGGCTGGCGACGTTTGAGGGAGAAGCCATGCAAATCCAGTCGATGCAGTTCAAGGCGCGCGCCGGTCAGAAGCTCGCCGACCAGCGGTTGCAGCAGAACCTCACCAAGCTCTCCACCAAGTTCGTCTCCGCGCGCGCCACGGCGCTCACGGCCATCGACTTTCCGGCTACGCGCGCCGCGTTGAAAGAGCGCCGCAACCGCGCGCTCGAGAATCTGGACGTGTGGCTGGAAACCTTCGAGCGCGAAGCGGCCCGGCGCGGCGTCACGGTGCTGTTCGCCGAGACTACGCAGGAAGCGGCACGGCTCGTCGGCGACATTGCGCGCCGCCACGAGGTGAAGAAGGTGATCAAGACGAAGTCGATGGTCACCGAGGAACTGCGCCTGAACGAAGTGCTCGGGCAAATGGGTGTGCAATCCATCGAAACCGATCTCGGCGAATACATCCTGCAGATCAACGGCAATG
Organism: Burkholderia sp. WSM2232; assembly: GCF_000472545.1. Lineage (GTDB taxonomy): Bacteria > Pseudomonadota > Gammaproteobacteria > Burkholderiales > Burkholderiaceae > Paraburkholderia. The sequence goes on along the minus strand of NZ_AWZV01000014.1, from coordinate 33,229 downwards.
AACCGCCGAGCCACATCATCGCGCCTGTCGTCCATAAAGATAAGGACGAGATTGCCGACCTCTTTGCGCGAACGCATGGCCGGCCGCGTCTGACGGAGATTCCGGACATGACGCTCGAAGCCCGCCAGATGCTGCGGCCGCACTTCATGAGTGCCGACATGGGCGTGACGGGCGGCAACTTCGTGATCGCGGAAACCGGCTCTGTCGTGCTCGTCACGAACGAAGGCAACGAAGGCATGTGTACCGTCATGCCGCGTGTGCATGTTGCCGTCACCGGCATCGAGAAGGTGCTGCCCACGCTCGAAGATCTCGCGACGGCCATGCGCCTGTTGCCGCGCTCCGCGACGGGCCAGAGCACGTCCAATTACTTCTCCGTGCTCACCGGGCCGCGCGGCGAGGGCGATCAGGACGGACCGGAGCATATGTATGTGGTGCTGGTCGACGGCGGACGCACGGGGCTTATCGGCGGCGATTTTCAGGAGATGCTGCGTTGTATCCGCTGCGGCGCGTGCATGAACCATTGCCCCGTTTATCAGAAGGTGGGCGGCCACGCGTACGGTTGGGTCTATCCGGGCCCGATGGGCTCGGTATTGACGCCGAGCTACGTGGGGCTCGACAAGGCACTTGATCTGCCGCAAGCGGCGACGCTCTGCGGCGAGTGCAACAGCGTGTGTCCGGTAGGCATTCCGTTGTCGGACCTGCTGCGCAAGTTGCGCGAGAAACAGGTTGAGCGGCGCCTGCGCCCGTGGAAAGAGCGCGCCGGTCTCGCGCTATGGGGCTTTCTGGCGATGCATCCGGATGCTTATGCGCTCTTCACCAAGCTTGCCGTACGTGTGCTGGAGCGCATGGGCGGGAAGAACCGCTCGATCGCGAAGCTGCCTTTGGCGGGTGCCGGCTGGACCGACACGCGCGAGATGCCCGCACCGGTCGGGCGTACATTCAGGGAGTTGTACGCCGCACAGCGCAGCCATATCGGTTGATGCAAGCCTTGCCGATGCGCTCGCGCGGTCTAGCTCATCAACAGTAGGAGCGTCGAGTCTCCGCGTTTGCCCGCGTCGCCGCTTGCACGGCACGCCCGGCGCGCCGACGGACATCCCGGGGCGCAGCGCTCACAAGGCTCGCGCCACCTTCGCGCCCCACCGTACGCAGCTAAAGCGCAGCTTTAATGCTCGGTCGGCCCGCCCGAAGGCCGATTCGGAACGCCTCTCGCGACCGGCGCTCCGCCGTTGCCGCGACCACCTCCGCCTGCCTGCGGGGCGGGTGCTGGCGGGGGCGGCGGCGCAACGCCGGGCCGCGGCGCGTTCGATCCGCTCGGTCCGCGCGGGCTGGCCACCGCGCCTTGCGGCGGCGGTCCGCCGCTCGGCTGACCGCGTGAGCCACCGTATCCCCCGCGATTGCCGTTGTCCCCGTCATGATACGGGCGCCCCGGATAGCCGCGATATCCCGGGCCGGGTCCGTAATAGCGCCCCGGACCGTCGTAATACCCCGGGCCGTAATAATTGCTATAGCCCATGTAGACGTTGGTCTGGGGGACGACCGGCACGCCGTACCCGTCGTAACCGTCATAAGTGCTGTAGCCGTTGCTGTACATCGGTGTGCCGTCGGGGTAGACAGCACAGCCGCCGAGGAGGACGGCGAGGGTGGCGGCGGCCAAAGGTGCAAAGCGTTTCATTTCAAGCCCGAGGCAGGAGGTTTCATAGCTATGAGACCGCAATTATGCGCATCTGTCGCGCTAGCTTTGTATGCTTTTGTAAGGACTTATTTTTCGTGCCAGGCTGTGTCCACAAGCGCCGTGCCGGTGAAGTCCCCAGTCACTGTTCCATTTCAGACAACGCTGTATCGCGGCGCAGCGGGTTTTTCCCGATTGTTGATTCCTATAGCATTCGTGATGGGCATAGTGAGTAACGCATTCGCTAGCCATCATCTGGAATAACACATCATGAGAAAGACAATAGCGATGTACTGGCCGCTCGCGCTCGTTATCGGTTTGGCCGCAGCAGCCTATCTGCACGTGTGCAGCGATGCGGCGGCGCGCGGCCCGCAGGCGCCGCTCGCGGCAGATCAACTGAGCGCGGAGCTCGCCCGGGCCGTGTCCTACGGGATGATTGACGATGCCTCCTCGCCTGCGGTCAAACCGTTGCGCGAGATTCCCGCGCTGCCTTTAATGCAGGCGTCCTGAGCCATGAGGCGCGGCGGCAGAGCGCCGCGCGGCCGGCCGACGCGATTTCGCACGGCTTTGTATAATCGCGGCACCGTGCGGCGAGGTCATATTTTCAACGTCGTTCGCCCTCATTGCGCTCCAAGCGCGACAAGAAGCCTGCGATGAAAACTGTGTCCATCTGCTTTGTCTGCCTCGGGAACATCTGCCGTTCGCCGACCGCGGAGGCCGTCATGCGCGGTCTCGTCGAAGAGGCGAAGCTCGCGGAGCAGATTTTGATCGACTCGGCCGGTACCGGCGATTGGCACATTGGCGAGCCGCCGGACGAGCGGGCGCAGCACGCCGCGCGTGGCCGGGGCTATGATCTCGCGGCATTGCGCGGGCGTCAGATTGCGGAAATCGACTTTGACCGCTTCGATCTGCTCATCGCGATGGACGACAGGAACGTCGCCGCGCTGCGCCAGGTTTGCCCGCCACAGCAGCAGGACAAGATCCGCCTGCTGATGGAGTTCGTGCCGGAAAGCGACGTTCGCTGGAGCGGCGCACGCGAAGTCGCCGATCCGTACTTCGGCGGGGCAGAGGGCTTCGAACAGGTGCTGGACCAGTGCGAAGCGGCGTGCCGCGGACTCATCGCCGCATTGCATCCCCAATTGCTCGGCTAGCTTCGCCGTGCCGCCGCTAAAAGGTGCGCAAGCGGTGCGCAAACGGCGCGCAAACATTTAAGTGAATGACCCATATCGCGACAGGGATACTTGACTAAATCGCTCATGTATTTATACTTGACAAAACTTGTCGAGAATAGCGGTTCCCCATACATATGAGACTCACCACGAAAGGCCGTTTCGCCGTCACGGCGATGATTGACCTGGCGCTGCGCCAGGAGCAGGGCCCGGTGACGCTTGCGGGTATCAGCCAGCGCCAGCATATCTCCCTGTCCTACCTCGAGCAGCTGTTTGGCAAGCTGCGTCGCCATGAAATCGTCGAGTCCGTGCGCGGACCGGGCGGCGGCTACAACCTCGCGCGCCGTCCCGAAGACGTGACGGTGGCCGACATCATCATCGCGGTGGACGAACCGCTGGACGCCACGCAGTGCGGCGGCAAGGGCTCATGTGAAGGCACCAAGCAGCACGACGGCCACTGCATGACCCATGAGCTGTGGTCCACGCTGAACCAGAAAATGGTCGAGTACCTGGATTCCGTCTCCCTGAAGGATCTGGTCGATCAGCAGCGTTCGCGCGAAGGCGCGCCTACGGTTCTGCGCGACAGGCGCAGCGAGGCGCCGGCGGTCGAGCCGGTGCGCGTCGCACCCAAAGGTCCCAATTCCGTTTTCAACATGGCCGGTTCGTAAGACGCGGCGCGGCATCACCGCAGCGCGATAGCGAATACAGAAGCCAGAGCACACGACGTCCCCGGAGCGATAGATGAACAACGAGATTCCCCACCTGCCCATTTACATGGACTACAGCGCCACGACACCGGTCGATCCGCGCGTGGTGGACAAGATGATTCCGTATCTGCGCGAGCAGTTCGGCAACCCCGCGTCGCGCAGCCACTCGTATGGCTGGACGGCGGAGCGCGCAGTCGAAGAAGCGCGCGAGCACGTCGCGGCCCTGGTGAACGCCGATCCGCGCGAAATCATCTGGACCTCGGGCGCGACCGAGTCGGACAACCTCGCCATCAAAGGCGCGGCGCACTTCTACAAGAGCAAGGGCAAGCACATCATCACGGTGAAGACCGAGCACAAGGCCGTGCTCGACACCTGCCGCGAGCTCGAGCGCGAAGGCTTCGAAGTTACCTATCTCGACGTGCAGGACGACGGTCTGATCGACCTCGAAAAGTTCAAGGCCGCGCTGCGCCCGGACACGATTCTGGTGTCGGTCATGTCGGTGAACAACGAGATCGGCGTGATCCAGGACATCGAGGCAATCGGCGAGATTACCCGTGAAAAAGGCATCATCTTTCACGTGGACGCCGCGCAGGCCACCGGCAAGATCGACATTGACCTGCAAAAGCTGAAAGTCGACCTGATGTCGTTCTCTGCGCACAAGACCTACGGCCCGAAGGGTATCGGCGCGCTGTACGTGCGCCGCAAGCCGCGCGTGCGTATCGAAGCGCAGATGCACGGCGGCGGTCACGAGCGCGGCATGCGTTCGGGCACGTTGGCTACGCACCAGATTGTCGGCATGGGCGAGGCATTCCGCATCGCGCGCGAAGAAATGGCAACCGAGAACGAGCGCATTCGCATGCTGCGCGACCGGCTGCTGCGCGGTCTGTCGGAAATCGAAGAAGTGTATGTGAACGGCGACATGGAAAAGCGTGTGCCGCACAACCTGAACATCAGCTTCAATTTCGTCGAGGGCGAGTCGCTGATCATGGCGGTAAAGGACGTGGCGGTGTCGTCGGGCTCGGCGTGCACGTCGGCTTCGCTCGAACCGTCGTACGTTCTGCGCGCGCTTGGCCGTAACGACGAACTCGCGCACAGCTCGATCCGCTTCACGGTGGGCCGCTTCACGACCGAGCAGGACGTGGACTACGTGATCCATCTGCTGAAGACGAAGATTTCGAAACTGCGCGATCTGTCGCCGCTGTGGGAAATGCATCAGGACGGCGTCGATATTTCGAGCATCCAGTGGGCAGCGCACTGACGCGCCGGCTAGTCGAAAAATTTTCGCGCAGTTCAAGTCCACCGCGCGTTCAACGGAACAGCGGATTGAAACGAATCAAGGAGTGTAATCATGGCTTATAGCGACAAGGTTCTGGACCATTACGAAAACCCGCGCAACGTCGGCTCGTTCGCGAAGGACGACGACGCGGTCGGCACCGGCATGGTGGGCGCGCCCGCGTGCGGCGACGTGATGAAGCTGCAGATCCGCGTGGGCGCGGACGGCATCATCGAAGACGCGAAGTTCAAGACGTACGGCTGCGGTTCGGCAATCGCGTCGAGCTCGCTCGTGACCGAGTGGGTGAAAGGCAAGACGCTCGACGAGGCAATGTCGATCAAGAACACGCAGATCGCCGAAGAACTGGCGTTGCCGCCGGTGAAGATCCACTGCTCGATTCTCGCGGAAGACGCAATCAAGGCAGCGGTCGCCGACTACAAGCAGCGTCACAGCGAAGCAGTGGCCGAGAGCGAGAAGCAGCACGCCTGAAGCCGTGGAGTTCGCGACCAGCGAGGCGAAGTGAAGCAGGCAGATGGCGCGAATGGCGCCGTCCGGCAAGAGCGATATTTGATGCAAGCAGGGTAGCGGCGCATCCGCACGCACCGCGCAATGAGAAACGCTATGGCAATTACGTTGACCGAAAAGGCAGCACAGCACGTGCAGAAGTATCTGACCCGTCGCGGCAAAGGCGTGGGTCTGCGTCTGGGCGTGCGCACCACTGGCTGCTCCGGCTTGGCATACAAGCTCGAATATGTGGACGAACTCGCGCCCGAGGACGAGGTATTCGAATGCAACGGCGTGAAGATCATTGTCGACCCGAAGAGCCTCGCGTATATCGACGGAACCGAGCTCGACTTCGCGCGTGAGGGCCTGAACGAAGGCTTCAAATTCAACAACCCGAACGTGAAGGACGAGTGCGGTTGCGGCGAGTCGTTCCGCGTGTAGCGGGAGCAACTCCGCGTGCAGCGGACCAAAGGCGGCGCGGGCCGCCTTTTTAGTTTGCCGCGCGAATTCGCACGACGTGACTGCCCGCGCAGCATTCGGGCTGCACGTGAGCCGCACTTCGGTGCGCTTCTCTGAACGAAAAAATATTTATCCGATGGCCTCGCTGAACGATAGCCACTTCGACCTTTTTGGTCTGCCGGCGCAATTCGCGCTCGATCCGGCTGCGCTCGATCACGCGTATCGCACGGTGCAGGCCCAAGTGCATCCGGATCGCTTCGCGGCGGCCGGCGACGCGCAAAAGCGCATCGCGATGCAATGGGCGACGCGCGCGAACGAGGCGTATCAGACGCTGCGCGATCCGCTCAAGCGCGCGACGTATCTGCTGCATTTGCGCGGCCTCGACGTGGGCGCGCATGACAACACGGCCATGGAACCCGCGTTTCTGATGCAGCAGATGGAATGGCGCGAAAGCATTGAAGACGCGGCCGCGGCGAAGAACGTCGACGCGCTCGACGTCCTGCTCACCGAGTTGCGCGACGAAGAGCGCGTGCGCTTCGAAAAGCTCGGCGCGCTGCTCGACAGCGGCGCGAATCAGGCGGCGGGCGAGGCAGTACGGCAGTTGATGTTCATCGAACGGGTGGCGTCGGAAATCGGCTCGCAGATCGAGCGGCTCGAGGGCTAGATTGGCCCTTATCGCCTGACTCGCCGCCGCATTGCAGCGTCCCCGGCAGTGTATCGGCGGCGCTAAGGTGAAGCTCAGGTGGCTTCGGCTGCGGCCTTGGCATCACATTCAGCAACGCAAATTCAGGACGGGGCCTCGCGGCTCCGAGAAGATCCAGATGGCCCTACTGCAAATCTCCGAACCCGGCATGGCGCCGGCGCCTCACCAGCGGCGTCTCGCGGTCGGTATCGATCTCGGCACGACCAACTCGCTCGTCGCCGCCGTGCGCAGCGGCGTGCCCGACGTGCTGCCCGACGAGGAAGGTCATGTGCTGCTGCCGTCGGTGGTGCGCTACCTCGAGAAGGGCGGCCGGCGCATCGGCCGCGCGGCCAAGGCGGAGGCGGCGACCGATCCGCGCAACACGATCGTTTCCGTCAAGCGCTTCATGGGACGCGGCAAGGCGGAAGTGGAAGGCGCCGAGAACGCGCCGTACGATTTCATCGACGCGCCGGGCATGGTGCAGATCCGCACCGTCGACGGCGTGAAGAGCCCCGTCGAAGTGTCGGCGGAAATTCTCGCGACGCTGCGCCAGCGCGCCGAGGACACGCTCGGCGACGAGCTGGTCGGCGCAGTGATCACTGTGCCCGCTTACTTCGACGAGGCGCAGCGCCAGGCGACCAAGGACGCCGCGCGTCTGGCGGGCCTGAACGTGCTGCGTCTGCTGAACGAACCGACGGCGGCGGCAATCGCCTACGGTCTCGACAACGGCTCCGAAGGGCTGTACGCGGTCTACGACCTGGGCGGCGGCACCTTCGACCTGTCGATCCTCAAGCTCACCAAGGGCGTGTTCGAAGTGCTGGCGGCAGGCGGCGACTCGGCGCTCGGCGGCGACGATTTCGACCACGCGTTGTATCGCCACGTGCTGCAGCAGGCGGGCATCGCGCCGCAAGCGCTCACACCGGAAGACGTGCGGCTGCTGCTCGACAGCGTGCGCGTGACCAAGGAGGCGCTCTCGGACGCGCCCAAGGCAACTCTCGCCGCAACGCTTTCGAACGGCGCCACGCTCGATCTGACGATCGACGAGGCCACTTTCGAGTCCATCACCCAGGCGCTCGTGCAGCGCACGCTCGGTCCGACCAGAAAAGCGCTGCGCGACGCCAAGGTCACGACGAAGGACATCAAGGGCGTGGTGCTGGTCGGTGGCGCAACGCGCATGCCGGTGATTCGCCGCGCAGTCGAAGCGTTCTTTGGCCAGCCGCCCCTGACCAACCTCGACCCGGACCAGGTGGTCGCGCTGGGCGCGGCGATCCAGGCTGACCTGCTCGCGGGCAACCGCGGCGCCGAGGGCGACGACTGGCTGCTGCTCGACGTGATACCGCTGTCGCTCGGCGTCGAGACGATGGGTGGGCTGACCGAGAAGATCATCCCGCGCAATTCGACCATTCCGGTCGCGCGCGCGCAGGATTTCACCACCTTCAAGGACGGCCAGACCGCCATGGCGATCCACGTCGTCCAAGGCGAGCGCGAGCTCGTCAGCGATTGCCGTTCGCTCGCGCGCTTCGAGTTGCGCGGCATTCCGCCGATGGCGGCCGGCGCCGCTCGCATTCGCGTGACCTACCAGGTGGACGCCGACGGTCTGCTGTCCGTGTTCGCGCGCGAGCTAGGCTCGGGCGTGGAGGCGTCGGTGGTCGTGAAGCCCTCGTACGGTCTCGCGGATGACGACATTGCCCGAATGCTCGAAGACAGCTTTTCGACGGCTGAAGTCGACATGCGCGCCCGCGCACTGCGCGAAGCGCAGGTGGAGGCGCGGCGTCTGCTCGAAGCGACCGACGTCGCGCTCGCCGCTGACGCCGAGTTGCTCGACGAAAGCGAGCGTGCGGAGCTCGACGCGCTGCTCAACGGTTTGCGCGCGCTCGCGCAGAGCGAAGACGTCGACGCAATTGAAGCCGCGACCAAGAAGCTTGCCGAGGGCACCGACGAATTCGCCGCCCGCCGCATGAACAAGGGCATTCGCCGCGCGCTGGCGGGCCGCAAACTCGACGAGATCTGATCGTCGCGAGATGGCGCGGGCCGAGTCCGGGCTCGCCGCCATTGCACAAGCGCGGTGCGGACCTGATTGAAGACATGCGGGCTTTAACAAGCGGGCGTGTCGCCAGTAAAATGGTGCGAAGCCTGTTTGAGGCCGCGCCTCAGACCAAACGGAACATGTATGCCTCAAATCGTTGTGCTGCCTCACGTCGAACTGTGCCCCGAAGGCGCGGTGATCGATGCCGTGCCTGGCAAGAGTATTTGCGACAATCTGCTCGATAACGGCATTGAAATCGAGCACGCGTGCGAGAAGTCGTGCGCGTGTACTACCTGTCACGTGATCGTGCGTGAGGGTTTCGCCGCCTTGACGCCGTCCGGCGAAGACGAGGACGATCTGTTGGACAAGGCGTGGGGGCTCGAGCCGGCTTCGCGTCTGTCGTGCCAGGCCATCGTGCCGGCTGAGCAGGACCTGGTTGTTGAAATCCCGCGTTACTCGATCAATCACGCGAAGGAAAACCACTAAGAGGAGGACGCAGCCATGAAGTGGACCGATACGCAAGACATCGCGATGGCCCTGACCGACAAGTACCAGGACATCGATCCGCAGCAGGTGCGCTTCACGGACCTGCACCGGTGGGTCACCGAACTGGAGGGATTCGACGACGACCCTAACCGGTCGAACGAAAAGATCCTCGAGGCAATTCAGGCTGCATGGATCGAAGACTCGGATTACTGAGCCAGCACGCTAGTCGTGCTGCCGATGCCGCAAAAAAGGCGACTCTAAATCGAGTCGCCTTTTTTTATGCGCATGACACGTGCAGCGGTGTCGAGCGCTGCGCCGCCATCAGTCGGCGACCAGCGTGCCGTTTTGCACCCGAACGCGTTGGCCCTGCTGGAAGGGCGGCGCTTCGTGATACGTGAAGTAGCGCGTCTTGCCGTTTTCCATCCGCACCCGCACGGAATACGACGTGCTGCTGCGCAGGTGCTTTTCCACTGAATTACCGGCAAGCCCGCCGCCTAGCGCGCCAAGCAGGGTCATTGCGGTGCGGCCGTTGCCGCTGCCAAACTGATTGCCGACCACGCCGCCCGCCACCGCGCCGCCCACCGCACCAATGCCGGTGCCGTGACCTTCCTGGCGCGCCGCCGAGATCGCGACCACGGTGCCGCACGTCGAGCAATGCGCCGTCGGTGCGGGTTGCCGCTGAGCATATTGCGGCTCCTGCACCGCCGGCGCCTGCGCGACAGGCTCCTGCTGAGCGTATTGCTGCGAGGGCGGCGCTGGGGCGCGTTGCGGCTGCGCTTGGGCGGGCTGTTGCACGGCTTGCTGCGCCGCTTGTTGGCCAGCTTGCTGCGAGTTCGGCTGTGCGGCGAGATTGGCGGGCGCGGCCGAATCGACCACGGTTTGCTGACCGCTCTGTGGCACGACCTGGGCTGCCTGCGTCTGGTTGGTCGGCTCGCCTGTGCTGGACGCCTTTGGGAACATGCCGGTCACCGCCGCCGTAGCGACGAGGCTCGCGATAATCACTGCGCCCGCCGCAGTTGCGACAAGCGGGTGAAGCCGCCGCTGCGCCGGCTGCGCGGGCGGTGTGACTTGGGTGGCAGGTTGCGTGGTGGGTTTATCCATTTTGGCCTCCGTCTTCGGCAGAGTGACTTTTGATTGAGACCCAGTCTCGCCCAATTCGATCCCGGACGCGTTTCAAATTGTAACGATTTGCCGAAAAGCACATGGCCGCATGGCTCGCGCGGGGCGGCTTTTACCTGTCGTTACAAACGCCCGGAGGCCGCGTGTAGCGCTGTAACCGGAACAGCCGGACCCACAAACAACAACGCCCGGCAAGGTGAGCCGGGCGTAGGTCAGACGTGCTGCGCTGAACCGCGGGAAACCCCGCCAGGCAGGGACACCGCGGCAAGCACCGGGCTCAATCTTCGCGGCGCAGGTGCGGGAACAGAATCACGTCGCGAATACTTGGACTGTCGGTGAGCATCATCACCAGCCGGTCGATGCCGATGCCGCAGCCGCCCGCCGGCGGCATGCCGTATTCGAGCGCGCGGATGTAGTCGGCGTCGTAGAACATCGCTTCCTCGTCGCCGGCGTCTTTCTGATCGACCTGCTTCTTGAAGCGCGCGGCCTGGTCTTCCGGATCGTTCAGTTCCGAGAAGCCATTGGCGATCTCACGCCCCGTTATGAACAGTTCGAAGCGCTCCGTAATGCCTGGCACTTTGTCCGACGCCCGCGCGAGCGGCGACACCTCGACCGGGTAGTCGATGATGTACGTCGGCTCCCAAAGTTGCGACTCGGCGGTTTCTTCGAAGAGCGCCAGTTGCAGCGAACCCACGCCCGCGTTCAGGAACTGCGGCTGCGAGGCGTCCACGCCGAACTTCTTGAGTTCGGTGCGCAGGAACGCGCTGTCGGCGAGCTGCTCGTTCGTGTACTGCGGCGCGTATTTCTGAATGGCTTGCGTGATCGTCAAACGGTGGAACGGCTTGGACAAATCGAGCTCGCGCCCCTGATAGGTGATGGTGGCCGTGCCCAGTGCGTCGATGGCCGCCTGACGGATCAACTGTTCGGTGAAGTCCATCAGCCACTTGTAATCGGTGTAGGCCGCATAGAACTCGATCATCGTAAATTCCGGGTTGTGGCGCACGGACACGCCCTCGTTGCGGAAATTACGGTTGATCTCGAACACGCGCTCGAAGCCGCCCACCACGAGGCGCTTCAGATACAGTTCGGGCGCGATGCGCAGGAACATCTGCATGTCGAGCGCGTTGTGGTGCGTGGTGAACGGCTTGGCCGCCGCGCCGCCGGGAATAGGGTGGAGCATCGGCGTTTCGACTTCCATGAAGCCGGCGTCGGCCATGAACTTGCGGATCGAAGAAATTGCCTTGGTGCGGGCGACAAAAGTCTTGCGCGTTTCCGGCGTGACGATCAGATCGACATAGCGCTGCCGATACTTCATTTCCTGGTCCGACAGGCCATGGAACTTGTCCGGCAGCGGACGCAGCGACTTGGACAGCAGGCGCAACTGCGTGCAGCGCACCGACAGCTCGCCCTTGTTGGTGCGAAACAGCACGCCGCGGGCCGCGACGATGTCGCCCATGTCCCACTTCTTGAAGGCGTCATACGTTTCCTGGCCCACGTCGGCGGGGGTAATGAAGAACTGGATCTGACCCGAGCCGTCGCGCACGGTCGCAAAGCTCGCCTTGCCCATTACGCGCTTGAGCATCATGCGGCCGGCAATCGCGACTTCGAGCGGGCTGGCCTCGAGCGCTTCCTTGTCGGCGTGCTCGAACTGCGCCTGCAGATCTTCCGCGTGGTGCGTGGGGCGGAAATCGTTCGGATACGCGACGCCTTGCTCGCGTAACTCGCGCAGCTTTTCGCGGCGCTCCGCGATGATCTTGTTGTCGTCCACCTCGGGCACGAGGTTCGGTTGGATCGGTTCGTTCATGATGGTCTTGGTGTTCGTGGTCCGCGTGGGTTGATCCGCTTGCGAACAGCCAGTCGGCGAAAAACCTCAGGCAATAAAAGATGCGGCGCGGCCATGCATGCCGCGCCGGTTGCGCTTAAACGCCTTGCTTCAGGCTTGCGCTGATAAACGGATCGAGATCGCCGTCGAGCACGCTCTTCGTATTGCTGATTTCGACGTTGGTGCGCAGGTCCTTGATACGGCTGTTGTCCAGCACGTACGAGCGGATCTGGTGACCCCAGCCCACGTCCGTCTTGCCGGCTTCGAGCTTGTCCTGCTCCTCCTGACGCTTGCGGATTTCCGCTTCGTACAGGCGCGATTTCAGCATGGCCATCGCTTCGGCGCGGTTGCGGTGCTGCGAGCGGTCGTTCTGGCACTGCACGACGATGCCCGAGGGCATGTGCGTGATCCGCACCGCGGAGTCGGTCTTGTTGATGTGCTGACCGCCCGCGCCGGATGCGCGGTAGGTGTCGATACGCAGGTCGGCCGGGTTGATGTCCACTTCGATCGAATCGTCGATTTCCGGATAGACGAACACCGACGAGAACGACGTATGACGCCCGCCCGACGAGTCGAACGGCGACTTGCGCACGAGCCGGTGCACGCCGGTTTCGGTGCGCAGGAAGCCGTATGCGTATTCGCCTTCGATCTTGATCGTCGCGTTCTTGATGCCCGCCACGTCGCCGTCGGTCTGCTCGAGCACTTCGGTCTTGAAGCCCTTGCGTTCGCAGTAGCGCAAATACTGGCGCAGCAGCATGGACGCCCAGTCGCACGCCTCGGTGCCGCCCGCGCCTGCCTGAATGTCGAGGAACGCGTTGTTGGGGTCGGCGGGATTCGCGAACATGCGGCGAAATTCCATGTCGGCGACGCGCTGCTCGAGCGCTTGCGCGTCTGCTTCGCAGGCGAGGAGCGTTTCGTCGTCGCCTTCTTCGCGCGCCATTTCGAAGAGGTCTTGCGTGTCGCGCAAGTCGTTATCGAGCGACGTGAGCTTGCCCACCGTGTCGTCCAGCAGCTTCTTTTCCCGGCCGAGCGCCTGGGCGTGTTTCGAGTCGTTCCAGACGTCCGGGTCTTCGAGTTCCCGGTTGACTTCGATCAGACGACGTGACTTGTCGTCGTAGTCAAAGATACCCCCGTAGGTCGGCCGCGCGCGTGCGCAGGTCCGCCAGAGAGGCTTCGATCGCGTTGAGACGTTCCGCTTCCATGTCGATCTTGTGTGGCTTCGTAAAAAGGGGAAATTATAGCCGATCGGCGTGCCGCGCCGGTGGCGTGTCGGCGATCCGGCGCGTGTTTGCGGTTGATTTTGCGGAGATTTTCGCCACCCGCGCGTGGGTCGGCGCTCGGGCGGCGGGCAGAGGCGGTGGCCGCTGGCTGGTCCCTCGTTGCGAGGCAGTCCGGCCACACGCCTGCTAGCTCGCGGCGTGCTCGACGATCAGTTGCACGCGCGACACGCCGTTCCACGTGTCGCTCGTGAGCCGGTACGCGACCGTCGTGCGTGCGGGCAGCGTGTCTGTATGGTTGAACCAGATCGCGTTAAAGCGCTGGCGACCGCGCATGAGTTGCAGCTTCAGGTGCTTGTCCTTCACGAGCGCCTGCGAGGCGACGTCGAATTCGCCGGAAAAGACCGGCGCCGGGAAGCCTTGGCCCCATACCGCCGCGTCGAGCATTTCGACGAATTGCGGCGTGAAGTAGGCGTCCTCCAGCTCGCCGTCGGTTTCGACGGTGCGCGCGAGCGCGTCGTCGCTCAGCCACTCGCGGCCGACCGCCTCGAACGCGGCCGTGAAGCGCGGCACGTCTGCGGTGGCGAGCGTGAGGCCCGCGGCCATCGCGTGGCCGCCGAATTTTACGATGAGCCCCGGCTCGCGCTTCGAAATCAGATCGAGCGCATCGCGCAGATGAAAGCCCGCGATCGAGCGCCCCGAGCCTTTTACGAGCTGGCCGCTGTCGTCCGCTGGCGCGAAGGTGAACGCGGGGCGATGGAATTTCTCCTTCAGCCGTCCCGCGACAATGCCGATCACGCCCTGATGCCACGCCGGATTGAACAGCGTGATGGTAGTCGCGCCGTCGGGGTCGACTGACGAGAGGTCGTCGAGCGCCTGTTGCTGCATGCCGGCTTCGATCTCGCGCCGCTCGCGGTTCATCGTGTCGAGCTGCTGCGCGAGTTCCCACGCGCGGCCGACGTCGTCGGTCGTCAGGCATTCGATGCCGAGCGACATGTCCGACAGGCGCCCTGCCGCATTCAGCCGAGGACCGAGCCCGAAGCCGAGGTCGAAGCCGGACGCGTTGCGCGCATCGCGCGCCGCCGCGCGGAAGAGGGCGGCAATGCCGGGCTGCATCTTGCCTTTGCGGATGCGCTGCAAGCCTTGCGCAACCAGCACGCGGTTGTTGCCGTCGAGCTTCACGACGTCGGCCACCGTGCCGAGCGCGACGAGATCGAGCAGCCCGTCCAGCCGCGGCTCGGGAAAGCCGTCGCCGAACGCGCCGCGGCGGCGCAATTGCGCGCGCAATGCGAGCAGCACGTAGAACATCACGCCGACGCCCGCAATGCACTTGCTCGGGAACTCGCAGCCCGGCTGATTCGGATTGACGATTGCACGAGCGGCGGGCAACTGGTCGCCGGGCAGGTGGTGATCGGTGACGAGCACGTCGATGCCGAGCGCGTTGGCCGCCTCGACACCGTCCACGCTCGCAATGCCGTTGTCGACCGTAATCAGCAGATCCGGCTTGCCGGAGGCACTGCGCGCGGCAAGTGCGACGATTTCCGGCGTGAGACCGTAGCCGTATTCAAAGCGGTTCGGCACCAGATAGTCGATCTGGCCGCCGAACATGCGCAGTCCGCGTACCGCGACCGCGCAGGCGGTGGCGCCGTCGCAGTCGTAGTCGGCGACCACCAGCATGCGGCGCTTTTGCTGGATCGCGTCGGCGAGCAGGACGGCGGCGTCGTCGCAGCCCTTGAGCATGGCCGGTGGCACGAGTCGGGCAAGGCCGGTTTCTATTTCATCCGGCAGGCACACGCCGCGCGCCGCATAGAGGCGCGCGAGCACCGGATGCAGGCCGTGGCGCACGAGCGCTTCGGCGTCGGCGGGAGAACAGGCGCGCGTAACGATTCGGGTCATTCTGAAAGGCCGTGGGTAGGGTCGGTCATGCAATCGTTCATTCGATGAAGAGCGAGGCCAGCACGCGTCGCCGCCAGAATTTGCGCAGATCGCCGCGCGTCACGGCGAGCGTGACTGAGCCGGTGTCGCCGCACAGCGTCAGGCCGAGTTCGGCCAGCGCGCCGGATTCGAGTGCCGCGAGCGCCGGTTCGAGCCAGTCGCCCTGCAGCGCCGCGAACGCCGCGTTCCAGCGCGCCCAATCCTGCTGGATGTAGGGTGCCGAGAACGGGTCGAGTTCGACGAGGGTCGTGGGGGGCGCGTTGGTGTCCGCGTTGCCGTTGGCGTTGGTGTTGGCATTTGCGCCGGCTGAAGCGTTCAGCGCGGCGAACGACGCGGGCGGCGCGGCGACGCGCACGCCGGCCGTAATCGCGAGGCCGCGCGTCGCGGCGGCGTCGGAGAAGACCTCGGTGAACGGACTGCGCAGCGGGCGCGCCGCGCCTTGCGCGTGAAACCAGATGGAATTGACAGCGGGCAGGCCACGCGCCTCGCGCGCCTCGTTGACGGGGTGCCCGAACCAGGCCATCTGCACTTCGTTCTGCAGCTTCATCCAGGCACGCGAACGCTCGCCGGAATGCGCCTCGTGCGGCAACCAGATTTCGATGTTGCGGCCGCTCGCACGCAACGGCGAAGCGCCGGCGAGGCTGCCGAAGTCATCGCCCGACAGATACCAGCGGGCGGGCCTGGGCGCCTCGATCCGCACGCCGAGTTCTTCGATCAGCGGTCTCGCAACTGCTAGCAGCGCGCCGGCTTCTTCATGCGACAGTTCGAGCGACGCGGGGTCGATCAGCACCAGATGGTCATGCGCGATGCGCACATGCACCGGTTGCACGCAGGCCCACGTTGCGTCGCCGGGTTCACCGCCGTCGGCGCGCAGCATGTAGGGGGCGAGCGGGGCCTCGTCGGCGGCGGCGCCAGCCGCGCCCGTCGAACTACTGGGTGACGCGCCGAACTGGCGCGCGATCCAGCGTTCATGGGGCAGCGTGCGCTGGAAATCTTCGCCGATCACACGCTCCAGCAGCGTCGCGCGTGCGATCAGCCGGTCGAGGGCGGCACTGCGGATGTCGTGCAGGGCGGTGGCGGCGTCCGCTGCGGCAGGCAGCGCGAAAGGAAGCAGCAGATGGAGGCGGTTGGCGTGCATGATGCTGCGCATTGTAGGGCAAAGCGCTTGCGGGTTTCGATTAGTGCGGATGGTGCGGCGCGGCTGTGGCGCGCGAAGGCCGAGCGAATGGCGAGCGGGGGAGCGTTCCCGCCCGCTCGCGCGTTTGCCGGTCGTTTCCGCTCATTCGCGCCTGCTCCCGCTTGTTTCCGCTTGTTCCCATCACGCGGCGGCGCGGCATTGTATGGCAAACTTCGCGCTTGGTTGACGGTGACGGCACTGGCAATCTGGAGGGGCCTGCAAAGCCGTGGGCCCGCCTGGAACCATCCCGATCGCCGCGACACCAATGATCAGGGTACTTGGGCCGCGTAGCCGCGTCACTGCAAGCAGGCGCAGGCAGGCACAGGCAAGCGCACGCATTGGCAGCCACGCGGCGCGGCGGCCCCAGTAGCCGAAGAACGCAGAAAAGGACTCGCTTGAAATTTCCCTACGAATGGCAGATCGGCTGGCGCTACACGCGCGCCGGCAAACGCACGACCGGCAACGGCTTCATTTCGTTCATTGCGCTTGTTTCCATGTCGGGCATCGCGCTCGGCGTCGCGGCGCTGATCGTCGTGCTCTCCGTGATGAACGGCTTCCAGAAGGAAGTGCGCGACCGCATGCTGTCGGTGCTCGCGCACGTCGAAATTTTTTCGCCGACAGGCTCGATGCCCAACTGGCAACTCACCGCTCAGGAAGCGCGCCAGAACAAGGAAGTGATCGGCGCGGCGCCCTACGTCGAAGCACAGGCGCTGCTCACGCGGCAGGACGCGGTAAGCGGCGTCGCGCTGCGCGGCATCGAGCCGACGCTCGAGCCGCAGGTTTCGGACATCGGCAAGGAAATGAAAGGCGGCAAGCTGACCAATCTGGTGCCGGGCGAGTTCGGCATCGTGCTGGGCGCGGATCTGGCGACCAACCTCGGCGTGGCTGTGAACGACCGGATCACGCTGGTCGCGCCCGAAGGCACGATTACGCCGGCCGGCATGCTGCCGCGCCTGAAGCAGTTCACGGTGGTGGGCATTTTCGAATCCGGCCATTACGAGTACGACAGCACGCTCGCGCTCATCAACATCAAGGACGCGCAGGCGCTGTTCCGGCTGCCCGCGCCGACCGGCGTGCGGCTGCGCCTCGCCGACATGCAACGGGCGCCTGAAGTCGCGCATCAGCTTGCGCGCAGTCTGTCGGGCGACCTGTATATCCGCGACTGGACCCAGCAGAACAAGACCTGGTTCTCGGCCGTGCAGATCGAAAAACGCATGATGTTCATCATCCTCACGCTGATCATCGCGGTCGCGGCGTTCAACCTGGTGTCCTCGCTCGTGATGACCGTGACCAACAAGCAGGCTGACATCGCGATCTTGCGCACGCTCGGCGCGCAGCCGCGTTCCATCATGAAGATTTTCGTCGTGCAGGGCGTGACCATCGGCTTTATCGGCACCGCAACGGGCGTCGCGCTCGGGTGCCTGATCGCGTGGAGCATTCCGTGGCTCGTGCCGATGATCGAGCATGCGCTCGGCGTGCAGTTCCTGCCGCCGTCGGTGTATTTCATCAGCGAGTTGCCCTCCGAGCTGATTCCCGCTGACGTCGCCCGCATCGGCATCATTGCCTTCCTGATGTCGGCGGTGGCGACGCTCTATCCGAGTTGGCGCGGTGCACGAGTCCGTCCCGCGGAGGCACTGCGCTATGAATGACCGTTCCGCAAGCTTATCGGTGGCTGCTCAGGACATGACGCCTTATCCCTACGTGCTGGAAGCGACCGGCATTTCCAAGTCGTTCGTGCAGGGCGGCCTGAACGTGCAGGTGCTCAACAACACGGAACTGAGCGTGCGGCGCGGCGAGAAACTCGCGATCGTCGGCGCGTCGGGTTCCGGCAAAAGCACGCTTTTGCATGTGCTCGGCGGTCTGGACGATCCGAGCGCGGGACATGTGTCGGTGATGGGCAAGCCGTTCACCAAACTGTCCGAGCGCGAACGCAACGACTTGCGCAATCGCGCGCTCGGCTTCGTGTATCAGTTCCATCATCTGCTGCCGGAGTTTTCCGCGCTGGACAACGTGGCGATGCCGCTGCGCATCCGCCGCATGACCACCGAAGCGTCGCGCCGTGAAGCGCTTGCCGTGCTGGAGCGTGTCGGCATGGCACATCGCGCGAAACATCGGCCCGGCGAGCTGTCGGGCGGCGAGCGTCAGCGCGTCGCAATCGCGCGGGCGCTGGTCACGAAACCGGCGTGCGTGCTCGCCGACGAACCCACCGGCAACCTGGACGGCAGCACCGCGGACACGGTCTTCAACCTGATGCTCGAACTGTCGCGCACGCTCGAAACGAGTTTTGTGATCGTCACGCACGACCCGGAACTGGCGGGCCGCTGCGACCGCATCATGCGGCTGCGCGACGGCGTACTGCATGAAGAGCCGCCAGTGCCGGTATGACGATGCGGCTGCACAGCCCCGCGCGGCAAGCATCGCGATACCCGCGTCGGCTGTCTGGCAGGCACGATCGGAACCGTGCCGGGCGCGATGAGCGGGCGCTCTAGCGAACGCTGTTGCCAACTCTGTTAGCGAGGCAAGTCATGTGGATCGATACGCACTGCCATCTCGACGCTTCCGAATTCGACGCCGACCGCGAGCATGTCGCGGCGTCGGCGCACCGCGCGGGCGTAGGGCGTATCGTGATTCCAGCAATTGGCCGGCAGAACTTCGCGACCGTGCGCGAGCTTGCGCACAGCTTCGAGGGCGGCGTGTACGCGCTGGGCATTCACCCGCTCTTCACGCCGTCCGCGCAGCAGCACGACCTCGAATTGCTGCGTGCGGAAATCGAGGCGAGTCTCGACGATCCGCGCTTTGTCGGCATCGGCGAAATCGGCCTGGACTATTTCGTCGACGGGCTCGACGACGCCCGTCAGCAATTCTTCTACAACGGCCAACTGCAGATCGCGCGTGAATTCGACCTGCCGGTGATCTGCCACGTGCGCAAATCGCAGGACCAGGTAATCAAGGGGCTGCGGCGGCACCAGATTCACCGTGGCATTGCGCATGCGTTCAACGGCAGCTTCCAGCAGGCCAAAGCGTATATCGACCAGGGCATGCATCTGGGCTTCGGCGGCAATCTGACCTTCGAGCGCGCGCGGCAGATTCGCCGGCTCGCCGAACAGTTGCCGTTCGACGCGCTCGTCGTCGAAACAGACGCGCCAGACATTCCCCCTGCCTGGATCTACAAGCAGCGCAACTCGCCCGAGCAGATTCCCGGCATCGGCGCGGGCCTTGCGCAGTTGCGCGGCACGACCGCCGACGAAACCGCCCTACGCACAACGGCTAACGCGCTCGCCGCGCTGCCGCGGCTCGCCCTTTCCTCTGCATAATCGAAGCGCTTGATTTACAGTGGTTCGCGCCGGGCGAGACCCACGCCCCGGCCGTGCGTGCGCTTGCGCGCCACCCGTGCCGTGCCTTGCGTCCTGTACGCCGGGTGATACGTGTGGCTCGCCCGGCGCATGGCGGGCGGAGGGCGGATGCGTGCATGGTGGTGTGGGTTCGCGTTGGGCGTGGTGTGGCTGCAGCGGCAGGCGACGCTGCCCGACTGGCGTGGCGGGTGCGTGCTCGCGTTGGTAGGCTGCACGGCGTTGGCAGTCGCCGGCTGGGGCTGGTGGGGGCGTTTATCTCGCCAGCGTGATGAGCATGATGAGCATCGCGGGCCTTCTACACGTGGGTGGTGTCGACGCTGGCGGTCCTGCGCCGGATGGGGCGCGCTCTGCTGTGCGGCGTGGTGCACGGGCTTCGGCTATGCCGCGTGGCGTGCCGATGCACGGCTCGCGTCGAGCCTCCCGCCCGGGTGGGAAGGCCGCGACATCGACGTGGTCGGCAGCATCAAAGGTTTGCCGGCGCGCGACGACCAGGGCGTGCGTTTTCTTTTCGAAGTGGAGTCACCCGATGCTTTGCCGTCTGGCTTGGCTTCGCCCGCGGCGGTCGCTTTTCCGCGCGTCATTCAGCTTGCATGGATCAGTGACGAAGCACCGCCGCCACCGCTCCAGCCCGGCGAGCGCTGGCGTTTGCGGGTGCGTCTGAAGCGACCGCACGGCAATGCGAATTTCGGTTTGCGCGACGCGGAAGCTGCCTTGCTCGCGCGCAACGTGCGGGCCACCGGCTATGTGAGCGGCAATGCGCAGGCGGCGAGGCTGCGGACAGATGCGCGTGGCATCGGCGTGAGCGTGGATCGCTGGCGCGCGGCGCTACGAACGCGGATCGACACGGTGCTCGCAAACGCGGCGCATCGCGGCATCGTGGCGGCGCTCGCAATCGGCGCGCAGGACGAAATCACTCCCGCTGACTGGCAACTGATGCGCGCCACGGGCACGAGTCATCTCGTGGCGATTTCCGGCCTGCATATCGGCTTTGCCGCGGGCCTTGCGGCGTGGCTGGTCGGCACTGTCTGGCGGCGCTCCGGATGGCTCGGCCGCCACTGGCCGTTGCGTCTGCCCGCGCAGGTTGTCGCGGTGACGGGCGGCGCGCTCTTCGCCGCACTTCATGCAGCGCTCGCCGGTTTCAACGTGCCGGTGCAGCGTGCGCTGTGGATGGCGAGCGTCGTCGCGCTGGCCTACCTGAGCGGGCGCAATGTGCCGCGCTCGGCCGTGCTTGCATGGGCGCTCGGGCTCGTGTTGCTGATCGATCCGTGGGCGGTGGTGTCGGCGGGATTCTGGCTGTCTTTCTGCGCGGTCGCGGCGATTCTTTACGCCACGTCGGGGAGGCCACGCGTGCAGAATCATGAACCGCTTACGGACGAAATCGGCGACGATAGCGGCGCCGTAGCCGGGTCCTCGTCGCGCTCTTCACGCTTTGCGCGCTGGTTGCGCTTCTTACGCCTCTCGCGCTTCTCACACCTGTCGTGCCTCTCACGCTTCTCGTGCCTCTCACGCCCCTCGTGGTTGTCAAACCTGTCGTGGTTCTCACACATCTCGCGCTTCTCACATATCTCGCGCCTCTCACGCCTGTCATGCTTCTCACGCCACTCACGCTTCTCGCGGCTCCTACGCCTCATGCGCTTTTCAAGCTTGCGCGCCGCCGCTGTGCGGCGCCTGCGCGCGTTCGGCGAGCGGCTGCATGGCGCGGCGCATGTACAGCTTGCGGTCACGCTCGCGCTCGCGCCGCTGACCGTCCTCTGGTTCGCGCAGATTCCGTTAATCGGGCCGCTCGCGAACGCGTTCGCGATTCCGTGGGTGAGTGTGTTCGTGACGCCTGCGGTGCTGGCCGGCATGGTGCTGCCCGCGCCGCTGGATGCGGCGGCGCTGCGAATCGCGCACGCCTTGCTCGACGTGATGATGGCGGGATTGCAGTGGCTGTCCGGTCCGCGCTGGGTGCTCTGGTGGCTGCCGCGGCCGGATGGCTGGGCGCTCGCCAGCGCGGCGGCGGGCGTGCTGTGGTGTCTCGCGCCGCGCGGCTGGCCGCTGCGCTGGGCGGCGCCGCTCACGTGGTTGCCGCTGGTTGCCTCGGCGCCGTCCGCGCCGCCGCCCGGCAGCTTCCGGCTCACCGCGCTCGATGTCGGGCAAGGCAGTTCGGTGCTAGTCGAGACCGCGCACCATGCGCTGTTGTTCGATGCCGGGCCCGGGCCCGAATCGACTCATGCCGGCGAGCGGGTGGTGGTGCCGTTCTTGCGGGCGCAAGGCGTGAACGCACTGGATACGCTGATCATCAGTCACGCAGATTCGGACCACTCGGGCGGCGCGCCAGCTGTGCTGGAGGCAATCGAGGTTCGTCAGATGGTCGCCTCGCTGGCGCCCGCTAACGCGCTATGGGCGACTGCGCGGCAACACGGCGCGCAGACACTGCCGTGTGCGGCGGGGCAGCGCTGGCAGTGGGACGGTGTCGAGTTCACGATGCTGTGGCCCGACGCAGGTCCCCTGCAAGGCAAGCCGAACGAGCATTGCTGCGTGCTGCGCGTGAGCACGTCGCCACCAATGGCGGTGCACGGCCCGGCTGGGCATGACCGCGTGGGCAGCGAGGCGGACAGTGGAGGGCGCAGCAACTCCAAAGACAAGGTTGACGGCAACCCGAACGACAAGCCAAACGACAAGCCAAACGACCCCGCGAAGCCTCAAGCCCCGGACGCGCCTCTTGCCGCTTTGCTCACGGCGGACATCGAGGCGCCCGCCGAACGCATGCTGCTCTCGCGCGATCGCCACATGCTGCGCGCGCAGGTGCTCGTGGTGCCGCATCATGGGAGCAAGACTTCGTCGACCGAGCCGTTCCTCGATTCTATCGACCCGCTCGTCGCGCTATTTCAGGTAGGCTATCGCAACCGCTTTCATCATCCCAATGCGGGTGTGCTGGCGCGCTATTCGGCGCGTCACATCGAGCTGGGCAGGAGCGACGCGGACGGTGCGGTGCGCGTTCTCGTCGACCCGCATTTCGCGACACGCGAAGGCCCGCCTGCGCAGGAGGCCGCGCTCACGGTCGAGCGCTATCGCGACACGCACCGGCGCTACTGGATGGATCGCTGAATGTTCGTGCAGCCGTTCGCCGATCGTGGCCATGTATCACGCAGGCATCACAGTAGACGATAGAACGGCCGAGGAACGGCCGACGAGAGCGGCGCTTTCCACTCGCTGTCGAGCGGGCACACAAACCGCGTAGCCACCAAAACACCGCCGGGCATCTGCCGTATGCAGCAAAGCTTTACCCGCTGCACGAAAACAGAACGGAGATCATCGCAGTTGAAAAACATCATTCACTTTTCGCACGCGAACGGCTTTCCGGCCTCGACCTACCGGACGATTTTCGCCGAGCTCTCCGACGACTACGAGGTGCGCGCGATCGAACGCATCGCGCATGATCCGCGCTTTCCCGTGACGCAGGACTGGCCGCATCTCGTCGAACAGTTGCTGGACGACATCGGCCGTACCTACGAGGAGCCTGTGTGGCTCGTCGGCCATTCGCTAGGCGGCTATCTTTCGCTGCTGGCCGCGCTGAAAAAGCCGCAGTGGGTGAGGGGCGTCGTAATGCTGGACTCTCCGGTGGTCGCGGGCTGGCGCAGCAGCGTCCTGCGCGTCTCGCAGTGGACCGGGCTCGACGAGCGGCTCTCGCCCGCGGCCGCCACGCGCACGCGCCGCACCCACTGGGCGAGCCGCGACGAGGCATGGCGGCATTTTCATGCGAAGCCGGCGTTCGCGCGGTGGGACGAGCGCATGCTGTCCGACTACATCGACTTCGGCATTCCGCAGGTGTCGCATGACGGAACGCGCAGCCTCGCGTTCGATCGCCGCATCGAATATCAGATCTACCGGACTTTACCGCACACGCTCGGTGCGCGGCTCGCGCGAGGCGCGCCGGTGCCCGTGGGTTTCATCGCCGGCACGCGCTCGAAAGAAATCCGCCAGGTCGGGCTCGACGCCACGCGCCGCGCGACGGGCGGCCACATCGAATGGATCGAGGGCAGCCATCTCTTTCCGATGGAAAAGCCGATCGAAACGGCGCGCGCTGTGCAGCGGATGCTGCGCGAACTGAACCAGCGGAGCTGAGGCGGCGTGCGTCGATCGCGGCTGGATTGCACCGCACGTGCGCGCGCCGGGGCTGCTCGCATTTTGCTCGGTTGGGACCCTGCTTTACGGTATAATCCGTTTTTCCCGCGAGCATCCAGCGATGACCAAATATGTTTTCGTCACCGGCGGCGTAGTATCTTCCCTCGGCAAGGGTATTGCCGCCGCTTCCCTCGCCGCGATCCTCGAATCGCGCGGTCTGAAAGTCACCCTTCTCAAGCTCGATCCCTACATTAACGTCGACCCCGGCACGATGAGCCCGTTCCAGCACGGCGAAGTGTTCGTGACGGAAGACGGAGCGGAGACCGACCTCGACCTTGGCCACTACGAGCGCTTCATCAGCACGAAGATGCGCAAGGCCAATAACTTCACCACGGGCCAGATCTACGAATCGGTGATCCGCAAGGAACGCCGCGGCGATTATCTCGGCAAGACGGTGCAGGTCATTCCGCACATCACGAATGAAATCCAGGCTTTCGTCGAGCGTGGCGCCGCGTCGGCCACCTGCGGCGAGCCGGACGTTGCGATCGTCGAAGTGGGCGGCACGGTGGGCGACATCGAATCGCTGCCGTTCCTCGAGGCCGCGCGTCAGATGAGCCTGCGCATGGGCCGCAACAGTGCGTGCTTCGTGCATCTCACGCTGGTGCCATGGGTGGCCACCGCCGGCGAACTGAAAACCAAGCCCACGCAACACAGCGTGCAAAAGCTGCGCGAAATCGGTATTTCGCCGCACGTGCTGCTGTGCCGCGCCGACCGCCGCATTCCGGACGACGAACGCGCGAAAATCTCCATGTTCTCGAACGTGCCGGAAGACGCCGTCATTTCCGTGTGGGACGCGGACAGCATCTACAAGATTCCGCAGATGCTGCACGACCAGGGTCTCGACGCGATCATCTGCGAAGAACTCAAGCTCACGCCGAAGGCGGCGGATCTGTCCATGTGGTCGGAGCTCGTCGAAAAGCTGCAGAACCCGGAGCACGAAGTCACGATCGGCATGGTCGGCAAGTATGTTGATCTGACGGAATCGTACAAGTCGCTGATCGAAGCGCTGCGCCACGCGTCCATGCATACGGCGACGCGCGTGAACATCGAGTACATCGATTCGGAAGAGATCGAAACGCATGGCGTCGAGAGTCTCAAGCATCTGGACGCGGTGCTCGTGCCTGGCGGCTTTGGCCGTCGCGGCACCGAAGGCAAGATCGCTGCAATCCGTTATGCGCGTGAAGCAAAGGTGCCTTACCTCGGCATCTGCCTCGGCATGCAACTGGCCGTGATCGAATTCGCACGCGACGTGGTCGGCCTGAAGGACGCGAACAGCACGGAATTCGATCAGGAAACGCCGAACCGCGTGGTCGCGCTCATCACCGAGTGGTACGACCGCGAAGGCCGCGTCGAAAAGCGTACTGAAGAATCCGATCTCGGCGGCACGATGCGTCTCGGTTCACAGCGCTGCCCGATCAAGCCCGGCACGATGGCCGAAGAGATCTATGGCAAGGACGTGAACGAGCGCCATCGTCACCGTTATGAAGTCAATAACCGCTTCGTGCCTCAGCTCGAAGCCGGTGGTCTTATCATCAGCGCCCGTACTCCGAGTGAAGATCTGCCGGAAATGATGGAACTGCCGCGCAGCATGCACCCGTGGTTTGTCGGCGTGCAGTTCCACCCGGAATTCACCTCCACGCCGCGTGACGGCCATCCGCTGTTCAAGTCGTTCGTCGAGGCAGCGCTGGCGCATCAGCAGTCGCGTGTCGCGAACGAAGTCGGGGAGAAAGCATGAAACTGGGCGATTTCGAAATCGGGCTCGACAAGCCGTTTTTCCTGATCGCCGGCACCTGCGTCGTCGAATCGGAGCAAATGACGATCGACACGGCGGGCCGCCTGAAGGAAATTTGCGCGAAGCTGAACATTCCGTTCATTTACAAATCGTCGTACGACAAGGCCAATCGCAGCAGCGGCAAGTCGTTCCGCGGTCTTGGCATGGACGAAGGTTTGCGCATTCTGTCGGAAGTGAAGCGTCAGCTCGGCCTGCCGGTGCTGACCGACGTTCACGCCGAGCACGAGATCGAACAGGTCGCCTCCGTGGTCGACGTGCTGCAAACGCCTGCTTTCCTATGCCGTCAGACTGACTTCATTCACGCGTGTGCGCGTTCGGGCAAGCCGGTCAACATCAAGAAAGGCCAGTTCCTCGCGCCGCACGACATGAAGAACGTGATCGACAAGGCGCGCGACGCGGCACGTGAAGCCGGTCTTTCCGAAGACCGCTTCATGGCCTGCGAGCGAGGCGTGTCGTTCGGCTATAACAATCTCGTGTCGGACATGCGCTCGCTCGCGATCATGCGCGAAACCCATGCGCCGGTCGTGTTCGACGCCACGCACTCGGTGCAGTTGCCGGGCGGCCAGGGCACGAGCTCGGGCGGTCAGCGCGAATTCGTGCCGGTGCTCGCGCGGGCGGCAGTGGCAGTCGGCGTGGCGGGCCTGTTCATGGAAACGCATCCGAATCCGGCAGAAGCCAAGTCGGACGGCCCGAACGCGGTGCCGCTCAACCGCATGGCCGATCTGCTGGAGACGCTCGTTACGCTCGATCAGGCGGTCAAGCGCGCGCCGTTCCTCGAAAGCGATTTCAACTGATTCAGGCATGCGCCCGCGCGTCGGCTCGCATCATGGGCCGGCCGGCTGATGTTGCGAGCCGGCGCGCGGCAAATGCGCACAATGGTTGTCGAACGTATCGGCGCACAGCTTGTCTGTCGGGGTGGTCGGCCAACGCCACACCAGGCGCCAGGTGCAGTGTCACAGTAACGAATTCATCGTCATTTCTTGAGGAAACCATGAGTGCTATCGTAGATATCATCGGTCGAGAGATTCTCGATTCGCGAGGCAACCCCACCGTCGAATGCGACGTGCTGCTGGAGTCCGGCACGATGGGCCGCGCCGCGGTGCCGTCGGGCGCGTCGACCGGCTCGCGTGAAGCGATCGAACTGCGCGACGGTGAAACCGGCCGCTACGGCGGCAAGGGTGTGCTGAAGGCCGTCGAGCACATCAACACCGAAATCTCCGAAGCGATCATGGGCCTCGACGCTTCCGAGCAGGCTTTCCTCGACAAGACCCTGCTGGAACTCGACGGCACGGACAACAAGTCGCGCCTCGGCGCGAACGCGATGCTGGCCGTTTCGATGGCCGTCGCGAAGGCCGCCGCTGAAGAAGCCGGCCTGCCGCTCTACCGTTACTTCGGCGGCTCGGGCGCGATGCAACTGCCGGTGCCGATGATGAACATCGTCAACGGCGGCGCGCATGCAAACAACAGCCTGGACATCCAGGAATTCATGATCGTGCCGGTCAGCCAGCCGACTTTCCGCGAAGCGCTGCGCTGCGGCGCCGAAGTGTTCCACGCGCTGAAGAAAATTCTGTCGGACCGCGGCATGAGCACGGCGGTCGGCGACGAAGGCGGCTTTGCGCCGAACTTCGGCAGCAACGACGAATGTCTGTCCACGATCCTGCAAGCCATCGAAAAAGCGGGCTACCGCGCCGGCGAAGACGTGCTGCTCGCGCTCGACTGCGCAGCGAGCGAGTTCTACCACGACGGCAAGTACCAGTTGGCGGGCGAGGGTCTGCAACTGTCGTCGGCTGAATTCACCGACTATCTGGCGACGCTCGCCGACAAATTCCCGATCGTGTCCATCGAAGACGGCATGCACGAAGGCGACTGGGAAGGCTGGAAGCTGCTCACCGAGAAGCTCGGCAAGAAAATCCAGCTGGTGGGCGACGACCTGTTCGTCACGAACACGCGCATCCTGAAGGAAGGCATCGAGAAGGGCATCGCAAACTCGATCCTCATCAAGATCAACCAGATCGGTACGTTGACGGAAACCTTCGCCGCGATCGAAATGGCGAAGCGCGCGGGCTACACGGCTGTGATCTCGCACCGCTCCGGCGAAACGGAAGATTCGACGATTGCGGATATCGCTGTCGGCCTGAACGCCGGGCAGATCAAGACCGGTTCGCTGTCGCGCTCGGACCGTATCTCGAAGTACAACCAGCTGCTGCGTATCGAAGAAGACCTCGGCGATATCGCCAGCTACCCGGGCAAGTCGGCGTTCTACAATCTGCGCTAATCAATGGTTGTGACCACTGTTTTCTACGCTGACCGATGAGCCGGTTCTCCTTCGTGTCTGATTGACCTCGCCGCCCTGCGTAAAGCGCAGGGCGGCGCGTATTTATTGTGCTTACTTCATGCGGCTCGTCACTGCTGTACTGATCGTTCTGCTGGCTTTGATCCAGTATCCGCTGTGGTGGGGCCATGGCGGATGGTTGCGCGTTCACGAGCTACAGCAGCAACTCGCGCAGCAGGTGCAGAAGAACGCCGAGGCTAAGCTGCGTAACGAGCGCATTCAAGGCGAGGTGCAGGACCTGCAGAACGGCACCGCTGCCGTCGAAGAGCGTGCCCGCTATGAAATGGGCATGGTCAAGGACGGCGAAGTGTTCGTGCAGTTCGTGTCGCCGAATGCACCGTTGCCGACGGCAAACGCGCCCTCGGCTGCGACTTCGACTCGCGGCGAGGTGTCTGCCGCGCCGCTGCATGTGGTGCCGAATCCGGAATCACGTGCAAAGCCGGAGCGGAAGCACGGCGGCAAGGCGGCAAAAGAGAAGAAGCCCGCGCACTGAGCTTCGCGCGTGCCATCACTGCGTTGCGGTGATCCCAGAGCATGAGGCAGGGCCCACGGCCAACAGGACGGCGGCAGAACCGGGACGAAAAAAGGCGCGGTGCGAACCGCGCCTTTTTTCGTCTACCGGCATGCAGCAGGGGAGAGCACGTAAAAAAGTCTCATGCGGCCTGCATTCAGGCATGCCTGCAACGAGCCTTCAGGCATGACGCCGTATTCGCACGCCGGTATTCCCACGCCGGTATCCCGTTACCAGCCCCAATAAGGCCCGTAGCCAAAGCCGACGCCCGTGCCCCAGCCGTGGCCCCATCCGCCGCCGTAGTAGCTGCCGTACACCGAGACGGGTACCGGCGGACTGTAATAACGCGACCACGCCTGCGCGGCGTTTTCCGCGGCAATGGCCTGATTCTGCTCGGCCATGACCTGCTGATCGATTGCATCGTAACGTTGCCGCTCGGCCGGTGTCAGCGGCTGGGCGGTGCTAGCCATGCCCGCCTGGTCAGCGGGCAGCCGGCTGTATATGGGCGACGGGCCCGGCGGGTCCATCATGCAACCGGTCAGCGCCGAGAGGCTCGCGAGCGCCGTCAGCACGGCAAGCGTGCGCGCGGCGCCTCCAAATGAAGTGGAAATGCTCATGTTGAGTCCCGATAGATCGGATACCTAAACGGACGCTAAGTGGCAACCAGGCGGCAAGGGCGTGGGCACCAGGTGCCCGCCGGGCACCCACGAATGAGACCGCCGGCGAGGCTGCTACGTCAAGCCGATGCTAATCCAAGACACCGCCCAAACCGCTGGCCCGCGGCGGTGTTAGTGCCGTTGCTCCGCGGCCGGCGACACACCTTGTGAGAGTGCGTTGGCGAGAAAAAGTTGCGCCACGTCGACCGGGTCGAACTCGTACCGCTGGTTGCAGAACTCGCAATGAATCTCGACGTGGCCGCGTTCCGCGATCACGCTGTCCACTTCGTCGCGACCGAGCATCTTCAGCATCGAGCCCACTTTTTCACGCGAGCACGTGCATTCGAAGCGTGCGCTGGCCGGCTCGAAATGCTGGACGTTTTCCTGCCAGAACAGGCGGCGAAACACGGTTTCCGGCTCTTCCTTCAGCAGTTCGTCCTGCGAGAGCGTGCTGCCGAGCGTGCACACGCGCTCCCACGTGTCCGCATCCAGTTCGCCCGGATGCGGGACGATGCCGCCGTCGCCGGGCAGCTTTTGCAGCAACATGCCGACCGCCCGCTCGGAGTTGGCGGCGAGCCACAGACGCGTGTCGAGCTGCTCCGAGTGATGCATGTAGTGCTCGAGCACTTCGGCCATCGAACTGAGCGGCCCGTCCTCGCCGGAAAGCGGCACGATACTCTGGTAGGGCTGCTGACCGGGCTTCTTGTCGCGCGGATCGAGCGTGATTACGCAGCGGCCATGACCGCTTGCGTTGAGCAGCTCCACCATCGAGGCGGTATCGCCGATCGTGCTGCCTTCCTCGCCGGAGAGCTTGGCCGTCGCGCGCATCGACAGGTCCGAGCTGCACTGAACCACCAGCATCTTGGCCGGGCCGTCGCCGAAAATCTGCATGATCAGCGTGCCGTCGAACTTCAGATTCGCCGACAGCAGCGCGCAGGCCGCCATCATCTCGCCGAGGATCGTACGCACCGGCGCGGGATACTCGCGGCGCGTGAGCACTTCCTGCCACGTGTTGCGCAGCGAAACGATCTCGCCGCGCACTGGCGCCGCGCTGAACATGAATTTTTGCAACTGGTCGCTCACAACTTTTCCTCTATCGAATGGCGCCGCACGGCGAAGTCCGTGCATACACCCTGCGCGCCCGCGCACGCGGCCGGTTTAGCCGATGCGCACGAGCTGCGCCTTGAAATACTCGCGGCGCTCGGCGTAACTGGCCGTGCCGCGCTGCATGTTGGCGATGTCCGCCTCGGTCAGTTCGCGCACCACCTTCGCGGGCGCGCCGAGGATCAGCGAATTGTCGGGAAACACCTTGCCTTCGGTGACGATGGCGCCCGCTCCGACCAGACAGTTGCGGCCGATTATCGCGCCATTCAAGACCACCGCCTGAATTCCGATCAACGCGCCTTCCCTGATCGTGCAGCCGTGCAGCATGACCTGATGGCCAATCGTCACGTTCGCTTCAATCGTCAGCGGAAAGCCGGGGTCGGTGTGCAAGACGGCGTTTTCCTGAACGTTGCTGCCCGCACCGAGCGTGATCGGCTCGTTGTCGCCGCGCAGCGTTGCGCCAAACCAGACGCTTGAATTTTCCTCGAGCGTCACGTTGCCGATGATGGTCGCGGAATCGGCGACGAACACGCTTTCATGAATGTTCGGCGCGGCGTCGCCAAGCTTGTAAATGGTCACGTTGTCTCCTCGTGGATCGGTCGCGGGCAGGGAAAGGCTCGCGGCGTGTCGGGTTCGACGGCTCTTCGCGGGTTACGGCGCGGCCGGTTGGGCGCTAGCGGACGTCGAATCGAGTATTGTAAACGGTTGTGTGGTTCGGGCGCTGCGCCGTATCCGGCTCACCGTGGGGTGTCGTGGCCTGGCTGCCGGACCCGCTCCGGTTGCCTGCTAAGCGAGCGTTCTGGCGGTCCCGAAGGCGAGGCACTCGATCGGTCGCGAACCGACGCCTCATACGTTCGCGCTGTCCCGCCGCTGTCCGCACCGTTCGCTCGCTATCTGTCACGTTCAATAACTTTGCCGCCAACGTTTTTCATGAAGTCCGCCGCCATTCCCGCTTGCTCCGCGCCGTCCGCTGCGCCCGTTCAGTCCGTGTCCGCCGCGGGCGGCGAGCCGCGTTGCGCGCGCACGGCGGCGCTCGCCGCGCTGCGCGAAATCGATCCAGCGAAGAAGGCAAGCGCCGCGCGCGCCCTTCATGCGGCGGTGCTCGACGGCACCGTGCCGTGCGTCGCGGAAATCACGCTGGACGAGCCGCCGGGTTTGCCCGGCCGGCCCGCCCGCCCGGAACTCGTCGAGCCGCGCCGGCTGGGACGGCGCAGCATGCAATCGCCGCAAGGGCGCGCGGTGCTGCTGCACGCGCTCGCCCATATCGAATTCAACGCGATCAACCTGGCGCTCGACGCGGTGTGGCGCTTCGCCGGCATGCCCGCAGCCTTCTACACCGACTGGCTCAAAGTGGCCGCCGAAGAGGCATATCACTTCTCACTGCTCGCAGCACGGCTCGCGGAGTACGGCCATGGGTACGGCGACTTTCCAGCCCATGACGGCCTGTGGGACATGTGTGAGCGCACGCGCGGCGACGTCCTCGCGCGCATGGCGCTCGTGCCGCGGACGCTCGAAGCGCGCGGGCTCGATGCCTCGCCGCCAATTCGTGCGCGTCTGCTGCAGGCAGGAGACCAGAAGTCGGCGTCGATCCTCGACGTGATACTGCGTGACGAAATCGGTCACGTGCTGATTGGCAACCGCTGGTTCCGTCATCTGTGCGACGAGGGCGGGCTTGATCCGCATGCGACGTACACGCGCCTTGCCTGCGAATACCACGCGCCGAAATTGCGCGGTCCGTTCAATTTCGAGGCGCGCCGCGACGCGGGTTTCGACGCCGCGGAACTCGCCGAGCTGGCGGCGCTGGCAGGCGTCGAGCTAGACAGCGCGAGTGTCCCTCCAACGCCATCCGACTGACTCGTTGCACTGCGCAGTCGCCGCCTGCCGTCCGTCCATCTCGCTATAATCGAACGATCATTCTTTTTTGGCGTGCGTCCGACCATGAATACCTCCCGATCCGAGTTCGTCGCTGTGCGCGGCATCCGTCTGCATGTGCGGCGCTGGGGCCATCCCGACGCTCCTGCGCTCTTTATGCTGCACGGCTGGATGGACGTGGCGGCGTCGTTCCAGTTCGTCGTGGATGCGCTCGGCGGTGACTGGCAGGTCATCGCGCCCGACATGCGCGGCTTCGGTCTGTCCGACTGGCCGGTGGCGCAAGCCGGGGGTGGACATTACTGGTTCCACGACTACCTCGCCGATCTGGATGCGCTGCTCGACCATTACGCGCCAACCGGTCAGGTCAATCTCGTCGGACACAGCCTCGGCGCGAACGTCGTCTGCCTGTATGCGGGTGCGCGGCCGGAGCGCGTGCGGCGGGTGGTGGATCTGGAGGGTTTCGGACTCGCGCCCGCGCACGCCGCGCAAGCGCCCAGACGCCTGCAAAACTGGCTCGACGAGCTGCGCGATCCGCCGCAACTGAAGCGCTATGCGTCGCTCGATGAAGTGGCCGGGCGGCTCGTGAAGACTAACCCGCGGCTCGCGCCCGCTCGCGCGCAGTTCTTGGCAAAGCACTGGTCCAAGCCCGACGGCGAGGGGCGCTTCATGTTGCTCGCGGACCCGGCGCACAAGCTGCGCGGGCCGATGCTCTACCGTCTGGACGAGGTGATGGCCGTCTGGCGCAAGGTGAGCGCGAAAGTGCTGCATGTGGAGGCCGCGAATTCTCCGACGCTTGCGGAGCTGGCCGGCGAGATTCCGCTCGAGGAATTCAAGGCGCGCTTTCGGGCGTTTGTGGACTGGCGCGAGAAGATCATGGACGAAGCCGGGCACATGGTGCACCACGACCAGCCGGAACAGGTCGCGGCGTTGATCGAGGGGTTCTGCGCGTAGAGCGGGCGGAGGGCGGAGGGCGAAGGGGCAAGGGCAAGGGCAAGGGCAAGGGCAAGGGCAAGGGCAAGGGCAAGGGCAAGGGCAAGGGCAAGGGCAAGGGCAAGGGCAAGGGCAAGGGCAAGGGCACGGGCAAGGGCACGGGCGCGCCTGCAGCGCGGAACCCGGCACTCCGCACGTCGGCGCACCACGGCATCTGCACGACGGGCAAGCGTCTAAAACGGGCCTCGGGCAGCCAGAGCGCGCTTC
>NZ_AWZV01000013.1 GCF_000472545.1 Burkholderia sp. WSM2232 | reverse complement strand
AGGCGCGAATCAG
This sequence comes from Burkholderia sp. WSM2232, assembly GCF_000472545.1. GTDB lineage: Bacteria > Pseudomonadota > Gammaproteobacteria > Burkholderiales > Burkholderiaceae > Paraburkholderia. The sequence goes on along the minus strand of NZ_AWZV01000013.1, from coordinate 217,936 downwards.
GCGGTTGCCGCCGCGCGCATGGGCGCGAGCGTCGCGATGATCGGCTGCGTCGGACGCGATGTTTACGGCGCGCAACGTGTCGATGAACTCGCAGCCGAAGGCATCGATTGCGGGGGCATCGAAGTCTCAGATACGCACTCTACCGGCCTCGCGATGATCACGGTGTCCGCTGCCGGCGAGAACAGTATCGTGGTGGTGNCGGGCAGCAATGGCGCATTGTCGCCCGCAACCATTCACGCGAACGAAGCGCGCTTTCGTGCTTGCGACGTGGTCGTGTGTCAGCTCGAAACGCCGCCGGAGACCGTGCACGCGACGCTTGTCATCGCGCGCCAGCTAGGCAAGCTGACCGTGCTGAATCCAGGGCCCGCGACGCAACCTTTGCCCGCCAACTGGCTTGAACTGATCGACTATCTCGTACCCAACGAAATCGAGGTATCGATTCTCGCGGGACTCGCCCCCGATGCAAGCGACACCGCCGCACACGCGGCGGGCAGGCTGCATCGTGCTGGCGCGCGCAACATCGTGATGACGCTCGGCGAACGAGGCGTTTATGTCGTGGGCGAGGTAATCGCGGGAACGCGCTATCCCGCGCGACAGGTTCGCGCGATCGATACGACCGCCGCCGGCGATACCTTCGTCGGCGCGCTGGCAGCGAAGCTGGCGATGCGGGCCGCGTTCACGGATGCGCTCACGCACGCGCAGGTCGCCGCAAGCATCTGCGTTCAACGTCACGGCGCGCAACCTTCGATTCCAAGGTTGGAAGAAGTCCGGGCGTGCCAGGCGGCTTGACCTGTAGCGGACGGCCGAAGTTGTCAGGAGCGGCCCTTCGCTTGGTAGGCAGGCCAGCTTCGCACCTGGCGAGATGATCCTGCCCAATCCGAGGGCCAGGGCGGAACCTGAGAGGTCGCAAAGAATAGCAACGAAGAACCGGTGGCAAACTGGCAAAGACAAGCCCAACTCATGACTGTTTCGTCGATCGGGGCAGCCGCCGGATTGGAGCGCTTCGTCGGCATCGTAAATTGTTTCCAATCGTTTGCCCGCTTGCATAATAGGTGAAGCGCCGCGCTGCGTGCGGTCGACTGATGCACGGATCAGTTTCTTGATCTTCGCGGCGGTGGCGCTGCGGCGCGCCCGTGCGCGATGCTCACCTGCAACCACTCTTAAGCCTAGACCTTCCTCGCCTGCACGAGCAACTTTAACAGCCGCATTCAACCTCCACCGCGACGCGCGATGTGCGATGCGCAAGCGGATTACCCTCGCGACGCTCACGCTCCTCGCGCGCACCCGCCGGCGTGAACCGTGAGACTATATTCACCGTCGGTGTCGATCATCTGTTCCAACGGCGGTTCCATCTTGCGCATTTGCGGCGTCCCGGACATTGAGCGGTATTATGCGAGCCCACCTCTAAATCAGCTATTTAACGAAGGCGATGCTGACCGGAGTCGGCACGCTGACCGTTTGCCCGCCATCAAAAAGCTTGCCGAACGCGGTGTCGATGCCCAACACTTTCACATTGCCGCTGCCCTGGTTCGCAACCAGCATCCACTTACCGGACCTATCGATCGCGAAACCCAAGGCCTTTCACTGCCCGCGGCCACACGTTGAACCAGCGAGAGGTCGCCGGAATTCGCATCGACCCTACAGACGGCCAGCGAATCTTCTGCTCGATTTTCGGCATAGACAAAGCGCCCATCGCCGCTGACGGCGATTTCCGCCCCGCTTGTCGTGCCCTTGAAAGTCTCGCTGCTGACCGGCAATGAAAGAAGAGTTGCCGACAGATTTAGAAAGTAAGCCGAGCATGTTCACGTTCCAGCACGTCGAAGGGTCTCCCGGACCGGCAAAGGCTGTTTGCGAAGATGGCATTGCGACGTATGAGTTCCGTCTGCGGGCAAGACCATGCATACGGTGCGATGACGCGTCACCGCACGTTTAAAACAGCACTGACAGGCGAATCACGAATGCATGATTCCGCGTGTGATCGCTCATGCCAAACGTGCCTTGGTACGTGAGTCCCGTAGTAAAGCCGAGGGGCATCTGGAAGTCGACCCCCACCGAGGTCATCAACTGGTTTTCGCTCAGTCCGAGCACCGTAACCGCATACGTGCTGTCATCCGTGTCCGCATAACCTAGCCGCGCCGTGCTAGTTCCCGTCAGTGCGTGGCTGTATTCGATCCGGCCGCGCAGTCTGATCGCCGCCCACGAGGCGGGAATGCCGTATTCGCCACGCAAGCCGGCCACGCCGGATACGTGGCTGAGCCGCTGATCGGCATAGGCGAGATCGAACGCGCCCGCTCCGCTTTCCGCATATCGCCTGAGGAGCGTTGATGAGAACTGCAGCCGGGCATACGGCGAGAGCAGCGCCGCGCCCGTGCGCAGGTCGTAGCCAGAGGTCAAGGCGCCGAAAATCTGGTCACCACCACGGCTGCCGTTCGCGAACGCTCCCGTATCCGTCACATAGCGCCGGCTGTCGAAGGTCAGATGGCTGTAGCCCAGCAGGCCATCCACGAAAACAGCGCTGGGGTGGTAACTTCCGTAAAAGGCCACGCTGACAGCCTCGCCCCGGCTTTGCGTCCCCAAGCTTCCGACATCGCTGATATCTCGCCCATAACCAAACCCGAACCCTGCTACAAGGGCCGGCTGGAACCGGTAGTCCGCGCCGGCACTCAAACCGACCAGTGTATGACTGAGCTGAACGGAATCCTTTTCAGACGTGCCGAAATTGACAAAGCCGCCCGTCCAGACGGCGAGATCTCCGCGTGACAGCCACTGCGGGAGTTGTGGACCGACATTTTCCGCTGTCTGCTCATCCAGCGCGGCAGAATGAGCGGTCGAGATGCCGGTCTGCTGCGCGGACGTACGGGTGCCCGTCTGCGCTGTACGCGCCTGCGGTAATCCGACGTGGATGTTAAATAGACCATCGTGCCGCGTGCGCTCGCTATGCAACTGTTCCAGGCGGTCGTTGAAATTGCCGATCTGCGCATTCGCGAACTGCTCTGCACTCTGGGCCTGCGCGTTGAGCAAGCCAACCACCTCAGCGTCCTTGCTCGGGTCCGGACGGGTCGTCACCTGAAAAGTGACGGTGGCAGGCGTCGATGTGCCCCACGAATTGGTCAGCGTGTAGCGGATGACCACTGCGCCGCTCGCATGCGAAGCGGCAGCGAACGTCAGCACATAGCCGGTGCTGTTCGCGCTGATCCTGGCAGTGCCATGTGCCGCGGCAGGCTCGCTGACGAGCGCCGCGCCAGAAAACGGCCCGCCGGTGGCGCCGTCGCTCAGGTTCACCGAAGCCGTCTGGCCTGCATACAGCGTAGCGCTGTGATCCAGGGCGACAGGCGCGTTGCCGGACACTCTGATATTGACCGTCGCACTTGAGGTGCCCGAGGCGTTTGTCGCGCTATACGTAAAACTGTCCGATCCTGTGTAGCCCGTGTTAGGCGTATAGGTGATGGAGGTTCCCGACACGCTCGCCAGACCATGGCGCGCAGTCGACACAATCGCGACTGAGGTTGCGGCACCGCCTGCGGCATTCACGGTGATTGAGTTGTTCGTGCTGTTCTCTGAGACGCTCACGCTCACGTTCGAGGCCACAGGCGCGAGGGGCGCAACGTAGAGCGTGTAGGCCACGGCTCCGGTCACGTGATTGCCATCCGTCGCGGTGACGGTGGTGGAGAATGTCCCGGACACCGTCGGCGTGCCGGAGATTGTTCCGCTGGACGACGAGATCGCCAGCCCGGTCGGCAGTCCGGTTGCAGAATACGTATAGGGCGACGTTCCGCCGGTCACGGCCACGGACTGGCTATACGCGACGCCGACCGTGCCACTTGTCAAGGTGCCTGCAGAGGGCGTGAACCCCAAGGTCGGCGAACTCACGGTGATCGCGACGGTTGCCGCCGCTGAAGTGCCCGTGCCATTGGTTGCCGTGTACGTGAACGAGTCGGTGCCCGAGTATCCGGACGTCGGCGTGTAGGTGATCGAGGTGCCGGATGCCGTCGCAGTTCCGTGCGAGGCGGCCGAAGCCACCGCGACAGACGTGGCCGATCCACCAGACAGGTTGAGCGTAATCGGACTGGCGCTGCTGTTCGCGGCGACCGTCGCTGAAACTGCGCCTGCTATCGGCGCCGGCTCCGTCACGGTGATCGTATACGCTGCCGAGCCCGCCACGCCATCCGCGTCCGTGGCATGCACCGTCACGTTGTAGGTGCCTGCGGTTGTCGGCGTCCACGCGATCGTTGCCGTGCCGGTCGCCGACAGTGTCCCGGACACGTTGCTCGTCGTGCCGAGCGACATACTATACGGCGCAAGACCGTTCGATACGGTGACTGTCTGGCTGTACGCGGTGCCGACGGTGCCCGCTGCAAGCGCGCCCGCTGACGGCGAAAACGCTAGCGTGGGCGCTGTGACGGCAACTGTGACCGTTGCTGCCGATGAGGTCCCTGTTGAATTGGTCGCCGTATAGGTGAAACTGTCGCTGCCAGAATAGCCCGAAGCCGGCGTGTAGTTGATCGAGGTCCCGCTTGCCGTCGCCGTGCCGTGCGATGCGCCCGTTGCAACGGCCACCGAGGTCGGCGTGCCGCCCGTGATGTTCAGCGTGACCGAATTGGCAGAACTGTTCGCCGCCACTGTCGCGCTGACGGCTCCGGCCACAGGCGCAGCGGCGGTTGCATTCGTACACGAATAGACAACATTGCTGATATTGCCGTTGGACGTTGACACGAAGAGGTTCAGGCCACTGGCCGAGAGGTCTCCCGCTGGAACGGTAACGGACTGGCTGCCCGCCGTCGTGTGATCCGACGCATAGAACACGAGATATGGCGAATAACCGGCAGTCTCCACCAGTACGTGGTCCGATCCGATTTCCAAACCGCTTGAGTCCTGACCGTCGTTGTAGAAGCTGACGGTGAGCGTATCGCCAGAAACAAAGTCAGAAGCCGGGAATGTGGAGGTCGTCGCGGACGTGCTTAACCCGTTGACCGCCGTACAACCAGCGGACAATGCGAAAGCCGCAGCGCTGCCAAAAATGGCCTGGACAGAGATAAAGAGCAGCGCAAATATAGCCTGCAAACGAAACCACCTATCTATCCACCGCGCATAATTCAACGCTGCCATCACCTTTGAATACCCAGTCATTCTTTTTCTTTGCGCGCGAATCGGTTTCACGGGTGCGACGCCTTTGGGCCGCTCTCAAAGTGGGATATCGGCAGGTATCGGGAATTCATTAAGTGCTGACAGATCAGTTTGTTGGGACTGAGCAGTGGCCGGCCGTGGTGCGGGCCTTATCAAAGTATCGAAGGACAGTTCGTTGCGCGCTGGGAAAACGCCCGGCTGCAGGTCTGCGCGGCAATACCTGCGGCTGCAATCGCGGGACTGCGGCGCTGCCCGACGATTGCCCGCGTCGGTGGTGACACGCTACCCTTCCCCGCCGCGGCGCGATCGGTTACGCTACTGGCCCGTTCGCCGCGACCGCCGCGTATGAGCAACGCAACAGCAACACGGCAGCAACGAACACCGGCACTGAACGTCGAGTGTCCGCTGCCGCCTCGTATCAATTTGGTCCAGTGAAAGCGTATGCAGGGTATCGTTACCTGCGCGCATCGAGCGCTTTCCTTCCTGCAAATCCCATTGCGGTGCCAAACGGCTCGAAAGCCAACGCCGCCAACATGTATTGGTTGGGCGCTGAATATTTCGTCACGCCAGCATTTTCTCTCACTGCGAGCGGCTACTGCCAAGACGTTCATTCGACGGGTGCAGACCCGTGGCTCGCGGTCCTGTCCGCTGATTATTTCTTGTCGAAGCGGACTGACCTCTACGCGACGGCAGCCTACGCACGCAACAAAGGCGGCTCAACGCTCGGCGTTGGCGGCTACGGGACTACTCTCGCCAACGAGAATCAGACGGGTGTCGTAATGGGTATCAGGCACAAGTTCTAAGCGCTCGTGGCAAACGAAGTTGTCCGCGGGCTACTCCGCCACGGTCGGGAATTCGCCGCATTCCTGCCGTACACCTCCGACGGCTCCAATGTCGGCTGAGGCCGAAACGATCAAGTTGAAGTTTGGGCAGGTTCTGGCGCGGACCGGCCGTTCGGGTTACCACTGCAAGGCGCAGGCGAACGGCAGAAACTGGCCGAGCCTGTGTGAAAACGCACTCATCGCCTAAACTGAAGCAACTCATTGAGACCGGGTGACTCATGAAGCGATTCGTTGGAGGCGATGACCGCAAACAGGTCACACTACTTCCCGAATGCGTCGACGACTACATAGGACAGGACAATCCGGTCAGAATCATAGATGTCTTCGTCGACGAACTAGACCCCGCGGAACCCGGGCTTCAACGGCGCTACGCCGGCGGCCACAGGGCGTCCGCCCTACCACCCGGGCGTGATGCTCAAGGTCTACATTTATGGCTACCTGAACCGGGAACCTTCCAGTCGGCGTCTTGAGCGCGAATGCCAGCGCAATATCGAAATGATGTGGCTGACAGGACGTCTGACACCAGACTTCAAGACGATCGAGACTTTCGCCGCGACAACGGCGTGGCGATACGGAACGTATGCCGGCGTTTCGTCGAACCATGCCGTCGTCTGAAACTGCTATCTGCCGATACGGTGGCCATCGACGGCAGCAAGTTGATCTTCTGTCTTCGCTGCGACGGTGCGCATTCCAGGTTGCTGAACGGCAGTCCATATGGCCTTCGCATCCGCCGCGTCGGTCTTGTCCGTCTGCACAAATGGTCGGATGAACTGCGCATGCAACAACACGACCTCGCGTCCCAACGCCTGAATTTTACGTGCCCACCAGTGAGCGCTCCCGCAAGCTTCAAGAGCGACGCGCCCGCCAGGACGCTGAGCCAGAAACGTAATCAGATCGTCGCGGCCAGACCTCCGATTCGCAATCTCGCCGTTTTGGGCGTCGACCCAGTACAACTGAAACACCCGCTTTGCAACATCCAGTCCGTATGTCGTAGCATTCATTTGGGGCCTCCGTTCCTCAAGTGGTTGTGTCGCAACTCCACTTTGGCACATTGATGCCGTTCGGTTCTGGAGGCCCTCAATTATGCCCACGTCCCCGAAGGGGGGCGGTGTCCATTCCATCTCGGTCGGAATGTGCCGGGCCCCGTCCCCCAATTCAACGCCGCGAAGCGGCCGATGGAGTTTGGCTTCCCGAAAGCGGCCAGTCGTCCGCGCCTGCTCCCGCCCCCTGAACAGCCGTTCGCTGGACCAGGGTTTTGGCGTCGGGTAATGAGATACACCGGTCACTCGACTGCAGGGCCGAGATCTAAAAAATGATGGAACTCGATGTCATGGTGGCCGCCGCCGATCAAACGACGCGTCAAACGAGGCAATGTGCTGGAAGAAACCATCGCTGATTTCGTCCGACCAGTCGACTAGCCCTCGAGTGTTTCAAGCTGGCAGCTCCAACCTCAAAAGAACTAACAGTGGCTGGCGCCGTCCGATCGAAGCGACGTTGGCTGTTGACGTTTAACACATGATGGCGCTGTTGCATCTGCTCGCCAGCGTAACGACTGCGCCCCTCGCATTGCGGTACTGCTGCGACTGAGCACGGATCCAGGTAAGCCGTAGCGGAAACCCCAACTCATCTTTCCCGCGGAATGGGAATCGCATTTTTGTCCGGCGGGAGCGTTGTGGCATTCTGCGTCGTCGGAATCGCATCTCTTCGGGCAAGACTCAAGGTGAAACAGGAATCCAGCGTCATCGGCGCCGAGCGGCTGCTGCTCGTACTTACTGCGCTCGCGAGCCACGGCAAGGCCATGTCCGTGAAGGACATGCTCGGCGTGACCGGCCTCGCGCAAAGCACGCTCTATCGCCAAATCGCGCTGCTTAAGCGCTGGGGCTTCGTGACGGAGGACGCAGGCTGCTATGCCCCCGGTCCTGTGAGCCTGCAGCTCGCACTCGGCTTCGACATCAATTCGATGCTGGTCGACGCGAGCCGCGACGGCATGGTGCAGCTCTCGCGCGCGACGCAGGAGAGCGTCGGGCTCATCATCGCCTTGAACGACCAGGTGATCTGCCTCGAGATGGTCGAGAGCACGCACTCGCTGCGTTGCTCGTTCGAAAAAGGCCGCGCGGTGCCGTTGCGCGCGGGTGCGTCCGCTAAGTCGCTGCTCGCCTTCATGGCGGAGAAAACGCGCAACGAAGCACTGGAGCGCCAGTTCGCCGGCGACGAAGCGGCGCGGGCCGCCCTTGAGACCGAGCTCGGGCGCATTCGCGCGCGCGGTTACGCCGTGAGCGACAGCGAAGTCGACCCCGGCGTCTGGGGCGTGAGTGCGCCCGTGTTCCGGCGCATGTCGCGCGGCGCGGGCGCGAGCGCATCGATCACGCTGATGGCCCCGTCCTCGCGCGCCGCGGGCCGCGAACAACAACTCGCCGACTGGACCGTGCGCACGGCCAATAGCATCTCCACCCGGCTGCAATCTGCCTGAATCTCACTCAACGACGGCCACACAATCTGGAGCCCACACCATGAAACTGAAAAACCTTCTCTCCGCTGCGACCCTCGGTATGGCGCTGCTGACGGCGATCACGCCCGGCACGGCATCCGCGCAAGATTCGAACGTGCTCAACGTCGCAACCGACGCGACTTTCCCGCCGATGGAATTCGTCGATAAGGGCCAGCGCACCGGCTTCGACATCGACATCATGAACGCACTGGCCAAGGCGATGGGCAAGCAGGTCCAGTGGACGGACATCGATTTCAAGGGGCTCATTCCTGGTCTCGTGGCGCGGCGGTTCGACGCGGCGATCTCGGGCATCTACATCACGCCGGAACGCGCGCAGGTTGTCGATTTCACGCAGTCATACTTCGCGGGCGGTCTCTCCGCGCTCGTCAAGGCCGACTCGCCGATCAAGACCCTCGCCGATCTCAACGGCAAGAAAGTAAGCGTGCAGGTCGGCACGAAGTCAGTCAATTTCCTGCGCGACAACTATCCGCAGGTGCAGCGCGTGGAGGTGGAAAAGAACCAGGAGATGTTTGATCTCGTTGGTATCGGCCGTGCCGACGCCGCCGTCACTGGCAAGCCCGCCGCGTATCAGTTTGTGCGGACGCGCCCCGGTTTCCGTGTGCTCGACAAGGAGTTGACGACCGAAGCGTACGGCATCGCGGTGCGCAAGGATGAACCGCAACTACGCGACCAGATGAACGCCGCGCTCGCGAAGATCAAGGCGGACGGCACTTACGACGCCATCGTGAAGAAGTGGTTCGGCGCGAGTACCAGCACTGCGGCGAACGCCAAGTAATCCGGCGGACCTGACTCATGCAACTCGACTTCACGCCGGCGTTCGCCGGTTGGGCCGACATCGCGCACGGCGCGCTGGTCACAGTTGAAGTGACCGCCGCCGCGCTCGTGCTCTCGTGCCTGCTCGGCCTCCTGATTGGCATCGGCCGGCTCTATCCGCAACGGCGGCTCGCTTACGGCTTTTGCACCGGTTACCTGATCTTCTTCCGCGGCACACCGCTGCTCGTGCAGCTTTTCCTGCTGTTCTTCGGCCTGCCGCAGTTCAACATCCTGCTCCCTGCGTTCGTCTGCGGCATGCTCGGGCTCGGGTTGTATTCGGCGGCCTACGTGTCGGAGATCGTGCGTGGCGCGATCCAGTCCGTGGATCGAGGACAGATGGAGGCGGCGCGCTCCATCGGCATGTCGTCGGGACAGGCCATGCGCGCGATCATTCTGCCGCAGGCCATTGTGCGCATGATCCCCCCGCTCGGCAATGAGTTCATCGCGCTGATCAAGAACTCGGCCCTCGTGTCGCTACTGACGATTGACGACCTCATGCACGAGGGCCAGAAAATCATCAGCGTGTCCTACCGATCGCTCGAAGTGTATATCGTGATCGCGCTCGTGTATCTCGTGCTCACGCAGGCGACCAACTTCATTCTTCATCGCGTCGAGCGTCGGCTGCGCGCAGGAGGCATGGTGCAATGAGCAGCGCTCAACCAATCGTCAGCATTCGTGAACTCACGAAGTCGTTCGGCACACATCGCGTATTGAACGCCATCGACTTCGACATCCACCCGAGCCAGGTCGTGGTCGTGATCGGGCCGAGCGGTTCCGGCAAAAGCACGTTCCTGCGCTGCTGCAACGGACTGGAACAGCCCGAGCACGGCACAATCGATATTTGCGGCCACCGGCTCGTCGATCACGGCACGGTGCTAAAAGAACGCTCTCTCAACGCGCTGCGCACCGAAGTCGGTATGGTGTTTCAGTCGTTCAATTTGTTCCCGCATCTTTCGGTGTTGCACAACATAACGGTGGGTCCGCGAATGCTGCGCGGCACTTCGAAAGCCGATGCAGAGGCCGCCGCGCTCACCTTGCTCAAGAAGGTGGGCCTCGAGCAAAAGGCGCATGCGATGCCCGCCAGCCTCTCGGGCGGCCAAAAGCAGCGCGTCGCCATCGCGCGGGCTCTGGCAATGCAGCCGCGCGTCATGCTCTTCGACGAACCGACTTCAGCGCTCGACCCCGAGCTCGTGGGCGAAGTGCTGCAGGTGATCAAGCTGCTCGCCTCCGAAGGCATGACCATGCTCGTCGTCACTCACGAGATGGGCTTCGCGAAGGAAGTTGCGGACGTCGTGGTCGTGATGGACGGCGGAGAGATCGTCGAAGCGGGGCCGCCCGCACAGATTTTCTCGACTCCCTCGCAACCTCGCACGCGCTCTTTCCTGCAGGCGGTGCTGTCGCGCGCATGAACGCGACCTTGATACCCGGCGCCGCGCTCGCGGCGGCGCCGTGGAAGAACGGCGGCGGCCTCACGCGCGAAGTCGCGTCTTGCGCGCGCGCCTGGCGCGTGAGCATCGCCGATATTGATCGCGACGGGCCGTTCTCGTGTCTCAAAGGCGTCGATCGCCTGTTGATGGTTCTCGACGGCGCAGAGATAACACTCCGCGGCGTAGGTGTCCTGAGTGCGTTCGACGTTGCTCGCTTCACCGGCGAGGCCCCGGTGACGGCACACCTCGCAAACGGTCCCGTGCGGGTGTTCAACCTGATGACGTACCGCGGCGTGGCACGCGCCTCGGTCGACATTGTGCGCGCACCTGGGCGCTGGACCTTCGCCGCTGACACGGCGTTGCTGCTTTGCGCTCAGGGATCGATCGAGGTGCGGGCCCGGGCGGCGTGCATCGCGCTGACGCCACTCGACACACTGCGCATCGACCGGGCGAATCCCGTCGAGATCGCCATACACGGAGACGGCGTGCTGGTGTGCACGTCGCTGAATACGGAAGCCAACTCTTGAATTCATCCCCGAAATCGCTCTTTGCAGCAGATGCGCTGCTGCCGGATGGCTGGCGCACCAACGTACTGATCGAGTGGAACGACGCGGGTACGCTCATCGCAGTTACGCCCGACACGACCACCGCGCCGGCGGATGCCGTATGCGCAGCGGGGCCGGTCATTCCGGGCATGCCGAACCTGCATTCGCACGCGTTTCAGCGCGCCATGGCCGGTCTCACGGAATACCGCGCCAATCCCACGGACAGCTTCTGGAGCTGGCGCGACCTGATGTACCGCTTCGTCGCACGCATCACGCCCGAGACGCTCGGTGCAATAGCGCGCTGGCTGTATGTCGAGATGCTCAAGGCGGGCTATACGTCCGTCTGTGAGTTCCACTACGTGCACCACGCGCAGGACGGCAGCCGTCACGCGCATCCAGCCGAACTCGCGCAGCGCGTCGTGGATGTGGCCAGCGAAACCGGCATCGGCATGACGATGCTGCCGGTGCTCTATCAGTACAGCGGATTCGGCGCACAACCGCCGCGCGCCGACCAGCGCCGCTTCATCAACGCGACCGACGCCTTTCTGGAGCTTCTCGGCACGCTGCGCGCCGCGCGTCCGGAGCACGGCGCGCTACGTTACGGAATCGCGCCGCACTCGCTGCGCGCTGTATCGGGGGATTCATTGCGCGCCGCGCTCGAGGGACTCGACGCGATGTCGCCCGGCGCGCCCGTGCATATCCACATTGCCGAGCAGACCGCGGAGGTCGATGACTGCGTCGCGGCGCTCGGCGCTCGGCCCGTGCAATGGCTGCTCGAACGTTTCGACGTTGACGCGCGCTGGTGCCTCGTGCATGCGACGCACGTCGACGAACGCGAAACGCTCGCGCTCGCGAGGAGCGGCGCAATTGCAGGCCTGTGCCTCACGACCGAAGCGAATCTGGGCGACGGCCTGTTCCCCGCCAGCGACTACCTCTATGCAGGAGGCGCGTTCGGCGTCGGCTCGGATAGCCATATCGGCGTGGACTGGCGCGCGGAACTGCGCCTGCTCGAATATGGCCAGCGGCTCGCGCGGCGTCAACGCAACGTGCTGGCCTCGCCGCAGGCATCGCATGTCGCCGACCGCCTGTTCCAGGGCGCGCTTGCGGGCGGCGCGCGCGCCACCGGCCGAATGGTCGGCGCCCTCGAGCAGGGCGCGCGGGCGGACTGGATCGTGCTCGATCCCGACCATCCCGATCTCGCCGAGCAGACCAGCGCGACGTGGCTGTCGTCCGCCGTCTTCTGCGAGCACGGCGAAACACCGGTGCGGGACGTCTTCGTCGGCGGCGAGCGCGTGATCCACGAGCGCCGTCATCGCGACGAAGCCAGGCATTACGCAGACTATCGCCGGGCGCTAGCACAGCTGCTCGCCGACGCCTGAACGCAACCGTCAACCGATCTCAGGCACCATGAACGATCTTTTCTCACTCGAACGCGGCGATGCGCCGCTGATTATTTCCATTCCCCATCTGGGCACGCAGATCCCCGATGCGCTGCGCGACCGGTACACCGATTTCGCGCTGACGGTCGCTGACACTGACTGGCACCTGGACCGCCTCTACGGATTCGCCTGCGCGCTCGGCGCAACGATTCTCGGTGCGCGCGTGTCGCGATACGTTATCGACCTGAACCGGCCGTCGAACGACGAAAGCCTGTATCCGGGGCAGACGACCACGTCGCTGTGCCCAACCGAAACGTTTCGCGGTGAGCCGCTGTATCGCGAGGGCTGCGCGCCGGACGCGGCCGAGCGCAATCGTCGCGTGTCCACTTACTGGCAGCCGTATCACGACGCCCTGCATGAAGAAGTGACGCGCCTGCGCCGCCAACATCGCAACGTGCTGCTGTGGGAAGCGCACTCGATAGCGAGCGTGCTGCCGCGCCTTTTCGAAGGCAAGCTGCCGGACTTGAACATCGGCACGCAGGATGGCCGCACCGCCGCACCTTCTGTGCAGGAAGCGGTGCAGCGCGTCGCCGCGGCGAGTCCGTTCACGTGGATTGCGAACGGCCGCTTCAAGGGCGGCTTTATCACGCGGCACGCCGGCGCGCCGCAGGACGGCGTCCATGCGGTGCAACTGGAGATGTGCCAGTCCACCTACATGAGCGAGAACGCGCCGTTCGACTATCTGCCCGAGGTCGCAAAGAAAGTGGAACCGGTGGTACGCGGCATGGTGAATGGTGCGCTCGACGCAATCTTCAAGCTGACTCCGGACGCCTCGCGGGCGAAATGAGTGCGAACTTCCTTGCCGCGGGACCTCTTAGAAATACATTCTGAACACCACGGGCGCCAATCCGATCGAACAGGGACGCTCTGTCCAATATACGCTTATAGAACTTCGCCAGCGCTCGGAGCAGCCGCGCGTATTCCGAATGCGGAAGTCAAAGCCCAGCAGCGTAGAAGAGAGTGAAGCGCATTGGAGAGTGCTACGGCCCCGTGACTGCGTCGGCTAAGGTCGACAGATCAGGTCCGCTCTCTGCTGAAAGACCCCTCGATCAAGTCCGGCAACGCGCTCGCGAAGATCGCGTATATCCAGTCAGCGGGCGGCGCGTCGTCGAGCGTCGCAAGTCGCGGTGTCGGTCGGCATTCGCCACAAGTTTTGATCGAACGGGGCGGGCGCGGCATCACCGATGAGCGTCACGCGGCCAGCGCAAGCAAAGACGCTGAAGCCGCCGTCAATGCGGCGGCCCGGCGCATGCCGAAGCCCTGGTCGAATGGCCGTTCTCGATCATGCTCGCGCTCCAGTCGGTCGGCAGGCAATGAGGATGCTCGAAGCCCGTCGGCGACGCGCCCGTCGAATAGAGAATGTTATCGGTATTGTTCGGACCTTCACCGGCCAGCACCGCGCCCAGTCCCGCCAGCTTGCGCATCCGATACACAATCACGTGATCGGCGCAGGCCGTGTCGCCACTTACGCCAAGACCGCTTGCCGCAATGATTCGGAAGTGGCTCGGCCAACTCGCCGAGCAGCCCATCGAGGCGTTCGCCGATGCCACCGGGCAGTTCGCGTTTGCTTTTGTTGAAGATCGTTAATTTTGCTAGCGGTGTCCATTCGAGCGCTAATTCTGTCCATTAATTCTGCTAGCGCAGGCGGCCGGTGGCCCGAAACAAGCATTTCTCGCGGTAGCGGCTGATGGCTCGAAGCGCGGCATGGAAATGATTTGATAGCCGGAACACGGACGCCGGCACCGTTTCAAGGGGCCTGTGGTGCACGCTACAGAATTCGGCAGTCGGATCAAGCCACTCGCGTTTCCAGAGTGGCGCTGACACGCCCGCGTCATTTAGCACGAAGCATCTGAACCAATACGGCATGCACCGACGGTCAGCAAGCCATGCCGATGGCGTCTGTATGGAGCTCAACCTGCCGTCATCAAGACGCCCGAGCGTCGGAATCGCCGTAGTGCGGATTGCGAAATCGCCGGGAAGTATCCATCCCGCAGTTCCCAGCTCAGGCATATCTTCCGACACGCTGAGTTCCCATAGCGTCCCAACGCTAATCTGATGACGCGTCGCAACCCTGCCTAGCCAGCTTCCGAAAGCGCGTCACCTTTCGTGACCGCCTTGGTTACTGTCCCGATGAAGGCGTCGATCGTCTGGGCCGCGGCCGCCTTGCTCTTTCCCGTTGCGGCGGTGCGGCGTCCACTAGTTCCTGTTTGTTCATGTTTCGTTCGTTTCCAGGTTTGCGATGCCGTCACCCTCCCCCATCGGTCCGGCACCATGCAACCGTAGCCCGCATCGGAGTTGGGTCAGGTGGGAGCGTGAAGAATTTGACGGCGAAGGGCGACGGCGGCCCTTGCGAAAACTGCGTGAAATTGTGGAGTGCTCCAGTGTTGATAACTGCTATTAGCAATACTGCATTTGCTGCTCTAAATTGGGGGTTGCCGCGCTCAACCTGACACCCAAGGCGCTTCCGCTCACCAATTCATCTTGTGTGGTCCGGCCCGATGTCGACCCGTCCCTGCCCCATGTGTCGCTGCCGCGCGTGCAGCATCCGCATCGGCGCGAGCGCACGCATCGCGAAAGCGACGGGACGTTGTTCTGCGAGCATTCAGCACGTTTCCTTCGTCATTTGCAAGAGGTGCGTCGAGCGGGGCATTCATGCTTGAAAAGCCCGCCCGCAACGGCTGACAGCGCTGATCGCCGACGCCAGGAACCGCATCTACACTCGTCTAAGGTTGCGAAACTTCAGACGCTTTTCAAACGCCTGGCGTAAGTTTTTTCGGTCATTCATGGATAACCTGCGCCGGCCATGCGCGGCGCAGTTGAACATACCGATTCAATTCGCCCGTCGACGGACGGATGCGTCAGCAGATACCGGCAGAATGGCCAGCCGCGGCTATGCGCCTGCGATAGCCAAATGGCAGGACGTTCGAGCGCGCCGTGACGTGGGCGAAGACCTTGGCGCTCACCCGCAGGACATCGAACCGCCTTGGGGGTGGCTTTGACGCCGGAATCATACACGGTGCCGCAGCTCTGCGAGGGCTTCCTCGCACGCCACATTGAACGGCACCGGGACTCTGTCGGTGCGGCCCGGTTGCGCGGGTGCGTCATGACCAGGATCGCCCCGATTGCACGTTTGCCGGCCGACTCCATATGTTCGCGCAGCGACTGTGCGAATACTCCAATCTTCGCCAGCTGATGCCGTCGGCTCTAATACGCAAGATTGATGATGACCGGCGGCAATGCCGGTCTTCGAGCACCGGCACGAGCCGCCCGGCGACGATATCGTCGCGCACGATGTAGAGCGGCTGTATACGAACGCCGAGTCGCTGACGCTCACCCCGGCGTCGGCCACCGCTGCTCGGCGGTAGCAAAGAACTGATTGAGCTCGGTGCCGCTCGCCGCGTCCTTCGTGTAATTGAAAGTGCCCTGATCGCGTATCTCATGCGCGGCGCGCAGGAAGGCGCCGAGCGCCGCGCGCGCCAGCGAGCCGCCCACGCTCACGCGGCGCACGCCCATTGCGCGCAATTCGTCGAAGCTGAGCAGTACGCCCTGCAAGCCCATCAACACGTTGACGGGGCGCTCGAGCGCGCCGACCACGGCCGCGATTTCCTCGCGCGTTCTGAGTCCGGGCGCATACAGCACGTCCGCGCCGGCTTGCTCATACGCCTGCAGGCGGCGAATCGTGTCGTCGAGGTCGGGGCGCTCAGCCAGATAGTTCTCGGCGCGCGCCGTGAGGGTGAAGGGGAACGGCAGCGCCCTCGCCGCTTCGACCGCGGCGCACACGCGCTCGACAGCGGCCTGGAAGGCATAGATGGGCTCGTCGGCGCGGCCGGTTGCGTCTTCTATCGAGCCGCCAACCACGCCCGCCTGCGCGGCCATGCGGATAGTCTGCGCACACTCTTCGGGGGCGTCGCCAAAGCCATTTTCCAGGTCGGCGCTGACGGGCAGGTCGGTCGCGCCCGCTACTTCGGCGAGATGGACCATCATCTGCGCGCGGCCCACCGCGTTATCCGGCAGGCCGCGCGAAAACGCATAACCCGCACTGCTCGTCGCAAGCGCCTTGAAGCCGGCCAGCGCAAGCAGCCGCGCCGAACCGATGTCCCACGGGTTAGGAATGACGAAGGCTTCTGGCGCTTTGTGAAGCGCCCGGAATTGTTCGGCTTTTTCGGCTTGGGTGGTCATCGCGGTGGCACCGGTAAGCGCCGCGCTGGCGCGAAGCCGGCACTGCGGCGCGGGTTGTGCGGAAAGACTTCACGAACAGGAAGGCGGGGCGAAGCGCCGCAACGCGCAGCACGCCCGCGCGCCGCCAATCTGCTGTACCCCGGCTCGAACTCAGGTTTCGAGCTTCGCGTCCATCGTGATGGTGGCGTTCAGTACCTTCGAGACCGGACAGCCGGCCTTGGCGTCGGCCGTGGCCTTGTCGAACGCGGCCTTGTCGCCGCCGGGAATCTTGACCGCCACGTCGAGATGCACGGCGGTGATCGTAAAGCCGCCGCCTTCCTTGTCGAGCGTGACCGTGGCAGTCGTGCCGATACGTTCAGGCGTAATACCCGCTTTCCCCAGTTCCGCGGACAAGGCCATTGAAAAGCAGCCTGCATGCGCAGCCGCGATCAGTTCTTCCGGGTTCGTGCCGATGCCGTCCGCAAAGCGCGTGGAAAACGAATATTGAGTCTCCTTGAGGACGCCGCTGTCGGTGGAAATGGAGCCCTTGCCGTCTTGCAGACCGCCTTGCCAGATTGCTGATGCCTTGCGCTTCATCGTTCTCTCCTGTTTGTGCCCTGCTTTGCGCCGCACGACTGAGCGTGATGCCCGCCGCAACGGTCCAGCCCGGATGGTCCGCGGCTTGTGCATCGGTCGTGACTGCGGCGCAGTGTGACCGGCGCGGACGTGGACCGACCTTCATCATAGGCGCTTCCGTGTGCGAATGCCGTGACGGTGCCACACGCGGTATGCGGCTCATGCGGCACATATGGGTACGTGCCGTACATGGCGTAGGTGCCGTTGATCGTACGCGCCGTGCATGACACATCTGCCGCATCTACAACATCCGCCAGATGAGCCACATCTGCCGCGGCAAGCCTCTATGCTGCGACGCGCCTACTCCGCGAACGGCAGGCTCTCCTGCCCGATGGCGCGCATATCGAATACGTTCAACGTCATCGCGACAAGCGCGTAGTAGCCGAGAAGCCCCACCAGGTTGATCACCACCTGATGCCCGAAGCGCCCGAGCGCCTTCTCATAGGTCGCGTCGGACACCCGCCGCGTGTCGTAGAGTTCGCTTGCGAAGTCGTAGACGAGCGCGTCGTCGGGATCGGCGAAAACCGGCCGCCGTCCCGCGCGGATCGCCTCCGCGTCGGCCTCGCGCACGCCGGCTTCGAGCGCAATCGGATAGTGGATGTACCACTCCGCCTGTGCCTGCCAGCGCGCCGCCGTGACCAGAATGGCGAGCTCGGAGAGACGCAGCGGCAATTCGGTGCGATAGCGGCAGAAGGCGCCAAGGCGCTGCGCCTGCTGCGCAAGTTCCGGGCTATGAATCCAGCCGAGAAACGGTCCGTTCAGGTTGCCACGCGGGCCGGACAAAATCTCGTCGAGAACCGCCTTTTGCTCCGGCGTTGCGTCGGTTATCTGGAAGGCAGGCAGACGTTCGGTCATGGCGGTCTCGCAAGTTGAAGATGAGATGAGTGGGAACAGCAAAGGGCAAAGCGCGGCACCCGTCGAGGAAGCGGCGGCGGCTGTTGCCGACGCGACTTCCTTGTCGCGCGCTCAGATCGCGCCCAGCGCGCCCTGAACTGCCTCGGCCAGACGGCTCACGATTTCGTCGATGTCGCGCGCCGTGCAGATAAACGGCGGCGCGAGCAGCACATGATCGCCGATCTTGCCGTCGACCGTGCCGCCCATCGGATACACCATCAGGCCGCGCGCGAATGCCTCGCGGCGAATCGCGGCATGCAGCTTGAGACCGGCGTCGAACGGCGCGCGGGTCTCGCGGTCCCTGACCAGTTCGACGCCGACGAACAGCCCGCGCCCGCGCACGTCGCCGATATGCGGATGCTGCGCGTAATGCTCGCGCAACAGCCCGCGCAACTGTTCGCCGCGCGCCAGCACGTTGGGCAAGAGGTTTTCTTCGTCTATCACGCGCTGCACCTCGAGCGCCGCCGCGCATGCACTGGCGTGACCGATATAGGTGTGGCCATGCTGAAAGAACCCCGAGCCGCCGACAATGGTCTGATAAATGCGCTCGCTCACGAGCGTCGCGCCGATGGGTTGATAACCGGCGCCGAGTCCCTTTGCGATGGTCAGCAGGTCCGGTGCGACGCCGTCTTCCTCGCATGCATACAGATAACCCGTGCGGCCCATACCTGACATGATTTCGTCGAGAATCAGCAGCACGCCATAGCGATCGCACACGGCGCGGATCTTGCGGAAGTATTCGCGCACCGGCGGCACTGCGCCCGCGGTTGCCCCAACCACCGTTTCTGCGACGAACGCGGCCACCGTGTCCGCGCCGAGTTCGAGGATTTTTTGTTCGAGTTCATCGGCAAGACGCTGCGCGAATTCGCTTTCCGTTTCGTCAGCCCGCTGTTCCCGATACGCGTAGCACGGGCTCACGTGATGCGCTTCAATCAGCAGCGGCAAGAACGGTTCGCGCCGCCACGCGTTGCCGCCAATGGCGAGCGCCCCGAGCGTATTGCCGTGATAGCTCTGCCGCCGCGCAATGAAATGACGACGGGCCGGCTCGCCCTTCTCCACAAAATATTGCCGCGCGAGCTTCAGCGCGGCCTCGATTGCCTCCGATCCGCCCGACACGAAGTACACGTGCCCGAGACCCGGCGGCGCGCGCTCGATGAGCCGATCTGCGAGTTCCTCCGCAGGCTGCGTGGTGAAGAACGACGTGTGTGCATACGGCAGTTGCTGCGCCTGCCGCGCGATCGCGTCGATGACGCGCTGATTGCTGTGGCCAAGGCACGAAACGGCGGCACCGCCGCATGCGTCGATGTAGCGCTTGCCGCTCGAGTCGATGATCTCGATGCCGTCGCCGGCAACTGCAAACGGCAACGACTGCTTCGGAGAACGATGGAATACGGTGGACATGGCTTTCACATATGAGAGAAGTCGGCCGCGTTCAGCATGCGGATGCCGCTGACGTGCGCGGAATGAAAATATCGAAAACGGCCCGTCCGCCGCACATCACCTGCACCGACACTCCGGCCGCGCCAAGCTCGAAGAGCGCCGTGGCCAGCGTATTTTCTCCGTCGGGATCAAGCGGGTCGTCGCGATAAATCGGCAAGCCCGAAGGCGCGCGGTCGTACAGCACGGCGAGCAGGGCTTCTTTCGTCAGCGGAAGAGCTGGGGCTTGCAGCAATGCATTCACCCGACACTGCCTGTCGCGCGACGACTCAGTGACAATCTGCGCCTGCGTTTCGCAGCCTGGATGGATCATATGGTTCGCATGACCGGCGCGCGTGCCGATGTGCTGCACGGAACAACGCTGCGCGGTCACTTCGACGCTAACGATGCGCGCGTCGTGCGACCCGCCGATTGTGTGATGAAAGCCACTCGCAGCCGGCGCAGCCCGCAGTATGCGCAGCGCTTCGTCGAGCGAATGCGCGTCGAGCACGGCCCGCGCCAGGATCATGCGCGGCACACCGGCGGCCGGCGTGCGAATGCGCAAATTGTTGATGGTCTGTACGAGGCCGGCGCGGTTAGCAGCGAACGTGTGTCCCGGCAACGAGCCGGGGTAATAGAAGCTCACGAATCCCGGCTTGCCGACGGGCTGCACGTCGACTAATGCACAGCGCTCGCGCAGGAACGGGTCGCCGTCTTCGTTGTGGGCGATGAAGCGGGTCGCGCCTTCCATCGCGGCGAGCGTCGTGCAGCCGTCCGGCGCGTGGTGGACCAGTTCGCCCCGGCAGTTCCACAAGAAGAGGTCTTCCGCGGGCCAGTGCAGACCTGCCGCCATGCCATCGAGCTCGGCCAGCAGTGCGGGGAAATGAAGCCGGGCGGCATCGCGTAACGCCTGCACGAAGGGCGCGCCGCGCCAGCGGCTCACCGCTCGCCATGTGCTGCTCTGCTCCATGTAAGCGGAGAACACGGGCCGCGCCAGTTCGCCCAAACGGTAGCCGATCTCGTACGGCTCGCCCTTTGCCTCAAACAATTCCAGATTTCGCATCGACCCCACCGCGCCGCATCCACTCAACAATCGGAACATCTTTATACGACGCAACAACATATGTTGTCAAACACGATGCACCGGCACCGCCGGCGATTCATTTACCCGACTGTGCTCAGGATACGTATGCGCCTTTGGCGTGCAACGACTGTTCGACGATGCTCAGTTGTTCGACGGCGACCGCGCCTTCGAGTGCGAGCAGATGCGCCACCAGCGATTCGGCGATGGCGGTGGCCGCCACGAGCGAGGGAAAAAACGACGGGCTCTCGTGCGAGAAGATCAGCACCTTGTCCGCATTCAGCGCGATCGGTGAGACGGCGCTGTCGGTAATGGCAATGAGCTTGCTGCCCTTTTCGAGCGCCGCTTCCGCGACGCGCGCGGCTTCGACGGAATACGGCGCAAAACTGATTACGATGGTGGCGCTGTCGCGCTGCACGGTGCGCAATTGCATTTCCAGCGTGCCTGCCTCGCCGTTGAGCAGCGACACCGACGAACGGAATAGCCGGTAGCCGTACACGAGCCCAAAAGCAACGGGGTAACAGGAGCGGAAACCGGCAACGTGGACGTGCGGCGCGCGCCGCAGAAGTCGCGCCGCTTCGACAATCACGCGACCGTTGTGCGCGGCAGTCACTTCGAGATTGTGTCGCTGGGCAACGAGCAGGTCGTTGGCGAGCGCTTCTTTCGATTTGACGAGCGACCGCGCACGGCTCGTCAGCGGCTCAGGCCGCGTGCGCAGGCGCGCGACGAACAGGTTGCGCAGCTCGTTCCAGCCGGGAAAGCCCAGTTGCTGCGAAAGACGCACGAGGGACGCCGGTTGCACCTGCGCGCGCTCGGCGACCTTGCGCATGGACGAGACCGCGACCTCGTCCGGATGGTCGAGCAGGAACCCCGCGCCCATCTGGAATTGCGGACTCAGTTCGGAGAAGCGCGCCCGGATCAGGGCGGCAAGCTGGTCGAAACTATCTGGCATGCGAGGGGCCGGCGGAGGGTTGAGAGGACGACAACAAATGTTACCACCGGGGACGTGGGCGAAACATCGAGGCAGGGCTACTCGTGGCATGCAATCCAAAGCTGCCGCGTGCAATCGCAGCTATCCTGACGGTTCATTGCAAACAGAACCAGCCTGATATCCGGTGTCTTTCAAAAGGAGTCGCCTACGCGTTCGTGACGGCAGCTTGGAATGCGGGCAAAATTAGTTCAGCTCTGTGAAGCAGACGCCACAGGCCGGCAGTTAAACCGCAACTGGCCGGTTCTGGCGAATCCATTCGTCGCCAGATATGACGGCAGGTCGCCTCGCTCACACCTGGCAGTCGGCGGTGCCGCTACCAGCGCCACGACGCGCGGCAGAGCGTTCAGGAGACAGTGTCACCTATCGCGTTGCGGTGCACCCATGCCTGCATGGCCAGCCAGGCGAGCGTTACTACTGCAAATAGAAGAGCCCAGAAACCAAAAGCTTTGTATGCAAGAGCGCCGACGGTTGCGCCGACACCGAACGCAACGATTGCCGGAAGCATTTTGACGACGCGTCTTCGTGCGGCAGCCTTCACGTCCTGCGTAACGCGTGTCGAACATAAGTCGAGCAGGTCGAGAATGACCTGCGTGACGTTACCAGTCATCACCGTGTTTGGCACCCCCTGTCGGGCAACGAGACGGCTGTGGGCATTCTGAACGCCCATCGCAGTCGCACCAATCATTCCACACACAACCACCGACCAGTTTTCAGCGTGGAATCCGTGTCCAAGGTTGACGCCTGCAAGGCAGAACGCCAGAAGCAGAAGCGCCTCCACGGCATAGAGCAGGCACGCGCCACGCATCGGGGTTTCCGGATTGCGACCGCGGATGATGAAGCTGCTCAGCGCAACGCCGAGGACGAAGGCCGGAAAGGCCATCAGCTTGAGGAAGATACCCTGCCCATAGCCTGCGAGGCCAGCGCCAATGAGCACGAAGTTTCCGGTCACATGCGCCGTGAACAGCCCAAACAGCGAAACAAAGCTGAGTGTGTCGACATAACCCGCGGTTGCCGCGAGCAGATTGTCGTCATTCATTGCGCACCCTCTGAAGAAGCGTTAGCTTGAGTTGGCCTTTCACCTATCGACGCTCTATCCTCCCGCCGGCACTTCCCTACTTCTCAGTTATATGCATTTGCCCTCGCAAAAGAGACCGGCAACACAGTTGCGACCGAGGCTACAGCAAACGCAAGAGCGGCACCGGGAGATTGAACGTTAAGCATGATAGTGGCTTTGCCGCTCTTCTTTCAAGACGCGAGAGCGTCGCCCAGCGCACGCAAGATAGGTAACCATGACGAACGCGGCAATCAGCCCGAGGTGTTCGAAGAAGCTGTTTAGCGCCATGAAGCGCGCTGCGCCCTCCAGAACCCAGAAGTTGTTTGCGACCAGCATCGCCACAAGCGTCAACACAGCCAGCGCTCCTGCGCCGAGCCACGTCAATCTGTTGAAAACAACGCACAGCGAGCCGGCTATCTCTACAAAAATTGCCAGGCCGGCCCACAGCCACCCCGGATTGAGGCCAAAGTGCACCTGCTCGGCAACTGCGGCATCGAAATGCAACAACTTCGAAACACCGCCAATCAGGTACGCTGAAACGAGGCAGACGCGGACCAGCGGCATGACCCACGGTTGCCGCAACAGTATCTCCACCCAGGTCGGACTGTTCACCTGCTCCCGCTCTAGACCGCCCAGCATGCGCATCCCAATGCTCCCCAAAAGCCTTGATAGTCGGAGGTCGGTGCATTCTGGAGCCACGCGCGCCCATGGTTGTGTCCATGCACGCCACAGGCCCGCGCGCAGTTACATGCAGTGGACGCAATGCGCTGCAATGGAGCACCGGACGCGTCACCCTGCTTCCAGGCGGCAAATCCTCCATATTTTCGAACGGGAGACCAGTCAGGCATCGCAGGAGGCGGCTCACTATCGTCCAGCGCGGCAAATTGGCCCGTCGCGTACACGGTCTTTCCGCCTACCACCGTGAGCAACGACGAAGCCCCGGCAATGTCCTCCTCGGCGCAAGCAAAGAAGTCACGGTCAGGAACGATAAAGTCCGCGAGCTGACCCACTGCAATCTGCCCTTTCTTGCCGACTTCATCCGAGAACCACGTCACCTTCTCCGTCCACATTCGCAGGGCGGTTTCGCGGTCCAGACAGTTGCGCTGGGGATAAATTCGCGTGCCACCGACAGTCTTGCCGGTTATCAACCAGGAGAGAGACACCCACGGGTTATATGACGCCACACGCGTTGCATCCGTGCCCGCCGATGTATGAATCCCTTTCTCCAGCATTCGCGCAACAGGCGGCGTACCCTGAGCCGCCTTGTCACCGTATCGCTCGACGAAATACTCACCCTGATATGCCATTCGATGCTGAACCGCAACACCACCGCCAAGGGCAGCAATGCGGTCCATCGACTTTTCTGTAATCGTTTCGGCGTGATCGAAGAACCAGTTGAGCCCGGCGAGCGGGGTATCGCGATTGACCTTCTCGAATACGTCGAGCGCGCGACCGATGGTTTCGTCATAGGTCGCATGCATGCGCCACGGCCAGCGATTCTCCACGAGGACGCGAACGACCCCTTCAAGATCGCCCTCCATTTCCGCAGGCATGTCGGGGCGCATTACCCTGAAGTCTTCGAAGTCCGCAGCAGAAAATGCGAGCATCTCGCCTGCGCCGTTGTGCCGGAAGTAGTCGGTCCCGTCTTTATACTTCGACGTCTTTGTCCAGTTCAGGAAATCTTCCTTCTCGCCCTTCGGCTTCTGAGTGAAAAGGTTGTAGGCCAGCCTGATGGTCAGCAACCCCTCGGCTTCGAGCTTGCGGATGACTTCATAGTCTTCTGGGAAGTTCTGGTAACCACCGCCGGCATCAATAGCGCCGGTGACGCCCAGCCGATTTAACTCACGCATGAAATGGCGCGTGGAATTCAACTGATATTCAGGCGGAAGCTTGGGCCCCTTCGCCAACGTTGCATAGAGGATCGCGGCGTTCGGCTTCGCGAGGAGTAATCCTGTCGGATTACCCGCGCTATCGCGCACAATCTCGCCGCCCGGAGGCTCAGGCGTCTCCTTCGTATAGCCCACCACGCGCAGCGCCGCGGCGTTCAGCAACGCGCGGTCGTAGAGGTGCAGCACGAAAACCGGCGTATCCGGCGCTGCGGCGTTCAGTTCCTCGATGCTCGGCAATCGACGTTCGTCGAACTGGTGCTCCGTGAAGCCTCCGACGACGCGTACCCATTGCGGTGGTGGCGTGATAGCGACCTGCTCCTTCAGCATGTCCATCGCGGTGGCCAAAGACCGCACGCCATCCCACCGAAGCTCCATGTTGAAGTTGAGCCCGCCGCGAATGATGTGCAGATGGTTGTCGATCAAACCCGGCAGTGCCGAGCGTCCCGCCAGGTCAACAGTGCGCGTGCTGTCGGACTTAAGCTGGCTGACCTCGCCGTCGCCGCCAACGGCGATGAACTTGCCGTCCCTGATAGCAACCGCACTCGCAACTGGCCTGGATTTATCCAAGGTCGTGAACCGGCCATTAAGAAAAATAACGTCCGGCGCGTCTTGCTGAGAGGTCATGACCGATTCTCCTCAGACGATACTCTCGTCATGGGCCGAGAGCTTCCTGAGTTCCGGCCGGGCAAAGACCCAAACACATGTTGATTGCAATGCTCCTCTCTCCAGGCGTCGCGAAAGTCGGCACCAGTGAGCATTCTTCTTGCAACCGGGAAGATCTGTTCTCCCGCCAGTATCCCCAAAAGGCCCACAAGGGCGACTATCGGAGGAGCCGGTGACGTGACGCCAATCAGGCTGTAGACGACGCCGACGAGAATTCCAGCGAGCAGCGAAAGCACATAGGCCTTCATCACAATCCTCCTTCACCGGCAAACTACGAGTCTCTTCGGCACTCCTAGCAGCTTAGGCTTTTCAATCTCCAAATAAAAGGTCTTGCCCGCATCGACCGCATACACAAAACCCCTGATATCGCTAACGACTACTTCACATCGGGGGAACGTGAACTATGATGATTTCGATACCGCAGAAGCGATTCTCCATGTCGGATCTTTCCAGCGAGAACATGTAGTTCCAGCGGTCTTCCCACCACCACCCAAACGCTTGCCTACCCGTCAGGTGCAACGCGACGTTCTGTTCAAACCTCATTCGTGCAGAGGACATCATGAGCCAGGAGAAACTGGAGGTACTCACCCCCGCCAACAGCCAGGTTATTTTCATTGACCAGCAGCCTCAGATGGCATTTGGGGTCCAGTCAATAGACCGGCAAGTACTCAAGAACAATGTCGTCGGACTAGCGAAGGCAGCGAGGGCATTCAACATACCCACCACTATCACGACTGTCGAAAGCGAGAGCTTTTCCGGCTTCACGTTTCCGGAGCTTCTCGACGTCTTTCCAGACCACCCCACTCTGGAGCGAACCTCGATGAACTCGTGGGACGACCAGAAGGTTCGCGACGCGCTAAAGAAGAACGGTCGAAACAAGGTCGTGGTCTCCGGCCTGTGGACAGAGGTCTGCAACACGACCTTCGCGCTGTGCGCGATCCTTGAAGGCGGGTATGAAATCTACATGGTCGCGGATGCGTCCGGAGGCACGTCGAAAGACGCGCACGACTTCGCCATGCAGCGGATGGTCCAGGCGGGCGCCGTCCCGGTCACCTGGCAACAGGTACTACTCGAGTGGCAACGCGACTGGGCGCGCAAAGAAACGTATGACGCTGTGATAGATATTGTGAAGGAGCATTCGGGCGCATACGGGATGGGTGTCGACTACGCGTATACCAGGGTTCATAACGCTGCGCAGCGTACGAAGACAATGCACGAGTCTCTCGCCCCCGTTCCGGCAAGGTCGTGACGCATCGCTGTGTGCTGAAAAGCGAGGCTCGTCTCCGGAATAACCATTCCGGTCCGGGCCTTCGGCCTAACGTCAACGAATTCTTCAAACACGGCGATGCGCGCGCCAAAGGACTGCCCTGGCGATGAAGCCTTATATCCTTTCGCTTCTTGGCGGCCTTCTCGCCGGGGCGATATATAGCCTCATTCGTGTCCGGTCGCCGGCACCGCCAATGGTCGCCCTGATAGGATTGCTCGGAATGGTGATCGGAACGCAGGTAATTCCGACGGGGCGCCAGCTTCTGACGAGCAACACGGTTTCAGCTGGCAGGCCCGTGGTGGTTCAAGCGAAGGCCAGGCAGTCGCCCGCTCCGGTCAACGCAAATCTAACTTCGGGCACGCCGGCAACGGCCCGCCGAATCGCGCCGTGACACCTGCGTCGAACGCGTACGCCTCTGAGCTCACCCGGCGTTGCGCCGCGATCTGCTCCCGTATCACGTATGCGGGCAAATCCCCATAAAGAACCGCTGCCTTGGGCCGTTAAGACAGGGAACGTAGCTCGGCCCCGCACCATCGAGCGGCACCATGGCAGTCAATCTTTCCGTTTCCGAGTCGATCCTCGCGACTCCGCCCGAATTGGGCGCAGCCGTTTCGCACACTATCCGCGCCCGTCTGTTGTCGACGCTTTTCGACAACCGCTGGCCCCTTGTCATGTCGATCGTCGCCAGCACGTTCGTCGCCGTGATGGCTTATGTGCGCCTGCATCAGCCGTGGGCCACGGTATGGCTGTTCGCCGATCTGTGGCTATTGCTAGGACGCCTGAGCATCATCCACGCGTATGCCGTGCACAGCCGCAAAGGCCCGCTGAGTCCGGGTCCGTGGGCGGTCGCCTACGCGCCGTTGTGCGTCGCGACGAGCCTGCTGCTCGGGCTGGGAACGATGGGCTGCGTCAGCACCGCCGACACCACGCTGGCATCGCTCGCCATCATGGTTGCGGCAGGCATTCTCGGCGGCGTGGCCTCGCGAAACGCCGCGGTTCCGCGTCTCGCGATCGCGCAGATTTGCGCCGTGTCGATCCCCATCGGCATCGGTGCCCTGCTCTCGCCCACCGAAGGGTCGTGGATCCTGATACCGCCTCTGCTTCTCTATGTCGCCGCGATGGCGTCCATTGTGCGGCGCCACTACCGCGGCCTCGTCGCGCTGATGATCGCCGAGCAGAATCACGCCGAACTCGCGGCGCGCTTCGATGCCGCGCTGACCCACATGCCGCACGGCCTCTGCACACTCGACCGTGCAGGCAAGGTGGTCATTGCGAACAGCCGCACCGCGCAGCTGTTCGGCGCGAGCGTCGACATGCTCAAGCTGAATTTGCCGCTACCTGAGTTCCTCGCCCACGCCGGCTTCGCGCAGTTCGACGACACGCTGCGCGAGCACTTCGTCGAAAAATGCGCGGCCTGGCTGCGGGAGAAAGGGCGTCCGCTCGCGCTGGAACTGCGCAACGGGCGGCAACTGGAGTTACGGCGAAACCCCGTGCCCGACGGCAGCGCCGTCGTCATCATCGAGGATGTGACCGAACGCCGGCAAAGCGAAGCCAAGGTGCTTTATCTCGCCCGCCATGATTCGCTGACGGGGCTCGCGAACCGGCGCGAACTGCGCGAGCGTCTGGAGAAAATCCTTTTGAATGCCCGCCCCAGGAGGGCGACGCGAACCGCGGTCCTGTACCTCGATCTGGACGGTTTCAAGCAGGTCAACGACAGACACGGCCATAGCGCAGGCGACGAAGTGCTGGAAACAGTCGCGGCCCGCCTGCGGCAGACGCTTCGCCACGGCGAGATTGCGGCGCGCCTTGGCGGCGACGAGTTCGCCGTAATCGTCGAAGACGCGACGTTGCACTCGATTGTCGCGATTGCGCAGCGCGTGATCCGCGAAGTAGCCCAACCGTATCCGCTCGCAACGGGCGCCTCGATCAGCATCGGCACGAGCATTGGCATTGCATTGGCGCAGGAGCACGAACCCGTCGACGATCTCATCAGACGCGCCGACGAGGCAATGTACAGCGCGAAAAAAGCCGGCAAAGGCACCTATCGGATTTCCGGCGAGGACAGCGAGCCGCAGCCGGGAGCCGACTGCGATGCAAGCGTGGGAGCGGTATAGGGGCGCGCAAAGCCAGCGTGTCACCGCGCAATCCGCGTGCCGCTTGTCAAAGCCCCGGAAGGTCCCGCCCCGCCGGCCGGGCGCTTGGGGCAAGCCGAAAAAATGGAGTATTTCCCCCTGATTGACCCGCCCAGCGGCGTGCGCTAAGAATTCCGTATGCATACCGGACACCCTGTCCGGGCCCGCTCGTTCGCAGCGCCTCACGAAGCCGCGCGGGCGTGGAGCTCAGGTGGAGGACGCCGTCATGCTCACGAGACTTGTCGCTATCGCGGCATCGGCTTTCGCGTTCGCTGGAACGGTCTGCGCGCAGGGGACCGGCGCGGCTACAGGCACAGGCCACCAGCGTCCGGACGGCAATTCGACAGGCGCCGCGAAACCGCGAGTGCCGCCTGCCGCGCCAGCCTCCGCCCCGACCACCGGCAACGCGCCGTTGCTGCCCGGCGCGGGCATCATCGTCGCGCCGGAGGACGGCGGGCGGCCGCCGCGCCCGGAGGCGTCGCCAGGCACGCCGGCCAACCCAAGCGGCCTCAGGAAGCCGGACTGAGCAAGAGAGGCTGCACGTGGGCGCCCGAACGCCATAGCCTGCGCACGGGAGCCCGAGTACCACAGCCTGCGCGTGGGAGCCAGAGCATCAAAGCCGGCGCATAGGAGCCTGAACGACAGCGCCTGCAAGCGAGCCGAGCCCGATAGCCGATAGCCGATAGCCGATCATCGGCCCGACACCAACACCGAGCCTCGCTCCGTGCCTGAGTCCACTAACAACAGCCCCCTAACAACAGCCCCCTCACAACAGCGCCACTACCCGCACATCGCCCTGTTCTGCGGAGGCCACCACCTTCTCGCCGATGCGGCGGAACGTGATCGATACCGATGCGTCGCCTACCCGCAGGTCGCCCACTTCCAGCCAGTCGATGCCTTCAGGCAGCATCGGCTGCTCGATCAGGACCTCGCGGCGCTCCGCGTCGATCGTAATGCCGAGACACGCCTCCAGCATCATGAACGGCGATCCCGCCGCCCACGCCTGCGGCAGGCAGGCAACCGGATACGCGGTAGGGGGCTCGCCGCGCCGACGCGGGAAGCCACAGAAGAGTTCGGGCAAGCGCATGTCGAAGTTGACCGCCGCCTGGAACAGCGCTTGCAGAAGCCGCACCGCCGCTGCCTTGCCGCCGTAATGCGACAGACCGCGCGCGCAGATCGCGTTGTCGTGCGGCCAGACCGAGCCGTTGTGATACGCCATCGGATTGAAACGCGACTGGCTCGCGGCAAGCGTGCGTACGCCCCAGCCGGTGTGAAAGAGCGTGGAGTCGAGCGCGCGCACCACCGCTTCGCCGCGCTCGCGCGAGGGCAAGCCGAAAGCCAGCAGATGTCCCGCGTTCGACGCCATCACGCGGCACAGTTCACCATGTCCGTCGAGCGCGATGCCATAGAAGCCTGACTCTTCCATCCAGTACTTTTCTTCTACGCATTCACGCAGCTTCTTCGCCCGCGCCTTGTATTGCGCGGCCGCGTCGTGCAGGCCGCGCAGCTTGGCGTGGTGAGCCATCGTGTCGAAGGCGGCGCTCGCATACGCCTGCACTTCGACGAGCGCAATCGGGCCATCGGGGAAGCGGCCGTCGGCATGGAATACGGAGTCGTGACTGTCTTTCCAGCCCTGATTGGCGAGGCCGCCGTCCGACTCGCGCTGATAATCGAGCAGACCATAACGGTTCTTGTCGCACACGCCCGCGACCCAGCCCGCCGCACGCTCGAGCGCGGGCCACAATTCGTCGATCAGGCCGAGGTCGCCCGTGCGCGCCGCATAGGCGCCCGCCAGCACGATGAAGAGCGGCGTGGTGTCCACGCCGCCGTAATACAGCGCGAACGGCACTTCGCCGGTGGCGGCCATTTCGCCCTTGCGCATCTCGTGCATGATCTTGCCCGGCGCGGCATCGCGAAACGGCGAGTTCTCGTGCGCCTGATGCTCGGCGAGAAAACGCAGCACCCCGGCAGCCAGTTGCGGCTGCAACCACAGCGTCTGCAACGACGTAATCACGGCGTCGCGGCCGAACGGCGTGGAGAACCACGGAATGCCCGCATACGGGTAGGGACCGGTCGCGAGGTCGGTGGTCAGTAAGCCGAGGTCCGCAAGCGAACGGTCGATCCATGCGTTGAAAAGCGGATTGCTCGAGCGGACCCGCGCGGTCACGCGCCGCCGCTCGCGCATGACGAGGTGCGCGTCGACCAGCGCCGCGCGCACTGCGGCGCGGCCCACGCGCGGCCGCTCCGTATCGATCTGCGACATGTGCGCTTCGCTTACCGGATGCGTCGGCGACGACACGCCGGCGCTCGGCGCATCAGGCGACTTCGCCACGACCTGAACGGCGACCGACAGATAAATCGACACGCATGCCTGCGCCGGCAGCTTGACCGTGTAATCCGCGCGATTGGCAAACAGCTTGTCGGGCTGCGGCGCAAAAGCGATCTGCACATTGCGCGCCACGTCGTCGAGACCGACGTAGCCGAGCAGCACTTCGTCGTTCTCGACGCGCGCCGCCTCCACACGCCCTTGCCGCGCGCGCTTGAGCCCGCGCACCTCGAACATGTCGCGAAAGTCGCTATCGAACGAAATGGACAGCGGCACGATGGCGTCGCTCGTGCCGTAGTTGGTGAGTTCGATTGCCTCGTTGAGCACCGTGCCCGACAGCACGCGCACGCGTTCGACGTGGATCACGCCTTCCGGCGTGCTGTCGCCGCCAAGCGGCGGCAAGGGGCGATTGGTCAGATGCGCGGTGAAAGACGTGTTGTCGCTGCTGACGCTGCCCGAGAGCAGCGAGGGCGCGCGGCCGCCGAACGTCAGGCGCAGTTGCGAAAGCACACGGGTATCGTTGACGAACAGGCCGTCGTCGTGGCCAGTGATGTCGCCAAGCGGATCGTTGACGATGAAGGTGTCGCCCGACTTCAGCACGTGCTGCGTGGCGCTCGCCACGTTGAGATTTTCCGTCGGGATGAATGCGCCGTCCGGCTCGGATTCGCGATGGTCGATTCCGCCCGAGTGGGACAGGCCGCCGAGGGCTTCAGGCTGCTGCATCAGGGTCGCTCCTATGGTTCGCTGCTGCGTATGCTTCACTTGCGGTGGCCGCCGGGTGGTGCAAGGACGTGCCCGGCCGTGCCCGGTCGTGCCCGGTCGCTTCCGATTGTAGAAGCTCTCGACTCGTCAGACGAACTTATCACGGGGGAGTTTCGGTTTTTTTTCAGTGGCACAGGACGTGCAGTGCCGCTAGCGTTCGGGCCGCGGGCTGCGGTCCGACGGCGCGGTTGCGCAGCCACCCTCGCCGGCGGCTACGCCTGTCTGACCGGTGCATGCGTACACTGGCCGCAACAATGTTTTGCCCCGCGGGCACTGAGTGAGCGCTGGGCCTTCTGCGATACTTCATTCGTGTTCCGCTGACCCGGCGGACATGTCGCTGTGTTTGGCCCGCTGTACAGGCGGGCCTTTTTAATCGGCCAGAAGAACAGGAATGACCCGTATGAACGCCTCACTCGAAACGCTTTTCCCGGACCACGTCCATGCCGAAGACAGCGTCGTCAGCGCGCTGAACCATCAGGACATCGTCGTCGCGTTGTCGGCGGCTTTGCAGACGCAGAACGTGGCGGTGCTGCACATGCTGTACCCGCGCACCGATGCCCGCACGCATCGCAGCCTCGATACGCTCGTCGACGTGTTGCATGGACACGGGCTGCACGAAGTGGCCGATCTGATCGCGCATGAAGCGCACTATCTGCTGTTCAAGGATCCGGTGAAGGCGTGGAAGGCCTTTCACGAGATTCGCAACGACTCGCTCGCGATCGGCGTGCATCTCTACTATCACGGTCTTGTCGGCGAGGCGGCGGAGCGCGCGCTCGACACGGACGCGCATCGCAAGCACTGAGCGAGCCGCGCGCACGGGCCGGCGCCTGGTGTAGAAGATTGAAAGGCTAAGGCGCGCGGGTTGCTATTGACGTCCGGTCACTGGCAGGCAAATTCGTCCAGCAGGCCGCTCGCGGACGCCGCGCCGGCGCCGCGCACGGCGCACGTCAGCGGTTCGTCGGCCACGCGAACCGCGAGGCCGATTTCATGCGTGAGACGCCGCTCCAGATTGGCGAGCAGCGCGCCGCCGCCCGTCAGCACGATGCCGTTATGTGCAATGTCGGTGACGAGTTCCGGCGGCGCCATTTCAAGCCCGCGCTTGACCGCGCCGATCACCTGACGCAGCGGCCCCTCGATTGCGTCGGCGACATCATGGTTGCTCAGCTGGACCGTACGCGGCAGGCCGTCGTCGACACTGCGCCCGGTGGCGTTCATGTGCTCGGCGGGCACGTCGCGCACCGCGGTGCCGATGTTCTTTTTCACGTGTTCCGCGGTCTGCTCGCCGAGCAGCACGCCATACATATTGCGCACGTAACTGACGATCGCCATGTCGAAGGCGTCGCCGCCCACGCGGATCGAACCGCTGTACGCGGTGCCGCCGAGCGTGAGCACGCCGACTTCGGTCGTGCCGCCGCCGATGTCGACCACCATCGAACCGGTCGCCTCCGCCACCGGCAGACCCGCGCCCACCGCCGACGCCAGCGATTCGCCGATCAGGCTCACTTTCCACGCGCCGGCCGACACTGCCGCTTCGGTGATCGCGCGGCGCTCGACCTGCGTCGCCCCAGCCGGCACGCAGAGCGTGAAAGCAGCGCGGCGGCTGAACAGTTGCCGCGGCCGTGCCATGTCGACGAATTGCCGGATCATATGCTCGGCAGCGGAGAAATTGGCAATCACGCCGTGGCGCATGGGCCGCACGGCTTCCAGGTTGCGCGGCGCGCGGCCGAGAAGCTGGCGCGCCTCGGCACCCACCGCCGCCACGCGTTTCGGACCGCTTGACTGGTCCTTCTCGAAACAGACCACCGACGGCTGATTCAGCACGATGCCGCCGTCGTCGGTATAGATGAGGGTGTTGGCGGTGCCGAGGTCCACGGTCACGGCCTGGCGGAACAGTCGATCGAAAAGCGGGTGATGCGGCGTCGGTCTGGCCATAAGGAGGCTCTGTTGTATCGCTCGGTAGCGTCGCCCGGCTGCGAAGCCGGCTCATGCGCGACAGTGTGGAAAATGCGCCCCGGTCACCCAGACCGCGGGCATTGCGCAGTCCCGCGGCGGCGTGATTTTCGTGCTATGAGCAGTTAACGGCAAGCCGATCAATAACTTTAGCCCGCTTTTCGCGCGGACCGTGTCAATCGCGCGACAAGGCGCCGAGCGTGTGTTCGAGCGCGGCCTCGCCGAGCGCGACGCCGTCCGCGCTGATCGTATGTCCGACGCCCGGCAACGCGTAGGCATCCACCGTGTAGCCGGCCGCGCTGAACTGGTCGGCGGCGTATTCGAGCTCCTGCACCCCGATTACCTCGTCCTCTTCGCCGTGAATCAGCGTGAGCGGCGTGCCATTGCGCGCGATCACGGGCGAAGCGAGCCGCCCCGAGTACGCGACGACGCAGGCGGCGCCCTCGGCGCTCGTCGCCACATGATGCAGCGCCATGATAGACCCTTGCGAAAAGCCAACCAGCGCAAGGCGTCCGAAAGCAAGCTGCCAATGCTCGAGCTCTGTTTCGAGCATGCTGCGCAGGGCCGCGTAGGCCGCGGCTGCGCGCGCCTCGCGATTGCCTTCGCTAATGTCGCGCAGACTGAACCACTGACGGCCGCCGAAACCGCCGTCGAAAGGGTCGGTGCCGTCGAGCGACGTAAAGGCCACATCCGGCAGACGCTCGCTCCAGATGTCCGCGAGCGGCACCAGATCCTGCGCGTTGCTGCCCACGCCGTGCATCAGCACGACGAGTCCCTTCGCAGGCGAGTTGAGCGGCGCACGCCGCCAGCCATGTTCGAATTGCTCCCAGGCCATATTGCTGTTCCTTCGCTTCAGTGAATCGCGGTTGACGGGGGCCGGCCGCATGCTGGTCGATGCGGTGATACCGGTGATACCGGTGCTAACGGTGCTAACGGTGCTAACGGTGGTATGCGGATTGGTTCGGCCTTAACCGCGAGCATACGCTGTCGGCCTTGCTCGTGTCGCGTGGGGCTGCGCGGGTCGGCGACGTTGCAGGGGGAATGCGGGTATGCTTTTGCGAGCATCCGGCGGACCTGCGTGCGCGGCTCATGCAGAGGCTCACGAACCTGCACGGCGCGTGCTCACGCATAGGGGCATGCCTTCGCTCCCGTAGAACCGGCAGAACCGGCAGCGCCGGCAGCACGCACAGCGCTGCGCAAAGCCCGGGAGGTCCGCAGCAAACCAATACCGGAGAATGTCTTGAGCCAATCCAACACCGCGGCGTCTCCAGCGCCCGCGCCCGCTACGCCCGCTCCTCCGCCGCCGCTGCAAGGCGGCCAACTGGTGCTCGCGACCATCGCGGTCGCGCTCGCCACCTTCATGAATGTGCTCGACACGTCGATCGCAAATGTCGCCATTCCCACCATTTCGGGCAACCTGGGCGTTTCCGTCGACGAAGGCACGTGGGTCATCACCGTATTCGCCGCGGCGAACGCGGTATCGATTCCGCTCACCGGCTGGCTCACGCAGCGTATCGGCCAGGTGAAACTCTTTGTCGGCGCGATCCTCATGTTCGTGCTCGCGTCGTGGCTGTGCGGCATTGCGCCGACGCTGCCGGTGCTGCTGCTCGCGCGGGTGTTCCAGGGTGCGGTGGCGGGCCCGCTGATCCCGCTGTCGCAAGCCATTCTGCTCGGCTCTTATCCGAAGGAGAAATCGTCGACCGCGCTTGCATTATGGGCAATGACGGCCACCGTGGGTCCGATCGCCGGTCCGGCGCTGGGCGGCTGGATCACGGACAGCTATAGCTGGTCATGGATCTTCTACATCAACATTCCCGTCGGGCTGTTCGCCGCCGGCGTCACGTGGATGATCTATCGCACTCGCGAGTCGCCCACCCGCAAGCCGCCCATCGACGTGGTCGGGCTGGGGCTACTGATCACCTGGGTTGCTGCACTGCAGATCATGCTCGACAAAGGCAAGGACCTCGACTGGTTCGCGTCGCCGGTTATCGTGATTCTCGGCCTGACCGCGCTCGTCAGTTTCGCGTTCTTTCTCGTGTGGGAATTGACCGAAGAGAATCCGATTATCGATTTGCGGCTGTTTCGCGAGCGCAACTTTCTCGGCGGCACGATAGCCATCTCGGTCGCATATGGCGTGTTCTTTGGCAACCTGGTGCTGTTGCCCCAATGGATGCAGGAGTACCTCAATTACCGTTCCGTCGACGCGGGCCTCGTCACGGCACCGCTCGGCATCTTCGCGGTGATCCTCGCGCCGGTCATGGGCCGCGTGCTGCCGCGCTCGGACGCCCGCATCATTTCGACCATGGCTTTTGTCGGCTTCGCGATCGTCTTCTACATGCGTTCGAAGTACGTGATCGAAATCGACACCTGGCATCTGGTGATACCCACGCTGTTGCAAGGCATTCCCATGGCGCTCTTTTTCGTGCCGCTCACCTCGATCATCCTGTCGGGACAGCCGCCGCACAAGATTCCGGCGGCAGCCGGCCTGTCGAATTTCGTGCGTGTGTTTTGCGGCGCAGTGGGTACCTCGGTAGCCGGCAACGCCTGGAACAACCGCACGGTGCTGCATCACGAACGGCTCACTGAACGTGCCTCCGTCAACAACCCGTTGTTCAATCAACAAATTGACTCGACCCAGTCGCTACTGCATCTGAACACGCAATCGGCGCACGCGCTGTTTGATTTCAACGTCACTACGCAGGCCGCGATGATGGGTCTGAATGACATCTTCTTTGTGTCGGCGGTGATCTTTATTCTGATCATTCCGCTCATCTGGATCACGCGGCCTGCCAAAGGCGGCGGCGGTGGAGGCGCAGCGGGCGCACATTGACGAGCACACCGGCACGGGCACCGCACGGCGGACGCGCGTGCCGCTCTGGCGCAGCCGTGGACAAAAGCCGCCGCGCGGCGCCCGCCTGAACCGTTCGAGCGCCGATGACAGTAGAATCGCGGCTCCACCGGGTTGAGCCTTATGAACTACGCATCCATCCTCGATCAGATTCATCGCGACTTGCGGCCTTATCTGGGCATGGGCAAGGTCGCCGATTACATTCCGCAACTGGCCAAAGTCCCCGCCGAGAGCTTCGGCATGGCAATTATCACGGCGTCGGGCGAAATCTTTCGGGCGGGCGCAGCGGACACGCGTTTTTCCATTCAGAGCATTTCGAAGCTGTTCGCCTGCACCATGGCTTTCCGCCTGCTGGGCGATGCGCTGTGGCAACGTGTGGGCCGCGAGCCGTCGGGCAACGCATTCAACTCACTGGTTCAGCTCGAAGCGGAGCACGGTAAGCCGCGCAATCCGTTCATCAACGCGGGCGCGTTAATCGTTACCGATGTACTATGCCGGCGCTTCGTGCAGGCGGAAACCGCGCTTGTCGAGTTCATGCGCCGCTTAACAGGCGAAGCCAGCATTGACTACGATTCGCGCGTGGCTCAATCAGAGTTGCAGCACGCGCATCGCAATCGCGCAATGGCGCATTTCATGGCGAGCTTCGGCAACATGGAAATGCCGCCCGAAGTAGTGGTCGACGCGTATTGTCGCCAATGCGCAATTTCAATGAGTTGCGTCGAACTGGCAAAAGCCGCACTCTTTCTCACCCACCACGGCGTCGTGCCGTCCACAGGCGAGCGGATTCTCGACACGAGCTCCGCGAAACGTCTTTCGGCACTCATGCTGACGTGCGGCACTTACGACGCTGCCGGCGACTTCGTGTATCGCGTGGGCCTACCGGCTAAAAGCGGCGTGGGCGGCGGCATCGTCGCGGTGCTGCCCGGAGAAATGGCAGTGTGCGTATGGTCGCCTGGGCTCGACGCAAATGGCAATTCATTGGCCGGCGTGCTCGCGCTCGAATGGTTGACGACTTATACGGGCAAGTCGATCTTTTAATGGCCAATGCGCGGCAGCGCACTGACATGACAGCGAACCGGGGCTAGCGAATAGCGCGGCAGTGTTCGTCCTTTCAGCGAAAGTACTCGTGCCGCGCTATTGCCAACTTAGCTGTAGCGTTTTGCGGCAGTTCAACCCGCCCGCTTGACCAGGTCGGCCAATACGGTCTGATAGGTGGT
This sequence comes from Burkholderia sp. WSM2232, assembly GCF_000472545.1. Lineage (GTDB taxonomy): Bacteria > Pseudomonadota > Gammaproteobacteria > Burkholderiales > Burkholderiaceae > Paraburkholderia. Next base: position 179,953 of record NZ_AWZV01000013.1, on the reverse strand, counting down.
TCGGCCTGTCACATGCTCGTTTGCGCCGCCCTCGAAATCGATCCACCCTGCGTTGAAACCGTCGAGCATTTCGATGCGCGGCGCCGGCCACGCCGTGCCTTGCGACTGAAACAGCGCTTCCCACTGATCGCGCGGCACTGCCCGAGCTTTCACCTCGCGTTGCAGCACGCCGCCAAGCAGCGCCGCTATGTCATGCTGCGTATAACGCTGCGGTCCCTCTATTTCGATAACGCGCCTTCCCTGCCATGACTGCGTCAGCGTATTGGCAATGACACGGCCGATGTCCTCTGTGGCAACCATCGGATAAGGGCGGTCGAGCGGTTGCAGGAAAGACGGCATGACGCCCGTGTCGCGCGCCGGCGCAATGTCCCATAGCGAATTCTCCATGAACCACGCGGGCCGCATGATTGCGGTGGGGACCTGCAGATCAGGCAAGCCGACGAGTGCATCTTCGAGAATGCGCACCTGGGTAATCAGCCCAAGGCCCGATTCACGCTGCCCGCCCACCGACGACAACACCGCCACCCGTTGAGGCCGCGCGTCGCTCAGCGCTTTTTTCAGCACCTGCGCGGCGCCATGCGCATTGGGATAACCCGGCGGCGGAGCAAAATTTGGCGCCATCATGACGAACACGCCCGTCGTGTCGCGAAACGCAGCGGTCAGCGCCGCGATGTCTTCAAACGACGCGATAGCTACTTCCGCGCCGCGCTCCCGCCATTGGGCGGCCTTTGTCTCGTCGCGCAACACGGCGCGCACCTTGTGCCCGCCTGCCAGCAATGCGCGTGCAGCCGCCCCGCCCACCTGTCCTGTCACACCCATAATCGCATACATGTTCGAACACTCCTTGAAAATTCATACGGTAGTGCGGTGCATTTTCAAGGTTTCACACACATTTCGCGAGAGCATCAATGTCATTTGCCTAATGACCAAAGAGCATGAGCATGTTTCATGGCTGTTGCGTGCGGAAGCAACCTGCTCATTTACCGGACAACCGTTCAACGTTTCGCGCCGCTCCGCGCGCGCATGAGTTCGCGGTGTTTATGCTTGGTTGCAATGCAACAGATTCAAGAGCCCGCTTCAATAGTTCTTCAGGCCGGTCCGAATCGCAGCGAAATCAGGAGATCTTCCATGTGCGGAATCGTAGGAGCAGTGGATCGCCGCGACGTCACCTCCATGTTGACCGAGGGCTTGCGGCGGCTGGAGTACCGCGGTTACGACTCATGCGGAATCGCCGTCGTGCAGCAAGGCGCACTGCGGCGCGTGCGCAGTGTCACGCGGGTCGCGAATCTCGCCGCCGAAGTTGCCGAAGCCAGGTTGTCCGGAATGATCGGTATCGCACATACAAGATGGGCGACTCATGGTGCACCTGTCGCGAGAAACGCGCATCCCATCTTTTCGGGCGACGAAATCGCCATCGTGCATAACGGCATCATTGAAAACCACGAGGCGTTGCGAGAAGAACTCGAAGCACTCGGTTATGTGTTCGAGTCCGATACGGATACCGAAGTTGTCGCGCATCTTATTCATCAGATGTGGCAAAAGCAGCCGGCACCAAATCCGGACAATCTGCTTTCCGCCGTCCGGCACGCTCTGGACCGCCTTCATGGTGCTTATGCAATTGCAGTGTTCGCGCGCAATGATCCGGGCCGTGTAATCGGTGCGCGGGCGGGATCGCCGCTCGTCGTCGGTCTTGGAGAACATGGCAATTATCTGGCCTCGGACGTCATGGCGCTCGCGGGCACCGTCGAGAACTTCATCTATCTGGAAGAAGGCGATATAGCGGAATTGACACTGCAGGGCGTGCAGATCTTCGATCGCAGCGGCAAGCACGTCGAGCGCGAAGTCAAGGTACACCGCTCGAGCACGGGCGCCGTGGAACTCGGCCCGTACCGGCACTACATGCACAAGGAGATCTTCGAGCAACCAGGTGCCATTGCGGACGCAATTGAAACCGTGCAGACGGTCACAGCCGATCTTTTCGGTCAGGGTGCGCGGCACGCGTTTCGCGCAATCGACTCAGTACTGATCATCGCGTGCGGCACGAGTTATTACGCCGGCATGACAGCCAGGTACTGGCTGGAATCGCTCGCCGAAATTCCCACTCAAGTGGAAGTTGCAAGCGAATACCGTTATCGCAGCAGTGTGCACAATCCAAACACGTTGGTGGTGGTCGTCTCGCAGTCGGGAGAAACGGCGGATACGCTCGCCGCTTTGCGGCACGCTCAATCGCACGGTCACCGGCATACGCTGGCCATTTGCAACGTTGCCAGCAGCACGATGATGCGGCAGGCAGAGCTTCAGTATCTGACGAGCGCTGGACCGGAAATCGGCGTTGCTTCGACAAAAGCCTTCACTTCGCAGCTTGTTGCGTTGTTCCTGTTGGCGTTGACGCTGGGCAAGCAGCGCGGGCGCCTTACCGCGGCGCAGGAAAGCAAATTTCTCGATCAGTTGCATCGGTTGCCGGGGAAACTGAACAGCGTGTTGGCGCTCGAAACGCAGATCGTCGCGTGGGCAGAAACTTTCGCTCGCACCGACCATGCGCTCTTTCTCGGCCGGGGGCTGCATTACCCCATCGCGCTAGAAGGCGCACTGAAGCTGAAGGAAATCTCGTACGTGCACGCCGAGGCCTATCCTGCGGGCGAATTGAAGCACGGACCACTCGCGCTCGTGACAAGCCAGATGCCCGTCGTGACAGTGGCGCCTAACGACGCGCTACTCGACAAGCTCAAGTCGAATATGCAGGAAGTAAGAGCCCGCAGCGGCCAACTGTATGTGTTTGCCGATGTCGATTCGCGTATTGCGGAAGGCGACGGGCTCCACGTTATTCGCATGCCCGAACACTATGGCAGCCTGTCGCCGGTTTTGCACGTCGTGCCGCTGCAACTACTCGCGTATCACACCGCATGCGCACGCGGCACCGACGTCGATAAACCGCGCAATCTCGCGAAGTCCGTGACAGTCGAATGAGGCATAGCGCACAGATGCGCGCGGGGCATGTCTGTATAAGCAAAGGGTTGCGCGACGTGAATCGCGTGCCGCAATGCAATCGGAACTCATTGGTTGGGCCGGTGCCCGGCGAATTCGCGCAAGGAAAGCGAACATGCAGATCTATCCGATTCATCCGAGCTTTACTGCGGGAGCCTCATTCGAACTTGCGGTTCAGCCGAACCGGCGCTTTAGCATCGCCATTTATCAGCAACAGGACGAAGACGCGCTCACCAGCCTGTGCGGCGTGGTCGTGACAGGCAAGAACGGCGTGAGCGCCAATCTGCTGGACGGCAAATACGTGTTCGAATCGACAGGCAATAGCGCGCCGATGCGTTTCGACGAAGACTGGAACTGGCCGACAATCACCCTGCGGCCGAATGCATCGAGCCTGCACAGCGGCGCGTATGTGGCGATTGCGTATGAAGTCGACGCTACCGGCAAGCCCGCCGACGAGCTCGGGCGCTTGTGCGCCGCGCATCGCTCAGTGTTCGCGGCGCAGCCGCAAAGCGACAGCATGGCGCTCGTGATCGCCCGTCCGCGCACGCCCCAGGCGGCCCTTGCCTACATCATTCCGACTGCAACGTATCACGCCTATAACTCGACCGGCGGCGGGAGCTTCTACGACGACCGCATCCACCGTTATCGCGCGGCAAATCGCGTCAGTTTGCGACGCCCGGGCGGTGGACTCGGCGCACGCCTCGGCGAGCCGGTCGATCCGTACGACACGCGCTCGATGCGCCAGCAATTCGCTCATTGGGACGCGAAGTTCATACGCTGGCTACGCAAAGAGCGCATTGCCTGCGACTTCTATACAGACCTCGATCTGCACAACGCGACCACACTCGATCTCACACATTACCGCTGCATGCTGAGCGTCGGTCATCACGAATACTGGAGCGAGGAAATGCGCGCACATGTCGCGTATTTCGTCACGCAGGGCGGCAACGTCGCGGTTTTCAGCGGAAATACGTGCTACCGGCCAATCAGGTTTATCGGCTCTGAACCGGGCCAGCCGACTGAAATGCGCAAGCTTGCGGAGAACTGGGACGTGCTGAAGGAACAGATCGACCTCGACCCGCGCGTAAGCGGCAATGAAAGCAATCTGATAGGACTGACCTATAAGCACGGCGGCGGCCACTGGGGCACGTGGTCGCGCTGGCGCCGGCGCTGGGTCAGATGCGAGCGTGAGGCTATCGGCTTTACCGTAAAACAGCCGGAACATTGGGTTTTCGCCGGCACTCAATTGCAGAAAGACGAGACATTCGGTGCGGAAGACCGGCTTGTCGGCTATGAGGCCGACGGCCTTCCGCCCGACTGGCCCGACGATGCATTCGAAACGCTGGCGGTCACAGATCAGCTTACTGGATGGGAAATGGGCGGTGCAGGCGCGATCGGCATTTTTCGTCCGCTGTTGCGGGACGGCCGTCGCAGCGCCGGAGAAGTGTTCAACGTGGGCACGACGGACTGGGCACGGGCACTCGGCGACAGTTCGGCGAAGAGCCACGGCGTGGTCGAGCAGATTACCCGCAACGTGCTGCGCAAATACACCGGTACGGAAGAGACAAGCGTATTCCAGCAGACCTACGCGCGGCACCAGACAGCCGATGCCGCCGGCGAGGTCGCACTGCATACCGACGCTGGATGACAGGTCCGCTATGAGGTGATGAGAGCACCGACGGTTGCGCACACGCCGATGCCGGATCGCAGATCAAGCCGATTCCGCGATTGCGAATAACTGGCTATTACGTTATTTCGTATTGCTACGTATATTTTCCCATGTAAGGCGCATATCGATCCTGTATTGCCGAATTTCCTGCCGACAAAGCGCCCTTGCTAATGCACTTTAGCTGAGTTTTGGCAGCCCGTGGCATGCGCTCCTTCATTGCGCGGTACGTCATAAACGCACGTCTGCGTTGTCAGCCAAGGTTGGCCGGTGAAGGCTGAATTTAGGTGAGCGCGCAACTAGCCTTACAGCTATTCTTCCATTCAAAACAAGGCGAAGAAAGATTGCGTAAGTATTGTTCTTCTGACGCCCTCTTCGCTCCTGCCCGATATAAAGCACTGTCATACCTGACCGGCATTCAGGCAATAACGCACGACACTCTGAACACCAGGAGACAGCATGAATAAACTCGGCCCGGCTAGTCGCCTCCTACCAATGGATAAAGCGGCACAAGTACATCGTCTGATTAATACGAATGTACACGTCGACATCGTTTCGAGCCGCGAACTTCAATGCGGCGAAAACGAACCGCGTCCTGAACGCCTCGCTGCCGCAAACGCTGAGTCCATTCATCGCGCGCACAAAGGCGCCGACAAGCTGCAGATGCTGATTGCGCCGGATACGGATGCAACGCTCGCTTCTATTGTCAGGTCGAGTCTGGATTGCCAGGATCTGATTGCTCCGGTATGGATCGTGGATCACACAGATCATGGCGCTGTCATTGCACGGCCTGCTGAAATACGTATTACGTTTCTTCCTCACCCAAATCGCGCAAACCCCGCAGCGTCGGACAAGCCCAAAACGGAAGACGGCAGAATGCACGCCTGCGCGCAATGGCTCAGCGAGAACTGCGAACACGACATTTCCATTGCAGATGTGGCCCAGAACGCAGCGATGAGCGAGCGGACTTTCCTGCGTCGCTTCCGGCGGCAGCTCGGCACCACGCCTTCCGAGTACTTGCTGAAAGCCCGCCTCGAACGTTCTTGCCGGCTGCTTGCCGAATCGGATCTTCCAGTCGACAAGATCGCTCGACGCAGCGGTATGGGCAACGGATCGCAGCTCGCGAAGCTATTTCGCAAGCGCTTTGGAGTCTCGCCAACGGAGTACCGGCGCCGCGGCCGCACAAGTTCTGCCTGAGCGAGAGCAACATGGAAGAAGGCCCGCTGCGCGGTCATTGGCGAGACCTGCCACTGGCATCGCGTGGCGAAAGGTTCTGGTTCACGCCGATACTGATTGTCTTTGCAACTTTTTATGTTCTGGCCGTATTCATCGTCTTTGCTGTCGTGGCGATTGCATTGATCCCGGTGCGGGTTTTCGCCGCAATCGCCGCCCATCTCGCGGCTGCAATGCGACCCGCGATCAGGGCCGTAGTCAGAGCCGCAATCAGGGCCGCAAAGCGGCGCCGATAACGGCGTTCGCGGCAAGCCGCGCATTGGCGAAACACGACAAGCAATTGGCGGCTGAGCCGCCGATTGGCAGCACATCCGAAGAAACCGCCGTTATTACAATTCACTGTCGCCCGTGTTTTAGCTCATTTAATAAATATATTGGGAGCCCTAATCGTGATGGATCTCGTCGAACTTTCCAGGCCGCTCGTCAATGAGAAACCCGACTGTCTGGCACCGTCGATGCACATAGGTCTTCTCGTTTCGCAAAACTTCTTCACCGCAAGTGCAGGTGCGATTGGCGACGCTTTCCGCCTCGCCAACCTGGCGGAGCTGCACCGTGGCGAGGGTGCTCCGTACCGGCTCACGGTATTGTCGGAAGAAGGAGGCCTTGTTACGAGCTCGTGCGGCATTTCAATTGTCACCGAGCAGTTGAGGCGTTACAGCGTGAGCGACTTTCACGCGTTATTCGTGGCGTGCCGCGACGCCTCGGTTGTCACCGAGCCGAACAACCGCCTCTATTCGTGGATTACGCGCCAGGGTGCCGTTGCATCGCTGCGCATTACGCAAGGGTCGAAGCTTGCGCTGGTTTATAAAAACGCTTCGCGGCTCGCAGTACCGGTCTTTCTATTTGACGACAACCCCGCGACGTCGCGTACGAGCGGCGCTGCACCGGCCGAGTTGGCCCTTTCGCAGGTCGAGCGCGACCTCGGTCCGCGCATAGCCCGAAAGGTAGCCGTCGATCTGCAGACGAATACGCTCAAGCATACGAGGCCGCGTGAAGGCGACGCCAAGTCGCTGACTACCACCAACAAGGTTCGCGAGTCGGCCCGCTGGATACAGGAAAACTACAGCAAGCCCATTTCCATTGCGCAGGCAGCGGAATCCGCGGCAATGAGCAAGCGCAATTTCCGTCGCCGTTTCAAGCAGGAGTTCGGCATGACTCCGCTGGAGTACCTGCTGCGCACGCGCTTCGACGTGGTTCGAACCATGTTGAGTTCTACCAATATCCCGGTCGGAAAAATTGCGCGGCGATGCGGCATGGGCGACGGAAACCGCCTTGGCCGGCTTTTCAAGGAACGCTACGGCATGTCGCCCACCGAATTCCGCGCACAGCGGCATTTGAGCCTGTAGAGCGGCTTACGCATGACGAAAGCCACCATCGCACCTGGCGCATTTCCATGACCACTCCGATTCGCAAGACGCTGTTCTATCTGATCCTGATTCAGGGCGGCAATTACGTCGTGCCATTGCTGATGTTGCCGTACTTGGGACATGTACTCGGAGCGAGAGAGTTCGGGGTGTTGGCTTATTGTCAGGCCGTCGCGCAATACATGGTGTTGCTGACCGATTACGGCTTCAATTTCACGGCAACGCGGCATGTGTCGGTCGCGCGCGGTGACCCGCAAGGGCTCGCCGAGGTCTGTACCAGTACCTCGGCTGCGCGGCTGATACTGGTTGGCGTGGCGCTTGTTCTGATCGTCGCAGGCGTGGTGTTCGTGCCTGACCTGCGTGAGCATGCCGATGTACTCGCCGCGCTATTCATCGGTATCGTTGCCAACGCTGTTACGCCGGTGTGGCTTTTTCAGGGCCTCGAACGTATGCGGGCGCTGGTATTGCCGACTTTTGTTTCGCGGCTTCTCGGTCTCGCATTCGTCTATCTGGCAGTCAAAGGTCCGGGCGATGCTGCACTCGCCGCACTCGGCGTGAGTCTGGGCAATGTACTGCTCGCGGTCTGCGCGCTGTGGATTCTCTATCGCAACCGGTGGGTGAAACTCGTCGGCGTCTCCACAAAAAAAATTGTCGACGCGCTCAAAGACGGCTTTCCGTTGTTCCTCTCTTTTGTATTGATCAGTTTTTATGTGAACTTCAACTCGATCCTGCTCAACTACTTTCACGGAGCGGAGGTGGTGGGTCAGTTCGCGATGGCGGACAAGATTCGGGTGGCGGCGCAGGCCATGTTCATGGTGATCAGTCAGGCTTTCTATCCGCGCATCAGTCAGTACCACGCAACCGATCCGCAAGCCGCGCAGCGGCTCATGCGCATGGCCATGCTGATCGTGTTCTCGACGTCCGTGAGTCTCTTTATCGGCATCGAGCTACTGGCGGCATGGGGTATCGAAACATGGATCGGCCCGCAATTTCACGCTTCGATTCCTCTTCTGAGACTCGAAGCCGTGTTGCCGCCGATCATCAGCGTCGCTGTCGTATTCGGCGACCTCGGGCTGCTCGCTCAGGGCCGGGCCCGCTCATTGACCAATGTGTTTCTCGCCGCGACGGTTCTGCATCTTCTCTATGTCGTTCCGCTCACGCGCTATGGCGGCGCGAAGGGGACGATCGCTGCCGTGATCCTGACTGAAACGGTCGGCGCCGCGGCCTTCACATGGCTGTATTTTCGCGGCGTTGCGCCTGCTTCGCGACGCGCGTCGCGCATCTCCATTGCGTCGCCGGCGGCTCAGGAAGCACGCGGCGCGGATGCCGGCTGAGTTCCGGTTCCTGCTTACCAATCCATCGAGGTCCCTTATGCCCGCTTTTTCCATCATCGTGCCGGCCTACAACGTGGAGCACTATCTCGACGAGGCGCTCGCCAGCGTTGCGGGACAGTCCTTCACGGACTTCGAGGCGATCATCGTGGACGACGGCTCCACAGACGGCACCGCCGCGATTGCGCAGCGCTATTGCGAGAACGACTCGCGATTCAGATACGTCTATCAACCTAACCGGGGACAATCCGCGGCGCGCAATCTGGGCACCTCGCTGACAACAGGCTCGTACGTGTACTACATGGATAGCGACGACCTGATCGATGCCGACACATTGAGTGTGTGCCACCGGGAATTCAGCAATCCCGAGATCGACGCCGTGATGTTCGAAGCGGCGGTATTCCCGAACGACGCCCCCATGTACAAGCAGGAGGTGAACGGATATCGGCGGCCGCTGGGAACCGCGACGTTATGGTCGGATGAGTTCGTGGTCGAGTCGCTCAGCCAGGGACGGTACTTCGTCTCGCCCTGCTGCTTCGTCACGCGGCGTTCCGCCATTGGCAATCTGCGTTTCGTGGAAGGCATCGTATATGAGGACAATCATTTTTTCGCGGCGTTGCTGCTGCAGCAAAGAATCAAGCTCGCCGTGCTGAATCAGGCGTTGTTCAAAAGACGCCTGCGCATGGACTCGACAATGTTCACCACCAAGACGCTGCACCATTACAACAGCATGTACCGGCTGCTTCACGAGATCTCGCAACTGTCTTTCATCGCGCTCGAATCACCGGTGCGCGCGCAGATCAAGCAGGAGATTATCGGCAAGACGCTCGGCGACCTGCATTTCGCAAGCGCCCTCGTCGGCCCCGATCTGAAGCTGCGCAGCATGAACGTCGCCGCGACGTGGTACGTCGCCACGCATATCTCGCCGCGGCTTTTTTCGTTCAAACGTTTGTTGCTCGCACTCGTGCCGGAACTGTATCGGCTCAAGCCGGAGATCTGAACGAGCCATCAAGGGCAAGGCCGCGAAGGCGCGACATGCGTTGCGCCGCTTCGGCCCGCCCCTTGCGCATCACCACTTCCACTGCGCGCCCGCCGTCGCCTCATCGGTGAAGGCTGCGCTCACCCACTGCGCTGTGCCGCTAAAGCGATGTTCCCACGCCAGTTCCGTCTGCCAGTCGAGCGGATGACCGAACAAGGTGCCGAGCCCTTTGAGAAAACGCAGCCCCAGCACGCTCGATAGCGCATTGCTGTTGGTTGACGCGTAGTCCAGATTAAATGCGCCACCGCCATGTTCGCTGAAGCCCTGCCACACTGCCGCTCGCGTAACGCCCGGGAAACACCGCTTGCTATCCGGCATTGGTAATGGTCGTGTCGTTCGCCAGTCCATAAACCAGTTGCCGGCCTCCCGAGGTCGCCAGCGTATCGACGTAGCCGCCGCCGTTAAGCACGCTTAGACTGCCGCCGTTCTCGAGCAATACGGAGTGCGCCGTATTGTTTGAAATCGAGAAAGTCCCGGACGCATTCGTGCCGGACACGATCCTGTCCGCCGTGTTGGCAATCAGCGCGGCGCCCGCCGCGATCGATGCGCTCCCTCCGGCCGTCACGCTCAGCGCCGAGATCGAGCCGCCGCTCGAAACGACCACCCTCCACCGGACGAAACCCGCGTATCGGTACGCCTGACCGCCGCTCAGTACGTTCTGCGTGGCGCGCTGCTGACGAACGTCAACGACGTGGACGCTCCATCGTACATGTTCTGCACACCGCCGAAAAGCAAGGTTGCATAGGCTGTTCCACCGGACATCACGTTCTGCGTGCCGCCCGTGCGGACCTTCGTATAAATCGAAGCGCTGCCACCGCTGAGAACGTTCCGGGTACCGCCGTCGTAGACAAGCGTGGCTTTCTGATCGATGCAAATGACGCGGTAACCATGCTCTTTCAGGAACGCGACCAGTTCGCGCCAACCCGGCGGATGGTTCCAGTACTTGCATTGGGTCGAGCTTTGCACCGCGACGCAAACGTATTTTTCAGCGATGGGACGGCTTATCGGGCGAGCCGATGTTCGGCGGCTCTTCGGCCGGGTCCAGCCCGAGAATGTAGCCGGCGGTGCGATGCAGCCCGACGATCTGGAAGTCGGTCGGCTGATGAACATTCGCTTCATCGCCGAAAAAGAGTCCGACTCGATAGCTTGCGTAATAGAGCTCGGGCTCGACCTCTTCTGGAGTGACGAATTCGATGTCCGGGTAACAGTCCCGAAAGAGCGGGATCAGCAGCGGCCCCATCGAGCACGTGAGTTTGCACTAATGCTGCCGCTGGAATTTCACCGCATACGGAAACCAGCCGATGATGTCGCCGAACGTGCCAACCGGAAACTCGATTAATACGGGTTTATTCGTTGCGTCGAAACGATGCTCGAAAACGCGTTTGCCGTTTGCTTCGACTTCGATTGAAAACGGCACGAAGTATTTTCTACTGCCAAGCGGTGCGGTTTGCGTGGGCAACGGCGCGGCTGCGCGAAACGGCGGCTTGCGCGTGTCGGCGGCGTCGCCCGCCGCGCGAGCGCCGCTTCCCGACGCATCAGGCGCGGCAGCGTGGGCCGCGGTGGTCGCCGCTGAGACGGGCGCGTCCGCGGGACTGACATCGACGGTGGCAAGCTCTCCGGTCATCTTTATTAGAAAATTTTCGTTTCAGGTGCGGAGCGCCAAATCTATGACCAGCACGGACCTCGATTCAAAACCCGTCGAGTTACCCCCGCTTAAAAGCCAATGCTAAGCGCCCGCTGAATATATCAAATCAGTTTAACGGCGTCTTGATAAATCTTTGCATTTTCGGAAGCGATACATCGACGCGCGCTTAAGGTGTCATGCGCCAAATCGGCTGAAAAACCGGACGTTCCATCGGTAACACGGAAAATGCCGACTAGTATTTTGCGTGTAGATCAGCCACCGTCCACGTGGTTCGGGTCGGACTGCGGGCGCTGGTGAATCCGCCATCCGATGCAGGAGGACATATGGCACGCTTGTCAGTCAGTCATCCCACACAACCCGCGCTGATACGGCGACAGCGCTGGCCCCGCAAGCTGCCCCTCGCGGTTGTTTCGATCGCGGGGCTGTCGTGGGCGCACGCTGCGATGGCAGGCGGCGCTCTTCCGCAAGGCGGTCACTATGTGGCTGGGGCCGGAACGATCGCGGTCCAGGGAAATACCCTTTCGGTGACGCAGCCCGGCTCGACGCGCGGCGTGATCGACTGGACCGGCTTTTCTATTGGCAAGGGCAACAGCGTCACGTTCGCAAACGGTATGGGCGCCACGCTCAACCGCGTGACGGGCGGCTCGCCTTCGGCCATTCTCGGCAGCCTGAGTGCAACCGGCAGTGTGTACCTGATCAATCCACAAGGTATCCTGGTGGGTCCGGGAGGCGTCGTGAGCACCGGCGGCCGCTTCGTTGCTTCCACCCTCGATCTGCCGAACGACGCGTTCATGAACGGTGGCACGCTCACGCTCACCGGCACGTCGAATGGCAAAGTGGTAAATCTCGGCAAAATCGGCTCGAGCGGCGCTGACGTATTTCTCATCTCGCGCAACGAAGTCGTGAATGCAGGCTCCGTCAGTGCGCCGAACGGGACGGCCGAATACGTCGCCGGCCAGGAAGTCGTGTTGTATGAATCGTCGGGCAGCCGGCAGGCATTCGTGCAGATCGGCAGCAAAGGCAACGTGTTCGATCGCGGCATCACAGAAGCCGCGCAAATCAATCTGCAAGCGGCCGACGGCAACATCTACGCGCTCGCCGGCAGCGGTGAGCGGATTCGCGCGACCGGCACGGCGATGCGCNACGGCCATATCTGGCTGGTCGCCGACAGCGGTCACGTCACGCAACAAGGCACGCTCAACGCAACCAATGCAGACGGCAGCGGCGGCACCGTCGACACACTCGCGAACTCGCTGACGTTAAAGAAAGACGCTGCTGTAGAAGCGGGACTATGGAGCGTTTCGACGCCTGACTTCACCGTCGATCACCCTACGGCGGCCGCCTTCGCGCGCAGCCTGAACGCCGGCACCTCGATCAACGCAATTGCGACCGGCGGGCATGGCGCGGCCGGTGAGATGACGGTGGCGTCGAATCTCGACTGGAGCGGTCCGGCGTCGTTAGCGCTGGTTGCTTCGCGCAACGTGACGATCGCCCCGGCCAGGACGCTCAGGAACACCGGCAGCGGCAACCTCGTGTTGCGAGCAGACGCCGCAGGCATCGACAACGGCGGCAGCGTGCTCAACCACGGCACCATCGACTGGTCGGGCAGCACCGGCACGGTCACTGCGCTATACGACATGAACGGCAGCTACAGCCCGGGGACGATCCACACGAACAGCGCGTGGGCAGCGTCGCCGTTCAGCGCGCTGGTGACCCAGGTGACCGGTTACAAGCTGGTCAACAGCGCGACCGATCTGCAAAACGTTTCGGTCGATCTCGCCGGCAACTACGCCTTGGGAAAAGATGTCGACGCCACCCTTCCCGACGGCGCACACAACACGGCGATCGGCGGCGTCCTCGCACCCTTCACGGGGCAATTCGACGGCTTCGGACATACGCTCTCGAATGTCAGCCTCAGCACTTCGTTCTCGCCGGGCCCGCCGCCGGCCGGCCACGACGCGCACGGCCTGTTCGCCGTGATCGGCAGCGGTGGCGTCGTGCGCAACGTAACCGTGCAAGGCACGCTGAGAGACTTCGGAAGTTATGGAGGTTTTGGACTGCTCGCCGGCGTCAACGAGGGAACCATTGCCAACGCGCACACGAGCGGGCGCGTGGATGTCTCGGCTGGCGGCAGCGCAAGCGCAAGCTCCGGCGGACTGGTCGGGTGGAACAACGGCACGATTGTCCGGTCGTCCAGTGACGCAGCCGTCAGGAGCGAAGGCGGAGCCGGTGGCCTTGTCGGCTCAAACGGCGGGTCCATACAGCAATCATTCGCCGCGGGCGACGTCTTCGCTTTCGCGCATACCGGCGGCGGAGGCGGGCTGGCGGCCAGCAACACCGGACGCATCAGTCAGTCGTACGCAACCGGTACGGTGGAGTTCGCGCCGAATTACTGCGGCGGCTACGGCTCCACGTGTCTGTCGGGCGCGGCGGCAGGCCTCGTGCTCCGCAACACCGGAATCATCGAAGAATCCTTCTCGACCAGCCCGCTGAGCAACCGCTACGGACCCGCGGGCGGGCCGCCTACCGTGGGCGTCGCCGACATCAACAACGGAACCGTTGCCAGCAATGTCTACTGGAACAAGGTCGCGACGGGGACAAGCATCGGCGTCAGTACGGGCACGCCGGTGCCCGCCGCAAATGGTCTCACCACCGCGCAGATGGCGACCCCGGCGTCTTTCGCCGGCTACGACTTCGGCCCGGATGGTGTGTGGGCGTTGCCGACGGACGGGGCTCATCCGGTTTTGCGCTGGCAACTCGCGCCGTAAACCGTCGCGCGTGACGCCGGCCTTGTGCGCGAGGGGCCGGCGACTACGTCGTGGGCGTTTTCTCGCAGCAAACGCTTCGCATGGAGCGGCCGGCCCCGCCCGGCATCCCCCCCAAAAATACTTTGACAAACCATCTTTAGATATATATCTTACGACACATCTTAAGACATATCTGGAGAACACAAGATGCGTCACTACCCTCGTTCCGGCCGCCCGCACGCTGCGGACCACGCTTTCGACGCTCGCTTCGAGCGCCATTCACTGCACGCGCTCTGGCATGCGTTTGCCCATCGCCATGCCATGCACGACGATCGCGACGAACATGCCCATCGTTTTTCCCCCTGGGCTCTCAGGCATGCAATGGGACGTCATCACGAGCATCGCGGCGGACGCGGTCTGTTCGGCGGCGGCCCCGGCGGCTTCGGCGGCGAAGGCGACGGTTTTCCGCGCGGCCGCAAGTTCTCTTCCGACGATCTGCAACTGCTGCTGCTCAAACTGATCGACGCACAACCGAGCCACGGCTACGAGCTCATCAAGGCGCTGGAAACGCGCTCGAACGGCTTCTATAGCCCGAGCCCCGGCATGGTGTACCCCGCGCTCACGTATCTGGAGGAACTCGGCTACGTGACCGTGCAGCTCGAAGGCAACCGCAAGCGCTACGAACTCGCGCAAGCCGGCCGCGATTACCTCGCGGCCAATCGCGAGCGCGTCGAATTGATGCTGGCAAAGCTCAGCCACATTGCCCGCAAGATGGACTCGGTGCGCCGCGCGTTTGCCGGCGAAGAACCTGCCGACATCAGCGAAGGCGGCTGGCTGCCCGAGCTGAACCAGGCGCGCCGCGCGCTGAAAAACGCGCTGCTGCGCCGTGACAATGCGCCCGCCGAAGAGCAGCGCCGCATCGCCGCGATTCTCATGCGAGCCGCGAAGGAAATCGAAGGCGAACAGAACCCCGCCAGCAGCAACAGCGACGACGCGCCCGCCGCGTGAGCGCACGAGCGCCGGAGCCTTTTTCACGCGCCGGCGCCTCGTTCCAGCCGCGGTGCTGTTCGCCACACGCTGGCCGCGCAGGCCGCGCACGCCCCTCTGGCGCCCAGCCCGCGGCGCATTCACTCACCGAACCGACAGGACCAGTGCCTCAATGCCGACCCAGCAAAACCGCCCCGACCTCGCCGTACAGCGTGTACGGCATCCGCTCAAGTTCCGTCTGCTGCAAGTGAAAAACGTACGAACGCTCACTCCGCATCTGGTACGCGTGACATTCGGCGGCGAGGACTTGCATGACTTCATGTCGGCCTCGTTCGACGACCACATCAAGGTGTTCTTCCCCGAGCCGGGCGCGGACAAACCGGTGCTGCCGCAAGCGGGCCCAGACGGTCCCGTGTTCCCCGAAGGACGCAGGCCGACCGCGCGCGACTTCACGCCGCGCCGCTTCGACCCCGAGGCGCGCGAACTCGACATCGAGTTCGCGATGCACGAAGCCGGCCCTGCGGCGACATGGGCGACGCAGGCGAAAGCCGGCCAGTATCTGGGTATCGGCGGGCCGCGCGGCTCGCTGGTGATTCCGACCGCTTTCGACTGGCACCTGCTGATCGGCGACGACACCGCCCTGCCCGCCATCGCGCGGCGCCTCGAAGAACTGCCGGCCGGCAAGCGCGTAGCCACGGTGATCGAAGTGGCCGATCCGTCGGCTTGCATCGAGTTCAGGACTCAGGCGGAACTGCATCCTGTGTGGGTTTACCGCAATAACGAAGCCACGCGCGGCGAAGCGTTGCTGCAAGCTGTCCGCGCAACGTATTTGCCGGAAGAAGGCGAAGGTTATGTATGGGCCGCGGGCGAAGCCGCGACGATGCGCGCGATCCGCTATCACCTGTGCACGGAACGCGGCGTCGACAAATCGCGCATTCGAGCGGCGAGCTACTGGAAACAGGGCGCCGCGGCCGTGCATGAAACGCTCGACGACTGAGCGCCGCAACTGAGCGCCGCGACTTAAAGCGGCGGTTGCAAGCGGCGGCTGCAACGACAACAACAAAAACAGGAAATGCCGATGTATTCAATCGACTCGACGCATGAGCGCCGGCTGCTCTGGCTGCTTGCGCTGACCCAGTTCACCATCATCATGGACTTCATGGTGATGATGCCGCTCGGTCCACAAATCATGCATTCGTTTGCCATCACACCGGCCGCGTTCGCGACGGCCGTGTCGGCGTATTCATGGTGTTCGGGCCTGTCGGGACTGTTCGCGGCCACCTATATCGACCGCTTCGACCGGCGCCGTCTGCTGCTCGCCGTATACGCGCTGTTCGCGTTGTCCAATCTCGCGTGCGCGTTTGCGAACAGTTTTCACTTGCTGCTTGCCGCGCGCGCTTTTGCGGGTATCACGGGCGGCGTGCTGGCATCGGTGATCATGGCGATCGTCGCGGACGTCATTCCCGTGCAAAGGCGCGGCGCCGCGACGGGCACCATCATGACCGCCTTTTCGCTCGCGGCGATCGCGGGCGTGCCGGCCGGCGTGATGCTCGGCGCGCACTTCGGCTGGGCCGCGCCGTTCCTGCTGCTGGTCGCGCTTTCGGGCGCAATCTGGCTGACGGGCTGGCGACTGGTGCCGTCGCTCGCCGCGCATCTGGGCGCACGCCAGCCGCCGCTCGCCGAAGTGCTGCCCGAACTCATACGGCTGCTCGGCAATCCGCGCCACATGGCGGCATTCGCACTGACCTTCGTGATGATGGTCGCGCACATGCTGATCATTCCGTTCATTGCGCCGGTGCTCGTCGCGAACCACGGCGTAGCGCCCGAGCAATTGTCGTGGCTCTACATGGCGGGCGGTGCGGCAACGTTCTTCACCTCACGCCGCGTCGGCAAACTCGCGGACCGTTTCGGCGCGCGGCGCGTGTTCCGCATCGCGGCGCTGCTTGCCTGCCTGCCGGTGCTTTTCATCACGCACTTGCCGGATCTGCCGTTCTACGCGCTGCTGCTGTTCTTCCCGCTCTTCATGGTGCTGCTGTCGGCGCGGATGGTGCCGATGCAAGCCCTGCTGACCACCGTCCCGCAACCCGAGCGGCGAGGCGCGTTTCTCAGTGCAAACAGTGCACTGCAGGCGTTGGGCACAGGCTGCGGCGCATGGATCGGCGGTCTGATGCTCGGCAACTCGTCTGCTGGCCAGATCGTCGGATATGGCACGGTGGGGTGGGTCTCGGTGGCGGTGGCGCTGGCAGGCGTTCTGTGGGTTTCGCGCGTTCGCAGCGCGCAGGCGCCGGAAGGCGAGGCACCCGCGCCCACTGTGCTGCGCAGTGATGCGGTAGTCGGCGAAGCCTGAACAAATCGGCCATGACTCGAGCGGCCATGACTCGAGCGGCCATGACTCGAACGTCAGTCAGACTGCGCCCCCAAGGTCCGCGAGAGGATGCGCTTCCCGCTTCCACGGCGAAGTCAGAAAGTGCCTGACGCGCTCGGGCCGCACTTCCGGCAGCGTGGCGGGCGCCCAGCGGCCCTTGCGGTCCTTGTCGATCAACTGCGCGCGCACGCCTTCGCAGAAGTCGCCCTCCTCGATTGCGCGTTTGACGATGCCCAGTTCCATGCGGAAGCACTCGGCAAGCGTCATCTGCCGGCCGCGTAACAGCGCCTCGCGCGTCACATGAAGCATGGTGGGCGAATGCGCCGTGAGCGCGTCGTAAGTGGACTGCAGCCACTGTCTCACCTCGCGCGGCGAGTCGCGTTCGAGGTCATGGCGCAACGTCGCCACGATTCTGTCGACGCCGGAGCGCCGGTCGAAATGCCGCAGGACCAGTTGCGTCAATGGCGCCAACGCGGCGTGCGGCACGATATTGCACGGCGGCTCGAATACGCCGCGCAATGCGCTCAGCAGATCGGCTTCATGCGACATGCGCCGCAGCCGTTCTTCGGCGGAGGCAAGCCAGTCGGCCGGCACGCACAGATCGGCGAGTTGCAGCCGCAATGCATCGGCGCCTGACAAGGTCGCGCCGCTCAGGCCGACATACAACTCTAATTCAACAGGCATCACGGCGAGAAAGCGCGTCGCGCCGACATCCGGCACGAAGCCAATGCGCGTCTCGGGCATGGCGATCCTGCTGCGCTCGGTGACGATGCGCAGCCGTGCAGCCTGCCCGAGCCCCATGCCGCCGCCCATCGCAATGCCGTCGAGCAGCGCGACCACCGGCTTCGGAAAGGTATGCAATGCATAGTCGAGCCGGTATTCGTCGATAAAAAACGCAAGCCAGCGGCTGTCGCCGTTCTTCGCGAGGCGATGCACCTCGCGCACGTCGCCACCCGCGCAAAAGCCCTTGTTTCCAGCGCCTTTCAGCACGAGCGCGACGATCCCGTCGTCGTTGCGGCAATGTTCGACGAGCACCGCGAGTTCGCGAATCATCGCGTGCGACAGCGCATTGAGCGCGGCCGGCCGATTCAGCGTGATGATCGCGACGCGGTTGACCACACGAAACAGGATCTCGCGCTCGACGTTCACGCCCGCGGGCGGCGCGAGCTCTGGCACGACGCTTTGTACAGCGCTCATCGGGGCGTCTCCTGGCTGATGGCGTTGGTGGCGTTGGTGGCGTTGGTGGCGTCATCGCTTTGCATGATCCCCCAGCGCGGCGCGCGCTTTTCGAGGAACGCGTTGACGCCTTCGCGCTGGTCGGCACCGTCGAACAGATCGACGAAACGTTCGCGCTCCAGAGCAAGCGCAGCCGAGCGCGGCACGCCGTTGCGGGCTCCATGAATCAACGTCTTGCTGAAACCGACGGCCTGCGGACTCAGCGTCGCGACACGCGCGGCCATGACGAGCGCGGCGTCGCGCGCAGCGCCCTTTTCCACGACTTCTTCGACAAGACCGATACGCAGTGCAGTCGCCGCGTCGACGCGTTCGCCGGTCAGAATCATCCGCTTTGCCCAGCCTTCCCCAACCAGCCACGGCAGCGTCTGCGTGCCGCAACCGCACGGTAGCAAGCCGACGGCGGTCTCGGGCAGTGCCATCACAGCGTGCTGTTCGGCAATACGGATATCGCAAGCCAGCGCACATTCGAGCCCGCCGCCCATCGCATAACCGTTGATCGCGGCGATCACGACTGGCCGCGCATTCTGCAGCGCTTCGAAGGCGGTGCCGAAGCGGGCTGCTGCAATCCGCGCCACTTCGCGATTGCCGTCGGCGAACGTGTTCAGGTCCGCGCCCGCGCTGAAAAATTTCGGTCCCTCGCCGGTAATTACAATCGCCCGCACACGTGGCTCGCCGTTCAGACGCTCCACTATCTGCTGCAATTGCAGCAAGCCTTCCGGTGTGAATGCATTTGCGGGCGGCCGCCTCAACGTGAGTTGCGCGACACTGCCTTCGTGCATGTAATCGAGGTCGATCATCGCGCGGCTCCGTTTGCGGCGCGGTTGCCGCTGTTGTTGTCGTTGTTGTCGCCGCTGCCGTTCTCGCTGTCGTTGCGATACAGCTTGATCACCGCCGAAAAATCCAGACGTCCGGCGCCTTTCGCGCTCATCGTTTGATAAAGCTGCTGCGCGAGCGCCCCAAGGTACACAGGTTGACGTGCGAACTTTGCGGCGTCCGTGGCGAGCCCGAGGTCTTTCAGCATGAGGTCGGTGCCGAAGCCGCCGGTATAGCCGCGCGACGACGGCGCGCTGTCTATCACACCCGGCATCGGGTTATAGGTGTCGGAGCTCCAGCAGCGCCCCGTCGACGTATTGATGATGCCGCCCAGCACCTTCACGTCTATGCCGAGCGCTTCGCCGAGCGACATGGCTTCGGCCACGCCCGCCATCGTGATGCCGAGCACGAGGTTGTTGCAGATCTTCGCGACCTGGCCTGTGCCCGTGTCGCCGCAATGCACGATGTTCTTGCCCATTGCCGACAATACCGGCTTTACCTGCTCGTACGCGCTCGCACTGCCGCCCACCATGAAGGTCAGCGTGCCCGCAGCTGCGCCGCCCGTGCCGCCCGAAACGGGCGCATCGACAAACGTGTTGCCATGCTGCTGCGCGAGTTCGGCGAACGCTTTGACACTGGCCGGGTCGATCGTGCTCGAATCGACGATAGTCACGCCTTTGGCAATGCCGGCCAGCACGCCGTCTTCGGCCGTCAGCACGCTGCGCACATGCGCGGCTGCGGGCAGCATCGTGATCACGCACTCGGCGTCGCTCGCTGCCGCTTTCGGCGAAGCGGCCGCTTTCGCGCCGGCCTCGACAAGCGCCTGCACGGCCTGCGCGCTGAGATCGAAAACGTTGACCGCGTGGCCCGCCTTCAGCAGGTTGTGCGCCATCGGCGCGCCCATGTTGCCCAGTCCGATAAAACCAATCTTCATGATGCCGCCTCCGTTGTTGCGGGCTCGCTCAGCGCAGGGTGATGGTGGTATTCACGCCGTCGTTGACCGTGTCGTCATCGAACCAGCGCGCGGTCACGGTCTTGGTCTGCGTGTAGAACTGCACGACCTGCTTGCCGTACGGGCCGAGATCGCCGAGCTTGGAGCCGCGCGAGCCCGTAAAGCTGAAGAACGGCACCGGCACCGGAATCGGAATGTTGATGCCGACCTGCCCCACGTCGATCTCACTCTGGAATTTGCGTGCCGCCGCGCCGCTCTGCGTGAACAGTCCGACACCGTTGCCGAACGGATTGCGGTTGACGAGCGCAATCGCATCGTCAAGCGTCGCCGCGTTGAGCACGAGCAGCACCGGCCCGAAAATCTCCGTGCGATAGATCTCCATCCTGGTGCTCACGTCCGTGAAAATCGTCGGCCCGATAAAGTTGCCTTGCTCGTAGCCCGGCACCTTCACGTCCCGGCCGTCGAGTGCAAGCGTCGCGCCTTCCCTCACGCCCGCTTCGATCAGCCCGAGAATGCGCGCCTTCGCGGCGCGCGAAACGACCGGGCCGATATCGGTGTTCGGCTCGCTGCCCGCGTTCACCTTGAGCGTCTTCGCCTTGGCGACCAGATCGGGTAGCCATTGCTGCGCCGCGCCCACCAGCACGACTACCGAAGTTGCCATGCAACGCTGCCCCGCCGCGCCGAAGCCCGCGCCCGCGAGCGCATTCAAGGTCTGCTCGCGATTCGCGTCCGGCAGCACGACGGCGTGATTCTTGGCGCCCATCATCGATTGCACGCGTTTGCCGTGTTCGCTGCCGAGGCGATATACGTGCGTACCGACCGCCGTGGAACCGACGAACGAAATCGCCTTCACCAGTTCATGCGTGCAGAGCGCATCCACCACATCCTTGCCGCCGTGCACGACGCTGAGCACGCCCCTGGGCACGCCCGCCTCGAGTGCGAGCTCGACCAGTTGCATGGTCGACAACGGGTCCTGTTCGGAGGGCTTGAGCACGAAGGTATTGCCGCACACAATCGCCATCGGGAACATCCACAGCGGGATCATCGCGGGAAAGTTGAATGGCGTGATGCCCGCGCAAACGCCAAGCGGCTGGCGCAGCGTGTACGTATCCACGCCGCCCGCGACGTTTTCCGCGAATTCGCCTTGCTGCAAGGTGCCGATCGAGCATGCGTGCTCGACCACTTCGAGTCCGCGAAAAATGTCGCCTTCGGCGTCCGCGATCGTCTTGCCCTGCTCCGCGCTCAGCGTCTTTGCGATGCGCGGCATATGCTCGCGAATCAGCGCCTGGTACTTCAGCATGATGCGCATGCGTGCGCCGACCGGCGTGTTCTTCCATGTACCGAACGCGGCATGCGCGGCACGGATCGCTTCGTTGACTTCGTCCGTGGTTGCAAACGGCACGCGCGCCAGCACTTCTTGCGTGGCCGGATTAACAATGTCGCGCCATTCAGTGGTTTTCGATTCGACGAACTCGCGGTTGATCAGCAGCTTCACGGTGTTCGAGGCCATTGCGTTCATGCTGGAACTCCTGTTGTGGGCCTGGGCCCGGACAGTGGCTTAAAAAATGAATGTCTGATGCGGTCTGGGCGGCCCAAGCGGCCCAAGCGGTCCATGCCGCCATGAAATGCGCGCTAGCGCAGGTCGGGGAAATCTTCTTCCCAGTACTCGTCCGGCAAGCGCGCGGGCTCGGCCTGCCGCTCCATTTCGCGGCGCCGCAATTCGACGCGGCGGATCTTGCCGGAGATGGTTTTCGGCAACTCGCTGAATTGCAGACGGCGAATCCGCTTATAAGGTGCGAGCTTTTCGCGCGAGAATGCGAACACTGCCCGCGCAAGCTCGGGGCCAGCTTCGTAGCCCTGCCGCACGGTGACAAACGCCTTGGGCACCGAAAGGCGCAGCGCATCGGGGCTCGGCACGACTGCCGCTTCGCCGATCGCTTCGTGTTCGATCAGCACGCTTTCCAGTTCGAAGGGACTTAGCCGGTAGTCGGACGATTTGAAGACATCGTCGGCGCGGCCCACGTACACGTAGTAACCGTCGTCGCGACGCAGCGCCACGTCGGACGTACGATAGAAGGCGTTGCGCATGGCGTCGGCCGTGGCCTTCGCGTTGTTCGCGTAGCCGGTCATGAGCCCAAGCGGACGCCCGCTGCCTTCAGGACCTAACGGCAACGCGATCTCGCCTTCGCTGACCGGCTGGTCGTCGGCGTCGAGCAGTTCGATTCTGTACCCCGGCAATGGGCGCCCCATCGACCCCGCGACCACCGCTTGCCCCGGCGGGTTGCCAATCTGGCAGGTGGTCTCGGTCTGCCCATAGCCATCGCGAATCGTAATGCCCCATGCGTGCTTCACGCGCTCGATAATCTCCGGATTCAGCGGCTCGCCCGCGCCGACAATCTCGCGCAGCTTCACCGGATAATCCGCGAGATGTTCCTGCACGAGCATGCGCCACACGGTGGGCGGCGCGCACAGCGTGGTCACGTTGAAACGAACCAGCACGTCCAGCGTGTCTTTCGGCACGAAGCGCGCGAAGTTGAAAACGAACACGCACGCCTGCGCATTCCACGGCGCGAAGAAGCAGCTCCACGCGTGTTTGGCCCAGCCCGGCGAGCTGATATTCCAATGGATGTCGTTCGGTTGCAGGCCGATCCAGTACATGGTGGACAGATGCCCGACCGGATAGCTCTGATGCGTATGCTCGACGAGCTTCGGCTTCGACGTGGTGCCGGACGTGAAATAGAGCAGCAGCGGATCGGTGGCGTGCGTGACGCCTTCCGGTGTGAATTGCGGCGACGCGTCGTACGCCGCGGCCAGATCGATCCAGCCGTCGCGCGGCGCGCCCACGGAAAGGCGCGTCAGCGGTACTTCGAGCGAATCGAATTTGGACAACTCCGCGCTGTCCACTACGACGAAGTTCGCACCGCCAATCTGCACGCGGTCGCGCACGTCGTCGGCGGAAAGCTGGGTGGTGGCGGGCAGCACGATTGCGCCGAGCTTCATCGCGGCGAGCATCACGTCCCATAGTTCGACACGGTTGGGCAGCATCAGCAGCACGCGGTCGCCACGCTTCACGCCCACACTGCGCAGAAAGTTGGCCATGCGCGCGGAGCGTTCGGACATCTGCGCGTAGGACACCCGCAGGCCCTCGCTGGCCGGGTCGTCGACGATCCACAGCGCGGGGTTGTCGTTGCCGCGCGCGATCACGTCGAAGTAGTCGAGCGCCCAGTTGAACTCGTTGAGCACGGGCCATGCGAATTCGCGGTAGGCGCGCTCATAGTCGGTTCGATGGCGCAATAACAGCTCGCGGGCGTCGAAGAAGGCTTTCGCTGCAGTCATGGTCGTCTCCTGATGGGCGCGGTATGGGTCCGCTCTTGTTCGGTTGGCATCGGTTGCTCTGTCGGCAAGCTATTTTGCGCTCAAACGCGGCTCGCGCAGCGCTCAAACATGACGCGCAATCACCATGCGCTGCACTTCGCTGGTTCCTTCGTATATTTGCGTGATGCGGGCATCGCGATAGTGGCGCTCCACCGCGTAGTCCTCCAGATAACCGTAGCCGCCGTGGATCTGAATGGCGTTCGAGCAGATCTGTTCGGCTGTTTCCGACGCGAACAGTTTTGCCTGCGACGCCTCCGACAGGCACGGCTCGCCCGCCGAGCGCAGCCGCGCCGCGTGATGCACGAGCAGACGCGCGGCGTTCAGGCGCGTGGCCATGTCCGCGAGCATGTTGCCGATGGTCTGATGATCCTTGAGCGCCTTGCCGAACTGCGTGCGCTCGCTCGCATAGGCGCGCGCCGCGTCGAAGGCGGCCCGCGCAATGCCGACCGCCTGCGCCGCGATGCCGATGCGCCCGCCCTCGAGATTCGACAGCGCGATGCGCAAACCCTCGCCCGGCTCGCCGAGCAGGTTCGCCTCGGGCACCGTGCAGTCGTCGAGCGAAACCGGACAGGTGTCCGAAGCACGAATGCCCAGCTTGTGCTCCGGCCTGCCCACGTCGAACCCCGGCGTGTCGGTGGGCACGATGAACGCGGAGATACCGCGCTTGCCGCGATCCGGGTCCGTCACGGCGAACACGATTGCGATGTCCGCGCGGGCCCCGTTTGTCACGAACTGCTTGTTGCCGTTGAGTATCCACTTGCCGTCGCGCAGCACTGCTCGCGTGCGCAGGTTGTTCGCTTCCGAGCCCGCTTGCGGCTCCGTCAGACAGAACGCGCCGATGCGCCGACCGCTCGCTAGGTCCTGCAAATAGCGGTCTTTCTGCGCGTCGCTGCCAAAGTTGAGAATCGGCCCGCAGCCGACGGAGTTATGCACGCTCATCAGCGTTGCGCAGGCGGCGCAGCCCGCGGCGATCTCTTCGAGCGCGAGTGCGTAGGCCACGTAGTCGGTGTACGAACCGCCCCACTGCGGCGGCACGATCATGCCGAGAAAACCCAGTTCGCCCATTTGCTTCACGACGTCCTCGGGCAGTTGCGCGTCGCGGTCCCACTGCGCGGCGTTCGGCGCGAGGCGCTCGGTCGCGAAGTCGCGTGCGGCGTCGCGAATCATGCGTTGTTCTTCGGTGTAGAAGCTGTCCATGAGCATGAGTCCTGTGCTTGCGTTCGCAGCAAGTGTAGGCAACTCCCCTGCGCGCTTCGATGCTCAGCGCGATCATTGTGTGTGAGCGAATTTGCCATACTGCTACCATGCAGTGTCGCCAATTCCCGCTTGTCACGGTGCGACGCCTGCTCCGCGACGCAAAACGTTGAGCGCGATTGCCACTCTGAGCACACCCGAGAGTCGACCTCGATGAAAACCGAAAAGGGCACCATTTCCGTGAGTCTCGTCAACGAAACGTTGGCACTTGCGCTCGCCCGTGGATTGGACGCGTCGCAGCTCGCCGAAGCCGCGGGAATTGCCGCACCCATGCTGGCTTCGCCGAAAAGCCGCGTGTCGTCGGCGCAATATGGCGCGCTATGGAGCGGCATAGCACGCGCGCTCGACGACGAATTTTTCGGTCAGGATTCGCATCGCATGAAATCCGGCAGCTTCGTCGCGATGACGCAGGCGGCGCTCACGGCGCGCACCGGCGCGCAGGCGCTGGCGCGCGCCGTCGGCTTCATGCGGCTCGTGCTCGACGACCTGGGCGCGCAGATCGAAACGCACGCACAGCGCGTGCGTCTGCGCTTTGTCGAGCGGGAAGGGGCTAAGCCGCCCACGATGTTTGCCTATGCGACGTATTTCATCGTCGTGTATGGGCTCCTGTGCTGGCTGGTCGGGCGCCGCATTCCGCTGATCGAGGCGCGCTTTCGCTGCGCGGCGCCGCCCGCCGCGCACGAGTACCAGCTGATGTTTTGCGACGACATGGCGTTCGGCCAGGCCGAGTCGTATGTGGATCTCTCGCCGGTGTTTCTCGAGCTTCCGGTGATTCAAACTCCGCGGTCGGCGAAGCCGTTCCTGCGCGATGCGCCGGCGAGCTTCATCGTCAAGTACCGCAATCCGGGCTCGCTTGCCGCGCGCGTGCGCAAGACGCTGCGCGCATTGCCGATGTCCGCCTGGCCCGCCGCGGACCAGATGGCTGCGCGCCTGAACGTCGCCGAGGCGACGATGCGGCGCCACCTGAAGCAGGAAGGCCACACCTATCAGTCGATCAAGGACGACCTGCGGCGCGACATTGCAATCGGCGAACTGCAGAAGTCGCGGCGCACCATCGCGGATATCGCCACTTCGGTGGGATTCGCGGAGCCGAGCGCGTTTCATCGCGCATTTCGCAAATGGACCGGCATGCGACCCACCGACTATCGCCCGGCGCGCACGGACCTCACGCGGCGCGCGGAATCGGACTAAGCTGTAAGCAGCAGGCCAGTCTTTCTGGAGTGTCGGCCCGCGCCGCTGAATATCCGTCGACGGCGCGCGGCGCCCATTAGCGATGAGCACGTATCCGCGTCGCCCGTTCCGGCAGTCTGACGCGCGCCGGCCGTTGATCCACGGCGGTGCCGCGCGCCGGTTCCTGCGCGGCATGACCGCGTTTGGGAGGGGCTTGGCGTTTGCGCTGTTGCTTGCTTCTCCATTCGCATCCCTGCTGGTATCTCAACTAGCGTCCGTGTTCGCGTCGGGCGAAGACATTGCACTGCCCGCGGCCCACGCGGCAGCCGTCGCAGAGCCGCCCGGCCATGCGTACGCGGCCAACAGCGTGGTGGTCATTCCGGTAAGCGGCGCAATCGGTCCGGCGAGCGCCGACTTCATCGTGCGCAGCCTGCAGCGCGCCGCCGACGGCCACGCGCAGCTCGCGGTGCTGCAACTCGACACGCCAGGCGGGCTCGATACCTCCATGCGGCAGATCATCAAGGCGATTCTCGCCTCGCCGGTTCCGGTCGCGACCTTCATCGCGCCGAGCGGCGCGCGAGCCGCGAGCGCCGGCACGTACATCGTTTATGCAAGCCACATTGCGGCAATGGCGCCGGGCACCAATCTCGGCGCGGCCACGCCGATCCAGATGGGCATTGGCGGCACCGAGCCGCCCGGAGGCGGCACGCCGCGGCTGCCGGGCTCCGGCGACCGGGAGCGGCAGGCGCCGGGCTCAGGCAGCCCGGCGGCGCCTGCCGCAAGCAACGCCGCCGGCACTCCCGCCAGTAGCGCAACCGGCACACCCGCCGCACCCGCCACGCTGCCGCTCGACACCCAGTCGACCGAACTGCGCAAGCAGGTCCACGATGCGGCCGCGTACATCCGGGGCCTCGCGCAAATGCGCGGCCGCAACGCCGACTGGGCCGAGCGCGCGGTCCGCGAGGCGGTGAGCCTGACGGCCGCTGACGCGCTCGCGCAGCACGTCGTCGACGTCAATGCGCGCGACGTGCCCGACCTGTTGCGCCAGCTCGACGGCCGCACGGTCGTAACCAGCGCGGGCAACGTCAAGCTTGCAACAGCCCGCGCGCCGGTCGTCACGCTCGAGCCCGACTGGCGCAGCCACTTTCTGGCGGTCATCACCGATCCGAACGTCGCGCTCATGCTGCTCATGCTCGGCATGTACGGGCTCTTCTTCGAATTCGCCAATCCGGGCTTCGTGCTGCCCGGCGTGGTCGGCGCAATCAGTCTGCTGGTCGGGCTGTTCGCGATGCAGATGCTGCCCGTCAATTACGTCGGCCTCGGACTCATCTTTCTCGGCATTGCGTTTCTGATCGGCGAGGCATTTCTGCCGACCTTCGGTTCGCTCGGCTTCGGCGGCATTGTCGCGTTCGTGATCGGCGCGTTGATGCTGATCGACACCGACGTGCCCGGCTACGGCATTCCGTTGCCCATGATCGCCGCCGTCGTCGTATTCAGCGTGCTGTTCGTGCTGGGTGTGTCCAGGCTCGCGCTGCGCGCGCGGCGCCGGCCGGTGGTGACGGGTTCCGAGGGGTTGATCGGCAGCATCGGCGTGGTGCTCGAAGAGGGGCTTGTCAGCGCCGCAGGAGCGGGCAGCAACGCAGGCAGCAACGCAGGCAACAGCGCAGACAGCAACGCACGCAACCTTGCAGACAGCATGGCAAACAGCGAGGCACGCCGCACCACGAGCACCGCAACGAGTACCGCAACAAGTGCCGCGTCTGGCAGCACGGCGGCCGGCTGGGCGCGCATCAACGGCGAGCGCTGGCACGTGTCGAGCCCGGTTCCGCTCGCGGCGGGCGAAGCGGTGCGCGTGAGCGCGCGGCAAGGGCTCACGCTGATGGTCGAGCCCGTCATTGCCGCCAGCGCGCGGCAGCAACAGCCCTCTACCGGAGGAAAGACCTCATGATCGGTTTCACATTCGGTTTCAGCAGTCTTCTGATTCTGCTGGTGGCGGGGCTGATCGCTTCGTCGATACGGATATTCCGCGAGTACGAACGCGGCGTCGTGTTCATGCTCGGCCGCTTCTGGAAGGTCAAGGGGCCCGGGCTCGTGCTGATCATTCCGGTCGTGCAGCAGGTGGTGCGCATCGACTTGCGCACCGTCGTGTTCGACGTGCCGCCGCAGGACGTGATTACGCGCGACAACGTCTCGGTGAAGGTCAACGCCGTGGTGTATTTCCGCGTGGTCGATCCGGAGAAGGCGGTGATCCAGGTGGCGCGCTATTTCGAGGCCACCAGCCAGCTCTCGCAGACCACGCTGCGCGCGGTGCTCGGCAAGCACGAACTGGACGAACTGCTCGCCGACCGTGAGCAGCTGAACGCCGACATCCAGAAAGTGCTCGACGCGCAGACCGATGCGTGGGGCATCAAGGTGGCCATCGTCGAAATCAAGCATGTGGACATCAACGAAACGATGATCCGCGCGATTGCCCGCCAGGCCGAAGCCGAGCGCGAACGGCGCGCCAAGGTGATTCATGCCGAAGGCGAATTGCAGGCGTCGCAGCAACTGTTACAGGCGGCACAGACGCTCGCGCGCGAGCCGCAGGCGATGCAGTTGCGCTATCTGCAAACGCTCACGACGATTGCCGCCGACAAGAACTCGACGATTGTGTTTCCGCTGCCCGTGGATCTGCTGAAAGCCGTGGTGGACCGTCTCACCACCACGCCGCCGGCGCCATGAACCGGGCACGCGCGCGCCGGATGAAACAGTGCATTGCGCAACGGCGCCTTAACCGGCGCACCCGGCGTCCCTACAATACCAGGGACATCCCTAACTGCTTAGATGAGCCTGTCATGAAAACGCTTTTCCGTGTCGGACTCGGCGCGCTGCTGGCCGCCGTCAGCATGAGCGCCGCGGTGGCGCAGTCGTCGTCCCGTCCCTACGATCCCTCGGCGCCGAAAACGCGCGCCGAGGTCAAAGCCGATCTCGCCGAGTGGCGCGCGGCCGGCTACGATCCGCTCGACTGGATCAACTACCCGCACAACGCTCAGCACGCCGCACGCATCGTCGCGCAACGGCATGCGCAGCAGACGGGCACGACCGTCACGCAATAAGCGTCCGACCGAAGCACGGCAGGCCATGCCGCTTGCGACCGCACTGGTCGCCGGGCCCGCTCCGGCCTATTGAAACCCGGCCTGCCGCCAGGCTTTCGCTTGCCCAACCGCACGAATTCCCTTGCGGCTGCGCATGAGGCGCTGGCAAGGTATCATCTCGCCCCTACGACGAGAGATCCGCCCTATGGATTCGATAAAACGCTATTTCGGCCTCGATGCGGCCGGCACCGACCTGCGCACCGAAGTGCTGGCCGGCCTGACCACCTTCCTGACGATGGCCTACATCATCTTCGTCAACCCGGCCATTCTGGGCGACGCGGGTATGCCGAAAGACGCGGTATTCGTCGCGACCTGCCTCGTGGCGGCACTCGCCTCGCTGATCATGGGTCTGTATGCGAACTACCCGATTGCACTCGCGCCGGGCATGGGACTGAACGCGTACTTCGCGTACACCGTGGTCAAGGGCATGGGCTTCACGTGGCAAGCCGCACTCGGGGCCGTGTTCATCTCAGGGTGCCTGTTTCTCGTGGTGACGCTGTTTCGCGTGCGCGAGGTGATCGTCAATGGCATTCCGCATTCCATACGCATTGCCATTACCGGCGGCATCGGCCTCTTTCTCGCCATCATTTCGCTGAAGTCAGCGGGCGTGGTGGTCGGCAATCCCGCCACGCTCGTCACGCTCGGCGATCTGCATAACCCGCATGTAGTGCTCGCGATTATCGGCTTCTTCGCGATCGTCACGCTGGACTACCTGCGCGTGCGCGGCGCGATTCTGATCGGCATTGTCGGCGTGACCGTGCTGAGCTTTTTCTTCGGCGGCAACCAGTTCCACGGCATTGTCTCCACGCCGCCCTCCATTGCGCCGACGCTGTCGCAACTGGACATTCGCGGCGCGCTGTCCACCGGCGTGCTGAACGTGATCCTCGTGTTCTTTCTGGTCGAACTGTTCGATGCGACGGGCACGCTGATGGGCGTGGCCAATCGTGCGGGTCTGCTGGTGGAAGGCAAGATGCACCGGCTCAATCGCGCGCTGCTCGCAGACAGCACCGCGATTCTGGCGGGCTCGGTGCTCGGCACTTCGTCGACGACCGCGTATATCGAAAGCGCCTCGGGCGTGCAGGCGGGGGGCCGCACCGGCGTGACGGCCATCACCGTGGCCGTGCTGTTTCTTGCGGCACTGTTCTTCGCGCCGCTCGCGGGCGTGGTGCCCGGCTACGCGACAGCGCCCGCGCTGCTTTACGTGTCGTGCCTGATGCTGCGCGAAATGCTCGACCTGCCGTGGGACGACGCAACCGAAGTCGTGCCGGCCGCGCTCACCGCACTGCTGATGCCGTTCACCTACTCCATTGCGAACGGCGTTGCATTCGGCTTCATTTCGTATGCGGGGCTCAAGCTGCTGACCGGCCGCGCGCGCCAGGTGAAGCTCGTGGTGTGGATCATCGCGGCGATCTTTCTGTTCCGCTACTTCTATCTCGGCAGCGAGTAGGCTCGCAGCAGGCCGGCGGAGCCGCCGCGCTCACGCGTCAGGCATCACGGGTGACGCATCAGGAATAACGCATCACGAATAACGCGTGAGGGATAACGCCTCACGCATCAGGCGCGTCCGTTCGCTTCATAGAACCGCACATAGCCGCTTCGCAGTACGACGCACTGTGCGCTGGTTTCCGACAGCAGGCGCCGGGTGGCCGCCTGAATGCGCTCGCGGTGCGTGTCGAATGCGCCGACCATGTCCTCGAGGCGCGGCGAGGCCGCGCCAAAGTGATCTTCGAGTGCTTCCGCGGTAATCATGCACTCCACCCTCTGCCCATCGACCAGCGCCGGAAACGCCAGGGTGAGTTCGCGACCTGAATATTCAGGACTTTCGTTCGGGAAAAGGATCTGCATGGAAGTCACCTGGAAGTTAGGCACTGCGCACGATTCGCATGGGTAATGGCGCAAGCCGGTTACATCTGATCGCGCCTGGCCGTTGCTTCCTCCTTGTCCGATGCCGGCGACGCGGGCTCGTCATCCGTCGGCACTGCACGCGCTACGCGCGCCGCGAGGATGATTTGATCCACTTTAGACGAGTTCGCGCGCGGCGCAAGTTTTCTTCGGGTTTGCTTGACGCTGGTGCGGGTTGCGCGGGAATTGTGCATTCGCCGCGCCGATTCGCGCGCGCGTCGGCCCGCATGGCTGTGCCGCGCGCACCTGCTGCCGCACTGCGCCGCGGTGTTTTCCCTGCCGCGCGCAGGGCTTTGGCTCCTGTAATATCGGTGTTCGGCCGCCGGCGCGCATGCTGCGCTGCGGCATGAAACGACGGGCTACGTACCCGCCGCACCGCTCACCGGAGACATGCCTTGAGCCATCGCCCCGCCACGCCGTCCCGCATCGGTCGGCCCGATGTCATCGCGCAAGCTCACGCGCGTTCGCTCGAGCTCGGGCTGCGCGCGTCCGAAATGCCCGATTTTCATCCGCTGCGCCAGCCTGCGCTGCGCGAACTGGTCGATCGCAATCAGTCCCTCTTCACGCATGCGCTGCCGGTCATGGAAACGTTGCATGCGCAGATTGTCGACACGCAAAGCATGGTGCTGCTCACCGACAGTCAGGGCGTGGTCCTGCATAGTCTCGGCGATAGTGATTTCGTCGCGAAGGCCAAGCGCGTCGCGCTGTGTCCGGGCGTGTCGTGGGCCGAGGCCGACCGCGGCACGAATGCCATCGGCACGGCGCTCGTCGATGGACAACCGACCGTGGTCCACGCCGACGAGCACTTCCTGCACGCCAACCGCATTCTCACCTGCTCGTGCGCGCCGATTGCGGATCCGTTCGGGCGCACCATCGGCGCGCTCGACGTGAGCGGCGACACGCGCGGCTTTCATAAGCACACGCTCGCGCTGGTCAGAATGTCGGCGCAGATGATCGAAAATCATCTGTTCTCCAATCAATTTGCCGAGGCAGTGCGCGTGCACTTTCACGCGCGCGCGGAATTCATCGGCACGCTGTTCGAGGGGCTCGCCGCGTTCGCCGCCGACGGCACGTTCCTGTCGGCCAATCGCAGCGCGCTGTTCCAGTTCGGGCAACCGCTTGCAGCACTGCAGGCGCAGCCGTTCGAGGCGCTGTTCGGCGTTGCGTTCGCCCATGTATTGCAGCGGATCGCGCACGCGCCGCGCGAGAACGTGGTGCTGACGTTGCCAAGCGGCGTACGGGTGGTCGCGCGCGGCGAATATGCGGCGCAGCGTTATGTGGGGGCAGCGGCGGATGCAGTGGAAACGGTGGGCGAGTTCGCACCGGACGCAGCGCGTCGCGCAACGCGCGCGGCCAGGCCGGCGCTGCCCGCCACCACGAGCACACCGGCCACGCTCCAGACGCTCGAGACCGGCGACCCGCAAGTCTCGGGCGTTTTGCGGCGCGTCGCCAAAGTGCGCGGCCGCGACATTCCGATTCTGATCCTCGGCAAGACGGGCACGGGCAAGGAATGGCTCGCGCGCGCCATCCATCACGATTCGCCGCGGCGCGCCGCGCCCTTCGTTGCGTTGAATTGCGCGTCCCTGCCCGACAGCTTGATCGAGGCCGAGCTGTTCGGCTATGAGGACGGCGCGTTCACCGGCGCGAAAAAGCGCGGCAGCGTCGGCAAGATCGTGCAGGCCGACGGGGGCACGCTGTTTCTCGACGAAATCGGCGATATGCCGCTCGCGCAACAGGTGCGGCTCATGCGCGTGCTGCAGGAACGCACGGTGGTGCCGCTCGGTGGCACCCGCGCAATTCCGGTGGACCTGCGCATAGTGTGCGCGACGCACCGCAATCTACGCGCGATGATCGAAGAAGGCACCTTCCGCGAAGACCTGTATTACCGCATCAACGGACTTGTGGTGACGTTGCCGGCGCTTTGCGAGCGCACCGATCTGCCCGCGCTGGTCACGCGCATGCTCGAACTGCAAAGCGAGGGCGAGAATGTGCCGCGGCGTGTTTCGCAGCAGGTGTTGGAACGCTTCATGAGCTACCGTTGGCCCGGCAATTTGCGGCAACTCGCGAATGTGCTGCGCACCGCGGGCATCATGGCCGAGAACGCGGATCAGATCGAGCTTGATGACCTGCCGGAGGACTTCCTGCACGATTGTGCCGAGGCTGCGGCGAAAGACAGCGCGCCTCACAAGCCGTTCGTGACGCGAGCCAATGACGATGACACGCGCGGGCTACCACTCCCCGACGCGCGGACGCAGGCGCCCGCGCCGTCGCGCATGGAAGACTGGCAGGCCACGCTGATTGCACAGACATTGGCGCGGCTCGACGGCAACGTGTCGGCGGCGGCCCGCGAACTGGGACTCGCGCGCAACACCGTGTACCGCTATTTACGGCGCGGCGGCTCGACTCGCTGAGGCGTCCCTGCCGCGATTGCCGATAATCGGCCGCACGAGCGTGTAAAGTGTGACGAGCACAGTCACACATTCACATGATGTCCGATCCCGACCGCCCGCCTCTCGTTTGCGTGGAGCCGCTTGGCCGCAGCTTCGAGGCGCCCGATTCGCTCACCATTCTCGAAGCCGCCGGCTTCGCCGATCTGCGCTTGCCGCGTTCATGCCGCAACGGGACGTGCCGCACGTGCATCTGCAAAATGACGGCGGGAGAAGTGCGCTACACGATCGAATGGCCGGGCCTTAGCCGCGAGGAAAAGCAGGAAGGCTATATTCTGCCGTGCGTGGCCATTGCGCAAACCGACGTGGTGATCGAAGCGCCGGAGGCAATTGCACTGCCGGCGCGCGGAGCGCGCGGAGCGCGTTGAGCGCGTTGAGCGCGTTGAGCGCGCTGAGCGGGTTGCGCGGGTTGCGCGGGTTGCGCGGGTTGCGCGGGTTGCGCGGCGTGAGCGGCGTGAGCGGCTGGCCGTGCCGGCCGTCCTGGCGTCAGTCGAACGCGCTGGACCTCAGTCGATCTGCGCGAAGCGCGGCATGCTCACGCCTTCATGCTCAATCTGCTCAAAAAACACCGTTGCCGGGCGTGTCCAGATCGTGCCGTTGCTTGCCCTGTAGACGATCATCGTGACCGACGGATCGGACTCGAGCGTCGCCTCGCAAATCAGCTCGTAAATCCCGCCTTTGTAGTGACGGTAGCGCGCGTTTGTCGACATGATTGCGTGGGCGGCGCTCAGCCGCCTTCCTTCATCTGTTTGAGGATTTTATAGACGGTGGCGCGGCCCATGGTCAGCACGGCCGCCACGTAGTTCGCGGAACTGCGGCCGCGAAATGCGCCTTCCGCATGCAGCGCCTCGACAATCTCACGCTTGTGTTCGCGCGTGAGCGCGTTAATGCCGATCTGCCGCTCGCGCAGCCACGTGTGCAGATACGTGTTGATGCGGTCCTGCCAGTCGTCGCGGAACAGGTCTTCGGCGGGTGCGTCGGTCAGATTGCCGCCCCGGATGAAAAGGTCGAGCGTCGCGCGCACGTCTTCGAACACCGCGATATTGAAGTTGATGCACAGCATGCCGGCGGGCTTGCCGTTGTCGTCGAACAGAATGTTGCTCACGCAACGCATGCGCCGGCCGTCCCAATTGAGCTTCTCATAGGGGCCGATGGTGCGCCCGCGGGCCGCATAGTGCACCTCGTCGAGCACCGAGGGGCCGCCGACCTCCAGCTTCGACAGATTGTTCGCAAGATACGCGATGCTCTGGTCGCGCAGGTCGTGAATGACGACTTCGGCGCACGGGTAGAAGAGCGCCGCAATGCCGTCGGCGATGGGAGCATAGCGCTCGAGCAGCAGGTCTTTGACGGGGGACGCGGTGGTCTGGCGCATTGGCAAATGACGGTGTGGCGGCGTTAAGAACGAATGAAGGAGCGCGCAGCCCGGCCGGGCCCTCACGCACGATCAGGCTGCAAAACCGGCAGCGCAGTTGCAGCGCGGCCTCGCGCGGCAACTCGCCATTGTAGCGAGCCCGCCGGGCGATCTGGGCGCGCCGGGAACTTTTTGCTATCCAACCGGACCCATTTAGTGCATCATATTGGAATAGTCGTATTCCGCATTTGCAGCACTGGCAGTCTCATACCGGCATCTCCGCAACATCCCCGACTGTTCGAGCGCCGCCCGTCGGCGGTCCCGTCACTCCGGCAATGCGCCGCCTGCATTAGCCGTCGCGAGTTGTGTAGCTGAGCTGTTCAGCTGAGTTTCAGCTTTCACGCGCCCGGTGTCCGCGCGACATCAGCGTGTTTCTTCTCCATCGAATCCGCGAATTTGCGCGGCGCGCTCAAGCCTTTCGCATCGGGCCTGTGCCAACTTTTTCCATGGCGGCGCGCCTTTCGGTGCAGCGCCGCCCAGCCTGTCGTGCCGCGCGTAACACGCGTGACACGCCGGCCACGTAATACAGGACATATATGCTTATGAACTCAGCAGTCAAGACGTACAAGGGTTATGAAATCCACCCGCTCGTCTATCCGCGCCGCCCCACCAACGGCCAGACGAGCCGCCATGCGGACGCCGGCTACGACGCGTCGGTGCGCATCTGCCGCGTGGGCGCGAACCCCGCGGCCGAGGGCCGCGTGTTCCGCCTGCAGTATCTGTTTCCGTTCGACGGCACGGGCAAGGCGCGCATCGCGTGCACGGCCCACGCCGAGCAACTGATAGACGGCCGCGTGGACGGCCAGTCGGTCGCCGATCTTTAAGCGGCGTCAACGGCGCATCGGCCGTTGCCGTCAACCGCGGGCTTGCCGCCCGCTCGCAACACTATCCGCTGCAGCGCCTTGCCCGAGGCGTCGCGCACCCCAATCCCATCGACCAGGAGTTATGCATGGCGAAAGAAGAACTGCTTGAACTTGACGGTATCGTCGACGAAGTACTTCCGGACAGCCGTTACCGCGTGACGCTCGACAACGGCGTCGTGGTTGGCGCTTACGCGTCCGGACGCATGCGCAAGAACCACATTCGTATTCTCGCGGGCGACCGCGTGACGCTGGAACTGTCGGTTTACGATCTGACCAAAGGCCGGATCAACTTCCGTCACAAGGACGAGCGCGCAGGCGGTGGCGGCGCGGCTCGCAGCAATTCGCAATTCCGTCGCCGTTAAGGCGAAAGGCACCGGGCCGGGCAAGCTCTTGCACGTGCTCCGGCGCCGGCGTTGTACGCGGATCCATTCGCGCGCGTTCTCCGGTTCGGCATGAGCCGAGCCGGGGCGGCGTAGCCGCGGGACTGTTGCAGCAGGCATGTTGAGGGTGCTCATTGTCACCCGGAGCGCCGTGCCAGTCGTGCCAGTTGCGCCAGTGGTGCCATCTCGAGCCAACTGGCGTCCCTCGTAGCGGTTGCACGCCCAGCGCTTTTGCAAGCGCGTGTTGCCCATTTGGCGCGGCTCGCGATCTTCGCGCACCTTCCCATTCGTCCTCCCATGAAAGCTCAGCGTGCGCCGCTTCGGTGCATCGCTTGCGCATGCCCTGTTGCGGTGCGCTGCCGCCACGCGAAAACCCTGCACCAAAGCGCAATTTCCTTGGCACACAAGACTTTCCAGCATATGGCATAGAAATTGCTTTAACGGTGTTCAGCCGTCGATTGCCACTACTCCATGCTGCGTGTTCTCCTCGTCACTGATACCGACAAGCCGATAGGCGACCTGCGTGACGCGCTCGCCCGGCTCGGCTACGAGATGCTGGCGAGTACCGCCACCCCGCACGCGCTGCACAGCACGGTGCAGAGCGAGCGGCCGGACGTCATCATCATCGACACGGATTCGCCCTCGCGCGACACGCTCGAGCAGCTCGCGGTAATGAACGCCACCGCGCCGCGGCCGGTGCTCATGTTCAGCCACGACGACAACCAGCAGCTGATCCGCGACGCCGTCGGCGCAGGCGTGACTGCCTATCTCGTCGAAGGGCTCGAAACCGGGCGGCTCGCGCCGATTCTGGAAGTCGCGCTTGCCCGCTTCGCACAGGAATCGCAACTGCGCGAACGCCTGGCCCAGGTCGAGAACGAACTTGCCGAGCGCAAGCTGATCGACCGCGCCAAACGCCTGCTGATGGATCAGCAGAAAATCACCGAGCATGCCGCCTACGCCGCGCTGCGCAAACGCGCGATGAACCAGGGGGTCAAGCTCGCCGAGGTCGCGCGCGCGGTCGTCGCGGCGGCCGAATCGCTCAAGTGAAGCATTCCATGAACTCTGCCAGCCCTCCCGCTTCGTCGTCAGCTGCATCGCCACTGGGGCAGCTCGAGAAAACGCATCTGCGGCTCGGGTTCGTCGCGCTTTCCGACGCGGCACCGCTCGTCGCCGCAAAGCTGCTCGAATTCGGTCACGCGCACGGACTCACGCTCGAACTGTCGCGCCAGCCTTCATGGGCCGCCGTGCGCGACAAGCTGATCGCAGGCGATCTCGACGCGGCGCACACGCTGTACGGCCTCGTCTACGGGGTGCAGCTCGGCCTTGGCGGTCCGCAAACGGACATGGCCGTGCTGATGGTGCTTAACCGCAACGGTCAGGCGTTCACGCTGTCGAACCGTCTCGCTGATGCGCTCGCCGCGCACGGCACGCTGCGGCAAGCGCTCGCTACGCTCGGCCGCAAGCCGGTCTTCGCGCAGACCTTTCCCACCGGCACGCACGCCATGTGGCTGTACTACTGGCTCGCCGCGCAAGGCGTGGACCCTTTGCGCGAGGTGGAAAGCGTGGTCATTCCGCCGCCGCAGATGGTCGCCGCGCTCGCCGAAGAGCGGCTCGACGGCCTCTGCGTGGGCGAGCCGTGGAATGCAATGGCCGAAGCCAAAGGCGTCGGCAGAACGGTGGCTTATACGAGCGAAGTGTGGTCCGATCATCCGGAGAAAGTGCTGGCCTGCCGGCGCGATTTCGTCAGCGCGAATCCCAATACCGCGCGTGCCCTCGTGCAGACGATGCTCGAAGCCTGCCGCTGGCTTGACGGACCCGGACACCGCAGCGAGATCGCGCGCTGGCTCGCGCGGCCGGAGTATATCGGCATAGACCAAGCACTGATCGCGGCGCGTTTTGGCGACGCGCTTCCCGCCTCCGCGCCGCGTGGTTTGCCGGTGCGCTTCTTCGACGAGGGCGCGGTGAACTATCCGCAGCCGTTCGAGGGCGCCTGGTTCCTGACGCAATTCGAGCGCTGGGGCATGATCGACGCGCGTGGCGATTACGCGCAGATCGCTGAGCAAATCAATCAAACGCAGTTGTACCGCGAGGCGGCCGCGCAGGTGAAGGTCGCCGTGCCGGCGCAGGCAACCGCGCCGGTATTCATGGACGGCGCCCACTGGAACAGCTCCACGCCGGCCGCGGCGTTTGCCCAAAGCTTCGCGATCCGTCGATAAGCGCCCGGCTCACGCATCCTGTTGCGGGCGTGCCGGAAACCACACGCTCACAACCAGGCCGCCGCCGCGCGCATCGCTCAGCTCGACGCGCGCCTCGTGCACCCGCGCGATCTCGCGCACAATCGACAGCCCAAGCCCGCTGCCCTCCACTGCCTGGGTCGCCTCGCTGCGATAGAAGCGCTCGAATACCGCGTCGCGCTCGCTCGCGGCAATGCCCGGTCCATTGTCGATGACCTGAAGCAGTGGCGCGCCGTGCTCGCATGCAACCCGCACGGTGATAACCGCGCCATCGCCCGAGTAACGGATCGCGTTGTCGATCAGATTGCCCGCCAGTTCGGCGAGCAGATCGGCCTGCCCCGTCACGTCGATGCGCGTGTCCTCTTCGAAGCCGAGATCGATGCCGCGCGAGCGCGCCACCGGCGACCAGTCGAGCGTTACGCTGCGTGCAACCTTATGCAGCGGCACCGTCGCATGCCTGACGGTGTAGCCGCTATCCGCATCCAGCCGCGACAGCGAGAGCAACTGCTGCACGATGCGCACGGCCTGCTGCACCGCGCGATTCAGGCGCCGCAAATGCACGCCCTCGCGCCGCGGGCCTGCCCCGCTCTCTTCCCCACCGTCCAGATCGCGCAGCGCCAGTTCGGACTCCGCCTGAATCACCGCCAGCGGCGTTTTCAACTGATGCGCGGCGTCGTTGAAAAAGCGCCGCCGCGACAACTGCATGTTCCGCGTGCGGCCAATGTACTGGTTGATCGAATCGACGAGCGGTGCGACTTCGCTCGGCAGACCGACGGTATCGAGCGGTGTGGGATCGTCTTCGGCGCGCGCCGCGACTTTGGCCGACAGACGGTTGAGCGGCCGCAAGCCACGCGCAACGCCGAGCCACACAATGCCGAGCGCGAGCATGACGAGCAGGCCCTCCTGCTGCAGCGAGCCAGTGAGAAT
This sequence comes from Burkholderia sp. WSM2232, assembly GCF_000472545.1. Lineage (GTDB taxonomy): Bacteria > Pseudomonadota > Gammaproteobacteria > Burkholderiales > Burkholderiaceae > Paraburkholderia. Next base: position 140,493 of record NZ_AWZV01000013.1, on the reverse strand, counting down.
CTCGCGTGCGAGCGCCTGGCGCGGCTCGATCGTCTCGCCCACTCTCACCAGCACCACGCGGGTTTGCGCGGTGGGCACGTCGTGCACCGGCAGCCTGAGGAAAGCGACGCGCAACGGACGGCCGCGAAACACATCGTCGTAGAACTGCACGCTGAAGGGCTCGGCCGGCATCTTGACCGTTTCCGGCAGATCGGGATAACCCGTCACCACGCGGCCATGTTCCTCGCGAATCTGATAGTAGATGTTGCCGCCGCCGTTCGACTCGAACATTTCCAACGCGAGATAAGGCAGATCGACCTCGATGCGCCCATCGCGCAGACGCACACCGTCGCGAATGGAGCGCAACGCGAATTCGAGCGTGCGGTCGAATGCCGCGTGCGCCGCGTTCATTGCACGTTGATAGGTGAGCCAGGCATCGAGCGCGAGCAGCAACAGCAGCGGCAACAGCAGCCACAGCGCAACCCGCACGCGCAGGTTCGGCCGTGTCATGGTGTGCGCGCTTCGAGCAGATAGCCGAGGCCTCGCAACGTGACGATGCCGACCGAACTGCGCTCGAGCTTCTTGCGCAAACGGTGTACGTAGATTTCGATGGCGTCCGCGTTCACCGATTCGTCGAGCCCGAAAATTTTCTCCGACAGCGTTTCCTTGTTGATCGCGCGGCCGTTGCGCAAGATCAATACTTCGAGCACCGAACGTTCGCGCGGCGTGAGCGCGAGCGGCTCGCCGTCGAGCGTAAAGCTGCGGTCGACGCTGTCATACACCAGCGTGCCGCATTGGGCACGCGCTGCCTCCTGACCGTGACCACGGCGCAGCAGCGCACGCGCTCGCGCTTCGAGTTCAGTGAGCGCGAAAGGCTTGGCGAGATAGTCGTCTGCGCCGAGATCCAGGCCGCGCACGCGCTCTTCCACCGAGCCGTGCGCGGTCAGCATGAGCACCGGCACTGTGTTGCGGCGTGCGCGCAGGCGGCGCAGCACTTCGAGCCCGTCGAGCTTGGGCAGACCAATGTCGAGAATCACCAGCGCGTAGTCTTGCGTGCGCAAAACGTGATCGGCGGATTCGCCGTCATGCATGCAGTCCACGGTGAGTTTCGCATTGGTCAACGCGTCGGTAAGAGAGCGGGAAAGAATCGGATTGTCTTCGACAAGCAGCACACGCATGAACAGAATCCCAGGGAAATCCATGAGGCGATTTCGACCATTGTGACGCATTTCCCTCGAAAAATGAAAGCGATCAGAAAGCGCCTGTCTCTTACCATTCGCCTTCACAAAACCAACACGACATCTTTCTGGAGGAAGACATGCACATCTCTCTGAAGCTTCTCGCCGCCGCTGCGGCGTTCGCCGCAAACGCCGCGTGGGCAGCCTTTCCGGCCGGCTATCCGGGCGACTACCAGGCTACTGTCGACGGCGCGAAGAAAGAAGGCAAGCTGATTGTCTACTCGGTGACCGACACTGCGCTCGTGCGTCCGCTTATCAAGGACTTCGAAAGTCTTTACGGCGTCAAGGTCGAGTACAACGACATGAACAGCACCGAGCTGTACAACCGCTACATCAGCGAGAATGCGGCGAGCAGCACGAGCGCCGACGTGTTGTGGAGCTCGGCTATGGACCTGCAGGTGAAGCTCGTCAACGACGGCCTGATGGCAAGCTACGACTCGCCGGAAGCAAAGCAGTTGCCGCAATGGGCGCAGTACCAGAAGCAGGCGTACGGCACCACCTACGAACCGCTCGCGATCGTCTACAACAAGCGTCTCGTGCCCGCCGGCGAAGTGCCGCAAACGCGCGCCGATCTGATCAAGCTGCTGCAGACAAAACCCGACCAGTTCAAGGGCAAGGTCACCACTTACGACATCGAAAAGTCCGGCGTCGGCTTCAACTATCTGACTCAGGACGCGCGCGTGAACCCGCAAGTCACGTGGGATCTGGTGAAAGCGATGGGCGCCACCGGGCCCAAGCTGCAATCGAGCACGGGCGCGATGATGGAGCGCATTTCCTCGGGCGAGAATCTGATCGGCTACAACATTCTCGGCTCGTACGCGCTCAGCAAGGCCAAGAAAGATCCGTCCATCGGCTACGTCTACCCAAAAGACTATACGCTGGTGGTGAGCCGCCTCGTCACCATTTCGAAGAAGGCAAAAAATCCGAACGCGGCGAAGCTGTGGGTCGATTATCTGCTGTCGCAGCGCGGCCAGACCCTGCTCGCGAATCAGGCGAGCCTGTTCTCGATCCGCTCGGACGTGGAAGGCGAAACGTCGATGGCCGGCCTCACGAAGCAACTCGGCGACTCCCTCAAGCCGATTCCTATCGGCTCGGGCCTGCTGGTTTATCTGGACCAGTCCAAGCGCCTGGAATTTCTCAAGCAATGGCAACAGTCGATCAAGCGCTAAACGCTTGCCTCTGAGCTAAAGGCTTTCGCCTGACGCCCGCGTTCGCGCCGCCACGCGCGAACGCCTGCGGTTTTCCATTGAACACCTGTCGATATGCGGCTTTTGTGCCGCAGGGGGACACTCATGCTTTCCACTAGCGCAACCGGGCCTCGCGAAAGCGCGCCGCTCGCGGCCGACGAGGGCCCCATCGGCGCATTGCCGCGCGGCCGTCTGCAACCGCTGGCGGGGCTGCTGCGCTGGCTCGTCGTCGCCGTGCTGACCGTCGCCGTCGCGTTGCCGCTCGGCTTCATTCTGTTTCAGAGCGTGCTGAACGCGCCGTTCTTCGACGCCAACCGCACGCTCGGCCTCGCGGGCTTCGAATTCATTTTCAGCGACCCGGACTTCTGGTCCGCGCTGAAGAACTCCTTCGTGATCGCGGGCGGCATGCTGTTCATTTCGATTCCGCTCGGCGGCATTCTCGCGTTCCTGATGGTGCGTACCGACCTGCCCGGCCGCCGCTGGCTCGAACCGCTGCTGCTGACGCCCGTATTCGTTTCGCCGATGGTGCTCGCCTTCGGCTATGTCGTCGCGGCCGGCCCGGTCGGCTTCTATTCGGTCTGGTGGAAAGCGCTCTTCGGCAGCGCCGAAGCGCCGTGGACCGTGTACTCGATTCTCGCGATCACGGTGATCGTCGGCCTCACGCACGTGCCGCACGTCTACCTGTATTCGTCGGCGGCGCTGCGCAATCTCGGCTCGGATGTTGAAGAAGCCGCGCGCGTCGCGGGGGCGCGCCCGTTTCGCGTCGCGCTCGACGTAAGCCTGCCGATGACCCTGCCTGCGCTGCTCTTCGCGGGCGTGCTGGTGTTCTTTCTCGGCTTCGAGGTGTTCGGTTTGCCGCTCGTGCTCGGCGACCCCGAAGGACACCTCGTGCTCGCCACCTATCTGTACAAGCTCACCAACAAGCTTGGCGTGCCGTCGTATCACCTGATGGCAGCGGTCGCGGTGTGCATCGTCGCCATCACGTTTCCGCTCGTGCTGCTGCAACGCCGGCTGCTCAGGAGCGCGAACCGCTTCGTCACGGTGAAGGGCAAGGCGGGACGCCAGACCGTGTTGCCGCTCGGCGCATGGCGCTGGGTCGCGCTGGCGATCGTGGCCGTGTGGTTGTTGCTGACGGTGTTCGTGCCGCTCTCGGGCATTACGCTGCGCGCGTTCGTCACCAACTGGGGCGAAGGCGTGCGTCTTGCCGACGTGCTCACGCTCGCCAACTTTACCGAGCTGTTCGAACAGGACAACCTGGTTCGCGCGATCCTCAACACACTCGGCATCGGCGTGCTCGGCGGTGCGCTCGCGGTCGGCTTCTATTCGCTGGTGGCGTTCGCCGGTCATCGCCGCAACGACTGGGCCACGCGGCTGCTCGACTACCTCGTGCTGCTGCCGCGCGCGGTGCCGGGGCTGCTCGCCGGTCTGGCGTTCCTGTGGATCTTTCTGTTCGTGCCGGGCGTAAAAGAGCTGAAGAACTCGATGTGGAGCATCTGGATCGCTTACACGGTCGTGTGGCTCGCATACGGCATGCGTCTGATTCAAAGCGCGCTGCTGCAGGTCGGCCCCGAACTGGAGGAAGCCGGACGCAGCGTCGGCGGCACGCGTGCCCGCGTCAGCCTCGACGTCACATTGCCGCTCGTGCGCTTCGGTCTGCTCGCGGCGTGGCTGCTGATCTTCATGATCTTCGAGCGCGAATACTCGACGGCTGTCTATCTGCTCTCCCCCGGCACCGAAGTGATCGGCGCGCTGCTCGTCTCGCTGTGGGCGACCGGTGCGGTGGATCAGGTCGCGGCGCTTTCTGTCATCAACATTGCGATGGTCGGCGCCGGGCTCGGCGTGGCCCTGCGCTTCGGAGTGAAACTTCATGGATAAGCTCTCGGTCGACAATCTCTTTCTGAGCTATGGCGACAACCCGATTCTCAAGGGCGTGTCGTTCCAGTTGAATCCCGGCGAAGTGGTGTGCCTGCTCGGTGCGTCGGGCAGCGGCAAGACCACGCTGCTGCGCGCGGTCGCCGGCCTCGAACAGCCTTCGTCGGGGCGCATCGAACTCGACGGCAAGGTGTTCTACGACGGCGCTGCGCGCGTCGATCTGCCCGTTGAACAGCGCTCGCTTGGGCTCGTGTTCCAGTCGTACGCGCTGTGGCCGCATCGCACCGTGGCGGATAACGTCGGTTATGGGCTAAAGCTGCGGCGCGTCTCGTCGGCCGAGCAAAAGAAGCGCGTGCAAAGCGCGCTCGATCAACTCGGACTCGGTCATCTCGCAGCGCGCTACCCGTATCAGCTTTCCGGCGGCCAGCAGCAGCGTGTCGCGATTGCGCGCGCGCTGGTCTACAACCCGCCCGTCATTCTGCTGGACGAACCGCTTTCCAATCTCGACGCCAAGCTGCGCGAAGAAGCGCGCGCCTGGCTGCGCGAGCTGATCGTATCGCTCGGGTTGTCGGCGCTTTGCGTGACGCACGACCAGACCGAAGCGATGGCAATGTCCGATCGCATCCTGCTGCTGCGCAACGGCCGCATCGAACAGGAAGGCACGCCCGCGCAGCTGTATGGCGCGCCGCGCTCGCTCTACACCGCCGAGTTCATGGGCAGCAATAACCGCATTGACGCACGCGTGGCAGCGGTGGACGGCGAGCGCGTGACCTTGGCTGGCGACGGCTGGCAGTTGCAGGCGCAAGCGCGCGAGGCGCTGAGCGCCGGGCAGCAGGCACAAGCCGTGATTCGCCTCGAGCGCGTGCAGGTGGCCGACGGCCCCGGCGCGAACCGCCTCGAAGCGGAGCTCATCACGTCGATGTATCTCGGCGACCGCTGGGAGTATCTGTTCCATTGCGGCGCGCTGCGTCTGCGGGCGTTCGGCAACGTGCCGCGCGCAGCCGGGCGCCACTGGATCGAATTCCCGGCAAACGACTGCTGGGCGTTCGCCCAGGCGAGCTGACAGGCCGGCACGGAGCCGAGCCGAGCCGAGCCGAGCCGAGCCGAGCCGAGCCGCTGTACAGAATCACCCATCGAAGTAAAAAAAGCAGCTATAGGAGACTGTTGATGAAGTTGAGCATCAGGAAAAAGACCTTCGGCGCGACCTGCGCCAGCCTCGCAGGTCTTGCCGGTTTCACCGGTTTGGCGGGTTGGGCGAGCAGCGCGCATGCGCAGTCCAGCGTGACCTTGTACGGCATTGTCGACGCGGGCGTCGAATACGTGAACCATGCGAGCGCGGACGGCGGCGCGACGCGCCTCGTGTCCGGCGGCAAGAACACGTCGCGCTGGGGTCTGCGCGGCGTGGAGGATCTCGGCGGCGGCCTGAAGGCGGTATTCCAGTTGGAAAGCGGCATCAACGTCGCGAACGGCCAGTTCGACGACGGCCCCGGCGCAATCTTCGACCGGCGCGCGACCATCGGGCTGAAAAACCGCTTCGGGCAGATCACGCTCGGCCGCACCTTCACGACCACCTACGACTACATGCTGCAGTTCGACCCGATGGGTTACGCGCCGAACTATTCGTGGGCGACTTCATCCACGGCAACGGGCGCCCGCAAGGACGGCATGTTCACGCGCTCGGCCAACGCCGTGCGCTACGACGGCACCTTCTCCGGCTTCAAACTCGGCGCAATGTACGGCTTTGGCAATGTGCCCGGCAGCATGAAATCAAGTTCGAAATACGACTTCGCCGTGGGCTACGAGAACGGTCCGTTTGCGGCCGTGGTCACCTTCGACCGTCAGAACGGTGCCAACGACAGCGTGACGCCCGCCGACACCACCAATTACATCCAGGGCATTCACGCAGGCCTGAGCTACGACTTCGGCGCCGTGAAAGCGATGGCCGGCTACCGCAACTACCGGCGCACCTTCCACACCGCCACGCCGACACTGCGCAGCGACATGTACTGGATCGGCGGCCAGTACGAGATCACGCCGTTCTTCTCGCTATTCGGCGCGGTCTATCACCAGGACATCAGGAACGCGAGCGACGCGGACCCGACGCTCTTTTCGCTGCGCGGCCAATATGCGCTCTCCAAGCGCACAGTGCTGTATCTGGCGGGCGGCTATGCGATGGCGAAGCACGGCAATGCTGTTAGTTTGTCTCGCGACCTGACCGGCGCAGCGGACACGCAAACGGGCGTCACCGCGGGTATTCAGCACCGGTTCTAAACGCGCTGAGCGTGCGGCACGCGAGCCGGGCCACGCACGCAAAACGACAAAGGCGCGCCGGGCGGTTCATCGTCCGGCGCGCCTCGCGTTTCGTCGCTCGAGTCTGTACCTCGCGCGTGATCGCGCAGACATGGGCGCCGCGTCGAAAGGCGCGGCGTTTCACGTCGATCAGAAATTGAAGTTGTCGATATTGCTCGCGTCGAAGGTGGTCGGCGGTCCGAGAATGATTTCGCCTTGCGCGCCGACGGTGCGCTTGCCGAGTTTGCCGGCGTCGAACGACTCGCCTTCTTTGCCGCTGATCGTGCCCGAAGCGAGCGCCGCCGCCGCATAGCCGGCGAGATAGCCCAACTGGTTCGGGTCCCACAACTGGAATGCCTTCACCGTGCCGTTCTTCACGAACGCGCGCATCTGGTTCGGCGTGCCGAGCCCCGTCACCGCGACCTTGCCCTTGCTCGACGACGACGAGATGTAACGCGCGGCCGCCGCAATGCCAACCGTAGTTGGCGCGACAATCGCCTTCAGGTTCGGATACGCCTGCAGCAAACCTTGCGTCTCGACGAACGACTTCTGATCGTCGTCGTTACCGTAGGCAATCTTGACGAGCTTGATCTTCGAATACTCGGGCTTTTTCAGTTCCTCCTGCATCCACTTGATCCACGTGTTCTGATTGGTCGCATTCGGCGTGGCGGACAGCACCGCGAACTCGCCCTCGCCGCCCATCAGCTTCGACACGAGCTGAATCTGCCCGCGGCCGATGCCCTCCGCGTTCGCCTGATTGACGAACAGTTGCCGGCCCTCCGGCGCCGTGTCCGAATCGAAAGTGACGACCTTGATGCCTTGCGACATTGCCTTCTTCAGATACGGCACGACGGCGTTCGCGTCGTTGGCCGCGATCACGATTGCGTCCTGACGCTGTGTGATCAGCGTGTTGATGTATTGCACCTGCGACGAGGCGCCTGCATCCGACGGCCCCACCACCTTGCCAGTGCCGCCGAATTCCTTGATGGCGGCCATGCCGCCGTCGTCGGCGATCACTTCGTAGGGGTTGTTGATCTGCTTCGGCACGAATGCGATTTTCAGGCCGTTTTTCAGGCCGGCCGCAGACGTCGCGCAGCTAATCGCCAGCAACGCTACGCAGAGCGCCGCCGCGCCGGTGTGACGTAGAGGTTTGAACATGAAATGTCTCCTGCTTGTTGTTGGACGAAGTGGTGTCCGGGTTTTGATGGTCAAGCTATGTGGAAGAAGCCGACTTCGCGATAAAACGCCGGTCGCGCGCCGCGCGCCAACGGGCGACCACGTTCGGTATCAGCACGGAGGCGAGCAGCAGCACGCCGGTAACGATCGTGAGCGTCTCGCTGGAAACGTCGTCGAGCGTCAATGCGTTCTTCAACACGCCGATAATCAGCAGCGACAACAGCACACCGATCATCGAACCGCGTCCGCCGAAAATGCTCACGCCGCCGAACAGCACCGCCGCGATCACCGACAACTCGAAGCCCTCGCCGTTATCGCCGCGCGCGCTCGTGAAGCGCAACGTGTAGATCACGCCGGCCAGCGCGCTCATCAAACCAGACAGCACGAAAAGGCGCAGCCTGATTTTCGCGACCTCGATCCCCGAGAACGCCGCGGCGGTGGGATTCGCACCGATCGCATAGAGACTGCGGCCAAACGCCGTGGCTTGCAGCAGCACGGTGAAGAGCACCGCGCCGACAATCACGATTGCAAACGGCAACGGAATAAACGTCGCGCCGAGCGTATCCATGCCGAACGCGGTGTACGCAGGCGGAAAGTCGGCTACGGCCTGATCGCCGAGCAGCACATAAGCGAGGCCGCGAAACAGCGCGAGCGTGCCGATCGTGACCGCAAGCGAAGGCAGATTCAGCTTGACGATGACAAGGCCGTTCAGCAGGCCCGCCAGAGCACCTGCGACCAGCACGAGCGCGATCACGACCGGCATCGGCAAGCCCATGTGCCACAGCACGCCCATCAATGCGCTCGACGCCCCGAGCACCGAAGCCACCGAAAGATCGATCTCGGCGGCAACGATAATCAGCGTCATCGGCAACGCGATCAACGCAATCTCGGTGAGGTCGGCGAGCACGTTGCTCAGGTTCGCGCCCGTCAGAAACACCGGCGACAGCACGCGTCCGAGTGCCAGCGAAAGTATCAGCACGATCGCCAGCAGCACTTCCCATTGCAGCGGCGTTTCGCGTTTGCGCGTGAGCAGCGCGGAATCGGGTTTAGCCATGATCGCGTTTCCTCATCATGCGTTCGGCGACGGAGCGGGCCAGCAAGGTATCGGCGGCGATCGCGGCGACGATCAACGCGCCTTCTATCGCCTGCTCCCAGAATGGCGAGACATGCAGCACGACGAGCGCGATGCTGATCACGCCCAGCACGAGCGCACCGAGCGTGGCACCAAGAATCGTGCCGACGCCTCCAGTGATGGCGACGCTACCCACCACCGCCGCCGCCACGACTTGCAGTTCGATGCCCTTCGCAGTGCTCGCGTCCACGGTGCCGAAGCGCGCGAGCCACAGCGCGCCAGCAAAGCCGGCGATCGCCCCGGACAGCAGAAAGCCCGCCATGACGCGCCGCTCGACATTCACGCCGGCAAGACGCGCGGCCTCGGGATTCGAGCCGATCGCGTAATGCTCGCGGCCGCCGCGAAACTGCTTCAGGTAGACGGCAAGCGCGAGCAGCACGACAAGCGCGATCAGCGCAAGCGTTGGTATGCCGAAGAGCGTGCCGGTGGCAAGACGCGAAAACGCTTCGGGCAGACTGGTTGCGTTGATCTGTCCGCCATGCACCCACGCGTAGTCCGCGCCGCGAAAGATGTAGAGCGTAGATAGCGTGGCGACCAGCGACGGCACGCGGCCCACCGCCACCAGCAACGCGTTGATGCCGCCCGCCACGAGGCCGATGGCGAGCCCCGCCGCGAGCGCAACGATTACCGGCATATGCGGGAAGGCGACGTAGAGGCTACCCACCGCATAGGCGCTGATGCCGACCGTCGAGCCGACCGACAGGTCGATATGGCGCATCAGGATCACCACGGTCATGCCCGCTGTCAGCAGGCTGATGATCGACACGTTGAGCAGCACGTCGCGCAGATTCTGCATATTCAGGAATTGCGGCCGCGCGAGCGCGGTGCCCGCAATCAGCAGAATCAGCACGATGAAGAGCGTGGTCTCGCGGCTCTTCGCGAGACTCGCGGCAAGCCCGCGAGGCGAACTTGCGGCGCGCCTCGCGGGCGGCGGCGCCTGCACCGGCGCGGAGTGTGTCGAAGAATGGCGCATCATGCGGCCCGTCCGAACGGTGCAATGGCTTGCCCGAGTGCTGCGGCCATGATGCGTTCCTCGTCGGCCTCGGCGCGCGCAATCTCCGCGCTGATACGCCCCTCGTGCATGACGAGCACGCGGTCAGCCATGCCCAGCACTTCAGGCAATTCGCTGGAAATCATCAGCACCGCCATGCCGTCGCGCACCAGTTCGGCGAGCGCGCCATAGACCTCGGCTTTTGCGCCCACGTCGATACCGCGTGTGGGTTCGTCGATAATCAGCACTTTCGGGCCGGTTGCGAGCCACTTGCCAAGCACCACCTTCTGCTGGTTGCCGCCCGACAGCGTGCCCACCGGCGCATGCGGATCACCCGCTTTCAGACGCAGCCGCGTGCCCCAGCGGTTCGCCAGTTGCGTCTCGCTGCGCGTGGTGATGAGGCCGTGCCGGACGAGTCGGCCGAGCACCGTCATCGACGCATTGCGCGCAATGCTCAGTTCGAGCGCGAGTCCTTGCTGGCGACGGTCCTCAGGCACGAGCGCGAGTCCCGCACGCACTGCGGCGGCAGGACTGCCGGGGCGAAGACGCTGGCCGCCCACCAGGATTTCACCGGCATCCAGCGGGTCGATGCCGAAGATAGCGCGCGCCACTTCACTGCGCCCCGCGCCGACCAGCCCGGCGAGCGCGACGATTTCGCCCGCGCGGACGTCGAAGGCAATGTCCTTGAAAACACCCACGCGCGTGAGGCCGCGAACCGCGAGCCGCACTTCGCCAGGCGGTCGCTCCGCTTTCGGATAGAAGGTTTCCAGATCGCGGCCGACCATCTTTGCGACGATGGCCTCGGTGCTCAGGTCGGCTGTAAGGCCGTCGAATACCTTGGCGCCGTCGCGCATGATGGTGACGCGCTGGGTCAGCGCAAAGACTTCGTCGAGCCTGTGCGTGATGAAAAGAATCGCCACGTCGCGCTCGCGCAGCTTGCGCACGATGGCGAAGAGCCGTTCCACTTCCGGCAGCGACAACGCGGCTGTCGGTTCGTCCATGATGAGCACGTTTGCGTTCAGCGACAACGCCTTGGCAATTTCGATCACCTGCTGATCCGCAATCGACAAACCGCGCACCAGTTGATCCGAGCGCAGATCGACACCGAGCGAGGCGAGCAGACCATCCACTTCGCGGCGCATCGCGTCATATTGAATACGGCCGATGCGGTCCACCGGCTGCCTACCCATGAAGATGTTTTCCGCAATGGAGAGCTCGAAGAACAGCGTGGGTTCCTGGTAGATCACCGCGAGCCCGGCATCGCGCGCTTCGGCAGGCGTCGCAAAGCGGCGCGCCACGCCGTCGACGAGCAGCTCGCCGCTATCCGGTTGATGCACGCCCGCCAGAATCTTGACGAGTGTCGACTTGCCCGCGCCGTTCTCGCCGAGCAATGCATGCACTTCGCCTGGCCAGAGCGCGAGGTCGCCGTCGGACAGTGCGCGCACGCGCCCGAACGACTTGCTCGCATGCCGCAATTCAAGCCTCGGCTGAGCGTGAGCTGTTGAGGGTTGCTGCACTGCGTGTCTCCTTCTGTTGCGTGATAGGCGCGTATGCCGTGCTGCCGCGTCAGTTCGGATTTGCTTCGGATTTGCTTCAGCGTTGCGGCGGTTTGCCGGATGCAGCGGTAGCTGCATCAGATGCGATAGAAGCGCTCCGCATTACCGCAAAAGAGCGCGTCTTTCTCCGCTACGCTCGCTCCTTCCACGATCGCCGCATACGCATGCCACAAGTCCGCATAAGAGCCGAACAAACGGTCGACGGGAAAGTTCGACGCAAACATCGCGCGCTCGACACCGAACGTGTCTATCGTTTCGAGCACATAGGGCCGCAGGCTTTCCACCGTCCATTGATGATCGAACATCGCGAGTCCGCTGATTTTCACCCACACGTTCCGGCAACCGGCGAGCATGCGCATGCCGTCGCGCCACGCGCGATAACCGGCGACGCTGTTGCGGTCCACGAACATGCCCGCATGATTGACGGCGAAGAGCGTGTCGGCATGTGTGCGCGCGAGCGCCGCAGCCTCTTCCATTTGCGACGGGTAGAGTTGCAGGTCGAAAGAAAGGTCATGTCGGCGCAGCAGCGCGAAGTTTTCGCGCCACTGCGGTTCGCGCATATAGTGACGGCCCACATAATCGAAGAGCCTGTTCTCGTGCACATTCAGAATTTGGCGGATGCCGCGCGTATTCGCAAACGACGCATGCGCTTCGAGCCAGGCCGGCGCGTTCGGCGCGGCAAGGTCCACTGCGGCGACTATCGCATTGGGCATGCCGCGCGATTGCGCTTTATCTGCAATGGACTGCAGCCAGCGCGTTTCCTCCACCGGATCGGCAGGATCGTGATTCGCCTCCACGTGCACGAGTTTTTTCACTTCGATGTCGCCTGCTTCGGCGAGCAGGTCGTCGAGCAGATAGTCGTGCTTGAGGTCGCGAGCGTCGCCGACGAACGACACCCCCGGATTTTCCAGCCACGGATAACGATGCGTTTTCAGGTCCCACAAGTGGATATGCGAATCGACAACCTGCATGCGGTGCCTCCGGCAATTCAAGCGTGGACAGCGTGAAGATCAGTTGAGCGGACCCAGGCGGAACACCTGTTCCAACGGTTGCTGCAGCGGCGTATGGTCGGCGGCGGTATGCATGATGTCCGCCATGTAATCCCACCATTTGCGCATGACCTCGAGTTGCGGGAGCGCGTCCATCGTGTGCTGCGAGGTGCGCGTGAGCACGGCGAAAAGGTGGTCGGTGCCGGGATCGAAGAAAATGCGGTAGTCGCGCACGCCGGCGTTGTGCAACGCGTCAACCAGTTCCGGCCAGATCTGCGCGTGACGGCGCTCGTATTCCTCGCGCATGCCGGGGTTGAGCACCATCCGGAAAGCGATTGTCTCCATTGCGGCTGTCTCTTCGTTATTGGCGCTTTCGAGGCGCAGCGCCTGCAAAGACTATAATTCGTGCGTCGATAGCATCTCAATCCGTTGTTCTGATTGGGCGATCCACAAACCGAATCGCACCGGACCATGAGCCAACTCTCAGCAACCGTCTCACTCGTTAATCGGCTCAAGTTCAAACACCTAGCGCTGCTGGTCGCGCTCGACGACGCGCGCAATCTCCATCAGGCCGCTGAGGCCATCAACGTCGCGCAGCCGAGCGCAAGCCGCATGCTTGGCGACATCGAGGAAGCCTTCGGCTTTCTGCTGTTCGAGCGCAACGCGCGCGGCATGACGCCCACGCCGCTTGGTGTCGTCACGCTGGCCTACGCACGGCGGGCGCTTGCCGAACTGACGCGCTTTGCCGAAGACCTCGAAGTCAAGCGCCGCGGCGGCCACGGTCAGTTGACGGTGGGCGCGATCATGGGCGCCGCGCCCGATCTGATGGCCATGGCCGTTGCCGCGCTGAAGACCGAAAGCCCGCTGCTGAACGTGCGCATACTCGGCGAAACCAGCGACCAGGTCGTGCAGTTGCTGCATCGCCGCGAAGTGGACCTTGCGCTTGGCCGCCTGACAAGTCCCTTGCAACACAACGATTTCGGTTTCGAGCCGCTCGCGCGCGAGACCCTGCTGCTGGTGGTGCGCTCGGTGCATCCACTGGCAAGCCGCACGCACATCACGTTGCGCGAACTGATCGACTGGCCTTGGGTCGCCCAGCCGGTGACGAGTCCGGCGCGCGTGCTGTTCGAAGAAGAGCTGGCGCGTGCCGGGCTGGCCACGCCGGTCAACCTCACTGAATGCGCGTCGATTTTCGCGACGCTGCAATTGCTCGAGAACTACGACGCGGTGGCCATGCTGCCTGAGTCCGTGGTGCGCGACCACGTGCGCGGCAAGCTGCTGGTCGCGCTGCCGCTCGAAATCGGCAAGAGCCTCGCGGGCTTCGGCATTCTCACGCGCAAGGAAGAACCGCTCGCCGAGCCGGCGCTGCGCTTCATCGAACTGCTGCGCGGGTTTTCCCGGCGACTTGCGCGCGACGGCGCGGCTGCTTCCACGCAAGCCGCGAATGCTTCGGCGCCGGTCAGTTGAAGGCGGCATCGCACGTCATTGCAGATTGACGAACAGGCCGCCGTCGACAAGCAACGCCGCGCCCGTTACATAGCGCGCGCGGTCCGATGCGAGAAACACCACGCACTCGGCGACATCCTCCGGACGGCCAAGGCGTCCGAGAGGAATGCGCTTTTCGAAGTAGGCCTTCTTGGCTTCGTCCGCGAGATCTTCGGCATTCAGGTCCGTGGCGATCGTGCCCGGCATGACCGAATTGCAGCGGATGCCGTACGGTCCCAATGCGACCGCGCACGACTGCATCAGCGAATGAACGCCTGCCTTGGTCGGCGTGTAATGCGTTTGCATGCCGCCGCCCACCAACGCGCTGATAGAACTCGTCGCAACGATCGCGCCGCCGGTGCCTTGCGCTTTCATCTGCTGCGCGGCGGCTTGCGTGACATAGAACGCGCCGTTCAGATTCACCGCGACGGTGGACTCCAATATGTCCGCGGGCATGTCCAGAAACGCATGGAACGGACAAATGCCCGCATTGCTTGCGAGCACATCCACCTTGCCGAATGCCGCGACCGTCTCGCGTACCAGTTGCTGGCCCGTTTCACGCGCGGCAACATTGCCTTCGATTGCGATCACGCGCCGCCCGAGCGCCTCGATTTGCCCGACCACTTCCGCGACGGCCGAGCGGCGTCCATACGACGCGTCGTTATCGCCCCAGTAGTTGATCGCGACGTCCGCGCCTTCGGTTGCGCACGCGACCGCTATCGCGCGCCCAATGCCGCGCGAGCCGCCGGTGACGATCACAACCTTGTCCTTGAGCAGCACGTGATTCCCCTCTCAGTAGATGCGAGTACGAACGGATGCACGAGGCCCGATCAACGCGGATAAGGCCGCACCAATGCACATTCCGGGTTGAGCCGCACGCCGAAGCCCGGCGTGTCCGGCACTTTCATGCGACCGTTGACCGGCACCGGTTCGTCGAGCAGCAGCGGCGTGAACATAGGCACGACCTCGTCGGCCTTGGGCGCCATCATCAGAAACTCGGAGAACGGCGAGTTGTGACGCGTGAGCACGAAATGGTAGCTATACACGGACGAGCCATGCGGCACGACCATTACGTTATGCGCGTCGGCCAGCGCCGAAATCTTGATGAGTTCCGTGATGCCGCCGCACCAGCCCACGTCCGGCTGGATCAGATCGCAGCACTGCATCTCGAGCAGCATGCGAAAGCCCCAGCGCGTGGCTTCATGTTCGCCCGTGGACACCATCATGCCGCGCGGCACGTTGCGGCGCAGTTCGGCGTAACCCCAGTAGTCGTCAGGCGGCAGGCACTCTTCTATCCATTTGAGCCCATACTCGTGAGCGGCTTGTGCAAGGCGCTTCGCGTACGGCACGTCCAGACTCATCCAGCAGTCGTACATCAGCCAGAAGTCGTCGCCGACACGGCTGCGCATGTCCGCGAGTTTCTCGAGATTGAGCTTGAGCCCCGCCTCGCCTTCGGCCGGGCCGTGCTGCAACGGCAGTTTTCCGCCGATAAAGCCCATCTGCTTCGCGAGATCGGGACGCGCGCCCGTCGCGTAGAACACCAGCTCGTCGCGCACCGGGCCACCCAGCAGTTGATACACCGGCTCCTTGCGCACTTTTGCGAGCAGATCCCACAACGCGAGATCCACGCCGGAAATCGTATTGAGCACCACTCCTTTGCGCCCGTAGTAAAGCGTGGAGTAGTACATCTGATCCCACATCTTCTCGATGTCAGTGACCAGTTGGCCCTCCAGAAACCGCGCAAGGTGTTTCTCGACGATGAACGCGCCAATCTCGCCGCCCGTCGTCACCGCGAAGCCAACCGTGCCGTCGCTCGCTTCTATTTCGACGACCAGCGTGCCCAGCACATTGATGCCGAAGGACTGGCGGCTCTGGCGATACTCGGGATAACGCGCCATCGGCGTGGAAATATGATCGTCGATCCAGTGTCCGTCGGGCTGATCGTGATAGTCCGCTCCGCCGCCGCGAACGATGAAGGCACGCACGTGCCGGATAGTGGGCATGGCCATGAGAGAGAGGCTCCGTGATTGACGTCGAACGTGTCGCCTGACACGCGCCTAGCGGGCGCGATGCAGCAAGTCGTGAAATGCACCGGGTGCCTGTGCGCCGTCGCGCCGCAACAGCGTGCCGATCAGCAACGCAGCAAGCAGACTGCAGAAGCCGAGCACCACCAGTCCCGCCGATGTGGAAGCGAACGCGCGCTCCGCCGCAGTCCGCAAGCTCGGCGCGATAAAGCCGCCAAGGCTGCCGAGCGAGTTGATCAGCGCGATGCCGCCCGCGGCCGCCGCGCCAGTGAGCAAGCGCGTCGGGAAGGTCCAGAAAAGCGGTTGTGCGGCAATGAAACCGCTTGCCGCGCAACACAACGCGACGAGACCGATGGCCGGGTTATGGGCGAGCCCCGACACGCCAATGCCAAGACCGGCCACCACGAGCAATGCGGACGCCCAGCGGCGGTGCCCGCCCGTGCGATCCGCGCGGCGAGGCACGTACCAGGTTACGGCCAGCGCGCACAGCCACGGCAATGCAGCGACCAGGCCCACGTGAAAGCCGACCGTCGTGCCGAGCAACGCGGCGACCTGTTGCGGCAGATAGAAAATCACGCCGTACACGCTCATCTGGATCAGCAGATAGATGAGCGAGAGCAGCAGCACACGAGGGTCCACCAGCGCGGCAAGAATGCGATGCGGTCCGTGGACGGAGGCAGCGCGTGCATCTTCGTCGAGAGCCACGCGCAAGCTCGTGCGCTCTTGTGCGTCGAGCCAGCGAGCGTCTTCCGGACGATTGTCGAGATACCAGAATGCCCACACGCCCACGAGCGAGGCCAGGATGCCTTCGACGAGAAACAGCCACTGCCAGCCCGCAAGGCCGAGTGCGCCATGCAGTTCGAGCAGCGAGCCCGACAACGGACTGCCGAAAATGAAGGCCAGCGGCGCGCCGAAATAGAACACGCCGACTGCGCGCGCACGCGCACGTTGCGGAAACCAGTGTGTGAGGTAATAAATGACGCCGGGAAAAAATCCGGCCTCGGCGACGCCCAGCAAAAACCGCAGGCTGTAGAACGCGGTAGCGGTATGCGCAAGACTCATTGCCGCCGACACGAGTCCCCACGTCACCATGATGCGGCACATCCATGCTCGCGCGCCGACACGATGCAGCAGCAGGTTGCTTGGCACTTCGAACAATGCATAGCCGACGAAGAACACGCCCGCGCCGAACGCGAACGCGGCGTTCGACAGACCAGTATCGTGCTGCAGCGCTTTCTGCGCGAAGCCGATGTTCGCCCGGTCCAGAAACGCCAGCACGTACATCAACAACAGGAACGGCAACAGCCGGCGCATTACCTTGCTGTTGATTGCTTCCAGAGAAGCGCTCGCATGGGGGTCCATGTCGTCTCCTTCGCGCAGCTCGCCTGTGCAGCTGCGCTTTTGGTTTGATACGGCTTGCAGCTTCGGCGGCGCGGGTTGGCATGAACTGACGCGGAGCGTCTTCGGTCGGCGCGCCGCCGCGCGCAGCATGCTCAGTAGGTCGCGCGTCCGCCCGACAGGTCGAACACCGAACCGGTACTGAATGCGCAGTCCTCCGAGGCGAGCCAGAGAATCAGCGACGCCGCTTCTTCCGGCAGCAGGAAGCGGTTCATTGGAATCTTCGAGAGCATGTAGTCGATGTGCTGTTGCGACATCGAGTCGAAGATCTCTGTCTTTGCGGCGGCGGGCGTGACCGCGTTGACAAGGATGTTCTTCGTCGCGAGTTCCTTGCCGAGCGATTTGGTCAGGCCGATGAGCCCCGCCTTCGACGCGCTGTAGTGCGAGGCGTTCGGGTTACCCTCCTTGCCAGCAACGGATGCGATATTGACGATCCGCCCATAGCCCTGCTTCAGCATTTGCGGCACGACTGCGCGGCACGTGAGATACGGGCCGATCAGATTCACGTCGATCACGCGGCGCCACACCTCGGGCTCGAGTTCCCAGGTCGTGCCGTTGCCGCCGGTAATGCCAGCGCAGTTGATGAGCACGTCGATCGCGCCGTGCTCGAGGACGGTCTGCGCGACGGCCTGCGCAACCGCCGCTTCCTGCGTGAGCTCGACGGTGACCGCCGTCACCTTGCCGCGTTCGCTCAACTCGCGCTGGCTGCGCGCAAGGCGCTCGGCGTCGATGTCCCAGAGCGCGACCGAGGCGCCCGAGTCCAGCGCCCGTTGCGCAACTGCATAGCCGATGCCGCGCGCGCCGCCGGTAATGGCCACCACGCGTCCTTCAAGGTCGATCCGGTTCATTTGTGTCTCCAGCGTTCGTGTTGTCGTATCCGCGTTTCACGCCAATATACGGGTCCGCCGATGCCGCAACAATCCGAGAATTCGAAAGGTCGATAACAAAAGCGAATCAGGGCGCATCCAGGCGAGGCGCACCCGTTGACCTGCTCTGCCGGGATGCCCGAGCCGCGCCGACTGGCGACGCATCGCATGCGCATAGCGCGCTTGCGCATCTCCAATGCACGCGGCATGCCGATACACCCATCGTTGCGGGCTTGTCACCTAGGTAACAGCCGCCGCTATTTCAGGGCCTCCAAGCTTGCGCGCACCATCCCAAGTGAGAGCGCAATGACAACCGAGACCACCAGCGATTGTGCAGCCCTCGCGCATGAACCATGCGAGTTCAATGCGCCTGGCAATGCGAGCTTCGAAAGCGCATGGAAGAACGTGCGTCCGTTTCTCGAACGACGCGCGAGAAAGCTCGCCAGAGGCGACCTCGTGGCGGCTGACGAACTGCTTGCCAATACCGCGCTGAAGGCACTGCTGTATATGCGCCGCATGCCGCATCGGGTTCTCAACCCGGAAGGCTTCATGTTCGCCGTTCTCAATCACGTGTTTCTCGACAGCGCGCGACATGCGAGCCGCGAGGCACGCGTGCTGCACTTCTGCTCCGCCGACGACATGGACTACCTGAGCGCCACAGCCGTCGCGGCGACGTCGCCGACGCATGTGTTCGAACTCGACGAAGGTCTCGCGCAGATCGCCGACGCGGTCGCAAATCTGCCGCCGGCCCAGCAGCTTCTCTTCTCCATGCGATTCGAGCATGAGATGACGTACGCGGCCATTGCGAGCGAGTTGAAGATCAGCGAGGCGCTGGCGCGCAAGCGGATCGAACTCCTGCGTAAAAGACTGCGCGCGACGCTGCGCACGGCGCGCCCTGCGGAAAAAAACGCTTCACGACAACGCGTCTGACTCGTTCATGGCTGCGTCGCTCGTCGAACTCAACCCACCCTTGAAGGAGCCGTTCATGGCGGATTCAACTGCAGTCAACGCACAGATAACCGATGCGGTTACGCAGACCAACGTCAAAGTCGTTGCCGAGGCGCCTGCCCAGGCCATCGCAGCGCTGTATCAGGTCGCGAGTCATTCCGCGGGTTTGTCGCTGCAAAACGCGGTGCATGGCCAACAGTCTTTGAACCAGATCTCGACGGCGGTGGTGTCGAAAGCCGTTGCGCTGATCATGGCCATTGGCGAGAAGAGCACCTGATCCGCGCCATGACCACCACGCATACGCAAGGAGAAGGCATTCATGGCTCTGTGGGACTTATTCACCAAACGCGGGCGGCCCGCGTCGACGGCCGCCCGATCGGGCCCTGACGCGGCCCCTGACGCTGCTACAGACACGGGTCGAGGCGGGGCCCCCGACGCGGCTATAGGCACAACTCGAGACGCGGCTCCGGCCACGACTTCAGACGCGGCTCTGGCCACGACTCCGGACGCGGCTCGAAACGCGACCGCAGATGCGACTCCAGCCGCAACCAGGCCGATGACCACGCCGCCGGCGCACGCGACCGACGAAACAGGAGCAACGATGCAAGCAACCGGACGCACACCCGCTGAAAGCGAAGCGGCGGCCCCTGCCGGCATGCCGCCACCTGTAGCCGCCAGGCAGAACGTGCCGGAAGAATCCGCCCCTGCCCGCACTACGACCGCGACCATGCCAGGGCCCACGCCTTTGTCGAAGATGCGCGAACGCGCGACATCGCAACAGGCGGCCAACAGCAGTCCGCCCACGAGCGCGCTCAACAGTCAGATCGTGCAGGCAGTGCAACTCACGAACGCCGAGACCGCGAGCTATGCGGCGTCGCAAGTGGCAACGCCTCCGGACATGATGATCAGCCAGGCATCGGGTCTCGTCGCGCAATCGGCAGCGAGCTATTTCGACGGCGTCAGCAAGCTCGCGCTCGCGAGCCAGGCGGTGCTGCTCAAGAAGATGACCGAGAACCTCGCCGAGCAGAAGCTCGCCGCCGCCGCGGAAGACGCGCTCGGCGCATTGGCGACCGACCTGTTGATGGGCGCAGCCGCGGCGGTGGCAGCGGCAGCCGGTGCAATCGAAGCGGAGTCCGCCAGCTTCGCCATCGACAAGATCGATCAGAGCATCGCACGCTACAGCGCGACGCTCGCCAACCGCAAAGCCAGCTAACGCGGCGCGCTGCTGCTGCGTTGGCCTGGTTGGCCCAGTTGACCGACCCGCTTTCACGGGCTTCGCCGGTCACGAGCCGAAACTATCAGGAGCATACCGATGAGCAATTCCGACCCAGACGCATTAGCGTCGCTTCGCCGTCTCGCCACGACCTGGCTGCAACGCCCGCTCACCGCCGCTGAACTGGCGGAGCTGGAGCAATTCCAGCAATCCACGGCAAAGGAACAGCCGGGGCAAAGCGCGGTGGCGAGTGCGGTGGCGAGTGCGGCCGCCTCCACCGACCCGGCCGTCCACGCAAGGTTGCAAGCAGCGCAAGCGCTCAACGAAGGCAGGCAGCGTTCCGAGTCGCTGATCCGCGAGGTCTTGCAGAAGCTGAAGGCGACCGCAGCGCAAGCGCTGCAAGCACAGGAACGCGAGGAGCAGGCGATTCTGAAGATCGTAGAAACGGCGCAATCGCTCAACGATCTGCGCCCGTCGATGCTCGTGACCCCGGCGAGCGGCCTGCCGCCCGCCGCGCAACTGGCGTTGCCGCAGATTGCGGACCGCCTCGCCAATCTTGTCAAGACGGAAGTCGAGCAGTGCTTCGAGCGTTACTTTGGTCCGTTGCAGCGGCAACTGGCAAGCGCACTCGCGCAACTGGACAACGCGGCGAACGCGGCTCCGGCTCCGGCTTCTGCAACGGCAACGGCAACGACAGCAAACGAATCCACACCGACACCGACACCCGCTTCACAGAGTCCCTCAGAGGACGTTCATGCAACCAGCGCGACACCCGCCGCGCACTAAACCGAAGGAGTTCGAAAATGGCATTTCCCACTTCCGTCAACGATCAGGTCACCGACGCCGTCACTCAGTCGAACGTCAAGGTGGTCGGCGAAGCGCCGGCCATGGCGATGGGCTCGATCTATCAGACCATGGCCCACTCGACCGGCATTCTGTTCGAGAACGCGGTGTCGGCGCAGCAGCAACAGAACACGCTGACGCAGGCGGCCACGAACCAGGGCGTGATGCAGATTTACAGCGTCGATACGACGGCCGCTGCAGGCGCCACGGAGAAGGTCGCACAGACCGGCGTTGCCGACAACCTGACGAGCCTGCTCACGGTGCTCAACGCCTTCCGCCGTCGATAACGCCCGGCAGTTCCGCCACGCGCAAGCGTAGCGGCTCGATCTCCGTCTTTACCTTGAACCCAGGAGCATAGCAATGGCCTTTCCCACAGCCGTCAACAATCAGATAACCGATGCCGTCACGCAGTCGAACGTCAAGGTTGTCGCAGAAGCGCCCGCAATGGCAATGGGCTCGCTGTATCAAACGATGGCGCATTCCACGGGCATTCTCTTCCAGAACGCCGTGTCCTCGCAGCAGCAGCAGAACACGCTGTCGCAGGCTGCCGCCAACCAGGGCGTCATGCAGGTCTACACGCTCGACACCACCGCGGCGGCCGGGGCCACCGAAAAGGTCGCGCAGACTGGTGTCAGCGACAACCTGACGAGCCTTCTGACGATCCTCAATGCGCTGAACCCGCCTAGCACCAGCGCAATCTGACGCGCTGCCACGCGCCGGAGCAGCGAAACGCTCTCCGGCGCGAGTCGTTCCCTCCTGTTTCGTCATTCCCTTCTTTGTTCAACGCAACGTTTGCACGCATCCACGCACGGACACGAGGGTGCGCCGCGCGCTGCATGCCGCGCGCAGACCCCGGCCGGGCGGATCGGCAAACGGCGAGCGGCACGCGCTCAGGTAATGGAGATGTACGCGACCGAGCGCAGATGATCGACGTCGGCTATCAGCAAGGTGTCGTGCGTCCAGCTGATGACTCCGTCGCGCCGCCAGGCTTGCAATTGCGCATTGAGCTTCGGGCGGCTCACGTTCACCATGGCCGCGAGATTGCTTTGGCTGGGCGGCAGCGGCACGACAATGCCGCCGAGTTCTGCCCGGCCGCATTGATCGATTGCCGAGATGAGATGGCGCGCAAGACGCGATTCAAGCCGGTAAAGGCAGACCGATTCGATAAACGCTGCGGCCTTGCGCACCTTGTCGCACAGAAGCATCAAGAGGCGCTGGATGAATAGCGGCTCTTTCGTCAATTGAGGAAAGTGGCGCCGCCATAGCAGCAACACGCGCGTCGGTCCGCACGCGAATGCTGCCGCCTGACGGCGGCTCGCATCGACAAGAGCGGTTTCGCCGACCACCTCGCCAGGCTCGGCGCTCTCGGTAATCAGTTCCCTGCCGTCGGGGCCGTAGAGCAGCGTATAAAGACGCCCCGAGACGACGAGCGCAACGAAGTCGTCGGGATCGTGTTTGAGGAAGAGCGCCTCGCCATCTTCCAGCCGTCGCTCCACGACATGCGATGCAACGTGATGGATCAAAGACTCGGGCATGTCGCGGAAAAGCTTCGACTGCCTCAGTAGTGCTTGCCGGTTTTCGGTCCTGGAAAAACCGGCATCTGCGGTTGCATTGCGTGCTGTTGATTCCACTTTTTCTTGCCCCCGGCGTGCTCTTCTGGCGGAACACGTTGAACGTTCGATTCGGCCTGGCGTGAATCAATCGTCATACGATTATGCGCACAGTATGCCGCACGCGGGCGGTGGCGGCGTGACTTCACAAAGCGTCTTTCGGCGCGTTCATACCGGCGTAGCACGAACACTGGCCATCCGGCCCGCCGCGCCTATGCGCATTGATTCCGGCACTCGTCAGGGAGAAAGACATGCCTAGTGAATTCGAATTTCTCGACAAGCACTTTTATGAAACCGATATTCCCGAGCTCGCCGCGCAGGCCGCGCGCGAGCGCTTCGGCGACTACCCGCCGGCACGGGCGAGCACCGTGATCTATGGCATCCGATGGGCCGAGCTAGTGGACCTGATCGAACGCGCCGTCATCAATCATTCGTACGGACCGACGATTTTCAGCACGCCCGCCTTCGCGACCATCGGCGAATATCGCGGCCAGCCGCAATGGAACATTGTGCTGACGGGTTTGCGCTACGTGAATGCATCGATGAAAGTGGACCGCATGACGACGAGCTACTCCGTCGAGAAGTTCAGCAACGGCACGGTCATCGTCAACGCGCGCGTGGTCAACGGCGTGGCGCCCATGCTCGGCGACATCGTTCATCTGGAAGCGGCAACGGGCACCTCCGAAGGCCCCGTCGAACTGAAGAACGCCAATTGACCGCATGGCATGGCCCCGGCTGCGGCGAACGTTTTCCCGCAAGCGCCCAATCACTCGCACGACGCATTAAGGAGTTCAACATGGGTATCTCAGCAGACTTTCTGATCAAGCACGTCCGGCCGTATGGCGAAGAAGCATTCGAGATGATGTGCCTTGCAACCGGGCCGAACTCGCTGCGTGCATGGCTCACGCAGCAGCACGTTCCGGAGCTGGACATCAACCTGGCGTTCGCCGCCTGGATGACCACAGCGAACCTGCCGATCAACAACGAGACCGAGCCGCGCTTCGTGGCCTCTGCGACCCTGAGTTCAGACGCACGGTGGAGCGAGCTTTGGCCGACTGGTCTGTCGACTATCGTGTTTCTGACGGCGCCGCTGCTCAAGCAACTGTCGGCGGTCAGCGACAGCCACCCCGGCCAAACCCTCGATTTCGACGGGGCGGAGTACATACCGATCGCCGTAACGGTCAGCAGCACGCCGGGCACTCAGCCCACAGTGAACCTGAACGCCGAGGGCATGAGCATTGCCGTCGACGCTCAGGGCAACTGCGTGCACTTCGCCGGGCTGATTACGTGAGCGTGAGCGCCTGCTCAGGCTTTGCATGAAGTGGCGCAGCGCGCGCCGAACCGCACGCGCGCTGCGCAATACGCATCGTCAACTAGCCGATTCAGATCGCTTCCTGGCAGAGCGCCATCATGCGCTGAACCATCGTGCTGGCTTCGTTCAACTCCAGCTCGCTCGTGAAGAGCGCCTGCACGTTCGAGAGGCGCACTGCGACGCCCGCGTTCAGCAGGTCCTGGCTCGCGATCTTCAGCGCAAGTTGCCCGATGCGCAGCCGCTCGAGCCAATGCATGCGCGCGCTGTTCCTGGCGAGCCATTGGCGGCAGCACTGGACGACGTGATCCACGCGCCACTCCGCACTGAGCGCATACGACGCCGCTGCGATCGCGACCAGAAAGCACAGCAGTTCGGCGCGTTTGGCTGGGGGTAGTCGGGAAGTAACCTTTTTCATCCGCCTGTCTTTACGTGTTGCTTCGGTTGTCGGCATTCCCGAACGTATATGCAGGCATATAGCGCACAGGTAGTTAGCAACGGAAATTGCGGGCGCTCGCGCGAATTTCAACACTCGTGCGCCCGGCTTGCGCGATTACTCGCTGCACGCGGTGCTGCATTCGCGGCATGCCACTGTTTTCGGTGCGGGCTTCGCCTGACCGCTTCTGCCGAAGCTGACGAGCGCCGCAAGGCCGAGCAACGCGAGACCGCTGCCGAACAGGAAATCCGTGGCAATTCCCACCTGATCGACCACAATACCGCCCACCAGAGAGCCCACCGCGATCGCCACCTGAATGATGCTCACGAACAGCGCGGAGCCGGCTTCGGGCGAATCGGGCGTGGCGCGCTGAATCCACATGCTGAAGCAAAGCGGCAACGCGCCGAACGCCACGCCCCACGCGAGCACGAGCGCGACGACGCCAGCAGACGACTGTTGCAGCGTGGGCAGCAGGACAAGCGCGAACATCAGCAGCGAAATCATCGCGCCGAGCGAGATCTTGAGGCTGCGCGTAACCGTGGACGAAACTGCGAAGTTCGAAAAGAACCCAATGATGCCGAAGCCGAGCAACAACCACGTAATAGTTGGCATACTCAGGTTCGCGTTGTGCAGCAGAAACGGCGTGATGTACGTGTACGACGAAAAATGGGCGCCGAATACGAGCCCGACCATCACCAGGCTGCGACGCGGATGCGGCCTGCGCAGCAGCGAAACGAGGTCGTGCAGACGCAACGCGGTGTTCGACGGCAACGACGGCACGAACAGGAACTGCGCGATCAGCGCGCTTGCAACGAGTCCGCCCGTTGCCATGAACGACGCGCGCCATGACGCGAAGCTGGCGATAAAGGTCCCGAGCGGCACGCCGATCACCGTTGCACAGGTCACGCCGGTGAGAATTGTCGCCATGGCACGCGCCGAATCTTTGGGTTGCACGAGCCGCCCGGAGGCCGCGGTGGCAAGCGTCCAGAAGCCGCCCAACGCAGCGCCGAGCAACGCGCGTCCCACCAGCATCAGGATGAAGTTCGGCGCCAGTGCCGAAATCAGATTAGACGCCAACAGTAAAGCCGTGAGCAGCAGAAATACGAGCCGCCGATCCATGCGGCCGGCGACCAGCATGAGGCCAGGCGCCGAGATCGCCGCGATAACGCCAGGCACGGTGACCATCAAACCGGCCGTGCCGGGGGACACGCCCAGATCGGCGGCAATGCGCGGCAAAAGTCCAACGGGCAGAAATTCGGTGGTGACGAACGCGAAGGCGCCGATTGCAACGGCCACGACCGCGAGCCATGAACGCAGGGGCGACGCCGCGCGGTCGTCGGGCGCGACCGCGCTCGCCGGCAGTTTGTCTTCTCTCAACATAGTATTGTTTGGCGGGTTACGAACAACGAATGTGATTGGAGCGGCTGCACCGCGCTAATCACCGTGGCGTTCGCACGCGAGCACGATAGCGCACGAGCAAAAAAAGCAGGCTGGGTGGCCTGCTTTTACACGGTCGGAACGATGAAGCGGTGGTGCATCCGAGAACGGAATACACCTTAGCATCCTATTAAATCGTTCGCTCAAGACTGCGGAAAATTGCGGTTGCGGGTGGGGTTATTTCGGCGCTCAAATGCGCGCGCGAAACCACGCGACAATCCCAGGCATGCCCCTTGCTGAATGCTCGACAGCATCCAGATGCACTCATCGCACAATCAAAGGACATTGACTATGGTTAGCACGCGTCCCTGCACCGCGACCTGCGTGATCGACGGCATGCCGGTCACTCTGACTTTCTATCCCGACAACGGCGTGCTGCGAATCGCCGATCCGTCAGGCAATCTGATCAAGGAAACGCGCTGGCATGCGTCGTGGCGCTCGCTGCTAAACGAGTTTCGGCGCTTCGGCGAGCGCGCGGCCGTGCAGGGGCCGGGTGTGGCGGCAGTGGTGAGCCGCATTGTCGAAAGTACCGAAGATCCAGCGGCTCACACTGCGCTCGCATGAAGTAGCGATCAGGCGATGCGACTCCGGCTCTGCCTGGGCAGTCGCGTGCGCGCTTTATTGGCCGAAGTAAATCCTGCATTGCGGCCCGCTCGGGCATGGCATATTTTGCCGGCCGCCCGCTTCTGAGCGTCCCGCTGCCACGCCTCCGTAAGCGACGTTTTGTGCCGACGGCGAAGCCGCTCCTGCGGGTTCGCTCAACGGCACGTCCGTGGTGGCCTGGGCCGACTCGTTCGCATGCTGCATCAGCCTGTGACCCGACGATGTGCCGGCCGCCGTGCCGACGCCCGGCTGCGGGGCGAGGTCGTCCGCGCTTGCGGCGCGTGGTGCTAGAAAAAGAATGGCGCTCACCACTGCCATCAATATACGTAGTTTCATCTCCAGACTCCTTGAATCCGGCGCAGCAGTGTCCTCCCTCTTCGAGAATCGGTCCGTGTAAAAGCCAGTGCCCTATTGGGGCGACGGTAAACACATCGAGACGCGGGCCTGCTGCATCGACTCGTCGAATGAAACGCTCAACGAGCCGCCCGCGCCGAGCCGGGCGCCGCACACGCGTACTGAGAATGCAGATCGGCGCTCAGCCTGGAAAACACGGATTGTCCTCTCCGCTCATTCTTTTATAGTTCGGGCGGCGCGGAATTCAACCGGCGAACCGGACCGTTGAACCAGGCCCCGGACGAGCGACGAAATCTCCGCATCACATTCAAATCCGTCAAAATCAGTACAAACGGTGCGTGCATTGCGCTCGCAGTGCGTTATGATGACGACACAACCACAAGAATGGCCCGGCACAAACGCCGTCGAAAGACGGAGCGTGGATGCGAGGTCGGCCGCCCAAAATCAGTGCATCGCCACCAGCGCTTTTCCAATTTTGATTAATAACCTCACCGCGGACCGGCGCCATTTAAATGGACTCCAAGCTCTCGCGGGTTTTCCTCGCAATCTGCATTTGACAGAACGCTGGACGCTTTAGAAGGACGAATATCTTATGGACGAAAGGAAGCGAGATAGCATGATTGCGTATCTCCGCCATCGCATGGAAGAGTTTGGCATCAAACCAGAAGACCTTGCCGCCGTATTGGCAGCCGAACCAGCCGCGCAAAAGAACGCTCGCTACCGTAGCGCGACGGGAGACAGCTGGGACGGCCAGGGCGAAATGCCTCAATGGCTCAAGCAGGCAATCAGTGCCGGTCAATCAATCGACCACTTCGAATTATCGGCCCCGCCCGCGCCGGCTTCACAGCCCCAAAAGCGCGTCGACTGGAAGAACGACCCGTTCGCCGGCAGCCCGCTCGCGCGTCATAGCGACCACTAAGACCACCGCCAGCACAACCCTCCGCGGCAAGCGCCGCGCTATTGCGGCACATTACAGGTTGGCAAACTGGCCAGTGCACGACGGCTTGCACTGCGGCGTCGCTCGCGCCGGCATCGCGTCATTTTGCGGCGCCTCGATAAGGGCGCTTAACTGACGCACGATTTGCCAGAACACCTTCTCGAACAGACGAATCCGGTCCGGCTCGGAAAGAAAGTCCGCGAGCGGATTGGCGAGATTCCACTCGCAAAACGCAGGGTTGCCTGGAAAGGCAGGGGCATGGGGAGCGACAACGCCGTCGTCCAGCGCGACCACGAGGTCCATGCGCGGCGCCCATTCGCCGGTAAACTCCAGCCAGCTTTTGGGGCAAAGCCTACCCAGGTCGGAAACGCCGGGCCGCAATTGCGCGACCGTCAACGGATGAATTCGCACCGCCGGCTCGGGCCCGGCGCTGAATGCTTCGAACCGATGTCCTGCCAACTCTCGCAGCAGGGCTTCGGCCATGATGCTGCGTGCTGAATTCTCGCGGCACAGAAACAGCACTTTATATTTCTTTGTCACGCTTACCCCGTACCGTGTTTTTGGTCTCTTGTATGTGCGATTGTGCTCGCAGAGTCTTGCGCCCCCGTGACACTACGATGTCTTTATTCCGCGCGCTACAGGAATTTCCCCCTGGAACGTCCCGATCAGAAGAGACGCACGGGGCTCATCAGAACCGCAGGCCGTTGAGAAACTGGAACCAGAGGCTGGAAAAGCCGCCGGCGGCAGGGGCTTCATTCGCGGCCTGGTCGGGTTTGGCTGGCTCGGCGCGAGCGGAATGAGCCGCCGTGGCTGCGGCACGGGCGTTCGTCGTTGCCGCGTCGCGCGACGGCGCAGCGTCGCTCGCCTGTGGCTCTGCCTCTGCAGCCTGCGGCGAAGCGCTGGAGGCCGTGGCTTCCCGCCGCGAAGCCTGTAAAGCGGCTACGCTGTCGGCGATCTGCGCGGCGCGTCTCGCTTCGCAGTGGCGCCCGAGCAGCACGCCGAACAGCACATCGCGATTGTGCCCCTCGTCGGCAAAGCGCATGGCAAGCGAAACCATTTCGGCATAGGCGGCTTCGTCCGCCGCACGTGCCGCCGCCTCGCGCTCGGCCTGCGCCTCTTCATGGCGCGCGCGCTGCGCGTCCCACTGCCGCATCTGTTCCGCGTAGACAGCGTCGTACACCTCACGCTGCGCGGCGTCCGAGAGAATCGCGTAGGCGTCCCTGATTTCCTGGAAGGTGGCGCGCGCAACTTCTTCCGAGCCCGCATTGCGGTCCGGATGCCACTTCATTGCGGCCTTACGGTAGGCGCGCTTGATTTCTTCTTCCGTGGCGTGCATCGGCACACCAAGCGTTTCATAGAGAGTTGCCATTTGTCGGTTGAGCTTGCCGGGATCGTGTCGCGAACCATCCTAGCACGCGATAAACGGCCGAAACGTGAAGCGGCGCGTGGCGGTGCGCTTCGCGATCGAGGCAAGAACAGTGCGGCAGTCCCCGCGAAGTCGTCGCGACATCGGCAAAAAAAAAGCCCCGCCAGCATGCCGGCGAGGCCGAGTCCCATGTCAAGGAGTGTCATGGAGGAGACGCTTCGATCATAGCGGCGCCCGCGCTCGCGCCAAAACAATAGATCGCCATATGCTTATCGGCGCAAATGCGCGAACCGGGCTGACAATCCATATGTGCCTGGTCGCACCGTCCGCGCGGTTATATGGTTAGAACAAAAAGTCGCTTCGTGCGGCGTGCCGCGCTCATTAAGATGATGCTTCAAAGTCCGGTTCGCCCGGCCCGCTCCCGCGCAACCCGCGCGCTAGCGCCGCGAGCCGCCACCGAAGGAGCATTTCGTTGACCAGTTTCCATCACCCTCACCCGCGCCGTCCGCTCGTGGTCGGCATTGGCGGCACGACGCGCGCGGCCTCGTCGACGGAGCGCGCGCTGGGCTTCGCGTTGCGCGGCGCCGAGGCTGCGGGCGCGAGAACCCGGCTCTTCGGCGGCACTTTCCTTCATAGCCTGCCGCACTACGCGCCCGAACACAGCGAGCGCACCGACGAACAGCTCGAACTGATCGAAGCAGTGCGTCACGCCGACGCGTTGATCATCGCGACGCCCGGCTATCACGGCGGCGTCTCCGGCCTCGTGAAGAACGCGCTCGATACGCTCGAGGAATTGCGCGCCGACGAACGTCCGTATCTGGACGGCCGCGCGGTCGGCTGCATCGTCACGGCGTATGGCTGGCAGGCGGCCGGCTCGGTGCTGACTTCGCTGCGCGCGATCGTTCACGCGTTGCGCGGCTGGCCTACGCCGTTCGGCGCCGGCATCAACACGCTGGAAACGCGCTTCGACAGTGCCGATACCTGTTCCGACGCAAAGGTCGTCGACCAGCTCGCCACCGTGGGCCAGCAAGCCGCGCAATTCGCGCTGGCGTTCACCTCGCAGCGCACGCCCGCTGCGAACACCGCGCATGGCACGAACCAGCAAGTGCAGCCCGCGCGCATCTTGCACGCAGTGTAAAGCCTCGCGCTCCGCCCTCTTTCGCGAATTTTCCAGCAGCGACTTCTCCAGCAGCGCCCTCGCCCGGCAGCGCCCCGCGTCGCCTCACATGCGCGAAGCGGGGCGCTCGCAGGCGGCGTACCGTGCGGCACATAACAGACCCGCTGCCTGTTGCGCGCGATAGTGTCTGCGAACCCGCCAAACCAGCCCTTATCCGGTGTTCCGAAGAGCGTTCCGGCTTCCCGCTGATTTGCTTGCGAAGAATGATTGGTTCACGGGCCCTGCAGTGCGGCCTACGCTTGAGCCTGCCCGCCGACTCATCCGCCGCCTGATGCCGACGCCAACGCGAACGCCGGGTGTCACATGCAGCGGCCTTTGCAAAACATGCGGGCCTATTCACCGCCACGATCATGAATTCAAATATTCGCTACAAGGGCTATGAAGTCGCGCCGGCCGCGCAACGTTTGCCCAACGGACTATTCGCCGCGAACCTGACCATCGAAAAAGCGAGCGCAAGCCGCGGCAAGGCCTATAGCTTCGACGCGCTCGACTATTTCTTCGACGAAGAACATGCGCTCGCCTACGCATTCCGCTGGGGACGCATGTGGGTCGACCATCACCAGTGACACAGCACTCAAGCTGACCGGCGCGGGCGGCCGTGCACCGCCCGCGCCGCGTTTCGGGGCAATGTGACAGAATAGGCGACACATCAAATTCGCTCTCTGCACGCTTGCCATGTCCGACACATTGACAGACCTAGCCGAAGACCACACTTTGCGCCATTGGACCTTTGCCGGCACGGCCCGCGTGAAGATCGGCTCTGAGGCGCATAAGCACATGTTCTGCCGCATGCTGCTCGAGACTCACGACCCGTACAAACCGGCCGTGATCGACTGGCCCGCGCTGTCACCCGACGCACTCGAGCGGCTCTGCTCGCTGCCGATCTGGGACATCGCAGTGCAAACGGAAGGGCGCGCGTCGATCAACGTTCACACCTACGCCGCGCAATTGAGCGACCCGCTGCTGCGTGAAGCCATTACCATGGACGGTGACGAAGAGGCCCGCCACAAGCGCGTGCTTGCGCGACTGATTGCGGCCTACGGCATCGAAATCGCACCTGAGCCGCACTATCCCGCGCCGCGCGACCCCGAATGGGCGTGGATGCGTACGGGCTACAGCGAGTGCATCGACAGTTTCTTTGCGTTCGGCCTCTTTCGCGCCGCGCAGCAGTCGGGCTATTTTCCCGAAGCACTGGTGGAGACCTTCGAGCCCGTGATTCAGGAAGAAGCCCGTCACATTCTGTTCTTCATCAACTGGGCCGCCTGGCACCGGCGTAACATGCCGCTATGGCGCAGGCCGTGGCACGCATTGCGCGTGGCCGCCATCTGGGTCGTGCTGATCTGGGAGCGCGTGGCGATCGCCAAGGGCATCGATGCAAACGGCGTCGCGCACGACTCGAACTTTCTGCCGGCGAACAGCAGCGTGATCGGCAAGGGGTTGGAAACGACCGAACTCGTCGAACTATGCCTCGCGGAAAACGAGCGCCGCATGAGTGGCTACGACGCGCGGCTGCTGCGCCCGCGGCTCGTGCCCACGCTCGCGCGTTTCGCGCTGCGCTTCATGCGGCGTTCGCGCAGCCCCGACACTGAACGATAAGGAGCACGGCCATGACATGGACCGTCGATGAACAGCTCGCGTTGAGCGCAACCGAAGCCGTCGCCGCGATCCAGTCGGGCCGGCTCCACGCAACAGATTATGTCGCGACCCTGCTCGCGCGCGCGGCCGCGCTCGAAACACTCAACGCGCTGACCGTGATCGACCTGGACGGCGCGCTCGCCGCCGCGCGGCGCGTCGACGCGTTGTCCGCAGAAGCAAGGGCCCAACTGCCGCTTGCCGGTCTGCCTGTCGTGGTGAAGGACAACATCAATACCGTGGGGCTGGCCACTTCCGCCGGCACGCCGGCACTGCAAGGCTTCGTGCCGGACGTCAACGCGCCCTCGGTACAACGGCTACTCGACGCGGGCGCGATCATTCTCGGCAAGGCCAACATGCATGAGCTCGCGTTCGGCATTACGAGTACCAATCTCGCGGCGCATGCAGGCCCCGTGCGCAATCCGTACGACCCCGCGCTGATTCCGGGCGGCTCCTCCGGCGGCACGGCGGTGGCAATTGCCGCGCGCATCGCGCCCGCCGGCCTCGGCACGGACACCGGCGGCTCCACCCGCATTCCCGCCGCGTTGACGGGCACCGCGGGCTTTCGTCCGTCGGTGGGCAATGGGGGCGCCGAGCGGCGCTATCACGACCCGGACGCAGTGGTGCCGATCAGCCACACGCGCGATACCGTCGGCCCGATGGCGCGCAACGCAGCCGACATCGCACTGCTCGACGGCGTGATCACCGGCGAGGGTCCGTTGCCCGCTGTCGCGCTGAACGGTCTGCGCATCGGCTTGCCGGCGCCGTTGTGGGCGGGTCTTGCGCAAGATGTCGAAGCCGTGGCGCGAGGCGCGCTGAAGAAGCTGGAAGCAGCCGGCGTTGTTTTCGTGCCGGTGGCCATGAGCGAACTGGAAGATCTCAACGGCATGGTCGGCGGGCCGATAGCGATCCACGAAGCGCGCGTGGATATGGAGGCGTGGCTTGCCGCAAACCATGCGCCGGTGCAGAGCGTCGCGGAACTGGCAGCGCGTATCGCAAGTCCCGACGTGCGCGCTATCTACGACGAAGTGCTCGCGGGCGCGCTCGACTCGCGCTATGAGGCGGCGCTCAATCACTGGCGGCCCCTGTTGCAGGCTTATATGGCCGCGACCTTTGCCGACGGGCGTCTCGATGCACTGCTCTTTCCCACCACCCGGCTCGCCGCTGTACCCATCGACGAGATCAACGGTTCGTTGACGGTGTCGGTAGACGGCGCGCCGCCCATCGACACGATGGAAGCGTTTCTGCGCAATACCGATCCGGCCAGCACCTCCGGCATTCCGGGTTTGTCCCTGCCGGCTGGAATCAGTGCGCAAGGTTTGCCGGTCGGCCTCGAACTGGACGGGCCGCTTGGCAGCGACCGGCGTCTGCTCGCAATCGGCGTGGCCGTCGAACAGTTGCTCGGCGAAGTGCCGCCGCCCGTGCTCTGAACCGTATAAAAGATGCCGCTAAACCAAGCCTTTTCCCGCCCGACCACAAAGCCACTTGCCAGCAGGCGCACTCTTTCCGAATCCGCCGATCCCCGTCCGCTACATCGCAGCGGGCCTTACCTGAAGCGAGCCGCCGCGGCGTTCGGCGTGGCGCTCGCGGTGGCCGGCTGTGCACGTCTTGCGGCCGTCGATTCGAACGCGCTATGGAAGATCGTCGATATTCGCTGCGTTCCGTCGCAACAGGCGACCGGCACGCCGGGTCAGTGCACCGCGGTCGATCTCGACAAACGCTATGCAATCCTGAAGGACATCGTCGGACGCTCGCAGTATCTGCTGATACCGACGGACCGTGTGAGCGGCATCGAAAGCCCGCTCGTGCTCGCACCGCATGCGCCGGGCTATTGGGCCGACGCATGGGCCGCACGCAGCTATGTGAACCGCGCGGTCAAACGAACGCTCGCTGACAATCAGCTAGGTCTGGAGATCAATTCCCAGTTTCGCCGCACGCAGAACCAGTTGCACATTCATATAGACTGCATGCGCGGCGACGTCAGCGACGCACTCGCCCGACACGCCAACGACGCGCCCGGCATATGGCGTTGGGACACGCTCAACGGCAGCCGTTACCGGATCATGCGCGTGAATTCGCTAAGCGGCACGAGCGATCCGTTCCGCATCGTCTCGCGCGACAATCCGAACCCCGACGCAATGGCCATGCAAACCGTTCTGGTGACGGGTGCCGGGCCGTCGGCGGAGAAGGACGGCTGGCTGGTCGTGAACAGCGGTCTTGACGCGGACAACGGCAGTGGTTCGGCCGAGGGACTGCTCGATCACGCGTGCCGTATCGCCGACACTTCGTCATAGCGACACTTCAGATCAGCGGCGACCCTCGCCTGCCGGGCGCGGGCAATCAATGGTAGATGGTTTTCGACGACTGCAGCTTCGTCAATACCCCGCGCTGGAAGCGGAACCAGCCTTGCGAGCCTTGCATCACGACCTCATCGCCTTGCCAGAACACGCGCTTGACACTCATGCGGGCACCTATGCGCTGCACAAGCGGCGGGCGGCGCCGAAAGTCGTACAGCACCGGACCTGAATCGCTTTGCACGAGCATGCGCGCGACGGTGCCGTTCGCGCTGTCCATGTCGTCGAAATGCGTCAGCGCGTGGGCGCTGAAACGATCGAATACCTCGTTTGCGAGCAGCCCGCTAAAGCCCTGGCCGTCGCGCACGAATTGCACCTGGCCCGTGGGTGTATCGAGCGGACCGGCATCGCTGCTTTGCGCCTGAATGGGAGCCGCGAAAAGGGTGCCCGCCACCGCCAGTGCGGCAAGATAGAGACGTTTCATATCGGCATCAAAATGTTCGAGGGGCGCCTCGCGCGCGGCGCGGAACAGGCGCTGACAATCGTTGCGGGCATTGTCGCCGATTTTCGCCAGCCTTTGCCGCTTGTCGCTTGTCTCCAGCCTTTGTCGCTTGTCGCTTGTCGCTTGTCGCTTGTCGCTTGTCGCTTGTCGCTTGTCTCCAGACTTTGCCGCTTCCCCCTCTTGTGCGTCGTAGCGCAAATACAATCCCGAACAAATTGGTTCTGAGGCCGCCCATTGGTACGTACGATCAGTCGGAACATGCATTTCACCGGCTCAACCGATGGCGATCTATCTCGACGACACCCAGCGCAACGCGATCGCGAGGCTCGCGACGAGCCGCACATGGCGCACGCAATGGCCGACATGGATGCTGGTCGTCGCGATCTACGGCGGATGGTTCGGTGTCGCCACACATGCCCGCGAACTCGGCTTGCCGCTGACCACCGCCCTTCTTGCATTGGTCAGCGCGTGGTACATGTCGTTGCAACACGAGCTATTGCACGGCCATCCCACGCGCTCGCCACGCCTGAATGCACTGCTCGGTTTCGCGCCTCTCGCGGTGTGGTTCCCCTACCGGGTCTATCGCGAATCGCACCTTCAGCATCACGACGATGAAAACCTGACGGAGCCGGGGCGCGATCCGGAAAGCTACTTCGTCGACGGTGAAACATGGGCGCGGGCCGGAGGGGCGATGCGTGCGCTGCTCAATTGCCGTAACACGCTCGCTGGGCGCCTGCTACTCGGCCCGGCGTTTGCCATCGCGGCGACGGCGGTCGATGCGTTGCGCAAAATCAGCCGCCGCGACTGGCGCGATGTGCCTGCCTGGCTCGCGCACTTCGCCGCGCTCGTCCTGCTCACTGCGTGGCTACAGCAGGTTTGCGCGATTCCGGCATGGGTGTTCGTGCTCGGCGTCGGGTATGGGTCGCTGTCGCTCGGCTCGCTTCGGTCATTCCGCGAGCATCGCCCGGCACAGGACTGCGCGCACCGCACGGTTATCAACGAAGCAGGCCTGTTCTGGCGGTTGCTCTATTTGAACAACAACTTTCATCTGGTTCATCACGACTTGCCGCACGTGCCGTGGTTCGCGCTGCCCGCGATCTATCAGGCGTCTCGCGAGCAGTACATCCAGCGCTCCGGGGGGTTTCTGGTCGCGGGCTATGGAGACTGGGCGAGGCAATACACGTTTGCTGCGGCCGAGAATCCGGTGCACCATCGGCCGCAAAGTTTGGAAGCGGCTCAGCATCAAATCCCGACGCAAGCGCAGCCCGCCCATGCGACGCATCGACACACTCAGCACGGCTGAAGGCGTCCATTCGCCCGCGCAGGGGGCTTTCCGGCGTGCGGCGACCTATCGCCGCGATCTATCCCACGCACCTCCAAATGCGAATCATTTGCATTTAGGACAAAATTATCCGATCATGGTGCATGTCACCTGCTGTCCTATTTTCATCATGACCATCCTGTCCGATGTCACCGACTTCCTGCACGCCCATGCCGGCGCACAGACAACGGCTCGGGGCACCCCGCCCGGCGCACGCCGCCGGATATCGCCGTCCTGCCAACCGGAGGTTCAATGAATTTCCACAACCCGCCCGCGAGAAACCATACGCTTTACGATGAATCGTTCACGCAACATCCCGATATGGCCGAACAAACTGTACTGACGGCCGTGCGCACGTGGCTGCGTCCGCAATGCGACAGCGTGCGCCGCAACAGCGACTGGAGCGGTGTGTTGCATGAAGCCGGCATGACCGCGAACGGCATCGGCTACTTCGATATCCTGATGCGCTCGCTAATGCGCGCGTCTTGCCGGCCGCTCGACACCCGTTGCCGCTGCGCGTCCGAACTCGCTAATGACGAAGCCTCGCTGCTGCAGATCATTGCGCTCCTGCAACGAACCCGCAGCGACGCCGCGACGCAGATGCTGAACAACTGGCTGCCCCAGCCGACGGTAAGCACCGTGCTGAAGATCATCCGCTGGTTCTCTATCGCGCTGCTCGACGCGGGCCTCGTCCTGCAGGTGCGCGCCCGCCGCGTGACCTACATGCATTGAGGCCGTGCAATGCGCGGTTGAAAATTCGTCCGCGGTCGCAAACCTGAGCTAACATTCGGCTTTTTCAGGCCGCATCATGAAGACGACCAGGCGTGCGTCCTTAAAGCCGC
Source organism: Burkholderia sp. WSM2232 (assembly GCF_000472545.1). GTDB lineage: Bacteria > Pseudomonadota > Gammaproteobacteria > Burkholderiales > Burkholderiaceae > Paraburkholderia. The sequence continues at coordinate 103,487 of NZ_AWZV01000013.1, read as the reverse complement.
GCAAGCTGCCGCAGCAAAGCCGCGCGCAACAAACCGTCGCGACGATCCTCGAAGCCGCAGCGCTCGTTCTCGAAACGAAAGGCGCGGACGGGCTCAACACCAATCTGGTCGCGCAGCGTGCCGGTGTCAGCGTGGGGACGCTGTATCAGTACTTCCCCAATAAAGACGCGCTCATCGTCGCGCTGAGCAAACGCGAGCAGGCAGTGTTCCTGGCAGAAGCCGAAGGCGCCTTGAACGAGCGCACGGGCCAAAGCGCATTGAAGCATCTGATCACCGTCTCCGTGCGGCAGCAACTGCGCCGTCCAGCGCTCGCGCGCGTGCTCGATTTCGAGGAAAACCGCCCCGCTATTGCCAGAGAACTGGCCAGGTCCAAGGCGGCATTTCGCGGGGTCATCGAGCAGATTCTGGCGCGCGACGATATTCCACCGCAACCCGACGTGCAGATCACCACCGACGACGTCATGGCGATCATTCGCGCGATTGTCGACGGCGCGGGAGAGCGCGGCGAAACCGATCGCGCCGCTCTGGAACGACGCGTTGGCCGCGCGTTATATGGCTATCTCGGCATTGCGGATGCCACCCCGGCAAAGCCACGAACCCGCAAGTAGGCAGCACACGAAATGCGAGTAGTCGCTCATATTCCGCTCAGCCGCGCCCAGCTGAGCCCTTGCTGCGCCGGGGCCTCGCGTGGATCTTCCCGGCACGCTTCAAATGCGAGTTTCAAAACTGAGTCATTACTCGCAAAATAGATTCCGTGGAGCGCAGCATGCGTGGCCAGCCGCAAGCGAGGCACACGCGCGCCGCGCGCCCCACCATCTCTTAACGTTCTCTGCGAGTTCGACAATGAATCTGTTCCAGGAAGCCAAGCTCAACCACCTGAGCTTTCCCACCACTGACGTGGCCGAAACGGCCGCCTTTTTCGAAAAGTATCTCGGCTGCGAGGTGGTTGCTGCCGGTGAGCATCGCCTGCTCAAGCGCAATGGTTTCGACATTGTGCTGGAGCACACTACCGAAGACACGCCCGTCTGGCCTAAGAACTTTCACTTCGGCCTCGAGGTTGCGAGCCTCGACCAGCTTCACACGCTCCACGACGAATTCGCGAAGGGCGGCGTTCAGATGGAAACGGGCGTCTTCAATAACACGCGCGGCTCGCGATTTTTCTGCCGGGCGCCCGGCGGCTTGCTGATCGAAGTGAACACCCGCGAGGACATGCAGCAGGAACAATGGCGCAAGCTGTTCTGACCGGGGCGGCGGCCTGACGCAGCCGCCCGCGCTTCACCAGGGCACGACTCGTCCAAGGTAATCCAGGTAGTGCAACCCGGAGCGGCCCTCGTAAGCCTGCATGGTATCGAGCAGATTGGGAATGCTCTCCTCGATGCTCAGGCGCGCTTCGGGGCCGCCCATATCCGTGCGCACCCAACCCGGCGCCATCAGCAGCAAAGTTCTCGGGTCATTAGCGTGACGGGCGGCAAAGCTACGCATGAACATGTTGAGCGCGGCCTTGCTGCCGCGATAAACCTCATAGTTGCCGTTCACATTATTGGTGACGCTGCCCTGACCGGATGACATTACGCCGATCGTGCCACGGGGTTCCACCAGATCGTGCAACGCCTCGACAACACGCATGGGACTCAGCGAATTGGTCACCATGACGCGCACGAATTCTTCGGTCGAAACATCCGCTATCGTTTCGCGGTCGTCGTTTTTTACACCTGCATTCACGAAGAGCATGTCCAGTCGCCGGCCCGCGAGGCGCGCGCGCAAATGCGCGACCTGCTCGGGCACCGTGATGTCGAGCGTCTCTACTTCGAGTTCGCCTCGAAGTTCGCGCAGCCTTTGCATCGAATGGGCCCGCGCGGTGGCAATCACGCGCCAGCCGCGTTGCAGATATTCTTCGGTCATCGCGAGGCCGAGACCACGCGATGCGCCTATCAGAAGGACGGTTTTTTGAGGGTGGGTGGCTTCCATGATTTATCCCTTTGAATGACACACTTCCGCATCCATTCGATCGTCGTGCGTCGTAAGCGGCTCGATGGAAAATATAGCCGCGGGGGAGCGTTGCCGGAAGGCGCAGTCCATGCATTGATAACCTGCACGAAACGCCTCGTGCCATGCGCGGGTGTTAGGATTGGGCATGCCCGAAACCGACCTGAATCTGCTGATTGCGCTCGAAACGCTGCTCGACGAGGAAAGCGTGGCAGGCGCCGCGCGCCGCCTGGGGCTGAGCGCTTCCGCCATGAGTCGAACGCTTGCGCGGCTTCGCGCCACCACCGGCGATCCATTGCTGGTTCGCGCGGGTCGTGACATGGTGTTGACGCCGTATGCGGAGTCGATTCGGGAGCGCACGCGAGACGCGCTTCATGAGGCCCGCGCGGTGCTTCGTCCGTCGAAGAGCGAGCCTGAGCTTGCAGCGCTGCGGCAGACCTTCACCATTCGCGCGAACGACGGCTTCGTCGAAGCCTTCGGTTCGCCACTCATCGCTGCCGCAACGCAAATTGCGCCGCATGTGCGCTTGCGCTTTGCGGCCAAACCCGAGAAAAGCGCGACGCATCTGCGCGACGGTTCCGCTGATCTGGAAATCGGCGTGCTCGGCGAAATGGGTCCCGAGGTACGCTTGCAGGCGCTTTTCCGCGACCGTTTCGTGGGTGTTGTGAGAAAAGGGCATCCGCTCGAGCAGGACGGCCAGATAACGGCCGGGCGGTACGTTGCTTTTGGCCATGTGGTCGCGTCACGACGTGCGAGTGCGACGGGCCCCGTCGACGACGCGTTGGCGCGACTCGGTCTCGCCCGCACCATCGTGGCAGTGGTTCCCGGCTTTCCCGCCGCGCTGGCCGTGGCTCGCACTTCGGATCTGATCGCACTCGTGCCGGCCTCGTTCGTCGGCGCTCACCGGGCGCACCTCGGCGCCGGCGCCGGCGCGGATATCTATGCGTTCGAACTGCCCGTCGTGACGCAGACGATCACCGTATCGCAGATGTGGCATCCGCGTCTGGAGGTGGACCCGGTTCATCGTTGGCTGAGGCAACTCGTATTGTCGGTATGTCGCCGACAAGCGCCGATGCCCGACGCACCATGAGACGCACTGGCGCTTCTTCAGCCGCTCATTGCTGCGTCCGGGCGTTCAACCTGGTCATCACCGCCCTCGTCCCTTGATTGCGGCGGGATCGCCGCGCCGCCAGCGAGCGGCGGCGGCGGCTGCCACGATCAGGGCGCGATTTCCTCGAGACTGCGCTCGCGCGTTTCGGTCATCTTCATCGCGCAAATCGCGCCGACCACCGCAACCACCGCGAACATCACGAAGACCGAGCCGATGCCCTTCTTGTGCAACAGCAGTCCGGCAAGCGAAGGACCCACCGCGGACGCGAGCCGCAACCACGATGTGGCAAGCCCCGTGCTCGTCGCGCGCATTCTAGTGGGATACACCTCGGGCGTGTACAGGTACAGCACCGCCGCAATTGAACCGATCAGTCCATAACTCAGCGTGCCGAGCACCATTGCGCTCCATACATCGTGCGCGGCAAAGAGGCCCAGGCATGCGAACAGCACCGCGGCGAGACAGAATGCAGACACCGTCCAGTTGCGGCGGCCCACGCGATCGATTACATACGCGCAGACGAGCAACAGGGCAACCTGAGCGACGTTGGTCATCGACGCAGCTCGCAGCGCCGTTTGCAGCGGCAGGTGATAAACCGAACGGTACAAGGTGGGCAGCCAGTTATTCAGACTATTGGCGATGAAAAAGGCCGTGGCCCACAGCACCCATACGACGAGCGTGCGTCCGCGATAAAACGGCGAAAGCAGTTCGCGCCAGCCCGCACGCGGGTTGATCGCCTGCTTGTTCGCCTGCCGCTGCGGGCCGGGTTCAATGCGGCGGTTCGTGCTGGCTTCCATTTGCCGGACCACGGCCTCTGCTTCGCTAAAGCGTCCCTTGGCGATCAGCCAGCGCGGCGATTCGGGTAGACGCGCAATCAGCAGCGCAATCGCGAGACCAGGCACTGCGCCGATCCAGAACATGATTTTCCAGCCGACGAGAGGCACAAGCCACGCTCCGATCTGCCCCGTCGCCATCAAGCCAACGGGGAAGATCAACTCGTACAGCAGAAAATACTTGCCGCGGCCGTGGGCGTTGGAAAGCTCGCTGATATACGTCGCCGCGACAGGCATCTCGCCGCCCACGCCGATTCCCTGAATGAACCGGCACACCAGCAGCATCGCGAAACTGCCGCTCAGCGCGCAGCCCATGCTCATCACCGACATGATGGCGATTGCGATGGTAGCGCTGCGAATCCGCCCGCGCCGCTCCGCGTACCAGCCGAATGTCAGCGCGCCAATGAACTGGCCCACATAGCTCGCGCCGATCAGCACGCCGATTTCCAGCGGCTCGATGTGCCATAGGCCGATCAGCACCGGAAGCACGAAGGCTATCGACAGCGCGTCGAATGCATCGAAAAACGTCGCGCTGCCCACGATGATGCGCGCCTTCGTATGCCAACGCGAAAACGGCACGCTCTCTATCCGGCGAATCAGCGCCGCGCTTTCGCTATCCGCTGCGGACGCGGCGGCTCTCGTTTGCGCTTCTTCACGTCTCACCGCGCCTTGAAGCGCATTGCCTTCCTGCATCGTCGTCTCCAGTTACGAGTGCGCCGCGCGGGCCGCGAGCAACCGCGCCCGTGCCTCGTCGCGCGCCCCGTCGTTGTTATCAATGCAATGCGTACACCGCGATGAGCGAAAGGACCACCACTACGCCGAGCGCCCATGTCCAGTTCCTGCCGGCCCATGCGGGCTGGGCGGCGGCATCGGCACTATTCGCGTGTGCGTGGACTTCCGGCTCGCCGGCAACTGCACCGCTCGCTGCCTCCTGCTGCGGTCCGATGACGGCTGCCGTAAAGCGGCCAAAGAAGTCCTCGGCCATTTTTCGCGCGACGCCGTCGATCAGTCTTGCGCCTACCTGCGCGAGGCGCCCGCCCACCTGCGCATGAGACCGGTACACGAGCCGCGTGCCGCCGCTGTCGGCAACCAGATCGACATGCGCGCCACCTTTGCCGAAGCCCGCTGCGCCGCCCGATCCTTCGAATGTCATCGAATACGACTTGGGCGGCTGCAGATCGGTCAGTACCATCTTTCCCTTGAAGCGCGCCTTGATCGGGCCGACGGTCGCGGCCATCACCATCTGAAACTGGTGTTCGTCCACGCGTTCGAACGACTCGCAGCCCGGCACCGACGCCTTCAATATCTCCGGGTCGTTCAACGCAGCCCACACGCGTTCACGCGGCAGCGGCACAATGCGTTCGCCTGTCAGTTCCATGTAGATCTCCTTGTCGGCCACCGTCGTCCATTAGGCTCGACGGCGCTTCCGTCGACGGCGGCTTGCATGATGTTTATCGGGCTGTCGCGTTCAACGGTTTGGTCGCGCGTCAGCCGAGAATGTGTTGCCACTTCGCACGCGTTTTGTCCTGCAGTTCCTTGCTGGCCTCGGCGACCTGCGGGAACTCCGCGAGAAAGTCGAACGGCCGGCAGCCGTCGATAATCGCCTTCGAGTTGAACGGCGCCTTGTATGGGTTGGCAATCGACATGGGATCGTTTTTCGACCCCATGCCGCGTTTGACGATGTCGATATCGATGTCCGGATCCGTACGCGTGGCGACGGCCCACATTACCTCCTGCAGATTCGCCGGATCGATGTCCTCGTCGACCACGATCGAATAGCGCGACATGTACGCGCCCACACCGCACTGGCTGAGAATGTGTGCGGCCTGCCGAGCGTGCCCCGCATAGCGTTGACGGATCGACACCACATTGAACATGCGCGCGCCGCCGATCTCATGGGCCCACACGCCGGCCACATCGGGCACGCCCGCTGCCTGCAAAGCATCGACGAGCAGCGCGGAACGCATCACGGCCTTCGAATAGGAGTAGTCGTTAGGCGGTTTGGCCGGCGGGCTGCCCATGATGATGGGGTTGTTGCGATAGTAGATGCGCTCGATCGTTACCACGGGCGCCGTTTCGGCCTTGCCCGGGTAATAGCCGTGGAATTCGCCGAACGGGCCTTCCACCTTGACGTCGCCGGGATGCGCATAACCTTCGATTACGATCTCCGCTGCGCTCGGAAACGGCAGCCCCGTCAGTTGCCCGCTCACCACCGAAACCGGCTGCTTCAGGATCGCGCCGATGTAGTTGTACTCGCACATGCCAAAGGGCACTTCGATACCTGAAATCAGGTAGCCGAGCGGATCGCAGCCGATCACGATCGCCACCGGAAACGGCTTGCCCGCCTTCATGTGCTTGTCATACTGAATCGCGCCGTGCTTACCCGGAATCATGTCGAGGCCGACGTGGTTGCGATCGTGGATCATCACGCGATACGTGCCGACATTGATCCAGCTCGAATCGAGGTCTCTCGTCACCACCATGCAGCCAGTGCCGATATACCGGCCGCCATCTTTTTCATGCCACAGCGGCGCGGGAAACGAGAAGAGATCGACGTGTTCGCCCGACTGGATGTTGTCGAACACCGGGCCGCCCGCGACCGTCACCGGATCGTATTCCTGCGCGTGCTGCTGCCACTGCTTCGGCTTGCCTCGCAGTGTCTGCACGAGCACCTGGTGCGTTGCCTGATGCCCGACGCGCAGGATCGACGAAAGTCGCGCAGGACTCGCCGTGCTGCATGTGAGCACCCGATGTCCTTGCGGGTAATCCGTGATGTCGTCAAAGAGCAGCGCCGCGGGCCGCTCCTTCTTCACGTTCAACTCGCTGATCGCGCCGAGTTCCAGGTTCCAGTCCGCGCCCGCTACCTCCGTCAATTCGCCGAGCGCGCGAGCCTCGTCGAGCCACGCTCGCAGATCGAGCGAATGGGATGTCGAATTGTCTGTCACGTCGTGTGTCTCCGATAAGCGGGTAATGCGCGGCTGCACGCGCTTTCGTGTGTCCCGTCGTGCGCGCCGTCGTGTGTCCCGTCGTGTGCCCTGTTATGCGTTCCGTCCGGGTCCCGTGGTGCGCGCCGCGTTCGCGCAGCGCCTCCTGACTGGATTGATCGTCACATTGAGGCAAGCGTGCGCCTCACGCAAACGACCATCCTTCATGACAGGGATGAGAAGGATTCATGGGCTCGCCAACGCGGCTCACCGCCCGTCAATCGAGCGCGCCAGGCGTGGCTCCCGACGGTTCGCGCCGCCCATAGCCGCCCGCATATTTGAACGTGCCCTGGGCGGTGGCGATGAGCGTTCTCGAATCGATCCACGCCTCGCCGCGCGCGAAATACACAGAGCGTCCCCTGCGCTCCAGGAAGCCCTTGCCGATCAGCGTGTCGCCTACTCCCTTGTCGAGAAAATTGAGCGTCAACGACAACGTCACCGCGTGTATCGCCTTGTCGGGATCGGCGCTATACAGCCCGGCGTAACCGCAGGCCGCGTCAAGCAAGGTCGCCACCACGCCGCCTTGCAGCACCCGCTGCCGGTTCAGCAGTCCGGGCTGCAAATGCAGACGGAATTCCGCATAGCCGTCGCGCCACGCCGTGCGCGAGACGCCGAGGCTCGCGAGAAACGGATTCTCCAGCACGTCGATATTCACTGTTGTTCTCTCCCTTGCGCGCGCGAGCGGCCCTGCTCCCAAGCATCCAATGCTGTTCGCGCGGCCCGGCCTGGCGCGGCCCGGCCTGTTCAGGTTCCGGGTTTGTAACGATTGATTAATGTGCGCCGATAGACGACGCTTCGCTCGACCGGACCAAGAGTGCATGAGCGCTTTCCACGCGCGCAAACTAACTTTTCTCATGCCGGCATGAAAAAGTTTCATTTCCTCGGGGTGCGCAACCGGCCGATCATCCAGGCATTCGCCGGGCTTTCGTCCGGGCCGCAGGCAGGCAGTACCGCGCGCCTGCTATGCGCCGCACGCGCCCGATGAAACCGCTACGATCCACTACCTCTCGTTCCTGCTTGCGCTGACATCAGATGAGACCCTATATCCCCTCGCTTCAGAGCCTGCTTGCATTTGAAGCCGCTTCGCGGCACCTGAGCTTCACCCGCGCGGCCCAGGAACTCGAGCTGACGCAAACGGCCATCAGCCACCAGATCAAGACGCTGGAGGACCGGCTGGAGGTGAAGCTCTTCGTGCGGCGCCGTAACGTGCTCACGCTGACGCCGGCAGCACGTGAGTATCTGGATTCCGTGCACGAGGCGATCAATCTGCTGTCCATTGCCACGGCTCACGCGCGCAAGAAGAAGCCGAGCACGGTCCTCACCGTCACCTGCCTGCCCACTTATGCAGTCAAATGTCTGATTCCCGCGCTGCCTGAATTCCAGCGCGCTTACCCGGACATCACGGTGCACGTGGCAACCAGTTCGACGTTCAACGAGTTCGACCGCAACAGTTACGACGTCGCGATCCGTTATGGCTCCGGGCGTTGGGCGTCCGCGCGCTCGGACCGGCTGCATGGCGAAGAATTCTTCCCGGTGTGCTCACCCGCGGTGCTTGAAGAAGCCGGCAAGTTCGGCTCGGTAAGCGAAGCGCTTGCGCGCATGCGGCAGATACGTACGTATTTCTATTCGATGTATCAGGACGACTGGCCAGCATGGCTCGAGGCGGCAGTGCACGAGCCGGTGGAATTCGCGGGCGAGTCCGTGTTCCATCTGCAGCTTACGTCGCTTGCCGCGGCGGTCGACGGTGTAGGCATTGCAATCGGGCGCACGCCGCTCGTGAACAGCGACCTCGCAAGCGGCAAGCTCGTTGCACCCTTCGGAGTGCGCGTGCCGTCCAACTCCGCGTATTTCGTCTCGTCGCCCAACGACAAGGCACGCACGAAAAAGGTCGAAGCGTTTCGCGAGTGGGCGCTCGCGCGGCTCGGCGAAAACGCCGATCGCGCGAGCGTGCCGGCGCCATTCGAGGCAAGCTCGCCGTCCGTGCCCGAGCCCTGCTGAGTTCATGTCACGCAATCATCGCCCAACGAACGACCCGCCCTTCCGCACTGTCGCGGCCCTGCTCGCAGACCACCGGCGCCGCACGCCCGGCAAGCCCGCCATTGTCGATGTCGAGCGGCGCGTGAGCATGAGCTTTGAAGAGCTGGCGCACTCCGTCGACGCGATCGCAAGACACCTCGCGCGGCGCGGCGTGACGAAAGGCACGCGCATCGTGCTTGCCGATTGCGATGCGCCCGACAAACTGCTGCTGTGGCTCGGCGCGTGGCGACTCGGTGCCGTCGTATGTCCGCTGGACGTACCGTTCATCGGCGAAGAAACGGCGCGCAAACTGCTCGACACGATCCAGCCGAAACTGATCGTGCGCCCCGCGGAAGCGGCCGAAGCGGCCCAAGTGGCCGAAACGGCCGAAGCCGCCGACACCGCCGTCGCGCGAGTGCAGGCGCGGCTCGCGCGCTTCGTTTCATGGACCTCGCGCGACGGCGCCACCGTCCCCCACCGCGACGACACGTTCTCGCTCAGACACAGCTCTCCCGACACCACACCGCTACCGGACGGCGCAACCATCTATGCACCGGGCGACATTGCGTCCATGTGCTGCACATCCGGCACGACGGGCATTCCGAAGATCGTCGTCTACGATCACCAGTCGTACTGGCTCAACGGCCTCGACAGCATCGACCTGCTCGGTTCGAGCCGCGACGACCGCATGCTCGAATACCGTTCGTTCGACTGGTATTCGGCGCAGATACTCAGCTTCATTCCGTTCCTGCAACTAGGCTCGACGCTCCACGTCGCGCGCCGTTTCTCGCGCAGCCATTTCGGCGAGTGGATTCGCGAACAGCGCATTACTCTGTGCGCCGGCGTACCCACCGTGCTGAACATGCTGCTTGAAGCGCCGCTCGACGTGAGCGCCGACACCTTTGCTTCGCTGCGTGCGATGACATGCAGCACGGCACCGCTTTCGCCCGTTCAATGGGCGCGCTTCGAAAAGCACTACGGCATTCGCATCCTGAACCTGTATGGGTCGTCCGAAGCGGGCTGGATGTGCGGCAACCGGCTACAGCGTCGCAAGCCAGGCACGGTCGGCTATCCCGCTGCGCATATCAGCGTGGACATCGTCGATGCGAATGGCCTGCCTTGCCCGGTGGACGTCGAAGGCCAGGTTGTCGTGAACGGTGCGAAGCTTGCGCTCGGCGTATTGCAGCCCGACGGCTCCCTGCTGCCGATTCGCGGCGCACCGCTTTTCACGCGCGATATCGCTTCACGCGACGCCGACGGCTTCGTGCGCATGGCGGCTCGCATGGACGATCTGATCATTCGCGGCGGCGTAAAGATCGTGCCGCAGCACATTGAAGACGTGATGCGCATGCATCCGCACGTGCAGGACGTCGCGGCGCTCGGCGTGCCCGACCCGCTGTACGGACAGGAGACGGTCTGCTTCGTGGTCATGCAGCCGGGCACCGCGGCGAACCTGGAAGCGTTGCGCGCGCATTGCCGGCAGCAGTTGCCGCGCGAAAAGATGCCCAAGCAGATCTATGCGATTGCAACGCTGCCGCGCAGCGCGCGCGGCAAGATCTTGCGCGACGCGTTGCGCCGGCAATGGTGGGGACTCGTCAACTCGCGGCCGGATCCGGCAGAACAGGAGCAGGAGTGAAGTGGAAGGCCGCCTGACATGTCCCGCCTCGAATGCCCCGCCTTCAATGCATTCAACCTGCCGTGGCAAGCACGGGACACACCGTCTCGCCGCCGGCCTGGCACTCGGCGTGCGCTGGGCTATTCGCGTGTGCGACGATCAACGCGCGCGGCAGGCTCATGCCGTGCTTCGCGGCCGAGATCCCAGGCAGAATCGCAGCCAACATCACAGCCAAAATCGCAGCCGCCTGCTTCGCACTGTTGATTGTTGATTACGTGCCGAAATCATTCGCCGCGATAGGCCACCATCTGCAATTCGACCAGAAAGCCGTGGTGCAACTCAGGTACGGGCACGACCGCGCGCGCCGGCTTATGCGCGCCGAAATGCTCCGCGTAGAGCCGGTTGAACTCCGGCCAGTTCTTCACATCCACGATGTAGGCGGTGCATTGCACCACGTCGATCAACGCGCAGCCCGCCTCGATCAGCACGCGCTCGCAATGCCCGAGCGTGGCCCGCACCTGGCGCTCGAAGTTGTCGGGGCCGTCGGTCGCCACGCCCGGCCCCGGCAGCATGCCTGATACGAAAGTGAAACCGCCCGCCTGCACGGCCTGCGAATAGTGGCCGCCAGGCGCGGGGGCATTTCCGGTGAAAATGAAATTCATGCTCAGAACTCTTCAGGTAAAGGTTGACCGCGGGTTTCCGGCAGCCAGGGCGCAAGCGCGAGACCGATCAGATAGATGAAGCCGACCGTGACCGCCGCGTGACCGTAACCGCCGAAGCGGGTGATCAGTGTGCCGGCAACGAGCGGCCCGGTCCACGCAAGAAAGCGCGGAACATTGAAACACACCGCGATGGCAGTGCCGCGCACGCGCGTCGGATACAGCTCGGGCAACCAGGTCGGCATCCAGGTGTATTGCCCGAGACTGAAAAAACCTGCCACGCATGCCACCAACAGCAGCAGGCCAACGTTGTGCGTCCACAGAAACAGCACCGGCGTAAGCACGAAGGCCATGCCGAAGAACAGGCACGTGACGCGCTTGCGGCCGTAGGCATCCGCGAGAAAGCCGAGACCGATATAGCCGCTGATTGCGCCGACGTTATAGGCCATGCCCGCGAAGCTCGACCACGCCGCCGCCGGCAGCCCCGCATGCGCCGCGACCGAGCCGATATAGGGCGGCACCCACGTCGAGATGCCCCACCAGCCAAGCGTCGTGCTGAGCGACATCAGCACTGCAATCCACGTGCGCCGGCGCAGCTTCGGGTCGCTAAGCAGGTCGGCGAGCGTGAAGCGCGCGAGTGCCGCTTCGCGATGGTCGAGCGCCTCGCCCGACTTTCTGCGCGCAAGCGTAGCTCTGCGCTGTCTGTCCACGCGCTGCCATTGCTCCGACTCCGGAATGCCCGCGCGCATCCATAAAGTGGCGAGACCGGGCAGTACGCCGATCAGATACATGTAGCGCCACGCATGCCCGCCCGCACCGCTCATGAAAAGCCACAGCAGCGAAGCGACAAAAAAGCCCATGCCGAGCCCGCATTGCATGAGCCCCGCGCCTTTGCCGCGGTGCCGGTCCGGCCATATCTCGGCGGTCATTGCAGTGCCGGTGGCCCACTCTGAACCCATCGCGAGACCGACCACGAAGCGCAGCGCCGCGAACGACGCCCAGTCCCACGACAGTGCGCTCAGCCCTGTAGTGACTGAGTACGCGAGAATCGCGAACATCATCATCCGCTTGCGGCCGATATAGTCGGTGAGAATGCCGCCGATCAGGCCGCCAATGCCCCAGCCCAGCAACGTCAGCGCGATCACGAGCCCCGCGTAAAACGGAATATGCGCGTGCTGGGAAGGCGCGAGCAATTGGCCGAGCGCTCCGCCCACGGTCAGAACGAGTGCGTAGGTTTCGTATCCGTCGAAGAACCAGCCCAGATTGGACGCGACGAGCGCGCTCCATTGCTGCCGGTTGATCGAGCGATACCACACGGTGCTCGCCGCAGTGCTGCCGGGCACGCGTACCTCTGGTCCTATGGCGCCGCCCGAGCTCTCGTCCAGAGGTTGCTGCATCGGCTGTCTCCTCGATGTCATGTTGTTTGCGCGCTGTCGCGTCGGTTGCTATCGTGGGCGCGTCGTTTTTCTGCGCTGCTTATGGCGGGCTATTGCGCAGATGATTGCGCCGGTTATCACGCCGGTTATTGCGCTGGCCATTGCGATGGTCATTGCGCCGGTTATCGCGCGCGCTACTGCGCTGGCTGCTGTCCTGCTGCCGCAGCGCCTACCCAATGGCTCCAATCGCGCCGAGCCGCACTACGCAGCCATAGTCGCTTTCGATTTGCGCATTTGCGCCGCGAGCTTCACCGCCTCGATAATCTCGGGGTACGCCGCGCAGCGGCACAGGTTGCCCGATAGAAAATGCCGGATCTCCGCGTCCGTCGGGTCGGGATTGCGGTCGAGCAACTGGCGGCTCATCAGTATGAAGCCTGATGTGCAAAAGCCGCACTGAAACGCCCCGCATTCGATGAATGCCTGCTGTACCACGTCGAGTTCACCGTCGGCGTCCAGGTTTTCAATCGTGCTCACTTCGGCGCCGTCGGCCATCGCGGCGAGATAGAGGCAGCCCGAGACGCTCTCGCCGTTGACAATCACCGTGCAACATCCGCACAGGCCCTGGCCGCAGCTTTCGCGCGCACCGTATAACGCGAGCTGCTGGCGCAGCACTTCCAGAATGGTGTGATGGGGCTCGACGTCGGCGCTGACCGGCTCGCCGTTCAGCGTGAAATGAATCAGGATAGAAGTGTCGCTCATGATTATTCCTCGGATAGCGGCTGATTGCGCCCGGCGCACAGCCCGCGGTACACACTCTCGGGCGTGAGCGGCAGCGATTTCAGACGCACGCCCACTGCGTCCTCGATGGCTTCAGCAATCGCCGACGCGACGCCGAACGTGGCGCTCTCGCCGACGCCCTTCGCGCCGAACGGCCCATTGTTCTGCACGGAATCGACCGTCTCCCGCCCGATCACCGGCGGAATGTCGTGGATGCCCGGTATCTTGTACTCCGCGAACGACGCGTTGCGAAGCTGACCTACCTCGTCGAACTCCATGCGTTCGAACAGTGAAATGCCGAGCTGCATGATGGCCGCACCGGAAATCTGCGTGTCGACCACTTTCGGATTGATCGGCGTGCCGCAATCCACCACGTGTTCGAAACGCAGCAGCCTGAAGTGTCCTGTTTCCGTATCCACTTCGACTTCGACGCCGCACCCGCCCACCATCCAGTTCGGCGTGATGTTTTCCGACTGCCCGGTTTCGTGGTCCGGCGACCTGTATGAAGGAATGAAGCTGCCTACACCGACAATGTTGCCCGCCTGCATCCCATACTTGCGCCGCAGCAGTTCGCCCGCCCGGCTCGCCGGCGCCGCCGGCACGCCCAGTTCATTGGCCAGTTCGGCGAGCTTGCGGTTCACGTCCTCAGCGGCAAGACGCACCGCGTGGCCCATGTGGAATGTCGAGCGCGAGCCGAGCGTCGCCATGTCGTAGGGCGTCACGTCGGTGTCGGGCCGCATCACACGAATGCGTTCGGCGGGAATGCCGAGCACCTCGCCGGCCATCAATGCAATCGCGGTTTCGGAAGCTTGCCCCATGTCCACCGTGCTCGAATAGACCGTGCAACTGCCGTCGCCCGCGAGGCTTACCATCGCCACGGAAGTAGTGGGCGCAACCAGCGCCTTGAAGCCCACGCCAATGCCGCGCCCGCGCCGCAAAGGGCCGGTGCCGCGCTCGAACGGCGCACTCCAGTTCATTCGCTTCGCAACGCGTTCGAGCACCAGGTCGATGGCCGCGTCATGCATCGGCGTGCCGGTTGCGTGCGGGCGCCCTTCGCGCAGAATGTTGCGGCGGCGAAACTCCAGAGGATCGATATGCAGCGCGCGGGCAATCATGTCCGCGTGGCTTTCGTAGGCCCACACCATCTGTGGAATGCCGAAGCCTCGAAACGCGCCCGCAGGCGGCAGATTGGTATAGACCTGATACGAGTCGATCCACACGTTCTCGATATCGTACGGACCCGAAGCCGTAAAGCCCGACTTCTGCGTGACCCGTGGGCCGATGTCCGCATACGCGCCTCCGTTCCACCAAACCTCGCATTTGCGCGCGGTAATGCGGCCTTTCTGGTTCACCGCGGTTTTCATGCGGAACGTGGTGGCATGCTTGGTGATCGTGAAGAACTGCTCTTCCATCGACAGCGCAATCTTCACGTTGCGCCGCGACAGCAGCGCCAGCGCAACCACCAGCGCTTCGAGCTTGATGTAGAGCTTCGCGCCGAAGCCGCCGCCAAGCAGCGCGGATTTCACGCGCACGCGGTTCTCGTCCCAGCCGAGCAGACGTGCAATTTCGATGCGCACAAAAGACGGACTTTGCGAAGCAGTGTGCACTGTAAGCGTTCCGCTGCCCAGATCGGGCTCGGCGAGCGACACCATCGGCTCGAGCGGCGTGTGCATGACCTGCTGCGTGGTGAACGTGTCTTCGAACACGTGGGCGGCGCTTGCGAAGGCCGCGTCCACGTCGCCGCGCCGCAGTTGAAAGTCGAGCGCGACATTCGTGCCCTTGCGGCCTGCCAGATGCTTGAGATCGGGAAACGTGCCGGCCGGGCGCAGAAAATCGTGCACCAGAATGTCCGACTGCGCGGCCTCCACTTCGTTGAACACCGCAGGCAACTCTTCATACTCGGCCATGATCAGATGCGTCGCCTCTTCGGCAACGTGCGGATCGGCCGCGAGGACAACCGCAACGGGCTCGCCGATATAGCGCACCTTGTCCAGCGCGAGAATGGGCTGATCGTGGAACGCCGGGCCGTAGTACGGCTCGGGGATCACCTTGCGCACATCCTCGCCGGTGTACACGGCGAACACGCCCGGCAGTTCGCGCGCTGCACTCGCGTCGATGCTGACGATCCGGCCATGCGCCACCGTGCTGCGAAATATCTTGCCGTACAGCATGCGCGGCAGCACGAGGTTGTGAATGTACTGCGCACGGCCTGTCACTTTCGAGCGCGCCTCGAGCCGGTTCAATGCGCGGCCCACCTGCGGGCTTGTCGTCTGTTGCGCCGGCTGTTGTGTCGTCTGTTGCGCTGGCTGTTCTTCCAGCGTCTTGTCGATCTTCATTACGCATGCCCCCCGAATTGCGCGGCGCGTGCGCTCGCGGCGGCCAGCGCCGTGCGCACCGCGCGGCCCAGATAGACCTTCAGCAGTTGTTTCTTGTAGCTCGCAGACCCATGCGGATCGCCGACGATATCGAGCTGCGCCGCGCCCGCCTCGCCGGCTTCGCGCAGAATCGCGTCGTCCGGCAGTGCGCCGCACAGCAGCGCCTCGGCCTGCGTGAGCCGCGTGGGCCGGTCCGTAGCCGCGCCGACAATCACGCTGGCGCTTCCAATACGCGGCCCTTCCATGCCGAGCACGACTGCCACGCCGAGCGCGGGCCAATCGTGTGCCGCGCGCGTGGTGACCTTCATGTAAGCGGCGGGCCGGCCGGCTTGCGGCGGCACGATCACTTCGGAGATCAGTTCGTCGCGAGCCAGCACGGTTTCGTAATAGCCCGTGCACAATTGCTCGACGGGCACCGTTCGTTCGCCTTGCGGGCCCGTAATCGTGACGCGCGCGCCAAGCGACGTGAGCACAGGCGGCATATCCATATGAGGATCGGCATGGCCAAGATTGCCGCCGATCGTCGCGACGTTGCGCACTCGCACATTGGAAAGCGTGCGCAATGTCCGCGCGATGAGCGGCCAGCCTTCCTTCACCTGCGGCGCATGTTCGAGCGTGGCGAGCCGCGTCAACCCGCCGATGCGCAACTCGCCCGCTGCGCCGACGCGCACCTGCGCATAGTGCGGTTCGATGCCGCCCAGACTGACGAGGCGTGTCGGCCTCAACACGCCGGCCTTCATCATCAACATGACCGCCGTGCCGCCGCCCATCGGGCGAATATCCGGGTCTTCCGGATCCAGCAGCGCGATCGCCTCCTTCAGCGAGCGCGGCCTCGCGAGCTCAAACGGAATCATTTATTGCACTCCTTGTTGCGCGTGTATCCGCGGATGTTTTCGCGAATGTTTCCGCGCGGGCTTTTCAAGCTGCGCTGCAGATGCCAGCGCGTGTCATGTATCGGTCTACCGGGCGCAGCCTGCGCGATCGAGCAGCGTATGCAGCTCGCGTGCGACGATGTCCGGCGTCTCCAGCGGCGTCAGGTGCCGCGCTTGTGGAATCTCCGTATACGTCGAGCCGGCAATGCCTGCGTGCAGAGCGCGCGCCATCGCGGGCGTCGCCGCATAGTCCTCTTCGCCGACGATCACGCAGGTCGGCACCTTCACGTCGCGCATCAGCGCGCGGCCGTCGAACGAGCCGAGCATGCGGCCCGTCGCGGCAAACGCGGCGACGTCATTGGCGAGAAAGGTATCGACGCAGCGCTGCACCACGTCGCGGTGCTGCGCACGAAACGCCTCGCTGAACCAGCGCGTGGTCTGGAATTCGACGAGCGGCGCAAGCCCGACGGTCTCCGCCTTTTCGGCGCGCGCATTCCAGTCCTGCGGCGCGGTCTCGCCGTACCACGCAGTGGTGTCGATAAGGCCGGCGGCGATGGCGTCCTCGCAGGTGGCCGCGAACTGCAGCGCCACGCAGCCGCCCATCGAGGCGCCCGCGATCAGCACATGGCGAAAGTCGGTTGCGCACAGCACGTCGTACACGTCCTGTGCAAAAAGCTGCACGGTGTACGGCCCTGCTGGCTTGTCCGACGCACCGTGACCTCGCGCGTCGATGGCTAGCACCGCGGCGCGCGGCACGAGCCGCTCGATGACCGGCCCCCAGAAGTGCCGGTCCATTGCGAGCGAATGGACGAGCACGACGCGGGCTGTGTTTTCCTTTGCGCCATACAGGCTGAAGCCGATTTTCGTGCCGTCCCGCACGGTTACATGCGACGACACCACCTCGGGGCTGATCGTTTGATTCACGGCGTGCTCCACTGACTTGCGGGTGAGTTCGGTACGGGCATGCAGCCCGCAGCCGGATATTGCGGGCTGGCCGTCACGCGGGCAAACGACGATCTTTCATGTAAAGCATGAAAACAATTCATCGCTTGCGAACGGGCGTGCGATGACATTGAAAGCAATCCATGCGCAATCCGCGTAATCCACGCCGCGCATGCGATCGAGTCTCCGCAGATGAATTTCTCTCATATGCAGCATGAACAATTAGCGTTTGCCGCGCGCATGGCACGCCGTCAATCTTGCTGCGAGAACATGCCGGCGCCTGTGCGCATCAACACGACGCGTCTCGCAACAGCGCCGGGCCCGGCACTCACACACGCGCTGCCGCCGAACGCGGGACTCTCGCGTATCCGCGCTTGCGCGGCCTTCTCCTGCTTTTCAATCACAAAGGTCGAATGCCGTGAACTTCACCAGGAAAGTGCTGAACTCGCAGTGGGTCCGTCCGTTGTTGCTGATCGTGGTCATACTGCTCGCGTGGGATCTTGTGATACGCATCTTCAAGATCCCGCCGTATCTGGTGCCCACGCCCGAATCGATCCTGCATCAGATCGCGGCGCAATGGTCGATGCTGCTAGCGGAGTCGCTGCCGACCCTGTATGCGACGCTCGGAGGTTTTGCTCTCTCTGTATTGATCGGCGTGCCGATCGCCATGCTCGTCGCCGCGTCGCCGTTGATCGAGAGTTACCTGTATCCGCTCGTGGTGTTCTCGCAGAGCATTCCCAAAGTGGCGATCGCGCCTCTCTTTGTGGTCTGGTTCGGCTTCGGGCTCTTTCCGCGCGTGCTGGTTGCGTTCCTGCTCGGCTTCTTTCCTGTCGTCGTCTCCACCGTAATGGGCTTCAAGTCGGTCGAGAAAGACCTGATCGATCTCGCGAGGTCGATGGGCAGCTCGCCCGTCAAGACCTTCTTCAAGATCAGCCTGCCGCACGCACTTCCGTCGATCTTCGCCAGCATGAAGGTGTCGATCACGCTTGCCGTGGTGGGCGCGGTGGTGGGCGAGTTCGTCGGCGCCAACTCGGGGCTCGGCTTCGTGCTGCAACGTGCGAACGGCAACTTTGACCAGCCGCTGATTTTTTCCGCACTCGTCGTGCTGTCGGTGATCGGCGCGCTGCTCTTCGTCGTGATCGACATGCTCGAGCGCATTGCTATTCCGTGGCACGCATCGCATCGCTCGCGCCTCATCGGGCGCGGGTAATACAGCGGCGCGCCCGCAACTCGCATGACGCTGGCGCCGCATGCGCCACCACCATCGGCACTGGCCAGACAACATCGCCCATCTCATATGGGACACACGAAGGAGACACGATGAAAACACGCAAGCTGACCCGCATGGCAGCCGCACTGAGCGTTGCAGCGCTCTGTTGCGCGAGCAATGCGGCGCACGCCAAAGACTCGCTGACGCTGATGCTCAACTACACAGTCAACGGCGCGGTCGCGCCGTTCTACCTCGGCAAGGTCAAGGGCTACTACGACGCCGAGGGCATCGACCTCAAGCTGATGGAAGGACATGGCTCGGGCCCGACCGTGCAGGCGGTCGCGACGCACAACGTCGACATTGGTTACGCGGACTTCAGCACGATGGTCAAGGTCGCCGCAATGGGCGCGCCGGTGAAGGCGATTGGCGTGTTGATGCAGGAGAACCCCACCTCGGTGGTGGGCCTCGCGGAGAAAAACATCAAAACGCCGCAGGACATCAAGGGCAAAACGGTGGCGGTCGCGCCCGGCGACGCGTCGTCGCAGCTATGGACGATGTTCATGAACAAGGTCGGCCTGAAGGACTCCGACTTCAAGACGATTACCGGCAATCCGCAGACCACGATCAACGCAGTGATTACCGGCCAGGCGGATCTGCTGGTGGGCTTCGCGACGATTCCGCTAATTTCCGTCGAGCAGGCCACGAAGAAGCCCGCACGAGCCATTCTATTCGCCGATTACAACGTCAATGTCGCGACGCTCAGCATCATCGCGCGCGACGACATGATCCAGGACCACGCCGATCTGCTGCGGCGCTTCATGCGTGCGACCGCGAAGTCCGTGAACGACAGCGAGAAAGATCCGGCCGCGGCCGTGGATGCACTCCTGAAGGCACTGCCCGCCGCCGGTTCGCGCGACACGATGGTCCGTACGCTGAAGGCGACGATTCCGTTTTACCGCACACCTGAAACGGAAAAGGCGCCGATCTTCCACGTCAGCACGAAGAACATCGACGATTCCGTGGCTGCGATCGTGCGGTACAGCAAGCTCGATCCGGCGGCGAACGTGCCCGCGAAGTATTACACCGGTGCATTCGTTCCATGAACCGACTGAACCGCACGCGCCGTACCGACCGCATGAACCATACGGCTCGCAGGCGCCACGCGAGCACCGCCGCGGCGCTCCTTCTCCGTTCATCTCACATCCCCCCGCTATGACCACCGTACTGAAGCTCGACGACAAGCACCACCGATCATTCACCGCTCCCGCACCGGCGAAAGCGCTCATCGAACTGCATGGCGTGACCAAGAGCTACCGCAGCGCGCAGGGACCGATGCAAGCGTTAAGACCGCTCGACTTCGAGGTCCGCGAGCAGGAGTTCGTGTCGATTGTGGGGCCCTCCGGATGCGGCAAGAGCACCTTGTTGAAGATGGTGGCCGGCCTCGAAACGATTTCGTCCGGCACGATGACCCTATCCGGCGAGCCGATTCGCGGGCCGCAACAGAACGTCGGCATCGTGTTCCAGAGTGCCGTGCTGCTTGCATGGCGCAACGTGCTCGACAACATTTTGTTGCAAGCCGAAATGCGCCGCATGCCTAAACGGGCTGCACGCGAAAGAGCGCTGCAACTGATTGACATGGCAGGTCTGACCGGCTTCGAAGACAAGTACCCGTGGCAGCTTTCGGGCGGCATGCAGCAGCGCGTGTCTATCTGTCGCGCGCTGCTGCATGAGCCGTCAGTCCTGTTGATGGACGAACCGTTCGGCGCACTGGACGCTATGACGCGCGAAAGCATGAACATGGAATTGCAGCGTATCTGGCTCGAATCGAAGAAGACCGTGCTGCTCATCACGCACAGCATTCCTGAAGCCGTTTTTCTGTCGGACCGCGTGCTCGTCATGTCCGAGCGGCCGGGCTCGATTGCGGCCATCTACGACATTGACCTGCCACGTCCGCGTTCGCTGGAAGTCATGGCGACCCCTGCCTTTCTGCATCACACGAAGACCATTCGCGCGCACTTCAACGCACAAGGTTCGCTTGACGATCACTGATCACGGCAGGCGCAACAGGAAACCGGTTGGAACCTGCGAGGCTCCAACCGGTTTTTTTCTGCACCAATGGGCGATACGAGGTAAGGCTAGAACCAGTGGTTCATGCCGAACGAGATGCCTGTCTGCTTCTGGTGGCCGGATGCGTTTAGCGTCGCATTGCTCACATAGACGCCGGTGAAATGCGTGTAGTCGATGTCCGCATAGAGCTCGGTGCGCTTGGAGAGCAGATAGTTGATGCCGAGAATAGCCACGTCTTTTCTACCATCTACACCGCCCGTCTTGTTCTTGTTGTCGTAGTACGCGGCAGTCACGCTTAGAAACGGCGTGGCCCGATAACGCACGCCACCCCATAAGTACTGGTTGCGCGTCATGCTGCGCGCGGAGGCCGGCGTGTCCTGCAAATCGAGCGAATAACCGGCCATCACGTCGACGGGACCTGCCGTCACCGCGCCGCCCGCCGTGTACTGGTCGTTGCTGAAGTATTGGCTGGAGGTTGCCGTCAGCGGATTCGACTTGTGCGTGTAACCAGCGCCGAGTTTTATCGTACTGCCGCGATAGTTCAGGCCGCCCGCAAGCGTCGAGCCATGCGCTGCGCTGCCCGGCACGCCGCCCAGCGCGTACTCGCCGCGAACCACCCACGGCCCGAAAATGCCGCGATAGTTGATGTCGTTGTCGTCGCGTCCGGTATTGCCGCCCGACACTGCGGTCGATTCCGTGATGCCGAGATAGTGGAAGTCGAACGGTTCGAAGTCCTTGATCAGGAAATGCTGCAACGTGAATTGCCGGCCAACGTCGATCTGTCCAAAAGGTCCGCCAATGCCTACCGTGGACGTACGCTGGAAGATCTGATTGTTCGTATTGTTGTTTGCGCCCGTCGAGAGCACGAAGCCTGCTTCCAGGTTAAAGCGCGCATAGTAGCCGCCGCCCAGGTCTTCCTTGCCTTCGAGGCCCCAGCGGTTCGAGTTGTAAACGCCGTTGGACGCCATGGTGAGCGCGGCGCCGCCTGCCTTCGTTCCGTTCACCAGATTGCGCAACCCGCCGTCGAGCGATCCGTATAACGTCACGGTACTTTGTGCATACGCCGCACTGCCCGACAGTCCCAGCAAACTCAGCGCCGCAAGCGCACGCGTCAAACTCCGTACCCGCAAAGCGGGCACCACTCCTCCTTTTTCGTGCATATCTCCTCCATCGGTGTCGTTCTATTGATATGAGCGGACGTGCAGGACGCGACGCTGCCTGCGTCGTCCCCCGCGGGTGTAGAAGAGCGCCACGCGCGCATACGCACGGAACGCTCCATTACTGCTTCTGCAACTGCCGCTACAAGGGCGCTCTACGCGTCTTTCTTCTCGGCGAAGAACCAGTCGGAGTCCTTGTTGATCCACTCGGGTCCGACGCGTTGACGCGTCTGTTCCTCGCCCGTTTCGAAATACTCGCTCATCACGGCGCGCTGCGCCATCGCTTCGTTGCGCTCGTCCCAGTCGCCCATGGAGACGCCGTACCACGGCCACTCCGGACGCAGCGCCGGCAAGCCGAGTTCTTCCCAGATCGCCTTGGCGTTTTCCATGTAGGGGCGCGTCGGCAACGAGAGCGGCGGCAGCTTCTCCTTGCGGGTGGCGTTCATCAGGATCACGCCGTCCACCGCGTCGTCGCCGCGTTGTGCGCCCGACGTGCGCGGGCCATGTCCGGTGTCGCGGCCATGCAGAATCTGCACGTCCTTGATCGCGTTCATCCGGTAGCTCATCGACCAGAAAATGGCGTCGCTGTTTTCAGGGTTGATGTCGTTACTGACGGCCACCACCAGTTTGCCGACCGCCGGTTGCAACGAGGCCGCGCCCATCAGCGCGCGCCATATTTCGGTTTCCGTGGCCTTCTCGCTGAATACGACAATGACGAGCTTGCGAAGATTCGTGAGCGGCTCGTGCATCACGACTTTCTCGACACTCGCAATCCGCAGCGAGTTCTTCAGATGATCGAGAAACAGCGGCTCGAATGCGACCTTCTTGACGAGCGAGCTTTCGCTCGGCGTCACCTGGCTGATGATCGACACCAGATGCGCATTTTTGCGCCGCGTAATCGCGGTGACGTTCATGTAAGGGTTGAATTCCTGCAGATTCACGTGACCGTGCGATTCGCCGAACGGGCCTTCCGGTTCGAGCGTGTCTGTCGGCACGAAACCTTCAATCACGATTTCGGCGTCGGCGGGCACGAGCAGATCGTTGGTCTTGCACTTCACGACGCGCAGCGGCTCACCGAGAATCGCGCCCGCCACGCCCAGCTCGTCGACGTCGATAGGCAGCTTCTGCACCGAACAGAACGACACGGCCGGATGCCCGCCTATTACGAGCGCAGCCGGCATCGGCTTGCCCATCGCCTTGTACTTGAGCCAATGCTGGTAGATACCCTGACCCATTTCGATCGACGGATTGCAGCCCACGCGGCGCTTGCCCTTGATCTGTCCGCGATACGTGCCCATGTTCTGGATGCCGTTTTCCGGATCGACGGAAATGTACTGCGAGCACGTGGTGTACGGCGCGTTGTCAAAGCCCGGCGTCGAAATCGGAATGGGCAGATGTTCTAGCCCCTGGCCGTCGACATCGAGTTCGTCGCCGATAAAGCAGACCTCCTGGCAAGGTGCCTCCGTTACGACGACAGGTGCAATCGGGTTGCTTTTGGCCTGCTGCCACTTCTTGCCGATCTGGTCCACAGGTACGCCCATACCGATCGCGTACACCTCGCGGTTGATCGACAACGCACCGACCACCACAGGCAGTTCGTAGCGGCGCCCCTTGCTGTCGACCACGTTATGGAACACGAACGCCTTGCGATCCGCTTCGGGAATGCCGCCGCGCAACTGCCAGCGCACGAGCGGATGGAGTTCGGTGTCCTTGTTGATCTCGCGGTGCACGTGCACCACGAGAGATCTTTCCTCGAGCGCCTGCAAATGTGTCTGGAACGAAGGGAAATTTTTCATGGTTGTCCAGTGAATGACCAAGGGAAACGACGGTGAGCGCAGACTGAGGCAGAACGCCCCTCGCTCGCAAACGCTGATTTCTCATACACGTCATGAACGGATTTCATCCGCGGACAATGAAAAGACCTCATGCCACGCATGAACAGATTTCGTTTGGCGCATTCCGCGCATCTCATGCAACCTGAGCACCTAGACATACGAGCCTGCCGCAACGGCGAATCGACGCATTGGCGGATACTGGTGGATCAAACAGAGACGACGAAGATGGATCGACGCAAACGTATCGTGGTGGGAATCAGCGGCGCTTCCGGCGTGGTCTATGGCGTGAGGCTGCTGGAAATGCTGCGCGAGCTCGACGTGGAGTCGCATCTGGTGATGAGCCGCTCGGCGCAGATGACGCTCGCCTACGAGACGGATCTGCGCACAGCAGACGTGCAGGCGCTCGCCGACGAGCACTACCCGAACGCGGATATCGGCGCGGCGATTTCGAGCGGATCGTTTCGCGTGGACGGTATGATCGTTGCGCCCTGCTCGATGAAAACGCTTGCCGAGGTAGCGACGGGCAACACGGGCTCGCTGCTATCGCGCGCGGCAGATGTGATGCTGAAGGAGCGCAAGCGCGTGGTGCTGATGGTGCGCGAAACGCCGCTGCATCTCGGGCATCTGCGCAATATGACGGCCGCAACCGAAATCGGCGCGATCATCTATCCGCCGGTGCCGGCGTTCTACGCGCGGCCCGACAATCTCCAGCAAATGATCGATCACACGCTGGGACGCGTGCTCGACCTGTTCGATATCGACGCGGGCACCGTCAAGCGCTGGACCGGCGAGCACAATGAAAAGAAGCTCGTGAGCGTCGCCAACGGCTAAACCGCGCGCGGCAGAAAGCCCGCTTCGTCACGCCCGAACCCGCGAGCGCGCGCGAGCGCGACCGGCCGCATTGCGCGACTGCGACTGCGGCTGGACCT
This sequence comes from Burkholderia sp. WSM2232, assembly GCF_000472545.1. GTDB lineage: Bacteria > Pseudomonadota > Gammaproteobacteria > Burkholderiales > Burkholderiaceae > Paraburkholderia. The sequence goes on along the minus strand of NZ_AWZV01000013.1, from coordinate 78,746 downwards.
CGGCCAGCAATTCGTCGTGCAATTCGCGCAACACCTCGACGAACGCGGAAGCCAGCCGCTCTCGCGGCCGATGCGGCGGAAACAGCAAATAGGTCTGAAAGCGCGTGGCCGGCACGAATGGGCGAATCGCAATGTCCGGCCCCGCATAGTCGCGCGCGACAATCGGATGCGCGAGCGTCACGCCCATGCCGTGCCGCACCATCTCGCAGCACATCGCCGTGTACTGCGCCTCTATCGCGAGCACGCGCTGCACGCCCGCACGCTCGAATACCTCGTCCATCAGCGCGCGGGTTCCGTCGCCGTGACACAGCGAAATGAACGACTCCCCTTCCAGATCGTCGGGCTTGATGCTGCGCTTTGCCGCGAGCCGATGCGCGGCCGGCATCACGCATACAGCAGCCACGTCCGAGAGCTGCTCCACCTCGCAAGCCGACGCCTCGCTCACGTAGACAGCCACGCCAAGGTCGCAGAACTGCGAGGCGGTCCAATGATTGACCGTGGCCGACGTGTTCACATGAAGCGACACGGTCACGTCCGGAAAGAGTTCGACGAACCGCTTGATCGCATGCGGCACCAGCGTCATGCCCGCTGACGGCATGGCGGCGATGCGCAAGCGCCCGCTGCCGAGGTTGCGAATCTGCGCGGCCGCATTGGCGAGACCCTGCAAACCGACGAAAGCCCGTTCGACCTCGCGAAAAAACGCCTGCCCCTCGCTAGTGGGAATCAGCCGCACGCCGCTGCGCTGAAAGAGCTGCAGGCCCGTGTCGCGCTCCAGTTGCGCAATGAGGCGGCTCACGTTGGGCTGCGAAGTGAACAGCGCTTTTGCTGCGGCGGTCATCGAGCCCGACACCATCACCGCGCGAAATGCCTCGATATGCTTCAGATTCATGCGTGTTTTCCCCAGGCGGTGGTTGGTTGATTCATATCATCCATGCATAGGTAGGTATTTTATTCGTATTGGACGACATGACGAGCCGGCGCGACACTGCCTTTCACCGACGGGCCGTGAAGCCCGCCCCACACACCGGAACTGGAGATCGTCGTCATGAAAAGAGCGCTGCATCGCCGTCTGTTCGCCCCGTCTGCCCCTTCCTTCATCTCGCTCGCCGCCGCTTCCATCGCATTGAGCCTCGCCGCGCCGCTCGTCGCGCAGGCCGAGACCACGCTGTATGTCGCGAACGTGGGGGGCTCGAACGAGCAGCTCTACCGGCAGAAAATCATTCCGCCGTTCGAGAAGGCGCACAACGTGAAGATCGTCTACGTCGCGGGCAATTCGAGCGATACGCTCGCCAAACTCCAGGCGCAGAAGGGCCACCAGCAGATCAACGTGGCGGTGATGGACGACGGCCCCATGTATCAGGCGATGCAATTGAACCTCTGCGCGAAACTGGACGACGCGCCGGTCATGAAAGACGTCTACCCGCTCGCGAAACTCGGGCCCAGCGCGGTCGGCGTGGGCATGGTGGCGACCGGCATCGGCTACAACGAAGAAGCCTTCAAAAAGGCCGGCCTGCCGCCGCCCGATTCGTGGAAAGCGCTCACGGACAGCCGCATCAAGGGCAAGCTTGGCGTTCCGCCGATCACCAACACGTACGGCCTGCATACGCTCGTAATGCTCGCGCGTCTGTCCGGCGGCGGCGAGAAGAACATCGACCCGGGCTTCAGCGCGATGACGAAGCAGGTCGCGCCCAACGTGCTCTCCTGGGCGCCGACGCCCGGCGAAATGGACGGCCAGATGCAAGCCGGCGACGTGATCCTCGCGCCGTACGGCAGCGGTCGCGCGGTCGCCCTGCAGAACACGGGTTTTCCGCTGAAATTCGTCTATCCGAAGGAAGGCGCGGTCGCGCTGCAAGTCGCCGCGTGCGTGGTCGCCGAAAACGCGCAGCCGCAGTTGTCGCAGCAATTCGTTCAGTACCTGTTGACCCCGGAAGTGCAGGTGCTGCAGGCGCAAAACATCGGTCTTGGTCCCGTGAACCGGAACGTCAAGCTCACGCCTGAAATCGCCGCACGCGTGCCGTACGGCCCCGAGCAGATCGGAAAGCTCACCGCAATGGACTGGGCGACCATCAACCAGCATCGCACCGAATGGACGGAGCGCTGGAATCGTTCAGTCGAGCGCTAACGTGTGGCACCGGCCCGTCCCTCGCGCGGCGCGCGAACCGATGAAGGAGCAAGACGCATGGCCTTCCTGACTCTGCATGGCATTTCGAAACGCTACGGCGATTTCACCGCAATAGAACAGCTCGATCTGGAGGTCGAACGGGGCGAACTGCTCGCGCTGCTCGGCCCGTCCGGCTGCGGCAAGACGACCACGCTGCAAATGGTGGCCGGCTTCGTCTCGCCGACCACGGGCCGCATCATGCTCGACGGCCGCGACATCACGAACGAGCGTCCGGAGAAACGCGGCATAGGCGTGGTGTTTCAGAGCTACGCGCTGTTTCCGCACATGACGGTGGCGGGCAACGTCGGCTTCGGGCTCGAAATGCGCAAGGTCAGGCGTCAGGAGCGCGAGGAGCGGGTCGCGGAGGCCCTCGCTCTCGTGCGCCTGAACGGTCTCGGGCATCGGTATCCGAAGGAGCTGTCGGGCGGCCAGCGGCAACGCGTGGCGATTGCGCGCGCCATCGCGATGGAACCGGAACTGCTGCTGCTCGACGAGCCGATGTCGAATCTCGACGCCAAGCTGCGCGAGGAAATGCACATCGAGCTTCGCGCGATCCAGAAGCGCCTCGGCATCACGACGATCCTGGTCACGCACGACCAGGTCGAAGCAATGACGATGAGCGACCGCATCGCCGTCATGCACCGCGGCACGATTGCGCAGTTGAGCACGCCCTACGACGCCTACGAGCGCCCCGCCACGCCGTTCGCCTCCACGTTCCTCGGCCGCACGAACACGCTGTCGGGCGAAGTGTTGCACCGCAATCCGCGCTGCGCGGTGGTCGCCGTCTCGGGCACCACGCTGCACGTGCCCCACGAAGGCCGCCATGTCGACGGCGCTGTGCATGTCTACATTCGCCCCGAGAAAGTCCATCTTGCCAATGGCGATGCCCGTCTGCGCGGGCGCATCGCGACACGGGTGTTCGTCGGCAATCAATGGCTGCTGGAAGTGGAGACCGAGCTCGGCAAACTGCGCGTCGCGCAGCCGAACCTGGGCGCGCCGCCGCCCGATGAAGGCCACGAAGTAGGCCTCGCATGGACCGACGACGACCTGCGCGTGCTCACGCAAGACGGTCCGGAGGGCGCTCATGGCCACGCTTGACGACGACCGCGCCGGCGCCACGCCGTGGCTGCTGTCAGGGCCCGCGCTGCTGCTCTTCGTCGGGCTGTTGCTGGTGCCGCTCGTGCTCACGCTGATGCTGTCGTTCCGCGTGTTCAGCGACACTGCCGGCGTCACCTCCGCCTATACGCTCACGAACTACTGGGAGGTGGTGAGCGACCCCTACTACGGTGCGATCTTTCTGCGCACCGCCGGTCTCGCCTTCGCCGTCACGCTGCTGTCCATTGTGCTGGGCGTGCCCGAAACGATCGTGCTCGCGCGGATGAAGCGCCCGTGGCAGTCGCTGTGTCTGCTGATCGTGCTTGGACCGCTGCTGATCTCGGTGGTGGTGCGCACGCTCGGCTGGCAGATTCTGCTCGGCAACAACGGCGTGCTCAACAACCTGCTGCAATCGCTGCGTATTACCGACGAACCCATTCGCCTCGTCTTCACGATGACCGGCATGATCATCGCGCTCACGCATGTGCTGGTGCCCTTCATGGTGATGTCCGTGTGGGCGACGATGCAAAAGCTCGACCCGCAAGTGGAATGGGCCGGCCGTTCGCTCGGCGGCTCGCCGTTCGCGGTGTTCCGCCGCGTGGTGCTGCCGCAGATCATGCCAGGCGTGCTGTCGGGCGCGATCATCGTGTTCGCGCTGTCGGCGTCGGCATTCGCCACGCCCGCGCTGATCGGCGGGCGGCGCCTGAAAGTGGTTGCCACCGCCGCCTATGACGAGTTCCTCGGCACGCTGAACTGGCCGCTCGGCGCGAGCATCGCCGTGCTGCTGCTGATCGCCAACGTGGCGATCGTAATGGGCTGCAGCCGCCTCGCCGAGCGCCGCTTCAAGCACATCTTCGATTGAGAAGGAGAGCGATCATGAAACAGAACTGCATGGCCGGCCTCATCTACAACGCGTTCTTTCTGAGCTTCATTCTCGCGCCGCTCGTGGTGGTGATGTTGGTGGCGTTCACCGACAAGGGCTTCATCTCGATGCCCTTCGACGGCGCGTCGCTGCGCTGGTTCCGCGCGATCTTCGATAACAGCGACATCGTCGCGGCCTTCTGGCTGTCGGTGCGGCTCGCCTTCGCGGCGGCGACCATCGGCGTGCTGCTCGCGGTGCCCGCCGCGCTCGCCATCGCGCGCTATCGCTTTCCCGGCCGCGCGGCGCTCACCAGCTTCTTCCTCTCGCCGATGATGATCCCCGCCGTCGTGCTCGGCATCGCGTTTCTGCGCTTTCTGTCGCTGCTGCATCTGTCGGGTTCGTTCTGGTCGCTGGTCTGCGCGCATGTGGTGATCGTGCTGCCGTATGCGCTGCGTCTCGCGCTCTCGTCGGCAGTCGGACTCGACCGCGATGCGCAGCGCGCCGCGCTCTCGTGCGGCGCTAGCCGCTTCACCGCCTTTCGCCGCGTGGTGCTGCCGATGATCCGCACCGGCGTGGCAGGCGGCTGGGTGCTGTCGTTCATCCAGAGTTTCGACGAACTGACCATGACCATTTTCGTCGCGACGCCCGGCACGACCACGCTGCCCGTCGCCATGTACAACCAGATCGCGCAGACGATCGATCCGCTCGTCGCCTCGGTGTCGGCGGTGCTGATTGTCGGCACGGTCCTGCTGATGGTTCTGCTCGACCGCATGGTCGGACTGGACCGCATTCTGATCGGAGAAGCTCAATGACGTCTTCAGGCACCGCCGGTTCCGGCGCGCTCGCGGATGTGATCGTGGTGGGCGGCGGCCTCGTCGGCTCCGCCGTCGCATACGGACTCGCCCGCGAAGGCGCGCGCGTCACCGTGCTCGACGAAGACGACGGCGGCCTGCGCGCCTCGCGCGGCAATTTCGGCCTCGTCTGGATTCAGGGCAAGGGCTACGGCCTGTCGCCATACGCACGCTGGTCGCGCAGTTCCGCCACGCGCTGGCCGCAGTTAGCCGAGGCACTGCTGCAGGAGTCGGGCGTAGACGTGGCGTTGAAACAGCCCGGCGGCTTTCACTTCTGCTTTACCGACGAAGAACTGGCCGAGCGCGCGAGGCGCCTTGCGACGCTGCGCGCCGAGCTCGGCGATTATCCCTACCAGATGCTCGATGCCGCCGAAGTCCGCGCGCGCATTCCGCAGATCGGCAGCGCGGTGATCGGCGCGAGCTACTCGCCAATGGACGGCCACGTGAATCCGCTGAAATTGCTGCGCGCGCTCCACACCGCGATGCAGGCGCGCGGCGTGCGGCTGGTTTCCGCTGAACGCGCGCAGCGCATCGAGCCGCAAGGGCATAGCTTCGTCGTGCATGGCAAACGCGGAACGTATCGCGCCGCGAAAGTGGTGCTCGCTGCCGGACTCGGCAATCGCACGCTTGCGCCGTTCGTCGGCCTGAAGGCGCCGGTCGCGCCGAATCGCGGACAGGTGCTGGTGAGCGAGCGCGTCGCGCCGTTTCTGCACTACCCCACGCTCAACGTGCGCCAGACCGATGAGGGCAGCGTGCAGTTCGGCGATTCGATGGAAGAAGTCGGCTTCGACGATTTCACGACCACGCCCGTGCTTGCCGACATTGCCCGGCGCGGCGTGCGCGCCTTCCCGATGCTCAGGCATGTGCGGCTCGTGCGCATGTGGGCCGCGCTGCGCGTCTACAGCCCCGACGGTTTTCCTATCTACGACCAGTCCGAGGCGTACCCCGGCGCATTCGTGGTCACCTGCCATAGCGGCGTGACGCTCGCCGCCGCGCATGCGCTGCGGGTGTCACCGTGGATCATGGGCGCGCCGTTGCCCGACGAACTGCCCACCTTCTCCGCGCGACGCTTCGAGCACGCAGCGCAACTGACTCCTGCTCATTGACTCCGACATGACCACACGATCGACTCAAGCGCCCAAGCCGGCGCGCACTCAAACGCCGGCACCCACGCTGTTCAAGCCGCTGCCGGGCGACGACGCAGCCGCAACCAGCATCGGCATCTGGTTCAACGACGAGCCGTTGACCGTCCCCGCCGGACGCTCCGTCGCGGCGGCGCTGCTTGCCTCGGGCGTGGCGCGCTTTCGCGCGACGCCGGTCTCCGGCGCGCCGCGCGGGCCGTTCTGCATGATGGGCGCATGCTTCGAGTGCCTCGTCGAGATTGACGGCGTGCCGAGCCGCCAGGCGTGCATGGTCGAGGTCAAAGCGGGCATGCGAATCCGCTCGCAGGAAGGCGCGCGCGATCTGCCGCCCGCGAGCCTCGCCGATACACCGCTGGAGAACGCTCATGGCCGCTGATTTCGCAACCGAGGCCGTCGACGTGGTGGTGGTCGGCGCCGGTCCCGCTGGCATGAGCGCGGCGACCCGCGCCGCGCGCGCGGGCCTTGCGACCGTATTGATCGACGAACAGGACGCCGTGGGCGGCCAGATCTATCGCGCGATTGGTCGCGCCGATGCCCGCCGCAAGGACATTCTCGGGCCCGACTATGCGGCCGGCGCCGCTATCGCCGACGCCTTCGCTGCGTCCGGCGCGCGCCATCTGACCCACGCCACGGTGTGGCAGGTCACGCGCGAGCGCGGCGTCAATTATCTGCGCGACGGCAAGATCGGCAGCTTCGACGCGCAGCGCGTGATTCTTGCAAGCGGCGCGCTCGAGCGGCCATTTCCGATTCCCGGCTGGACGCTGCCCGGCGTGCTGACGGCGGGCGCCGCGCAAATACTTCTGAAGAGCGCCGGCGAAGTGCCCGCCGCGCCGCCCGTGCTGGCAGGCTGCGGACCGCTGCTCTATCTGCTCGGCTGGCAGTATGTGCGCGCCGGCGTGCCGATCCGCGCCCTCGTCGACACCACGCGTCATGAAGACCGCTGGCGCGCCAAGCGGCATATGTTGTCGGCGTTGCGTGCGTGGCCTTTTCTCAGCAAGGGCCTGCAACTGATCCGCACGCTGCGCGATGCAGGCGTGCCGATTTTCGAAGCGGCCGACGATCTGCGTGTCGAGGCGCGCATCGGCCATGATCAGGTGGAGCGCGCCGCCGCGCTTCACTTTACGACCAAAGGTGTCGCGCATCGTCTGGAAGCGGACGTGATCCTGCTGCACCAGGGCGTCGTGCCGAATACGCAGTTCACTCAGGCGCTGCGCGCGTCGCATCGCTGGGACGACGCGCAGTTGTGCTTTACGCCGCAGCTCGATGCGTGGGGCGAACTGGACGTGCCCGGCATTTTCGTCGCGGGCGACGGCGCGGGCATTGGCGGTGCGCAGGCGGCTGCGTTGCAGGGCGAGCTCGCGGGACTCGCGGTGGCCGCGCAGCTTGGCGCGCTCAGCAGCGCGGCGCGCGACGCCGAAGCCGCCGCGCCTCGCCGCGCGCTGGCCGGAGTGATGCGCATCCGGCCGTTTCTCGACAGCCTCTATCGTCCGCGCGACATCAACCGCATTCCGCGCGACGAAACCATTGTGTGCCGTTGCGAGGAAGTCACTGCCGGCGAGTTGCGCAAGTTCGTCGAACTCGGCTGTGTCGGGCCCAATCAGGCCAAGTCGTTCGGACGCTGCGGCATGGGACCGTGCCAGGGCCGCATGTGCGGTCTGACGGTGACCGAAGTAATCGCCGACGCGCGCCGCGTGTCGCCTGCCGAGGTCGGCTACTACCGCATCCGTCCGCCGATCAAGCCGCTCACGCTCGGAGAACTCGCCGGTGAATGACGCAACCGTCCTTCAGGAAGCCGATGTCCTCGTGGTCGGCGGCGGGCTGCACGGCACGAGCAGCGCGTTTCACCTGGCGCGGCGCGGCGCGAAGGTGATCGTGCTCGAGGCCGATTACGTCGCGCGTCATTCGTCGGGCGTCAACGCGGGCGGCGTGCGCACGCTGGGCCGGCCGCTGCCGGAGATTCCGCTTGCGCTGATGTCGCGCGAAATCTGGCACGGCATGACGGATCTGCTTGGCGAAGACGGCGGTTTCGTCGCGTCCGGTCAGTTGAAGATTGCCGAAACCGAGGACGAACTCGCCGCGTGCTGCGAGCGCGTCGCACTGCTGCAGTCGCATGGCTTCACGCATGAGACGGTGATCGACCGCGAAACCGTGCTCGAACTCGAACCGGCGCTGGCGCGTCATGTCACGGGCGGCATTTGGGTCGAGCGCGACGGCTATGCGCTGCCCTACCGGACCACGACGGCATTCCGGCGCGCCGCCGAGCGGCTCGGCGTGCGTTTTCTGGAAGGCACCGCCGTGCGCCGCATCGAACAGCGCGGCACCCGCTGGCTCGCGCACACGCCGCGCGGCACGTTCAGCGGGCAAAAACTGCTGGTGACCGCAGGCGCGTGGTCCGGCGAACTCGCGAAGCAGGTCGGCGAGCCGGTGCCGGTGCATCCCGAAGGTCTGATGCTGATGGTCACGCAGCGCGTGGCGCCCTTCTGCCGGGCGACGCTCGGGGCCACCGGCAGGCCGCTGTCGTTCAAGCAGTTCGACAACGGCACCGTGGTGATCGGCGGAAAGCTGATCGGCATCGCAGACCTCGCCAACCGTCACGGCGAAGTCGACTTCGCCCGGCTCGTACGCAGCGCGCGAACCGTGACGGACCTCTTTCCGCATCTGCGTCACCTTGGCGTGAACCGCGCATGGGCCGGCGTCGAAGCCTTCACCGCAGATGAACTCCCGGTCATTTCCGCAAGCCGCAAGGCGTCGAACCTGTATTACTCGTTTGGCTATTGCGGCAGCGGTTTTCAGCTCGGGCCGGGCTGCGGAAAGCTGGTGTCCGAACTGATGCTCGACGGCACACCGGCAGTTTCGCTGGACGCGTTTGCAATCGACCGCTTCGCGAGCGATCCGGCTTCCGGCGACGCACGCGCCGCGCATCTCGTCACGCATTGAACCGCTGCACCTTTATTGCCCATCTTTATTGCTCATCTTTGCTGCTTTACCGCGTGCTTCACAACGCGCGCGGCAGCTTCGTTCGACCTCAACCAGGAAATACTCATGACCGATATCGTTCGCATTGAAACCAACCAACGTATGAGCCGCGTCGTCAAGGCGGGCGGCCTTGTCTTCGTCGGCGGCCAGACTTCGGCCGATCACGCGCCGGACGTGAAGCTCCAGACCGCCAAAGTACTGGAGAAAATCGACGGCTTTCTCGAGAAAGCCGGCATCGACAAGACGAGGCTCGTGTCCGCGCAGGTCTGGCTCGCGGACATCGCACGCGACTTCGCCGGCATGAACGAGGTTTGGGACGCATGGGTTCCGCAAGGCTGTGCGCCCACGCGAGCGACAGTGCAAGCGCAGCTCGCCGCGCCCGAACTGCTGGTCGAGATCGCAGTGGTCGCGCTTGCCTGACAGCGTGCGCAAGGGCGGCGGCGATTCGCATGATTGCGCGCTGCCGACGGCGGCGAGGGGTGGCCAGGGGCGGTCAGATGAGCGGCCGTTGGCAAACGCGAGCGAAGAGCCTCGGCAAAGGAGTCCGCAGTCCATGGCAATATGCGCGTGTCGGCCTCGCTCACGCGCAAGGCCCGTCTTAACGCAACGGGAAGCTGCTCCATGGATGACGACGCCCGCGCCTTCAACGGTTTGCGCCCGCGTTTGCAGAAGATCGCTTATCGCATGCTCGGCTCGGTGGCCGAAGCGGAAGACATCGTGCAGGACGTCTGGCTGCGCTGGCACGCGGCGTCCCGCGAACAGATCGACAACGCAGAGGCATGGCTCGTCGCAGTGACCACGCGCGTGTCGATAGACCGCCTGCGCGCTGCCAGAACGCAGCGCGAACACTACACAGGCGCCTGGCTGCCCGAACCGCAATTGAGCGGCTCGCCCGCGACGCCGGAGGAAGCCGTCGAGCGCAGCGACGATGTGTCCGTGGCGTTCCTGATGCTGCTCGAACGCCTGACACCCGAAGCGCGCGCCGCCTTCCTGTTGCGCGAAGTATTCGATGCTGATTACGACGAGGTCGCAGCGGCAATCGGCAAAACCGAGGCGGCCTGCCGCCAGCTGGTGAGCCGCGCGAAAGCGCAACTGCGCGAGGAACGGGCTCGCCAGGTCGTGCCGCGCGAGACACACCATCGGCTGCTGCGGATGTTCGCGCATGCTGTCGAGCGCGGCGACTTTCCGGCCATCAACGCCCTGCTCGCGGAAGACGCGCTTCTGATCGGCGACGGCGGCGGCAAAGTGCAGAGCCTCGCCAAGCCGTTGCACGGCGGCCGACGCATCGCGCAGCTCTTCTATGCGGGGTCGCGCCGTTACGGCAGCGCAGTCAGCGTCAGGCTCGTGGTGCTCAATGGCGAGTGGGCGCTGCTGCGCTTCATTCAAGGCAGGCTCGAAGCGGCGCTCTCGCTGGAAACGGACAGCGAGCGCATTGTGCGCCTTCTGGTGCAGCGCAATCCCGACAAGCTCGCGCGCATTGCGGCGGCCTTTACGAGCGCTTGAGGCGGTGCGCCCGGCGCGGGCGCCGAAGTCGGATGTCACAAACCGCACGACTGATACGTCTAGCCGGTTTTGGACTCTCGACTCGCGCCTGCATGTCAGATTATCGATCACTTCCGTCCGTCAGCAGCAGCCACGACCCGTTCGCGAACAGTTTCGCGACCACCTATGCCGGCGTCGTGTCGTTTCTCGCCGTGGCCAACGAGGGCAGCTTTGCGCGCGCCGGCGAGCGGCTTGGCATCGGCCGTTCGTCGGTGAGCCGCAACGTGCAGAAACTCGAGACGCAGCTCGAGGTGCGCCTTTTTCTGCGCACTACACGCAAGACGTCGCTCACCCGCGAAGGCGAACTGTTCTACGAGCGCTGTCTGCCAGGCGTGGAGCGCATCGTGGAGGCGCTCGACGGCATGCGCGAGCTGCGCAGCGGGCCGCCGCGCGGTCATCTGCGGATTGCTTCGACGCCGGGTTTTGGACGCGGGATCGTTGCACCGCTGCTGCGCGGTTTTCATGCGCGGTACCCCGGCATCACGCTTGAATTGCTGCTCAACGAACGCCCCGCGGACTTCACGACCGACCGCGTGGACGTGTCGTTTCGCGACGGCCGCATGGAAGACAGCGGCATCGTCGCGCGTCAGCTGGTCCCGATGCAGATGGTGGTGTGCGCGTCGCCGGCTTATGCACGAGTGCACGGCTTGCCGCGCTGCGTGGAAGAGCTCGCCGGGCATCGCTGCATCAACTTCTGCACGGCCTCGGGACGCGTCAAGGACTGGGAGTTCAAGGTCGACGGCCACCTCCTGCGGCACCAGCCCACCGCGCAGCACACCTTCAACGACGCCGATCTGATACTGCAGGCCGTGCTCGACGGCGTGGGCATTGCGCAGTTGCCGGCCTATCAGGTGTGCGCCCTGCTGCGCGAGCGGCGTCTCGTGAGCTGTCTCGCCCACCATGCGCCCGACGACGGCGGCCACTACATCTGTTATCTGAGCCGCAAGCACCTGCCGGCCCGCATCCGCGTCTTCGTCGACTATATGACAGACGAAACACGCGCCATGGATCTGCAATGCACGAACACGATCACGGCGGCGCCGGAGCTGGCGGTGGCCGGATGAAAGGCGCGTCGCTCAGGTGTGCGGGCGCGGCACCGGTCGCGCCCGATTGGTGCCGTGCGCGCAACACGGTGAGCCCGCGCAAGTGGCTACCGCCGCGAAGCGCGTGCGCATAGCATTGACTTCACGCGGCGCCTGCCGCCAACGACAGAGGGACTGGATCATGAAGATCGTTATTATCGGCGGCACGGGCCTGATCGGCTCGAAGACCTTGACCATTCTGCGCAATGCCGGTCACGAGGCGCTCGCCGCGTCGCCGCGCAACGGCATCAACACACTCACCGGCGAAGGGCTCAAAGAGGCGCTGAACGGCGCGCAAGTGGTAATCGACCTCGCCAATTCGCCCTCTTTCGAAGACAAGGCGGTGCTCGACTTCTTCGAAACCTCCGGGCGCAACCTGCATGCAGCGGAGGCCGCGGCCGGCGTGCGGCATCACGTCGCCCTTTCGATCGTGGGCACCGACCGCACGCCGGAGAACGGCTATTTCCGCGCCAAGGTCGCGCAGGAGAAACTCATCGAGGCCTCGGGCGTTCCGTACACCATCATCCGCTCGACGCAGTTCATGGAATTTCTCGGCGGCATTGCAGCGTCGAGTGCGCAGGGCAACACGGTGCGGCTGGCGCCCGGCCTGTTCCAGCCGATCGCGGCGGACGACGTCGCGGCCATCGTCGCGGATGTGGCGCTCGCTGCGCCGCGCAACGGCATCGTCGAAATCGCGGGGCCGCAGCGCGCGCCGTTCGACGAAATTGTCGCCCGCTATCTGAAGGGGATCGGCGATCCGCGCGACGTCGTGCGTGATCCCGAGGCGCGCTACTTTGGTGGACGGGTCGACGAGCACTCGCTCGTGCCGCTCGGCGAGGCGCGCCTCGGCCGTATCGGTCTGGACGAATGGCTGCGCAGCCAGACGGCGGCCGTCTGAGGGCCAAGCCCTGGTATCGGCGTCAGCCGAACCGCAGCGGCTTCTGAAATTCGCACTGTTGCGCCGCACTAAGGCAAACACCGTGCGGCGCGATCCACCGGCCGGCGGCGCGCGAGGCCGGCGGCATCCGCTTACGCGATGCCGCCGCAAGCAACACACCGCGCGTTATCTCACCACCCGCAGGCTCGCGGCCTTGCGCACGCCTTCGAGCCTGTTTCCACCGAGCGACTTGGCGCGGTAAAGCGCCTCGTCGGCAACGGCCAGCAGTTCGCCAAGCGACTGCCCCGCATCTGCGCAATGCGCAAGGCCGATGCTGACTGTGGCCAGAATCTCCGTGCCTTCCACGCGGTGCAAGACGGTTTGCGCGAAGCGCTCGACAATCGCCTCGCCCACCGCTTTCGCGCGCGCCTCGTCGTGGCGCGGCAGCAGCGCGGCGAACTCTTCTCCGCCGATGCGCGCGAGCACCGCGTCGTCGCCCACCACGCTGCGGGCAATCTGCGCGAACGATTTGAGCACTTCGTCGCCGGTCTCGTGGCCGTAGCGGTCGTTGAGCTTCTTGAACTGATCGAGGTCGAGCGCCAGCAGCGCGAGAGGCCGGTTCTCGCCGCCCTCGCCGATCACACGCTCACCTTGTTCGAAGAACCATCTGCGATTGCCGAGACCGGTCAGGTAATCAGTTTGCGATTCCTGCAATAGCCGGCCGTGGGTTTCGTCGCGAATCAGCTTGAGCAGGGTCATCGGCAGCACGACCGAATAGAGCACGCCCTCATACATGGTGATTGCGCTGGCAGCCAGCAGCAGACCGTTGCCATGCCGCGCCGCAAGCCACGGCAGAGCGAGCGCGCGAGCCGCATACGTGAGCGCGTGAATGCCTGTCACCGCCACCGCGATATACCGCGACGGCAGCGCTTTGAAGCCGTCGCCTCGCAGCAGTTCGCGGGACGTCATGCCGCTCGCGAGCGCAATCGGAATCGCGCTCACGTATGCCCAGACCGGGCTCTCGAAGCGCGTGCCGCCCACCATCCACGTCAGTGCCATGACCACGAGCAGGCCGAGCGACGCGGCGCGATACTGCCGGCCGCTCAGCAACGCGACGCCATGCAGCACCAGCAGATAGCCGCTGAGAATGACCAGATTGCTGAGCGCGGAACCCCACGGGCCGGGCACGTCGCGGCGGAACACGGCCGCCGCGCAGCCGATGGCGAGCGTCGCGTAGCCGGCCGCCAGCACTCTTAACTCCGCGCTGCGGCCGGGATGACTTCGGTGCTCCCAAAGCGTCATGCCGGAACTGGCCAGAAGCGTTCCGATTATCAGGAGATAGAGGGTAAGGAGATCGACATGCATCGCTGACGGGAGGGTTCGACGCCGGCAAATCGCGGCGGCAGCGGCATTTTACAGTGCCGCTGCGCTCCCCCGACGCAGGCGGGCTGAAGCAAGCTGCGGTTTGCAACGACACGCCAGAATGCGACATAAAAAGTCGCAAAACGTTGTTATTCAATCGGTTTATTTCAGAAACGCATCTGCTACCCTGAACCTGCCAGTTTCGTGCGAAGCAGCGCACCTGCGCCGGCTTCGCCATTCCGTTGCAGCCGGTCTGCGCAGCGAGGGCATGTCGCGCAGTCAGCGCGGCGTCTGCTTCCACGTATTCATGATTAACCACGGCATGGAGCACGCGATGTTGGAACGGCTGGATTTGCGGGTCACCCTGATTGGCGCCTTACTGATTCTTGCAGGCTGCGGCGGCGGAGGTGGGGGCGGCGCGTCGAACACCGGAGCCAACGGCGCGGGCGCTGCCGCACCGGCACCCGCCGCGTCCGGCACGAGTACGACCGCGCCGACGCTGGCCGCCGCGACGCCGGTAATCGACGGCACCACGCTTGGCGAATCGAACTGGCCCACAGGCCCCACGTCGTCGGGCGGAACGGGCCAGCCCGTCAGCGGGCTGAACTGCGCGCTGCCCAGCAAGGGGTACACGTACACGCATTTGTCGATCTACCAGAATGGCCGCCAACTGGCGCTACCCGCGAACGTCGGCAGCGTCGGCCCGACTATGGCCGCGCAGACCGGTTGCGTGTATCCGCTTCACACTGTCGATGCGAGCGGCAAGATCCATATGGACACGACCACCGGCGCGTCGTACACGCTCGGCCAGTTCTTCGCGATCTGGGGCCAGCCGCTCGGCACCTCGAACGTGGCCGGTCTGAGCGGCTCGGAAGTCACCATTTATGTGAACGACGGCGGCACGCTGTCGAAGTACACGGGCGATCCGGCGACCCTGGTGCTGCCGCCGCACGGCGAAATCACCATAATGGTCGGCACGCCGTTGACGCAGATCCCCACTTACACGTGGACCGATCCGCCGCCCTTCGACCCGAATCCCGTTGCACTGAACTATGGCGGCGTGGTGGGCACATCGTACTGGCCGAACGGCAACACGGCGACAGGCGGCACGGGCGGGGCGGTCGACGGCCTGATCTGCGCCTCCGGCATGGCGGAGCTGTATCACGTGCATGCGCATCTGGCGATCATCAAGGACGGCCAGTGGCTCGCGCTGCCGGCCAACGTGGGCATTCTTTCGCAGTGCAACTACGAGATGCACACACACGACCAGACCGGCATCATCCATATCGAAACGCCGACCTTCAAGACCTTCACGCTCGGCCAGTTCTTCGACATCTGGGGACAGCCGCTCTCCAGCACAAACGTAGCGGGTATCACCGGAAACGTAGTGGCGTATATCAACGACAACGGCGACTCACGCCGCTACATGGGCGACCTGCGCAATATCGAGCTGACTTCGCTGCGCGACGTCACGTTGCAGATCGGCACGCCGGCGGTGAGCACGCTCGCGACTTATTCGTGGTACGAGCCGCAGTGATGCGCCAATCGCGGTGCTGCCGCAAACGCTCACGCTGACTGAAAATCGACGCGCCACTGCGCCTCGTGCCGACTCCTTGCAAAGTCGACACCAGGCGCGGCGCTCGACAATCAGCTACTGCACGAAAAGCTCGCCGCGGAGTTCACATCGCCACCCTTGTAGCGCGCGACTTTCGGATAAGGACACAGCGGCCGGGTGCGGCCCGCACCCCAGTCAGCGGGCACTTCGCTGTTCGGTATCGCGTTGCTCGCGTCGCGTGCGGTGGCGACGATACTCTCGGGCGCCTTGCCCTGCTCCACCCATGCGACCATCGGCGTGAGCATGTCGAACTGGTCGGCAGCGGGACCGCCCGAACAGTGGTTCATGCCAGCAACCGTATAGAGCCGCGCGAAATTGCTCGCGTCGCCGCCATTGGCTGCGATGAGGCGCTGGTACCAGTCGGTCGTGTCGTTCGACGAAAACACCGGGTCGCTTGTGCCGTGGTACACCATGAGCTTCGCGCCGCGTTGCTTGAGTGCGCTCAGGTTCGTTTCGTCCGGCGGCGTCATGAAGGACCACGACGATTGCGCGTACGCGCCACTGGTCGCGGAAATCTTCGGCGCGTCGGTATCCATGCTGAAGTTCAGCGCGTACGAAGACAGCTGGCTCAGCAGCGAGGCGTCCTGCGGCGGCGTAGTGAAGGTGAACGCAGCCGCCGCCGGGTCAAGCGTGATCGAGTTGCTTTGCTTCCATTGCGCCCAGCCCGCACCGCTCACGCCCGCATCGTACGGGAAGCTCGCGTATAGCGCCGTGCCCGCGCTGTTGCGCGCCCCGGAGAACAGGTTGCCGATGGCGTCTTTCTGCGCCGTGGTCAGACACGTGCCGTCGCGCACGTTGCCCGCGCAGGTGGGCACATCGGCGGCAAGGCTGAAATTCGCCTGGCAGGCCTTGATGTCCTGCACCATGCCGTCGGCTACGCCGTCCAGCGCGTCGCACTTCGCGAGAATGCGCGAGGCCACCAGTTGCCGCTCTGTTGCGGTAAAGCCGGTCTTGATGTCGGGCAGTCCATTCGCAGTGGTTGCGCTCGCAACCTTTGCCAATTGCTGGGCGCCCCACATCTCGCCAATGGCAGCCTTCGGCAAATGGAAGCCAGGGTCGCCCGCAATGATGCCGTCGTATTCCGCGGGCGACCTCGCCGCCGCCACCATCGCATGACGCCCGCCGTTCGAGCAGCCCTCGAAATAGCTGCGATCCGGCGCCTTGCCATACGCGGTGCGAATCGCCTGCTTGGCCATTGGCGTCAAGGTGGCAACCGCGTTGTAGCCGTAGTCGATGCGCGCCTGCGGATCGAGACCGAAGAGCGGGTTTTGCGACGACGCGTGCCCCGCGTCGGAGCTGATCACCGCGAAGCCCATGTTCAGCGCGTTGTTGAGCGGGCCGCCGCCGCCGATCTCGCCGGTCGCCGTCACCACGTTGCCGTCCAGCCCGCCATTGGCCTGATAGAAGAAACGCCCGTTCCACGCGACGGGCAAACGCATTTCGAAGCCTATCGCGTAGGTTTTTCCGTCGACGGCACTCACGCGCCGGTTCATCTGCCCTCGCACGAGACAATGTTCCGCAATCGGTTTGCCCGCCACGGTCAGCGTTCCCGCGGGCACGTCCTGCACCGAGTCGAACGTGGTGTTCGCGAACGACAGTTTGCCCGCCAACGTCGCGCAGTTGCCGACCAGCGTTGCAGGGGTTGCGGCGCCCAGACGCGGCAAGCCCTGCAAATTGTCCGAAGAGCCCCCGCATGCGCTCAACGTGGCCGACACGCACATCGCAATCACAGACTTTCTCATTCGATTTCTCCTAGAACGCGTGCTTGATGCCGACCATCACGCCCGTCTGCCCCATGCCCCCGGCTGGCGTCGTGCCGCCACCGCCGCCGCTCACCGAATACCGTGCTTTCGCGCTGTTCGCGAGGTAGGCTGCCTGCGCATACACGGACGAGCGTTTGCTCAGCAGATACGTGGTGCGCAAGGTGCCCATCGTCGCGCGCGAGTCGTGTGCACTGTTGATGATGCGGAACACTTCTCCGTCGACCAGAAACGCGGGCGTGACGAAGTACGATGCGCCGACGAAGAACAGATCCGAGCGCACGTTGGGCACCGCCGGGGAATCCGTCACCACGCGGCGGCCCAGCCAGCCCGCGCCAAGCTTCACTCCCGCGTATTGCGCATACGCGCTGACATGCGTGCGCGCGTCCTTGTCCGCGCCGTTGCCAAGCGGCGTGGGCGCGACGCCGTCGAAGAAGTTTGCCTGCCCGCTCGCGCCGCCGCGTTGTTCCTCATACGACGCCGCGATGCCGAAGTTCGGCGCGTCGTACTTGAGCATGACCGACCAGTCGCGGCATTCCGTGGGATGCCCGGCCACCGACCCCGCGCAGGTGCCCTGCCCGGGCGAATTGCCGGTGCCCGCCGAATCGCGGCCGAACGAATAGCCCGCGCCGAGCGTGAAGCCCTTGTACGTACCCATGTAGGTGATCGAGTTGTCGGCGCGCGCGTTGGGCACATAGGCGTCGAGCGAACCCATGCCGTAAATGTCCGGGCCGATGATGTCCGCGCCTTGCAGCGACAGATAGGTCATCGTGTACTGGCGGCCGAATGCCAGCGTGCCGTACGGCCCCTTCACGCCGACGAATGCCTGGCGCCCGAACAGGCGTCCACCCTGCCCCGAACTGCCGTCACGAACATTGAAGCCGCTTTCCAGTGTGAAAACGGCGCTATAGCCGCCGCCGAGATCTTCCACGCCGCGCAGGCCCCAGCGCGAGGGCAATTCGCCCGTCACGGCGGGCATCCGGAACACGTGGCCGCCTGTTGCATTCGCATGCGACACGTACTCGAGCCCCGTGTCGATAATGCCGTAAAGCGTGACGCTCGACTGCGCAAGCGCACTCGTGCTGAGCGCACACAGGGTGCCAGATACCAGAAGCCGGGTTTTGACTGTTTGCATCGCGATCGTCTCCAAACGTTGTATGTGTTTTTACTCAGGATGGCTCATCAATCTGCCGCACGTGGGCGGCGAATCAGCAGCAGCGCCGCCGCGGCGGCGATCAGCGTGACGGGAATGCTTGCGCCGATTACCGTCGACGAACTGCGCCCCATCGCGAGCAATTGGCCCGCGGCGAGCGGCCCCACCACCGAACCGACGCGGCCCACCGCCACCGCCGCACCGACGCCGGTGCCGCGCATCGCCGTCGGATAGAACGCGGCGGAAAGCGCATACAGCACCGACTGGCCGCCGATCACGAACATTCCGGCGCAGAACGCAGACACCGTGAGCGCCGCGAAACCAGGCGCAACCGACAACGCCGCGAGCGACGCGATAATCCCGAGGTACATGCCCGACACAACCACGCCGCCGCGCAGGCGATCCATCAACATGCCGATGAACAGCGCGCCGAGCCCGCCGCCGATGTTGAAAAAGATCTGCACGTAGCCCACTTCGGCGCGCGCGAGTCCACGCGCTGCCATCAGCGAGGGCAACCAGTTGAGCAGAAAGTAAAGGACGATCAGCGTGCAGAAGTAGCTGACCCATATTTGCAGCGTCGAAAGCCCGCGGTTCGCGCCGAACAGCACCTCGCCGACCGGCGCGGGCTTCGCGTTCATGCCGTGCGATGCGCGTCTGAACGCTGTGGATTCAGGCAGAAATGCCAGCAGCAGCGGCACCAGAAGCAGCGGCCCGGCGCCGCCTACGTAGAAGATATGACGCCATTCGGTATCGCCGGCACTGGCTATGCCGACCATCGAAGCGATCACGCCACCAAACGGAATGCCGCAGTACATCACGCTGACGGCCGTGTTGCGCGACTTCTGGGGCACGGCTTCGGAGGACAAGGCAATCAGGTTTGGCAATGCGCCGCCCAGGCCGATGCCGGTCAATACGCGCACGAACACCAGCATCCCGAAGCTGCTGACCAGTGCGGTCCCAATGGAAAGCAGGCCGAACAGGCACGCGCACAGAACCAGAATGCGTTTGCGGCCGATACGATCCGCGAGCCGTCCGCCCAGCATCGCGCCCGGCAACAGTCCAAAGGTGCCGGCACTGAACGCGAGTCCCATTTGCGCGACGCTCAGCCCGAATTCACGCGCCATGCGGGGCGCCGCAACGCCCACCGACTGAAGATCGAGCCCCTCGAGAAGGGCAACCGCGAAACAAAGGCTCAACGTCATGACAGCGCCGGTGCGCGCGGCGGATTGCGTCATGCCGTCTCCGGGCGAGGCTGTTCTGGATTTCATGTCTGTCTCCTTTCGGCCCGACGCGACGCGCGTGCGTGACTCGGGTCGCATGCAAAGTGGATTGCTTGTTGTGTCGACGGCTGCCGCTGCCGCGATTTCATGTATCAGGCTTCCTGAGATTGCAGACGAATAAATGCGCGTTCATGCGAACGCGCAAAGCTCGCTGCGATCGGGCATATTAAATATCAGGCCACCTGACAAAACAAGCAGAGCGTATTCGGTGGATACCCCAGGTGATGCGACGCGATGCTGCGGCGCGAGGGTTTTCCCCGATCACATAGCGATTGTGTGTCAGGCCGCTTGATACTAGACTTTGTATCAGGCTACCTGATACGCAGCGACGCTTCGGGCGCGACGCAAGCGCCGGCAAGCGCCGGCAGACGCGAAGCAGACGTTGAGCAAACGCAATCAGGTGCTCGCACATCACCACTGACATTGATACGCGCGAAAGGCGCTGGAGCTACAAACATGGCAAGTTACGAGGGTCGCTGGAAAACCGTCGACGTGAAGGTTCAGGAAGGCATCGCATGGGTGACGTTCAATCGTCCCGAGAAGCGCAATGCCATGAGCCCCACGCTGAACAGCGAAATGGTGCAGGTACTGGAAACGCTGGAACTGGACGCCGATGCAAAAGTACTCGTGCTGACCGGCGCGGGCGACGCCTGGACGGCTGGCATGGACCTGAAGGAGTACTTCCGCGAAGTCGACGCCGGCCCGGAAATCCTGCAGGAAAAGATTCGCCGCGACGCCTGCCAGTGGCAATGGAAACTGCTGCGCATGTACTCGAAGCCGACCATCGCGATGGTCAATGGCTGGTGTTTCGGCGGCGGGTTCTCGCCGCTCGTTGCCTGCGACCTCGCGATTGCGGCTGACGAAGCGGTGTTCGGCCTGTCCGAGATCAACTGGGGCATTCCGCCGGGCAATCTGGTAAGCAAGGCGATGGCGGACACCGTCGGGCATCGGCAGGCGCTCTACTACATCATGACCGGCGATACTTTCGACGGTGCGCAGGCCGCGGCAATGGGCCTCGTCAACAGGAGCGTGCCGCGCGAGCAACTGCGCGCGGAAACCATCGCATTGGCCGCGAAGCTGCTCGAAAAGAACCCTGTCGTTCTGCGCGCCGCAAAGCATGGCTTCAAACGCTCGCGCGAGCTGACCTGGGAGCAGAACGAAGATTATCTCTACGCGAAGCTCGATCAGGCGCAACTGCGCGATCCGGAAAAAGGCCGCGAAGAAGGACTGCGGCAGTTTCTCGATCAGAAATCGATCAAGCCGGGGCTGCAGGCGTACAAGCGCAGCGAATGACGCACGAATGAAGATGCCTGCGTGCTTTGCAATTGCAGCGCGCAGCATAACGAACGAGCAAAGGAGACAGCCATCGTGAACGAAGTAAGTATGTTGATCGCAGGCAAGGACTGCCCGGCATCGAACGGCGCGACCTTCGAGCGCATCAACCCCGTCACCGGCGCGGTGGCTTCGCGCGCGCCGGCCGCCACGCTCGCCGACGCGGACGCAGCAGTTCAGGCCGCCGCTGCGGCTTTTCCCGCGTGGTCCGCGTTGCGCCCGAGCGAGCGCCGCGCGCGCCTGCTGAAAGCTGCCGACATCATGGACGCGCGAGCTGGCGCGTTCATCGAATGCGGCATGGCGGAAACGGGTGCCATGGCCAACTGGTACGGCTTTAACGTGCATCTCGCGGCCAATATGCTGCGCGAAGCAGCGGCCATGACCACCCAGATAGACGGCAGCGTGATTCCCACGGACACGCCCGACAATCTCGCGCTCGCAGTACGGCAGCCGTGCGGCGTGGTGCTAGGCATCGCGCCGTGGAATGCGCCGGTGATCCTAGGCACGCGCGCGCTCGCCATGCCGCTCGCGTGCGGCAACACGGTCGTGCTGAAGGCGTCGGAAGCCTGTCCGGGCGTGCACAGAATGATCGGCAGCGTGCTGCACGAAGCGGGACTCGGCGACGGCGTCGTCAACGTCGTGACCAACGCGCCCGAAGATGCCCCCGCCATTGTGGAACGCCTGATCGCGCATCCCGCCGTGCGGCGCGTGAACTTTACGGGCTCGACCCACGTGGGCCGCATCATTGCAATGCACGCGGCGAAGCACCTGAAGCCCGCGTTACTCGAACTCGGCGGCAAGGCGCCAGTGCTCGTGCTCGACGACGCCGACCTCGATGCGGCTACGGACGCGATTGCGTTCGGCGCGTTCTTCAATCAAGGGCAAATCTGCATGTCGACCGAGCGCGTGATCGCGCATCGCAGCGTGGCCGATGCGCTCGTCGCCAAGCTGGCCGACAAGGCCCGCCAACTGGTTGCCGACGCACCCACCTCCGGGCGTGCCGTGCTCGGCGCGATGGTCAGCGTGGATGCCGCGCGGCGTGCCGCCGCGCTGGTGGACGACGCGCGGCAACATGGCGCGACGATACTCGGCGGCGGCGTGCCCGATGGCGCGATCATGCAGCCCACTATCGTCGATCAGGTCAGTCCGGCCATGAAGCTCTATGCCGAAGAGTCTTTTGCACCGGTCGTGACCGTGCTGCGCGTGGATAGCGACGACGAAGCGGTGCAGGTGGCCAACGACAGCGAGTTCGGTTTGTCGGCGGCCGTGTTCAGCCGAGATATTGCACGCGCGATGAGCGTGGCGAAACGCGTCGAGTCAGGCATCTGCCACATCAACGGGCCGACCGTGCACGACGAAGCACAGATGCCGTTTGGCGGCGTGAAGGGCAGCGGCTACGGTCGTTTCGGCAGCAAGGCGTCGATTGCCGAGTTCACCGACCTGCGCTGGATTACGATTCAGACAGGCCCGCGCCACTATCCGGTCTGAAATACACGCCGTGCATCGGCATTATTCGAATCAGCATTCTTCGCGGCAGACGGAGAGTGGCAGCAAGGAGACAATCAGTGAATTCGCAGCCGACGCAAACCCGTGTCGACAAGGAGGCATTCGTGCGTTATCGCGAAGTGCGGATCGGAGCGGCGCCTGCACGCGTGCGTCGTCATGGCGACGTGTGGTACATGGAGTCCGCGGCGGAACCAGGCGCGTACCCCGAGCGCCTGACCGACCGGCTCGCGAGCGGCGCGCGTGCGCACCCTGAGCGTTGGCTCGTCGCGCGCCGCGGCGCCGACGGCGCATGGCGCGGCATCAGCTACGCCCAGATGCTGCAGCATGCGCGGGCCATCGGCCAGGCGCTGCTCGATCGCAAGCTGTCGGCTGAGCGGCCGGTCGCGATCCTCTCCGGCAACGATCTCGAACACATGATGATCGCGCTCGGTGCCATGTGGGCCGGCGTGCCGTATGCGCCCATTTCGCCAGCGTATTCGCTCGTGTCCAGCGACTACGGCAAGCTGCGCCACGCGCTCGAACTACTCACGCCGGGGCTCGTGTTCGCGACGGATGCAGCCGCGTTCGCGACCGCCATAGACGCGAGCGTTGCCGCCGGCGTCGAAGTCGTGGCCGCCACCGGCGCATGCGGGCGCCCCGTGACGGATCTCGCGGCGCTGCTCGACACCGCGCCTGCAACTGTGGACGCTGCACACGAGGCTATCGCCGCGGACAGTATCGCCAAGTTTCTCTTCACCTCCGGCTCCACGACCTTGCCGAAGGCCGTGCCTACGACACATCGCATGTTGTGCAGCAATCAGCAGATGCTGCTCGAAACTTTTCCGCAGTTCGCCGACGAGCCGCCTGTTCTGGTCGACTGGTTGCCGTGGAATCACACGTTTGGCGGCAGTCATAACGCGGGAATTGCGCTCTACAACGGCGGCACGCTTTACATCGACGACGGCAAGCCCGTAGGCGGCAAATTCGAGGAAACGCTGCGCAATCTGCGCGAGATCGCACCGACCATCTACTTCAACGTGCCGAAAGGCTGGGAAGAACTGACGAGCGCACTCGAAACCGACGCGCAGTTGCGCGAGACGTTTTTCTCACGCGTGAAGGTGTTTTTCTTCGCGGGCGCAGGGCTCTCGCAGGCAGCGTGGGACCGTCTGCAGCAGGTCACGGAACGGCACTGCGGCGAGCGCATTCGCATCATGGCGGGCCTCGGCATGACGGAGACTGCCCCATCGTGTCTGTTCACGACGTTGCCGGCGCTATGCGCGGGCTACGTGGGCGTGCCGGCGCCGGGTTGCGAGGTGAAGCTCGTGCCGGTGGAAGGCAAGCTCGAGGCGCGCTATCGCGGCCCGCACGTCATGCGCGGCTACTGGCGCATGGACGATGCAACGTCCGCACAATCGTTCGACGAAGAAGGCTATTACTGTAGCGGCGACGCGCTGAAATTCGTGGACCCGCAGCAGCCCGAACTGGGTTTGATGTTCGACGGCCGCATTGCCGAAGACTTCAAGCTGAGCTCAGGCACCTTCGTGAGCGTGGGGCCGATGCGCGCCCGAATCATTTCCGCCGGTGCGCCGTACGTCCAGGACGTGGTGGTCACCGGGCTCAATCGCGACGATGTCGGCGTGCTGGTGTTCCCGCGGCTGGACGACTGCCGGCGGCTCGCGCAACTGCCCGCATCCGCGAGCGCGTCCGAAGTCGTGAATGCACCCGCCGTACGCGCGTTTTTTGCCGGTCTGCTCGAGCAGCTCAATCGCGAATCGACGGGAGGCGCGACGCTGATTGCGCGCTTGCGTTTGCTCGAGGTCGCGCCTTCGCTGGATCTCGGCGAGATCACCGATAAAGGCTCGATCAATCAGCGTGCCGTGCTCACGCATCGCGCGGAACTAGTGGAGGCGCTGCACGATGCGGTGCGGCGCGACCCGCACGCGATTTACGCTGCGCATCTCTGGACGTGAAGCCGGACGGCGTGGCGCGCAAAGCTGCGCGCCACGCTCCGCGATTGACGGTTGGCCCTTGACCAAAGGCCAAGGGCCTATTGCCGTCAGGCATTAGCGATTGGCGAGGCGAAGCGCCGCCGATCGCCTACACACTTACTTGCGTGCGGGCACCGGCGCGAGCACCTCGTGCGTACCGACAGCGCGCTGCGCTGCCTTGTGAACCATCGTGTACGCGTAGTCGACGCCCATACCGTATGCGCCTGAATGCTCCTTGACGATGCCCATGACGGCGTCGTACGTCTCCTTGTGCGCCCAGTCGCGTTGCCATTCCAGCAGCACCTGTTGCCAGGTCACCGGCACGACGCCAGCCTGAATCATGCGCTGCATCGAATATTCGTGCGCTTCCTTCGAGGTGCCACCCGATGCGTCGGCAACCATGTAGATTTCGTAGTCGCCTTCGTCCATCGCGCACAGCGAGAACGAGTTGTTGCAGACTTCGGTCCACAGGCCCGCCACCACGACTTTCTTGCGGCCGTTCGCGGCAAGCGAGTCACGCACTTTCTGATCGTCCCACGAATTCATCGACGTGCGCTCAAGCACCTTGTGACCCGGAAACACGTCCAGCAGCTCGGGATACGTATAGCCCGAGAAGCTTTCCGATTCGACCGTCGTGATGGTGGTCGGAATGTTGAACACGCGTGCAGCCTTCGCGAGGCCCACCACGTTGTTCTTCAGCACCTGACGGTCGATCGACTGAACGCCGAACGCCATTTGCGGCTGGTGGTCGATGAAGATGATCTGCGAGTTGGCAGGCGTCAGGACTTGCAGTTTCGGATTAGCCATGGCTTTGTACGTCCTAAGGGTTCGGTAAAGGGTTGCTGAACACCGGCGTTGCTGAGCGTCGGAACGCATGCCGCGCTCGCTTCCGATGCGAGGAAAACTGCAACGCAGTCTATCGGCGCCCTTGCGTCGAGTCCTTGTGCAAGTCCTTAATCGTTCTTAAAAATAACAAAGCGTAAGGCTGGCAACTGTGCAGCCACTGAAAAAGCCCGGCCGCGCACGCGCACGGCCGGGCGATTACCCGCCTGGCGAACGATCAGCCGAGCGGCCAGTTCAGCACGACAAGGCTATCGTTGTAGTCGTTGTCCGTGCCGTCTTCCGAGCCGACAAGGCCAAAATACGTCTTCTTGAAGATGTCGACCTGGCGCGAGCCCAGTTTCGAAGGTTTGCCGTTCGCCGACACCACGACCTTCACCTTGCCCTTGCCCGAATTCAGGACTTGCGTCTGCAGGTTCTTATCTTGCGTGCCGTTGCCCTGGAAAGTCGCTGCAGGCGTCTTGCTGTCGTCGACGTAGACAGTAATGGTCTGCTCGGCTGAGGAATTCACGAGCGCGGTCACACCAAACGCGATATTGGCCGGCAGATTGAAGACACCGTCGCGCTCGCCACCGCCCGCCGGTTGAGGCTCCGGTTGCGGCTGGGCCGTGGCCTTCGCAAAGTAGGTGACGACGCAGCCGATGCCCAGATTCGACGCGCCCGCCGGCAGCACGCCGGGGGCGCCCGCCCACGTCACCGTGCACGCATCGATTTGCCCGCTCGCGTCCGTTTTCACCTTGTTCATCCAGCTGCCCACGTCGAAGCTGTACGGCGAGACGGAAATGTGAACGAACACGTCGTACGCGGAGAGTTTTTCAGTCAGTTGTGTGGTCATGAATTGGCGCATTCGGTCCACCACCGCCTGCGCACCGTTGGCCTGCACTGCGGATGCATCGGTCGCGGCCTGCTGCAGGAGAGCATACAGGTCGTTATGAGTGAATGGCTGTTGCATGTCGTTCCTCGTCTATGGAGTGCGCTGCGCTGAAAAGCGGCCCTGCAAAGTGGCCACTCGATCCAGCCGCGTAGGGTTGTGGTGGAACGATGCACTTCGCATCTGGCGCACGCTTCGCACCGCACGTGCCGCCCATTTGCTTCCTCACCGTCCCGCGACGCAGATTACGGTTCGCCGACGCATTAGCTAACTCCTTCTCCAGACAGCTACTCAAACGCCGCGCGCGCCGTTATCATCAGACGATTGCCGCACTCGGCGCAAATCGCCTGCTTCCGGCATAAAACGCAGGGAACTTCCGCAAAACGCATCAGGTCCACGGTCGTCGGGCCGCCAGTCGGGCGGCCTCGAATATCGAGGAGGATGTGTCCAATGAAAGAAGGACGTGTTGCCGCGCTCGATCTCGGTCGAGCGCTCGCGATCGTCGGTGTCGTTGCAGTGCACCTGTCATTTCAGTTTCCTCATCTGCCGCATGGCGTTGCGATAGTCGCGCGTATGGGGCAGTACGGCGTGCAGTTGTTCTTCGTGATCAGCGCGATCACCATCTTCATGACACTCGAAGCGGAGTTCGGGCGTTGCACCGGCGCGCCGCACGTGACGTTGCGCTTCTATATCAAGCGCTTCTTTCGCATAGCGCCGATGTACTACGCGGCAATCGCCGTCTATGGCGTGATCAGTTACGGCGCGGCGCAGTCCGGCTACGAGCGCGCGTGGGTGCTTGGCGCACACGGCGCGACAGACATTCTGCTCAACGTGCTGTTTCTGCATGCGCTCTCGCCCACTGCGATCAATAATGTCGTGCCGGGAGGATGGTCCATCGGCGTGGAGATGCTGTTCTATCTGATTGCACCGCTATTGTTTTTTGTGGCGATGAACCGCATGCGCCTGTTGATCGCGACGGTGCTGCTGCTTGCGTTGTCGATTGTTGCGTTGTCCACCAATGCATGTCGCGGCGGCCTCGTTTGCCATGTGAGCAACAACTCGTTCAGTTATTTCTGGCCGCCGGTGCAGGGGCCGTGCTTCATTGTTGGCATGTGGGCGTGGTACGCGTTCCGTTCGTATCTCACCGGAGCCTCAAGCGTCACCCGGCGTGCCTCGTGCGCGATGTTCGCGCTTGCTGCGGGCTTCTCGCTCGCGACGGCCACCCTCGGTGTCTGGCTTGCCAGGGCGCACGAACTCGCGCCGTTTTTCGCCGCGTGCAGCGCAGTTGCGTTCCTGCTGTTCGTGTGTTCGCGCAGTGGTGCAGGCACCGGAGAAGCCAGAGGCGAAGGCGCTGGAGAATCTCTTGCAAAGCGCAGCAGCCAGTTTGCAGGCACGCTCGTGCGCCGCTGCACCGGCGCGCTCGGCCGTGAAAGCTACGGAATCTATCTGTGGCACTTCATCTGCGTTTATGCCACGTTGCACTTCTTTCAGGCCAGGTTCGGGCAAAGCGATCGCGAGACGTCGCTCGTACTCTTCATTGCGACGTTGTTCGCGGTACTGGGAATGTCGTATGGATTCTCCCGCTTCTTCGAACGAGTGATTCAGGACCGCGCAACCCGCGTCTCGCGCAGTCTCCTCGCCCACGTGGATCGGCGCTTTGACAACCACGCGCGAAGCCGGTGAAAAGACCTAGGCACGCGGCTTGCTACTCATGCCGGTTGATTGGCGGCGGCTGCGTGTGCGGCCCGCCCCCGTTGCGCTACAAGCCTCAACTGTGCGGTTCGCGCTGCGCCGTTGCTATCTGCAACATGTTCCGGCATTACAACCGGCGAGTAAGTTCTTCGAAAGAAGGCTTCTCTTGCCATGGCAGTTAAAGATGCTCACTAGCACACAGCCGTCTCACGAGGATGCGCACGACTCAGGCCATTTCGTCCAGTTCTACGAATCCGACGCGGGTTTGACAGAAGAGGTGGGCGCCTTTCTGCTGCGCGCATTGAACGCGGGCGGCACCGCAATTGCGATCGCCACTGCCGACCACGTCGCGTCGCTCAGCTCGTGGCTGCATGCGAGACAGACCAGTTCCACGCAGTGCGATACATACGACCGGCTGATCCTGCTCGACGCGCACGCAACGCTCGAGCGCTTCATGGTGGACGGCAGGCCGGACGAAACCTTATTTGTCTCGACGGTTGGCGCGCTTGTCGCGAATGCGGCGCAGCGCGGACAGCCGCTGCACGCATTCGGCGAGATGGTGGCCATTCTCTGCGAGCAGGGACTCGGAGAAGCCGCGCTGCAACTGGAGGAATTCTGGAACCGTCTTGGCGAGCATTACCGGTTCTCGCTGTTTTGCGGCTATCCTGGCAGTCTGTTTCCTGGCGCGGAGCACACGCAGCTCTTTCGCCATATCTGCCACGCGCATCATCACGTGCTGCCGGGCAGCCCGTTGCGCGACGCCGGCCACAAGGAACTGCATCTGCGGCTCGCATTGGCTGAGCAGCGCGCAAGATCGCTGGAAGATGAAATGAAGCGCCGAAGAACCGCCGAACATCAACGCGACGCGGTGCTGATGAATTCCCCGGTGGCTTCGGCACTTCTTCTTGGCGACACGCACATATTCCAGCTCGCGAACCCGCGGTATATGGACATGGTGAATCGCGACGACCTGATCGGCCGCGCGTATCTCGACGCATTCCCCCACGAACGTGGCGGGCCCATTGCCGCCGCTCTGACGCAGGTATCTGCGTATGGCGTGCCCATCGTGCACGAAGAATATCGGACCCACGGTACGCGCGATCCGCTTTCGACGCGCGCCTATACGCTGCATTTCGAGCCGTTGCGCGCGTCGTCGGGCAGAGTCGAGGGTGTCATTCTTAGTGCGGTGGAAGTGACGGGATACGTACGTGCCCGCGAGACGCTAGAACGATCCCGCGCCGACCGGGAAGCCCTGCTTTCAGAATTGCGCCAGGCCAATGGCGCAAAAGACGAGTTTCTTGCGATGCTCGGACATGAACTGCGCAATCCGCTGGCGCCGATTGTCAGCGCGCTCGAACTGATGGGTCGACACGGCTCGGACTCGAGTTCGCGCGAGCGCGCGGTCATTCAGCGCCATGTGGATCATCTGTTGCGCCTCGTGGACGATCTGCTCGACGTTTCGCGCATTATTCGCGGCAATGTCGAGTTGAACAGGCAACTGGTCGACGTGCGTGAAGTAGTCGAGAAGGCTCTCGAAATGACGAGCGTACTCATGCAACAACGCGCTCATCGATTGAAACTCGACGTCGATCGAACACTGAAATGTATCGCCGACCCGACGCGGCTCGCGCAGGTGATCTCCAATCTGCTCATCAACGCCGGCAAATACACCGAAGCGGGCGGAGAAATCACCGTCAGCGCGGCGGGCAACGACGCGAACAGCATCCGCATCAGCGTGCGGGATAACGGCATCGGCATTGCGCCCGACGTATTGCCGCGCGTTTTCGATACCTTTTATCAAGGCAAGCAGACAATCGATCGTGCGGAAGGCGGCCTTGGCATTGGTCTCGCCCTTGTCAAGAACTTCGTGAAACTGCACGGCGGCCACGTCGAGGCAGCGAGCGACGGGCCTGGCCGTGGCAGCGAGTTCACGATCGTATTGCCGCGCGCACCGGCGCAGGTCCTCGCAAGTAGCGGCAAAGAGGAAATACGCATTGCGCCGCCCGCATCGTTTGTCGTGCCGCGCCCAGGGAAAGACTCAGGCACGCGTGAACGGCGCATTCTGCTCGTCGACGATAACGTCGACGCCGCGGACGCACTGGCAGAACTGCTCAGAAGCTATGGCCACTCGGTCAAGACCGCCTACGACCCCACTGCGGCGCTCGAGGAAGCGGCGAGATTCCGCCCCGCTATCTCCGTGCTCGATATCGGCCTGCCTGTCATGGACGGCTATGAACTCGCCCGGCAATTGCGCTCACGCGCGGTCGACTGGCAATGCGTGCTCGTTGCGTTGACCGGTTACGGCCAGAATGCGGACCGCGAACGCAGCCGTGCGGCCGGCTTCGATCATCATTTCGTCAAACCACTGCGGCCCGCAGATCTGCTCGAAGTAATCGACCGCCTTTCCTTTGACGCCTCCGGCGAAGTTCGATAAACGCAAATAACGCGCGCACATCTCGCGAAGTAAAAATCATTCGCTGATTAGCCGCTTCACGCTGTCCGCTTCGGCCACTTCCTTTCGACTCCCAAACGTTCTGCAAGCGCATCGCCGCTTTCGAATCATTCCGATCCGGGACGCATAGCCCGTCGATAACCCTCCCGCAAAAACGGCCAGTTTCATGGGATTGGGCCAAAACACCTTCGTTTAGCGACGTCCTCAATTACGCCAGGTACGCTGCGTTAACCTCGCGTTGTGATACATCGGCAAGCCTCTTCGGGCTCTGGATGTAGCGCGAATAACCGACAGGACTCGAAAAATGACGACGACCAACTCAGTTCAGTTTACGGGTGAAGCCAGCACGTCCGTGCCGCAGCAGGAAGTGCAAACGGCAGAGCGTATCGCGCCCGCGCGCCGGCAGTCGGCTCTGCGTAAGGTAAAGGAAGCGGCCAAGTCGCTGCTGCCTGCGCCCTTGTTCCTGGCCCTGCTGCATCACAAGGAAATAGGCCGCTATCCGAACCTGTTTCGCCCCACCACTTTCAACGAAAAGATCCTGCAAAAAAGCCTGCGGCCCGACCCCTGGTTCGCGGAGCTGACCGACAAACTCACGGTGCGTGACTATGTCGCGAGAAAGCTGGGAGAAAAACATGTAATACCGCTGCTGGCGGCGCCGGACGTCTTCACGAGAGATGTATTCGATGCGTTGCCGAATTCTTTCGTCATGAAAGCGAACCACGGCAGCAGCTATGTAGAGGTGGTGAGAGACAAATCGGCGCGCTCATTCGAACAACTACGAGAACTCGCTGATTACTGGCTGACGCTCGACTTCTACAAGATTGCGCGGGAAAAACACTATCGGCAAATCAAGCCACGCATCTTCTTTGAGCAACTGTTGCTGGACGATAGCGGCCAGATACCCGCCGACTACAAACTGCACTGCTTCGGCGGACGAAGCGGACGGCCGCTCATTTACATTCTCGTGATTTCGGACCGCTTCGGCGCGAATACGCGCGGCGATATTTACGACACCGCCTGGAATCATCTGGACATGGCCATTGGCGCCTACAAGCCGAGCCCAACACCCGCGCCGCGCCCCGAGAATCTGGACGCCATTCTTGCTGCGGCAAGAAAGCTATCCGAAGACTTCGACTATGTTCGCGTGGACCTGTACGCGCCGGATAGCCAGATCTTTTTCGGCGAGCTGACCTTCACTCCCGGCGCGGGCGTGCTGCCCTTCACACCGGACCGGGTTGACTACGAGTGGGGAAAACTCGTGCCCGACGCCTTCCTGTCCCCGCAGCCGCCTTTACCGACTCCTGCGGCAAGCGCGGTGTAGCGCTTGCCGATTTCTCCGGCAAGTTTGTCGCGAGCCGGCGCGCCGCACTGGCGCCTAATCCCGGCTTTACCGAAGCACACCCTGAACCGCAGAACGCTGTGTTATCGACCGCACATATCGCATTACGTTTGTTGGCGGCGCAACGAACGGAAAGGTAAATTGATTTGTGCCAGTTCGGCGGATATCCATGCAACCGGATAGGCCGAGGCGGGCGATTATCGCCGCTGCCTTGCGGTTTCGGTTTACGACAGGTGAAGAGATATGCAAAACGTGACGATCGTCATCTGCAATTACAACTATGGCCGCTTTCTCGCCCAGGCAATCGACTCGGCGCTTGCCCAGGACTATCCCGCAACACAGGTACTGGTGATTGACGACGGGTCGACAGACGGCTCGCGAGAGATTATTGAAAGCTACGGCCACCGCATCAAATCGCTCTACAAGCAGAACGGGGGTCAGGTCTCCGCTTATAACGACGCGGTAAACATGATCGACACGGAATTCGTCATGCTGCTGGATTCCGACGATCTGCTGTATGCGCATGCAGTTTCTAAGGTCATGCACGCGTTCGAGACCGGCAACTTCGTCAAGGTTCAATTCCGGCTCGACGTTATCGACCGTGCGGGCAAAGCTTCAGGCAGTTACGTGCCGCATTCGGCGGCGCCAAAAGACTGCGGCAGCCTGCTGCGCCAGGGATGGTTATATCCGTCGCCGCCGGCCTCGGGCAACGCATATCGGACCAGCGCACTGCGAAAGATTTTTCCCGTGCCGGAAGCCAACGTCAATCGCTACGGGGCGGACTTCTATGCGATCTACGGCGTTGCGCTACTCGGAGCCGTTGCCACCATTTGCGAATCGCTCGGCGCATACCGCGTGCATCGCACCGAACACGCGGGAATCGATTTCGCGAACTCGGAAAGCAGCGACAAGGCGCCAAAGGCATTGACCAAACGTTGGGCAATTCTGCGGCAGATGGCGCGCGCACGCCTCGGTATCGAACTGCCGCTGTCGTTCTATGATTTTTCGCTCGAGAAGTCGCACTTCTGTTCTGCCGTCTACCAGGCGCCGTTCACGAAGCGCTGGCAGTGGGTAAGCCGCCAGTCGCACAGCTATTTTCGCTCGATAGTCGGCAACCCCTTCTGGAGCTACAAAAAGAAGATCGGCACGCTCGCTTTGTCCAGTCTCTGCCTTTTGCCTTTCTCCGCACTTTCCGATTTCGCCGTTCGTTACATTGCCAACCCTCTTGCCCGGCGTCGCCTTTAGTGATCCGAAATAACTCGACGCGCGTCATTCAATTGCAGCGAAACGCAATCCCTTCTGCGTAACCCCATCTTGCGTGGACATCATGATGAACAAGTTCGTTGGTCTGGACGTGCTTCGCTTCGCGCTGGCCGTTTATCTGATGATCTTTCACTCGATACATCAGTACCCGCAGTACGTGACGCTGCCGCTCGTCGAACTGGCCAATCTCGGCGGGTTTGCCACCAGTTCGTTCTTCATTCTGTCGGGCTTCATCCTGGCCCACGTCTACTTTGGACGCACGACGGAACTGCGCGGCGGCACACGCGAGTTCTTCGTGAAGCGCCTGTCAAACCTTTACCCGGTGCATCTGATCGCTCTGGTACTGGTGTTGCTCGTCTCCGTGGCAGGCACGCGAGGATTCCACCAGTTCGCACTGATGACGCTCGACGATGGCGAGCACTTCGTCACGCTAGGTTCGACCGAAACGGCCTTCAATTTCGTGCTGAACCTGTTCCTGCTTCAGGTGTGGTATCCGCTGTATGGCTCCGTGAATCCGCCGTCGTGGTCGCTCGCAACGCTGTTCTTTTTCTATCTGGCGTTTCCCTTCTTCGCGCCGCGCATTCTCCAGGCACGCAACAAGTTTCGGCTTGTATTCGTGCTGTGGGTGCTTTATCTCATCGCGCCTGTCGTCGCGACGCTGATGCACTGGTACGGCCCTGTTGCAGTCGGCATCGTCATGCGCAACCCGGTGCTGCGCCTGCCTGAATTTCTTGTCGGCATCGCCGTGTACGGGCTCTTTCGCGAAGGCCAGCTCAATGCGATATACGAGAGCCTGGCGAAGATCGGCGCCGCCTTGCTCGTGTTTGCAGGCTCGTTCGCGGTGGCGGCATGGCTCGAGTCACATGGGTCGCTCAGCACACGCTACATCGTTCACAACGGCGCATTGATGCCAGCAGAGGTGCTGCTCGTCATTGTCTTTGCGGGACTTGCGGTTCCCTCGCGATTCGCGGCGCTGGCCACACGCGTCGGCAACTCCGCGCTTTCCATCTTCGCGATTCATGTCCCGGTCTTTCTCGTTCTGATCAAAGTGCTGAAGCTGCTTTCCATTGGAAAGTCGCCGCTGTGGTGCGCCGCGCACTTTTCCGAGTGCGTCGCGGCGTCGAAAGAAGTCGTACCCAGTATGGCGACGTATCCGCTCTATCTGATCGGAACGGTGGTTGCGGCCGTTTATTTCCAGGAGCGGCTGGTTGCTCCGTTGAGAGACTGGATTCGCGGCCGACTCCTCACCAGGACGCCACGCGCACCGGCGGCCGGCGCAAGAAGCCTCTGATAAATCGGGCCGCCGCTGGCGCCGCCGGCCTCACTTGCCCCGCTGGCCCCAAGATGCGGTAGGCACTCGGCGTTGCAGAGCCGCCGCTCAGAAGCTCGCAAACGCATGTACCAGCCGGTTAAACGCGCCCGCGTTGGACACGTTCATGCCGTGCGACGCGCCCGCAATGGTCTGCCGCTCCGCGTAGTCGATCCACTCCGCGAGCTTCTCGACATTATTGCGGAACATCCGTGGGCTGCGTTGCCCCTCGATCAGCAGCGTTCTGCATTTCACACTGCGCGCCGCCTCGCGCGAATACGCGGGCAACGGATCGCGGAACTGCTTGGGCAGGGTGGCCGCGTTATCGGCGGCCATCGTGCGAAAGGCAACTGGACTCTTGCGCCAGGAGCCAGGCGCGCTAACGGAGTCGACGAACAATTCGAGGCCCGCGTCGATCTCGCCGCCCTCGATAAGTTCAGCCACGCGCGCGCGCAGCGCGTTGGTCGCAGCGGGCAGCGAAGCCTCGGCCATGCCGTCGGTCTGCAACGGACCGCCAGGGTCCGCGAGCGTGAGCGTCTTCACGAGGCGCGGGTACTCGCGCGCGACGTGAAATGCCACGCATCCGCCACGCGAATGCCCGACCAGATGGACCGGCGCGATAGCGAGCGCCTCGATGAACTCGGCCAGTTCCGCGACATGTGACTGCCAGCCGAACTCGCCCTGAATGCAAGCCTCGCCGGCCGGCCAGTAATGGCTCAGGCTCACCGAAATGCAGCGAAAATGCGCTGAAAGTGCCGCCGTCTGCGCGCTCCAGTAGCGGTAGTCGCACAGTGAGCCGTGCACGAACACGAGCGGCTCGCCCTCCCCACACTCGACGTAAGGCACGCAAATACCGGAGGCAATGGTCGCAAACGAGAGTTCGGGCGCGCCAAGCAGGGAAAAATCGGTTCGGGCGTTCATACACTGGCTCCTTTGGCAGCACTATGCCGTAGGTCAATATTTAAGAAAATCGCGTAATATTGATGGAATCCATCTATTTTTCTGATACCAGTCTTGAACGCCCCCTTTAAAGCCCTCGATCTCGACGTGATGACGATGATTGTCGCCGTGGCCGACGCCGGCAACATCAGCCGTGCGGCGGAGCTCGTGCACCGGTCGCAGTCCGCCGTCAGCATGCAGATCAAAACGCTCGAAGCCGCGCTCGGCAAGCCGCTCTTCGTGCGCAAGCCGAGGAGCGTGCTGCCCACCCAGGACGGCGAAGTGCTGCTCGCCTACGCGCGCCGCATGCTGGCCTTGCGCGACGAAGCCTGGGCGGCCGTGGTGCGCCCCGACGTCACCGGGCGCGTGAGCATCGGCGTGCCGGACGACTACGCGTCGTCGCTGCTGCCGCCCATTCTCAAGAAATTTTCAGCGAGCTATCCCAAGGTGGAGATCCGGGTGGTCGGCTTGCCGAGCGTGGCGCTTGCGCCCATGGTGAAAGACGGTTCCGTAGATCTGGTCTGCGCGACGCGCGTGAAGGGTCTGTCCGGAGAATTCCTGCGCCTGGAGCCAATGGTGTGGGCCGCATCGCCGGGCGCGCACGACATCTGGCGCGAAAGGCCCTTGCCGATTGCCGTGTTCCTGCCGGGCAGCGTCGCGCGCGAGAATGCGATCCGCAGCCTCGAACAGGCCGGAATCAGCTATCGCACGTCGTATGAAAGCCCGAGTTTGATGGGGCTGGTGTCGATGGCCGAAGCGGGGCTTGCCGTGGTCCCGCTCGCCCAATGCGCCGTGCCCGCGCATTTCGCGCTTCTTGGCCAGGCGCAAGGCTTGCCGGAAATCGCGGCGCTCGAAGTGGTGCTCGCGAGAAGCACAGCCTCCAAACGCCCGCCGTGCGATTTTCTGGCCGAGAAGATCATCGCCGAATTGCGGCGCTAGGCTGCCGCAGCCGCTTCTCGTGCGGCTGCGACGGCGACCATGACGGCGACGCGCGTTGCGCAGACGCGCGGCACGAGGCACGAGGCACGAGGCAAGTGTATAAAGAAAGCTGCACGTCGCGCCGAACTGAAGCTGCCGATTCCGATGAACACGCCCTCTCGCACACCGCCCGGCAACCTGTGGCCCGCCATCTTGCGCCAGACCCAGCATGCGCTCGCTTGCGGCGCGCTGCATCCCATACAAACCAGCCGCACAACGATTGAAGACGGCGGTGTCCGCTTTCTAATCCGGCAAGTGTCGAGTCTGGAACGCAAGGAACGGGACGCACGGCAACGCAAGACAGAGGCGGCCAGCAGTTTTACGACCAACCCTTTCCTGCCCTGCGACCGCAATCTGTTCGTCGCCGATATTTCCGACACGCATCTCGTTCTGCTCAACAAGTTCAACGTGATCGACCACCATCTGCTGGTGGTGACGCGCCGCTTCGAATCGCAGGAGAACCTGCTGAACGTGGCAGACTTTCGCGCGCTATTCGATTGCATAACGCAGTTTGAGGGCCTCGGTTTTTACAACGCGGGCAC
The DNA here is from genome assembly GCF_000472545.1 of Burkholderia sp. WSM2232. Taxonomy (GTDB): domain Bacteria; phylum Pseudomonadota; class Gammaproteobacteria; order Burkholderiales; family Burkholderiaceae; genus Paraburkholderia. The sequence goes on along the minus strand of NZ_AWZV01000013.1, from coordinate 41,958 downwards.
GGCCGCGGGCGCGAGTCAGCCTCACAAGCACCTGCAGATCGTGCCGCTGCCGCTCGACGAAAGCGCGCCTGATGTACCGGTCGAGTCGCTGCTTGCTACAGCGCCCGTGGATGGAACAGTCTGCACGGTGCCCGGCCTTGGATTTGCGCATGCGTTTGCACGGCTCGATGCGAAGCTCGCCGACCGGCCGCTGGAACTGGCGTGCAGTGGATTGGACACGTACCTGCATCTGCTCGATGCAACCGGTCTGCACGCCGTCGACGTGAACGGCGAAGCACGGCAATCGGCCCCCTACAATCTGCTCGTCACCACGCGATGGATGATGCTCGTGCCTCGCTGCGCCGAAGGTGCCGAGGGAATTGCAGTCAACGCGCTGGGGTTTGCGGGCTCGCTCTTCGTTCGCAACGACATGCAGATGCAAACCATCCGGAGGCTCGGTCCAATGAATCTGCTGCAGAGAGTCGCGGGAATCATGGCGCACTAGCCGTACGCACGCCAGCCTGGCCTTACCTGAACCGCTCGACGCGAAACGGGTGTGGATCGACGAAAGGCTGTGCGCCCGTCATCATGTCGGCAAGCAGCCGCCCTGTCACGGGGCCGAGCGTCAATCCATGATGGTTGTGGCCGAACGAGAACCACAGCCCTTTGTGTCGCGGCGCCGGTCCGATGACAGGCCGCATGTCCGGTGTGCAGGGGCGCAAGCCGAGCCAGGGTGTCGCGTCCAGCCGCTCGCCGAGACCAAACACTGGCCTGGCGAGGCGCTCGGCGCGCTCGAGCTGGATGCCGGTAGGCCTCGCATCACGCCGCGCGATCTCCACGCCTGTGGTAAGCCGCAAGCGCCCTTGCATGGGCGCCACTACGTAGCCTTGTTCGGAGTCTACGTAGGGCATGGAGAGCATCGGCTTCGTCGGCTGGTAATGCATGTGATAGCCGCGTTTTGCGCGCAGCGGAATGCGATAGCCGAGCGGCTCGAACACGTTGTCGGACCACGGTCCGAGCGCGAGCACAACGTCCCTGGCACTAATACGGCCGCAAGATGTGTGCACGGTCCATGCGCCGGCCTGTGCCTGCAGGGTTGTTGCGTCGCCGGTCAGCAGCGTGCCGCCGTCCTGTTTGAAAAGACGCGCGTACCCCTTCGTCAAAGCGCCCGGATTCACGATGCTTGTCGGGTCCTGCCAATGCAGCGCGCCGCAAAATCCCTCGGCCAGACCGGGCTCGTGCGTAGCCAACGCGCCCGCATCGAGCGGGACCACGCGCAATCCGTGAGCGCGCGCGGCAGCTTCGGCAGCGGCCGCATTGCGTGCGAACTCCGCAGGTGTGCGAAACGCTTCCGTCCAGCCCTTACTGACGGCAAGCTCTGAAAGACCCGCGCGGGCGATCAGCAGATCGTGCTCGGCCACGCTTTGACGGATCAACGGCAGCATGTCGCGCGCCGCGCTCATGAGCCGCTCGGGCGACGACTCCCACCAGAAGCGCGCGAGCCACCCCGCGAAAGACGGCAACGCGCGATAGTCCCAGTAGAGATCTGTCGACTGGTTGCGCGCATAGCGAAGCAGCGTGCCGATACTGCGTGGAAACGCGTAAGGCACGACCGATGAGGACTCGATCAACCCTGCATTGCCGAAACTGGTTTCCTCCCCAGGCGCGCGCCGGTCGACGAGCGCGACGCGCTGCCCCCGCTCCTGCAAATGCAGCGCAGCGGACACGCCCACTATCCCAGCGCCCAGCACGATCACATCGAAATCCATAAGCTCGCTCTGTTTGTCCCGCAAAAACCGTACTCACCCAATGAACGGCACAGGGCGTGTGCAGCCGGCGCAGGATCTGCGGCGCCAGCCGCGCAATGCGTCGCTCCGCATTACTTCGCGATGATGTCGCGATTGAAGTACTTCTGCGACAGCGCGCTCAGCGTGCCGTCCTTCTTGAGAGCCTCGAGCGCGGCGTCGACTTTCTTCGCGAGTGCCTTGTCGCCCTTGCGCAAGCCGAAGCCGGTTCCTTCGCCAAGCGTGGCCGGATCGCTGAGCGGCTGGCCGGCAATCGCATAATCGCGGCCGGCCGGCTTCTTGAGGAAACCGTCTTCAACTGTTTGCGCTTCCTGGACCGCGGCGTCGAGCCGTCCCGCCACAAGGTCGGTGTACACCTGATCCTGATCGGCGTAAGACACCACCGAAACACCGGCATTCGCCCAATGGGCCTTCAGAAAATCTTCCTGCGACGAACCCTGCAGGACGCCCACGCGCTTGCCCTGCAGGCTCTTCGCGTCTGGCATGAGGCCCGACCCGCGCTTCGCGACCATCACGATCGGCACGACGTAGATGGGACGCGTGAAGTCGATTGTCTGCTTTCGCCTCGCGGTGATGTTCATCGCCGAATTGATCACGTCGAATTTGCGCGCCTGCAACGCGGGAATCAGACCGTCGAAGGCGTTTTCGACCCACTCGCATTTCACGCTCATCTTCGCGCACACGGCATTGCCGACGTCCACGTCGAAGCCCTGCAGCTGGCCCGTAGCAGTTTTGCTCTCGAAAGGCGGGTAGGCGGCTTCGATGCCGAAGCGCAACGTGTTTTGAGTTTGCGCGCTGACGGTGCCGGCCGGACCGACGCAACCGACCACAGCAGCGGCGATGAAAAACGAAAGTTGGAGCTTACGAAGCATGATGGTTCCCTGTCTGTTTGGGATCGCGAATCAGCGGCACGAACGAGCGTCGCCTGTCTGCCTGGAGAGAACACCGGAACGGTTTTGTGCAATGCGCATCCGGCTACCCTCTGGAACAACAGTCTATTCTGGACTTCAACAAAAGAAAACGAATTTCAAAAATAAAAGTCCAATCTGGACTTTTTGACTTTAGAATGACCGTGACGCCGGATCAGGCGAACATTGCGGAGAGCAGGTACATGAGTAACGCAGATAAGACAATTCCTCTGATCGTTAATGAGGAAACGGTTCGCAACGCGCTTCCCCATCTGAACGTTCGCGCAGCGTTGACGCAGATGTTTCGCTCGCTTGCGAAAGACACCGCGGTGCAGCCGCCGCAAACGCTCACGCTCTTGCCAGGCGGCGCAGGCGACTTCATTACCTATCTCGGCGCCATGGCGCATGCGCAGGTGTTCGGCGCCAAGCTCTCGCCCTATATCGTGACCGGGTCCAGGCCCATCATCACGGCGTGGACCGCATTGATGTCCATGCAAACCGGCCAGCCGCTCATGTGGTGTGATGCGGGACTGCTCACCATCGAGCGCACTGCTGGTACGACGGCGCTCGCCGTTGAACAATTGGCGCCACCCAATTCGCGCACATTGGCAGTGATCGGCAGCGGCGCCGTGGCGCAGGCTCACATTCGCCACCTTGCAGCGCTCAAGCAGTGGACTACCATTCGCGTCTTCTCGCGAAATTTGCAGGCTGATGAAGCAAAACACAGGCAACTGACAGCGCTCGACGAGCGCGTGCGCACATGCGCGCGCATCGAAGACTGTGTGCAGGATGCCGACGTAATCGCGCTATGCACGTCATCCGGCACGCCTGTGCTCGCAGACGGCATGCTCAACAAGCCCGCGCTCATCACATCGATCAGCACCAACGCGACCAACGCCCGCGAGATCCCGCCCGCGTGGATTCCCGATATGGACGTGTACTGCGACTACCGGCAAACCACACCTGCCAGCTCGGGCGAGATGAAGCTCGCAGCAGAGCAGCACGGCTGGCATCCGCGCAACGTGGCGGGCGATCTGCCCGAACTGCTGTCGCGCACAGCGGCGCGGCCAGCTTATGAAAAGCATGCGTTTTTCCGCTCTATCGGGCTGGGGCTGGAAGACGTCGCAATCGCGTTCGAACTGTTCAGGCATCTGACCACGCAATAGCGGCCCGGCGGCAATGCGGCGATAGCCGATGCACGCGTTGCTCATGGCAAAATGCCGTATGAGGTGCTGCAGATACAGTGCGTGCGCTGGTCCCGAGGAAACACGACCCAACACGACGCAACCGGCGCACCGCGACCGGCCGCGCGGCAAACCTTGCGAAACTGGAACCCATCTGTCCTTATGCGAAAGACCAAGACAACGGCCGCGCGCCGCCTGCTTCTGGACCGGTATAGTCGTGTCGCCGACGGTATCGCGCTGCTTTTTTTCCCCTACGTCGAGATCGTCATTCACGACCTGAAGAGCCAGACCGTCGCGTACATCGCGAACAATCTGTCCAAGCGCGAGATCGGCGACGAGTCAGCGCTCGAGGAAATCGATCACACTGTCGGGTCCGGCACGGTCGGTCCGTATGAAAAGGTCAACTGGGACGGCAGGCGTATGCGCTGTGTGAGCACCGTTCTATTTGACGACGCAGGCGACCCAGTCGGTGTGATGTGCGTCAACTACAACATCGCCGTGTTCGAGGACATCAAGCACGTGATCGACCGCGTGATTTCAGGCGCCGGTGTGGTGAAGCAGCCTGAGGAGCTGTTTAAGGACGACTGGCAGGAACGCATCAACACGTTTCTTCACGGGTGGCTTCAGGAGCGCCAACTCGCGCTGAACTCGCTGACGCGCGACCATCGCCGGGAACTGGTGGAAGCGCTATGGGCCGAGGGCGCGTTCAAGGGCAAGAGTGCCGCGAATTACGTTGCGAACGTGCTCGGAATGGGCCGCGCCACGGTCTACCAGCATATCCGCGACCTGCGCGGCGCAGCTGCATGAATAGCTTTTTTGCAGCAGCTCATTGTCATGCCGAGCGGCCGCCAACCCTCATTCGGCGAGCTCGCCGTGGGGCGCGACAGCGCGCCGCGCTATCCCCGCACGCGGTGATTGTCCGGCACGCGCGACTCGCCCCGCATCGTCCAGGCGCGCCGCAGACTTCGCGCGCAAGCGCATCCACACTGAAGAAACCGTCTGCGGCATGAAGCGCCACACGAGCAGCAGCAACGCCAGCACCGCCGGGCACCAGCGCAGGTCGGTCGGCACGGTTTCGCGCCGGCTGAGCCGCTCATCCAACAGCGCGTCGCGCAGGGACTCGGCGTCGATCATGCGGCGATAGTTCAAGCCGATCTGCGCCGCTACAGTCCCCAGATAATGTCCCTGCAATGCGGACAGTTCCTCATGACTAGCCGCATGCGTTGCGGACGCATGCATTTGCGGAACCTGCACGACCTCGTCCGGCTGCCAGTAACCGGTGCGGTTGCCGTGCGCGTCGCTGCGCGGAATCGGCGCGGGCTGGTCGCCGCCCACGCCGATCAGCCAGCCTTTCACGCGAGCGAGGTTGATGTCCTGCTTGAGTGCATCGGAAGGCAGAAGCGGCGGCGCCTCCTGTCCGTCGGTCACGAACACCACGGCGGTGCTGCCGCCTAGCGCCTGCGCCACGCGAACCGCCGAATAAACACCGCCCTCGGCGATACGACTGTAGTTGGTCCAGCGCATATGCCCGTCGATCCGGTCGAGCGACGCGAGCAGCGCGTCGTAGTTCGCGCAGACTTCGACGGGCGGCAGCAGCAGGAAACTGCGCTGTCCGGTAAACGCGCTCCAGCCGATCTTCGACCCGCACGGCAACCGCGCGAGCGCCTCACGCATTGCCGCGCGAGCAAACGAGAGCCGGCTCACGGGCGCGCCGTTGCGCACTACATCCTCCACGTTCATGCTCTGCGTAATATCGAACGTGACGACGTAGCTGGTGATATTGCGCGGCAGAGGCACGGGCGGCAAGACGAGCGCGAGAATCAGCAGCACGAGCGCCGCGACCGTCATCCAGTGACGCCCCGCGAAAAAGCCCCGCATACGTGTACGGAGGCTCACGGCAAATCCTTGCTTTCCGGATCGCGAACCTTCACGTCGTGCTGCTCCTTGATGTCGGGCGCATTGGAAGCCGAACGCGTCTCGGGCACCAGCCACAACGCACGTTCGAGGTTATAGCGCGCATCCCAATCGTCCGGTGCGATACGCAGCAGGCTGCGGTAGCGTGCCTTCGCCTCCTCGACCATCGCGAGCGATTCGACTGCGCCCGCCGTGCCGTGCCCGATGCCCTGGCGCAGGTACAGATTGCCCATATCGAACAGCGCCGCACGCGCGGTGTCGCCTTCAGGTTGCTCGCGAATCAGCGACTCGAACAACGGGCCCGCCGTATCGTAAGCACCCTGTCTGGACAACGCGATGGCGCGTGCGAGTCTAACCTGCGGCGCATCGTCCATGCGGCCAGTCACGTGCGGTGGCTCTTTCGCCGCGGCTTTGCCGGTGGCCGCAAGGGCGGCAACCGTCAGATTCACCTGCTCCGCTTGCCGCAGGCGCACCCAGTCGTATGCGGCTACGGCCGCACAGCATAGCGCGACCGTTCCGAAGATCATATGCACCGACGCGCGCTTCATGACCACACTCGAACCTGAAAGAGCCGCAAGCCGATGAGCGCCACGCAACCCGCAAGCGCGGCGGCGAAGCAATATGCGCTCAGATCCTCGCGCGGCAAATGCTCGACGAAGGTAGTCTGCACATTCTGCTGACGGTTGATCTCGGCCATCGCGTCCCTCATTGCTTTTGCGTTGCCTGTCTGGAACAGACGATAAGGTGTCTTAAGCGAAAGAAAATAGCGGTGCAATTCCGCTTCCGCCGACGAGTCGTTCGCGGGTAGAGCGGCATTCAGATCCGGGCTGTAAACGCTGCTGCGAAGATAGATGAAGTACAGTGCGATCTGATTGCGCAGCAGGCCCTCTTCTATCAGTTGCCGCACGCGCGCGCTGAGTTTCGCGCCGCCGTCGGACACCAGCACGATTGCGCGTCGGCTCGACGAGTGCGGCCCGTTGAACTCGCCGATCGCCGTCAGCAGCCCCAGATCGAGCTGCGTGTCGGGCATGCCGCGACCCACGGCCGTACCGGCAATGGCCGCGTCGATCGCGCGATGGTCATAGGTAAACGGCATAGCCAGTAACGGGCTCGTGCCGAACATCATGAACGCGAGCCGGTCGTTCGGCCGCTGCGCGACGAACTCCGTTAATGAAGCGCGCGCCACCTTGTTCTTCGATTCCCCCGCGCTCACCTCCACGCCCTTGCTCTCGATCGGCTCGTCCATGCTCGCACTGCGGTCCATCAGAAGGATGATCTGGGCGCCGCTGCCCGTGCGCAGCACCTCGCGCGGAGAACGCCCGGGGCCTGCCAGGCCGCTCACGATCGCAAGCATCGCCAGCACCGCACTGCCCTTGGCGAGCGCGCCGACCCAGCGTCCGGCGCGATCGTCCGGCAGCCATGCGATCCACGAAAACGCCAGCGTGTCCGCGCGGCGCGGCAGCAGCGGCAGCAAGGCGAGCGGCAACAGTGCGAGCAGCCAGGGGCGAGCGAAATCGAGCGCCATAGTGTTCATTGCGCTTACCGCTGATGACGCTGTTCGGCGCGATACAGCGCCTCGCACAGGCTGCGCAGCGGATAGGCGTCGGCGCCCGAAGCGGGCACAAAAAAGCGCTCCGCCGATTGCCGATAGAACTGCTCCAGTTGCGCGCGCAACGGTTGCAGATACGGCGCCTGAACGAAGAGGCCCGGCAGCGAACCGGCGTGCACCACGTGTCCCGCCGTTTCGTTCAGCGCGCGATGCAGGCAGAGCCAGCCATCCGCGGAAGCCTGCGCGCCAGGCCCGGTGGAAGGCTGCAGGCGCCGCATCTGGCGCCATGCACGCGCAAATGGCAGGCGAGCCGACTCGCGCGCATTGCGCCACCACCACCAGCCGGCCCAGCACAATAGCGTGAGCAACGACAACCCGCCGGCAATGCTCGCCTGCCGACGCAACGGCGCAGTCGGCACGGGCGCAGCGAGCCGGTCCGGCCGCAGCGCTTGCAGGTCGCCGGCATTGAACGGATTGGCGGGAGTGGCGGGACCGATGCTAAGCGGCCACTCGGCGATTCGCAGCGCAGCACCCGATGACGAGGCAAGCGCCAACGCCGGCAACGCGATTTGCGCGAGCGCAGCCGGCACGTTGACGACCTGATAATCGATCGCCATCCAGCGGCGGCCGTCGCTGTCGGTTTCCGTGCGAACACGTCGGCGCTCGAGCCACACATCGGTGCGCCCGAGAGAAGGCGGCGCCACGGAACCGACATCATGGCTCTCGTCTCGCAGCAATATGCGTTGTGTGAGGACATCGCCGAGCAGATAGCCGAAGGCGCGCGGTTGCTGAACCGTCGGTTGAAAAGTTGCGCCGCTGGCTGTGTCGCCGGTTGCCGCGAGGTTGGTCGACGGCAACAGCGCGGGCAGCAGCACGACAGCGACCATCATCGCGGCCCGCAAGTCACGCAACGAACCGCGCAACGAACCGCACCGCAAGCCTCGCTCTTGCGCACTCATGCTACCGCCTCCAGAAAGTAACGCGACATGGCCTCCGGATCGAAAGCGCTTTCTATAAAGAACGGCTGTATTGCGCGCTTGCCGAAGGTCGCCAGGAGTTCGGCGCGGCGTTTTGCAACGCCCTCGCGCCAACGCTCGCGCACACTGGGGCTTAACCACAGCGAGCGCACTTTGCCGGACTCTGCGTCGCTGACCGCGAGCAGCGGCCCGCCCGCAGGCGGTGCAATCTCGGCGGCGTCCCACACGACAATGGGCACCACGTACGCATGCACCAGCAGATCGAGCACAGCGGGCAGTGCAGTCAGCGGCCAATGAAAATCGGAGACCAGAAACACCAGCGCCTGCCGGCCCGCCATATTGGACGCGACGCGCCGCAGCGCTTCGCCGGAGCCGACGCCGACTCCGCCACTCGACACTGCACCCACGCTGGAGCGCGCAGTCTCGCGCAGCATCGTCGCCAGAAGATTGCCGATGCCCCGGCCGGAGCGCGGCGGCATGAAAAGATCGTCGCGTGCGCCCTGGTCGAATGCGAGCATGCCGAGCGGGTCGCCGACGCGAAACGCGCTGTGTCCCAGTGCTTCGACAAAATCCGCGGCCACCTCCAGTTTGGTTTGACGCGTTCCGAAGCGCATCGACGCGGACACGTCGACAAGCGCCTGCACCGGCACCGCGGCGCGCTGCAAATGCACCCGCACGAGCCATTCCGAACGCGCCGCGCGCACACTCGCCCGCAGATCGAGGCGACGCGGATCGGGATAGTCGAACAGACGGCCGTGCATCGCGAACTCCTGGCCCGAACCGAAACTCGCGCCGCGATGCGAGCCTGGCCTGACGCCCCCCGAACGCATCGGCAAACGGTAATGAAACTCCGCGACGGCGTTCATGGCTCAAGGCACGGCCAGTTTGCCGACGATTTGCGCGATCAGCGCCTCAGCTAGTTCCTGGCGGCGCAATTCGTAGATCGGCGTGAAGAACACGCGGTGACCGAGCGCGGGCAACAGTACCGCGTGAATGTCTTCCGGAATCAGATGGGTGCGGCCCGCGAGCCAGGCGACCACGCGCGCCGCACGCAAGAGCGCGCTCATGCCGCGCGGACTCGCGCCAGCGAGAATGAGCCGCTCCATCTCCACGCCCTCGAGTGCGATGCCGAAACGCTGCGGCGTTTCGGTGGCTTGCCAGATGTCGAGCACATAGCGTTCTATCGTTTCGCTCGCCTGTACGCTGTGCTGGATCGCAGCGCCGATCTGGTTCAACTGCTCCCACGGCACGATGCCAGGAGACAGACGCGAGAGCAACCGGTCCACGTCGTGATAGTCGGCATCGAACACGAGCGCGCGGCGCACATCGGTGTCGTCGGGTGTCGGCATGCCCAGTTCGAACAGAAAGCGATCGCGCGCCGCCGACGCGAGCTCGAAGGTCTCTTCCTTCTCCACCTTGTTGCGATCGGCAAACACCGTCATATGTGGAAAGCGGTATTCGCGGTCGAACGCCCATACCGAGCGCTCGGCCATCGCGCGCAGCAGCAGCGACTGAACCTGCGGACGCGCACGGTTGATCTCGTTGAAGAAGAACGTGGTGAGCCGCTCGCCGTGGCGCAAAAGCGGCCCCGGATCGATGCGCGGCCGGCCTTCTGCATCGACATACGTGTGATAGACGAGGTCGCCGGGCATCAGGTCGATGGTGCCTTCCACCCGCTCGAACTCGCCGCCCACGACACGCGCAAAAGCGCGCAACACGGTCGTCTTGCCGACGCCCACACCGCCCTCGAGCAGCACATGGCCGCGTGCAAACAGTGCCACGGTAATGAGCCGGATCACCTGCTGCTGTCCGATTACCGCGCTCGCAACCTGTTCCTCGATTTGCAGCGCGTGCAGACGCCAGTCCTGAAGCTGTTCGCTGGAACCCATCGGTGCAATCTCCTATGGCGGGCACACACTGCGCCGTCGGCAAAAAAACGCTTTACGCGGATGCATCGTCGACCGCCTTCAGCAGGACCTTCGCAGACTTGCCGGGCAACGGCACGAACGGCGCATACTCGCGCTCCAGATAAGCAGCGGCCTCTTCGAGCAGAAATTGCCGGAAGATCATGCAGGTCGGCGAAAGCTGCTTGGCGCGCAAATGCACGATCTGCCACGTGCGCTCGATGGGCGTGCCGTTCACATCGAGCAGGGCGAGTTCCTTCGTACGCAATTCCAGCAGCAACGTATGCAGCGAAATGAGGCTCACGCCCATACCCGCTATCACCGCCTGCTTGATCGTTTCGTTGCTGCCTAGCGTGACGACTTTCGCAGGCGTGAAAAGATGCTGCCTGAACATATCCTCGGCGGCCATGCGCGTGCCGGAGCCTGGTTCGCGCAGCAAAAACGTGTCGCCGCGCAATTCCTGCAAGTCGAAACGCCGCGCCCCGGCAAGCGGATGATCCACCGGCGCGATCACCACTTGCGGATGCCATGCAAGCGGCTCGCTCGTCGTGTCGAGCTCGGGCGGCGGGCGTCCCATGATTGCCAGGTCGATTGCGTTGTCCTGCAGGAGGCGCAGCAGTGCGTCCCGGTTGCCGACCGAGAAGTGCACGTCTACCTTTGGGTAGATATGTGAATACATGGCGAGCAGCTTGGGCGCGAAATACGTCGCTGAACTAACGATGCCCACCGCGAGCGAGCCGCTGTCGGCCTGCTTGAGCGACGTCATCGCGTCTTCGGCGTCCTTGATTTCGCCGAGAATGCGACTCGCGTGATGGCTGAACCGCTCGCCGGCCTCGGTCAATGCCAGCTTGCGCGAGATGCGCTCGAAAAGACGCAGGCCGACGGCCTCTTCGAGTTGATGAATCTGCATCGACACAGCCGGCTGCGTCAGATGCAACTCCTCGGCGGCGCGCGCGAAGCTCGTATAGCGGCTCGCCACGACGAAAATCTGCAACTGACGCAGCGTGAGCGAGCGGACGAAATTCACGGCCGCGCCCGCTACCGGCTCGCGCGCGGCGCGTTCGATGGCTTGACGGACTCGTTGGGCGAATGCGGCGCGCCGGGCGCATTCCCCGCGGGCGGCAGCTTGCGCAACACGGCTTGAAAGCTGAGCGTGCGGCTTTGCAGCGGATGCGCGAAATCGTTGTTCGCGCCCGGCACGTCCGTGCGAATCAGCGCCACCTGGCCCGGTACCGTACTCGAAATCACGAACGTATAACGCTTGCCTGTGTACTGCGCAAAACGCGCGGCATTGGGGTCGTCGAGAAACGGCTGCACGACGATCTGCTGCGCCTTTACCGGCTTGCCGTCTATCTGGCTCGTCACCGTTTCGATCTTCGGCCCGGCCGCGAGCGCGAGCCGCACGCGCTGCTGGAAATAGCGGCGCTTGCCGCCCGTCAGCTGCTCCATCTCGGCAATGTCGCGCTCGAGAAAATAGATGATGACGGGATTGCACTGCAAACCGCCGTTCGGCAACGGCACTGCGCCGGTGTGGTCCGACACCTGGGCGTCGCCCTTCGCGTTGTCTGGACTCGTCACCAGCACCTTGACGGTATCGCTGCCGTGCGCGGGCGGGTCGGAACTCAGCAGTGCATAGTCGAGCTCGGTTTGCTGGGCGACGCCGTGCAGATGGTCGGTGGTGAAGATCAGCCGCTCGGCGGGCGAAATCTCGCCGGTGCCGGGCGCGGGCGCCGCCGCCTGCACGTTGGCTGCAAATCCGATAGCACCTGTCACGCCCACGGTGGCCGCTACGGCGGCAGCGCCCATCGCACCCATCGCACCGCCTATGCCCGCAGCGCCTGTCATGCATGCAAGGCTCGCTGCGCACGCCGCGAGCGTGCGCCGTCCTCCGCGGCACAAAGCGCCGCGCAACGCCGTCATGGCGAGGCGTCCGCGGGTTTGCCCGCCGGCGCGTCGACGGGCTTCAGCAGCGGCACTTCATAGCTCGTGAGAATGCTGTCGATCTTGTCGTGATTCGCGCCGATCCATTGATCGACCTTGTCCTTCCACGCTTTCTCGCCGTAGCGCACGCCCATCGAAATCGTATAGTCGAAACGGATGCCAGGGGTGGCGGGGAACGGCACAAGCTTCACCGAATCGCCGGAGCGCTTCGCAAAGTAGCCGGCAATCGGCCCCCACAGGAACACCACGTCGACATTGCCCGCCTGCAGATCGCGCTCGATCATCTGGCCAGGATACTCCTGCGGATCGCCGCTTTGCACCCGATACGACACCGCCTGATCGATCAGGTTATGACCGAGCAGCCAGTCCACGGCAGGTGTCTGCGTGAAAATCCCGAAGCGCAGCTTGTGCAACTGGTCGGGCGGCAGCTTGAGCAGATCGTCCGGCGTGTTGATGCCGGCGAACTCGGGCCGCTTCTTGAACACCATGGCATAAGTGGAGCGCAGGTACGGCTGCGTGGTCGAGGTCAGGTCGTAGCCTTTCGGCACGCCGATAATCAGATCGCACTTATAAGCGCCGGTCTCCGGCACCTTCTCGCGCAACGTGTGGCGCACGAAGCCCATGCGCTGCGGAAAGTAGGTGTATTCGAGCTTGTAGCCGAAGTCGCTTGCCATCTGGCTCGCGATGCGGTTCTCGTAACCCTCGCCCTTGTTGTTCGACAGCGGCATGTTGTTCGGGTCGGCGCAAACGCGCAGCACGCCGTCGGCGCCGTCGTTGTTGGGCAGCGCCTCGCCCTGGGCGCGCACCGCGCCGCTTGCGAGCGCCGCGTAACACAGCGCGGCCGCGACGAGCGCGGCATGCGCGTGCATTGATTTGCGATGACGCATCGAGCACCTCCTGAAGTAGAGCCGCCGCCGTTATTTCGCGTCGATGGCCTGCAGATCGCCGGGCTTGATCTGCCCGTCCGAACGCCCTTTCAGATAGGCGTAAAGGTTCTCCCAGTTCTTCTGCATCATCTGGCTGGAACTGAAGTCGGGCATGCCCTTGTCGACGCGCCCACCGAATACCGTGCGATGGAACTCGTTCTTGTCGAGCGTCTTCAACGCCTCGACGAGCGACGGCCCCACCATGCCCTGCTGCTGCGCGCCGTGGCAGCGCTCACAGGCCAGCGCGCGCCAGGTCTTCCATCCTTGCAACGTGTTGCTGTCCACCTTGCTGCCGTCGACCACCTTGTACGCCACCTGGGCAATCGCGGGATTGGTCTGGGCGTACGTGACAGGCAGCACGACGAAAAGGACGGGCAGTGCCGCCCGCAACAAGATTGTTCGGCCTTTCATATGCAAATGTCTCCTCAAGGTAGAACCGCGCCTCGCTGCGTTTCGTCGACGCATGGCGAGGACGCGGCCCCGATGACTTCAACAAACTACTGCTGGCTACTGGCTGTTAGCTGTTGCCGCCCGGAATGGCGAACACGAACAGCGTGCCGCCGAGCGCCGTGTACTTCGCGAGCTCGCGATAACCGCCCACCGCGCCCAGACCTTCCGTCGACTTCTCGAGTCCTGCCGCCATGCCGATGCCGGCCCAGCCGCCGATGCCCGAGTACACGCCCACGTACTGCTTACCCTGATACTGGTACGTGAACACGTTGCCGATGATCCCCGACGGCGTCTTGAAGCGCCACAGTTCCTTGCCGTCCTTGATGCGGACTGCCTTCAGGTAGCCTTCGAGCGTGCCGTAGAACGCGATGCCCCCTGCCGTGGCGAGCGCGCCCGACCACACCGAGAACTTCTCCGGCTTGGACCAGACGATCTTGCCTTTGGCCGCATCCCACGCGATGAAATTGCCCATCGCCTTGTTCTCGTTCGGACCGGGATACATCGACAGCGTGGCGCCCACATACGGCTGACCCGACACGTAGTCGACATCGAACGGCTCGTAATCCATGCAGACGTGGTTGGTCGGCACGAGGAAGAGGCTCGAGTTCGGGTCGAACGCCGCCGGCTGCTGATCCTTCGAGCCGAGCGCCGCTGGGCAGATGCCCTTCACGTTGTGATCCGAGCCCGCTGCCTGGGTCGAATATGCCGCGTTGCGAATCGGCTTGCCGCTCTTCAGGTCGACGCTGTCGGCCCAGTTCACGGCCGGATCGTACTTCTGCGCCACCAGCAATTGGCCGCTCTCGCGGTTCAACGTGTAGCCGAAGCCGTTGCGGTCGAAGTGAACGATGGCGGGTACTTTCTTGCCGTCGATCGTCAGGTCGGACAGGATCATTTCATTGACGCCGTCGTAGTCCCACTCGTCATGCGGCGTCATCTGATAGACCCACTTCGCCATGCCGGTATTCAGATCGCGCGCAAAAATGGACATCGACCACTTGTTGTCGCCCGGACGTTGCGTCGGGTTCCACGTGCCCGGATTGCCCGTGCCGTAGTAGACAAGGTTGAGCTTCGGGTCCCACGCATACCAGCCCCACGTGGTGCCGCCGCCCAGCTTCCACTGATCGCCCTTCCACGACTTCAGCGACGAGTCCGCGCCCACCGGCACCATCTTGCCGTCGGCGTAGGTCGTCGTCTTGTCTGGGTCCATCAGCATGTCCTTGTCCGGACCGGTGCTGTATGCCGTCCAGGCCGGCTTGCCGGTCTTGATGTCGTAGGCGATCAGCCGTCCGCGCACGCCGAACTCGCCGCCCGAGATGCCCGTGAGCACCTTGTCGCCGAATACGTGCGGCGCATTCGTGTTGGTTTCGCCGGCCTTCGGATTGCCGTTCTGCGCGGTCCAGACCACGTCGCCCGATTTTGCGTCCAACGCGACGAGCTTGGTGTCGGCCTGCTGCAGGAAGATCTTGCCGTCGCCATAGGCAAGCCCGCGATTGACCGTGTCGCAGCACATCACGGAGACAACCGAATCGTCCTGTTTCGGCTGGTACTGCCAGATGAAAGTCTGATCCTTGAGGTTGATCGCTATCACCTTGTTAGGGAACGGCGAGTGGATATACATGGTGTCGCCGATCACGAGCGGCGAGCCTTCATGGCCGCGCAGCACGCCGGTCGACATGGTCCATGCGACCTGAAGTTTGCCGACGTTGCTTTCGTTGATCTGCTTGAGTGGACTGTAGCGGTGATTCGCATAGTCGCCCGCCTGCGTCGCCCAGTTCGACGGACTTTTCATGACACCGTCGAGCTGCGAATCGGCCTGTGCAACGATAGAGCTCAAGGTTGCCGACGCGAGGATCGCGAGCCCAAGAACCGTGGTGCGTAAGTTCATGTCTCCTCCAGAATGGTCTTGCTGTTCAACTCACGAATGACCCACGCTACCTCGTCGCACCGGGCGCGCCTCCACGGAGCAGGGTAACGATCAGCGCCATTCCCAATCGTTGTCGGGTTTTGCGGCGCATGACGGCCAACGCATATTCCATGCCGGTGCGACAGCGTCGCTGCCCGCGAGCGCCGCCACGACGCGCTGCGCATAACGGCACGCGGTCGCCGCGCACCACGCCGCGCGCCGCGCGCCGGGCACCGCCGGCATCGAAGCGCGGCACGCGCGTCGCACGGTGATGACGCGCACGACGAGACAACGGTGTCACGCCGTGACACCACGCTCTCGCGGCATGTGGAACATACTGTGTCATGGTCCGGTACGAAGCGTGTCCGTCCCGAGGCACGCCGCGAACCGGCCGCCGCGCCGCGCGACCGAGGCTCGCGCGCCAGTCGCATGCCGCATGTCGCGTGAATTGCAGCGCAACATGAGGTTCCCCGATCGACCCAACGTCCGCTAAGGAGCGTCCATGGCAAGCACAGAAAAGGTCTATTCCGACGACGAGATCCAGCAGCGCCTCGTCGGCCCGCTACAGCACTGGTATTTCGAAGACGGCTGGCTGCGGCGCAAGTACCGCACCGAAGGCTGGAAAGGAACCTTGATGGTGGTGAACGCAGTGGGCCACCTCGCGGAGGCCGCGTGGCATCACCCCGATCTGACGGTGTCCTATGCATTCGTGATCGTCAAGCTCAAGACGCATTCGGCAAAGGGCATCACCGACAAGGACTTTGCGCTCGCGAGCAAGATTGAGTCGTTCATCCAGTGGCAACCGGCCACCGAGGGCGGTCCGCTGGAAGGCACGCCGGGCGACGACCAGCGCTTTCGCTACATCAAATACGACGCGGCGAAGCCTTCGCAGGCAGCAGAGCAAGGTTAACCCGGTGCATCGCGCGGCGGTGCTGGTACGGCTTTCGCTTGACGTCGTGCGCCGCCCGCCGCGAGATCCGACATGTCGTCGCCAATGTCCGTTGCGATGCGGCGCTTGCGGCTCACGCCCGTTGAGCCCCATCGAGTCACGCACGAACAAGGACACTCGCGATGCAGCTTCACGTTCGCCGCCTTCCGCCTGACGCCACCGTAACGGTCGACGCCCCCGCGCGGCTGCATCTGGGCTTTCTCGATCCGAACGCGTCGCTCGGGCGCGCGTTCGGCAGCGTCGGACTCGTGATCGACGGCAGCGGTACTCGCATCGAAGCGCGGCTCGCGGAGCGCGACTCCATAAGCGACTCGATAAGCGGCGCAATAACGGAGGCGGAACGCGAGCGCATCGCGCTCTGTCTCGAGCGCCTGCATGCTGCCTACGACCCTGCTCCCGTCGCAATCGAAGTCACGCATACGCCGCGCGCGCACAGCGGGCTCGGCTCGGGCACGCAACTGTCGCTCGCAGTGGGCATGGCGTTCGTGCGGCTGCTCGGTCATGTCGCGACCACGGCCGAACTCGCGTGCCTGCTCGGCCGCGGCGCACGCTCGGGAATCGGCGTGCTCGGCTTCGATTCGGGCGGCCTGCTGGTGGACGGCGGGCCTGCAGGCGATCTGCGTCAAGGCGTGCCGCCGCTGCTCGCGCGCCAGCCGTTTCCTGAGAACTGGCGCGTGCTGCTGGTGAGCGACACGGCCCGCGAAGGCCTGCACGGTGCACAGGAGCGGCGCGGCCTTGCGGCGCTCGCGCCGTTTCCGCAGCGGCTCGCCGCGCATCTGTGCCACCTCGTGCTGATGAAAATCCTGCCTGGTGCCGCCGAGCGCAACATCGTGCCGTTCGCGCAGGGCTTGACGGAGATGCAGCAGACCATCGGCGAATATTTCGCGCCCGTGCAAGGCGGCGTGTTCACGAGCCCCGGCGTCGAACGGGCGCTGCGTGCCGTGGCCGCGCAACGAACAGCGGGCATCGGCCAGAGTTCGTGGGGGCCGACCGGCTTTGCGATTCTCGGCAGCGCACGCGACGCCGAAGGCGCGCTCGCCACGGCACGCGAAGCGACGCGCGGCCTGCCGCACATCGAATGCGCCGTCGTGAGCGGACGCAATCGCGGCGCGACCGTGCGCTCGGACGAGGCGCGGCAGCATCGACGCATCGGCGCAGCATGAAGTGTCCTTATTCCGCGGCGCAGCGCATATCAGGCCGTGCCCTGTCTCGCGTCACTTGTCTCCCGTCACTTGCGCAGTCCATGACATCGCCACCGAAACGAGCCCTCTGCCATGTCCGACACCACTGAAAAACTAGCGGAAAAACCCGCGGAAAGGCCCTACATCCTGCACATGTTCACGGCCACGCCGCAGATGAGCCCATTCGACGTCAACATGGCCGCCGACGCCGGCTACCAGATCATCGTGCCGTATTGCAACGTCGACGCCGGCATGGTGGGCAACCTCACCCAGGACGCGATCTTTTCGCGCGGACCGAAAGGCGTGGCGCGCACCGGCATTTTCATTGGCGGACGCGACGTCATGCTCGCCGCCGACATGCTCGACACGGCTCGCAAGGCGATGGTGCCGCCGTTCGAAGTCTCAGTGTTCGCCGACCCGAGCGGCGCCTACACGACCGCGGCCGCGCTCGTCGCGCTCGCCGAGCGGCATCTCGCGAAGGCGTACGGCATGGAACTGGGCGGCAAGCGCCTGCTGATTCTCGGCGGCACGGGCGCGGTTGGGCGCGTGGCGGCTGCCATGGCGGCTTCGCTCGGCGCGGACGTATCGATTGCGAGCCACACCAACGCGGCGCGCGCCGCGCGCGTGAGCGACGAGCTCAATCAGCGCTTCCAGATCGTGACCAAAGGGGTGGGCACCACGAACTCCGCCGAACTGCGCGCGGTGCTCGGCGAAGCCGAGATCGTGCTGGCGACCGCCGTCGCGGGCGTGCAGGTGGTGAGCCGCGAGGACCTCGCGCACGCGCGCCAGTTGCTGATCGCCGCCGATGTCAACGCCGTGCCGCCCGAAGGCATTGCCGGCGTCAACGTGATGAACGACGGCAAGCCGATCGACGGCGTGCCGACGGCGGCCGGTGCCATCGGCATCGGCGCGCTCGCCATCGGTAATGTCAAGTATCAGGTCGAACACCGGCTTTTCACGCGGATGCGCACCGGCGGCAAGCCCGTGTACCTGAGTTTTCCGCAGGCGTTCGACGAGGCCCGCGCCGTCGCGGCCGGCCTCGGTTGAGCGGCGCGCCATGCAAGAGGTGCACTGCATGTCGCGCATGACGGGCCGTCGAAGCAGCCTCGCCGCACTGCCGGAGCTACCATGATGTCGCGTTCCTCTGCAGCGCGGGCGCCGTTCGTCGCCGTGGCGGGGCTGTCCGCGCGGATGCTCGCCCAGTCTGCCGCCCGCGCCGGTTTGCGCGTCGTCGCGCTCGACGTGTTCGGCGACCGCGATACTCGCGAGGCAGCCGAACTCTGGTTCGACATTGGCGGCGGCCCATTGTCGATCGACCCCGCGAAGCTCGCCGGGGCACTTGGGCGCTGCGCGCGCCTGCCGGGCCTGATCGGCTGGATCGACGGCAGCGGGCTCGAGCCGTTTATCGCGCGCTTGTGCGAAGCTCCGGGCCTGCCTCGCTTCATCGGCAATGCTGCGCAGGCAAGCGCTCAGGTGCGCGACCCGCGGCGCTTTTTCGCGCTGCTCGACGAGCTGGACATTCCGCATCCACCGGTTGCCTTTACGTTGCCCGCCGCGGCCTCGGGCTGGCTGATGAAGCGCGCCGACGGCTGCGGCGGCACTCATGTCGAGCCGCTTGCCACGCTTGCTGGCGGCGGGCGGCCGGTGCAAGCGTATTTCCAGCAGCACAGCCGCGGCCGCCCAATGTCGGCGCTGTTTCTGGCCGCGCGCGGCAGCGCTCGGGTGATTGGCTTCGCGCAACAACTCACCTGCCAGATGGGCACGCTGCCCTTCGTGCATGCCGGCTCGATCGGCCCTGTCGACTTGCCGCCGAAGGTGGAAATACGTGTGCGCGCGGCGATCGCTGCGCTTTGCGCGCGAGTCGGACTCGCCGGCATCAATAGCTGCGACTTTCTCCTCGACGGCGAATCGTTCGAAGTGCTCGAAATAAACACGCGTCCATCGTCGACGATGACGCTGTATGAGACTGCCTCACCTGACGCATGGCCCCGCGGCCTCGTTGCCGCGCACATCGACGCGTGCCGCCACGGCCGCCTGCCGCCCGAGCCCGCGCCCGCCGTCTGCCGTGCCGGCCAGCAGGTGCTGTTCGCGCCACAGCCGTTTGCGGTATCGGAAGCCTTCAGCGACGCCTGCGCGCGCGATGCGCGCTGCCGCGACGTGCCGATGCCCGGCACGCGAATCGAAGCCGGCCAGCCGGTCTGCACGCTGCTCGCGCACGCGCCTTCCGTGGATGCGGTCCGGCAAGCGCTCGACGCGCAGCACACGCTGGTTCTGCAACGCATCGAAAACTGCCGCGAGCCGTCGCAAGCGTCTTGTCCAGCCTCGCTACCCACGCCCTTTCGTGAGCCCGACCGTGACTTCATCCACTGCCACTCCTGACCCGGCCCGCCCGCCGCTCGCGGATGCCGCCGCGCTGAGCGTCAACGCACTCAGCGAACGTCTCGTGACGCGTCTCGTCGACGATGCGCCGCGCTTTGGCGCCGCCGTCAGCCGCACGGAGAACGGTACGGTGCTGGTGGACGCGGGCGTGGATGCGCCGGGCAGCGTCGCCGCGGGCGTGCTGATCGCGCGCATCTGCATGGGCGGCCTCGGCCATGTGACCGTGCGCGAGAGCCTCGACGCAAGGCCGCTCTGGCCGAGCACGATTGAAGTGCGAACCTCGTGGCCCGTGCTCGCATGCCTTGGCAGCCAGTACGCAGGGTGGAGTCTCGCGGCCACCAAGGAGCAGACCGGCGGCAAGAAGTTCTTCTCGCTCGGCTCCGGGCCGGCGCGGGCGCTCGCTGTCAAGGAGCCGCTTTTCGCGGAGCTCGGCTATCGTGACCGTCATGAGCGGGGCACACTGGTGCTCGAAGTGGACCGCCTGCCACCCCAGGTAATCGTCGACAAGGTGCTCAACGACTGCGCGCTCGCGCCGCAGCAGCTGACACTTGTCACCACGCCGACACACTCTGTGGCGGGAACGGTGCAGGTGGTGGCCCGGGTCGTGGAAGTTGCGCTGCACAAGACGCACGTGCTGGGCGTCGCGCTCGACCAAGTGGTCGAGGCCGGCGGCTCCGCGCCGTTGCCGCCGCCCGCGCCGGACGGCATTCAGGCGATGGGACGCACCAACGACGCCATCCTGTACGGCGGCCGCGTGCATCTCACGGTCAGGCACGACGCGGTGGCAAGACGGCTCGCCGCGGAACTGCCCGCCTCGAACTCGCGCGACCATGGCCGCCCGTTCGCGGACATCTTCACGTCGTTCAACTACGACTTCTATCAGATCGACCCGGCGCTGTTCGCCCCCGCCGAAGTGTGGGTAAGCAGCCTCGAAAGCGGCGCGACATATCACGGCGGCGCCGTGAACGCGGATCTGCTGCACGCGCAGTGGAGCGGCAAGCCATGAGCCCGCCGTTGCCGCTCGCTCGTGCGCAGGAAGACAGCGACGCCAACGCGGCAGGCGCGCAGGCCCCGCTGCGCATTGCGATCATGACCGACGAGACCGGCTGGCACACGGGGCGCCTGAAAAAAGCGTTTCGCGCGCGCGGCGCCGACGCGCGTTGCGTCGATCTCGCGGACTGCCGGATCGACACGACATGGCAGCCGCATGGGCTGATGCTGCCGGGTTTTGGCCATACGTTGCCCGACGCGGTGTTCGTGCGCGGCATTGCCGGCGGCACGTTCGAGCAGGTCACGCTGCGCCTGGGCGTTCTGCATGCGCTGCGCGAGTCGGGCGTGCCGGTCTATAACGACGCGCGCGCGATCGAGCGCAGCGTCGACAAGTCGATGACGAGCTTCTTGCTGCACCGCCACGGCGTGCCGACGCCCGCGACATGGGCGGGCGAATCGGCCGCATTCGCGCAACGCGTGCTGATGCGCGAGGCCGCGGCCGGCCGCCAGGTCGTGCTCAAACCGCTGTTCGGCTCGCAGGGCCACGGCCTCAAGCGGCTCGGCGCGCGCCGCGCGGCGCCTGCCCAGCTCGCGCCGCTGCCTTCGCTCAAACCGTATAGCCAGGTGGCGTACCTGCAGCGTTATATCGACGGCGGCGACGCCGGCTTCGACTGGCGCGTACTGGTGATCGGCGGGCGTGCGGTGGCGGCGATGCGGCGGGTCGGCGGCAAGGGCTGGATTCACAACTTCGCGCAAGGGGCGAGCTGTGAAGCGGCGGAACTGACCGCGCCGCTCGCGCAAACCGCCATACGGGCGACCGAGGCGCTCGGACTCGACTATGCGGGCGTCGACCTGATTCCCGATCCGCACGACGCCACCAGACCGCTCGTGCTCGAGGTGAACGGCGTGGCAGCGTGGCGCGGGCTGCAATCGGTGACGCCGGTGGACGTGGCGGCCGCGCTCGTCGACGATCTGCTGTTTCGCAAGCTGCCGGCGCAGCGCGGCGCACATGCGCCTGCTGCAAGCGGCGACGCGTCGGTGGTAGCGCTGCATGGACGCCATGGCTGAGCCGGCGCGCGGACCCCGCGAGTCGGGCGCAGGGATGCGTCGGGCGAATCGCCGTGCCGGAGAGGGCGGCGCTTCGTCCTCTTCCGGCAGGGACGGAGCTTCATCCTCTTCCGGCAAGGACGGCGCTTCGTGCTCTTCCGGCAGGGACGGCGCTTCATCCTCTTCCGGCAAAGACAGCGCTTCGTCCTCTTCCGGCAAGAACAGCGCTTCATCCGCTTCCGGCAAGGACGGCGCTTCGTCCTCTCCCCGCAAGCACGGCGCTTGGTCCACTTCCGGCGACGACGGCGCTCCGCCCGCCCTTGCCGACGAGCGCATCCGCGCCGCCTTCCTCGACGCCTGCCGACTCGACGTCGAAACACCGAAGCCCGGCAACGTCAGCATGGACAGCGAGGGCCACGGCATGAGTGCGGCGCAGTTCATCGCGAGCGCCGAAGCCGCCGCCGACGCGCTGCTCGCGCGCGGAGCGCCAGTGGGCCAGCGCGTTGTGGACGCAGTCGCGCGCACGCGCGCGGCCGTCGGCTGCAATACGAACCTCGGCATTCTGCTGCTGATTGCGCCGCTCGCAGCCGCGCTCGACCAAGCCGCGCGCCCGCTCACCGCGCAAACCTGGCACGCCGCCACCGAACGCGTGCTCGCGCGGCTCGACATAGACGACGCGCGCCTCGCGTACCGTGCAATCGCCCTCGCCAATCCAGGCGGTCTGGGCGACGCCCCCGAGCAATCCGTGCATCACGCGCCGACGGTCGGCCTGCGCGACGCCATGGCGCTTGCCGCTACGCGCGACAGCATCGCACGTCAATATGCCGAGGGCTTTCGCGACATCTTCGAAACCGGGCTCGGCGCCTTGCGCGAAGTTCCGGCCGCTTCGTTGCACGCGGCGACGCTCAACGTGTTTCTGCGCTTTCTTGGCGCCTGGCCCGACTCGCACATTGTGCGTAAGCACGGCGCGGCCGTGGCGCAGAGTGTCACGCTTGCGGCACGCGCGAGGCGCGCGCAGTGGCTGCGCACGCTCGACGAAGCGGGCAGCGCGGCTGCCGGCGTGCCGCTAAAGGCATGGGATGCCGAACTGAAGACCGCCGCCATCAACCCCGGCACGAGCGCGGACCTGACGGTGGCCACGCTGTTCGTCGCGCTGTGCGTTGCAGAGCCCCGCCACGCGAGCGGCTCGCGCCACGCGCCCTGAATACGAACGCGCCGCGCATTGGCACGAATTCTGTTAGTGAATGCCATCGTGCATCAACCGCCGCCCGCCGCTCGCGGACCAGGAGCGTGACAGGCGGCATGTCAGTCAGTCGGCAAGTCCCCATCACTCATCGGAGGAACAGCATGGCCAAGATCAACCGCGTCCTGATAGGAGAGTCGCTCGTCGGCGACGGCAACGAGGTCGCACACATCGACTTGCTGATGGGACCGCGAGGTTCCGCTGCGGAAACCGCATTCTGCAATGCGCTAACCAATAATAAGGATGGCTTCACATCGCTGCTCGCGGTGGTCGCGCCGAATCTTCTAGCGAAACCCAATACGATCCTCTTCAACAAGGTAACGATCAAGGGCGCGAAGCAGGCCGTGCAGATGTTCGGACCCGCGCAACATGCGGTTGCGCTGGCGGTCGCGGACAGCGTCGAGGACGGCACGATCCCCGCAGACGAAGCCGACGACCTGTTCCTGTGCGTCGGCGTCTTCATTCACTGGCAGGCGGAAGACGACAAGAAGATTCAGGAGTACAACTACAAGGCCACGCGCGAGGCGATTCAACGCGCGGTGAGAGGCGAGCCGACGGCTGCCGAGGTCGTGTCGAAGAAGAGCAGCGTCGCCCACCCGTTCGCACCGAACTGATGGAGGAGCCACGGCCCTTGCCGTGCGAGCGGCCCGCGCGCAGCGCTGCCGCGCGGGCCGTCAGCTTGCGCCCTGGTGCGATTGCTCTGAAGAGGCATGAGATGACCCTACGATTTCGCGCGCTGGCGGCCTGCGCCTGCATGGCGCTCGCCGCGCCGCTCGCCTGGGCGGACGGCGACGCGCCGGCCGCAGCGGCCCCGGCGGGCGGTTATAACTATCCGACCACGGGGCGGGTCGAATACGTGCTCACATGCATGGACGAGAACGGACACGACTTCGCGAACGTCTACAAATGCTCGTGCGTGATCGACAAAATGGCCACCGCGCTGCCCTATGACGAATTCGTCGACCAGTCCACGTTTTCCCGCTACGCATCGCTCGGCGGCGAAGGGGGCGCCGAGTTTCGAGTCGATCACGCGAAGGCGCAGACAAAGAAATTCCGCACGTTGCAAACCGATGCTTACCGCAGTTGCGGGCTCGGCGGCGACAAGACGGCGGCGTCGAAATAGCGGCTAAGGCAATAGCCGCTGACGCAGCGGGCGGCGGCCGTCGGCCGTCGCGTGCGCAGCGCCTGGTTGCGCACACAGCCGTTTGTCACGTGGGCGGCGCCTGGTTGCACACGCAGCCGTTTGTCACGTGGGCGGCGCCTGGTTGCACACGCAGCCGCTTGTCACCGGCGCGGCGCCTGGTTGCGCACCAGCCGTTTGTCACGTGTGCGGCGCCCTGTTTGCGCACGCGGCGCCGAACCGGCCGCCGCGGATCGCTTTCCTGTCAGTTCGGAATCAGCCCTTCGCCAAGCGACGCATAATCCGCGAGACCGCCTTGCGCATTCGCCGCCTTCGGCATGTCGCTGCGCTGCCGCTCTATCTGCACGCCCACGGCCGCCACGTCGTCGAACTTGGCCGGCTTGGCCAGCGCCACGCGTACCCAGTGGGCGCCGAAATCATTGATCAGCAGACGCGCCACCGCTTCGGCAAGCGCTTCGAGCAGACGCACGCCGTGCGACTCGAGCAGCGCGTGCAGCGCGGCGCGCACCGCCGCATAGTTGATGGTGTCCTCGATGCGATCGGTCGCGCACGCGCGAATCGCGGGCACGCCGATGGCGAGGTTCATCCGCACCGGTTGCGGCACATGCAGCTCGCTGCTGTCGATCCCTATAATCGTCTGACCGATAAAGTTTTCGATGAACACAATGTCCATGCGACCCGCAGGCTTATCCTCGGACACGCCTGCCGACGGCGCCTCGGAAGCTACACCCCACGGCGCGCTCGAGCGGGCCGCGCCGGCATCGGCGGCAACGGAAAAGCTGGCGAGGCGAACGGTGTCGATACGGTCCATGGTGTACTCCGCCGCATAGCGGCAACAAGTTAAAAGACGCAACCCCGGGTAAACGCAGGTAGTACAGGATGAGCCGCGCGCAGAGCAGTGTGCGCCGCGAAACCCCGGCTAGCGGCCCGCTACGGCGGGCCCTCCATCAAAGCAAAAAACGGGCACAGCCTGTACTATTGATGCGACTTCGTATTGAACACAAACGACATCGGGCGTAGAGTTTTAAGCCAACGCCTGACAAAGGCACAGACGCGGTACAGATAGCAGGCACATAGCAGGCTGATTACTCACTGCGCATACGGACCCAGAAGCCGCGGCGCGAGGGGATGACATTATCGATAAAGCGGCACGCGTAGACGCGCACTGCACAGCCCCGCGAAGGCAGCACTCGCGAAGGCAACGCAAGGCGCGCATGAATGTGCCGCAACGGAGACGAACCCCATGTCGTTGCTCGCTGACAGCTCCATGCACGTCCGTGAAATCTTCAACGTCGTCAACCATCAATTGGCGACGCGGCCGACGAGCGAGCCCGTCGCTCAGTCGTGGGCGCGCTGCGTCAATGAATTCCAGCTCGATCCTTCCCGTTTCGTCACGCCGCCGATCCTGACGGACTACGAACTAAGCGCGCGCCGCGAGGCAATGGGCGACCTCATCGCGTGTTCGAAGCTGGAAATGACCACGCTTTATCAACAGTTGGCCGATCCGGAACTGGCGGTGGTGCTGGTCGACGCGGGCGGCGTCATCGTCCACCAGGTTTCTTCGGTGCCGTTTGCCGAGGCGGTGGCCTCCGACGGCTTTCGCGTCGGCGCCCTGTGGAGCGAGCGCGAAGCCGGCACCAACGGAATGGGCACGTGTCTCGCCGAGCGCGACTGCATTGCCGTGTGCCAGCACGAACATTTCTATCCGCGCTATACGTCCCTCACCTGCTCGGCCGCGCCGATCTTCGACGACAGCGGCGAAATAGCCGGCGTGCTCGACGTGACAAGCCGCTCGAAGCTGCTGCAGCAGCACTCGCTGGTGCTTGTGGGCATGTCGCGGCAGATGATCGAAAACCGGCTGATCGACGCGCGCTACCGGCACGCGAACATGATTCATTTCCACAGCCGCCCTGAATTCGTCGGCACGCTGCACGGCGGCAAGCTGGCGGTCGCGGACGACAGCACGGTGCTCGCCGCGAACCGCAGTGCGCTGTTCCAGCTCGGCTTCCGCTCGCTTGGCGAATTGCGCGGACGGCGTATCGAAGAGGCGTTCAACGCGTCGCTCGAGGACATGATCGCGCGCAGCATTCGCGGCTCGTTCCATCCGGTCACCGTGTACAGCGCCAACGCGACCAACCGTTTCTTCCTGATTGCGCAGACCGCACAAAACGCCGCCGGTCGCGGCGCACGCGTTGCCGTTGCGGCGCCGGTGCCGCGCACGAGCGCGCCGGAAAAGCGCGCGCCCGCGGCCCGGCTCGACGAAATCGCGCATCTGGAGTTCGGCGACCCGCGCATGGCCTCGCAAATCCAGCTGGGCGCGCGCGTGGTGCAACGTAAGATCCCGATCATTCTCAGAGGACAAACGGGCACTGGCAAAGAAGTGTTCGCGCAGGCGCTGCACAGCATCAGCCCGCTTTCGTCAGGGCCGTTCGTGCCGGTCAATTGTGCGTCGCTGCCGGAGAACCTGATAGAGAGCGAACTGTTCGGCTATCGGGCCGGCGCATTCACCGGCGCACAGCGCGAGGGAAGGCGCGGCAAGATCGTGCAGGCCAACGGCGGCACGCTGTTTCTCGATGAAATCGGCGACATGCCGCTGGCGTTACAGGCGCGCCTCCTACGCGTGATAGAGGAACACGAGGTCACGCCGCTCGGCGCGGAGACAACCGTCAAGGTCAACTTCCAGTTGATCAGTGCGAGTCACCGCAATCTGCTGGAACTCGTGCACAGTGGCCAGTTCCGCGAGGATCTGTATTACCGGCTCAAGGGCGTCGAGCTGAATCTGCCGCCGCTCGCGGAGCGGGTCGACAAGCTTCCGCTGATTCATCATCTGCTCGAAGCCGAAACCGAGGGCGATCCGCCCGAACTGACGAAGGAAGCCGAGCAGGCATTGCTGAGCTATGCGTGGCCGGGCAATATCCGTCAGTTGCGGCACGTGTTGCAGATGGCAATCGCGCTATGCGACGGGCAGCCCATCCGCTGCGACGATCTGCCGGCCGAGGTCACGCAGCGCGCGCCGGACCTGCCGTCGCCGGCTGTGTCGCCGGCCTTGTCGCAACCAGCGGCGCAGCCTGCCCCGCATGCCGACGACGACGCCGACCTGTCCGCGCTGAATGCAATCCAGTTGAACGAGCGCGAGACGGTTCTAACGCTGCTCGAGGAAAATCGCTGGAACGTCAGCAATGTGGCGAAGGCGCTGGGCATCAGCCGCAACACGCTGTACCGGAAGATGCGGCGGCTGCATATCCGTCTGTCGCACGACGGCTCGAGCAATGACGGCGCGGAAGCCGACGACGCAGCCGACGACCCCGCACCGCACGCAACGACCGCCGAAGCGTTCCCCACAGACGCCTCGCCTCACACGCATCACGCATGACCGAGGCGCCCGCTCGCAAGCTTGCGGACTTCAAGCCCGACGCGCGCTTTGCATGGTGCGTGACCGGCTCCGGCCACCTGCTGGAGGAGTCGATCGAGCTCGCGCTGGCATTGCCGCGCACAGACCTCTTTCTCTCCGCCGCCGCCGAGGAAGTGCTGCCGCTCTATGGCTGGAAGCTGCCGAAACTGCGCGAGCGCTTCAACGTGTTCCGCGACAAGAGCGCGAGCGGCGTACCGGTCGGCATGCTGTATCACGGCATGTATCACACTGTCATCATCGCGCCGGCCACCAGCAATACGGTGGCCAAATGCGCGTTCGGCATCTCGGATTCGCTGCCCACCAACATGTATGCCCAGGCGGGCAAGCAATGCATTCCGGGCATCGTCTTTGCATGCGATACGGAGCCGACCGTGGTCACGCAAAGCCCCAATGAATGGGTGGAACTGCGGCCGCGAGCCATCGAACTCGACAATGTGGAGCGCCTGTCGCGCTTCGAATACACGACTGTGGTGCGCTCGCTGGATGAACTGAAGGCGGCGCTCGATCAACGGCTCGCGACGCTCCAACTTGCATGACATGGACCACATCGTCTTCCTGACAGGGCGGCTCGCAGAAAAAAGCCTCGCGCGCGTGCTCGAAAGCATGGCGCCCGCGCCGTTCAGTTGGGAGATTCGCGAGATCGGCCTGCAGGTCGCCGCGCTCATGACGGCCGACATGATTCGCCGCCGCGTGTCCGCGCCACTCGCGGCGCAGCGCGTGATCGTGCCGGGACGCTGCCGGGGCGACCTGGCCGCGCTCACCGAACACTACGGCGTGCCATTCGAACGCGGCCCGGAAGAAGTGAAAGATCTGCCGCAATTCTTCGGCCGCGAGGCGAAGCCCGTCGATCTGTCGCGCTACGAAACGGAGATTTTCGCGGAGATCGTCGATGCGCCTCGTCTCGATCTCGACGGCATTGCCGCGCGTGCCCGCGAGTATGCGGCGCAGGGCGCGGATGTGATCGACATCGGCTGCCTGCCCGAAACGCCGTTTCCGCATCTCGAGGACGCCGTGCGCCGCCTGAAGGGCGAGGGCTATCGGGTCAGCGTCGATTCGATGCGCAGCGAAGAGCTATTGCGCGGCGGCCGCGCGGGCGCGGACTATCTGATGAGCCTGAACCTCGACACGCTGTGGATCGCCGACGAAGTGCCGTCCACACCTATTCTGGTTGCACGCGATCCGCGCGAGCCCGCGTCGCTCGACGCCGCCATCGAACGGTTTGCCGCGCAAGGCCGCGCATTTCTCGCGGACCCGATTCTCGATCCCATACCGTTCGGTCTGGCGACCTCGATCGCGCGTTATGTGCGGCTGCGCGAACGCTACCCGGACGTGGACATCATGATGGGCATCGGCAACGTGACCGAGCTCACCGAGGCGGACACGAGCGGCATCAACGCGGTACTGCTCGGCATGGCCGCGGAGCTTCGCGTGAGTGCCGTGCTCACCACCTCCGTGAGCCCGCATGCGCGGCGTGCGGTGCGCGAAGCCGACGTCGCGCGCCGCGTCATGCACGCCGCGCGCGAGGCGCAAGTGCTGCCCAAGGGCATCAACAGCGATCTCGCGACCGTTCACGTCAGACGTCCGTTCCCCTATAGCGCCGCCGAAATCGACGAGTTCGCCCGCGATATTCGTGATCCTAACTTTCGCGTTCAGATCAGTGCTGATGGAATCCACGTGTATAACCGCGACGGTCACCTGAAAGCAGGCGATCCGTTCCAGTTCTATCCGCAGCTTCATCTCGAAGCCGACGGCGGCCACGCGTTCTATATGGGCGTCCAGCTTGCGCGCGCAGAAATTGCATGGCGCCTCGGCAAGCGCTTCGATCAGGACCAGCCACTCGACTGGGGCTGCGCCGTCGAGCGGCCGGAGCAGGATCTGTCCGCATGGTGCGCCCCCGGCGAGACGATGAAAAAGCGCTGAAGCGTTTCTCTTGAAACTGTCGGGACCTGCACCCTCTTTAGCGCGCTTCGGCCAAAGCGACTTCGCTGACCTGCGCCAGTTCGCCGCGCATTTCGCTGATAGCCTGCGCATAGTCATGTGCGCCGAACACAGCGGAACCCGCCACGAACACGTCCGCGCCCGCCGCCGCGATCTCCGCGATGTTCGACGCCTTCACGCCGCCGTCCACTTCGATTAGCAGCGTGCGGCCGGTGCGCTGCATCGTGGCATCGACGCGTTCGCGCAGCGCGCGCAGTTTGGCGAGTATCTCCGGTATGAACGCCTGGCCGCCGAAGCCGGGATTCACCGACATGAGCAGCACCACGTCGAGCCGCTCGATCACATGATCGAGCACCGCAAGCGGCGTGGCGGGATTTAGCGCGAGTCCGACCCGCGCGCCGTGGCTTCTGATCAGTTCGATAGTGCGATGCACGTGCAGCGATGCCTCCGGATGAAAGCTGATTGTGTTCGCGCCCGCCTCGGCAAAGCCGATAACAAGCGGATCGACCGGCATGGTCATCAGATGGACGTCGATCGGCACTTGCGTATGCGGACGGATCGCAGCGCAGACGAGCGGCCCCACAGTCAGATTCGGCACGTAGTGGTTATCCATCACGTCCAGATGAATCCAGTCCGCGCCGGCCGCTGTGACATCGCGAATCTCGTCCGCGAGGCGTGCGAAATCCGCCGACAGCAGTGAAGGAGCAATCAGAAAATCACGCATGGCTCTGTCTCCTTGCGCTCAGTGGTAGCGGTGCGCCATCGCCTCGAGCGGCAACGGCTTGATGCGCGGCGCCTGTCCCGCGCAGCCGAAAGCCTCGAAGCGCTCGACACATACACTGCGCGCGGCAGCCGTGGCCGCCTTCAACGCGGCCCGCGGGTCGAATTCAGCGCGGGCGTTCGCCATCGACTTGCGCATTGCGCCGCTCATAGCGAGCCGGATGTCCGTGTCGATGTTGACCTTACGCACCCCGTGAGCAATGCCGCGCCGGATTTCCTCCACGGGCACGCCATAAGTCGTGGGTATGTCGCCGCCGTATTCGCGGATCACCGCAAGCCACTCCTGCGGCACCGAAGACGAGCCATGCATCACAAGATGCGTGTTCGGAATCCGCTCATGTATTTCGACGATCCGGTCGATCGCGAGAATATCGCCGGTAGGCTGGCGGCTGAATTTATACGCGCCATGCGACGTGCCGATCGCGATGGCGAGCGCATCCACGCCAGTGGCCTCGACGAAAATCTGCGCTTCTTTCGGGTCGGTCAGCAGATCGTCGCGTGCCAGTTGGCCTTGCGCGCCGACGCCGTCCTCTTCCCCGGCCGTGCCCGTTTCGAGCGAACCCAGACAACCCAACTCGCCTTCCACCGAAACCCCCACCGCGTGCGCCGCCTCGACCACCCGGCGGCTCACGTCGACGTTGTAGTCATACGTGGCGGGCGTTTTCTGATCGGGCAGCAAGGAGCCGTCCATCATGACCGACGTGAAGCCCGAGCGGATCGCCTGCTGACACACCGCCGGGCTCGCGCCGTGGTCCTGATGCAGTACGAGCGGAATGTCCGGATGCGCCTCGAGCGCAGCCAGCACGAGATGGCGCAGATAAGGCTCGCCGGCATACTTGCGTGCGCCCGCCGACGCCTGGAGGATCACCGGGCTCGCGGTTTCCTCGGCGGCCTGCATGATCGCGTGAATCTGCTCCATGTTGTTGACGTTGAACGCCGGCACGCCGTAGCCGTGTTCGGCCGCGTGATCCAGAAGTTGACGTAGTGCGATAAAAGCCATTGCAAACTCCTCGAAGACGAATCGGATTCCATGTGCCGCTCATGCGAAGCGCCGCACTACACGGCGCGCTTCGTCCGCCACGGCCTGGGCGGTCAGCGCGAAATGTTCGAACAGCGCGGCCGCGGGCGCGGACTCGCCGAAGGTGTCGATGCCTACGACGCCGCCTTCAAGCCCCACGTACTGTCGCCAGAACGCTCTAACGCCCGCCTCCACCGCCACGCGCGGCACGCCCGGCGGCAGAACCGCCGCGCGCCATGCGTCCGGTTGCCGGTCGAATACGCTCGTCGACGGCATGGAGACGACGCGTGCAGCAACGCCCGCTTCGGCGAGTAGCGGGAGCGCTTCGAGTGCGAGTGAAACTTCGGATCCCGTAGCAATCAGAACGACCCGAGCGCGACGGTCGGGATTCGTGCCTTGCGCGGCTTCTGGCGGCCAGTCGCGCAGCACGTAGCCACCCCGCTCTATCGCTTCGAGCTGCACGCTGTCGCGTGGGACGAACGGCAGGGTTTGGCGGCTCAGCAACAGGCATGACGGCCCAGCGCGCTCGATTGCACTCGCCCACGCGCGCGCGGTTTCCACCGAATCGCACGGGCGCCAGACGTCGAGCCCAGGAATCAGCCTCAAACTCGCCGCGTGCTCGACCGACTGGTGCGTGGGCCCGTCTTCGCCGAGCCCGATCGAATCGTGCGTGAACACGAAGATGGAGCGTGTTTTCATCAGCGCGGCCATGCGCAGCGCGTTGCGCGAGTAGTCGGAAAACGTGAGGAACGTGCCACCGAAGGCGATATGTCCGCGATGCAGCGCGATGCCGTTGATCATCGCGCTCATACCGAACTCGCGCACGCCGTAGTGCAGATAGTTGCCGCCTTGCAGGCCGGTGTCGTCCGCATGCACGTCGATTGCGGCCTGCCAGTCGGTGAGGTTCGAGCCCGTCAGGTCCGCAGAGCCGCCGAGCAGTTCCGGCAGCGCGCGGGCGAGCACTGCGATAGTCTGCTGCGAGGCCTTGCGCGTGGCGATGGATTGTGCCGCGCTGTCGGCGTCGCGCAGCATCGCATGAACTGTGTCGCGCCAATGGGCCGGCAGCGTGCCTTGCGTCCTGCGCTCGAATTCAGCGGCTTCGTGCGGATAATGCCGGCGATAGGCTTCGAAGCGGCGCGTCCACTCCGCCTCGGCCGCCTGGCCGCGCGCGCTCGCATCCCACTGCTTGCGCACGTCTTCGGGAACGACGAACGGCGCGTGCGGCCACCCCAGCGCGCGCCGCGTATTCGTAATCTCGTCCGCACCCAGCGGCGCACCGTGCACGTCGTGGGTGCCGGCTTTGCCCGGCGAGCCTTTGCCGATCACCGTGCGGCAGCAGATCAGCGTGGGCCGGCCGGCGCTGCGCGCCTCCAGCAGCGCACGGTCGACCGCGTCGGCATCGTGGCCGTCCACGTCGCGCACCACGTGCCAGCCGTATGCGGCAAAACGCGCGGGCGTGTCGTCGTTGAACCACTGTGCGACATGGCCGTCGATGGAAATGCCGTTGTCGTCGTACAGCACCGTGAGCTTGTCGAGCTTCAGCGTGCCCGCGAGCGAGGCCGCCTCGTGGGAAATGCCTTCCATCAGGCAACCGTCGCCCGCGAACACATACGTGCGGTGATCCACAATCGTATGGCCCGGACGATTGAACTCGCGCGCGAGCAGTGCCTCGGCCAGCGCCATGCCGACCGCGTTTGCAAGCCCCTGCCCCAATGGGCCGGTGGTCGTCTCGACGCCCGGCGTGACGCCGACTTCTGGATGCCCCGGCGTTTTGCTGTGCAATTGACGAAAGCGTTTTAGCTCATCGATCGGCAGATCGTAGCCGGTGAGATGCAGCAACGCGTACAGCAGCATCGAGCCGTGTCCGTTCGACAGGACAAAGCGGTCGCGGTCCGGCCATGCCGGATTGCGCGGATTGTGCTTGAGATGCCGGTCCCACAGCGCGACGGCAATCTCGGCCATGCCGAGCGGCATGCCGGGGTGGCCCGACTTCGCCGCTTCGACAGCGTCGATCGCGAGCATGCGCAGCGCGTCGGCCATCAGGCGGGTCTCAGGTAGTTCAAGCGATTGTGCAACGGCGCTCATCGAATTCTCCTCGGGAAACAGAAAGCAGTTGTCTCGGATGAAACCGCGAGGCTCACGCTCGCGAGCGCCGGTCGATCAGTTGCAGAATCATCGGCGTGAAGATCAGTTGCATGGCAAGGCCCATCTTGCCGCCTGGCACGACGATGACGTTCGGGCGCGACATGAAGGAGTCGTGCAGCATGGTCAGCAGATACTGGAAGTCGATGCCTTTGGGCCGCGCAAAGCGGATGACGACAAAGCTTTCGTCCGGCTGCGGAATCTCCCGCGCGATGAACGGGTTCGACGTGTCCACGGTCGGCACGCGCTGGAAATTCACATGCGTGCGGGAAAATTGCGGACAGATGTAGTTCACGTAGTCAGGCATACGCCGCAGAATCGTGTCGACCACCGCCTCGTGCGAGTAACCGCGCATGGTCTGATCGCGATGCAGCTTCTGAATCCATTCGAGGTTGATGATCGGCACCACGCCTATCAGCAGGTCCGCATGGCGCGCAATGTCGATGCGTTCGGTCACGGCCGCGCCGTGCAGGCCCTCGTAGAACATCAGGTCGGTGCCGGGCTGCACGTCTTCCCACGGCGTGAAGGTGCCGGCGTCTTGCTTGTACAGGCGGGTTTCGGTTTCGTCGTGCACGTAATGGCGGAACTTGCCGCTGCCGTTTTCTCCATAGCTTGCGAACAGCGCCTCCAGTTCTTCCAGCAGGTTCGCCTGCGGGCCGAAGTGGCTGAAGTTCGGCACGCCGTCGCGCTCGTGCTGCTTCATGGCCTCGCGCATGCCGTTACGGTCGTAGCGATGAAACGCGTCGCCTTCCACGATCTGCGCGTTGATCTTTTCACGCCTGAAGATATGCGTGAAGCTTTTCATCACGGTGGTGGTGCCGGCGCCGCTCGAACCGGTCACCGCGATAATCGGGTGTTTGACTGACATGCGCTTGTCTCCGGATAGTAGTGTTGTGTTCGGCCACGTTCTGAGCCGCCGACGCGAGCCGGGGTTCGCGCAATCAGGCAGTAAAGCCCGGCAGGAAAAGCGAGCGGCGGCCAAAGAGCGGTGACGTGAACGGCTGGTCCTCGCCGCGGTCGTATTCGCCGTGATAGCGGCCAATGCGCTCCACTTCGTTGCGCGAGCCAAGAATCACGGGCACACGGCCATGCAGTGCATGCGGCAGCACGTCGAGAATGCGCTCGCGGCCCGTAATCGAAAGGCCGCCTGCCTGTTCGACCAGAAAGCTCATCGGGTTCGCTTCATACAGAAGCCGCAGGC
The DNA here is from genome assembly GCF_000472545.1 of Burkholderia sp. WSM2232. Lineage (GTDB taxonomy): Bacteria > Pseudomonadota > Gammaproteobacteria > Burkholderiales > Burkholderiaceae > Paraburkholderia. The sequence continues at coordinate 7,097 of NZ_AWZV01000013.1, read as the reverse complement.
GCCCTTCCATACCCGGCGTTTTCGAGTCGCGCGGATACATGAACACGCCGCCGCGCATCAGGATGCGATGCACCTCCGCGACCATCGACGCGATCCAGCGCATGTTGAAGTCCTCGGCACGGCAGCCGGTGCGGCCGTCCTTGCACTCCTGCACGTAGCGGCGCACCGGCGGCTCCCAGAAGCGTTCGTTCGATGCGTTGATCGCAAACTCCGCCGTATCCGCGGGAATGCGGATATTCGAATGCGTGAGCACGAAATTGCCGATGTCGCGTTCGAGCGTGAAGCCATGCGTGCCGCTACCCACCGAGAGCACCAGCATGGTCGAAGGACCGTAGATCGCGTAGCCCGCCGCCACCTGCTCACGGCCAGGCCTCAGGAAAGCGGACTCGCTCACCGGCACCTCTGCATCGGCGCCGGCTCCCTCCACATTGCGCAGTACGGAGAAGATCGAGCCGACCACGCCATTGATGTCGATGTTCGATGAACCGTCGAGCGGATCGAATGCAAGCAGATAATCGCCGCGCGGATAGCCTTGGGGAATCGTATAGACGTGCTCCATTTCCTCGGAGACCATTGCCGCGAGCAGTCCGTCCCACTCGCAGTGCTGCACGAACACTTCGTTGGTGGCCACGTCGAGCTTCTTCTGCTCCTCGCCATGCGTGTTGATGCTGTGCGCCGAGCCGTAGTGACCGCCGAGCGCGCCCTTGGTGAGCATCGCCGAAATCGATTTGATGGCCGCAGCCACATCGATGAGCAGCGCGGAAAGGCCCGCATTCTGCACCCCACCCGCCGTGCAAGGCTGGCGGTCGAGCGTGTCGATCAGAAACTTCGAAAGGGTCGTACGTCCGTCTTGCATGGCGATCTCCTGAGGTTGTTTTGGGTCAGCCTGGCGGTGCCGTGGCGGGGCGCTCTCCGTCGGGCGTCGCGGGCGTTCCGGTCGTGTGAGTATTCGACGCAATCGCGGACGAGTCGCCGTACTCAGCGCATTCAGCGCATTGAGCTGACTCGTCGCTCGACGCAACCGGCGCAGCGAACACGCGGCTCGCGCGAATGTCCTCGGCCGCGATCAGTGTCAACGCGGCGGCGTCGATGGGCGCGGCGCCCTCCATTGCTCGCGCGAACAGACGATTGGCCTGGCGCAGCCGCGAGCGGTCGAGCGCATTGCGCACCGAACGTGCATTGGCAAAGTTCGGCTGACGCGTGCGCAATGCGAGGTAATCCGCAAAAGCGCGCCGCGAGTCGCTGTCGAAGCGGTAATGCATCGTGGCGAGCATGCGCTCGGCGATGTCGAGCAGTTCCGCGTCGCCGTAATCGGGAAACGTAATGTGGTGCGCAATGCGCGAGCGAAAGCCCGGATTGCTTTCGAAGAACACTTCCATCCGCGACGCGTAACCGGCGAGAATCACCACAAGATCGTCGCGCTGGTTTTCCATGGTCTGCAGCAGAATTTCAATGGCTTCCTGACCATAGTCGCGCTCGTTTTCCGGGCGGTACAGGTAGTACGCTTCGTCGATGAAGAGCACGCCGCCCATCGCGCGCTTGAGCACGTCACGCGTTTTCGGCGCGGTGTGGCCGATGTACTGGCCGACCAGGTCGTCGCGCGTCACGGAGACCAGATGATTGCGGCGAATGTAGCCGAGCCTGTGCAGCACCTCGGCCATGCGCAATGCGACCGTGGTCTTGCCCGTGCCCGGATTGCCGGAGAAACACATGTGCAGCGTCGGCGCGCCGCTTGCAAGGCCGAGCGATTCGCGCGCGCGCTCGACAAGCAGATGCGCGGCGATCTCGCGAATTCGCGTCTTGACCGGCGCGAGGCCCACGAGGTCGCGGTCGAGTTCCGCGAGCACCTCGCCGATGCCCGAGTCGCGATACAACCCAGCGAGGTCGATATTCGGCGGCAGCGCGATGTTCATGGCTCAGCGCTCCGTAACGTAGCGTGCGCCGGAAGGCCGGTCGCTCGCGTAGCCCGCGAGCCCGTAACGTTGCACGCGTGCTGGCCCGTCCTGGCGCGTGAGACGGAAGCCCGGTTCCTCCTGCGGCCGGTTCACGATGAACGACAGACGCATCGTCTCGAAGCCGCGCACGGAATCGAATGCGTTGACCTTGATGTAGTGATCGGGACGCGCCGCGCGGCATGCCTTGACTTCCTGAAGCACACCGGCTGCGTCGTGCAGATCGAACATCGGCAGCCCCCACATTTCCCAATACGTGTTGCGCGGATGCGGGTCGTCCGTGAATTCGACGGAACAGGCCCAGCCCTGGCTCAACGCATAGTCGATCTGCAAACTGATTTCCTCGTCGGTCAATTCCGGCAGGAAGGAAAAGGTGCCCTGTGTAATACGCATGACGTACCTCGCGATTGATGGTCTGCAACGTTCGAACGGCGCACATGGTCTTCCGCGCAGTGTGGCGGCACTGCTGCGGGACTGCTGCGGGAATGGTGTGATACGCCTTTGTTTAAGGCACTTTCTCTACTTCAGCCACGCGGGCCACCCGAGCCACTCACGCCGCCGTCGGCGTGGCGGCGAAATCAGGCGAATCTGTCGACGCATAGTTGAAGGTCACGTCGCGCCAGGTGTCGAGCGCCTGCTTGAGCGGTCCGCACCAGCGCGCCGCGGCTTCGAGTATGTCCGGCCCTTCCTCGCGGATGTCGCGCCCTTCGTTGCGCGCTTTCACCATTGCTTCGAGCGCGACCCGATTGGCCACGGCGCCCGCCTGGATGCCGCCCGGATGGCCGATCGTGCCACCGCCGAACTGCAGAATCGCGTCGTCGCCGAACAGGTCGAGCAGCTGATGCATCTGCCCCGCGTGAATGCCGCCGGAGGCGACCGGCATTACCTTGCGCAAGCCGGCCCACGGCTGGTCGAAGAAAATGCCGCGCGACAGGTCCACTTCGTTGCGCGCCTCGCGGCATACGTTGTAAAAGCCTTGCACTGTCAGCGGATCGCCTTCCAGTTTGCCGACTGCCGTGCCCGCATGCGCGTGATCGACGCCCGCCATGCGCAGCCACTTTGCGATCACGCGAAACGAAATGCCGTGGTTGCGCTGACGCGTGTAGGTGCTATGCCCCGCGCGATGCAGGTGGAGAATCATGTCGTTCTTGCGCGCCCAGCGTCCCATCGACTGGATCGCGGTCCAACCGATCACCAGGTCGATCATGACGATGCATGAACCCAGTTCTTTGGCGAATTCGGCACGCTCGTACATGTCCTCCATGGTGCCCGCGGTCACGTTCAGGTAGTGGCCCTTCACCTCGCCGGTTTCGGCCTGCGCGCGGTTCACCGCTTCCATCGAAAAGAGAAAACGGTCGCGCCAGTGCATGAACGCCTGTGAATTGATGTTCTCGTCGTCCTTGAGGAAATCGAGGCCGCCGCGCAAACCTTCATAGACGACCCGGCCATAGTTTTTCCCCGACAGCCCGAGCTTCGGCTTCACGGTTGCGCCAAGCAGAGGCCGGCCATACTTGTCGAGCCGCTCCCGTTCGACGACGATTCCCGTGGGCGGCCCCTGGAAGGTCTTCAGGTAAGCAACCGGTATGCGCATGTCTTCGAGGCGCAACGCTTTCAGCGGTTTGAAGCCGAACACATTGCCGATGATCGACGCGGTCAGGTTGGCGACCGAGCCTTCCTCGAACAGATCGAGTTCATATGCGATGTAGGCGAAGTATTGCGGCTCGCTCGCGCTGGACGCAGGCACCGGATCGACGCGATAAGCTTTTGCGCGGTACATGTCGCATGCAGTCAGACGGTCGGTCCACACCACGGTCCAGGTTGCCGTCGACGATTCGCCGGCCACCGCCGCGGCCGCTTCCTCCGGTTCGACGCCCGGCTGCGGCGTGATGCGAAAGAGCGCAATCACGTCCGTGTCTTTCGGCGTGTAATCCGGCTGCCAGTAGCCCATCTCGCGGTACTTCATCACACCCGCGGCATAGCGCTCGCGCGGATCGCCCGCGTTGCGCGGCTTGTGGAGAGACTCGATCGCCGGTTGACTGAAATCGTTCATGACGTTTCCTCGATGGTGGACAGGCGCGCTGCCGGAAGAACGAAGCGCTTGTGTGCACTGTAGGCAAGACCGTCATGAACGGGAATTCACGATTTTATTTGGCAGACTTAATCGATAGGTTATCGATCGCATATCGTGGAGCGGGTTTTTAGCAGATGCGCTCAAAGGGCGTGTCGCCTGGTTTATGCCTTTGCCGCGCGAAAGACGCCCGTTAGTGACACCCGCATCAGGGTCTTTCATCCCCAGTGGCACACTTTGCTGCATTATCGGAACAGTGCACCGCACGAAAAGCCGTCGGGCCCGCGTGCGGCGCACGACATGCACGCCCGCGCCGTCCGGCAAAAACCGGAGTGCGGCGGGGCATTGGCTGCACAAGTTGCCGCTGCCGGTCCGGCACGGAGCTTGCGTAGCCGATCATGCCCATGAAGTCCGGCACCCTGCCGGACCGACGGCATGACGCTGTTTCAATCAATGGAGGAAGCATCTATGCAATGGACGACTCCGAGCTACACCGATATGCGTTTTGGTTTCGAAATCACGATGTATATCGCTACGCGTTAAGCCCGCATGGGCCGCGTAATGCGGCCCCTCTGCGAATCGACTCTTAATCGTCAGTAACACGGGCGGCCCGAAGCGCTGCCGCGACACGCGTTCCCATCCATGATCCACGAAACGATCGTCACTACCGCAGCGCGCGATGGCCGTCCTCATGTCGCGCCGATGGGAGCCCGTTATGAGAACGACTTTGTCATCCTGTCGCCTTTTCGTCCGTCCGTCACACTGGAGAACATCGTCGCCACGCGTGCGGCGGTGCTCAATTTCACCACCGACGTCCGCGTGTTCGCAGGCTGCGTCACGCATTGCGCCACCGAATGGCCGACGCTCGCCGCGAGCCGCGTCGCGAGCGTGAGGCTCGCCGAATCGCTCGCGCATGCCGAGTTCGAACTGCACGAGTTGCGCGACGACAATGAGCGCCCTGTGCTGCGGATGAAATGCGTGCACCGCGAAACGCATGCGCCGTTCACGGGCTTTAACCGTGCGCAGGCAGCGGTCGTGGAAGGCGCGATTCTGGTGAGCCGCCTTTTCATGCTGCCGGCCGACAAAGTCGATCGCGAGATGGCCTATCTGCAGATCGCCATCGACAAAACCGCCGGCGACGCCGAGCGCACCGCGTGGGGCTGGCTCACGTCGGCTGTCGCCCGGCACCGCGAGCGGCTTGCGGCACCCGGCGGCCAGGCCGCGTAGTCGGCCCGATTTGCTACATGGCTCGCCAAGGTAGCCGCTCCCTCTTGCGCTTTTCCGCTTTTTCCGGAGAACACCGATGACGGCATTGCTTGCGAGCGTCCGCTCGCACGACGAAGCATTGGACGCCGCCCGCGCCGGCGCGGACCTGATCGACCTCAAGGAGCCGAACATGGGCGCGCTCGGCGGCGTGTCGACTGGCGAGATCGCGCGGATCGTCCGCGAGCTTCGCGCCCGCTATCCGGTCAAGCCGATCAGCGCGACGATTGGCGACCTGCCGCCGGAAGCGCTCGATGACATCACCGCACGCGTGATCGAAGTCAGCGAAACGGGGGCCGATTACGTGAAAGTAGGCGTGACGCCCGGCCCAGCAGCACGCCGCTGCCTCGAACATCTGGCGAATCTGCCGGCGGCGGTGGTGCCGGTCCTGCTATGCGACGGCGGCATGGACGGCGCACTGGTCGCGCACGCGGCGTCGCTCGGTTTTGCGGGCGTGATGTTCGACACGTCGGCCAAGGACGGCAGCACGCTGTTCGATCACGTGGACAGCGACTCGCTCGCGCGATGGCTGCGGCTCATGCGCGAGCGAGGCTTGATGGGCGGGCTCGCCGGGTCGCTGGGCTGGGCGCAGTTGGCGCAGATTCATGCGCTCGCGCCGGACGTGGCGGGATTTCGCACGGCGTTGTGCGTGGATGGCCGACGCTCGCGGCTCGATCCGCAACGCGTCGCTCAATGGGCCGATGCGCTGCACCGTAGCTCGGGTGGACCCCGCGCGGCGGGCATCACTGCGGATTACGCAGCAGCGGGAGCAGTGCCGGTCTGAATGGCGTGCACGGTCCACGGTGCGCGGTCTGAACGGCGGGCACGGTGCACGGTCTGAACGGCGTGCCCGGTGCACCGTGCGCCCGGCGCGTAGAGCAGCAGCAACGCCCGCGCCCGCGCCGTCATGCCGCTGCGACGATGCACACGCCGCCGCCCAAGCCGGCGCACGCCTCCCTTCAGATCACCGGCGTGTTCAACAACCGGTCGCGCATCAATTCGACGTTGTCCTTGTTGAACAGCTCGACCACGTAGTTGGCCTCGTTCACGTAATCGACGAAGCGGCGGTCCACTACGCCCGCGGCCGCGAGCGTGTCGAGGCGCTCGTTTCCCGCTATCGGACAGGACTTCACGACGATCAGCCGCTCGGCGTTGAGCATGGTCGAGAGCCAGGCGGCGAGGCTGTCCGAGGTCGTGTCCCAGTTGCTCATTGCGTCGGGTGTGTCGCGCATCAATGCGGTCGGCACCCACACGGCGACATGGCCGTCGCGCAGCGCGCGGCGGATCTTCGCCTCGCTCGAGGCGAGCACGAGCTCGGGCAGCACGCCTTGCATGAGGAGCGCGTACTGGGTCATCGCGAGCAGGCACATGTTGTGCGCGGCGAGATCGTCGAAACACCATTCGCTCTGGTATTGGCGCACCTTGTCCGCGAAATCGCCACCGCCGGGAACAATGACGATGCGCCCGCCTCCCACCTCGCATAGCTCCATGAGCCACTGGCGCAGCGCCGGCTCGTGACTCAGGCTGCCCCCGATCTTGACCACCCACATGATCGTTGTCCTCGTTTGCGATTAACCTCGTTTGCTTGTCCGCTGTGCTGCTGGCTTGCTCGGGTGCTGGTCTCCCTATGGCTGGGGGCGGCGTGCCGGGCTTGCCGTGCCTGCACGGGCTGGGCTAGGCCGGATTTCCGCTTGTTCCGCTTGTTCCGCTTGTTCCACTTGTTCCGCCTGTTCCGCCTGTTCCGCCTGTTCCGCCTGTTCCGCCTGTTCCGCCTGTTCCGCCTGTTCCGCCTGTTCCGCCTGTTCCGCCTGTTC
>NZ_AWZV01000012.1 GCF_000472545.1 Burkholderia sp. WSM2232 | reverse complement strand
CCCGCGGTTTGAGTCGGCGCGCCGCAGGAAATCGCAGCGCTCGAGGTTGCTGACGGCGAAGGAGACGGTGCAGGTGCAGGAGTTGGGGTGGGCGTCGGGCTGGGTGCTGGTGCTGGTGCTGGTGCTGGTGCTGGTGCTGGTGCTGGTGCTGGTGCTGGTGCTGGTGCTGGTGCTGGTGCTGGTGCTGGTGCTGGTGCCGGTGCCGGTGCCGGTGCCGGTGCCGGTGCTGGTGCCGGTGCCGGTGCCGGTGCCGGTGCAGACGCGGCGACCGCGCGCATCCAGCACGCCTTGTCATACCCGTAGGCCGGATCCGTTTGCGACACCGCGCCCTGATAGCAGCCTACCCCATTGCTAAACGTAGCGGGACTGGTCAGCATCGTCGAGGGGGCATCGGGCGGCACTACGCCAAATACCACAGAAGCCGTGCCAAGAAACGAGCACTTGCCGTTTTCCTGCGCGCACAGTTTGTACTGTTGTCCACCAACCGTGATCGTGCTGGCCTGCGCGTGTGCATTTTGCGCAGCGAAGGATGCCAGCGCGGTTGTCGCGGCAATCCCCATCAACTTCGAATATCGAACCATTGTCCCTGTCTTTGCGAAGAAGAGTTATCCCCGAGGATGGAGCGGCATTAGCGCAAGCACGGCCGTCTTTGTGTTGTCGGATAAAAAGCAAAAGCACGCCCCCCGGACGCAGTGAGGTCCGTCGAAACATTTCAAACGCGGGGCGAGCGAAGACCAGCGCGGCTATGTTTTACGCGCTCATTTCGAAACAGAACGACGAGAACCGCTTGCCTTTCGTTTCCCCTTTAATCCTCAGGATGACTAACTGCTGCGCAAAGCCAGTTCTGTTTGCGTCATCCCTGAACGATCTGGGGTTGGATTCACCGTCTGTCACGCGCTATTAAAACCGGCGGCAGACATCAAGCGGACAGTAAGACAGCACTCGTCTGTCGACTAGCGCGGTTCTTACCTGTCCTGCGCGGCGCCTGGTAGGAGCCGACATGGCAAACTTGCTGAAGCTCACTACGGCCGGCACGCGACAGGTATTACTTACTTGGCGCGCTGGCGGAGGAATTATAAACGTTTCATAACTGCAACGAAGCCATGGCAAGAGGTGATAAGAAGCGGTAACGACGGCATACCCGATCAGGAGCGCAGTGCTTTCGCAAATGCGAGGCTTGGCGCAACACCTGTCTCGCTATGGCGGCGAAAAGGTAAGGTATCTATTCGTCGGCAGATAAGCCAATGGGGGACAGCGTATAGCGCGCCGCACACGTCATATTTCGCCATCCAGATGTGCCCCGCGCGAGTGCGCGTGCCTGCCGTCGCTTAAGGCCGTGTCGGGAACCTGTGAATGCGTGCCAGTCGAAGCAACATGGCCTGATTCGACTGCACGATGGCGTTTTCGCGCGTTATGCAACGCACTGATTTCGTGCGCCACGGTGGTAGTCTGAGGAGAGCAGTCTTCGCGGCAGCCAGCCGTCGTTTTGGGCGGCAGGATCGAAGCAACCAGAATGGACCGCGAAGCATAATTGCCGGCGAACGGCTCAACATCGCTGCGGGAGCGACTGCGATGGGATACAAAACCTACACCCTGATGACCTTGATGGCGGTGAGCAACGCGGCCTTTGCGTGGCAGCCACTGGTCTATCCGATTCGAAGCCAGAGCGCGTATCAACGTAACATCGACAGCGCGATGTGCTACGCGACCGCGAACAAGCAGACCAAGGTCAACATCGCGCGCGAACCTCAAACGCCACCACCCAAACCTGCCGGAACCAAAACGTCGTCGACTGGCGCGCCGTCTCGTCCGCCGTTGCCGCCCAGCACGTTCTCTGCTGCGCCGAGCGGCCCGGCACTACCGGATGGAATGGCGACGGCCGCGCCCGGCTCGGCCGCGGCGGCGAAACCAGGCACCGCCACTGCCGGCAACGCCGCCTCTGCGACGCCTGCGGCACCGGCAAGCGCGGTGCCGGCAAGCGAGACGCCAACTGCGACGGCGAATGCAGCGCACGGGGCCTCTGCGGCCTTGCCGGCGTCAGCAGCAATCGCGGAAAAAGCTGGTTCTGAGCCGGCCACCACCGCTAGCGCGTCCGACGCGTCGCAATCCGGGACGGCCGCTCTGCCGCCGCTGCCAGCGCCGGAACCGCCGATGACGCGCTACTGGGCCGCCTACGGCGCGTGCATGCAGGCGCGCGGCTACGTCGTCGCACAGTAAAACACCGCGAGCGTGGCTTGCGGTGCCTGCATGGCGGCTACCGCAAGCGGACCCCACGCCCGCGCAACCTCGCGAGCAATAACAACATGAATGCAGACACAGCCAATAATTCGGAATGCGAATCGTGTGGAGCGCCGCTCGCCAATCGCATGACGCCCTGCCCTTCATGTCGTGCGCGCAGCGCCCCTTCGTTTGGGGCGCTCGTGCCGACCCTGACCGTGCGGCTCAATGACGCTCGCGCGATGCGCACGCATCGGGTGCGCATGCGAAGAGTGTGGAGTCCATCACGCACGTTGGCCAATCCCTATGCGACCATCGACGAGTCTTTGGCCGGCCCGACTGTTCAGCAGCGGCTGCGCGTGCCGCTTGCACTGGCTACGTCGGCATTGGTCGTGGCGTCGACCGTTTATGTGGGCTTCATATACAACGGCGACAGCGCTGACGAAAACGAGCCTGTCGGTGTCTCCGGTGCGATCACCCGGCAGAAGATCATGCCGCCGGCGGTAGCGCCCATGCGTTCCCCTGCAGCATCGCCTGCGCAAGCCGCAGCCGTCGCTTCCGCCGCAGCTCCGCGCGCCGAGCCGGCACCTGCGCCACGCCCATCGCCGACGGCGTCCGCGGCGACGCTATCTGCCGCATCGCCATTGCTTGCTCGCCGTGGGGCAGCCGCTGTTTCCGCTACGTCCTCGGCCTCGCCCGCGACGCCCGCTTCTTCGAGCACCGCAACTTTGTCAGCGCAAGCAAAGCGCGACTCCGGCGCGACGCTACCGCTTACCCCAGAAGAGAAGGCGCGAGCCGATCTCTCGCGGCACCTACGTGCGGCACGCGCGAGTCTGCAGAACAACAACCTGGTCGCCACAAAGGCCCGCGTCGCCGCGGCCATCGCGGTGCAACCTCAAAGCCGCGAAGCGCAGAGCCTGCGCGCGGCCGTCAACGCCCGCGAACAGCAACGCGATGCATTGCTCAATCTCGCGCGAGGCTGTGGCAACATCGCACGTTGGGATTGCGTGGCAAGCAATGCGAGCAGCGCGCTAGAGCTGGATTCGAGCAGCAAGGAAGCGCGCCATCTCGTCACGCTCGCCATGCACGAGTCAGCGCTCGCGATTGTCGAAACGGTAACGCCAGAGCCGGAACCTGCATCGGACACACGCGACATCAACGCTCATCACTGAGCGAGTGCTTTATAGCGTTTGACGCGCCGATACAGCTGGGCACACCTGCCGCGCAATCGCGCGATATCGCTCGGCCGTGTCTCTCAGCGTGAGCCCGGCAAGCGATCTTTGCACACGCTGCTGTCCGAGCGCTGTGACGATAGCCTCCGCGTAGCCGCTCGTATCGTCCGTATCCACCAGTTGCACGCCAGGAAAGCCATTAGCGAACGCGAACGCCGGTATGCGGCTTGCGACAATCGGCACGCCGGACGCCAACGCCTCGAGAAATGCCACACTGTGCCCTTCCGAGCGCGACGGCATGACGAACACGCTCGATTCAGAAAGCACCGACGCCACGTCGCTGCGCGGGCCGGCTACCAGCACGCGCTCTGCAATGTTCAGCCTGGTTGCAAGCGCAACGACCTCGCGCTGATAGTCAGGGTCTTCCACCACCCCGTATAACGTAAGTTTCGCGTCCCCGACCCGGGAGAGTACCTCGCTGAAAGCCTGCACCGTGAGCAGTTGGTTCTTCACCGACGCATAGCGGCCAATCTGCACGATCTGCGGCACGCTGCCAACGCGTTGGCGCCCGTCGGTAAATGCGAAGCGCGCGAGATCGACGCCGTTGGGCACTACCGTCATGGACGGATGCACGCCGATTGCCTCTATGTAGTCCCTCACGCCTTGCTGCGATACGCCGATCACCACGCTCGCGCGCCCCGACAGAAGATGCTCGACTCGTCTGAAAAGCGGGCGCTCAAAGTCGTTGGTCGCCGAATGCATTACATAGACTACCGGCGCGCCAAGCGGCAAAGCTCGCGCATAGAACGACGGAATGGTGGCATGTGCGAAGATGACGTCGGGGCGAAAGCGCCGCACGGCGACAAACAGATTCCACAGCTTGCCGAGCGCGTGATGCCGCTTCGTCGGAAACCAGCACTGCACGCCGTGCCGTTGCAATTCGTCCGCGAGCGCAGTGAAATCGGCATGCGCAGGCAACAGAGATGCCACGCACACAGCCATGCCTTCAGCGCACTGATCAAGCGCGAGATCTTTTGCGAGCACTTCGGCCCCGGACAAACGCGGTGCCAGTACAAGATGGAAGACACGCATCATGCCGTCCTTGCCGTCAACGTTCTATAAAGCATCCATGCCGCGGCACAGCCGAGGCCCAGCGTCATCGACCATGCAATACCCGTCACGCCCCACCAGCGAACCCCGAGCGGCGCGCTGACAAGCAGCACCACCACCTGAATCGCGGACGCATGTACAGTGGCCCTCGCGTCGCCGATTGCGCGCAGATAGGACACGAGCACCGCAATCAACGCCCCAATTGCCATATTGATGACGAGAATCCTGAAGAGCGGCACCGCGGGTAGCCAGGCCGCGCCCAGAATCAACGAAAACAGCGGTTGCGCGACCAGCCGCAGCACTTCGACAAAAACAGCAAGTCCAATTGCGGCCACGAGCAGATAGATCCTGATCAGCCTCGAAGCAGCCTGGGCACTGCGCCGATGATGCGCGGCAAAAGTGGGAAACAGGTATTGCGACATCGCGATCGCCGCATCGGCGAGCAGCATCTGCGCGAGGCGCGACGACATCTGATATCCACCAAGTTGCGTCGGCCCGAGCAGTTTGCCGACCACCACCTTGTCGAACTGATTGAGCAACAGGTTGATCACGCTGCTCGCCCAGATCCATCGACTGAAATTGACGTACTGGCCGATGCCCGACCATACTGCGCGCACCGGCGGCCGCGGCTTCATCGTGGCCCACGTCAGCGTGCTTTTCAAGGTTTCTCCGGCGACGAGGCCAATCAGCACCGAAGCTGCACCCGCACCGAGATAGGCGAGCACGAGCCCTACCGCGCAATCGACAAAAGCCGCCGCCACTTCCACGCCTGCAATATGCTGAAAGCGCCGCTCGCGCTGCACGACGTAATAGGCCGGCGATGCGAGGCCGCGCAACAGCGGCAGTACCGCAGCGAGCTGGATCAGCACGAGCGAGCCGTCGAGATGAAACTGACTCGACAGCAACGGCGCCAGTGCGACCAGCAGTAATGAAATCAACACGCCGCGTGCGGTGAGCGTGGTCCATACCGCCCCGAGTTGCGAGTGCGTCGGCGCATGTTCGCCCTGAATCACAGCCTGCGCAAGCCCCGTGTCGGACAGCGCCTCCGCAATCGCGACCGCGAGCAAAGCCACGCTCACGCTGCCGATCGCCTCAGGCCCGAGCATGCGGCCAATCGCCAGAAACTTGATCGCCACCAGCCCACGCACTGCGAACTGTTGCAATAACACCCACGTCGCCGCGCTCGCCCCGAAGCTGCTCGCTATCGAGAACGCGGGAAGCCTGATCGCCCGCAAGTGATTCTCCGTCGATTTACGTTGCCGTTCAGCAGTTAATCCAGCTTTTGTCACTCGCTGTTGATGCCGCCGCGGCTGATTGAATAGGTTGCGCCAGCAACCTGGCAATGGTTCATCTGGAACCGTAGGCATGACCTTACCGCGAGAGATTCGCCGTCAACCGCCATCAGCCAGGCCGCTTCAGACGCAGCCCTTGCGCGGTGGTTCGTTTTCCCACACAACGCGCGAATCAGCCAGTTTCGCCGTGGCGGGCAGTGCTAACGTTATTCATCTGATTGCGCAACAGAGCCCGCGGCTCGGACAGTTGCGTCCCGGCCCGCTGAATGACTGGTGCAATTCGTCAACTTCCGCACGTCCATATCCGCCTATGCCTACCCACATGATAGAACCTGAGTTTGTCCTGATCGTTGAGCCCAATCTGACGGGTCACCGCTGGCGCTACGCGGAGTGGATCATGCAGGCCTGCGCGGACGCGGGTTATCCGTGCATTCTGGTCACTGAATGCGCCAATGAAGATCACCGGCTCGCGCGCCGCATTACCGCCGCTGATCGCCCCGATCAGCAGATCGCTTTCGTCGATGCCGAGGAAAGCCGGACTCACCGTTTGCGTGAACGCAATCAGTACTGGCGCTTTCACCACTATTTCGAGCGTGCGTACCAGTTATTGAGTCGCGCACAATCGATCCGGCTGGTTGTCGTGCCCTACGCCGATTATTTCTTCAATGGGCTGCCATTTCTCGGCTCACCGTTCGGCAAGACACCGTGGATCGGCATTACCATGCGCTCCACGTTTCATCACCACAAGGTCGGCATCAAGGCGCCCGATCGGCCAGTCGTCAACGCGATCAAGGCCGGATTGTTCAGGCGTGCCATTCGCACGCCGGGTCTGCGCACCTTGTTGAGCATCGATCCGACCTTGCCAGAATGGGCAACGCTCAATGCACCGAAAGGCAGTGCAAAGGTGGCCTATGTGGCCGACCCCTTTCCTGACGAGCGCGCCGAAGACCCGGCACTCGCCCGCGAGCGGCTCGGCCTCGACCCGGAGCAGCGCTATTTGCTGGTGTACGGCGCAATCACGGAACGCAAGGGCATCTACGAGCTGGTTCACGCGATGACTCGCCTTGAGCACGGGCCTACGCTGATCGTCGCCGGCGAACAGGATGCAAGCATCCGGCATTTCATGCGCAACCACGTGCGCAGTCTCACGCCCGCGCCCGTAGTGCTCGACTCGTTTATTTCCAACGACATGGAGCGCGACCTGTTTTCGGCCTGCGATGCGGTGTGGCTCGGCTACAAAGGTCATTACGGCATGAGCGGCGTGCTGGTGCAGGCTTACCGCTTCGGCAAGCCGGTAATCGCGACGGAAGACGGCTTGATTGGCTGGTTCAGCAGGCGCTGTGAATTGGGACCGATACTGAGCGACCTGAGCTCTGCGTCGATTGGCAAGGCCATTACCGAGGCAATGACCTCATGGCCTCACGCGCACGCAGCGGCAGCTTCACGCGACAATCTGCTTTCGCAGAATACGCTCGGTGAATTCAAGCAAACCTTGCTGCAGCAGATGGCGTGATTCGAAGACCGCCCGCATGAAGCGCACGTGCCGTGCGCCGGCCCCGAGCCGGGCACGTCGAACCGTCATGCATAACTGCTCAGGATAACTGCCCGCCCGCGACCGGCACTTCTTCCCGCACGGAACTGCTGCGTTTCTCGGGGAACAGCGCATTTCGCATCAGTAGAAACGGGTATTCGATCGCCCGCGTGGTCACATAGCCGATGGCAATAGCAATGGCGAACTGCGCGGCAAGCGCAACGAGCCAGATCACGGCCGGCGCGAAGCCGAGCGACGTTGCCTTGCGAATGAGCATGTCGCCGGGAGCAAGCGCCAGCGAATGCCACAGATAAATACCGTAAGAATACAGACCGACCCACGCGACGCCGCGATACATCCACGTCTTGCGCAGCGATCCTGAGTACTCCAGCACCAGCACGATAAGCGCCGCAAAACCGAGCGCCTGAATCGTATAGCCGACACTTTCGTCGAGCGCAATGTTCTTCGTGGCGAACGCGAGCCATGCACACAGCAGCACCACACTGCCGATCAATAGCCACTTGCGCCGCGCGATCTGATGATAGATGCCGGGCTTCATCCAGTAGATAGCCGAGAGAATCACGCCGATGAGCAAGCTGTCGATGCGGTACTGCGTGTACGCAAAGGCGCCTTCCAGGTTGCCGCCCGCGACCGCAAAACAACGCGCTATGAGCGTTACCGCACAGATGCTGGAAAGCACGCCGACAATTGTCCATGCGCCGAGCCGCCAGCGTGAGAAAACCAGTAAGAGCGCAGGCAGTGCCAGATAAAAATGCTCTTCTACCGCAAGACTCCATGTCTGCGTGATCGACGTGCCCAGATAGTTCTGCAAATGCGTGAGGTTCTGGAATAGAAAGGTATTCCACGGATGCCTGCCGACTAACACATGAAACAGAACGAGTACGTAATACGCCGGCCAGATACGGAACATACGCCGAACGATGAAGCGCCGCGCGTCGACGTGGCCCGTCTCCGCGTATTGCCGAAGCAGCAGTCCGCCTACCAGAAAGCCGCTTAGAGTAAAGAAGAGATTGACACCTTCTCGTCCGAAGTTCTTGAGTGGGTACTCGATAATCTGAATCACCACGTTACTGGTGTGAACAGCATGAAAGTGAAAGCCCATCACCGCAATGATCGCGATGCCGCGAACGAAATCCAGCTCGATCGCTCGCCCGGCCTTTGCGGGTCCCGTCCCGCCGAATAGCTTCATGTTGTTCTCCCCTGATTTCAGTTTATTCGGACGCCTTAACCTGTTTGCATCTTCGGCGGCAGCAAGCCCATACGAGCGCCAAGATCAAGGCATTCACCGACAACATCGGAGAGCTTGCGTGCGTCTTGCAGGCATAGCCCTTTCCACTGTCGCCAGAATCCAGGCAGGCGGCGACGAACCGCAAATGGTCCTGCGCGCAAGCATAAAGTTGCGCGCACAATGACCCGACGCGAGACCGTCCGCTATAGACGACGGCAAATGACGGCGACGGGGAGGAAACAAGAATGCGCCATCAGTATGCAACGCCATGGATATGGATTTTCCTGCTACCACTTGCGCTGGACTATAAGGCCACCAACGCGACCACCGGGCACTTCGCCCAGTTCATCTTTGTCGTTCCAGCAGTGGCAGCGGGACTCGCCCTTCTGCTGATCGCACCGCGCTTTCACGAGCGCTCCCGGCTTCGCTCAATCGTCACCGCCAGCATGTTCCTGTGCGTGTTCGGCAGTGTCGTTCCGCAGCTCATTCAGGACAACGACAGCGGCAATTATCTGCGCGTGCTGCTGCCGTTCGTGCTGTTTCTGCTTGGCTATCTGGTCGCATGCCGACCGTGGAGTGAGCAGCGGATTGCTCACTTCGAAAAGGCGCTGTTCGCCGGCAATGTGATCAGCCTGATATTTACTTTCGTGTACGGCATCGCAACGGGCGGCGGTCTCGAAGACGTACGCTTCCGGATCATCTCGGTCACGCTGCTCGGATTGCAGGGCGTGCTGCTGCATGAGTTCGTCGTCGCAAAGCGCTACACGCCATACACGGTGGCCGTGTTTGCCGTCACGGTCATTGTCGAATTGCTGAGCGTCACGCGTAGCCTGCTCGTGGGCACGGTGCTGCTGTTTCTGATCGCAATGGCGCTCAGCGCGCCGTCGATACGGCAGATATGGCGCGCTGTCGCTCGCGGCATAGTGGTAGCCACGGTGCTGGCGGGCGTGGCAGGTATCGCGATACTGGCGGTGCCGAATGTCGCGGAACACTGGTCGCAACGTATCTTCTTCTCGGAAGCAACGGTTTCAGGCAAAGATCCGACCACCATCACGCGTCTTGCCGAAATGCGCGACCAGTACGACCAGGTAACCGCCACGCCCGAAACGCTGCT
Organism: Burkholderia sp. WSM2232; assembly: GCF_000472545.1. Lineage (GTDB taxonomy): Bacteria > Pseudomonadota > Gammaproteobacteria > Burkholderiales > Burkholderiaceae > Paraburkholderia. The sequence continues at coordinate 222,689 of NZ_AWZV01000012.1, read as the reverse complement.
ATTCGGCGCGGGTTATGGACACTACTACCGCTATTCGCCCGACTATTTGCCGGATCTTGCGGGCCAATTCAGCAAGCAGGATTTCTACGCGATCAACGAATGGGCCGCGGGTCACAACTTCTGGGTCTATCAGTTCTTCGCAGGCGGGCTCGTGTTCGGCATTGCCATGCCGCTTGCGACGCTCGGCGCGCTTGCGCTGTGCTTCTTCTCATACCGCTACTGGCGCAAGGTCGTGCCCAATGCGCCAATGCTGCCGGTGCTCGGCCGCGCGATCATGCTGTTTGCCGCATTGCCGGCCACCTCCATTGGCGGCAATCCGCTCGGGCCACGCTTCTCGGGTCTCGTATTCGGTGTCGGACTGGGTCTCATGATCGCTACGTTCACGCGCTTGCAGCTTGCGTTGCCGGCACGCGCAAAGCACATGCGCACGGCTCGTCCTATGCGGCCCGCCGCGATGCCGGACTTACCTGGTCGCATTCAACCCGGTATGGGACGTGCGGACCTTGCCAGCACGCTCGGCACGTCGCACACGGCGCGACTGCCAGGCTCCAACCGGGCGGACATTGCGCGATGAAAATACTCCACGTGCTTGCAAGCGTCGACCCACGCGCGGGTGGTCCCGTTGAGGGCGTTCGCCGCAGCGGCGTTGCCATGCAGAATGCGGGACACGACATCGAAGTTGCGACCTGCGATTCCCCGGACGACGCCTATCTCGCGACCTTCCCGTTTCCCGTCCATGCATTCGGCCCGGCCTCGAACCGCTACAGCTATAGCGCCCATCTCGCGCCCTGGCTGGCCCGTCACGGGAAGCGATTTGACGCAGTCATCGTGCATGGCTTGTGGCAATACCACGGCTTCGCGACGTGGAAAGCGCTGCACGACAGCGAAGTACCGTATTACGTGTACGCACACGGCATGCTCGACCCGTGGTTCAAGCAGGCGTACCCGCTCAAGCATCTAAAGAAGTGGCTTTACTGGCCGTGGGCCGAGTATCGCGTGCTTCGCGGCGCGCGTGCTGTAATCTTCACGACCGAAGAAGAGCGCACGCGAGCGCGTCAGTCGTTCTGGCTCTATCGGGCACGCGAGCGTATCGTGCCTTTCGGCACCACCGTTCCCGAGGTGGATGCAGCATCGGTGCGCGAAGCGTTCTTGCAGGCTGTGCCCGCAGCGCGCGGCAAACGTGTCGTGCTGTTCCTCGGCCGCGTGCATGCGAAAAAGGGCTGCGACCTGCTGATCGACGCGTTCGCGCGCGTGGCCCAGCGCGAGCCCACGCTGCATCTGGTGATTGCCGGCCCCGACGAGACCGGCTGGGTTGCAAGCCTGCGAGCTCAGGCACAGGCGGCTGGAATCCCGCATCGCCTGAGTCTGCCTGGCATGCTGCAAGGCGATCTGAAATGGGGCGCCTTTCACGCGAGCGACGTTTTCGCACTGCCGTCGCACCAGGAGAACTTTGGCGTGGCGGTAGCGGAGGCGCTGGGCTGCGGGCTGCCCGCGCTGATCTCCGACAAGGTCAACGTATGGCGTGAAATCGAACAGGACGGCGCCGGGCTCGTCGCACCCGATACCGTCGATGGTACTGAACGGAGTCTCGTACGCTGGCTCGAACTCGACGACGCAGCGCGCGAGGCCATGCGTGTGCAGGCCGCGCGCACATTCAATGCGCGCTTTCGCGTGGAGACGATGGTGAGCGCATTAACGACTCTGCTTGAAACGAAGGGTGCCCAGCCTGCTGAGCTGGAGAACGACACGCTCCCGGCGTTGCACGAGGCCGCTCAGCCCGGCCGCTGACCCGCAATAAAAATCACGGCGCTCGCAGGAGCGCCGTGTCGATTTGCAGCGACGGCGCGTTCGCGCCGTCTTCATCGTTTTTACTTCACTGCTCTTTCATCAATGACGTCAAGGTCGACGCGGCGATCGGCAGTGTCTCGACCGGAGACTGCGCCGGCACGACCGGGCTATGGGCCGCATCGACGCGAGTACTGCCGGCGATATGCGGAACGTCCAGTTGCCGCGCTAGATGCCCTGCAAGCCGCAGCGCGAGCGCCGCAATCGTGATGGTCGGGAAATTGGCGCCGACAGTCGGAAACACCGAACTGCCTCCCACATACAGATTGCTGATGCCGTGCACTTTGCAATTGCGATCGACGACACCCTCGCGTGGCGAATCGTGCATACGTGTGGTGCCCATGTGATGCCAGGTGCCCTCCAGCTTCTCGGGCCACGCTCTGCCTTCGAGCGGGGCATCGAGCTCCACGTCGGCAATGCGCGCCAGTTGCAGTTCTCTCGCCAGCCCGGCGAATGTTCTGTCGAACGTACGCTTTACCTGGTCGCCCAGGCGCCATTCCACTTTCACCCGGGGCATGCCGAAACGATCGCGTTTGTCGGCACTAAGCGTGACGCGGCTGTCCGGGTCGGGCACGGCTTCGACAATCGCCTGCAGCGTCACGTCGGTGATGAGCGCGGGCCATTGCAGCAGTCGGGTCAGGCCGTATCCGACCGTATGCAGTGGATGCGCTGCCATTGTCGCGATGTCGGCCCTCAGGCTGCGCCCCGGCTGGTCCTTGTGCATGAGCGCCTCCTTGCAGCGGATCAGCGCTTCGGAGCCCGCGCTGCCTTCGCCGTACCAACGCGAATAAAGCCACACGCGAGAATTGAGCAGTTTTTCGCGCTCCATCATCTCCTGCTTCGGTGCGAATTGCGATGATATCTTCGTACCGTGCGCGGACACCGCCGCGTTCTGGTAGTGATATTTGATGTCGTAGAGCTTGTTGCGCGCCACACCTGGCCGGAAACGGACCTTTCCGCTCATCATGCGCGGGTGGTCCATGAAGTAGCGTCCCACCAGATCGTTAGCATTGCCAAGTCCCGCTGCGTGGACGTTGTTCGACGCGAGCAGCAGCCGCGCGTTTTCTATTCCGCCGGTAGCGAGTACGAAAATGCGCGCCTTCACCGACATTCTCTGGCCGCTCAATGTACCCACCTGCACGCGGGTAATCGTCGTGCCTTGCGCATCGGCGTCGATATTCAGGACGTTTGCGTGCAGGAAGACCCGCACACGCGAGGAGCGGCCCAACTCTTCGCGATACACCTTGCCAAAGCGCAGAGGCGGACTGAACTGCGCAATCGTATCGCGCATGTCGCCGCTGCCAAGTGGTATGCGCCGCACGTCGGAGCGGCCGATTTCGCGTTCCCAGTATGCCGGGTCGAAGTTTTGCGGCCCGAGCTTCAGCAATTCATGTGTGCGCGCGTAGTACGGTGCGAGTTCGTCGAGCCCGAATGGCCAGCCGCTGTGTGCAATCCAGTCACGTTTCTCGAAGTCCCACGGATCGAGCGGGCGGCACCAGCCGCCCCAGCAGTTGCTGCTGCCGCCGAAATAGCGGCTGCGCGAGCCATCGGCGAATCGATACGGCAGCCCTGCGTTTTCTCCGCGGTATAGGTCGCGTGTGTCCTCGTCGGGCGCAAAGCCGCCGCTCTCCAGCAGGCACGCGTCCACGCCGGCATTCGACATTTCACGCGCGAGCGTGATACCCGCCACACCTCCCCCGATGATGCAAACCGTCGTTTCGATGACCGTATTCTGTTCGACATTGCGAGTATCAATGTACATCCGCAGCTCCCGTTTTCTTCGTCATGATTTTGTAGGGCGTCTTCAGCGCGCCAGCCGATGGCCGGCGCCCATTGCACCCCTATGCCGTGGCCTCGCGCATAACTGCCGCGCTTGCCACGACGTCGGTCTCCTCAGCGTATAAAGGCTGCGGATCTAGTTCTGTGCTTCAGGTCACGGAAGAAAACGCTTCCGTAGGAAACGACACGGATTGCCGCCATACACTCCCCCGGCTTCGAGAGAGCGATGCACGACGGACAGAGGCGTGACCACCGCCGAGCGACCGATCGTCACACCCATTTGCACAACGCATTTGGACGTGATCCACACACCGTCCTCGATGACGATGGGAGCAACATGCAGGTCCATCGTCGTGCTCATGTCGTGCGAGCCGGCCGTGAGGAACGTGCCCTGAGAAATACATACGTTCGAGCCGATACGAATGGGCGCCTGGTTATAGATCCATACGTCGACGCCAAACCAGCACTTGTCGCCTACTTCCAGATTCCACGGCGCCTTCACACGCAACGGATGAACAAAACGGCATCCGCTACCGATGCGCGCACCGAACAGACGAAGCAACGCAACGCGCAAAAATGAAAACGGCAGCAGTTTGTTGTTGATCACGCAGGCCTCGAGCACAAACCATACAAGCTCGACCAACGCACTGCGCTGCGCGCTGTAATTGCCCTTGCCCGCGAGACTGAGGTCGATTACGCGAGGCTCAGCGCCGCCCTCTGCGGTTTGCGGCGCATATACGAGCCGCGGATCGTCTGCAATGTTGCCCATGGTTTTCATCCTCTTCCTGTACGCCCTTGCAATACACAGGGTTACTAATCAATTTGATTGTGTGTCATGGACCGCCTCGCGATCTTCTCAAAGTGGCCGTGCAGGCAAGCGTTTTGGCGGCTGCGTGCATGGATTTTGGCGCACGATCTCTTCATTGGACTGCATCGACCCCGGGGACCACAATGACCACTACGCTTCGCCACACCGCCTATTGCACGCTTCTCGTCACTGCTGCGTACGCAGCACCCACGCTTGCTCAGAACGCCGCTCCCGCCCGCGCACCGGCCATGACCGCGACGGCTCCGACCGGCTACGGCGCGCCCGTGCCCGCTCCCCTCGATCGCCGTGCGACGCAGCGCAAGCGGGAGCAGAGCCTGCTCGGAGCACCGGACGCATACGACGTTGGCATTGCGCAAAACGGCAACCTCGACGACGCGCGCCGCACAGCCTTGCTGGACGAACAACGCATGACCGCGAACGGTGTTGCGCCAGGCGGCCAGCAAGGTGCGGCCGTAAAGCGCAAGGCGCCCGAGGGCCAGTTGCGCGTCGCCGATGCCGCAGCTCGTCCGCGTGCTGCGGAGAAGCTGCTGCCCGAAGGCGCCGCCAAAGCGACCTACTCCGATCCCTACGCGACCGGTAAGCGCTCCGTCTACCGGTCGCCGTGGTAAGCACACGTTCATGACGGCCGCGGACCGGTTCACTCCGGCGCGGCATCCTCGGTGGTGGCCGGCTTCGCATGCGGCACCGCTACCGCGGAAGGCCTTGCGTCAAAGTACGTAGTGCTCGGCTTCCAGCGTTTTCTTCCTGCCGCGCGGCAAAGCGTGCCGACACGCTCCTCAAATGCACTTATCGTCGTATCCGGCGAAAGCGCGGTTTCCGCATAATCGCGGGCTGCGCGGCCAAGTGCCGCGCGCCGCTCGGTATCGTTTGCGAGCGCATTGATTGCGCCCACCAGCGCCTTCACATTGTCTGGCGGCACGACCACACCGCGCGCATGCACCGCCTCGTGCAGTGCGGTTCCGCGCCGTGCCATTGCAATCGTCGCGCGGCCGCTGGCGAACATGCCGGTCAACTTCGACGGCATGACGAGATCTGCGGCGTCGCCGCGCTGCGGCAGCACGTGAATGTCCGCCAGATTGAGCAATTCGTTGAGCCGCTCCGCCGGCTGCAGCGGAAGAAAGATGCAGTTGGGCAACGCCGCGCAGCGCTTCGCGAGGCTGTCTCTAGCGGCCCCATTGCCACAGAAGACAAACGTGAGATCGGCGCGCGTTGCGAGCGACGCCGCCGCTTCCGCGAGCGTTTCGATACCCTGCTTGGCGCCCATGTTGCCCGAATACAGAACGACCTTCTGCCCGTCGGCGAGCTTGAGCTCGCTGCGGTACTCGCTCGCGCGCGTCAGCGGGTAAATTGTCGACACGTCGACCCAATTGGGAAGACACACCACTTTCGAAGGCGCCACGCCTTTCGCTGTCGCGCGCGCACTCATTTGGCGGGTAATGGACGAGACAGCATCGAAGCGCCGCAACAACTGGCTTTCTATCCACCGCGCGAAGCGCGCCGCACGCGAGCCTTTGAGCAGGCCGAGTTCGAATGCGGCGTCCACTTCGTAATCCTGAATGTGAAGCCACGCACTGGCACGCGTGAGGCGGGCGATCGCGAGCGTCGCCGGGGCGCACATCAAAGTCGGCGCAATCAACAGGACCGCGTCAGGTCGCCAGAATGTCTGCCATGCCAGCACCGGCAGCGAAGTTGCCGCGAAGCTTGCCAGATGAATCATCCGCTTCAGGCCGCCCGGCCGCGACGGCACCCACAGCGGCGCGCGCCAGACCGAGACACCATCGCGTTCCTCGCGCCGATAGCGCCATGCGGCATACCCCGCGGAAACGCGCCATTCCGGGTAGTAAGGCGGCGCACATACCACCCGCACCTTGTGCCCGCGACTCGCCAGCAGTGCAGCCATTTCGGCCGTATATTTGCCGGTTCCCGTGAGTTCGGGCGCGTAATTAAGGCCGTAGATCAGGATCTTCATTGTGCGTGTCTGAACGTGTTAAGGCTTCCATGCCCGACCTCGCGGCGGCGCCGCGAGGCCCGTCAATCGCTCAGCATCAGCGCACAGCCCCGGGCAATGTTGGCGGCTGCAGAAGGCGGATCAAAGCGGCGAATGACATCCATGCAACGGTGTGCGGTTCCGCTCGCATCGGCAAAGGCTTCCATTGCCTTGAGCAGCGTGCGCTGCAATCCCGGCACGTCGCCGGCCGTGAACGAATAGCCACTCACGCCGTCTGTCACGAGTTCCGGCACGCAGCCGCAGCTTTCGCTCACCACGGCCGGGCAACCATGCGCGAGTGCCTCGTTCACCACCAGGCCCCACGGTTCGCTGAAGCTCGGCAATACGAGGCACGTCGCGCGGTAGTATTCGCGCGTGAGCGGCTCGTCCTGCAGGCTGCCTGCGAAAGTCACCGCATCGCCCAGTTGCAGGTCGGCCACTTTTGCGCGCAAGGCATCGCCCATCGGCCCGGTGCCGACAATGCGCAAGCGCGCGGCGGGAATGCGCTTGCGCAGACCGGCAAACGCCTCGATCAACGTGCCGACCCCTTTCTCTTCCGAAAGACGCCCAACGTACAGAAACACGGGCGAGTTGCCGGTACGCGCGGCGACGCGCTCCGCCAACGCACGCTCCGGCGAAAACGAGCCGGGCAACGCAGCGGCCTGACACGGTACGAAAATCTTGTCGCGCTTCGCACCGAGCGAGAGCAGATATTCGCGGCTGCGCTCGCCGAACCCGAAGTAGCCGTCGCAAAGCGAGAAAAACACCCGCTTCGGAATGGACGTGATGAGCTTCTTCGGACGGTCGCGTCCGGTCGAATCGCAGAACACCGCGCGCCGCTTGCCTGTCACGATGCACGCCGCGAGCATCGCCCAGTATTCCGGACGGTGATAGCCGGGCAACACAATCAGGTCCGATTTCGCTTTCAGCACTTCCCACGTGAGCCGCGCAATCATCTTGAACGTGGGCACGTCTTCGTAGCAGCCGTCGAACAGCTTCTGCATCGGATACCGGTGATATGAATAATCGACCTCGGAAAAACCGAGGCGATCATGCTCGGTATCCGCAATCTGCACCATCGAATAGCGGATTGCTCCGGATGCCGAAATATTATGCAGCGCAGAAAAGACGACACCCTTGTGACGCGACCATACGACGTTGTGGAAGATGGTGACTGATGCACTCATTTTCATGCTGCTCCTCGAAAACACGTCATTGCATGGCAGCCGCGGTCGCCGACCCGGCATGGGATTCGACGAATTCCCGATACGTCGACGCGATTCCCTGCTCGAGGCCAATTCTGGCTTGCCAGCCCATCTGCGCAAGGCGCGATACATCCAGCAGTTTGCGCGGCGTGCCGTCGGGTTTCGACGTGTCGAATACAAGCTCGCCCCCGAAGCCCACCGCTTTGCAGACGCACTCCGCGAGCTCGCGAATCGACAGGTCTTCGCCGACCCCCACGTTAAAAAGCCCTTCCATCACGTTGTTCTCGAGCACGAAAAGAGTGGCGGCTGCGAGGTCGTCGACGTGCAAGAACTCCCGGCGCGGCGTGCCCGAGCCCCATACCGTCAAGCTGTCGGCGCCGCTCAGCTTCGCTTCGTGCGCCTTGCGCAAAAGCGCCGGCAACACGTGGCTGCTCTTCAGGTCGTAGTTGTCGTTGGGACCGTACAGGTTGGTCGGCATTAGCGAGACGTACTGCGTGTTGTACTCGCAGTTGTATGCCTCGCACAGCTTCAGTCCGGCAATCTTCGCGATCGCGTAGGCGTCGTTGGTCGGCTCCAGCGACGAGGTCAGCAGATACTCTTCACGAATCGGCTGCGGACACTGCTTCGGATAAATGCACGACGACCCGAAGAACACCAGCCGCTCGACTTGCGCTCGATACGCAGCGTGAATCACATTGGTTTCTATCACCAGGTTCTGATAGATGAATTCGCCCGGCCGCGACGCGTTGGCAAGAATGCCGCCCACGCGCGCCGCGGCAAGCAGCACGACGTCAATCTTCTCCCCCTGGAAGAAGCGGTTCACGGCGGCTTGATCCATTAGGTCCAGCTCCAGGCGCGAGCGTGTGACCACGTTCGTATAGCCAGCTGCCACGAGCTGTCTGACGAGAGCAGAGCCGACCATGCCACGGTGGCCCGCGACAAATATGCGTGATTGTTTGTTCATCGCAATCACTCGTGATGTTCGAGCGCCGTGAAGCCGGCGAGCGTGACGAGTGCGTCACGACGTGCAATCTGGAAGTCCGAGCGCACCATCTCCTTGACGAGCGAGGCGAACGGCGTGGTCGGCTGCCAGCCGAGCTTCGCATGCGCTTTCGACGGATCGCCAAGCAGGGTCTCGACCTCGGCCGGCCGGAAGTAGCGCGGATCGACCCGCACGATCACGTCGCCGGGCGACATCCTCGTCTCGCGCCCTTCGACCTTCTCCACAATGCCGATTTCGTCGACGCCGCTGCCCTCGAAACGCACGGTCACGCCCAGTTCGGCCGCAGCGTGCTGCACGAATTGGCGCACGCTGTATTGCACTCCGGTGGCGATAACGAAATCCTCGGGTTGCTCCTGTTGCAGCATGCGCCATTGCATCTCGACGTAATCACGCGCATGGCCCCAGTCACGCAACGCCGAGAGATTGCCGAGGTACAACGTTTTCTGCATACCCACCGCGATACGCGCAATGGCGCGGGTAATCTTGCGGGTCACGAAAGTCTCGCCACGCACCGGCGATTCGTGGTTGAACAGAATCCCGTTGCATGCATAAAGGCCATAGGCTTCGCGATAGTTGACCGTAGTCCAGTATGCAAACATCTTGGCGACGGCATAAGGGCTGCGCGGATAGAACGGCGTGGTCTCCGACTGCGGCACCTGCTGCACGAGCCCGTAAAGTTCGGACGTCGACGCCTGGTAAAAGCGCGTCTTATTCTGCATACCTAAGATTCTGATCGCCTCGAGAATCCGCAGGGCGCCAAGACCGTCGGCGTTGGCCGTGTATTCCGGCTCCTCGAAGGAAACCGCAACATGGCTTTGTGCCGCCAGGTTGTAGATCTCGTCCGGCTCCACGCGCTGAATCACACGCAGAAGGCTGGTCGAGTCGGTCAGATCAGCATGATGCAGAAAGAGATGCTGCTCCGGATCGTGTGGATCCCGATACAGATGATCGATCCGGTCTGTGTTGAAGAGCGACGACCTGCGTTTGATGCCGTGCACGTCGTAGTTTTTGGCGAGCAGAAGCTCGGCGAGGTACGACCCGTCCTGCCCCGTGATCCCCGTGATCAGCGCGACCTTGCGTTTCATGAAGGCTTCTCCAGTTAACTTTTTTAAAACTTGTAGCGAGAAACTTCGTCGCGATTTCAGCCCGCGATGCTGTCGTACCCGTAATAGCCACCCTGGTACCCCGAACCGAGGAACGCCCCTTCCTGGGGTACGTCGGTGAGCAGTACGCCTCTGAGTCCGACGCCGCCGTTACGAAGACGCTTGGCGGTTTCGGCAATTTCATTCAACGGATGACGGCCGTGGCGCACCACCAGCAGCGTCGTGCCCGCATGCTTGCCGATCAGCGTCGAATCCGTCACGGCGAGTACCGGCGGCGTATCGATGATGACCAGGTCATAACGGGTCTTCAGTTCTTCCAGCATCGACTCGAATCGCGAGCTCATCAGCAATTCGGAAGGATGCGAAGGCAGCGTGCCTTTGGCGAGCACGTCGAGGCCGGGCAGCACGTCGCGCTGGATCATGGCGGTCAGATCGCCGCCGCTCAGCACATCGGAGAGACCAGGTTGATGCGCGATGCCGAAATGCGAGTGCACGTCGCCGCGCCGCATGTCGCCGTCGATAATCAGCACACGCTTGTTCGCCGATGCGACGAGCGCCGCCAGGTTCACCGAGAGGAACGATTTGCCGGCATCGGGCCGCGAGCCCGTGATCATCACCACGTTGTTCGCCGCGTGGTCGAGCGACAGCTGCAGCGAGGTACGCAGGTTGCGCACACCTTCGACGGCAATGTCTTCCGGCGCCTGCTGTGCGAGAACATGCAGACCGCGACGGCGCAACATGACGTTTTCCTGCAAGCGCAGTTGCGTCTGGCTGCGCGGCACCACCGCGAATACCGGCACGCCGAGCACCGCTTCCAGTTCGTCCGGACGCTCCACGCCGCCGTACATGGCGCGCTTGAAGAAGGTCAGCAGAATGCCGAGCACCAGACCGCCGCCGAGCGCGATGAGGATTGCAATCACCCGCTTCGGACGCACCGGCTCATCGGGGGCCTCGGCGAAGTCCACCACGCGCACGTTGCCCACCTGGCCGGCCTTGGCGACGCGCAACTGCTGCGCGCTGTTGAGCAGGTTCGTGTACAGCTCTGTGTTCACGTGCACGTCGCGCAACAGACGCAGCGCGGTCTGCTCGGTGTCGGGCATCACGGAAACGCTGCGGTTCATGTTGTTCTGCGCGCCTTGCAGGGCCGCGATTTGCGCATCGAGCGAGGCTACAGCCGGGTGATTCGCGGTGAAACGTTGGGACATCTCAGCGCGCTGCGTCTGCAGATCGAGCAGCTTCGTCTTGTTGTCGACGATCTGCTGAAGCAGCAGGCGGCTTTCTTCGCCAAGGTCCACCGTTCCGTGCGTGTTGCGGAACTTGTTATAGCGCTGTTCCGCGTCGTCAAGCTCCTTGCGCAAGCCAGGCAATTGCTGGTCGAGGAATGCGAGCATGTGCTCAGCTTCCGTCGAGCGGTTCGCAACGTCCTGGCGCACGAATTCACGCGCCATGCTGTTGACGATCGCAGCGGTCAGCGCGCTGTCGCTGCCTTCGAGACTTGCGCGGATCACGCCGGACTGAAGCGTGGTCTCCTGGACGACGAGCGCCTTTTGCAAACGGTCCACGGTGCTCAACGTCGACGCACGCTGCAATTCGAACTGCGCGCCCGGCGCACCGGTCAGGGCATCCACCCGCAAGGCGATAGGACCGTCGGCCGTGTCGGTTTCCACCGTTTCGCCGACATGCCCGGACAGGATCGCAACGCCGTTCCTGTCGCGCAGCACGTACGAACGGTCGTTGCCCGCGATCAGCGTGAACGTCGTGTCGTACATGTCCTTCGACGTATCGAAGCGCGATACGGAAATGCTTTCGTTGCCCCAGGCATAACCCGACAAGTTGATGAACTGGGGCAGTTTGAAGCCCCACTGCCCGTTCACCAGCCCCGCGATCAGCCCGCCGACAAGCGGCATATAGCGCGGCGTCGCCGTGATGTCGAGATGCAGCTTCTTGACGGTTTCCTCCGTCACGAGACGCGATTTGAGCAGCTCGATCTCCGCGGCTGTCGACGGTTTGGTGTCGAACATGCCGGTGAGCGGCGGCAAGGAATCCTTACCGTTCGCGTTGGCATTGGCCGTCTTGTCCTCGACGTGGAACAGTACGTCCGCCCGGTACGTCGGCGGAGCAAGGAAAGCGTACGCGCACCCCAGCGCGAGCGCGATCAGCGTCACCGTTGCAATGGTGCGCCAGCCCCGTACGATAGTCCGGAGATAGTCCGACAGATGCAGCTCGTCCGGTCCGGACACGTCGGTATAACGGTTCTCGAAGTTGATTGCCATTTTTGGTCACCCAGCATAACCCGCGGTTTTTCTGATTTGCTTTATACGGTTGTTACTTCGCTACCACGACACCTGTGACAGCCGCGTTGATCGCGGGCAGCAGCAGGTTCAGGATGCGGTTGAAACGAACCAGCCCGCCCTGGCCCACGTACACCACGTCCTTCGGTTGCAGTTCGAACTGATTGGCGAGGATCATCGACACCGGCGACGATGCGTCGAGGTGATAAATCTGCGGCGATTCGCTCGTCGAATTGCGGATCACGAACAGTTGCCGTGTAGCGGCCGTGGCCTGGTCGAAGCTGCCGCTGTCCGAAATGGCCTGCGAGAGGGTCAGCGAACCGTTGCGCATCGGCGTGACGGTGGCCGGCTTGTTCACTTCGCCCATCACGTACACACCGCTGTCTTCTCGCGAGGCCACGCGTATTGCGTCGCCCGGTTGCAGATAGATGTTCGACGGGTTGTGTCCGCGCTTGAGCAGATCGTCCATGTTCAGCTGATACGTGACACCATTGCGGATCAGCTCGACGCGGCTGCGATCCGCGTTCGGGCTGAAGCCGCCGCTCTGGCTGATCGCACTGGTGAGCGTCATCGAGATGTCGTTGAGCGACTGAGCGCCCGGCGTGCGCACTTCGCCGTCCACGAACACCTGCGCATTGCGGAAAGACGCCACACGCACGGTCACTTCCGGCTTCTGGTACACCTTGCTCAAGCGGTTATACAGTTCCTTCTGGATCGTGCCGACGTCTTTGCCGGCCACGTGCACCGTGCCCGCATACGGGAACTGCACGTCGCCCTTCTCGTCGATGAGAAAGCCCGAGGCCGCATCCGAAGGCTTGCCGTTCTGCGCTGGCTGGCCGAGCGCCGCCGCGAGTTCGGGGTGATCCCACACGACGATCTGCAACACGTCACCGGGGCCGACCCGGTAGGGCCCCGGCTTGCCGAACAGCGCGAGCGTGGCCGGCGGCAACGGGGCAGCAGCCTGCGCCGTCTGCATCTTGCGCAGGAGTGACAGGTTGATATCGGTAATCGGTATCGTCTGCTGCTGTGACGGTTCAGTGCTGAAATCGCCGCCCGTCTCCTGTAATGTGGCCGGCGTTTCCATCCGCTGGCCGGGAGCGGCAGCACAGCCCGCAAGCAGTGCAGCGATGGCGAAAACCGTGAGACTTCCCGTGCGTGTACCAAGCGAGCTCATAACTTTTCCTCCTTGCGCAAGAGCGAATGTCCCCGGAAAGAGGCACCGCCTTGCGTGCTTTGTTAACAACTAGTAAGCGTTTCGATGCACCAGTCCGGCGACAATCGTCGCGCCGATAATCCGCATGTCGAGTGCGAACGACCAATGGCCCAGGTAATACAGGTCATGTTCGACGCGACGCTCCATCTTTTCGATGCGGTCGGTCTCGCCACGAAAGCCGTTGATCTGCGCCCAACCTGTAATGCCCGGCTTGATCCGATAGCGATTGATATAGCCCGCGACCACTTTCTGATAGAGGTCGTCGTGCTCGAGCGCATGAGGACGCGGTCCCACGACCGACATGTCGCCACGCAAAACGTTAAAAAACTGCGGCAGTTCGTCGAGGCTCGTGCGGCGCAGGAACGCGCCGACTCTCGTCACGCGCGGGTCGTTGCGCGTCGCCTGTTTGAGCGTGCCTTTTTCCTCGGTATGCAGACGCATCGAACGGAACTTGTAGATCGTGAAGACGCGTCCATCGGCGCCCTTGCGCTTCTGCCTGAAAAACACCGGTCCACGCGACGAAACCTTGACCGCAATGGCAATAGCCAGCAGAAGCGGCGCAAGACAGATGAGCGCGGCCGCTGCAAAAAGACGATCGAAGATCTCTTTCTTCAGCATCGAGCTCGCCGACAGCGGCGATGCAACCAGGTTGATCGCCGGCACACCGAGCAGCTCTATCACGCCGCTGCCTTCGAACAGTGCGAGGCTGCGCACGTCCGGCATGAAGCGGATATTCACCAGGTCGTCACGGAACTCGCCGACCAGCGAACAAATGAGCGGCTCTTGCGCGAGCGACAGCATCAGCCACAGTTCATGAACATCGTTGGTGCGAATGTAGTCAGCAAGCGCATCCACGCTGTCGAAAACGGGCACCCCGGTACTTGTCACCGGCGAGTTTTGCGGGCTCGTGTTATAGACGGCCGCCGCGCGAAAACCGGTGGTGGGTGCCGATTCGATCCGGCGAATCAGCGCGTCGCATTGCGAGCCGCTGCCCACAATCGCGACCTGATGCAAATTCATACCCGCGCCGCGCGCCCGCGCCAGCACCGCGTGCGTAATGAGCCGGTACGAGATCAGCAGTCCGCCCGTCACGGCGGTCCAGTACGAAAACCACAAACGCGAAACGACGTCGCTGCGATGCAGTGAATACATCAGCACGAGCGCGCTGCCCTGCACGATCAGCCACGCAAGCGACACCTGGCCCGCGAGCGCGAGCTTCGAGCGGCCGCGCCACGATTCATACACGCCGAACGCCGGAAAGATCGCGAGCGCAAACGCAGCCGCAAACATCACCAGCGCCCAATAGAATCCCGCTTGAGCCAGGTCGTCGAAGCGGATTTGCGACGCCACCGCCGCACCCGCGAGCACCAGCGCGACATCGAACATTCGCGCGAGCAAATCCTGAAACCTGCGCATTTTGCTTACCTCGTACTGGCCGTTGCCTGCCGACACCTGCCGGCTCCGCTGTCTATGAACAGCGGCCGTAGTTGTCGTTGAATCGCACGATGTCGTCTTCGCCGAGATAGGTGCCCGACTGGATCTCTATGATCTCGAGCGGCACTTTCCCCGGGTTTTCCAGTCTGTGACGCGTGCCGAGCGGTATGTACGTCGATTCGTTTTCGCTCAGCAAGAATTGCTCGTCGCCTCGCGTGACGAGCGCCGTGCCGCGCACCACGACCCAATGCTCGGCGCGATGGTGATGCAGTTGCAGCGAAAGCTGCGCGCCCGGCGTCACGACAATGCGCTTCACCTGAAAACGCTCGCCGTGGTCGATCGAATCGTAAAAGCCCCAAGGACGGTGCACCTTGCGATGCGCATCGGCTTCCGGCGCGTGTTGCGCCTTGATGCGCGACACGAGTCCCTTGACGTCCTGCACGTGCGAGCGGTCCACTACGAGCACGGCGTCGGCGGTCTCCACCACGACGACATTGGTCGTGCCGACGCACGCAACGAGGCGCCCTTCCGAATGCGCATAGCTCGACACCGCACCCTCGAACGTCACGCGGCCGCGCCCCGCATTGCCGTTGGCATCTTTTTCCATCGCAGCCCAGACGGCGTCCCATGAACCGAGATCGGACCAGCCGGCTTCGAGCCTGACGACCACTCCCGCAGGCGCTGCACCGTTGGTCTCACGCGGCTCGTCCGCTGCTTCGGTCAGGCGCTCCATCACGGCATAGTCGATCGAATCGGCCGACGAACTGAGAAATGCATCGACGTGCGGGCGGAAATAGCCGCCTTCGCTGCGGCCGTCACGGAACGCGCGCTCGCAGGCCGCGTGCATGTCTGGCTGCAGACGTTTGAGCGTGTCGAGCCACACGCTCGCGCGCAGGATGAAAATGCCGCTGTTCCACCAATACGTGCCTGCCGCGACGTACTGCGCCGCAATTTCTTCCGCAGGCTTTTCCACGAAGCCGTCGATCGCATGGGCGCCGTCGGCGAGCGCCGCGCCGATGCGGATATAGCCGAAGCCTGTATCCGGCCGCGTCGGCGGCACACCGAGCGTCGCAATCGAGCCTCGTTGCGCGTAATGTGCCGCGTTTTGTAGCGCGGCCTGCAAAGCGTCGAGGTCGGCAATCGAATGATCCGCCGGCATCACGACGAGAATGCCGTCTTCGCCTTGCGCACACGCAAGCAATGCAGCGAGCGTCAGTGCGGGTGCGGTATCGCGGCGAGCGGGCTCGACCATGAGCCGCGCTTCTACACCGTTCTCGTGAAGTTGCTCCGCAATCACGAAGCGGTGCTCTTCACCGCATACGATGATCGGCGAAGCATCGACCTGCCAGCCCGCCGGAAAACCGTTCATGCGTCGTGCCGTCGCTTGCAGCAGCGAATCGGAGCCCACCACGTCGATCAACTGCTTCGGATAGTTCTCGCGCGATACCGGCCACAGCCTCGTACCCGATCCGCCCGCGAGAATGACCGGGACAATGCGCGTGCAAACCGCGCCGGCTGCGTCGTCGCCGGCATGGGGCGATGTATTGTTTCCTGCTCCCTGATTCAACATATTTGCAATCCTTATGATTCTTTCAATCCACCCGGACAGATACCAAAGACCACATGCAGAAAATGTAATGCGGCCTCCAGCTGGCCCCGTCGACGCTATTGGCCCACCATGCGGCGGCTTTGTATTCTGAATTCGGTAGGCGAGATCCTCATTCGCTTGCGGAACACCTTGGCGAGCCGATCGCCATTGCCCATGCCGGTGCGGCGCGCAATTTTGTCGACCGGCAATTCGGACTCGGTGAGCAGACTGCACGTCACCGCAAGACGCTCGTGCAGCAGAAAACTCGAGGGGGTAATGCCCATTTCCATCTTGAAGCGGCGCAGGAAGTTGCGCTCGCTCATCGCGGCGAACTGCGCGGCGTCTGCAATCGAAATGGACTGCTGGCAGTTTTCCTGCAGCCAGCGCGCTGCTGCGCGGACCTTGTCGCCCGGCGTGAGCGCGCCGTCATCGCTCAGAAGCGGCGCGAGGTTCGAGCACGAATCGGCAAGCAGACGTTCGGCAACGGTGCGCGCGGTGGTGGCGCCCAGGTCGCGCTTGATCATGGCGAGCGCGCTGCGCATCGACTCCAGGCGGTCGCCCGCGTCGGCGGTCTGTTCCGTCTGGCGCGGCGCTTTCGACGCTTCGCGCAATTCCTGTCTCTCCACTGCGTCCGGCACGTAGGCCGCGTCGAGCAGCGCGCGCCCTTCCGCAATCGGGCGAATCATGCCGGTGTTGTGACGCACGCGGCGCAGCCATGCAATCAGGCGCTCGTCCCTCGCGGCGGCAATTGCGCCTTTCCCGCCGGCCACGTACAGCGCGTCGAAACCGTTGTAATGTCTTGCGTCGAGTCCATCGGTCCATACTCGCAGAGCCGACGACGACGTCACCATGCCGCCGTCCGCGGACAGAAAGCACACCTCGTACGAGCAGCCGCCCGGCGACGAGGAAGCGAGTTCGTTCGCCGCCTGGAATACCTCGGCTACCACGCCGGCGCCTTGCAGCGAGCAGTCGTTGAACATCAGTATCGCGATGCGACGCATGCCTTTGTTCGGTACGTGCCCCCAACGCAGCATGGCAGACTCGAGACTCGCGCAGGTCATAGCTATCCTCACCAGAAAACGGATTTACTTTCACCATCAACGGCCACGCAGGGGCCGACTCTGAGCAGTGCATCATAGCCACCACCCGTCCAGTATTTAGCCGCCATGACCGATAGTGCTGACATGTTGGCGCATTCACGGGAGTAGCCTGTCAGTGATTTACGGAATATTCCGCCTTCACCGTATTGCACCGAATTAATTGCCGATTCCACATATCAATGAATTGGCGTTGTGCGAATGTTAGTGCAAACCCAAAGCCGATTTCGTTCGCCACCGCACACTGCATCGCTACTCAAAAAAGGGCGGTTACAATCCAATCGCGGGGCGATTCCGCCATAAAAAAGCAGATTTCTCCGGCAAAGCCCCGCTGTGACGAAGTTTTTTACCAGCGCCTCTATTTCCCGCAGAACTTGTCGCGTCTATTCCGGCTGACGATAGGCACCGCGCACTTCGATAACGCGAAGCAGTGTCTAATATAGGCACTTGAGAGGGCGTTGAGCTTATTTAATTTGCTCTAATTGCCCGCATTGAATATAAATACGGCGATTAATGTTTCAGTCCTGAAACATCGAAATAACGGCCGTTAAGGCGGCAGTGCAATAGACGGACCCAGGGCGCCCGCAGCACCGCGAGAGACGGTCCAAAACCGCCAGCGGATTGCCGAAATGCACTATGTGTTTGGCGCGCCAGAGGGCAACGGACGCTATCTCAAGGCGGCTCTGGCCTGGTGAACTAGCAGTTTGACGACGATCGTGCGAGGCCACGCGACGCTAACAGTACGGGGAAGCATATGTCGATTTCGAGCGAAGGCCGGGGGACGCGAAGCTTGATGAGCCATTGGGCAATGCTCGCACCAATGTCTCGCGCCGCCATCATGGTCGCCGCGCTCGCTTTTTCAGCGACTCAGGGCGAAGCGGCATCCGCGACCGCGGGCGCATCGGCGGTGCGTGTCGATATGAAAGCGCCGCAGCCGCAGGGTCAGCGCCCGGGCCTGCGCTGCTTTGCGCCCTCGTCGCAAACACGCGCGGCTGCCAGTGGCGATGCCGTCGAGGCCGATACACCCGGGGACGGCACACGCCTTTTCGCCGCAGCGAAGCCGTTCGCGCTTGTATTCACTACGCGTGCGCCGCAACCCGACACGCTCAACTGGCAGATACGCGACACATGGAATGGAGTGCGCGCAAGTGGCAGCTTCAGGGTTGCAGCCGGCGCGATCTCGTCGACGCTCAGTTGCACCTCTACAGTGGCAGGCTACTTTGCGGTGTCGGCATCGCTTGAAGGTGCACGTGGTCAATTGGAATCGCGCGGCACGCGCCCCGGCGGCATTGCGACCTTCGGCGTGCTGCCCGACATCGCAGCCGCCTTGCCGGCCGTGCGCTACCCGTATCAGGACCTGCATCGCTTCGGCGGCCAGGGCACCGCCTATCTGGCGCCCGGCCAGCATTGTTGCGACGGCGACGGCTACCGCCCGGTCTATACAGCGCTCGGCCTCGCGTGGGCGAACGACAATCGCAACTGGTACATGGAAGAGCCCGACAAGTCCGGCACCTTCGATCCCGCAACCAAGCAGCTCACGCCCTACTTGCAGCGCGGCGACATCATGCGTCTGATCCAGCTCGACGGCATTCCCAAGTGGGCGAGTCCGACGGCCGGACAAACCCACAGCTATGCACCCACTTCGCTCGCGCAGATGAAGGAGTACATGGCAAAGGTCGGTACGGAGTCGAATCGGGTTCGCAGCACCTACTTCCCGACGCAGCGCGACAACTATTATCAGGTCACATGGGAGCCCGACGCGGACGGCGGATTGCCGTGGCGCGACAGCGACGCCAATTTCATCGCGATGTACAAGGCGGTCTGGGAAGGCATCCATCAGACGGACCCGCACGCCGTAGTGATGGGCCTCACGTATTCTTCGGTGCAAGGCAACGTGAAGTGGATGCGCCGTCTGGGTCCGCTTGGCATCGGCCGCTATATGGACGGCATGACCGTGCACGGCTATTACGACATCGGCACAACGCCGTCGCATCCGCCGGAGCGCGTGGCGGACACGCGCAACGAAGGCACCGTGCCAGGCGCGCTCGCGGCTTCGATGCGCGCGTTGCGCCATGAAATGCGGCAATACCTGAAGCCTGGCGCGCCGCTGTTCGTCACCGAAACAGGCATCAGTTACGACATCGGCCAATCGTATGGCAAGAGCTATCCGAGCGCCGACGTGCTGTATGCGCAGGCCGCGGTAGTGGCGCGCACGCATCTGATCCTGCTCGGCGAAGGCGCCGACATGACCTACGTGTTCTACCTCGCGGACATGCCCGACGCCGCGCCTGGATATGGCCTCTTCTTCGAGCTGGAGCACCCGAAGGGCGCCTATGGTCCGACGCACATCAGCCCGAAGCCCGCGGCGCTGGCGGTGGCGGCAATGACACGCATTGTCGACGGAACGAATACGCTCGGGCCGCTCAAGGGCTTGCCAAAGGGCATTTACGCTTACGCGTTTCGCCGGCTTGGCGGCGGCAAGGTCGTCACTGCACTATGGACTCATGACAACGACAAATGGAGTTCGAGAACGGGATTCAACGCGGGGCAAAGCGTCGAATACCGCTTGCGTGTCGACGCTCCCGGCACGAGCGGCGACGTAACGGCACTGGACATGATGGGCAACGCGTCTGCCATTCCGTATCGCGACGGCGTCGCGAGCCTGACGCTGTCCCCTGCACCTGTGTACGTGGTGTCGAATAACGCCGAAGTATTCAACGACGCCGTCACCACGCCGGAAGGTTACGTCGCGCGCGACAGAGCAGAGCCGACGCCCCAGGCCGCAAGTGGCCAGGCTCGCCCTGCCACACGCACGATAGCTAGGTAGCGCACAGAAAACCGCCATCGCTGAAGTTAGCATTTGTCCCGACGCGCTCAAGCCGCCCCATGGACGGCTTTCATGGACCATGCTCACAACGCCCTCGCTCAGGAATGGATATGCTGACGGAGCTCGACTTCCTCGATGTTGTTCGTTTGACGCCACTCGTCTCGATCGACCTGATAGTTAGCGATGCTGACGGACGCATTCTGATCGGCCACCGCCGCAACCGGCCTGCGCAGGGCACATGGTTTGTTCCGGGCGGCCGTATTCTCAAAGACGAGACACTCGACACCGCGTTCTCGCGCATTGCCGACGCCGAACTCGGCGTGCCGAGGCTCGCACGTTCGTCCGCGCGATTCGAGGGCGTCTTCGAGCATCACTACAGCGACAACTTTGCAGGCGAGTCTGGCGTCTCGACGCATTACATCGTGCTGGCTTATGCGTTGTCGCTTCCGGACACGCAACGACTCGGCCGGCCCGATCAGCACAACGGCTACCTATGGCTCACGCCGGCCCAACTACTCGTACGCGACGACGTCCACGACAACACCAAGGCCTATTTCCGTTGAAGCCGCCGCACGCGCCCGCCTGGGCGCGAGACCGGCGCGCGTAATTAACCGCAGTGTTAGGCCGGTAACGTCAGAACATCAGATCATTAAAGTATGATCGGGCCAACCATAACGGCTCGAATCCACATGCGATCATCGGCGACGAGGCTTGCGCGGAGTGCATGCGTTGCGCTCATCGCGCTGCTTTCCCTGACTCTGTTTCCAGCGGCGGCGCGCGCGGCGAACTGCAACGCGGGCATGCTCGTCACCGTCGTTGCCCATCTCGACGACGACCTGCTGTTCATCGATCCCGCGATCAGCGAGCGCCTCGACGCGGGATGGTGCATCACCACCGTGCATCTGATCGGCGGCGCGAACGGCGCGAACTTCTCCTACGTGCTCACGCGCGAACGAGCTTCGCGGCTCGCCTATGCACGCATGGCAGGCGTGCCTGACCTGTGGGACGAGTCCAACGTCGAGGTCGCCGGCAAGCTCGTGCATCAAATGGTATTGAAGGCGAAGCCACAGGTTCGCCTGCTCGAACTGCGGCTGCCCGGTGGCGGCGTGCGCGGCGGCCGCGAGCCGCTCGGCCTGCTATGGGAACAGCGAGCCACGCTGTCCAGCTACCCCATGAACACCGACGGTACCGGGCGCATGAAATACGACAGCAATGCGCTCTCAGCCACACTGAGGTCGATCCTCTCAGAGGCCTCGCAGATCTTCACGCTTAATCCTGACACCGTACCGTTCGTCGAGCATCCGGACCACATTTTTGCGGCGCGCATTACGCGTCATGTTGCGCAGACGCTCGGCAAGAGCGTGCCGATCGTCTACCACGTGACATACCCGACCGGCGGCTGGCCAGGCAATCTCCCCGCCGCCGAGGTGCAACGCAAGCGCGATATCGTCGCGAGCTACTTTTCTATCGACGGAAGCGAGTCCTCGCATGTATTCGGCGAGTTCCAATGGGACGGCAACTGGATCGCGCGACGCTACGCGTTCGCGGACCGCAGCGATCGCCGCGTGCCGGACTTTGAGGCGCGCCCGGTCAAGCTATTCAATGTCGCGACGAACCGCTGCGTGAGCGCCAACGGGATCGGTGAGGCACCTACGCTCGCCGCGTGCAATGGATCGCCAGCACAGCAATGGCGATGGGAACCGGTCACGGCCTATCCAGGCAATGCGCGCAATGCTGCGCTGGTGAGCGTGGCCACGTCGCAATGCATTGCAGAACGCGACGGTTTTCTACGCGCGGAAAGCTGCGATCAGTGGGATCTTGCGCAACGGTGGACGCCGTGGGACTTCGGGCTCGTCTATTCGCCAATGCGTCAGTGCCTCGGCGAAAACCGCGGCAAGCTGACAATGCGCGGCTGCACCTCGCTCACCACGCGCTACCGCTGGGCAACGACGCAGCGCATCCAGGCCAACGATCTCCGGCTCGCGACCGCGATGTATGGCGACGTGACAGGTACAGGCACCACGTCCGCCGTCTATGTGCAGAGACAGCACGACGGTCCAGGCTTCGGCGTGTATGCGGCGTCGCTCGAAAAGAAGCAAGCGCCTGCGCTGTGGTATTCGGCTTCAGTGTCGTTCGACCCGCGCGCCACCACACCGAGTTGTGCCGGCGACACGCTCTGCTTTGACAGCGCGCGGTTTTTGTTGGGCGATTTCGATGGCGACGGCAAGGCGGATCTGATGGTCGTGACCGCGCGCGAGAACGGCACCGCCTTCTGGCTGCTGCGTAGCGCGGGCGATCGCTTCGACGCCCCGCGCCTGTGGTTGCAAACGAGCCCCGCATTCAGGCCCGAACTGACGCAGCAATACGTGGCCGCCGACTTCACCGGCACCAGAAGAGCCAGTGTGCTGATAGCACAGAAGCGTGCCGATCGCGGACTGGACTTGTGGATTGCGTCGTCGAACGGCGCGACAGGCGCCACCGCGCCCACACGCGCCGCCGAAGCCAACGGGCTTGCGCAAAACGCGCTGCTGCTGCCGTTCGGCAAGGCAGGTTCGCGCTCGTCGCTCGTCGCACTAGAGGCGGGGCAGCAGCGCGTATCGCTCACTGTGATTGCTAACGACGCCAAAGGCATGACCATCGGCGAACGCAGGAACTTGCCGGCGGATTTCGCACCCGGCTTCGTTAAAGCGGCCATTGCTCCGTCGCACGGCGAGCGTGCCGAGTCGCTCATGCTGCTCACCCCGCGTCTGGAGGGCGCGGACGCCGGGGCGCTTATCGACATAGCCTCGCTCGACATTGCCGACCCGACAGCCGTGCCCGTGCACGTGGCTTCGCTGGAAGGCATGTCATGGTCAGACGTGTTTCCTGCCTACGTGCAGGACAAGCATGGGGCAGCGCTCGTGGTTTACCGGAGGGTGGACGCCACGCTCGGCGATTTCTACTTCACAGGAGGCGCTGCTGGGTTGTCACGCTATCCGCTGACCGGCAATCTGGCGGTAGGCTCGCCGCAGGATCTGGGCGAAATGCCGGGGCTTTTCTCGGAGACAGTGAGGATCGACCGGCTTACGCAATAACCGCAATAACCGCAATAACGGCAATGACCGCGATAACGGCAATAACGCCCGCGCGGCCGGTCGATCAATTTCAGGCAGATACCCGCAGCGGCTCCGCGAACTTGCGCACGATGGACATGTAGCGGTCCGCGGTGTCATGCAGCGTATAACCAGCAAGCTGCCGGTGCGCGCGCGGCGTATTGAGCGCATTGACGAGCGCGTGGCTGTAAGCTTGCGCGTCAGTCGTGTCGACCAGACTGACGCCGGCAAAGTTGCTCGCAAAACCGAACGAGGGAATACGGTTCGCCACGACCGGAATGCCGGACGCCAGTGCCTCGAGAAAGCCAATGCTCTGCGCTTCGAAGCGCGAGGGCATCGCAAACACGCGCGACGAGCGCAACACTGCGGCAACGTCCGAGCGCGGCCCGCATACGCTGACCTTGCTTTCGAGCCCAAGCTGCCTGACCAGCTCGACCACTGCGCGATGGTAATCGATCTCTTCGACCACACCGCACAGCAGCAGACGCGCATCCGGCTCCGCCTGCAACACGCGCTGGAACGCGTGAACGGTATCGAGCTGGCTTTTCCCTTCTATGTACCGGCCGAGCTGAACGATCTGCTTCGACGGCACCTCGCTGTCGCGCGCTACCGGAGCCTCGTGCGCGGCGAAGAGCGACGCGTCCACACCGTTAGGAATCACAACCATTGACGGATGCTTGCCGATCTCGCGCATGTAGTCGTCGATATTCTGCTGCGATACGCCGATAACGGCGCTCGCCCGGCGCGAGAGCAGGCGCTCCGCACGCTTGAGCGCGCCGTTTTCGAAGTCGTTCACGCCCGAGTGCATCACCCAGGCAATCGGCGTGTGCACCGGCAGCAGACGCACATACAGCGCCGCCAGCGTGGCGTGCGCAATGATGAAATCGGGGCGGAACTCGCGCACCACCCGGTACAGGTGCAGCAGTTTGCCGACCCGGCCGTGGCGCACGCCGGGAAAGCGGCACGTGACGCCGGCCGCATTGAGCTCCGCACGAATATCGGCGAAATCGTCCTGCTGCGGCAACAGCGAAGTCATACAGACATCATGCCCGGCCCGCTGGTGGTGAATGGCAAGACCTTTTACGAGTACTTCTGCCCCGGACAATCGTGGTGCGTGAACCAGTTGAAGAATCCTCACGATTTATCTCTCTAGTGACCGCCCG
The DNA here is from genome assembly GCF_000472545.1 of Burkholderia sp. WSM2232. Taxonomy (GTDB): domain Bacteria; phylum Pseudomonadota; class Gammaproteobacteria; order Burkholderiales; family Burkholderiaceae; genus Paraburkholderia. The sequence goes on along the minus strand of NZ_AWZV01000012.1, from coordinate 198,233 downwards.
CCTTGCAGCGGCCAGATGAGTGTGCCTCGTGACCTGCGGCCCACGCGGCGCCCTCATCCGATAGTTGGTATATGGCGCGTGCCTGTAGCGGCGCGCGTCGTTTCCGAAACCCGCGACTCGCCGGTGAGCTGGTGCGCCGGCAGTTGTCGCCAGAAAACGTTACACCGAACATCCTGCAAATTTGCGCCAAGGCCAAGACCTCTTCGGCTGTGAAGTGAGCGGTATCGCCCACTCGTCATGCGAATATGCGCCGGCTATCCGTCGGCGATCCAGGCGGCCTCATGAGCCTACAGCAGCAGTGGCGGAGATAAACGAGCGTTAGCGCACATTCGCTGTAACGATGATCTTCGCAAGGTAAAGCGACCGCACAAAAAAAACGTCAGCCGGCCCACGCGCTCTCAGGTACAGGCACGGGCCGGCTGACGCCATTCGCTGGTGCGGGTATGGTTCCCGCGCGACGCGCGCTACTTCGAAATGTCCTCCAGCGCGACGTCGCGCGTCTTCGGTCCCAATGTGCCGATGGCCAGCATCACGATCACCATCGCACTGCAGATGAACGCGAACACGCCGTTCACGCCGAACTCCCGCAAACATGCCGCGATCACGAACGCGGAGAAAATCGCGGAGAGGCGGCTCCACGAATAGACGAAGCCGACAGCGCGCGCACGAATGCTGGTTGGAAAAAGCTCGGCCTGATACGCGTGATAGCTGTACGAAATGATATTGCCGGCCAGCACGAGACATACGCCGAGGCTGACAAGCAGCACCGTCTCGCGTGCCTGGCTAAACAGCAGCCCGCACACCACGTTCACCGCCGCCATGCAGATGATCACCGTCTTGCGCTCGAAACGGTCCGCAATCAGCAGGCCGAGCAGCGGACCCAGCGGCGCCGCTATCGCGATGATGCTCGCGTACATCAGGCTCGTCGTCACGGTAATGCCCTGCTTGATCAGCAATGTCGGAATCCAGTTCGCGAAGCCGTAGTAGCCCATTGTCTGGAACACGTGGAAGATGATCAGCATCAGGGTGCGCTTGCGATACGGCGGCGCAAGAAGATCGCGGAACACGGCGCGCGCCCGCACCGGCTCGGGCAAGGCCGGCTGAGGCAGCGCTCGTCCGTATTCGCGCTCGACTCGCGCTTCGAGCCGCGTCATGATTGCATCGGCTTCGTCGATGCGGCCTTTTTGCGCGAGCCAGCGCGGGCTCTCGGGCAAGCCAAGGCGAATCCACCACACGAACACTGCGCCGACCACGCCGGTCAACACTACGAGACGCCAGCCGTCGAGGCCGAAGTACTGATGCGGCACCAGCAGATACGAGAGAAACGCGACGATCGGCACCGCGCAGAAACCCACCGCCTGCGAGCATGCGGAGGCACGGCCGCGCACATGCTTCGGCACGAGCTCGGAGATGTACGTGCCGATCGTCACGATCTCCACGCCAAGCCCGATGCCCGCAATGAAGCGCCACACGTTGAGCCCGAGCGCCGTGTCCTGAAACGCCATGACGATGTTCGCCGCCGTGTACCAGAGCAGCGACCAGGTGAAAATTGCGCGCCGCCCGAAGCGGTCCGCCAGAAAGCCGCAGGCGGCCGTGCCGATAAAAAGCCCGGCAAACAGTGCCGCAATGAAGCTCGCTACGCCGCTGGTGCCGAAGAGGCCATGCGTGGTTGCCGTGAGAATGCCGCTCTTGACGAGTCCGGGCGCGATATAGCCGGAAAACATCAAGTCGTACAGTTCGAAGAAGAGGCCGAGACTCAGCAGCATCACCAGCTTCCAGATGGAACGCGTGGCAGGCAGGCGGTCGAGCCGCGCCGAAATGCGCGCGCCACCCAGTGCGATTTCCTCGGCGCGGCTATCCGCCGATGCGCCGCTGCCCGAAGGCAGATCGAGCGCGCCGGCATCGCCGAGCGCTGTTGCGTACACCGCCTGATTCGACGACTTCATCGTCTGTCTCCTTGAATGCCGGTCTCTCGCCGGATAAGCATGATTGATCTGGGTTCTGCGCAAGACCTGCTTGCGAATTCACTTAGGCCGCTGCGCGCGGCGCCGGTCCCGAACCGTCCGTCGGCGACGTGGCGGACACGATGGACGCGACCTGTGCGTCGTCATAGCCAAGCCCGCGCAGCACTTCTGCCGTGTGCTCGCCGATCTTCGCGATCGGCTGACGCGGCTGCAAACGCGCGCCGTCGATTGAAATGGGCAGCAAGGGCATGGCAGTTTCGCTGCCGTCGTCGAGCGTGAGGCGCGCAAGGCCGCCGCTTGCATTCAGATGCGGATCGTCGAACAGTTCTTCGGGCTTCACGATTGAGGCGAACGGAATGTGGTCCCGCTCGAACTGCGGCGCGAGCGCCACGCCTTCGAACTGACGCAGCGTTTCACCCAGCGTCTGCAACAGCCATGAGCGCGCGAGCACCCGGTCGTTGTTGGTCGCAAGGCGTGCATCGGCGAGCAGATCCGCGCGCCCCAGAATGCCGCACAACGCGCGCCATTGACCGTCGCCGGTCGCCGCAATGAACATCTGCTCGTGGTTGGCGAGCGTGAATACGTCGTACACCGCCCATGCGCTGATGCGCTCCGGCATCGGCGCGGGCGCCACGCCCGTTGCCGCATATTGCTGCATGTGCTGCGCCGAGAGCAGCACGCAGTTTTCGAAGAGCGCGCTCTGCACTTCCTTCCCACGCCCGCTTGCGTGCCGTTCATGCAGCGCGGCGAGCACCCCGATCGCACCGAACATGCCGCCCATGATGTCGTTCACCGAGCTGCCGGCGCGCAGCGGACGGCCCACAGGACCGGTCATGTACGCGAGACCGGCCATCATCTGCACGACTTCGTCGAGTGCGAGGCGTTGTTCATACGGACCGTTGAGAAAGCCCTTGTGCGATACGTAGATGAGCTTCGGGTTGCGCTCGCGCAGTGCCGCATAGTCGAGGCCGAGGCTCGCCATGCGTCCCGGCTTGAAGTTCTCGACGAACACATCGGCACTGTCGACCAGCGCGTGCAGTGCGGCGAGTCCCGCTTCGCTGTCGAGATCGAGCGCAACGCTTTTCTTGTTGCGATTGAAGGTGCGGAAGAAGCCGGCGCCCGTACCGAGCAAACGGCGCGTGCCGTCGCCACGCGGCGGCTCGACCTTGATCACTTCGGCGCCAAGGTCGCCGAGAATCATCCCGCACGTCGGGCCCATCACCATATGCGAGAGCTCGATTACACGAATGCCGGCAAGCGGCAACGCGTTGTGCGACGCATCGGAACCGGCAGCGGCAGTCACAGCGGAGGTAGAGGCGTTCATTGCAGGACCTGCGAACGGAAAGAGATGGAAGCGTCGGCGTGTTGCGCATGCGCGAACTGCTTCGGCACACCGGCGCGCGCGAGATAACCGTAAAGCGGCTCACCCGGCAATGCGTCGGTGAGCACCTCGCGCGAGGCCAGCAGTCGCGTGAGGTCGATACCCGTGTCGTAGCCCATGCTGTCGAGCATGAACACGAGGTCCTCGGTGTTGACGTTGCCCGTGGCACCAGGCGCGTGCGGACAGCCGCCAAGCCCTGCGAGCGACGCGTCGAATTCGCGGATGCCGTGTTGCAGCGCAATCAGCGTATTCGCGAGGCCGAGCCCGCGTGTGTCGTGCAAATGCAGCGCGCGCAGCCTGTCGCCGGCCACGTCGCGCACGAGTTCGATAATCTCGCCCACCTGGCGCGGCGTCGCTTCGCCGGTCGTGTCGCCGAGCGCGATCACATCGGCGCCTGCGTTCACGGCGGCGCGCGCAATGGCAGCAACATCGTCATAAGGCACCGCGCCTTGTAGCGTGCAGCCGAATACCGTTGACAAGCCGGCAATCAGCTCGACATGCCCCGCGCGCGGATTCGATGCGTGGCGCGCCGCACTGTCGATGGCCGCGCGCATGTCCGCAAACGCATCAATCATTTGAGCCGGCGTTTTGCGCACGTTCGCGAGGCTATGCGCGGTGCTCACAGAAATGGGCGCAACGATGCGATGCACGCCCGCTTCGAGCGCGCGTTGTGCGCCCTTGAGATTCGGCACAAGCGCAGTCACGATCAGGTCGTCATAAGTGAGCGCGTGAGCGATCACCTCGTCGGCGTCGGCCATTTGCGGCAGCAGCCTGGCCGGAACGAACGACGCCACTTCCATATGCCGCACGCCAGCGGCATACCCGGCGTCTATCCAGCGGCGCTTGAATTCGGTGGGCATGACGCGCGCGATGCTCTGCAAGCCGTCGCGCATGCCGACTTCGGTCACGACAACGCGCTCCCTCGTATCACTCATGGTTTGAATCCTGCGAAATAGGCGGGAAATGAAGCACGGGTCACAGCGTGCCTGCGCGAGCGCGCATCGCAAAGTCTGCGTTGACGAAGCACTCCATCGCCGTTGACGATGGCTCGCGAAGCAGGCGCGACGGGCCCGCGAGGACGTAAAGGGGAAACCCTTAAGGGCTTTTCACAAGGAGCGCGGCGCCGCGCGTGAAGTCCGAACCGGTCAACGCCCGCGAGAGCTCAGACGGAGGCGAGCAGATGCTCCAGCAGATGCGACGCGGCAAGCGTCAGCGCGCCGCGGTCGCGCACGCAGATCACGAAGCGCCGCTCGGCCCATGCCTCCCGCAGCGGCACCGCGACGATGCCGTATTCGTCGGCGGCATGACGGGGCAGCGCCTCGCCCGGCAGAATCGCGACCGCGAGGCGCGCCTGGATGAAGCGATACGCAGCGTCGAATGTCGACACGTATGTGCGGTAGTTCAGCTCGCGCCCTTTCTCGGCCGCGATACGCTGCATCAGCGCATTGACCGACGCATTCGAAGACAGCCCCAGATGATCGTAAGCGAGCGTCTGTTCGAAGCCGACGCTCGGCTCGCCAGCAAGCGGATGACCGCGCGGCACGATCAGCGCGAGATGGTCCGCGCGATACGGCAGCGCGTCGAGACTGCCCATCGGCACGACGTCGCGGCAAATGCCGAGGTCGGCAACGCCTTCCTCGAGCCCGCGCACGATCTCCGCGCTCACGCGCTCTTCCACATCCACGCGAATCTGCGGATTGGCCTTCAGGAACTCGGACAGCGCCTCGGGCAGGAATTCCACCATCGACGACACGTTCGCGAGCACTCGCACATGCCCGCGTGCGCCGGCTGCATATTGGCTGAGTTCGGCCTGCATGCGCTCATGGCCGCGCATGATGAGCCGGGCGTGCCGCAACAGCGCCTCGCCCGCGGCGGTGGCGCGCACGCCGCGCTGACTGCGCGAGAGCAGCGCGACTTCGACGAGCGCCTCCAGATCGGCAAGCCGTTTGCTGACCGCCGAAGGCGCGATGAACTCGCGCTCAGCAGCGCGTGCAATCGTGCCTTCCTCGCACACGGCGATGAACAAGCGCAACGTCACCTGATCGATCTGCCACATGCGGACGGCTCCAGGAATTGAGTGGGAAATGGAGTAGGAAAATGGGTGCAGAAAATTATGCCCGAGTATGCGCGGCGAACGCAGAGATCCCAGGGTATCCACGGTCAATCGCCAGGCGTCGGCTGCAGGCTTGCTCAAGGCAGCGGCTCTGGCTATGCTGAGCGATGCTCGCGGGACGAGCGGCGCCTCGCGTCGAGCCGCCCCAAGGCGGTGGCGCACCAGGCGCGCTGCGACACACTGTCCATCACAACAAGCCAACGGAACCTGCCATGTCCATGACCAGCCTCTTTTTCACCGCCGCCGGCGTGGGCCTCGCGATTGCCGCGCCGGTCGGACCCATGGGCATGCTTTGCATCCGCCGCACGCTGACGGGCGGCCCGCGCGCGGGGCTCGCGATCGGCCTCGGCATTGCGAGCGGCGATGCCTTCTACGGGCTGATTGCGGCGCTGGGCCTCGTCAGCATCTCGCAGTTCATGTTGGCTTATGACCGGCCGCTACATCTGCTCGCCGGCCTGTTTCTGCTCTACCTCGGCGTGCGCACTTTATTGCAGAAGGCGCCTGCCGACACAGCGAACGGCGAACAGGACGGCAACGGCGGCGCAAACGGCAGCGGCAGCGGCAACAGCAGCAGCGGCAGCAGCAACAGCAGCAGCAGCAGCGGCACCCACGGCAAGCTCGCACAAGTGGGCCGCGCAGGCGCGCTGCGCGCCTACGCGAGCTCCCTGCTGCTCACGCTGACCAACCCGCAAACGGTAATCATGTTCGCCGCGCTCTTCACTACGCTCGCGCCGCGCGGCGCCTTCTCGTCGGCCATTGCGCTGACCACGGTCGGCGGCGTGTTCTGCGGCTCGATTGCATGGTGGTGCTTCCTCGTAACGGTGGTGTCGCTCGCGCGCCATGCTATCGGCAGCAAGCTGCGGCTCGCGATCGACCGGCTCGTCGGCATCATGCTGGCGGCGTTCGGCGTCGTGGAGATTCGCCGCGCGCTGTGAGCCGGGCGCCGCGCGCACCGTGCGCGGCACTCGCGCTTCCTCGCATTCCGTACGCTTTGGCTTCAGTTTTGCGACAATAGCGCCTTTCGCCGCGCCGGGCGCAGCCTTCCTTCCAGTTTGCCGATCCGTGTCGGCGCTTAAGGCACGCGCGCCGCCCGTGCCTTAACCGTCAATCCACCGACCGCCAGCGGTCTCTTCAATGGCTCTTGCGCATATCGATCTGCTGTATTCCGTCTCCGGCCTCTTTGTCGGCTTTCTGGTCGGACTGACGGGCGTAGGCGGCGGCTCGCTGATGACCCCGATCCTGGTGCTGCTGTTCAACGTGCATCCGGCCACCGCGGTCGGCACCGACCTGCTGTACGCGGCCGCCACCAAGGCGACCGGCACGCTGGTGCATGGCCTGAAAGGCTCCGTCGACTGGCAGGTCACGCTGCGGCTTGCAGCCGGCAGCGTACCGGCGGCCACGGTCACGCTGCTGCTGTTGCACCGCTACGGCATGGACACGCCGGGCGCGAGCCGGCTGATCCAGCTCGTGCTGGGCGCCGCGTTGCTGGTGACGGCGGTGGCGCTGGTGTTCCGCCCGCAGCTCGCGGCGCTCGCGGCACACCGGCGGCGCGCGCCGAACCAGGGACGCACGCTCCTCCTCACCATGCTGACAGGCGCCGTGCTCGGCGTACTGGTGTCGCTCACTTCGGTGGGCGCGGGTGCCATCGGCGTGACGGTGTTGCTGCTGCTTTATCCGATGCTGCCGACCACGCGCATCGTCGGCTCGGACATCGCGCATGCGGTGCCTCTCACGCTGCTCGCGGGCGCTGGCCATTGGCTGCTCGGCTCCGTGGACTGGTGGATGCTGCTGTCGCTGCTGCTCGGCTCGCTGCCGGGCATCGCGGTGGGCAGCATGTTGTCCGCGCGCGCGCCGGATGCGCTGCTGCGCAATCTGCTTGCCGCCACGCTCACGCTGGTCGGCCTGCGTCTCGTGGTGGCCTGACCGCGCGAGGCGCGCTCGTCGCCGTCACTTGAAAAAGCGGCAGGTGAGATCGGCCTCGAACTGCCGGACCCACTGGCCGTGGCTGTCATAGTAGGACTGCGCCCAGCCGCCGCGCCGCACGGTGACGAGCCTCTCGCGGGCGACGTCGGCGGGATCGGCATGAATGCTGATGTCAAAATGCGCGGGCGCGAAGCCGTGCCGCGCGCATACCAGTTCGAAGGCGGCGCGGTCGTCGATAGGCAGGTCGGTATAGCGCAAGGCCGTGGTTTGCATGGCGGTCACTCCGTGTCTTCACACACACACAGTACGCCTTGGGCGGCGACGGAAATGTGTCGTCGCGCACAATCGGACAACGGCGCCCGGCGCGCAGCGGCGGCGTGTGTTCCCCCATCATCGTCGCTTCAAAAATCGTCTGGAGGAAAACAAAAAGCTCGGGTCGCCCGAACCGTTGTCGCCCTGAAAGCTGACGCGGTCAGCGGCGGCACGAGGAGTCGAACCGGAGCCGTTGCGCGCCGCGCACGCAGTGATGTGCAGTGACGGGCTGGCATCGCAGACGCTCCCGCCTGTGCGCCGCGGCCTCGCGACGCCAATCGACTTGCCGGCATCGCAAGATCGGCCGTCATTTCGATATTTCTTGAATTGACGAACCCAACCGTTTTATGATGCGGTGATGGACTCCAACCTAGTGGTACGCGCGCTCGGCGCGCTGGCTCATGAATCCCGGCTCGCGATCTTCCGCGCACTGGTTGTCGCCGGCCCCGATGGTCTGCCCGCAGGTGAAATTGCGCAGCAACTCGGGCTGTCTCCGTCCAGCCTGTCGTTTCACCTGAAGGACCTTTCCCATGCCGGACTTGTCACGGGTCAGCAGCAGGGGCGCTTTATCTATTACTCGGCCAACTTCAGCGCGATGAACGGATTAATCGCGTTTCTTACTGAGAACTGCTGCGGGGGCGCGGCATGTGAAGCAGGCGCCGCGCCGCAATGCCGGGGAGCGGCGACGTGACGCGCAGCGACGACGCCCGCATTGCGGCACCGCATATGAGTAGCCCGGACCAGGCGGCAGGCGATTCCCGGGCTGCCGGTATCGGCTTCTTCGAACGCTATCTGACCGTGTGGGTCGCGCTTTGCATCGTGACCGGCATCGTGCTCGGGCACTGGCTGCCGGCGGTGTTCCAAACCATCGGTCGCACGGAACTGGCGCACGTCAACGTTCCGGTCGGGGTGCTGATCTGGGTCATGGTCATACCGATGCTGATCAAGATCGACTTCAGTGCGATGGCCCAGGTCAAAGAGCATTGGCGCGGCATTGGCGTGACGCTGTTCGTCAACTGGCTGATCAAGCCTTTTTCGATGGCGCTACTTGGCTGGATTTTCGTGCGGCATGTTTTCGCAGCATGGTTGCCGGCAGCGCAACTGGACAGCTACGTCGCAGGGCTGATCCTGCTGGCCGCGGCGCCATGCACCGCGATGGTTTTTGTCTGGTCGCAGCTGTGCAAGGGCGACCCGTATTTCACGCTCTCGCAGGTGGCACTGAACGACGCGATCATGGTCGTCGCGTTTGCGCCGATCGTTGCGCTACTGCTTGGCCTGTCCGCGATCACGGTGCCGTGGGACACGCTGCTCACCTCGGTGGGCGTTTATATCGTGATCCCCGTGGTCATCGCGCAGATTCTGCGTCGCCGGCTGCTGCGATCCGGCGCGGCTCAGTTCGAACGCACGGTCGCCCGACTAGGTCCGTATTCGATCGGCGCGCTGCTAACAACCCTCGTGCTGCTATTCGCATTCCAGGGCCAGGCCATTATCGGCGAGCCGCTAGTAATCGCAATGCTCGCCGTGCCGATCCTGATCCAGGTCTTCCTGAACTCGGGTCTGGCTTATCTGCTGAACCGCAAACTCGGCGTTGCGCACTGCGTTGCCGGTCCGTCCAGCCTGATCGGTGCGAGCAACTTCTTCGAACTCGCCGTGGCAACCGCCATCAGCCTGTTTGGCTTCGAGTCGGGCGCAGCGCTGGCAACGGTGGTCGGCGTACTGATCGAGGTGCCTGTCATGCTGCTGGTGGTCGGCGTCGTGAACCGCTCCCAGCATTGGTATGAAACGCGAACCCATTGAGCACAAACGATGACTGTGACGATCTATCACAATCCCGACTGCGGCACGTCGCGCAACGTGCTCGCGCTGCTGCGCGAGGCCGGCGAGAATCCGCAGGTCGTCGAGTATCTGCGCCATCCGCCAGATCGGGCGACGCTCGAGCGCCTGATAGCGGACAGCGGAATGGCCGTACGGGACGTCCTCCGGAAGAAGGGAACGCCCTACGAGGAACTCGGACTCGGCAACTGTGCACTGAGCGACGCGCAACTAATCGATGCAATGCTCGCGCATCCGGTTCTGATCAACCGGCCTATCGTCGTCACGCCCCGCGGCACACGTCTGTGCCGGCCCTCAGACGCAGTGGCCGGCCTGCTCGCGAACCTGCCGCAGCGCGAGATACTGAAGGACGAAGGTGTTCCTTTCATCGTTGCTCGTCCCATTGCGGGCGACCACGCTGGACTGGCGCAAGCCCTGCGCGACGCCCGGCTTCCCACCGATGACCTGAACGAAGCGGGCCGCTCGTTCTTCACCTTCTCCACACTGGCAGGCTCGCATGTCGGCTATGGTGGTTTCGAGCAATGCGGTCGCGATGCGCTTGTGCGCTCACTTGTCGTGTTGCCGGAGCATCGCGGCAAAGGCATCGGACGAAACATGCTCGCGGTGCTGTTGCGTGAGGCGTTCGACGCGGGCGCACGAACCGCGTGGCTGCTCACACTGAACGAACGCGCGTTTTTTGAAAAGTCCGGTTTCAAGCCTGTCAGCCGCGACGCGGCCCCGGCGCCCATACTCGCCACACGCCAGGCAGCCGGTTTGTGCCCGTCGAGCACTGTCCTGCTGTCGCGCGCGATCACACTCTAACGCCATTGCCAATGCAGACGGATCTACCCAACATCAGCGCCGTTCATCTGGACACACCCGATCTCGCGAAGCTCGAGCCACGCGCGCACTCGCAACACCCTCCGCGCATTCTTCTTCTGTACGGCTCGCTCAGGCCGACGTCGTACAGTAGATTGCTTGCCCTCGAAGCCGAACGGATACTGCGGCAGCTCGGTGCCGAAACCAGGGTATTCGATCCGCACGGCCTGCCGCTTGCCGACAGCGTTTCGCCGGAGCACCCCAAGGTAGCGGAACTGCGCGCGCTGTCGTTATGGTCCGAGGGACAGGTGTGGTGCAGCCCGGAACGTCACGGCGCGCTCACAGGGGTTTTCAAGAACCAGATCGACTGGCTGCCGCTTGATTCCGGCAGCATCCGTCCCACGCAAGGCCGCACGCTTGCGGTCATGCAAGTGTCCGGCGGTTCACAGTCGTTCAACGCAGTCAACGCGCTGCGCATACTGGGCCGCTGGATGCGCATGGTGACGATTCCCAACCAGAGTTCGGTCGCCAAGGCATTTCAGGAATTCGACGAGAACGGGCGGATGAAGCCGTCGTCGTACTACGATCGGGTCGTGGACGTCATGGAAGAGCTCTACAAGTTCACGCTGCTCATCCGCGATCGTTCGGACTACCTGACCGACAGATACAGCGAGCGCAAGGAGCGCATGCCGGCAAACGTGAGATCGCTCGCCAATGCGGCCATGAGCCATGAGCACGGCGCAGAGATTGGCGACACGGACGAGAGTGAGGTCGAGTAGCCCCGCGGGGCGATAGGGCCGGTGGCGGGCCGATTGCGGACCGATGGCTGACCGATTCCGGATCGATTGCGGACCGGTGGCTGACCGGCGGCGGACCGATTCCGGATCGATTGCGGACCGGTGGCTGACCAGTGGCGGACCGCTGGGGAAACGGCGCATTGCGTCGGGAACCGCCTCAAGCGCTGACATCCGCGCCCCCTTGCATGCCCCGATCAATGCGCCGTCGCAGCGGGCTTGCCGAAAGCCCGCATGCCGTGCTTACTGCTGCATCACCGTCAGCTTGTTGGACACCGAGGTCACGCCCGCGACGCCCTTGGCTGCTTCGCCGGCCGCGTCAATCTGGCCCTGGTCGGGCACCGAGCCCGTCAGCGTCACGGCGCCGCCGCGTGCGCGCACGGCGATGTTCGACACGTCGAGGCCTTGCACCTTCGAAATGGCGGCGCGCACCTTGCGGCCGAGCTGGCTATTGGCCTTCTTGCTCGCCTTCGCGGTCGTGGCAGGGGCGGCTGTCGTGCCCGTTGCCGTTGCATCGCTTGCCTGAGCGTAGACATTGCATGCCACCACCATTGCCACCACCGAGCCCAGCGTCTTCAGAAAACCGACCGATTTCATGTTTCTTCTCTCCTTAGCTTCATATTGGACCGCTTGAATAAGCGGCTTCGTTACGACTACCTGCGGCCATGCCCAAACGCCGGACGCGACAAGGCGCGCGGCGAGGCAATGGCCGGCTGTGGCTGCGACACGAGGTGCGAGAGGCTAAGAGAGGCCGGCTGCCATGTGCCGCATGCGATGACGACAACGCGCATGCGATGCGGTACGGAAACCGGCAGGCCGCGAAATCCGCCGACGCGCCCGGTTCTTGTGTGTCGTGCCGGGTCGCGCCGCGCGAAACCTGTGTTCGCGGCAGCGATGCACAATTTAATCTAGCCGGGCCAGAAGCGCAAAGGGTTTACTCATGGAGCATGCGAACGGGCGTTGATCGCATCCGTGTGTCGTCACTTTTTGTTACGGCTTTCTCGGCGCCCCGCCAGCCCTGCAATTCCGCCGCCGCGGCAATCTCAGGTACCATCGGCGCCACGCACAGAGCCGCCCTTCAAGTTCACCTTCGACCGTAGCCGTCCGTCATCCGATGAAGCCAGCCGCCGGCCGCAAACATCCAACGCGCCCTACCCGCCTCGTCGCCCGTTTCGTCGCGATCTCGTGGCGCGATCTCGCGGTCTCGTTCGGACCGATTTTCCTGATCGCCGTGGCCGCGATCTGGGTCGCCGTGCGCCTCATCCAGCCCGCGCCGCCCAGCACGCTGACCATCAGCGCCGGTCCGCAGGGCAGCACATTCTGGAATGCCGCGCAAAAGTACAAGGAAATTCTGGCGCGCAACCGCATCACGTTGAACGTGCTGCCTTCTGAAGGCTCCTTGCAGAATCTGCAACGGCTCTCGGACCCGGATTCGAATGTGGACGTTGCCTTCGTGCAGGACGGCATCGCGCCCGGCGCGGCCAGCAATGGATTGATGTCGCTTGGCAGCGTGTCGTATGTGCCGCTCGCAATCTTTTATCACGGGCCCACGGTCACGCGGCTGTCCGAATTCAAGGGCCAGCGGCTCGCGGTTGGGGCCGAGGGCAGCGGCACGCGCCAACTGGCGCTCGCGCTGCTCAAGGCCAACGGCATCGAGCCCGGCGGTGCAACCCGCCTGCTGCCGCTCTCGGGCGACGACGCGGCGCAGGCGCTCGTCTCCGGCAAGGTGGACGCGGCGTTTCTTGCCGGCGATTCGGCGCAGCCCGCCGTCATGGGCAAGCTTTACCGCACGCCGAACGTGCAGTTCTACGATTTCACGCAGGCCGACGCGTACACGCGGCGCTTTCCGTATCTGACGCAACTCGAATTGCCGATGGGCGCGTTCGACCTCGGCAAGAATCTGCCGTCCATGCCGATCCATATGGTCGCGCCGACCGCCGAACTGGTGGCGCGCACCTCGCTGCATCCCGCGCTGTCGGACTTGCTGATCGAGGCCGCGCGCGAGGTGCACGGCAAGGCCAACATCATGCAGCGCGCCGGCGAATTCCCCGCGCCGCTCGCTCACGATTTCCCGATCAGCGACGACGCCGCGCGCTACTACAAGTCGGGCAAGAGCTTCCTGTACCGGCTGTTGCCGTTCTGGCTCGCGAGCCTCGCCGACCGCTTGCTGGTGGTGGTCGTGCCGCTCGTGGTGCTGCTGATTCCGGCGTTGCGCCTCGTGCCGTCGCTCTACGCGTGGCGTGTGAAGTCGCGCATCTATCGCTGGTATGGCGCGCTGATCGCCATCGAGCGCAGCGCGCTCAGCGACCATTCGGCGGCCGAGCGGGCTTCCTTGCGGCAACGGCTCGATACCATCGAGGATTCGGTCAATGGTCTGAAGATGCCGCTCGCCTATGCCGACCAGTTCTACGTGCTGCGCGAGCATATCGGCTTTGTGCGGGCGAGGCTCATGCGAAGCCGCGATATGAGCGGCGATATGAGCGGCGATACAAAGCGTGATACGTGGCGGGATATATCCGGCGACGATGCGGACGACGACTCCGTCGAGGCCAGCGCCGGTACAGATGCAGACGAAGCCAGCCGAGCGGATCGCGCGGACGCGGCCGGCACGCATAACGGCACGCCGCCCGCTGCGCCGAACGAAGCCGCCGAGATCGGCGAAGTCGGCGAAGGTGGCGAACTCCGCGACGAAACCCGCGACGCAACACCGGTGCGCGAGCGCCGCCAGTCAGATTGACGGTGCAAGGCGGAGCCGCACCGCGTAAGATCATTACAATTCCGACGTTCGAGCAGATTCATCCGCCGATCCCGTCGGGCAGGCAATCCGGGAGACATATATGACCGTTGGCATCGACGCCGCGCAGCCGCTGTGGTTCTACGATTTCGTCTCGCCGTTCACGTATCTGCTACTCGAGCAACATGACAAATGGCCGGGCTTCGACTTCGTCTTCACGCCGGTGGTGCTGAACGACCTGTATCGCCATTGGGGGCAACGGCCCGCCTACAGCGTGCCGGCCAAGCGCACGTTCATGTACCGGCACGCCCTCTTTCGCGCCGAGCAGCTCGGCATTCCGTACAAGATGCCGCCCGCCCATCCGTTCGACTCGATGAAGCCGCTGCTGCTCGCCACCGCCGCTCAGGCCGACGTAGTCTGCGTGCGCGAGATCTTCCGCTTCATCTGGCGCGAGGGCCGCGATCCGTCGGGCGACGAGGCGTTCGCCGAACTGTGCGAGCGCGTGGGCATGCCAGACGGGCCCGAGCTCATCAAAAGCGAGGAAGTGAAGGCACAGTTGCAGCGCAATACCGCCGATGCAATCGGGCTCGGCGTGTATGGCGTCCCGACCTTCCGTCTGAACGATCAGTTGTTCTGGGGCGAAGATGCCTTGCCGATGGTGCTCTATTGCGCGCGTACGCCGAACTGGCTGGAATCGAGCGAGGTCAAGCGGATCAGTGCGCTGCCCTGGGGTGCCGCGGACATCTGAACGGCGAGCGCGGCGGACGGCGGCAGGACACACGCCCTGGACGTGGCTGATGCCGGTCATACCGCGCGCGCTATGGCGGCCGCGGTGCAATCGGGCCTAAGGTTATAACCTTTGCGCCATGCATGGTTCGCGCGTTGTTGCAGGGCATGCGCGCGCCTGCCCCAACAGGCGTTCGTGCTTTGCGACAGCAGCCCGGCGCTTCGCTTCCTTCCTGACCATGGACGACACCGCCGCCTCCCTCGATATCTGGCTCGTGCGCGTGCTGCGCACGCTGCTCGTCGAGCGCAGCGTCACGCAGACCGCGCTGCGGCTCAATCAGACCCAGCCCGCAATCAGTACCGCGCTGCGCAAGCTGCGCGAGACGCTGAATGATCCGATCCTCGTACGCGGCAAGTCGGGCATGGTGCCGACCGAATATGGCGAGTCGCTGCTGGCCTCCGCGCAGCGCGTGCTGCGCGAGGTGGACTTCGTGGCGACGCCCCACGGCGACTTCGATCCGGGCCGTTCGCGCCGCACGTTTCGCGTGGCGGCGCCCGATTATCTGAATGACTTCTTCATGCCAACCGTGATCGCGCAGTTTCGCGAGGCGGCGCCGCACGCCCGGCTCGAAATCGATTCTCTGAATCCGATGCTGGACCATAGCGCTGCGCTGGACGCGGGCGAGCTCGATCTCGTGATCGGCAACTGGCCGAAGCCCGATGCGCGTTTTGAGCGCAGCGATCTTTTCTCGGACACCGTGGTGTGCCTGATGCGTGCGAATCATCCGCTCGCGCATGCGCCGCTCACGCGCGAGGCCTATCTCGCCGCGCCACACCTCGCGCCGACTCCTTATAGCGGCGGACGCGGCGGCGCGATCGACATCGGCTTTGCACGTGCCAAAGCGCAACGACGCATCGTCGCCACGCTGCCCTACTTCGGGCTCGTGCCGCAGACGCTGTTGCAATCGGATCTGATCTTCACGACGACGCGCCGCTTTGCAATGCATTACGCGAGCATTCTGCCGCTCGCAGTGGTCGAGGCGCCCATTCCGTTTCCGCGTATCAAGTGCTATCAGATGTGGCATCCGCAGCCGGATCGCCCGAGCGATCTCGGCTGGCTGCGCGCGTTGATGTCCCAGGTATCGCACGGCCTGGTCGCACAGAAGACGCGGCGCGTGAAGCCGGTGCGCTGAGCGAAGCGCGTGACGTGCGTGACGTATCGGGCGGATGGGCGAATGACTGTTCAGGCGCCATCCGGCCCGCTGCTACACGCTGATGGCGGGCCGTTGCCGCTCGGGCTGCAAAGCCGCAACCCGTGACGTGATTTCGCGCTGCCCGCGAACCTGCAGCAACTCCGCGCACACCGCCACGGCAATCGCAGCCGGCGCCTTATCGACGATGCCCGCAATGCCAATCGGACACGTCATCTGCTCGAGCCGCTCAGGCTCGATGCCACGTTCGAGCAAACGCCGCTCGAACTTCACGCGCTTCGTCTTCGAACCGATCATGCCGAAGTAGGCGAAGTCGCGTCGCCGCATGATGCGAAGCGCGAGCGAAAAATCGAGCGCATGGCTATGCGTCATCACCAGAAACCAGGCGCCGGGCGGTGCGGAGTCGACGATCGCCTCGGGTGTGTCGGTGGCTTCCACTTGCACGTTTGCGGGCGTTTCGTCGGGGAAAAGTTCGTCGCGCTCGTCGACCCATTGAACCACGCATGGCAGCGTGCCGAGCAACGCTATCAGCGCGTGCCCCACGTGACCCGCACCAAACAGGACGACATGCAGCGGCGCCGCGCGTGGCGCTTGCACAGCGCTGCGCCTGCCGGTGCTCATTGGGTAGCAGTCTTCCATCGCGGTCGTCCTCATTATTGCCGCGCAGCGCACGCCGCGGCGCGCACCGCGCCGACGGCCTTGAGGATTTCCCCGCTGGTGGCCGGCGCGTTCAGCGGCGGATTCACCTTGTGACCGCCGACTGCGGAAATCGCATCGCGAATTGCAAAGAACACCGAGAACGGCAGCAGCAACGGCGGCTCGCCCGTCGCCTTCGAACGGTGAATGCTGTCCTCCGCGTTGCGGTTCTTGAAGAGGCGCACGTTGAATTCGGGCGGCGTGTCGTTGACAGTCGGAATCTTGTACGTGGACGGCGCGTGCGTCATCAGCTTGCCGCCGGCGTTCCACCACAGCTCTTCGGTAGTCAGCCAGCCCATGCCCTGAATGAACGCGCCTTCCACCTGGCCGACGTCGAGCGCCGGATTCAGCGACGCGCCCACGTCATGCAGCGCGTCCGCGCGCAGCACGCGCATTTCGCCGGTCAGCGTGTCGATCACCACTTCGGACACAGCCGCGCCATACGAGTAGTAATAGAACGGCCGGCCTTGCAGCTTCGCCTGATCCCAGTACAGTTTGGGCGTCGCGTAAAAACCGTCGGACCAAAGCTGGACGCGCGCGAGGTACGCCTTCGCGACCACTTCTTCGAACGGCACCACAGCGTCGCCCACAATTACGCGGTCATGCACAAAGCGTACTTCTGCTGCAGCGACCACGCCCGCGCCGAACCGCTCGGCGGCGAACGCGGCGAGACGCTCGCGCAACTGACGCGCCGCGTCCTGCGCGGCCTTGCCGTTCAGATCGGAGCCGGTCGACGCCGCCGTCGCCGAGGTATTCGCGACCTTGCTCGTATCGGTCGCGCTCACACGAATGCGCTCAAAGCCGACGCCCAGTTCATGCGCGACGACCTGCGCGACCTTTGTATTCAAGCCCTGGCCCATTTCGGTGCCGCCGTGGTTCACGAGCACGGAACCGTCGGTGTAGATGTGTACGAGAGCGCCGGCCTGGTTGAAATGCGTGACGTTGAATGCAATGCCGAACTTGACCGGCGTGAGCGCCAGCCCTTTCTTCAGCACCTCGTTGTTCGCGTTGAACTCGTTGATCGCGGCGCGCCGTGCGCGGTATTGACTCGTCGCTTCCAGTTCGTCGATCAGTTCGTGAATCACGTTGTCTTCGACCATCTGACCATACGGCGTCTGATTGCGCTCAGTCTTGCCGTACAGGTTGCGGCGGCGTACGTCGAGCGCATCTTCGCCGAGGGAACGCGCCACGTTGTCCATGATGTACTCGATGGCAAACGCGCCTTGCGGACCGCCGAAGCCGCGAAACGCGGTGTTCGACTGCGTGTTGGTCTTGCCGCAGAAGCCGCCGATCGCGACGTCCGAAAGCCAGTACGCGTTGTCGAAGTGACACAGCGCACGCGTCATCACCGGGCCCGACAGGTCCGCCGAAAAGCCGCAGCGCGAAGTCATGTCGACCGCGACGCCCTCGATCAGGCCCTTGTCGTCGTAGCCGACTTCATAGGTGTAATGGAAGTCGTGACGCTTGCCGGTAATCATCATGTCGTCGTCGCGATCGGGGCGCAGTTTGACGGGGCACAGCAGCTTCCACGCGGCGAGCGCCGCGCAGCATGCAAAGAGGCCCGACTGCGATTCCTTGCCGCCAAAGCCGCCGCCCATGCGCCGGCATTCGATTAATACGTTATGCGAAGCAATGCCCAATGCGTGCGCGACGAGATGCTGCATTTCCGTGGGATGCTGCGTCGAGCAGTAGACGTGCATGCCGTCGTCGTCCTTGGGCACCGCGTAGGAAATCTGCCCTTCCAGATAGAACTGCTCCTGACCGCCGAGCAGCATTTCGCCGGCCTCCCGATGCGCCGCGCGCGCGATCTTCGTGCCGGCCTCGCCGCGCGCGAGTTTCATCGGCGGCAGCACCGACTGGTTGGCAGCGCGCGCCTGCTGCGCGGTCAGAATCGCGGGCAGTTCCTCGTAGACAATCTCGGCGCGCCGTGCGGCGAGGCGCGCGGCTTCATGCGAGGTCGCGACCACGATGAACACCGGCTGCCCGACGTATTGCACGAGCCCGTCCGCGAGAATCGGATCGTCGCCGTGGACGATGGGCGCCACATCGTTGGCGCCCGGAATGTCGTTCGCGGTGAAGATAGCGACCACGCCGGGCGTCGCGCGAACTTGCTCGAACGACATCGACACGATCTTCGCATGCGCTTTCGACGACAGGCCGAGCGCCGCGTGCAGCGTGCCGGCCACGGTGGGAATGTCATCCGTATAAGTGGCGCGGCCGCTCACGTGCAGATGCGCCGATTCATGCGGACGCGACACGTGCACCTGCGTGAAGTCTTCGAGCGCCTGAGCGTCTTTCAGGAAAGGTTCGGCATGCTGATTCATTGTTGTGTTCTCCGTGTTTCTGCTGGATCGCGCGCGTCAGGCGCCGGCTGCCGCGTTGGCTTGGCTATGCGCGTCGGCTGGCGCGCGAGCCGCCGCGACCGCGCGCACGTCCAGCGCGCTTCTGGGCAGCGGATTGTGCGGGCGGGTTTCGAGCCAGAAGCGATACAAGGTGTTTTTCGCGGCTTCCAGACGATAGTTGCTGGTCGCGCGCATGTCGGAGAGCGGCGTGTAGTCGTTAGCAAGCGCGAGCATCGCGGCCTGGACGGTGGCTTCGTGCCATTGC
This sequence comes from Burkholderia sp. WSM2232, assembly GCF_000472545.1. Classification (GTDB taxonomy): domain Bacteria; phylum Pseudomonadota; class Gammaproteobacteria; order Burkholderiales; family Burkholderiaceae; genus Paraburkholderia. The sequence continues at coordinate 179,141 of NZ_AWZV01000012.1, read as the reverse complement.
GCGTCGCGCAGCACGGCTTCCGCCTGGGTCGCGCGCTTCGGTGTGGCGGCCATGCCGCCGAACGCGATGCGCGGCTCACGAATCAGCGTGCCGTCGGCGATGAACGAAAACGCCGCGCACACGGCGGAGATGTCGGAGTCGAAGCGCTTCGAGAGCTTGTAGGTACGGAATTGCAACTGCGCGCGGGCGCCGGTGCGAGCCGGCACCTTCACGCCGACCACGAACTCGTGTTCCGCCATGTCCTTCTTCTGATAGGCGAGGTACAGGTCTTCGAGCGGCATCTCGCGTTCGCTGGCGCCGCCGCGCACGATCACGCGCGCACCGAGCGCGATGAGGCCCGGCATCGAGTCGCCGATCGGCGAGCCGTTGGCGATGTTGCCGCCGAGCGTGCCTGCGTTGCGGATCGGCAGCGAGGCGAAGCGCTGCCACATCTCCGTGACTTCGGGGTACTGCTTCGCGATCTCGGCGTAGGCCTTTTCGACGGTCACGCCCGCGCCGATCTCGATCCAGTCGCCGCGCGTTTCGAGTTTCTGCAATTCGGCAATCTGCCCTACGTAGACCACGTTGCCAAGCTCGCGCATCTGCTTGGTCACCCACAAGCCGATGTCCGTGCTGCCCGCGAGAATGCGCGCGGCCGGTTCGGTCTGCTTGATCTGAGCGAGTGCTTCGACGGTGCGCGGCGCGTAAAAGCGCTGACCGTCGTGTTCATAGTGAAACGTGTGATCGCGTTGCAGCGTGGCAAGCGCGGCCGCGAGTGCGTCCGCGTTCAGCGGCGCTTTCGGCGCGGGCGCTTCGAACATGCGCACGGCTGCATCCACGATCGGACGATAGCCGGTGCAGCGGCACAGGTTGCCGGTGAGCGCGTTGCTGATCGCTTCGCGCGACGGCACCGTCCGGTTCGCGCAGCTCTGTTCGTGGCCGTGCTTTTCGTACAGAGACCACATCGACATGACGAAGCCGGGCGTACAGAAACCGCATTGGGAGCCGTGGCATTCGACCAGCGCCTGCTGTACCGGGTGCAGCGAGCCGTCGGGCTGGCGCAGGTCTTCGACGGTAAAGAGCGCTTTGCCGTCGAGCGTCGGCATGAACTGGATGCACGCGTTGACCGCCTTGAAGTCGACGCCGCCCGCTTCGTTGCGCTCGCCGACCACCACGGTGCACGCGCCGCAATCGCCCTCGGCGCAGCCTTCCTTGGTGCCGGTGCAACGCGCGTCCTCGCGCAGATACTGCAGAACCGTGCGGGTGACGGGCGCGTCCTTGATCTCGCGGATCTCGTTGCGGTGATAAAAGCGAATCGGCTCAGTCATGTGTCGGGCTCTCGGTGTTCTCGAATCTCGGGCGCGGCTGCCAGCACCGCGCGGATGGTTCAAAAACTATCATCGTCAATAAATAGAACCCATAGCCCGAGTCGCATGCGGGACATATTCACAAAACGATATTGAGACAGGTTGAGCGCGCCGTTCGCTTATGTTGAAGTGGCCTGTTCCAGGCGTTATAGCGAAGGTTGGTGCGTTTACGCCAACTCTCGGGCGGTGTCGAAGCGGATTTAGGCGGCCGTAGGGGCGCATTTTCGCGCCCCGAGTACGCTTTTGAAGCCCTTGCTGCCCGCCTTTCATCCCACAATTATTAAGCGAGCGCTGCACGAGACTCGGTTCCATGGGAAAATCACGCCTTCCCGCGGTTTTCAAGTCTCGTTTTCCCCATGTCCACCGACTCAGCGCCACCTCGCAGCGAATTTGCGACGACCATGCAGATCATTCCGGTCGTCTTTTTCACGTTTCTTTGCTACCTGACGATCGGCATTCCGCTTGCGGTGCTGCCCGGCTACGTCCACGACGACCTCGGGTATAGCGCGGTGCTCGCCGGTGCGGCGATCAGCGTCCAATACCTGGCGACGCTGGCCTCGCGGCCGCTCGCCGGCCGTTCCGCAGATACGCTCGGGCCGAAGCGCACGGTGTCCATCGGCTTGCTCGGCTGCGGCGCGAGCGGCGTGCTGTTGCTGCTGGCGGTCCTGTGCGGACGCTGGCCGGCGGCGAGCCTCGCGCTGCTGGTCTGCAGCCGGCTGGTGCTCGGATTCGGCGAAAGCCTGTGCGGCACGGGCGCGATTCTGTGGGGAATCGGCCGGGTGGGCACGAGCAATAACGCACGGGTGATTTCCTGGAACGGCATTGCCACATATGGCGCGCTGGCGGTGGGCGCGCCGCTTGGCGTGGCAATCGAGCGGACCGTCGGCTTTGCCGCGCTCGGCATTCTGGTCATGCTGCTGGCAGCGCTCGGCTTCTACCTTGCGCGCTCGATTGCGCCGGTGCCCGTCGTGCACGGCGAGCGGATGTCGTACCGGAGCGTATTCACGCGCGTGCTGCCGCACGGCATAGGCCTCGCGCTCGGCTCCGCCGGTTTTGGATCGATCGCGACGTTCATCACGCTGTTCTATGCGGCGAAGCAGTGGCCGAACGCGGCGCTCTCGCTGACGGTGTTCGGCACGCTGTTCATCGGCGCGCGGCTGCTGTTTGCCAACACCATCAAGACTTACGGCGGGTTCCGGGTCGCGATTGCTTCGTTTTCCTTCGAATGCGTCGGCTTGCTGATGCTGTGGCTCGCGCCCGAGCCGCACGTGGCATTGGCGGGCGCGGCGTTGACCGGATTCGGCTTTGCGTTGGTGTTTCCAGCGCTGGGTGTGGAGGCCGTGGGCCTCGTGCCGCCGGCCAGCCGGGGTGCCGCCTTGTCGGCGTATTCGGTGTTTCTCGACCTCTCGTTGGGCATTACCGGGCCGTTGGCAGGCTACATTGCCGGCGAGTTCGGCTATGGGTCGGTGTTCCTGTTCGCGGCTATCGCTGCTGCGGCGGCTGTCGGGCTGTCCTGTTTTCTTTATCTTCGCGATACGAAGGTGGGGAAGATGCCCGCGGCACTTTGAGCGCGGGCGCGCGCCTGGCTGTGTTGGCGCGCGGCGCTTTCTGATGCCCTCCCTTTGGCCAGGAAGAACTAGCCCGCCGGGGTTGCGCGACCGGTCGACGCAGGCGGCTTCGGCTGTGCCGGATTCGGCAGGCTCTGTTGCGGCGCGTTGCGCCGGATGGTGTCCTCGGTTGCGCCGATCAGATTGAGTGTGTTCTCGCGTGCCTCGATCTTCACCGGGTCCGTCTTCTTCCACTGCTTCTTCGGAATGACGAGCTTCCACGTCGCGTCGCTGCCCGCGTTGCGGAAAAAGGCAACGACGCCGACATATTGCGCGTCGCCGTTCATCGGCTCGCTAATGCTCGCGCTGGCGTCCGGGCGCAGCACGACGTCTCTGGTTGCCAGCACGTCGGCTTTCAGCGCATCGAGGTCGTTGGTTTGCAACTGCTGGTAGTCGAGCTGCTGGAAGATCTGTGCCGTTTTCAACTGATAGATCCGCACCACCGTCGACAACGATTGTCCATCGCCAGTTGTGTTCAACGACGAGCGGCTCGCGAGGTCGATGTTCATCGTTTTCACCTGCGTCGTGAATGCCCATTTCGCTGCGTCTACCGTGCTGTCCTTGACCGTCTGCCCGACTCCGCACCCGGCGAGCGCAAGCATGGTCAGGACGATCGCTCCGCCCCGAAGTTTCTGCATCATCGTTTGGTCCTTTGTGTGTTGCATGAATCAGATCGCCTGTCAGTGGGCAGGGAGCGCGGGGGTGCGCTGGCGGGCGGCGTGCGGTGAGGTGCCGCCGGTCCATTGGCCGAGTTGGACGGGTATGTCGATATCCCGGCGTCCGGCATGGCTTAAGCCAGCGTGACGGCTCGCGCCGGATCGATCGCGGTGAGCTCGCCCGTCAGCAGTTCGATGCGCGCGCTCAACGCCGGCTTGTCTGCGTCCTTGCGGTTCATTCTCACTTTCAGCAAGCGCAGCAGATGATGCTTGGCTTCAAACGCGAGGGACGGCTCCCACGCGCCAAGCTCGAAACGCTGTGCGCTGCGCTCGAGCGTGGACAGCAGATGCAGCGCCGTGTCAGCACGGTCGGCGCGCTCGGCCACGCGCGCCATCACCAGTTGGCGCAGGAAGCGTTCGCGCTCGCCCTGTTCTCCGCGCTGCGCGGGCAAACCCTGCAGCCAGGCAAACGCCGCCTCGAGTCCCTGCTGGGCGGCAAGATCGCACGCGTGCGCCTCGGTTTCCGCCCAATCGGTGTGAGCCGACGAGGAGCTCACAGGCGCGACTGCCTCGCCACGCTCGACGTCACGTACCGTCGCGTAGCGCGCGATCCATTCGAGCGTAGCGTCGTCGGCAAACGGCGAACCGTCGGAAAACGCCAACTGATCGAGTCCAGGCAGGCGCTCGAGCATCAGTGCGCAGTCGGTCGCGACCAGGTCGCGGACCTGCGCATATTGGCCGCCAGCCTGCTCCTGCGCGCTGAACGCGTAATACTGAAGATCCAGCCAGAAGTGGTTGGCGCCTTCGGCAAACGCCGCTTCGACCCGATCCAATAGTTCCGGCCATTGTTTCTGCAACAGCAGCCGTTTCAGATGGGAGCGCAATTCGGCGCGCGGCGCGACGAGCCGCGTTTTGCCACTGGCCTCGTGCGGCGGCACTTCCGTGAGCGTGTCCCAGCGCACGCAGCGCATCAGCCGGTAAGCTGCGAGATATCCGTGTGGCTGGTCTCGCAGAAACTGCGCCATTTGACGCGCACGGTCGAGCAGTTCGCGGGTCGAAGCGACTTCGGTGGGAGCGGCCAGCGCCGCGGCCGCCAGGGTCGCGGGCGACGGCGTAGCGCCAGAGAGCGTGTCATTACTGATGCTTGGCGCAGGCCGCGGCGTTTCCACGCGACTTTCGAAGCGGCGAAACAGCGCATCCAGTTCCGGACGTGCGGCTTCCGGCCATTGCGCGGTGCGCTCGACAATCAACGCGAGCGCCGAGAGCGTGCGTTCGAGCAGCGCATCGGACAGACCTTGTACGCGTTCCAGCCGGTCCGCGAAGGTGCTGCCCGCGAGCCACTCCAGCGCGGCCTTGCGGGTTTCGGCGCGGGCCGGCAGTAGATCTTCGCCAAAACGGTCGATCAGCGCCGACAGCAGTTCGAAGCCGCACGCCACGCCTTCAGCGCCATCACGGCGCATACGTCCATACACGTAATAGACCGCGAGACGCACATCCTTCGCGCTGTGCTTGAGCAGGCGCTCGGCTGTTTCGACAATAAGCGTGTCGTCGATGTCGGAAAGTCTGGCGACTTCTTCCTTGATCGCGAGGAAGTCGTCGTCGTAACCGGGGTCGGCACCGGTGGGCGCGTTATCGCTGATGGGACGCAGCCAGTCATCCCATTGTCCTTGTGTCGAACGGGCAAGATCGGACGGCGGGCGCGCGCCGAACAGCGCGCTCAGAAGGTTCGTTAGCATAGGCGTGAGAGAGGGGCTGCACGGGGGACCCGACTGCCGGTCGGAACGGACGTGCGATGGCGCAATGGAGACCGGCTTGCGCAGGGATCAGCCGCCGGTTGCCTGCTTCAGACAGGGCAACCGGCGGCTGCGGGATAGCGGCGCGGTTGCGCGGCGCCAATAGCTGCAGTGGCACCTTGCCCAGGCCCATGCGCACGAGCGTGAGGCGCCTGCGTCGGCCTGGCCGAAGCTCAACATCCCATCCCGCCCCAAGTAATCGTCGTGCGAAAGCGAGCCGGGATGCGCAATTTCCACAATCACGCGATACGGCTCGCCGATACGCTCGACGGTGCTGAACGATACGACAGAAATTTCGCAACCGTTGGCAGGCCCGGTTACGTCAAGAAAATATGACTGCCGCCCCGTTACGGCTCGCGGGATCGCTTCGATCCCGCCGACGTGTTCGTTCAAACCAGCCATCGCTCATTATCCCCCTTCGTATCGCGGCGCACTCGCACTATCTGTACTGCTTATGATTACCACCAGGCGAGTTTTGGGCAGCAACGGTAACTCCTGCGGCCCATTCTGTGAATAGGATTCGAGCAATTTTTTTCGTCTTGATCAAATTTTTCAAAAACGCAATTTCAAGACGAAACGCGTGTGTTACATATTCGATATTCATGTTTGTTGTACTGATTGATGTATCGACACTCAAGATCCTAAGGACATAAAAAATGGCAAACAGCTTCCAGAACGAGGTACCGAAAGCAAGAATCAATATCAAGCTTGACCTGCATACTGGGGGCGCGCAGAAAAAGGTGGAGCTTCCGCTCAAGCTGCTGGTCATGGGCGACTACAGCAACGGCCAGGACACGCGCGCACTCGCGGAACGCGCCAGGATCGACATCAACAAGAACAACTTCAATTCGGTTCTCGCCGACTACAGCCCCAAGGCGAAGATCGCTGTCGAGAATACGCTGGCAGGCGACGGCTCCGAACTGCCGGTGAGCCTGGAATTCAAGTCGATGGACGACTTCAGACCGGATGTCGTGGCAGGCAAGGTGCCGGAGTTGCGCGCGCTGATGGCTGCCCGCAACCTGCTGCGCGACCTCAAATCCAACCTGCTCGATAACGCAACGTTTCGTCGCGAGCTCGAGAAAATCCTCAAGGACCCGGCCCTGTCCGACCGCCTGCGCTCGGACCTGCAGCAAATCGGTGAATCAGCACCGGCTACGCAACAGTAATCGCCGCTTATCGAGGAATATTGAATATGGCAAAGAACGAAACGGCACTTCAGGATTCGGCTGCAACCACGGCGGAAACAGTCGTGCTGGACGCCCCCGGCAAGAGCGTCTACGAATCCCTCTGCGAAAAGATCAACCTGACGCCTGTGAAGCAAACGCGTCCGTTCGACTCCTTCCAGAATGCGGACTCGCTGTCAGAATCCTCGCTCGATGAGCGCGTCGCGCAGGCAATGAGCGTGTTCCTGAAGATGATCAACGAATCGTCGCAACAGGTGGATCGTCTTGACAAAAGTCTGCTGGACTTCCACATCGCGCATCTGGACCGGCAGATCAGCCGTCAGCTCGACGCGATCATGCACAACGAAACGTTCCAGCAGATCGAATCGGCATGGCGCGGCCTGAAGTTCCTGGTCGATCGCACCGATTTCCGCAAGAACGTTCGCATTGAAGTGCTGGACGTATCGAAGGAACAGTTGCGCCAGGATTTTGAGGACACGCCTGAAGTAATCCAGAGCGGCCTGTACCTGCACACCTACATTCAGGAATACGACACGCCGGGCGGCGAGCCGATCGGCTCGATCATCTCGAACTACGAGTTCGACCGCAGCCCGCAGGACATCGCGCTGCTGCGCAATATCGCGAAGGTATCGGCAGCGGCTCATATGCCGTTCATCGGCTCGGTGTCGCCGAAGTTCTTCGGCAAGGATTCAATGGAAGAAGTCGCAAGCATTCGCGACATCGGCAATTACTTCGACCGCGCCGAATATCTGAAGTGGAAGAGCTTCCGCGAGTCTGACGACGCCCGCTACATCGGTCTCACGCTGCCGCGCTTCCTGGCACGTCTGCCGTACGGCCCCGACACAACGCCGGTGCGCGCGTTCAACTACGAGGAAGCGGTCAAGGGCCCGGACCACACGCGCTATCTGTGGGCCAACGCGTCGTTCGCGTTTGCGGCCAACATGGTGAGAAGCTTCATCAAGAACGGCTGGTGCGTGCAGATTCGCGGTCCGCAGGCAGGCGGCCTGGTCGAAGACCTGCCGATCCACCTGTACGACCTGGGCACCGGCAACCAGGCCAAGATTCCGAGCGAAGTGCTGATTCCCGAAACGCGCGAGTTCGAGTTCTCCAATCTCGGTTTCATTCCGCTGTCGTACTACAAGAATCACGACTTCGCGTGCTTCTTCTCGGCACACTCGGCGCAGAAGCCGGCGGTGTACGACACCAAAGAAGCCACGGCGAACAGCCGCGTCAATGCGCGTCTGCCGTACATCTTCCTGCTCTCGCGAATCGCGCACTATCTGAAGCTGATTCAGCGCGAGAACATCGGCACGACAAAAGATCGTCGCTTGCTCGAGCTGGAACTGAACACGTGGGTCAAGTCCCTCGTCACTGAAATGACCGATCCGGGCGATGACCTGCAGGCATCGCACCCGCTGCGCGAAGCAAAGGTCATTGTCGAGGACATAGAGGACAACCCGGGCTTCTTCCGCGTCAAGCTATTCATCGTGCCGCACTTCCAGATCGAAGGCATGGACATCAATCTCTCGCTGGTCTCGCAAATGCCCAAGGCAAAGAACTAGAGACCGACTGCAAGAGCTGGTTCGGTAGTTCCCGCGCGGCGCGCAACACGTGCCGCGCGGTGCGCATTCGTATGCGAAACCGTGTCCCAGGGGATTTGCTTGAGGGACGTTTCAGGCATCAACCATAACGATGAAGATTACAAGACCGCTGTGGGCGCCGGGCATTTTCATGACGCCGCAGCATTTCCAGCAACAGGCGCTGTGGGAGCGGTACGCCGACGAGCGTACGGCGCGCATCGGCAGTCCCGACCCGTGGGGAGTGAGCCGGGTGGCTTTCGACACGCAGGCGTTGTCGATCGATCGTCTGCAGCTGGCGTTGCTGGACCTGCGCCTGCCCGACGGTACCCTGTTCGATACAGAATCCGCCGACCGACTGCCATCGCCGCGCGATCTAGGCGAAGTGCCTGCGCATACGGAAGCGGTCGTCGTGCTTGCAGCCCTGCCGCTCGTCGACCCGCAGGGTGGAAACTGCGTCGAAGCTGGTGAGAAGCCGGCCCGTCCGCGCCGCTACACGCGGGAATTTCTGCAAGTGGCAGATCTCAACGGCGAGGGCAAGGAGGAAATCAGCGTCGAGCGTCACTCGCTTGCGCTGTTGTTCGACTTCGAGGAGCCAGGCGGCTATGTGACGTGCCCGATCGGCAGGATCGTGCGCAATGCGCAGGGCCGCTTCGAGATCGACGCAGCATTCGTCCCGCCGTGCCTCGTGCTGTCCGCGAGCGGCCAGTTGACGAGCCGCATGAACCGGTTATCCGAAATCCTGAGTGCGAAAAGCGCAAGTCTCGCCGTGCGCCGGCGCGAGCGCTCCGACCAGATCGCCGACTACGCGGTCGCCGACGTGTCGCTCTTCTGGCTGCTGCATAGCGTGAACAGCACGTGGCCTGATCTTGCACGCCTGTGCCAGGCGCCAGACCAGCACCCCGAGCGCCTGTATAGCGTGCTGGCGCGACTGGCCGGCTCCCTGCTGACGTTCTCGACTACAGAAACGCTGAGGGCTATTCCGCCGTACGCGCACCGCGCGCCGGAGCCGGTCTTTGCGGAACTCGAGTCGCTGATCCGGACGCTGCTCGATACGGTGATCCCCTCGCGCGTCGTGCCGATCGCCCTCGAACGTATTCGTGACACGGCGTGGCTCGGCAAGATCAACGACGAGCGGCTCGTCGAAGGCGCGGACTACTACCTGTCGGTCCGCTCCGCGCTGCCCGCGCACGCGCTGCTCGAACAGTTGCCGCGTTTGTGCAAGGCCGGCGCGCCAGACGAGGTCGAGCAGATCGTCAACTCGGCGCTCTCCGGCATTCCATTGCGCAGCATGTCGCGGCTTCCCGCCGCCATTCCTGTGCGGATCGAGAATCAATATTTCGCGCTCGACGGCGCCCACCCCGCGTTCAAACGTATGGTGGATGCGCGCGCGTGCCAGTTCTACATCCCGGCCTCCATGCCCGACGTGTCGCTGGAACTTTACGCGGTGCTGCCGACATGACGCACCCCTCGACAAGCCGCGCGGCCACGCCGCTGCCTTCGCGGTTACCCGTGGCGTTGCGCGACACGGCGCTGACAGTCGCGCTGCTGGCTGCCGATCCCGCGCCGCAGTCGTTCAGCGCCTTTCGCGACAAATGCAAGCAGCAGGTGCGCAGGCTGCGCGAGGAGATGCAATCCGCGGGGCATCCGCAAGGCGTAATTGAAGACGCCGCTTATGCCCAATGCGCGCTGCTCGACGAAACAGCGTTGAGCAATCTGCGGGGCGAGGATCGCGACGCGTGGGAGCGTCTGCCGCTGCAGGTCGACGAATTCCACAGCAACGAGGCGGGGCATGAACTGATTGCACGTATCGAGCACCGTCTGGCTGAGCCGCAACCGGTGCTGCCACTGCTGGCAATTTTCTGCGCGGTGCTGGACCTGGGGTTCACGGGCAAATTCGCATTGGCCGGCCGCGAGGCCCGCGCTGCGCTCGTCAAGGCGCTCGGCGAACGGCTCGGCCGTGCTGAGGACACGTCCGGCTCCATCGTCATCAAAGCGCCCGGCTCGACGCGCTGGTCCGAGCGGCTTACGCCGCTGACGTGGGTCATCGGCGCGTGCGTCGTCGCCGCCTTCGTGTACGTCGCGCTCGATCAGTGGCTCAGCGCCTCCGTCGCCCGGATAGCACATTGATGGAGCCGCGTTTGACTGGTTACCCGAGTGGTTATCCATACCGCACGCTCTTCGTGTGGGTCGCGCTGCTGGCGCTGATCTGGCTCGCACTGTCTTCGCCCCTGTCCGCCGGGTGGAACGCGGTCTTCGCTGCACTCGTGGTTTTCGGCACGCTCGTTGCCGTCATGCTCGCAACGAGGCGCGTACGCGCCCGCCGCGAGGCGACCCGCCATGTGCTGGACGCCGCCGATACAGCGCTCGGCTCGCTGCCTGCCGAACTGAAACACAACACGCCGCTGGTGATCGCCGTGGGCGACAACAGCGGCGAACTGGATCGTCTGTTTGGCTCCGCGCTCGTTCGCATGACGGACTCCGTCATCTGGGTACGCAACGAGGACCCGGCGCGACTCATGTATCTGGCCGATGCGCTCAAGCGCTGGCGTGACGGCCAGAGGCCCGACGCCATCGCGTATCTGCTGGCAGTCGACGAGGCCACTGGCACTCTTACCTTGCAGGCCGCGCTCAGGCGCTGGTGCTCGGCAATCGGTGAAGCAAGCCGCGCGGTTGGCTATGCGCTGCCCGTATGCGTTGCGCTCTATGCGCGCGAAACGGGACTCTCGAAAGAGGACGCGCCGTGGTTCGGCGTCTCCGGCGCACAAGGAATGCAGCCGGAAGCGCTCGTCGACCTGATCGCAGCAAGACTCGCCCAGTACACGCACATGGCCAGTCCGGAAATCGCGCAGGAACGTGAGTTGCGCGCGCACCGAGCCGCGCGACTCGACGCCATCGTGCGCTGGGCGAGCCACGCTGTCGTGCCGGCGTTCGCCAATGCTCAACGTGGCGCGTTGCGACTTGCCGCGCTGGGCGTCACGGCAGTGGATGGACGACCTGCCGCTGACTCTCTGTTCGGCCAATTCGTCACCGGCATCACCGAGTTGCCACTCGCCCGCGCAGACGGTGGCGCGCGGCGTGCGAGCGCGGCACACCCACAAGCAGCGCGAGCGGTTCAATCGGACACGCCGCAGCCGCCCACGCTCACCTCATACCCGCTGCCCGAACCGTTGATTCGCGGCATCGAGCCTCAGCCAGCAAGACGCGCGTTGCCGCGCGCACTCGCGCATGCGTTCGTGTGCCTCACTGCCTGCTTTTGCGCGGCCGCGGCGGCATCGGCCTGGCAGAACCGGGCGCTGGTGGAACGGATTGTCGGCGATATGGCCCGCTACCGGGCGATTGCGCCCGCCCAAGACGCCGCCCGCGTCGACGCGCTCAAAGCCGTCAAGCGGGACCGCGACGAGCTCGAACGCTATGCGAGCCTCGGCGTACCGCCCCGCCTCGGACTGGGCCTGTATCGCGGAGCCCCGCTGCAGCAACCGGTCAACGCGCTGATTGCCAGCTATCAGCCGCCGCCCCCTGCGCCCGTTCCGCCACCCACCATCGAACTGGACAGCATGTCGTTGTTCCGTTTCGGCAGCGCGGTGCTGAACCCTGGTTCCAACCGTGTGCTGATCGGCGCTCTCGAAATGATCAAGGCGCATCCGGACAAGCGCGTACTGGTGGCAGGCCATACCGATTCCCTCGGCACCCCGGCCAGCAATCTGAAACTCTCGGAGGCGCGCGCGGCCTCCGTGCGCGACTGGCTGGCGGACGCATCGGGCATTGCGTCGACGCGTTTCGCCATTCAGGGCTATGGCGACACGCGCCCGAAGGCGCCCAACACGACAGAGGCAGGTCGCGCGGCCAATCGCCGGGTCGAAATCACACTGGTCCCGGATTGCCGGGACACGTTTGAGGAAAGCAGGAACGGCAATAGCCGTTCCATCCCCCAAGGCCACATGGCCTGTTCACTGGAGTAAAAGGAAGAAGAAAATGGCAATTCCGGCATACATGTGGATCAAGGACGATGGCGGCGCCGACATCAAGGGTTCGGTCACCGTTCAGGGTCGCGAAGGCAGCGTCGAAGTGGTAGCGCTTCAGCATGGCGTCAGTATTCCGACCGATTCGAACACCGGCAAGCTGACCGGCACGCGCGTACACCTGCCGATCACCTTCACGAAGGAGACGGACGCCTCGTCGCCGTATCTGTACAAGGCCGTCACCAGCGGTCAGACGCTCAAGTCGATCGAGATCAAGTGGTACAAGATCGACGACGCGGGCAAAGAGAAAGAGTATTTCAACACCAAGCTCGACAACGTGAAGGTCGTCGCGGTGAACCCGAAGATGCACGACATCAAGAACCCGGAGTTCGAAAAGCACAATCATCTCGAAGACGTTCAACTGCGCTACGAGAAGATCACTTGGTCGTACAAGGACGGCAACATCATCCATACCGACACCTGGAACGAACGCTCCTGATGCCGCGCTGCGCCCTGCGCTAACCGGGCGCCGGTCCGTCCGCTCATCGGCGGTTCGGACCGGCTCTCGTCAGCCATTGGACCGTGATGGGATCGTCATAGGACCGTCGTCGACAGCCATTGAGCGGCCATCGCGGGGCGGCACGCGCGTACCGGCACAGCCGAGCGCGCTTGCGTCACGCTCGTATGGCTCTGCTATCGCTTGCTGATCGTTCTTTCATTGCCTCTCACTCGCCGCCTCACTAGCCGCTTGCCGCCATGACTCATCGCGACCTCTCTCCGTATCTGCGCCGCCTCAACGATCACTGCGCCCGCGCGCTCGCCGACGCCGCGAGTCTGTGCGCGACGCGTGCCCATCGTGACATCGAAGTCGAACACTGGTTGATCAAGCTGCTCGAACTGGGCGATGGGGACATCGTGGCAATCATGCGCCGCTACACGCTCGACGTGGACGGAGTCTGGAACGGCCTGCTAAGTGCAATCGACCGCTTGCCACACGACCTGCGCGGCAAGCCCGGCTTGTCCTCCCGGCTCGGGCAACTGCTCGAAGCGGCCTGGCTGCGGGCGTCGCTCGAAGCACAAACACCGCTGATCCGCTCCGCGCATCTGCTGGCGGCGCTCGCGGACATGCCGCAACTGCTGCGTGCACCGGACGCCTGGGCACTGCTCTCGCTGTCGTCCGTGCAGATCGAGCGCCTCATGCCCGAGCTCAACTGGACGTCCGTCGAAGCGCCGGCCAGCAACCCGTGCACGCAGGAGTCGGACAACGTGTCGAACGCGCACGACACATCGGACAGCGCGCTCACGGAAGAGCCCGACTCCGATCTCTTTCCCGCCGTCGCGCGCGCGGGCGGCCTCGCCAAGCCGGTGTCCGAGGCGCTGGACCGCTTCACTCTCGACGTAACGCAGAAAGCGCGCGAAGGGGCAATCGACCCCGTGTTCGGCCGCGACGTCGAGATCCGGCAAATGATCGACATCCTCGCGCGCCGGCGCAAAAACAATCCGATTCTGGTCGGGGAGCCTGGGGTGGGCAAGACCGCACTCGTCGAGGGGCTTGCGCTGAAAATCGCCGAGGGCGACGTGCCCGGCGCGATCCGCGACGTGCGCCTGCTCACGCTCGACCTCGGCTTGCTGCAAGCGGGCGCGGGCGTCAAAGGCGAGTTCGAGCAGCGTCTGAAGAACGTTATTACGGCGGTACAGCAATCGCCCACGCCGATCCTGCTTTTCATCGACGAAGCGCACACATTGATCGGCGCCGGCAACTCCGCAGGCAGCGGCGACGCGGCCAATCTGCTCAAGCCGGCGCTCGCACGCGGAGAGCTGCGCACGATTGCCGCGACCACCTGGTCCGAATACAAGCAGTACTTCGAGCGCGACGCAGCGCTCGAACGCCGTTTCCAGATGGTGAAGGTCGACGAACCCGACGACGAGAATGCATGCCTGATGCTGCGTGGCCTGAAGGAACGCTACGCGCGTCACCACGGCGTGCATATCACGGACGCCGCCGTCAGCGCGGCTGTGCGTCTGTCGCGCCGCTATCTGAGCGGGCGGCAACTGCCCGACAAGGCTGTCGATCTGATCGACACCGCGGCCGCGCGCGTGCGCATGAGCATGGACGCGACGCCGGTCGCAATTGCCGCGCGGCATGCGGAACTGGCCGCGCTGCGTGTTGAGCGCGACGCGCTAGTCGAGGACCAGGGCGCGACATCGGTCGACATGAGCGAGCGGCTTCGCGGCATCGACGCACGCCTCTCGGCCCTCGCCCATGAGGTGGAGGAACTGAACGCGGACTATGCCGGACAGAAGGCTGCAGTTGCGTCGCTCACCGAGCTGCGCGCGCAGTGGCGCGACGCGCCCGACGACTCGGCGCGGCACGACCTCGAGCCGGGAATCCGCGCGGCGCATGCTCGCCTCGCCCGCGACGCGAACGGCGCGCTGATTCATGCCGAGGTCGACGAGGCCGTGATCGCACGCGTCATTGCCGACTGGACCGGCGTGCCGGTCGGCAGCCTGCTCGAAGACGAACTGACCACCCTGCTGGAACTGGAGGCGCGACTTGCGGGCAGCGTCGTAGGCCAGCAGGAGGCGCTTGCCGCATTGGGCAAAACGCTGCGCGCCGCCAAGGCCGGCTTGAAATCCGACGAAGCGCCGCTCGGCGTGTTTCTGCTTGTCGGGCCTTCGGGCGTCGGCAAGACGGAGACGGCACGGGCTTTGGCCGATCTGATGTTCGGCGGTGAACGGGCGCTGATTACGATCAACCTCTCCGAGTACCAGGAAGCGCACACGGTCTCGCAACTGAAGGGCTCGCCGCCCGGTTACGTCGGCTATGGGCGGGGCGGCGTGCTAACCGAAGCGGTGCGTCAACGGCCTTATAGCGTGGTGTTGCTGGACGAGGTGGAAAAGGCCCATCGCGACGTCCTGAATCTGTTTTATCAGGTGTTCGACCGCGGGTTCATGCGCGACGGCGAAGGCCGCGTGATCGACTTCCGCAACACCGTCATCGTGATGACGTCGAACCTGGGCAGCGAGCAGATCATGGCCGCCGTCGAGGGCGCGTCGGAAAGTTCGAACGAAGATGCGGCAGCGGACACAAACCAGGCACCGGCACACCATGCCGAACCGACCAGCGCCATGCTCATGGAGGCAATTCGCCCGCAACTGGTCGAACATTTTCAGCCGGCGTTACTGGCGCGTTTTCAGACCGTCGTGTACCGGCCTCTCACGGCTGAAGCGCTCGCGCAAATCGTGCAGATGAAACTCGATAAGGTTGCTCGTCGCATCGAAAAGCGCTTTGACGTACCGCTTGTCTGCGACGATGCGCTCGTTGCCGAACTCGTGCGTGCGTGCCTGTTGCCCGACTCCGGCGCGCGCAACATCGACAGCCTGCTCGATCAGCAGATTCTTCCAGTGCTTTCACGCGAATTGCTCGAGCGCGTTGCAAGCCATCAGTTGCCGTCGCGAATCAGACTCAGCTATTCCGACGAAACAGGCATTAGCGTCGACTTCGACAGCGACTGCGCTGCGGCGCATCAGGCAGCGGCATGACTCGCGGCCAGGCGTGGCTCCACATGCTGAAGGCGGATGTGCAGCGCGCCTGAACGCGCGTATCGTTTGCGGCGCATGCGGGCGTGGGCAACCATCAGGCGCCGGCCGCCGCGAACGAACGGTGAAAAGACCCGCGCCTCTTCAACCGCGCAACGCATCCGCCATGCGCGGCCGGCCGGCAAAAGCCTACTTTCCTTCGGACAACGCCCTTTCCAGTGCGGCGACGCCGGCGGGCAGATCCACCTTGACGGCCAAGTCCACCATGGTCCGCCCCAACGCGTGCACAGTGCGAAACAGGTTGTGCTCGCGGCACTGCTCGCCCATCTGTCCGATCCGTACAATCGGCAAGCCGAACGACCCCGAAATTTCCACCTGATGTTGCCGCGAAATATGCGCGCACACATCGCCCGGACTCAGACCTGGCGGCACCTCGATTCCCACCACCGAATTCAACCGGCACTCCTTCGGCGCATACAACTGCAAGCCGAGTGCTGTCACGCCGTCCTGCAACGCCACGGAACATTTCTGGTGCCGGGCAAAGCGCTTCTCCAGCGTTTCCGCGCACACCAGCCGCAACGCCTCGTGCAACGCGAGCACGCCCGAGACCGGCGCGGTGTAGTGATACCCCGCGTTGTGCCAGAAGTTCTCAGCGAGCGACGCATCGAGACACCAGTGCGCGTTCGGCGCCGTGCGCCCCTTTACGCGTTCCCAGGCTGCATCGGAAAATGCAATGAGCGACACGCCGGGAATCGACGACAAGCCCTTCTGTCCACCGGTGATGACTGCGTCGATACCCCATGCGTCCATCGCAAGCGGCATGGTGCTCAAGGTGCACACAGCGTCGACTATCACGAGCGCGCCCGCCGCCTTCGCCAACGCAGCAATGTCCTTCAGTTGATAATTCCACACCGTGTTCGACGTCTCGCCCTGCACGACCGTGACGATCTCCGGACGCTCGCGGCGAATCGCTTCGGCAATCTCGTCGAGACTCGCCACCGACCGGTCGGCCACCTCCAGCGTGCTCACGCGCGCGCCGACGCGGCGGCCCATCTCGGCCATCCGTCCGCTGAAAAAGCCATTCTTGATGCTGAGCATGCGCGTGCCTTCCCACGCGAGATTGGAGATCGCCATTTCCATCGCGGCCGATCCCGGTCCCGCGACGCCCAGAACCCACTTCGAATGCGTCTGGAACACGTAGCGCGCCATCGTCTTCACCTGGCTGATCACCTTCACCATGGTCGCGCCCAGGTGATTGATCACGATCGTATTGGCCTTGGCGACGGCGGCCGGAATCGGCACGGGGCCGGCGCCCATCATCAGCAACGGCTCTTCGGGAAGAATGGCGTCGAGCGATTCGACAACCGGACAAGGCACAACAACGGACGTAAGCTTGGATGATGAAGTCGGCATGATCGGTACTTGAAGGAAAACGCAAGATGAACGCACAGCAGCCAACGGCCTCGCGAGCAGTCACGCTGGCGAGGCCGTCGTTCGATCATTCACCGATCCGCGCGATTGCGCAAGTTTTTTGATCTTGCCTCGCGCAACGGTGCGGCGGCGACGCGGTCTCGGCACCGTTCGTTGGCGTCATTTCACCGCGTTCTTGTCGAGTTTCTTGCCGGTTGCCGCATTGAAGCGCTCCACGTATTCCTCGATCAGCCGACGCATCGCCCGCCCGATCTGCCGGTAATCCGACTCGTTGAGGTTGGCGAGCGACACGCGCCCCGACGGATGCTGCGTGCCGAAACCTCGTCCAGGCAACAGTACGACGCGCGCCTCCCGCGCAAGGCGAAATAGCAGCTCCGACGGCTCGGTGTTCTTCAGCAGCCAGTCGACGAACTCGCGCCCGTAGGCCCGCTCGCCGAGGAACTCCACGTCGAGGATCGTGTAGTAATCCACCTGGTTCGGGTCGTCGTCGGCGAACGATATGCCGACCTCTTCGTAGAGCGCCTGCTTGCGCTTGCGGATCAGGCGCTTGAGCGCGTTCTTGTAGGCGTCGGGCGTGTCCATCAGCGAGAACAGCGAAAACAGCACCATCTGCACCTGCTGCGGCGTAGACAGCCCCGCCGTGTGATTGAGCGCCACGGTCCGGCTGTCGGCTACCAGACGGTCGATGAACTTGAGCTTTTCGGGCTCGGTCGTGATCGACTCGTAGCGTTCGTGCAACTGCTTCTTCACGTCCTTCGGCAACTCGGCAATCAACCTGTCTAGCACATTGTCGCGATGCGTCGCGATGGTGCCGAGACGCCAGCCGGTCGCGCCGAAGTACTTTGAATACGAATACACGAGGATCGTGTTCTTCGGCGCGAGCGCGAACAGCGAAACGAAATCGTCGGCGAACGTGCCATATACGTCGTCGGTCAGGAGAATCAGGTCGGGCCGTTCCTTCACGATGTCGGCAATGTAGCGCAGGCTTTCGTCGTCGATCTTCACCGAAGGCGGATTGCTCGGGTTGACGAGGAAGAACGCTTTCACTTTCGGATCGCGCAGCTTGTCGAGTTCGCCCTTCGAATATTGCCAGCCGTTCGCGACATCTGCCTCGAGATTCACGACGTTCAACTGGTAGTCGTTCAGGCGAGGAATTTCGATGTACGGCGTGAAGATCGGCATGCCGAGCGCGATCGTGTCGCCCGCCTTGATGAGGTGATTCTCCCGCATCGTGTTGAAGATGTACGTCATGGCCGCCGTGCCGCCCTCGACGGCGAACACGTCGAACTCGCCGACGAACGGATGGGCGCCGATCATCTCGCGCCGCAAGTACTGGCCGACAATTATTTCGGACAGCTTGAGCATCCGGTCGGGCACCGGGTAGTTCGAGGCCAGAATCCCCTCGCACATTTCATACAGGAAGTCGCCGGCGGACAGTCCTAACTGGTCGCGCACATACGACACTGCCCCGCGCAGGAAGTCGATGCCAGGCACGCCCTTGTTCTCGCGCAGGAACAGATCGAAACGTTCCTCGAGCCCGTCGCGCCGTGGAAACCCGCCGACGCCTTCCGGCATGTAGGCGAACGAGCGCTCCGACTCGCGCATCGCAAAGAGGCCGAGTTGCCAGAAGCCATGACGCGGAACCGTCGCGAGAAAGTTCGGATTGCCGCGCCCCGCGTTGAGCATTGCAACGTTGGCCGGGCGCTCGACAACGCCGCCGCCCGCGGCCTTGATGAGCTCGTCCTTCAACTCGAACGGACTGAGCGCCTCAAAACCCGCTTGCGCCATATCGCCGCGTTTGCTGTCGCCCTTTTCCTTTGCCATGATGCGTTCTCCAATGAGCCAGATGAAAGCGCCGCCGCGCGTTGCCTGCGTGAGGCTGCGGCCAGCGCAAAAAGAGACCGGTAAAGCGCGTTGCTAGACAAGCCCCACTACGAGCGGCCCGAGCAAGGTCAACGCGACGTTTGCAATCGCATACGTAATGGCGAACGGCACGGTGGGCACTGCGCTCTCCGCCTTGTCGAGCACGCCGCCGAATGCCGGATTGGCGCTGCGCGAGCCGGTCAGCGCGCCCGCGAGGATGGCCGCGTTGTTGTAGCGAAGCACGTAGCGGCCGAACAGCATGGTGAGCAGAAGAGGAAACAGCGTGACGAACACACCGAGCAGGAAGATCGTCATACCGCTCTGCTTCACAGTGACCACGGCCTGCAAGCCGGAATTCAGCCCGACCACGGCAACGAAGGCCGCGAGCCCGAAGTCCTTCAGCAACTGCGACGCCGCCGTGGGCATCACGCCGTACATGGGATGCTTGCCGCGCATCCAGCCGAACAGCAGGCCAGCGAGCAGGCAGCCGCCGCCTGAGCCGAGGGTGAGCGGAATGCCGCCGACATTGACAACGATCAGCCCGATCAGCAAGCCAAGCACGAGACCCACGCCCATGTAGATGAAGTCCGTCTTGTTGGTGTAGGGCAGTTCGTAACCGGCGGCCTGGACGGCGCGTTGGGTGTCTTTCGGCGATCCGTAGAAGGTGATCACGTCGCCGTGTTCGAGCTTCGTCTCGGGTAGCAGCGGCAACGGCTGGCCGGCGCGCGACGCGCTCTGGATATACACGCCGTGGCGCATGTCGCGATCCACGATCTCGCGCGCGGCGGCAATCGTCGTGTGATTCATACCCTTGCGCGTGAACACGGCCTGGCGTGTTTGCATGACCACGCCCACGTCGCCGATGTCGGCGACCTCGCTGCCGTTGGAGCCGAACTCGACCACGGCTTCGCGGCGGCCCACCACCAGCACCACGTCGTCGGGCTGGAGTATCAGGTCCGGCGCCGGGTCGAGCAGGTGGCCGCCCCGCTTGATGCGCTCGATGGTCAGCAGGTCGTGGTGCAGCGTCTCTACCTGCTTGACCGACTTGCCTGCGCTGACGTCGATCCGGTATGCGCGCCCAATCAGTTCCGGCAGCGCGAGAAGCTGCCCCGGACCGCCTGACGTTCCACCCGACATGAGTTCGCGCTCTGCCTCGATGGAAGCGTCGCGCAGGCTCTGCCCCATGAACTTCGGCAGGATATTGACGCACACGATAATCGCGCCGAGCGAACCGAACACGTATGTCACCGCGTAGGCAATCGCCACGTCCGACTGCAGCGCCTTGACCTCGTCGGCGGGCAGGCCGAGCCGCGCAATCGCGTCGCCCGCAGTGCCGATGATCGCGGACTGCGTGAGCGCGCCGCCCGCGAGGCCGGCCGCCAGTCCCTTGTTCAGATGGAACAGCTTCGCGCACACCACCACGGTAATCAACGCGGTGACGGCGAGGAACACCGCCATCGCAATCTCACGTAGCGTTTTGCGGTTCAGCGAATTGAAAAAGCCCGGCCCGGAGTCGTAACCGACCGCGTAGATGAAGACGGCGAACATGACGCTTTTCACACCGTTGTCGATCGTGACACCGGCCTGACTGATGACCACCGCCGCAAGCAGCGACCCGCCGACGCCACCCAGCTGGAACTTGCCGAAGTTGATCTGGCCGATGAAGTAGCCGGCTGCCAGCGATAAAAACAGCGCCATCTCCGGTGATTTTTGAAAAACGTGATGTAGCCAGTCCATCATGCCCTCGCTCGATAGTTAGTCTTACTCATTGCATGGCGCTGCGGTCGCGTGAGGCAAGGCGGACCGTTCAACGTGGATGGGCGGCGGGGCCGGCAGCGACCGGTCCCAACGTGGGTGAAAAGGGCGGGAAGGTGCGTGAGTGAGCGTGGCGCCTGGCGGATATCGGCGAAGTTATTGCGAGCCATTGGTCAGTGCCGGCATAAAGACCAATAAGGCGATACCCGCCAGATAGTCGGCACGACCGAAGCGGAGACAGAACGAACAGATTCCGAATGCAGGGCTCGTAAATAGTGCGATCTCCGGTTGAGTCTTCGGCAATTCCGATCATAGTGGGATGACTGATTCACGCGTTCGTTCGCAATCTGCGCAAGCAGACTGCGCAGTCAAATGATGCGTAACCCTTCGCTCGATAAGTGATCTGGCTCAACTGCCCGCCAAAAAAATCAATAGCGTCATATCCCACACGTAGTTGGGAAACAGCAATGCGGCACTAAGTCGCTGTCGTTCACGGTCCAACTGGGAGCAGCGCTGAAGGCGAAAACCGCAACCGGAACCGCAAGTGCCACAGCGCTGGAATTCGGTTCACGAGCTTTTTTAAGTTATGAAAGTTTAGGATGCCTGTCAACGCTATTTTTTTCGTCGATTAACCTTGAACTTCGCAAAAGGTGGATCTAAGCAAAGCGCATTCTCATGCGCTTTGTCAGATTACGATTGCGATAACTTCGTTATACTCGTTCGCGCCGGGCTGTGGCGCACGTCGCATTAAGCGTGAATTGACCGCGCGGCCGTACGCGATATTCAGGAGTAGGCAATGCGCATGATTTTGTTCAGCAGCCGCCAATACGATGTCGAAACTTTCACTGAAGCGAATGCGGCGCATCGCTATGAACTGCATTTCCAGGAATCGCATCTGGATAGTGAAACCGCTGTTCTCGCCCGCGGCTATGACGTGGTGTGTCCGTTCGTCAACGACCTGGCCGACGCTGCGGTGCTGGAACGCCTGCATGCGGGCGGCACGCGCATGATCGCGTTGCGCTCCGCTGGCTTCAATCACGTCGACCTCGCGGCGGCCGAGCGCCTTGGCATTGCCGTCGCTCGCGTGCCGGCCTATTCGCCGCATGCGGTTGCCGAGCATGCCGTCGGCCTCATTCTCGCGTTGAACCGACGCATTCCGCGCGCCGTCGCGCGAACGCGTGAAGGCGATTTCTCGCTGCACGGGCTGCTGGGTTTCGATCTGCACGGCAAGACTGTCGGCATAATCGGCACCGGGATGATTGGCCGCGTGTTCGGACGCATCATGGCGGGCTTCGGCATGCGCGTGCTTGCGCACGATCCAGGCACGCCAGCCGACGATCTGCTCGCGCTCGGCGCGCGTTACGTCGCGCTGGACACGCTGCTCGCGGAATCGGACATTGTCAGCCTGCATTGTCCGCTGGTGCCGTCTACGTACCATCTGATCGACGCGGCGGCGCTCGCCAGGATGAAGCGTGGTGCGATGCTGATCAACACCGGGCGCGGCGGTCTTGTCGAGAGCAACGCGCTCGTCGGTGCGCTGAAGGACGGCCAGCTTGGCCATCTGGGGCTCGACGTCTACGAAGAAGAAGGCGGCCTGTTCTTCGAGGACCATTCGAATCTGCCGCTGCAAGACGACGTGCTCGCCCGTCTGCTGATGTTCCCAAATGTAATCGTGACCGCGCACCAGGCGTTCTTTACACGCGAGGCAATGAACGAGATCGCGCAGACCACGCTCGCGAACGTCGCGGCGTGGCAGGCCGGCACACCCCGCAATGCGGTGCGCGCAAACGGTTAGATCCGTGTTTGCGGCGCGCCTCGCGCATTCGCCCAACTCGCACCACTCGGCCCAGTCGGCCCACCCGGCGAGCCGAGCCGCTACACGCCACCCCCACCGGGCGTAACGCAACGGATCGCCGTGCGGGCGTCGTCCGCTGCGCCGCACAACTCACGCAGCAATGCCGACTCGCGCTCGTGCACTTCGACGGGAAACCAGCGCGCCCCGGCCTCAGCGAGATAGCGCGCGCGATGCTGGCCATTTCGAAACGACACGACACCCTCGCGTTGCAGGCCCAGCCAGCCGAGCAAGCCGGGCGCACGGCGCGTCGAGATGGTCACGTACGGCATTTGGGGAACGCGCGGATTGTCGGGATCGAGAAACTCGCGAATGCCGCGCACTTTTCCCGCATGCCATTCGGCAATGGGCTTCAGCACATAATCGGTGTTGTCGCGATCGGCGCACGCGAGCAGTTTGCGCGCGTCGACGAGCACGACCTGATGCCGCGTACCGTCCGCGACGAAGACGCGTTTCAGACGCACATGGTCGTACCATGAATGCCGATCGAGCGGCACTATCCAGACTGTTTCGACGCAGGCCCGCGCATCCGCGGACGATGAATTGGACAAAGGCAAAGGCAGGCTCGAGAAGCTGGCAGCAGTGCGCCAGCGCGTTAAGAGAGCGCTAACGCTACGAGTCGATTGTGAAAGAAGCATGACAAGCCACGGTATTAACTGCTCTGCATGAGCGCTGCAAAAGCGCACGATCCCACGAGGGGCGAGGGAACGGGCGGGCGCGGACCTTCAAGGACACAACGATGACCGACACGCGAAATTTCAATCAGCATGTGCGCATCGAGGCTAATCACGATAACGGCGTAGCAACGATCGTGCTTGAGCGTCCGGAGCGCCGTAATGCAGTAGACCGCCACGTCGCCGATGCGTTGAGCGCCGCCTTCCAGTGCTTCGAGGCCGAGCCCGCGTGGCGCGCGGCCGTGCTGTTCGGCGCGGGCGGCACCTTCTGCGCGGGCGCCGACCTGAGCGCGCTCGCCGACGAAGCGCGCCGCAACCAGATCAGCGCGGACGGCGGCGGCTCAGGGCCGATGGGACCGACGCGCATGAATTTCGCGAAGCCGGTCATCGCCGCGATTGCGGGCTATGCAGTCGCGGGCGGGCTGGAACTCGCGGCCATGTGCGACCTGCGAGTCGTCGAGGAGGACGCGGTGCTCGGCGTGTTCTGCCGCCGGGTGGGCATTCCGTTGATCGACGGCGGGACGATCCGCTTGCCCCGCCTGATCGGCCTGTCGCGCGCGCTCGACCTGATTCTCACAGGACGCGCGGTGAGCGCGCAGGAGGCGCTCGCCTTCGGGCTGGCCAATCGCGTGGTCCGCACCGGCGAGGCGCGCGCGTCGGCGGAGCGACTTGCGGCCGAACTGGCCGCGTTTCCGCAGGCGGCGCTGCTGGCCGACCGCCGCTCGGCGCTGGAAAACAGCCCGCTGGAAAATCTCGCGGAGGCCCTGCGGCGGGAGGGCGCGGGCGGCTATCAGGCGGTATTCGAGGAGGGCTTCGCGGGCGCCGAGCGTTTTGCCCGGGGCGCGGGCCGGCACGGGAAAGCGCTGGGTCCGCAGGACGGCGGGGCCTAGCGTTGAGTTCGGGCTCGGCGCAAAAGCCGCACTCCCCGGCGCTCAGCACTATCGTTTTGACTTAGGTAGAATCCCTGATTTCCTTGCCTCGTCCGGTGCATGCGCTCTCGTCCCGAAGACGCGCGCCGGCCGCGCGACGCCTGCGCCGCGCCGACTCACAGTCCACCGACATGCCTTTGCCCCTGCTTGCTCTTGCCGTCGCCGCCTTTGGCATCGGCACTACTGAATTCGTCATCATGGGGCTCCTGCCCAATGTCGCGCGCGACCTGTCGGTCTCCATTCCGGCGGCAGGCATGCTGGTCTCGGCCTATGCGCTGGGCGTGACGATCGGCGCGCCGATCGTGGCGATCGCGGTCGCCAATATGCCGCGCAAGAAAGCGTTGATGAGCCTGATCGGGGTATTCATCGTCGGCAATCTGCTGTGTGCGCTCGCGCCGGGCTATGCGGTGCTCATGGCCGCGCGCATCGTCACCGCCTTTTGCCACGGCGCGTTCTTCGGAATCGGCTCGGTGGTGGCCGCCGGGCTCGTCGCGCCGAACCGCCGCGCGCAGGCCATCGCGCTGATGTTCACTGGCCTCACGCTCGCCAACGTGCTGGGTGTGCCGCTCGGCACCGCGCTCGGCCAGGCGGCCGGCTGGCGCGCGACCTTCTGGGCCGTGACCGGCATCGGCATTGCCGCGGCCGCCGCGTTGGCGGTGTGCCTGCCCGCAAAGATCGAGATGCAGAAGGCGAGCCTCGTGCGCGAGTTCAGCGTGCTGAAGAATCCGCAAGTGCTGATGGTGCTCGGCATCAGCGTGCTGGCATCGGCCAGCCTGTTCTCGACATTCACCTACATCACGCCGATTCTCGAAGACGTGACCGGCTTTACGCCGCACGCGGTCACGCTGGTGCTGCTGCTCTTCGGCCTTGGTCTGACCGTTGGCAGCACGCTTGGCGGCAAGCTCGCCGACTGGCGGCTCATGCCTTCGCTGGTGGCCTTCCTGTTCGCCATCGTCGTGATCCTGACGATTTTCGCCGGCACCATGCACGCCGAAATCCCGGCGATGATCACTATCTTCGCGTGGGGCGTTCTGGCGTTCGCCATCGTGCCGCCGCTGCAAATGCTGATTGTCGACCGCGCGAGCCACGCGCCGAATCTCGCGTCGACGTTGAACCAGGGTGCGTTCAACCTCGGCAATGCAATGGGCGCGTGGCTGGGCGGCATGGCGATCGGCTCGGGCGCGCCGCTGACCATGCTGCCGTGGGTCGGCGTGGCGACATCCGTTGGCGCGCTGGCGCTGACGTTGTGGTCGGTGTCCATCGACCGGCGCGCGCAGCGCATGGCCGTGGCGGGGTAAGCGCGGTTCGAAAACGCCTCGCCGCGCGCCGGCCGGCCTGATGCGGCCGGCGCGCCTTCATCACTCGTGCGCCGCGAGAATCTCGCCGACGCAGGTACCGAACCCCACGCGATAACCGTCGCCCTGGCACCAGCCCGCAAGCGTCAATTCATCGCCGTCTTCAATGAAGCTGCGCGTGCCGCCCTCTTTCAGCTCGAGCGGCTTTTTGCCGTTCCACGTCAGTTCGAGCAGGCTGCCGTATGAATCTTCCGTCGGACCGCTGATCGTGCCCGAGCCCATCAGGTCGCCCACTCGCGTGTTGCAGCCCGACACCGTGTGATGGGCGAGCTGCTGCGCCATCGTCCAGTACATATGCCTGAAGTTGGTCCGCGCGATCGTTGTCGCCTGACTGGCGCCTTGCGGACGCAGTTTCACTTCCAGGTTGATGTCGAACGCATGCTGACCGTCATGCCGCAGGTACGCCAGCGGCTGTGGCTGCTGCACCGGCTGCGCGACGCGAAACGGCTCGAGTGCATCGAGCGTGACGATCCACGGCGAAATGGTGGTCGCGAACGTCTTCGCATTGAACGGACCGAGCGGCACGTATTCCCATTGCTGGATGTCGCGCGCGCTCCAGTCGTTCAGCAGCACCATGCCGAAGATGTGTGCTTCGGCGTCCTCACACGCAATCGGCTCGCCCAACGCGTTGCCGCTGCCGATTACAAAGCCAGTCTCCAGTTCGATATCGAGCTTGCGGCACGCGCCGAACACCGGCCGTTCCTGATCGGGCAACTTCAGTTGGCCATTGGGCCGACGCACCGGCGTGCCGCTCACCACGACCGACGACGCGCGCCCGTTGTAACCAATCGGCATCTCGGACCAGTTCGGCAGTAGCGCGCTCTTCGGATCGCGAAACATGGAGCCGACGTTCGTGGCATGTTCTTTCGACGAGTAAAAGTCGGTGTAGCCGGGGATCTGCACCGGCAGATGAAGCTGCGCATGCGCCGCGCGCACCAGTGCTTTCCCGCGCAGCTCGGCGTCGTCACGCAGGGTGGCCGTCTCCCGCGCAAGCAGGTCGCTCAACTGGATGCGCACGCTGCGCCACGCGTCGCGGCCAAGCGAGATGAAGTCGTTCAGGCTATCGCGCGCAAACACGTCGGCGCCCGATGGCAGCTTCAGCAGCCCTGCGGCCTGCAATGCGGCCAGATCGACGATTTCATCGCCTATCGCCACGCCCGCGCGGCGCGCGGCGTTGCCGGTATCGCTGAAGATGCCGAACGGCAGGTTCTGAATCGGAAAGTCGTGACCCGGCTGGTTGGCCGACTCGACCCAGCTCTTGCGTAACGGATCAAGCGTTGCCTGAAGACTGCTCACTGCGCTCATCGTTGCTCCGGATTGAAGTGTTTCTTGAGACCCTGCCAGCACTCGTAGTAATGCGCCTGAAGTTGCGCGGTTTCGAGCGCAAAGCGCGTCGGCTTGATCAGCGTGCGCGTTTCGAACATGAAGGCCATGGTGTCGCCCACCTTGTTGGGCTTCGACGTATCGCTGCGCGACGCTTTCTCGAAGGTCTCGGCGTCGGGGCCGTGGCCGGACATGCAGTTGTGCAGGCTCGCGCCGCCCGGCATGAAGCCCTCGGCCTTCGCGTCGTACACGCCGTGCACGAGACCCATGAACTCGCTCGCCACATTGCGATGGAACCACGGCGGGCGGAACGTATCTTCGGCGGCGAGCCAGCGGGGCGGAAAAATCACGAAGTCGATTGAGTCGACGCCCGGCGTGTCGCTTTGCGATTGCAGCACGAGAAAGATCGACGGATCGGGATGGTCGAAGCTGATCGAGCCGATTGTGTTGAAGCGCCGCAGGTCGTATTTGTACGGCGCGTAGTTGCCGTGCCACGCCACCACGTCGAGCGGCGAGTGGCCAATGTCCGCGCGCCACAGATTGCCGTTCATCTTCGCGACCAGCTCGAAGTTGCCTTCGCGGTCCTCATAGGCGGCATGCGGCGTGAGAAAGTCGCGCGGATTGGCGAGACCGTTCGAGCCGATTGGACCCAGGTCAGGCAAGCGCAGTAACGCCCCGAAGTTTTCGCAGATGTAACCACGTGCGGCGCTGTCCGGCAGGTTCACGGCAAAGCGCACGCCGCGCGGAATCACCGCGATCTCGAACGGTTGAACGTCGAGCTGGCCCAGCTCGGTGGCGATCTCGAGCCGCCCTTGCTGCGGCACGATCAGCAGCTCGCCGTCCGCGTTGTAGAAGAAGCGGTCGGTCATCGAGCGATTCGCGGCGTACACGTGAATCGCGCAGCCGCTCATCGATTCGGCCGCGCCGTTGCCCGCCATCGTCACCCAGCCGTCGACAAAATCGGTCGGCCCGGTCGGCATGGGCAACGGGTCCCAGCGCAACTGGTCAGGCGGGGTTGGCGGTACATCGGCGAAATTGGCGACGATGCGCTCCGAAGGCAGGCGCGTGAACGGCTTGTGCACGGCTGCCGGACGGATGCGGTACAGCCACGAACGCCGGTTATGGCCGCGCGGCGCGGTGAACGCGGTGCCCGACAACTGTTCGGCGTACAAACCATAGGCGACACGCTGCGGCGAGTTACGCCCTTCCGGCAGCGCGCCGGGCAGCGCCTCGGTCGCGAATTCGTTGGCAAAGCCGGACTGGTAGCCGGGCTCGATCTCGAGCCGCGAACTCAGCGTGTTCGGCTCACGGGTTGGGGTATGCATACAAGGTCCTCCGTTGATGCGGTTTATGTCTCACGCGGTTTATGTCTCACGCGGTTTATGTCTCACGCGGTTTGCGGCTCGGACGGGCGGCTGCGTTGCCGTGTCGCCGCCGCAAGCGCGACCACCAGCAGCGCGGAACACAGCACCGGCACGGCGGCCGCATGAAACAGCGATTCGTTCGACCAGTTCAGCGCAATCAGCTGCCCGCCGACGAGCGGTCCGATCACCGAACCGATGCGCCCGATGCCAAGGCTCCAGCCAATGCCGGTGGAGCGCAGCGTGGTGGGATAGAAGTGCCCGGCCAGCGCGTTCACCGCCGGCTGTCCGCCGACCACGCAAAAGCCGCCGGCGAACACCACCAGCAAAAGCCACGGCAATACATGCGCGACGGTGCCGATGGTGCCCACGGCGAGCGCCGCCCCCGCGAAGCAGACGAACAGCACGCGCACAAAGCCGAAACGTTCGATGAACCAGCCGAGCAGCAACGTGCCGACCACGCCGCCCGTCTGCAACACGGTGCCCACGATCACCGCCGTGCTGGGCGAATAACCGGCGTCACGCATGACGGTAGGCAGCCAGTTCGACAGAAAGTAAAGATCGATCAGGTTCATGAAGCTGATCGCCCAGAGAATCAGCGTGACCGGCGCGCGGCCCGCGCGGAACAGCTCTGCCACCGGCGCACCGTCGTTGCCCTTCTCGCGCACCACGACGCGCGTGTCGGCGTCGATCCGCAGGTGCGGATTGAAGCGCGCCAGCCAGCGCAGCGCACGGTCGCTGCGGCCCTTGAGCACGAGAAACTGCAGCGATTCCGGCAGCAGCGCAAGCATGGCGACGGCGAGCAGCAACGGCACTACGCCGCCGACCCAGAACACCGCACGCCAGCCATAGGCCGGAATCAGCGCGGCGCTGATAAAGCCGCCGAGCGCCGCGCCCACGGTGAAGCCGCACGACACCAGCATCATGCGCTTCACGCGATGCGCGGGCGTCGAGAATTCGCCGACCAGCGCCATCGCATTCGGCATGATGCAGCCGAGACCCAGGCCGGTGATGAAGCGCAGCGCGATCAGCGCGGGAATGGTCGAGACGAAGGGCGTGGCGAGCATCGACAGCGCGAAGAAAAATGTCGCGCCGATCAGCACTGGACGACGGCCGATACGGTCGGCCAGCACGGATAGCCCCAGCGCCCCCAGCAGCATGCCGAGCAGGCTCGCGCTGAAAACCGGGCCGAGCGCCGCCTTCGACACATGCCATTCGCCAATCACGCTGGGAGCCACGTAGCCCATAGCCTGTGCGTCGAAACCGTCGATCACGAGACAGAGCCCGCACAACGCGAGCAGCATGAACTGGAACGCGGGATGACGCGTTTCGGCGAGCACACGCTCGACCTCGATGACGTTGGCGTTTGCTGGGGCCGGCTCGGCGCGCATTGGGGCTGTCTCCAAAGTGTGGGGGTTTTGTGAATTTACGCATGGTAAAACGAATTACGTTAAGTGAAATTAACGTATACCCTGAAGAGAGCGTTCGACAAGCCCCCACGCCCGCACAGACGGCCTTCGGCGGATATGGTTATAAGCATTTTGTCCATGTGGCTCGGGCGGGGACTGCTACCATCGGAGAACGCGGTGCTCGTGCCCTGTTCCAGTGCCCCTCGCGCTGCCCAAGTACTCCAATCTCCTAAATGATTCCGCCGACCATTCCCCACCTCGTTGCGCGCGCATCCGAGCATCCTTTTCTCGGCAAACATCTGGCGATGGCGCGCGGCACGCACGCAGACATTGCCGTCGCCCGCTTTGCCGAGCTCGAATTGACGAGCGCCTACGAGCCCATCTTCGACATCAGCGTGCACGCGCTGGCGCAGTCGCTCTCGTCGGACGTGCAAAACGTGGATCGTTTCGGCGATGAACTCGGCTTTCAGGCGGTCACACAGCGGCTCGACGCCGCGCCGTTCGACCTGTTCGAAGCGTTCGACCGCATCGCCGACGACCAGGAACTGGTCGCGCTTGACCGCATGTCTCGCGCGTTGCATGCGATCAATTTCTTTGGCGCGCAGCGGCACGGCCTGCTGTTTCTGCGCGTGCACGAGCGACTATTGAAGAGCGTGAAGTACGACCACGGGCGGCACTTCTCGAGCGTGCTGATGTCGTTCGGCCTGAATCCGTCGAGGATAGTGATCGAGCTGCCCGCGGCGGCCGTCGCGCACAAGACGTTTCTCGGCTATCTGACCAAAAGCTATCAGCACTATGGCTTCAAGGTGGCCGGCAATCTGTCCAACGCGGGACAGATTCTTTCCGTGTCGGACACGGCGCGGCTCGATTTTCTGAAGATGGATGCGGCAAGCGCGCTGCGCGACGCAACGGTAAAACCGCTAGTCGGCTATGCAAGCCGGCTGCGCATCCCGCTGATCTTCAACCACGTGATGGACGCAGCACAGTTCGAAGCGCTGCAGCAATATGATGTGCGCTTCGTGCAAGGGCCGCTTTTCAACGCGCATTATCACGATCGTGCGGCTTGAGGTTGGCTTGGGGTGGGCTTAGTTTCGGCCTAGGCTTCGGTTCGGCTTCAGTTCGGCTTTGGGCAGGCTTCGGTTCGGCTTCGGTTCGGCTTCGGTTCGGCTTCGGTTCGGCTTCGGTTCGGCTTCGGGCAGGCTTCGGTTCGGCTTCGGTTCGGCTTCGGTTCGGCTTCGGTTCGGCTTCGGGCAGGCTCCGGTCAGGCTTCGTTCAGGCTTTAACTCGGCCCTGCTTCGCTGGCGGTTCGGTCCTCGGCCTGGTGTGGTTCAGCCAGTGGTCAGCCCGCGTCACCCAGACGCCGCGCGAGCGCCTTTAGCCGCGGCGCCACTTTTTCGCGAAACACCTCTTCTCCCATCGACGAAGCCGGCCCGCTGCAACTCAGTACGAGCCAGCGCTTATCCCGCGGCTCGCGAAACGGCACCGCGACGGCGTTCACATCGTCGTGCCACGCGCGAAACGAATAGCAGCAGCGCTCTTTCGCGAACGCGGCGATTTCCTTCGCGGCGTCGGCGACGAGCGCGGCTGCGCCTCTGCCCGCCGCTTTCTTCAGTTCCGCGAGCAACGCGTCGCGCACGTCCGCAGGCTGCACGGCGAGATAGGCGCGACCCATCGAACTCGTCAGCATCGACAGTTTGGAGCCGGGCGCGAGGCCGAGCGTCAGCGCCGTCTCGCTGCGAATCGTGTCCAGATAGATCATGTCGAGGCCGTCACGGCAGCCAAGCGAGACCGCTGCGCCCACCTCCCGCGCGAACGTGCGCATGTGCGGGCGCGCGAGTTCCAGCGTGTCGGTGCCCGAAAGCAGCGCGAAGCCAAGCGACAGCACGCCCGCGTCCAGCGCGTATTTGCCGACCGACTCGTCGAGCCGGAGATAGCCGAGCACCGTCAGCGTGTAGGCGAGGCGATTGACGGTGGCCTTCGGCAAGCCTGTGCGTTCGACGAAATCGCGGTTGCCGAGCATGGTCTCGCCAGGCCTGAAAGCGCGCAGCAGATCGAGCCCACGAGCAAGGGCAACGACGAATTTACGCTCGTCGAGCGGTTCAGTGGAAGTGGCTGCGGGCGTCATGCGGTGATACACTCGGGTGTCGTTTGCAAAACATTGTTTCGCATAGCGGAACTCAAGTCAAGCCTGCATCAGGCAAGCATCAGGAGATACGTCATGGCCGAGGCCGCGCAGTTTCACTGGGAAGACCCCTTGCTGCTCGATCAGCAGCTCACCGAAGACGAACGCATGGTGCGCGACGCCGCCGCGGCCTATGCGCAAGACAAGCTCCAGCCGCGCGTGCTCGAAGCGTTCCGGCATGAAAAGACCGACATAGAGATCTTTCGCGAAATGGGCGAACTCGGCCTGCTCGGCCCGACCATTCCCGAGCAATACGGCGGGCCGGGGCTCAACTATGTAGCGTATGGCCTGATTGCGCGGGAAGTGGAGCGCGTCGATTCCGGCTACCGCTCGATGATGTCGGTGCAGTCCTCGCTCGTGATGGTGCCCATCTACGAATTCGGCTCCGAGGCGCAGAAGCAGAAGTACTTGCCGAAGCTCGCCACCGGCGAATGGATCGGCTGCTTCGGGCTCACCGAGCCAAACCACGGCTCGGATCCAGGCAGCATGGTCACGCGCGCAAAGAAGGTGGACGGCGGCTATTCGCTGTCGGGCTCGAAAATGTGGATCACCAATTCGCCAATCGCCGATGTCTTCGTCGTGTGGGCGAAGCTCGAGGAGAACGGCAAGGACACGATTCGCGGCTTCATTCTGGAAAAGGGCTGGAAGGGTCTCTCCGCGCCGACCATCCATAGCAAGGTGGGCTTGCGCGCGTCGATCACAGGCGAGATCGTGCTCGACGAAGTGTTCGTGCCGGAAGAAAACCGCTTTCCGGAAGTAAGCGGCCTGCGCGGTCCGTTCACATGCCTGAACTCGGCGCGCTATGGCATTGCGTGGGGCGCCCTCGGCGCCGCGGAAGCCTGCTGGCATACCGCGCGTCAGTATGTGCTCGATCGCAAGCAGTTCGGCCGGCCGCTCGCAGCCAACCAGTTGATCCAGAAGAAGCTCGCCGACATGCAGACCGAGATCACGCTCGGCCTCCAAGGCGTGCTACGCCTCGGCCGCATGAAGGACGAAGGCACGGCGGCCGTCGAAATCACGTCGATCATGAAGCGCAATTCTTGCGGCAAGGCGCTCGACATTGCGCGGCTCGCGCGCGACATGCTGGGCGGCAACGGCATCTCGGACGAGTTCGGCATTGCGCGGCACCTGGTGAATCTGGAAGTGGTGAACACCTATGAAGGCACACACGATATTCACGCACTGATTCTTGGCCGCGCGCAGACGGGAATTCAGGCGTTCTTCTGAATCTCAACGTGAAATGCGAAGTTGCCCGCGGCGCATAGGCGCTTCGGCATAGCGAAAAAAAAGGCCGGTTGACAATGAACCGGCCTTTTTCGTTGGCGCGACGCGCGATTTCCGACGCGCTCAGCGCGAGCTTACTTGTTCGGCTGCGGCGTCATGCGCAGATAGGGACGCAATGCCTTGTAGCCCTTCGGAAACTTCTGTTTGATCACTTCTTCGTCTTTCAGTGACGGCACGATCACCACGTCGTCGCCCTGCTTCCAGTTGCCGGGCGTGGCCACGGAGTGGCTGTCGGTGAGTTGCAGCGAATCGATCACGCGCAGCACTTCGTCGAAGTTGCGCCCGGTGCTAGCCGGGTACGTGATGATGAGACGCACTTTCTTCTTCGGATCGATCACGAACAGCGAGCGCACCGTGAGGGTTTCGTTCGCATTCGGGTGAATCATGTCGTACAACTCAGACACTTTGCGATCGCCGTCGGCCAGAATCGGAAATCCGACATTGGCAGCCTGCGTCTCATTGATGTCCTTGATCCATTCCTTATGCGACTCGGCACTGTCGACCGACAACGCAATGGTCTTGACATTGCGCTTCTCGAATTCCTCGGCGAGCCTGGCGGTCAGGCCGAGTTCGGTGGTGCAGACGGGCGTGAAGTCCGCGGGATGCGAGAACAGCACACCCCAGCTATCCCCGAGCCACTCATGAAACCTGATGCGCCCGATACTCGACTCCTGCTCGAAATCCGGTGCGATATCGCCAAGACGTAGACTCATGTGCATCTCCTTAGGTTATCTGGACAACTGGCGCGGGCTTTTGCCCGCGGGGTTCCGCAACGATAAAGCATACGGCAGCGAGCGTGTATGCCGAACCAACATCGGCTCACTACTTTATGCAGTTTTGTAATTTTCGCCGATTTAGTGGAAACTTTGCGGGACAGATCAACTCCATCATGCATTAACATCGCCTTCGATGTTAGGCCATTGCTGTTAGAGAAGTTCGCCTCGCCGGGAACGGTTCGTGCGTTCGCCTGGTGCAACCGGGCAGCAGGCTCGCCAGTCGCCGTTTCTTTGGTTACGATTCACGCGTGGCGTGAGACGAAGGGGGAGCTGTCAATGTCGGAAGTCAATAAGGAGAGATTGATGTCGGATATCAAAACCGTCCTCGCGGACGCGGAAGACCTGCTGAAACAGGCCGCTAGCGCAACGGGCGAGCGCGCCTCGGAACTGCGCGAAACGGCGTTGTCCCGCCTGAAGCAAGCCAGGGAAAAAGCTGCCGACGTGCAAGTCGTGGTGGTCGAAAAAGGCAAGAAGGCTGCTCGCGCGACCGACGACTACGTGCACGAGCATCCCTGGGCATCCATTGGCATTGCCGCGGGCGCCGGCGTGCTGCTGGGTCTCCTGATCAACCGCAAGTAACACTGCGCGCTGCCGGAAGGTCAGATCCGGCATGCGATCTCACAGAGTTGACCGGCGCATGTCGGCCGGTCCGCTTAGCCCGGCGCGCACGTTTGCTCCGCGTCGCTTAGGCCAATCCGCGCAACGCCCACAGCCATGACGATCGACACACAATCGCAGCGCGAACAACATAGTCCATTACGCCGCATCATCAGTTCGGTGTCGGCCATTCTGCAAACGCGCCTTGAGCTGATCGGCATTGAGCTTGCCGAAGAAAAGGATCGCCTGCTCGGCGTGCTCTTTCTCGGCCTCGCGGCGATGATGCTGACCACCATGGCCCTGATCGCACTCACCGCGCTCGTCGCCATCGCGTTCTGGGACACCTACCGTTGGCAGGCGCTCGCGGGCATCACGCTCGTTTACGCGATTGCCGGACTGACGTGCGCGCTCAAGGCGCGCAGCGGCCTGCGCAATGCGCCGATGGTTTTCGAAGCCACCATCGCCGAATTCGAGAAAGACCGCGACGTATTTCGCAGACCGTAACGCGGTGAACACGCATAGCGCGACGAGTTGCCGCGCCGTTCATGAAGCGTTGCGGACCGCGGACACTGTGTCGCGATGTCGCGAGGGTTCCCGAGCCGTTCGTACCGCTGTTCCTGCTCTCTCACTGCCCCACACGCCATGAGCCAAAGCTACTCGAATACCGCATACCGTAACAAGCGCCAGCCGGCGAGAGACCTGAGCGCACCGCAACTGCGAGCACTGCGCAAGGAACTGTTGCTCGTGCGCGCGGACGTGGAACGCATGGAATTCGCGCAGGCGACGATGGAACTGCGCGAGGCCGTCACGCACTTTAGCTGGCTCAAGTTCATCGTGCCCGGTTTCGGCGGACTGCGTATGGGCAGCGGCGCGAAAACCAGCTTTCTGAACGCTGGGACGATCGGC
This sequence comes from Burkholderia sp. WSM2232, assembly GCF_000472545.1. Classification (GTDB taxonomy): domain Bacteria; phylum Pseudomonadota; class Gammaproteobacteria; order Burkholderiales; family Burkholderiaceae; genus Paraburkholderia. Next base: position 143,779 of record NZ_AWZV01000012.1, on the reverse strand, counting down.
GCTCTTCTCAAGCAATACCCGCTCATCAGTTCTCTCGCTTCACTGGTGCTTGCTAAACCGCTGCGTGCCACAGTCGCAGCCGGTGCGAAACCGGCACTGAAGTGGGGCAGCCTTGCGTTCGCCGCGTGGGAAGCGTATCGCGTGTGGCAGCAGATCAAGGGCGCCTCGCGCGCTACCGTCGACTCCCCCGATCAGGGTTGAAGTTGCCCCAGGCGGTCGATCACGGCACGCGTTAGCTCGTCCCCCAGCATTCAGCGGCGAGCGGCGCAGAACCGTTCGGCCCGTTCCTGTTGCTTCGCAGCCCGGTCGCCTCGAGAATAAAGACGCCGCACGAATCGTCTCGCATGGGCCCAGCGTCGTCTGGGGCCGCTTCGATCGAATAGCCGCCGTTGCTATCGTCGGCGGGCAATACGCGCAGGTGATACACAGCCGTGCCCGATTGCGGCGCCCGGTCGAAGCCCGGCGGCAGCGCAACAGTGCCGCCGCTTGCCGCGCCCTCGACGAATTGAGCTGCCCTCATGAGCGCCGATGCCGCGTCGACTCTGTGAGTTCGCGCGATCTGGCTACGATAGGAAGGCACGGCGAACACGGCAAGTACGGCGACTATGGCGAGCGTTATCACCAGCTCGAGCAAGGTGAATCCGCACAGATACAGCCTTCTCATCTCCACCTCCTAAAAAGGCCTTGCAGCGACGCGCCGCCAGTGGCGTTCAACACTGTCGCCGTCGAGAACCAGTTGCATCTGCAGCCACACCTGCGAGTCCCTGTTGTTGCCGAAGCCACGCGCCGTGAGCAGATACGCTCGCGCGTCCTGTCGGCCCGCGAGGCGCCACTCTTCTATCAGGCATTGCGGCGGGCGCAGCGACCCCGGCCATTGCGGGACAGGCGTCGTGGCCGCGCCTTCAAATACCGCTTCGAGTTTCCATTGCGTCGGCTCCCGGGCGGCAGCTTGGGCTGCGATCACACCCGTGGCCGTCGATGCGATGACGTTGCGGGTACATAACGTCAATGCCGAATCGGCGGCGTGAAAGGCCTGCAAGTACTCGCGCACATTGATCGCGCTACGCGCTGCCGCGAGCGATGCCTCGAACCACGCGGCCGAGGTCGCGAGGAGCATCGCTGTAATGAGCAGGACGATGGGGAGCACGGCGCCGTGTTGGTGAAGGTGATGGGGTGATGGGTGGGGCATGTGGTTGTGCTGATGTTTGTGTGGGGCGGCGGACGCGACCGCTCCGCCAGCACCTTGCGATTGATAGCTCCAACAAGCCTCGCCGCCCCAGCAGCACCGTGTCCTGCTTTGTCTCACGGTCACGAAACGCCCTCCGCATAGTTGCGTAGCGCGACGCGCCGCCAGAACGCCTGCCGCGGCCGCGAATCCGTCGCAACGCCAGGCGCGCCGTCGCAGTCGGTATAGCGTGGGTGCTGCCCCTGCGGCGCACCGCGCACCAGCACACATAGGTCGACCGCGGCAACCATCGGCCATTGCTCCGCTGTCACCGCCGACGCGTCCACTGCGCTCGACGCGCCCGCGAGCCAGTATCTGATCCGCAAGCGTTCCACACCTTCAACCAGTGGCTGCGGGGAGCCCGTCTTGCCGTTTCCTTCGCAATAAAGCTCGGGCTCGCCGGTCGAGCTGCTCGGCTTCGCATAGAAACGATTAACTACCGGCACGCCGCGATCGCCAAGCGGCGCGCTAGTGCCCGTCACCGCCTGCCCGAGGCAGTCCGTTGTCTGTCCGGTGGACGACGGCCACGTCGACACGCTGTCACCGACATATCGCACCGCGACGCCGTCTGATTTGCCGGTCAATGTTTCGCACGTCAGACGGCTGTCGTCGGTGCCTGCGGGATGGCCGCCCGAACAACCGAACAATGGCGCGGGCGCGCGATATTGCGCGGCGCCGGCCGGCACGAAGCCCGCCATCTGCAACTGCTGTCCGATCACGGTCAGCGCGGTCAAGCCCGCGTCGCGCATACGCAATGCATTGTTAGCGTTGTCGAACGCCGTTCGCTGCGTCGAATAAAGCGAGACGACGCCCGCGGTCACCGCGAGTCCGAGCGACACCGCGATCACAAACTCAATGAGCGTATGGCCGCGTCCCTCTGGCACGGACAACATCATTTGACGAATGCCAGTGCGACACATGACGAGCCCACGGGGGCATCCACTCCGCCACAGGGCTCGGGTTTGTCCATCATGTCGTCGGCGCGCGGCATGTTGCGCAAGACCGTCCACGTGACCCGCGCCACCGCGACGCCTCCAGAACCCATCACTGACGCGTCGCCCTGCGGCAACAGCGTCGCGGCGCGCGAGCGCCACGCGTTCAAGGCGGAATCGCTGGACGCGGACGCAGACACCGCTTCGACGACCAAATCGGCAATCCATGCGGCGTGTTCGCGCATAGACATGGCTCGTGCCTCGCGCGCCGTCCATAGTTGTCCGGCGATCAGCCCTAGTGCGCTCGCGGCCATCACCGCAACGGCGAGCATCACTTCGATCAGCGAACTGCCGCGGTGCCTCGCGTGAAAGCGATGCGTCCGCGCGCCCGGCATCATGTCCTCTCCGCATAGCCGCGGCTGCCGCAGCAGCGGGTTTCCCCGCGCCTTCACAAACCGCACGGACCGTTTGATGTGCACGCTCATGACGCCGCCCCACATGCGCCTTCCACGATGCGCGTGCGACCACCCGCTGCGATACGAATGCAGCGCCGCCATCTATCGCCCTGAGTCGCTCTGGATGGCGTTCGCGGCGCAATGTCGAAACTGCGGAAAGTGCCGATGAGTTGGCCGGCAGGCGGCGTGAACGTCAGATTCGTCTGAACCCCGACGATGCTCACCGCTGCCAGCGAGCCATGCGCGCGCAACAGCGTCGACGTGCCGCCGCGCTCGGCGAGCACAGCCCAGCCGCACGACCAGTCGCTGATGGCATTGGCGCACGGTTGCCCGGCGGGCAGACAGTGCCGCGCGGCGTCCGTTCTGCAGACGGTCACGCGAGCGCCACGGCGCAATGCCTCGCTGCGGGCATACGCGAGCGTCGAGACAAGCGCCTTCGCGCGGGCGTCGACCTGATCGCGCACGCGCCATGCAACGAACGACGGCGCCGCCATCACGAGAATCACCGCGAGCAGCGCGACAACGACCAGCGTTTCGACAAGCGTAAAGGCGTCGCACGGCGGCGAAGCGATCGCATGTGGTTTCATCTGCACCCCTGAATGTTGCCGAAGAATGCAGCCAATCTAGCGGCTCGCGGACGGCTCAACAATCGGCCGAATGGCCAGGTGGCGTTCAGGCGCTATCCCGCGCAAGAATTCACGCGACGAAACACAAGGGGAGCGGCAGATGCAGAAACGTCAGGCCTCGCGGCAACCAACGACATGTACGAAGCGCGCGCCGGCACGCTTCGAATCAGCGTTTGCGGGAAGGCTTTGGAGGGGAGGCGGCGCGGCGGAACTCTTCGATCACGTCCTCAAATTCGGAGACGTCTTCGAAGCGCCGGTAAACAGAGGCGAAACGCACGTAAGCGATGGTGTCGAGTGCGCGCAGCTCGTTCATGACGAGTTCGCCGAGGCGCTCGCTGCGCACTTCACGCTCGCCGCTGCCGAGCAGTTGATACTCGATGCGGGCGACGGCCGCGTCGATCGCGTCCGCTGCAACCGGACGCTTGCGCAGCGCCAGTTGCATGCTCGCGACGATCTTGCGGCGGTCGAATTCGGTGCGACTGCCGTCTTTCTTGACGACAGCCGGCAACGCCAGCTCGACCCGCTCATACGTCGTGAAACGCTTGTCGCAGGCCGGGCAGCGGCGGCGCCGGCGAATCGTCGCGCCGTCTTCCGAGACACGCGAGTCGACGACCTGCGTATCGGCGTGACGGCAGAAAGGGCAATGCATGGCGGCTTAGCGGTAGACCGGGAAACGCTGCGTCAGCTCGGCGACTTGCCCGCGCACGCGTTCGATCGTGGCGGCGTCTTCCGGGTTGTCCAGCACGTCCGCGATCAGGTTGGCCACCTGCTCCGCTTCCTTGACGCCAAAGCCGCGCGTGGTCATGGCCGGCGAGCCGAGGCGGATACCGCTCGTCACGAACGGCTTTTCCGGGTCGTTCGGAATGGCGTTCTTGTTGACCGTGATATGCGCTGCGCCCAGCGCGGCCTCGGCGGCCTTGCCGGTGATCTTCTTCGCACGCAGGTCGACCAGCATCACATGACTCTCGGTGCGGCCGGAGACAATGCGCAGACCACGCTTGACGAGCGTCTCGGCGAGCACGCGTGCATTTTCGACAACCTGCTGCTGGTAGACCTTGAATTCCGGCGACAGCGCTTCCTTGAACGCCACCGCCTTGCCGGCGATCACGTGCATGAGCGGGCCGCCCTGAATGCCCGGGAAAATTGCCGAGTTGATCTGCTTTTCGAACTCGGCCTTCATCAGGATCACGCCGCCGCGCGGGCCGCGCAGGCTCTTGTGCGTGGTGGTGGTGACGAAGTCGGCGTGCGGCACCGGGTTCGGATAGACGCCCGCGGCGATCAGGCCGGCGTAGTGCGCCATGTCGACCATGAAGTACGCACCGACCGACTTGGCGATCTTCGACAGACGCTCGAAGTCGATACGCAGCGCAAACGCCGACGCGCCTGCGACGATCATCTTCGGCTTGTGTTCCTGAGCCAGCTTTTCGGCAGCGTCGTAGTCGATGTCTTCGGCTTCGTTCAGGCCGTAGCTCACCACGTTGAACCACTTGCCCGACATGTTGACGGGCGACCCGTGAGTCAGGTGGCCGCCGTGCGCGAGGCTCATGCCCATGATCGTGTCGCCCGGCTTGAGCATGGCGAAGAACACACCCTGGTTTGCCTGCGAGCCGGAGTTCGGCTGCACATTGGCCGCGTCCGCGCCGAACAGTTGCTTGACCCGGTCGATAGCAAGCTGCTCGGCCACGTCGACATATTCGCAGCCGCCGTAGTAGCGCTTGCCCGGATACCCTTCGGCGTACTTGTTGGTGAGTTGCGAGCCTTGCGCAGCCATCACAGCCGGGCTCGTGTAGTTTTCCGACGCGATCAGTTCGATGTGCTCTTCCTGACGGCGGTTTTCCTGCTCGATCACCTTCCAGAGTTCAGGGTCGACGTTGGCGATGGTGCTTTGGGCTCTGTCAAACATACGGATTCCGTTGAATGTGTTCAGGTTGACCGGATCTTGCGCCGAATCTTGCGTAGAGGGTACGCGGCGCTGCTGGCGGCTGGGCCAGCCGTGACGTGGCGGGGGGAGAGTCGCCGCACACGCGAGGCAGGCCAGCCACCGTCAGCGCAGATAAATGCGCGCGGATCACGGCTGCCCAGGCGAACGGCAAAACGGCACCCCGCGCTTCACGGTGGGTTCTTCCACCTTGAATCCGATTGGTTGAATCGGTTCTATCGCCAGTTACGCAGGGATGAGCGCGTTAGTTTATTGGAAGAGGATCGAATAGGCAACCGGCTTTGCGCTGCCGCGCAGGCCGCCGCCCAAGGGGCTTTGGACGGCGGCCCGGGCAGTGCGGAACCGTCCCGTGGGGGCCTGCCGCACGGAGCTTGCGCGCGCCTCGCGACGCGGCTTCTGCGACTCGTTCATCCTTGCCGCAGCGCCGCATTGGAAGTAGGCTTGGGACCTTTCTCTCCTACCGACCAGGGAACTGCAATGATCGTGTTCGTCACCGGGGCGTCCGCAGGATTCGGCGCCGCCATCGCTCGTGCCTTCGTAAAGGGCGGCCACCGCGTCGTCGCCACCGCACGCCGCAAAGACCGTCTGCAAGCGCTCGCCGACGAGCTGGGCGACGCGCTTTTGCCGTACGAACTCGACGTGCGGGACCGCGCGGCCGTAGAAGCGGTCCCGGCAGCGTTGCCCGCGGAATTCGCCGCCATCGACGTGCTGGTCAACAATGCCGGCCTCGCGCTCGGCGTCGAGCCCGCTCACAAGGCGAGCCTCGACGAATGGCAGACCATGATCGAAACGAACTGCACCGGCCTTGTTCAGGTCACGCATGCGCTGTTGCCCGGCATGGTGGAGCGCAACCGCGGTCATATCTTCAACCTCGGCTCGGTGGCCGGGCACTGGCCCTACCCCGGCGGCAACGTCTACGGCGCGACCAAAGCTTTCGTGCGGCAGTTCAGCCTGAATCTGCGTGCCGACCTGGCCGGCACCGCGCTGCGCGTGACCGACATCGAACCAGGGCTGTGCGGCGGCACGGAGTTCTCGAACGTGCGCTATCGCGGCGACGACGAAAAAGCCGGCAAGGTTTACGAAAACGTGCAGCCGCTCACGGCCGAAGACATCGCCGACTCGATCTACTGGATCGCCACGCGTCCAGCCCATGTCAACATCAACACGATCGAACTGATGCCGGTCGCGCAATCGTTCGCCGGTTTGAGCGTTCATCGCGGCTGAAGCCCGCCCAAGCGCGCGCACATCTTGAAACAGACCTCGCGGTGTGCGTTCCGGTAAAATGCGCCGCATGAATATGACGACAAGCCAGCCCGGCACGGAAATCGGCCACACGTGGGACATCCGCGTGTATTACGAAGATACCGACGCCGGCGGCATCGTGTTTTACGCGAACTACCTGAAGTTTTTTGAACGGGCGCGCACCGAATGGCTGCGCGCCTGCGGGATCGACCAGAACCGGCTTGCCGATGAAACGGGCGCAATCTTCATTGTCCGCAGCACGGCTGTCGACTATCGGGCGCCCGCGCGTCTTGACGACATTGTCAAAGTGGTGAGCCGCATCGAGCGCCTCGGCAAAGCGTCCGTCGACTTCGCGCAGGAAGCCTGGCGGGGCGGCACATTGCTTGCTACCGGCTCGGTCCGGGTCGGCTGCGTAGGGCGCACGGGGTTGCGCCCCGCGCCGATCCCGCCGCCGGTTCTCGCCGCCTTGCGGCGCGGACCGGGCGCGAGCGGCGGCGTGTCAACGAACCCAGGCTGACTCCCGTTGTTACGGGGCCAGTGAACTCGCATCGATCAAGCAGCACCAAGCATGGTTCGGCTTGCAGTACAGCCGATGCTTCCGTTTTGCTCACGGCAAGCTTCGTGTGGCCTTGCAAAGCCGGACGCCCCCTTTCGGGACGTTAAAACGAACCTTTATGAACACTACACAAGATCTGTCGATCGTTTCTCTCGTACTCAATGCGAGCCTGCTGGCGCAGGCCGTCATGGCGCTCCTGCTGTTGTTGTCCCTGTTGTCGTGGACTTTCATCTTCCGCAAGTGGTTTGCGATCCGCCGCGCCCGCGCGCAAACTGAGCGTTTCGAACGCGATTTCTGGTCGGGCGGCGACTTGCAGGCGCTTTATCAGAGCGCTGCCAACAACCGCCACACCATCGGCGCGCTGGAGCGTATTTTCGAATCCGGCATGCGCGAATTCCTCAAAGGCAAGGAAAAACGGCTGAACGACCCAGGCGCTATTCTCGACGGCGCCCGGCGTGCAATGCGGGCGGCATTCCAGCGTGAAATGGACGTGCTCGAAGCAAACCTGGCGTTTCTCGCGTCAGTGGGTTCGGTAAGCCCGTATATCGGTCTGTTCGGTACCGTGTGGGGCATCATGAATGCGTTTCGCGGACTCGCCAACGTGCAGCAGGCAACCCTCGCGAACGTCGCACCAGGTATTGCCGAGGCGCTGACCGCCACCGCCATCGGCCTGTTCGCCGCGATTCCGGCCGTGGTCGCGTACAACCGCTACGCGCACGACATCGACCGTCTGGCGATCCGCTTCGAGACCTTCATCGAAGAATTCTCGAACATCCTGCAGCGCCAGGCGCACTAAGGAGTCCACGATGGCAGGCTCTCGCTCCTCCAGCATGCGCGGCGGCCGCTCGCGCCGCGCAATGTCCGACATCAACGTCGTGCCGTATATCGACGTGATGCTCGTGCTGCTCGTCATCTTCATGGTGACCGCGCCGCTCGTCGCGCCGTCCATCGTCAATCTGCCGACCGTCGGCGGCGCGGCGCCGCAGCAGCAAACACCGCCGGTGATCGTCAACATCCGCGCGGACGGCAACATGAGCGTCAAGTACAAGGACGACTCCGGCGCGCAGCAGCAGGAGGACATGACGAAAGCGGGCCTCAACGGCTTCATCGCCGATCGCGCGCAGTCGCATCCCGACCAGCCCGTCGTGATCGCAGCCGACAAGACCGTGAAATATGAAGCCGTGATGAATGTGATGTCCGAGCTGAAGGCTCAAGGCGTCAAACGCGTTGGATTGCTCGTCAAATCGCAATGATCCGTAAGAACACCGAATATCCGCTCCAGCCACCGCGTGAACGCGGCACCGGGCGAGCCTTTGTGTTCGCGCTGGTGATGCATGCGCTGCTCGGGTTCTTCCTGTATCACGGCATCCAGTGGCAGAACAGCACGCCGGAGGGCGCGGAAGCCGAGTTGTGGACGGAGGTGCCGGACAGCGCCATTCCGCGCCCCGTCACGCCACCGCCGGTGCCTGTGCCGGTCGCCCCTGCTCCACCGGTGCGCGACGAACAGGCCGACATCGCGCTGCAAGAGAAGAAACGCAAGCAACAGGAAGCCGCGCGCGAGGCACAACTCGCCGAACAGCAGCGTCAGGAGAAGCTGCGAGCTCAGCAGGAAGCGGAAGCCAGGCGTCAGCAGGAACTTGCGGCCGAACAGGCCGCACAGAAGGCCGCGGCAGCAAAGCAGAAGCAACAGCAACAGCAACAGCAACAGGCGGAGAAGCTGCGTCAACAGCAGCTCGCCGAGCAGAAAAAGCAGCAACTGAAGGAACAGCAAGACGAACAGCAGAAGCAGGCCGAGGCGCAAAAGCAGGCTGAAGCCGAAGCGCAGAAAAAGGCGGAGGCCCAAAAGGCGGCAAAGGCCAAGGCTCAGGCCGAAGCCGCGGCGCAAGCGAAGAAGCTCGACGCCGAACGTCGCGCGCGGCTCGCGCAGATGCAAGGCATGGCAGGACCTCCGGGCTCCACCGGCAATGGCCTCGGCAAGAGCGGCACGGGCAGCGGCTCGGGCGGCACCGCGGCTTCGCCCGGTTATGCGGACAAGGTGCGCCGTGTAGTGCGGCCGAACATTACGTGGGGCGGCGAGACGGAGGGCCTCGAGACCGTTATCGCAGTTCGCTGCTCGCCGACCGGCACGCTGTTGAGCGCAACCATCGCGCACAGCAGCGGCAACTCGGCCTGGGACGATGCGGCGCTGCGGGCAGTTCAGCGCTCCGATCCAATGCCTCAGGACATCGACGGAAAGACACCGGCGAGCTTCCGGATCACGTTGCGGCCGGCAGGCTGATGGCAAGCCTGACAGTATCTTGACGGCAGACACCGCGCCCCGCCCGGCGCGGCGCACCTGGGAACGAAATACTTCTTTTCCGGTCTGTCTGCTGTCGCGAAGCTTTAGTAAAACCGTTTTTGGGGAAACCATACAGCATGAGTTTGATGACCAAGCTAGGCCTGCGGACACTTGTAGCGTCGTGCCTGATCGCCGTCGGCGGCGCCGCGAACGCGCAACTCAACGTGCTCGTCACGGGCGTCGGGTCCACCCAGTTTCCGATCGCAACGGCGAATTTCGCCAATGAAGCGAACTCGCCGCAGCAGGTCAGCACCATCGTGCGTCAGGATCTGCAACGCAGCGGCAAATTCACGAATATCGACGCGGGTTCTGCGCCCGTGCCAGAAACGGCTTCGGTCGACCTCGGCAGCTGGAAGGCGAAAGGCGCAAATGCGTTCGTCGCCGGCAGTGTGAACCGCCTGCCGAACGGCCAGTACGAAGTGCGCTTCAAGCTGTACGACACGGTCAAGGGCGAAAGCCTCGGCGGCCTCGTGCTGGTGAGCCCCGAGAGCGGCCTGCGCATGAGCGCACATAAAGTGGCCGACTACATCTACGCGAAGCTGATGGGCGGCCGCGGCGTGTTCGCCACGCGCCTGTCGTACGTCATCAAGACGGGCAACCGCTATCAGTTGCAAATCTCGGATTCTGACGGCCAGGACGCGCACATCGCACTCTCCAGCCCTGAGCCGATCATCTCGCCGGCCTGGTCGCCTGACGGCACCAAGGTCGCTTACGTCTCGTTCGAGAAGAAGAAACCGATCGTCTACATTCACGATCTGCCCACGGGCCGCCGCATTGTCGTGGCGGATCAGAAGGGCAATAACAGCGCGCCTGCATGGTCGCCGGACGGGCGCACGCTCGCCGTGGCGCTCTCGCGTACGGGCAACACCCAGATCTTTGCGGTCAATGCGGACGGCAGCGGCCTGCGCCGCCTCACGCAGGGCAGCTCGATCGACACCGAGCCGACTTTCTCGCCGGACGGCCAGACCATTTATTTCACCAGCGACCGTGGCGGCCAGCCGCAGATCTACAAGATGTCGGCGCAGGGCGAAAGCGCCGGCGCCGCGCAGCGCGTCACCTTCACCGGCAGCTACAACACGAGCCCGCGCGTGAGCCCCGACGGCAAACAACTCGCGTATATTTCGCGCGTCGGCGGCGGCTTCAAGCTGTATATCCAGGACCTGCAAGGCGGAACCGCCACCGGCCTGACGGACACGACACATGACGAATCGCCGAGCTTTGCGGCGAACGGTCAGTACATTCTTTACGCCACTCAGGTGAACGGCCGTGGCGTATTGGCTGCGGTTTCGACCGACGGTCGCACCCGGCAGGTCCTGTCAGTGCAGGGGGGCAGCGTACGCGAGCCGTCCTGGGGCCCATTCATGCAATAACGTTGATGCAATAACACAAGGAGAGTAAAAAATGATGTCCAAACTTCGCTTCGCATTTGCAGTTCTGATGGTCGGTGCACTGGCCGCGTGCCATTCGGGCGTCAAGCTTGATGAAAACGCTAACAAGGGCGGCGCTGTCTCCACGCAGCCGAACCCGAACGATGTCGCGCAAGTGAACGTCGACCCGCTGAACGACCCGAACAGCCCGCTCGCGAAGCGCAGCATCTACTTCGATTTCGACAGCTACTCGGTGAAGGACGACTACCAGTCGCTGCTGCAACAACACGCGCAATACCTGAAGAGCCATCCGCAACGCCACGTGCTGATCCAGGGTAACACCGACGAGCGCGGCACCAGCGAATACAACCTGGCGCTCGGCCAGAAGCGTGCTGAGGCCGTGCGTCGCTCGCTGTCGCTGATGGGCGTGACGGACTCGCAAATGGAAGCCGTGAGCCTCGGCAAGGAAAAGCCGCAAGCCACGGGTCATGACGAATCGTCGTGGGCACAAAACCGCCGCGCCGATCTCGTGTATCAACAGTAAGTAACGGGTGATGAGCCGAATGACGCATCGTTTCCTCTGGCCGCGGTTTGCCGCAGCGGCCTGTGTCGCGAGCACGGTCCTCGTGGCTGTGCCCGCGCATGCCGGCATCTTCGACGACGATCAGGCCCGCCAGGCCATTCTCGATCTGCGGGCGAAGACTGACAGTCTGTCGAGCCAGTTGTCGGCGGCCCAGCGCACCATCCTCGATCAGTCCAACCGTCTCGACCAGCTCAACCAGCAGGTCGCGACGCTGCGCGGGCAGAACGAGGACATGGGCAATCAGCTCGCCACGCTGCAAAAACAGCAGAAGGACTACTACACCGATCTGGACACGCGCCTGAAGAAGTTCGAGCCGCAGCAACAAACGGTGGACGGCGTCCAGGGCGAGGTCCAGCCGGGCGAAACCGATGCGTTCAACGCGGCTTCACAGCAGTTTCGCAATGGCGACTTCAAGAGCGCTGCGGCATCATTCCGCAGCTTCATCGCGAAGTTTCCGAACAGCCCGTATCAGCCGACCGCGCAGTACTGGCTCGGCAATGCACTGTATGCATTGCGCGATTACAAGGGTTCGACGGCGACCTGGCAGGGTGTGGTGAAGAATTATCCACAGCATCCGCGGGCGCCGGAAGCATTGCTGGCAATTGCCAACAATCAGATCGAGCAAGGCCAGAAGGCTGCGGCCAAGAAGACGCTCGAGCAGATCGTTGCGCAATATGGCGGCTCGAACGTTGCACAGTCGGCGCAAAGCAAGCTGTCGCAGATCAAGTAGGCTGGCGGTTGCAGGGGCCGCTGGCTCGTTGCGTTCGCTGTGTTGGCTGATTGCGTTGGCTGGTTGCGTTGGCTGTTTGTGTTGGCGCAGTTACGGTTCGGTGGTTGCGTTCCCGTAATCGTGCTCACTAGTGGCGTTTAGCAGTTGGCAGTAACGCGCAGTGTCTACGTGCAGACAAGATAGTCACGCGCGCCTCTCGCTGAAGAGCCCGGGTCTCCGTGCCCGGGCTTTTCACTATCTGAACTGCTTCCCGCGGGTGCTGCCGTTGCCGGATACGCCCAATGGGTTGACAGCCCCGCAGGGCCGTCGCTATAATTTCGCTTCTCTTTTGGGTCGTTAGCTCAGCTGGTAGAGCAGCGGACTTTTAATCCGTTGGTCACAGGTTCGAATCCCGTACGGCCTACCAAAAGATTCGAGGGCTTACACGCGTCAGCGTCGTAAGCCCTTTTCTTTTTGCGTCGCGGTTTCCGTCTGCAACGGATCCGCGTTTTGTCGACGCCCCTTCCAAGCAAGAATCCATAAGCCAGAAAGTCGAAACCTGACAGCGCTTTGGGACATTTCCCGCACCAAGTCCCGCCCTTTCGCCCGCCCGACTTCGCGCATTCCGACAACGCTACGGACTGCGAATCTGAGCATTTATTGAGACATAAAGACGTGCAATGATCGCCGCCGTCTGGCCCGGCCGCTGTCCATCAGCGCGGGCAGACGCTCCCGCAACACCGCAATGCGCGGCGCCTTCATTTCATGGATATGACCAATTTTCTGTTCGATATCGTCTCGAATTTTGCATTGCTGGCGATCGTGCTCATCGCGTGCCATGTCTGCAATCGGCTGATCCCTGGCGTTGCGCTGAACGGTCCGCGCGTGTTTGCCGCGCTGGCATGCGCAGCGGTGCTGCTGGACGCCGCGCTCACCTTTCTCGTATTCGCCGACGCCCGGACGCGCTACGGCCAGTTCAGCACGCAATCGGCGTTTGTCGCCCGCACCGCGGCTTACGCGTTGACTGTCATTGTGGCCTTCGCCTGGAACAGCGTGCGCCGCCGCAATCGGTCGGCCAAAGCAAGTCCGCGCGCAGGGCTCGTCATCCCTACATCGCCCTATTCGAAATCTCATTTGCCGATGTGAGCGGCGCAGCCGTTCGAGCGTGCGAAGCCCGCAAACAAAAACGGCGTCGCGAAAAAATCGCAACGCCGTTTCTTCATGCTGCCAACGCGGCGAGTAGACCGCGCGTCCTCCCTCTCAACCTGGCTTTGACGCGTTCTTGCGCATCATCTTCCACAACGCGCCGAGCACGACCGGCACAATCGCGGCACCAATGCCGACCAGCACGATCACATTCAAATACTGGCGAATGAATGGGATGTTGCCGAAGAAATACCCAAGCAGCACGAGCAGCAGCACCCAGAACAGCGCGCCAGCAATATTGAAAAGCTGAAAGCGGCTGACCGTCATTTCCGAAGCGCCTGCGACGAACGGGGCAAACGTCCGCACGATCGGAATGAAGCGCGCGAGCACGATGGTCTTGCCGCCATGCTTTTCATAAAAGTCGTGCGTTTTCTGCAGCGCGCGCCGGTCCAGGAAACGCTCCAGCATGGGAATGCGCGAGTTGAAAACCTTCGGACCAATGGCTCGCCCGATCATATAGTTGACGGTATTGCCGGTGGTGGCTGCAACGAGCAGCAGCAAGATCAGCAGCCCCAGACTCATCTGTCCCGACGCGCAGAATGCCCCGCCTATGAACAGCAGCGAATCGCCAGGCAAAAACGGCAGAACCACGAGCCCGGTTTCGCAGAAAACGATCAGGAACAGCACCGCATAAACCCAGGCGCCGTACACGTGGATGAATTCTCCGAGGAATTTGTCGATGTGCAGCACAAGGTTGGCGAGATGTAGCAGCGTGTCCAAAAAGCGTCCTTTATGAAGCGAGAGTGATTGCGGCGGGGCGTTCGGCAAAGATCTGCGAGCGATAGCGTCGGGCATCGCCTGACGCCCCAAATTGACCGCGTCATGATACCGAAAGTGCCCGGGCGAGCCTGAAAAATCTCGGGCATGTTTCCGCCATTTGGCGGCCGCTGCGCTCAAATCGCTATAATTTGGCCATGTCCGAATTCTCCGAAACGGCCGCCCGCGCCGACGCCCCGACCGCTGCTGCCGCCGCGCCAGTCCCACGGCCGCTGCGCGCAATCCAGCCGCTGCCTGATCAGCTCATCAGTCAGATTGCCGCCGGCGAAGTGGTCGAGCGGCCCGCCTCGGTCGTCAAGGAGTTGCTCGAGAACGCGCTCGATGCGGGCGCGCGCACGCTGCGCATCCTGCTCGACGAAGGCGGCGTCAAACGTATTTCGATGACCGACGACGGCTGCGGTATTCCTGAGAACGAACTGGCGCTCGCCCTGATGCGCCACGCGACGAGCAAGATCCGCTCGCTCGCCGAGCTGGAGGCGGTCGCCACGCTGGGGTTTCGCGGCGAGGCGCTGGCTTCCATCGCGTCGGTCGCGCAAATGACTATCACGAGCCGCACGGCCGAGGCGCCGCATGCGGTGCGCGTCGATGCGCAAACCGGTGTTCTGAGCCCGGCAGCGGGCGCGCAAGGCACGACCATCGAAGTCCGCGAGCTGTACTTCAATACGCCGGCGCGCCGCAAATTCCTGAAGAGCGAACAGACGGAGCTTGGTCATTGCCTCGAACAGATCCGCCGCGCTGCGCTCGCGCGCCCGGACGTCGCGATTTCGGTGCTGCACAACGGCAAGGCCGTCGAGCATTGGAACGCAAGCGAACCGCCGGTGCGGGTCGCGAAGATTCTCGGCGAAACTTTCGCGACGGCTCATCTGCCGCTCGACGAATCCGCCGGCCCGCTCGCCGTCTACGGTTGCGCGGGTCTGCCGACCGCGAGCCGCGGGCGCTCGGACCAGCAATACTTCTTCGTCAACGGGCGCTTCGTACGCGACAAGCTGCTCACGCATGCGGTGCGCGCCGCCTATGAAGACGTCCTGCACGGCGACCGTTACCCGTCATATGTGCTGTTTCTCGATTTGCCGCCCGAAGCGGTGGACGTGAACGTGCATCCGTCGAAAATCGAAGTGCGCTTTCGCGACTCGCGCTCGATCCATCAGTTCGTCTTCCACGCCGTTCAGCGGGCGCTGGCGCGCCATGCGGGCGCGTCGCCGGAGACCACCGCGGGCGGCCACGCAGCGCATCTGCAGGCTTCCGCTGGCGGAGCGGTCTCGTTCGGCGCGTCGCCAGTGGCCGGTGTCGGATCGGGCGCAGCAGGAGCAATGAACACCGCGAATGGCGCGGGCAGCGCAGGCGGCTTCGCTCATAACACATCAGCCGGTTCGGCAACCGGTGGCTTCAACGGGTCGCAGTCGCAGCCGGGCAATACGTGGCTGCGCCAGTCGCGCATGACCCAAGGCACGCTCCCGGTCGCGCAGCCCCTTGCCTTCTACGACGCCCTGTTCGGCCGCAAAGACACCCAGGCGGGCGCGCCGCAGGCTGCGACGCTTTTCGAAGCGCGCGATTCCGCCGCCGAAGGCCCGTCGCCCTACAGCCCGTCGGCGCCCTACGCGCCGCCCGCCTTCAATCCCGCCGACGACCAGCCGCTCGGTTTCGCGCTCGGCCAGATTCACGGCATCTATGTACTCGCGCAGAACGCGCACGGCCTCGTCATCGTCGATATGCATGCAGCGCACGAGCGCATTCTCTACGAGCAGTTCAAGAATGCGCTTGCCGATCGCTCGATTGCCGTGCAGCCGCTGCTGATTCCGCAAACCATGCAGGCCGACGCGGTGGAAATCGGCACAGTCGAAGAAGAGCGCGCCACGCTCGACGCACTCGGCTTCGATCTCGCCGTGCTGTCGCCGACCACGCTTGCCATCCGCGCGGTGCCCGCGTTGCTCAAGGACGCCGATCTGCAGGCGTTGGCGCGCGCTGTTCTGTCGGATCTGCATGCGTACGGCGGCTCACGCGTGTTGACCGAGCGTCAGCATGAACTGCTCGGCACGCTCGCCTGCCATCACGCGGTGCGCGCGAACCGTCGTCTCACGCTCGATGAGATGAACGCGCTGCTGCGTCAGATGGAGGCGACCGAGCGCGCCGATCAATGCAACCACGGGCGTCCCACGTGGTATCAATTGACGCTCGCCGATCTCGACCGCCTGTTCATGCGCGGACAGTGACCGTGCGTTTTCCGCGACCTGCGCCGCGAGCGGCGGCGTCCTCATGAGCGCACGCAAGTCCACACCGGTTCCCTGTCTGCTCGGCCCGACCGCGTCCGGCAAGACGGCGGCCGCACTCGCGCTGGCGGCAAGGCACCCGGTCGAAATCGTGAGCGTCGATTCGGCGCTGGTCTATCGCGACATGGACATCGGCACCGCCAAGCCAAGCGCCGAGGAACGCGCGGTCGCGCCGCATCATCTGATCGATATTGTCGATCCGGCCGACGCCTATTCAGCCGCTCAATTTCGCGCCGACGCGTTGCGCCTGAGCGCCGAAATCAGCGCGCGCGGGCGGCTGCCGCTGCTCGTCGGCGGCACGATGCTGTACTACAAGGCGCTGACGCAAGGGCTCAACGACCTGCCCGCCGCCGATGCCACCGTGCGCGCGCAACTCGACGCCGACGCCGCGCGCGACGGCTGGCCCGCGCTGCATGCGCGGCTGGCGGCCGTCGATCCGGCGACCGCGGCGCGCCTCGCGCCTAACGATTCGCAGCGCATCCAGCGCGCGCTCGAAGTGTTCCTGCTAACCGGCGAACCGATGTCGGCACTGCTCGCGGCCCCGGCCCGCACCGATGAGGCTGCGGCCCAGTGGCACTTCGTGCCGATTGCGCTTGAGCCGTCCGAGCGGAGCGTGCTGCACGCGCGCATTGAACAGCGTTTCGACGCCATGCTGGCCAACGGTTTCGTCGATGAAGTGGTGCAGCTGCGCGCACGCGGAGACTTGTCGCCGGACATGCCGTCGATGCGCTGCGTCGGATACCGGCAGGTCTGGGAGTATCTGGACGGCGTGGTCGACTATTCGACCATGCGCGACAAGGGCGTGTTTGCGACCCGGCAATTGTGCAAGCGGCAGCTCACATGGCTGCGCGGCATGAATGAGCGGGTGGTGGTGGACTGCTGCGACCCGCAGGCGACGGCGCGGGTGCTCGAGGTAGTCGAAAGACTGATCGGGGCTTGATGCCGCGATAGCGCAATCGTGCAATGGAACGCGATCCGGCTTCCTCGACGCGGCCATACCCGACCCGCTAGCGCGATCGTGCGGCCAAAATCCGGAAGCCTGCACGGCGACGACGACCTTCACGCCATGCAGGCTGTGGCGCTTTACAGCGCGCCTATGAACGGGCCTATGACACGGGCGTGTCACAGGCGCCCATAAAACTCAGTTAGACGACAACCGTCTGCGCTTCACCAGCCGCGCTCTCGCGAATCACGCCGATTTTCCAGACCTGCTCGCCCGCGGCCGACAACAGACCGATTGCGGCGTCCGCATCCGCAGCCGATACCACGACTGCCATGCCGATACCGCAGTTGAATACGCGATGCATCTCCGCGTCGGCCACGCCGCCGTGCTTCTGCAGCCACGAAAAGAGCGGCGGCAGAGGCCAGCCGCGATGATCGAGCTCGGCCGTCAAGCCCTCGCGCAGCACGCGCGGAATGTTTTCGACCAACCCGCCGCCCGTGATGTGCGCCATGCCCTTCACGGCGATCTGCTGCATCAGCGCGAGCAGCGGCTTCACGTAGATATGCGTGGGCGCCATCAGTGCGTCGGCAAGCGAACGGCCGTCGAAGTCCGCGTTCAGATCGGGCTGCGCGCGCTCGATAATCTTGCGCACCAGCGAAAAACCGTTCGAATGGATGCCGCTCGAGGCGAGACCCAGCACTACGTCGCCCGGGGCAATCGTGCTGCCGTCGATAATCTTGCTTTTCTCCACCGCGCCGACTGCGAAGCCGGCCAGGTCGTATTCGCCGTCCGGATACATGCCCGGCATTTCAGCCGTTTCGCCGCCGATCAGCGCGCACCCCGCCAGCTCGCAACCCTGCGCGATGCCCTTCACGACCGTGGCTGCGGTGCCCACGTCGAGCTTGCCGCACGCGAAGTAGTCGAGGAAAAAGAGCGGCTCCGCGCCTTGCACGAGAATGTCGTTCACGCTCATCGCGACCAGATCCTGGCCCACGGTGTCGTGCCTGTTCAACTGGAACGCGAGGCGCAGCTTGGTGCCCACGCCGTCCGTGCCCGACACGAGCACCGGCTCCTTGTACCGCTTCGGCACCTCGAACAGCGCGCCGAATCCGCCGATGCCGCCGAGCACGCCGTCGCGCATGGTCTTTTTGGCGAAAGGCTTGATTGCGTCGACCAGCGCGTCGCCCGCGTCGATGTCCACGCCAGCGTCGCGGTACGACAACCCTTGGGCCGAATCAGTGGAATTCGGGGCGGATTTCGGTTGATTCATGGGGGGAGTGCTCGAAGGTCGGTAAAATGCGATTTTACCCGATGCCGATCCAGAGTTGGCGCTTGGCGCTGACTGCGGTCCATACAGCGTTGCGGGCCGGCTGGCTGGAATTTGCTCATCCGGTTCCAACGACACCAGGGAAACAACTTTGCAACAGAACGCCCCGATACTGACTCCGGTGCAGCGCCGCGCCTTCATCTGGCTCGCCATTGCGCTCGGCGTCGGCATTCTGCTGTGGCTGCTCAGCCCGGTTCTTACGCCTTTTCTGCTCGGCGCGATTCTCGCGTACATCCTGCAGCCGGGCGTCGCGTGGATGGTGCGCCGGCGCGTACCGCGCGCGCTCGCAGCCTTGCTGATGATGCTGCTGTTCACGCTGCTGATGACGCTGCTCGTGCTGCTGGTGTTCGCCGTGATCCAGAAAGAAGGGCCGCAGTTGCGCCAGCAGGTGCCGTTGCTCTTCACCCATGTCAATGCATGGCTGCAACCCAAGCTCGCGCTGCTCGGCCTCGCGGATTCGCTCGACTTCGCAAGCGTGCGCGATCTCGTGATGGGACAGCTCGAAGGCAGCGCGCAGACCGTCGCGCGCTATGCGTGGACCTCCATCGTGACGAGCGGCAACGTCATGATGGCGGTGATCGGCAACCTGATCATGGTGCCGCTCGTGCTGTTCTATCTGCTGTACGACTGGAACCGCATGCTGCTGCGCGTGCAAAGCGTGGTGCCGCGGCGCTGGCTCGACAAGACGCTGCAACTCGCGCGCGACATGGACCAGATGCTCTCGCAATACTTGCGCGGCCAGTTGCTTGTAATGGGCGTGCTGGCCGTGTTCTATGCGGCCGCGCTGTCTATCGCCGGCTTCGAGATCGCGCTGCCGGTGGGCATTTTCACAGGGCTCGCGGTGTTCATTCCGTACGTTGGCTTCGCAACCGGCCTTGCGCTCGCGCTGCTCGCGGCGTTGCTGCAGTTCGGCAACTGGTACGGCTTCGGCGCCGTCGCGCTGATTTACGGCGTGGGGCAGATCGTCGAGAGCTTTTTCCTCACGCCGCGTCTGGTTGGCGAGCGCATCGGCCTGCATCCGCTCGCGGTGATTTTCGCGTTGCTCGCGTTCGGTCAGTTGTTCGGCTTTTTCGGCGTGCTGCTCGCGTTGCCGGTAAGCGCGATTCTCTCGGTGGCGGTGCGCGAGCTGCGGCAAAGCTATCTGGAAAGCACGCTGTACAACAACTGATTTTTTGCTTCGCTGTTCCGGCTCGTGCGGCGCCTCGCGGCGCGAGCCCTACTTTCGGCATTAACCTACTGTGCTTCGTCAACTGACGCTCGATCTCGGCACTCCGCCGCCATCGACATTCGACAATTTTTTCGCCGGCGCGAACGCCGAACTGGTCACGCGCCTGCGCGAGCTCGACAGCGCGCTCGCCGCCGGGCCGCTCGCCGATCGGACCTTTTACGTGTGGGGCGAAGCGGGCAGCGGCCGCACGCATCTGCTGCAGGCGCTGGTGCATGAAGCGCCGCCGGGCCATGCGCGTTTCGCGGGTCCGCAAAGCAGCCTCGCCGCGTTCGGTTTCGATCCGCGCGTGGCGCTCTATGCAATAGACGATTGCGACGCCCTTTCCGCCGCACAGCAGATCGCCGTGTTCAACCTCTTCAACGAGGTGCGCGCGCACCCCACGAGCGCGCTCGTCGCCACCGGCAACGCGCCGCCCATCGGCATGACGGTGCGCGAGGACCTGCGCACGCGGCTCGGCTGGGGCCTCGTGTTCCACCTCGCGCCGCTGCCCGACGAGGCCAAGGCGGCGGTACTGAAGCGCGCGGCGCGCGAGCGCGGCATCATGCTCGCCGACGACGTGCCCGCCTATCTGCTCACGCATTTTCGCCGCGACATGCCGAGCCTGATGGCGCTCCTCGACGCACTCGACCGTTTTTCGCTGGAACAGAAGCGCGCGGTCACGCTGCCGCTTTTGCGCACGATGCTGGCTTCTCCCGCCCAGGAGGCGCCCGCCGCGTCGTCCGCCGCTTCAAGTAAAATAGACCCCCATGGCTAATCTCGCACTCTTCGACCTCGACCACACGCTCATTCCTACGGACAGCGACCACGAATGGGGTCGCTTCATGGTGAAACACGGCATGGTCGACGCCGAAAATTTCGCCCGTGAAAACGACCGCTTTTACGCCGACTACAAGGCCGGCAAGCTCGACATTCACGCCTACCTGATCGCCATGCTCACACCGCTCGCCAAATACACGCGCGCGCAACTCGCCGACTTCCACGCGCAGTACATGCATGAGGTGATCACCCCGGCCATCCTTCCTGCGGCCGTCGAACTGGTCAAGCAACACCGCGAAGCCGGCGACCTGTGCTGCGTGGTCACGGCCACGAACGAATTCATCACCCGTCCCATCGCAAGCGCATTCGGCGTGGACACGCTGATCGCCTGCGAAGCCGAAACCGTCGACGGCCAGCCGCACTCTGCCTACACCGGCCGCCCCACCGGCACGCCGAGCTACAAGGAAGGCAAGATCGTGCGCACCGAGGCATGGCTCGCGTCGCTCGGCAAGAACTGGAGCGACTTCGAGCGCAGCTATTTCTACAGCGATTCGCACAACGACATTCCGCTGCTCGAAAAGGTCACCGACCCGATCGCGACCAATCCCGACGACACATTGCGTGCCCATGCAGAGGCCAAAGGCTGGCGCATCCTCGAACTCTTTCAACCCACGTGATCAAAAAACTCATTCGCAAGCTATTCGGGCAGGACACAGCATCCGCCGAAGACACGCTGCCGGCTGAAGCCGACGCAGACGAAGCCGGCAGCGCACCGGCACGCAATGCAGCAGGCGCCGCCGGTGCAGGCCGCGCGCGCCGCAAGCCGGCCCGCGGCGGCGCGCCCGCCAAGGCGGTGCGCGACCCGGACGTGCCGGTCATCATTCCGCACGACGTGCACGGCATCGACCCCGCGCTGATCTCGCGCAACGCGATTCGGGTGACCGAAGGGCTCCAACAGGCTGGGCACCGGGCGTTTATCGTCGGCGGTGCGGTGCGCGACCTGCTGCTTGGCATCAAGCCGAAAGACTTCGACGTCGCGACCGACGCCACGCCCGAACAGGTGCAGAAGCTGTTCCGCCGCGCGCGCATCATCGGCCGGCGGTTTCAGATCGTACACGTGCAGTTCGGCCAGGAGATCATCGAAACCTCGACGTTCCGCGCGCTGGTCGATCCGCCTGCGGCGGACGCTGCGCCGCCGCGGCGCCTGAAGCGCGACGAACTTGACCGCCGCACCCACGCAGTTGACGCAAGCGGCCGCGTGCTGCGCGACAACGTGTGGGGCGAGCAACACGAAGACGCCACGCGCCGCGACTTCACGATCAACGCGATGTATTACGATCCGGCCACGGAGACCGTGCTCGACTATCACAACGGCATGGCCGACGTGCGCGCGCGTCTGCTGCGCATGATCGGCGATCCGGCCACGCGCTATCGCGAAGATCCGGTGCGCATGCTGCGGGTGGTGCGTTTTGCCGCCAAACTCGACTTTGAAATAGACGGGGCGACGCGCGAGCCGATCGCGAGCATGGCCGATCTGATCAACAACGTGCCGGCGGCGCGTCTGTTCGACGAGATGCTCAAGCTCATGCTGTCCGGTCACGCTCTGGCGTGCCTGAAGCGCTTGCGTCAGGAAGGTCTGCATCACGGGCTCCTGCCCCTGCTCGACGTGGTGCTCGAACAGCCTACTGGCGAAAAATTCATCACGCTTGCGCTCAACAATACCGACGCGCGCGTGCGTGCCGGCAAGCCGGTGTCGCCCGGTTTTCTTTTCGCCACACTTTTGTGGCACGACGTACAGCAGCGCTGGCAGAAGTTCGAGGCGAACGGCGAATATCCGGTGCCCGCGCTGCATCGCGCGATGGACGAAGTGCTCGACATGCAAACCGAGAAACTCGCCATCCACAAGCGGTTCTCGTCGGACATGCGCGAAATCTGGGGCTTGCAGTTGCGCCTCGAGAAACGCTCGGGAAGAAGCGCGCTGAAGCTGCTGGAACACCAAAGATTTAGAGCGGGGTATGATTTCCTCCTGTTGCGCTGCGAGTCGGGCGAACTCGACGAGTCGGTCGGAGCGTGGTGGACGGAGTTCATAGAAGGAGACGCCGCGGCGCGTGAAGCACTGCTCACGCAAGGCGGGAAGGACCGAAGCCCCAGAAAACGACGGCGGCGCGGCGGTGGCGCCAGGAACCGCAAATCGGGCGACGGAATGGAGGACGGCATGCCAGCCGAACGCGCAGATACCGAAGCGGGCCACGACAGCCCGCGCGAAGATTGACGCAGCGTTTCGCTGAAGCCGTCGAACGTTAGTTGCAGGAAGTTATGCCATGACGGTTGCTTATCTCGGCCTCGGCGCGAATCTCGGGGACGCGCGCCAGACCCTGAAAGACGCGGTGGTGTGCCTCGCACAACAGCACACCATCACCGTGCTCGCCAAGTCGAGCCTGTATCGCACTGCCCCGATCGACGCGGGCGGCGACGACTATTTCAACTGCGTCGTGAAGATCGACACGACGCTGCCCGTGCGGCATCTGCTCGCGCTGTGCCATAAGATCGAGCATCAGTTCGGCCGGGAGCGGCCCTTTCGCAACGCACCGCGAACACTCGATCTCGACATCCTGCTCTACGGCGATCAATCCATCGACGAAGCCGACCTGATCGTTCCGCATCCCCGCCTCGTGGAACGCGCGTTTGCACTGGTGCCGCTCGTCGAAATCGACGCCGCGCTCGTCATTCCGCGGCACGGGCGCGCCGACGCGCTGCTCGACGGCGTGCGCGCGCAACGCATCGAGAAAATCAAAGGGCCCTGTCAGTGCCTGACGCTCAACGCACTCAACGCCGGCAAGGGCCGCTGCGAATGAATTCACCGCCTCTCACCGTGACCGCGCCGCAATTGCGGCCTCCGTTCGGCTATCTCGCGATTGAAGGGCCAATCGGCGTCGGCAAGACATCGCTTGCCCGGCGCCTCGCGCAACGCTGGTCGATGCAGGAATTGTTCGAGCGGCCCCAGGACAATCCTTTCCTCGAACGTTTTTATCGCGACACTGCGCGTTATGCGCTGCCCGCCCAACTTCATTTCGCGTTGCAACGCGCGCAACAGGCGCAGGAAGTCAGTGCCGCGCATATGGAGGGCACGCCGCTCATCGCGGATTTCATGACGCAGAAGAACGACATCTTCGCGCGCCTTACGCTGCAGGAAGACGAGTGGCATCTGTACCGGGCGCTTGCCGCGCGGCTCGAGGTGAGCGCACCAGCGCCGGACTTCGTCGTGTATCTGCAGGCGAGCCCCGAGGTGCTGTTCTCGCGAATCCAGAAGCGCGCGGTGCCTATGGAGCTACAGATTTCCGATGCATATCTGCATGCGCTCTGCGACGCGTATAACCAGTTTTTCTACCACTACGACCGCACGCCGGTGCTCACGGTCAATGCCGAACATCTGAATCCGCTCGACTCCGACGCGGACCTTGCGCTACTCGCCGAACGCATCGAAACCATGCGCGGACGCAAGGAATTCTTTGTCAAAGGCACGTCGCTCTAAGCAGCGCATGCCTCTCTTTCAACGGATTGACCATGACCTATTTGCAGGAAACGAGCCGCAACGCGATCACCGTGCCGAAACTGCAGGCGATGCGCGACGCCGGCGAGAAGATCGCCATGCTCACCTGCTACGACGCGAGCTTCGCGGCGCTCCTCGAGCGCGCGGGCGTCGACGTTCTCCTGATTGGCGACTCGCTGGGCAATGTGTTGCAAGGGCAGACCACCACGCTGCCGGTTTCGCTCGCGGACATTGCGTACCACACGGCCAGTGTGGCGCGTGCGCGGCCCGCGGCGCTGATCGTCGCCGATCTGCCGTTCGGCACTTACGGCACGCCTGAAGAAGCCTATAAAAGTTCAGTCGAACTGATGCGCGCTGGCGCGCAGATGGTGAAGCTCGAAGGCGGCGAGTGGCTCGCCGACACCGTGCGCTTTCTGGTCGAACGCTCGATTCCCGTATGCGCGCACGTTGGCCTGACGCCGCAGTCGGTCCACGCGTTCGGCGGCTTCAAGGTGCAAGGCAAGACCGAGCAGGGTGCGAGCCAGTTGCTGCGCGACGCGCTGGCGATGCAGGCGGCCGGCGCCCAACTCATCGTGATGGAAGCAATACCGACGCTGCTCGCGAGCGAGGTCACGAAGCAGTTGCGGATTCCGACCATCGGCATCGGCGCGGGGCTCGATTGCTCGGGTCAGGTGCTCGTGTTGCACGACATGCTGGGGATTTTTCCGGGCAAGCGCCCGCGCTTCGTGAAGGACTTCATGCACGGGCAGCCGAGCATCCTCGCGGCGGTGGAAGCCTATGTGCGCGCAGTGAAGGATGGGACGTTTCCTGGGCCTGAGCACACTTTTTGAGCACAGGTCGGCGGCGCGGATATTGACCGGGAGCCGTGATGTCGGTCGGCGCGCCGGGCGTGCCGCGCAAGCCGCGACTGTGGCGAACGTGCAGGCTGGATGCTCCCAGGGTTGATGAGCTAAAAAGCGTGCTCGCCGCGGTCGCAGCGTTCAGGCGCTCATGCATCGAGCACTTATCGCTCCACCGTCTCGTTATGCAAGCTGCTGCCGCCCGGTCCGCGCTTTAACGAACAAGCCGCGCCGGCATTGCCCCACGCAGCGCATTGCAGATCATTAGCGCTTGCGCATTCAACACGTCCTCGTGTGTCAGCACTCTTTCAGCTGCTTGCAGGCTCGTGTCTTCCTCGAGGAGAACGCCTCGCATCACGCCCGGCAGCACGCCCGAGTCGAGCGGCGGCGTCCACCAGCGTCCGTCAAGCTTCACGAATACGTTCGATCGGCCGCCCTCCGTCAATTCACCGCGTTCGTTGAAGAACAGCGTGTCGAAGGCGCCTCTTGCCTCGGCTTCGCGCCAGCCGCGGTCGTATTCGGCGCGGCGCGTGGTCTTGTGGCGCAGCAGCGGATCGCCGGCTTGCAGGGCCGCGAAGCCATGCTCGGTTGCAAGCAACACGCCGACGCTCGACTCGGCCAACGGCGTCAACACCGCGGCCGTGATTTGCGTCGCGCCGCTCTTGCCTAGCGCGAGGCGCATCCGGTGCGGCGTGAGCGACGACAAAGACGCGCATTTTTCCGCGATTTGCGCGCGAACAGCTTGCTCGTCGAATGCAAAGCCAAAGGTCGCCGCGCTAGCCGACAATCTTGCGAGATGGCGCGACAGATGACGCACGCCTGCCTCCTGCGTCGCGTACATGGTTTCGAAAAGCTCGAAGCCGGGCTCGGCGCCGGTCAGAAAGCGCGCTTTCAATCGACACTCCGCGTATTCGTCCTCGGCCACGCTGTCCAGCACAATGCCCGCGCCTATGCCCATCGTGCCGCGCAGCAAGCCGCTTTGCGCGCTGGGCTCCAAAGTCAGCGTGCGAATCGCAACGGACATGCAGAAGTCGCCGCAAACCTGCTCCCCAGCGCCTGCCTGCCCGGGCTCGGGCGCCGCGTCGAGCCAGCCTATCGCTCCGGTATAAAGCCCGCGCGGTGTGCTCTCGATCGCGTCGATCAACTGCATCGTGCGATGCTTCGGCGCGCCGGTGATCGAGCCGCATGGAAAGAGCGCGCGCAATATCGCGGCGAACGACGTGCCGGGCCGCAGCGCGGCCTGCACTGTCGACGTCATCTGCCAGACCGATGCATAGGGCTCGACGGAAAACAACGCAGGCACCTTAACCGTGCCGGTCTGCGCGACGCGCGACAGATCGTTACGCAACAGATCCACGATCATCACGTTTTCAGCGCGATTCTTGGGATCGCTGCGCAGGAACTCGGCAGCGGCACGGTCCGTCGCCGGATCTGCGGAACGGGGCGCCGTGCCTTTCATCGGACGCGCACGCAAGGTCGCATCCTGCTTTTCGACGAACAGCTCCGGCGAACACGACAACACCCACGTGCCGCCGGGCAGCGCGATCAGTGCGCCGTAGCGAACCGGCTGACGCACTCTCAAGCGCCGATACAGCGCGGCAGGCGAACCGAACACGTCGAAGCTGAGCCGGTATGTGTAGTTGACCTGATACGAGTCGCCCGCGCGCAAGGCCGCGTGAATGGCGCCGATGGCCGCGTTGAACTCCTGCGGCTCCACGCTTTCGCGCACATTGGCCGTACCCGCCGCCGACGGTTCGGCAAGCCCGCCGTCCTGCTGGACGAGCCACGCGTCGACCTCGTCGCGGGAGAGCTTTTCGCAGCGCTCGAATAACAAAAAACGCAGCGTGGCATTGCCATGCTGCGTTTTCAAAGACGGAGCGGATGCTCCGCCGAGTAGATGCCGGCCGAACTCATAGTCGGCAAGCACAACGGCGAAGAGGCCCGAGCGCGCGTCCGCTTGGGCGGCCTCGCATACGGCCTCGAGCTGCGCGACGTCTGCACACACGCGCTCATGCACGAAACCCGTGTACAGACGGCTCGAGCGGCGCGCCGCCGACGCGTCGCAGTCATCCAGCAATGCAAACACCGCGCCGCGCTCATCTGCCGTCATGCTTGCCGCCAACTTCAAACCGCAGTTAATCGAAGAAGCTCTTCACCCGGTCGAACCAGCTCTTGCTTTGCGGGCTATGCCGCGCGCCGCCTTCCACCAACGCTTTTTCGAACTGCTTGAGCAGGTCGCGCTGCGATTCCGTCAGCTTGACCGGCGTTTCGACCTGCACGTGCACGTAAAGATCGCCCGCAATGCTCGAACGCAGACCCTTGATGCCCTTGCCGCGCAACCGGAAGGTCTTGCCCGACTGCGTGCCTTCCGGCACCGTGAAGCTCGCGCGACCCGCCAGCGTGGGCACTTCGATTTCGCCGCCTAACGCCGCCGTGGTGAACGGAATCGGCATCTGGCAATGCAGGTCGTCGCCGTCGCGCTCGAAGACCGAATGCTGCTTGATGTGGATCTCGACGTACAGATCGCCCGACGGCCCGCCGTTGATGCCCGGCTCGCCGTTGCCGGCGGAACGGATACGCATGCCGTCGTCGATACCTGCCGGAATCTTCACTTCCAGCGTCTTGGTTTCCTTCACCTTGCCCGCGCCGTGGCAGTGAGCACACGGTTCAGGAATATAGGTGCCGGTGCCGTGACACTTCGGACACGTCTGCTGGATGCTGAAGAAACCTTGCGACATGCGCACCGCGCCGGAGCCGCTACAGGTCGGACACGTTTCCGGCTTGGTACCGGGCTTCGCGCCGGAGCCGTGACAGACTTCGCACGAGACCCAGCTCGGCACGCGGATTTGCGTGTCGTATCCATGCGCCGCCTGCTCCAGCGTGATTTCCATGCTGTAGCGCAGGTCGGCGCCGCGATACACCTGCGGGCCCGCACGGCCGCCGCCGCGTGCCGCGCCACCGGCTGCCTGGCCGAAGATGTCGCCGAAAATATCGCCGAATGCATCCGCAAAACCGCCGAAGCCCTGCGCGCCGGCGCCGCCCATGTTCGGATCGACGCCCGCATGCCCATACTGGTCGTATGCGGCACGCTTTTGCGAGTCCGAGAGCATTTCGTAGGCTTCCTTCACCTCCTTGAAATGCTCTTCCGCATCCTTGTTGCCCGGATTGCGGTCGGGGTGGTGCTTCATCGCGAGTTTGCGATAAGCCTTCTTGATTTCGTCGTCGCTCGCGTTCTTTGCGACGCCCAGAACCTCGTAGTAATCCCGTTTCGCCATATCGGTTCAACGCCCCCCGCGAGAGTGCCGCGCGGTGGCTCCTCTTGAATGCTGGAGTCTCACGACTCGTCCGGCCGCTGTTTCATGCCGCATGAATGCGGCCAAAAACAACGCCCTCCATAAAACAAATGTGCCCGGAGAGCCCAAAAGGCTCGCCAGGCGTGATAACCGCTCTTGCACGTTGCCGCGCCGGATGAGGCGCGGTTCCTTGTGCAGCCGGGCCGCACACTTGACCCGTGTGCGGCTTTACGGTCGGAATGCGACCTGGCTTTAGTCCTTCTTGACTTCCTTGAACTCGGCGTCGACCACATCGTCCTGCTGCTGGCTCGCGCCACCAGCCGAAGCGCCCGAACCCGCGCTCGCGCCCGCCGCGCCTGCTGCCGCGGCTTGCGCACCTTGCGCAGCCTGCATGTCGGCGTACATCTTCTCGCCCATTTTCTGCGAGGCCGTTGCGACTGCTTCGATTTTGGCTTCGATCGCGGCCTTGTCGCTCGAACCGCTCTTCAGCGTATCTTCGAGGTCCTTCAGCGCGGTTTCGATCTTCTCCTTCTCGCCGGCTTCCAGCTTATCGCCGTATTCGGTGAGCGCCTTCTTCGTGCTGTGCACCAGCGCGTCGCCCTGGTTGCGGGCATCGGCCAGCTCACGCAGCTTGTGATCTTCTTCCGCGTTCGCTTCGGCGTCCTTCACCATCTTCTCGATTTCGGCTTCGGACAGACCCGAGTTCGCCTTGATCGTGATGCGGTTTTCCTTGCCGGTTGCCTTGTCTTTCGCGCCGACGTGCAGAATGCCGTTCGCGTCGATGTCGAAGCTCACCTCGATCTGCGGCGTGCCGCGCGGTGCCGGCGGAATGCCTTCCAGGTTGAACTCGCCCAGCAGCTTGTTGCCCGCCGCCATTTCGCGTTCGCCCTGATACACCTTGATCGTCACGGCGCTCTGATTGTCGTCGGCCGTCGAATAGACCTGCGAGTGCTTGGTCGGGATCGTGGTGTTCTTGTTGATCATCTTCGTCATCACGCCGCCGAGCGTTTCGATGCCGAGCGACAGCGGGGTCACGTCGAGCAGCAGAACGTCCTTGCGGTCGCCCGACAGAACCTGACCTTGAATCGCGGCGCCGACGGCCACGGCTTCGTCCGGGTTCACGTCACGGCGCGGGTCCTTGCCGAAGAATTCCTTAACCTTTTCCTGCACCTTCGGCATACGGGTCATACCGCCGACCAGAATCACGTCGTCGATCTCGCCGACCTTCACGCCTGCGTCCTTGATCGCCACGCGGCACGGTTCGATCGTGCGTTCGATCAGTTCCTCGACCAGCGCTTCGAGCTTGGCGCGCGTGATCTTCAGGTTCAAATGCTTCGGACCCGACGCGTCAGCCGTGATGTACGGCAGGTTGATTTCGGTCTGCTGGCTCGAAGACAGCTCGATCTTGGCCTTTTCAGCCGATTCCTTCAGGCGCTGCAGTGCGAGCACGTCTTTCGACAGATCGACGCCCTGCTCCTTCTTGAACTCGCCGATGATGTAGTCGATGATGCGCTGGTCGAAGTCTTCACCGCCAAGGAACGTGTCGCCGTTGGTGGACAGCACTTCGAACTGCTTCTCGCCGTCCACGTCCGCGATTTCGATGATCGAAATGTCGAACGTACCGCCGCCCAGGTCATACACCGCGATCTTGCGGTCGCCCTTCTCGTTCTTGTCCAGACCGAATGCCAGAGCGGCTGCGGTCGGTTCATTGATAATGCGCTTGACTTCCAGACCGGCGATGCGGCCAGCGTCCTTGGTTGCCTGGCGCTGGCTGTCGTTGAAGTACGCGGGAACCGTAATCACAGCTTCGGTGACCGGCTCGCCGAGGTAGTCTTCAGCGGTCTTCTTCATTTTGCGCAGCACTTCCGCGGAGATTTGCGGCGGAGCGAGCTTCTGTTCGCGCACTTCGATCCATGCGTCGCCGTTGTCGGCCTTCATGATCTTGTACGGCATGAGGCCGATGTCCTTCTGGACTTCTTTCTCTTCGAAGCGGCGGCCGATCAGGCGCTTGACCGCGTACAGCGTGTTCTTCGGGTTGGTGACCGACTGACGCTTGGCAGGCGCGCCGACGAGAATCTCGCCGTCTTCCATGTACGCAATGATCGACGGCGTGGTGCGCGCGCCTTCCGAGTTCTCGATCACCTTGACCGAATTGCCTTCCATGATCGCCACGCACGAGTTGGTCGTGCCGAGGTCGATACCGATGATTTTGCCCATTTTTACTAATCTCCTGACTTTGATCGCTGCGGCAAGCGCCCTGTTCGCCGTTCGGCCGTAAGGCGCTGCGCCCCTGAATTCATACCTGCACTCAACATAAGTGCGTCCGCACCGTTTTCAAGACCTCTTTTACGATGCGGTCTTTAATTTTTTTCAATCGTGCGGCGCGCCGCCCGTGCTCGTGCCTGAGGCCGCCGAACCGGCCTGTGGGCCGCCCGCCCGGATTTTGTCCCGCGCGGCGGCCACAGCAGCCTGAAACTGCGCGAGGCCATGCCAGCCCGTCGCCCGCCCAAGCCGTTTGCCACGATGAAAGAAAAACCACGTGGGCACGCCGTGCAGCATGAAGCGACGGCCGAGCTCACGATGCTCGTAGACATTGCTGTGAAACCACCGCAGACCGAGCGCCCGGACCGCCTCCGGTTGCGCCAGCATCGCCTTCTTGGCAATTTCGCAGTTGAAGCAGTCAAGCCCCCAGAAGAACACGACCGCGAGTTCGTCGCCCGCTTCAGCAAGGCCGGCGTCGAACGAGTCCGCGCCCAGTTCCTTCATGTCGAATACCGAAAACGCAGTAGCGTCTACCGGAACATTGGCCATGATGAGGTTCGCCTGGTGTCGAATAGCGAAACGCCCGCGAAGCGCCTTACACGGGCTTGCGGACCTACTTGGGCGCCGCCACCGTTACGAGCGCCGGACGCAGCACGCGGTCGGCGATAACGAAGCCTTTTTGCAGCACGGCGACCACGGTGTTCGGCTCCTGATCCGCCGGGACCATCGAGATGGCCTGATGGCGATGCGGGTCGAACTTCTCGCCCACCGGATTCAGCGCGACGACGCGGCCCTTCTCCAACGCGCCGGTCAGCTGGCGCAGCGTGAGCTCGACGCCTTCGCGCACTTTCGCGAGGTCGTCGGACGAATGGGCAACGGCCGCTTCCAGACTGTCGATGACCGGCAGCAGGTGTTCCGCGAAGTTCTCGATAGCAAACTTATGCGCCTTCGCGACGTCTTCCTGCGCGCGACGGCGCACGTTTTCGGTTTCGGCCTTGGCCCGCAGGAAGCTCTCCTGCAGTTCGGCGATTTTGGCCTGCGCTTCAGCCAACGCGGCTTCCGCACCCGTTGCCGGCGCGTCCGTGGCCACGCTCGCTGCGGCTTCCTGCTCCGGAGTGGCCGCCTCGGCGGCCGGGCGCGCGGCTTCTTCCGCGGGCGTGGGATTCTGGCTCGTCGGGTTCTCTTGCGTGTTTTCCATGTCGCTGAAAGTCGTTAAGAATTAAAGGCCCACGGCGGCGGCGCGTATGCTGCCGCGATTTGTGCGTTGCAAAATTGCGACAAGGATGCAGGCCCGCCACCGCGTATCGGAACGGCAGTTGGGGCCGCGAATGACCATTTCAAGCGCCTCCCGGCAAATTTTCACGGCGCCGGCGAAACGCGGAAATGCCCGGTTACAACCATGAGCGCGGCGCAATCAGATTCAGATTGAGCGGCGCGAGCAAGTGACCTATGCTCCAGTTACGCGGCGGGAAAACCTCGTTAACCCTAATCTGACGTAACGCTTTCCGCGCCTTTGCAATTTCCACCTGGCTAGCTCGTTTCTTTCCTGCACCATCCCATAAGGGGGTACCGTGAAGCTGACCTTTGCAATCTCGGTGGTCGCGCTGGTACTCGTTGCGGGCACCACGACCATCTGTATGTCCGGGGCGGTCAACGATCACACCACCGAATACGGCGGCGTGAACGCGACCATGGAACAACTGTTCAATCCCCACCTGAAAATCTGTCGATAATGCGGCGGTCGCGCTTGGTCGGGCGGCCGTGCAGCGTCTCGGCCGGCTCGCGGTACGTCTTGCGGCGTTCATGCTCCGCCTGGCGCTTTCCCCGGCTTTCGTCGGTTTCCGCGTAGAGCGTCTGCGCAACGGTGGCCGGCCCGCGCACGTCACATACGCCCAGCACCTGCACCTGCCACACGAAGCGCTCGATCTCGATTTCCACCAGGTCGCCGACTCGCACGTCTTTGGCCGGCTTCACGTTGGCCCCGCCGATGCGCACCCGGCCCTTCTCGACAGCATCCGCCGCAAGCGAGCGCGTCTTGAAGAAGCGCGCCGCCCACAACCATTTGTCGATGCGCAGTTTCGCGCCGGGTTCGGTTGAAATCCTGTAATTCATAGGTCTCGTCAAGCCGCTGTGTTATGCGCCGGGATGTGCGGAACCGCGACGGCCTGCACCGGCCAGCCTTGCAAATTCTGCGCGACGATTTCGCCAAGCGCGGCAATCCACGCCTGCGACGCGTTCACGCACGGAATGCGATGAAACTCCTTGCCGCCGGCATGCAGGAATTCATCGCGCACTTCCATGCCGATTTCCTCGATTGTCTCCAGGCAATCGGCGGTAAAGCCCGGACAAAACACGTCAGCACGCCGCACGCCCGCAGCCCCCAATTCCTTCAAGGTGGGCGCCGTGTAGGGCTGCAGCCATTCGGCTTTGCCGAAACGCGACTGGAATGTGATGCGGCATTCGACCGACGTCAGCCCCAACGCCTGCATAAGCAGCGCGCCCGTTGTCTGACACTGGTCGTGATAAGGATCGCCGAGATCCAGCGTGCGTTTGGGCACGCCGTGAAAGCTCAATACCAGTTTGTCGCCCGCGGCGAAATCCGGTTGGCCATGAAGGTGCCAGTAATGATGCACCTGTGCGGCCAGCGCCGAAATGTATGCCGGATGGTCTGCATATTGGCGCACCGTGCGGATTTCCGGCTGATTGCGCATGCGCTTCAGGGCCGCGAAGGCGTCGTCGAAAGCGGTGGCCGTGGTCGACGACGAGTATTGCGGATACATCGGCACGAGCAGCACCCGCTCGGCGCCCGCGAGCTTGAGCTGATTGAGCATGGCGGGAATGCCGGGCGTGCCGTAACGCATCGCGTAGTCCACGAGCACCGTGTAGTCGTTCAGTTGCAGCAGGTGACGCAAGCCCTCCACCTGCTTTTCCGTATAGACGCGCAGCGGCGAGCCCTCCGGCAGCCACACCGCCGCATATTTCTTCGCGGACGCCCGCCCTCGGAACGGCAGGATCAGCAGGCGCAGAATGATTTGCCAGGCGAGCGCGGGAATTTCCACCACGCGCGGATCTGAGAGGAACTGGGCGAGATAGCGGCGGACCGCGCGCGGCGTGGGCGCGTCGGGCGTGCCGAGATTGATCAGCAGTACGGCAACGCGGTGCGACGTGGCGTTCTGGGAGGGCCGCTCGAGATCGAAGCGCATAGGCTGGCAGAGATGCCCCGCTCTAGGCGGGAAATGGAACGAGGTGGATTCATTATAGCGGCGCGCTTTGCGGCCGCTTGCCTTAGGCGCCCCTGGCCGTTCGGCCAATTGGCAAGCGGCGCGAGCTCGCGCATGATGTGCCGCATAGACCGCCGCAGCGACCAGGCGCTATTGTTGACTGAGCGTAAGCGAAAGCAGTCTGGCGGTAATGTCCACGATCGGAATGACGCGGTTGTAGGCCATGCGCGTCGGACCGATTACGCCGAGCGTGCCGACAATCTTGCCGTTCACTTCGTACGGCGCGGTAACGACGCTCATTTCCTCGATAGGCACGAGGTTGGACTCGCCGCCTATGAAGATCTGCACGCCGGCGGCATGGCTCGACACATCCAGCAACTGAAGGAGGCTCGTCTTTTGGTCGAACACATCGAACAGCTTGCGCAGGCGCGCCATGTCCGAGGAAAGGTCGGCGACTTCCAGCAGTTTGCGCTCGCCCGAGATGAGCACCGTTTCCCCGGTGTCGGGCTCCTCAGTGCTCGCGGTAACCGCCGCGTGCATCAGCGTGGTCATGTCGCCGCGCAACTGGTCGATTTCTTCGCGCAGGCGGCGCCGCACTTCGTCGAAAGAAAGCCCCGCGAAGTGCGCGTTGATGTAGTTGGACGCCTCCACCAGTTCGGAGGGCGAAAAGTCGCGCTGGGTCGCCATCATGCGGTTCTGCACGTCGCCTTCCGGCGTCACGATGATAAGCAGAATGCGCTTGTCGGACAGGCGCATGAATTCGATCTGCTTGAACACGTGGCTGCGCCGCGGCGTGAGCACCACACCGGCGAACTGCGACAGATTCGAGAGCACGCTCGCCGCCGCCGCGACGATTTTCTGCGGCTCGCCGGCCTGCAGCGTAGTCTTGACGGTGCGGGTGACCGCCTCTTCGTCCGCGGCCGATTCCACCGTCAACATGGTGTCCACGAAGAGCCGATAGCCGCGCGGCGTGGGAATACGGCCGGCGGAAGTATGCGGACTGATGACAAGCCCCAGATCCTCGAGATCCGACATGACGTTGCGGATGGTCGCCGGGCTCAGTTCCAGGCCGGAGTAGCGCGACAACGTGCGCGAGCCGACCGGCTGACCTTCGGCAATGTAGCGCTCGATCAGGGTTTTCAGGAGGGTTTGTGCACGAGGATCTAGCATGGCGAAAAATTTTAGCTCAATGATGCGACTACCGCGAGCGCGAACGGCGCCCATCGCCGGCGGGTTTGCGGCCGCCTGCCGGGACCGCGCCTTGCGCTCGTTGCAAAGCCTCGCACAGCGAACCGTGCGGCGCGCCGTTCGGGCCGCTGCGGGCGGCCCGAATGGCAACGTGGCGGTGCAGTTTGCCCCACGCGCATGTCATCAAGGCTTCACCATTCTAACGATAATCCCGAACTGCGCTCACGGCCCGCTGCCGTTGGCCGGCCGCCGGGTTGCGGCACGGTTCTTTTCAGGCCCTACCTATGGTGTAATGCCGGCATGCAAGTAACCAGCCAGTTCAAGACGGTCGCGCTCGTCGGGCGCAACAACACGCCGGGCATCCGCGAGCCCCTGACCGCGCTCGCCTCCTGCATCGCGAAGCGCGGCTTCGAAGTCGTGTTCGAAGCCGACACCGCGGCGGAAATCGGCGTGACTGAGTATCCGGCGCTGCGCCCGGCCGAGATCGGTGCGCGCGCCGACGTCGCAATCGTGCTCGGCGGCGACGGCACGATGCTCGGCATAGGCCGTCAACTGGCGCCGTACCGCACGCCGCTCATCGGCATCAACCACGGCCGGCTGGGCTTCATTACCGACATCCCGATCTCCCACATGAGCGAGATCGTGCCGCAAATGCTGGCAGGCAACTTCGAGCGGGAAGAGCGCGTGCTGCTCGAAGCGCGCATCATGCGCCAGGGCAACCCGATCTACCACGCACTCGCCTTCAACGACGTGGTGGTCAACCGCAGCGGTTTCTCGGGCATGGCAGAGCTGCACGTTTCGGTGGACGGCCGCTTCATGTATAACCAGCGCTCAGACGGCCTGATCGTCGCCACGCCTACCGGCTCGACCGCCTACGCGCTGTCTTCGCAGGGTCCGATCCTGCACCCGCAGTTGCAGGGCATCGTGCTCGTGCCGATTGCTCCGCATGCGCTGTCGAACCGCCCCATCGTGCTGCCGGACGACTCCAAGGTCAGCATCCAGATCGTTTCCGGGCGTGAGGTCAACGTCAATTTCGACATGCAGTCGTTCACGTCGCTCGAACTGAACGATGCAATCGAAGTGCGCCGCTCGCGCCATACGGTGCCGATGCTGCACCCGGTCGGCTACAGCTATTACGCCACGCTGCGCAAGAAGCTCCACTGGAACGAATACCCGTCGCACGAGGAAGACGCCAAGCCCTGACCGGCGGGCATGCCGGAGCGCAGGCGCCGCTCGCGAAACCCGCGCTCCAGAAACC
This sequence comes from Burkholderia sp. WSM2232, assembly GCF_000472545.1. GTDB lineage: Bacteria > Pseudomonadota > Gammaproteobacteria > Burkholderiales > Burkholderiaceae > Paraburkholderia. Next base: position 107,692 of record NZ_AWZV01000012.1, on the reverse strand, counting down.
CGAATACCAAGCTCATAGACAGCTCACAGACGACTTCCATGCTTCGCCACCTCTCGATACGCGACTTCGTCATCGTCGCCGCGCTCGACCTCGAATTCGACAGCGGCTTTACCGTTTTCTCCGGCGAGACCGGCGCCGGCAAGTCGATCCTGATCGACGCACTGGCGCTCGCACTGGGTGCGCGCGCCGACGCGAGCGTCGTGCGGACCGGCGAGAGCCGCGCCGACATTACCGCCGAGTTCGACACGCACGCGCTCGTCGACCAGTGGCTCGACGAGCAGGCGCTGAGCGCCTCGGCAGCCGACGGCCAGCACGGCGGCACGGTGATGCTGCGCCGCGTGGTGGACGCAAATGGACGCTCCCGCGCGTTCATCAACGGCACGGCGGCGACACTCGCGCAACTGCGCGAGGTAGGCGAAATGCTGGTGGATATTCACGGCCAGCACGCGCACCAGTTGCTGATGCGGCCGGACGCGCAGCGCGAACTCTTCGACACGCACGCGGGCCTCACCGAGCTTTCCGCGAGCGTCACGCGGGCGTGGCGCACATGGCGCGAGAAGGCGCAGGCGGTCGAGCATGCGCAAACGCGCGACCGCGAGTTGCAACTGGAACGCGAGCGGCTCGCCTGGCAGCTTGCCGAGCTGGAGAAGCTCGCGCCGCAGCCGGGCGAATGGGAAGAAGTCAACTCGGAGCACCGGCGGCTCTCCCATTCGGCCAATCTGATAGACGGGGTGCAAGGCGCGCTGAACGCGCTCTCCGAATCGGACGAGGCAATGATCACGCATCTCGCGTCGATCGTCTCGAAAGTGCGCGATCTGGCGGAAATCGACCCGGCCCTGAACGATGTGCTTGCCGCGCTCGAACCCGCCGAGATCCAACTGCAGGAAGCCGCGTATTCGCTCAGCCATTACGCACAGAAGCTCGAACTCGACCCCGACCGGCTCGCGCAAGTCGAAAAGCGCCTCGACGCGTTGCATTCGGCGGCACGCAAGTTCCGCCTGCAACCGGAGACACTGCCCGAGGAACACGAAACGCGCCGCGCGCAACTGGCCGCGCTCGACGCCGCCGCGGATCTCGACAGCCTGCACGCAGCCGAAGCCCGCGCGCGCGAGGACTTCCTCGCTGAAGCGAAGAAGCTTTCGAAGGCGCGCGCCAAGGCCGGCAAGGCGCTAGGCGCCGCGGTCACCACGGGCATGCAGGAACTGTCGATGAAAGGCGGCAGTTTCGAAGTGGCGCTCGTGCCCCTGCCCGAAGGCGGCGCGCATGGGCTGGAGCAGGTCGAGTTCCGCGTCGCCGGTCATGCGGGCGTGCCGCTGCGGCCGTTGGCGAAAGTCGCCTCCGGCGGCGAACTGGCGCGTATCAGCCTCGCGCTCGCCGTGATCGCAAGTGCCGCGAGCCCGACGCCCACGCTGATCTTCGACGAAGTGGATACCGGAATCGGCGGCGGCGTGGCGGAAGTAGTCGGACGGCTGTTACATCAGCTCGGCGAGGCCCGCCAGGTGCTTTGCGTGACGCATTTGCCGCAGGTCGCCGCGCGCGGCGATCACCATTTCCAGGTCGCCAAGACCGGCAACGGCAAGGGCGGAACGGTGAGCAGCGTGGTGTCGCTCGACAAGGCAAGCCGCGTGGAAGAAGTCGCGCGCATGCTGGGCGGTCTGGAGATCACGCCGACCACCCGCAAGCACGCGAAGGAAATGCTCGCCGCCTAGGCGGCGCGGGGCTGGTCGCCGAACACCCGCTCCCACAGGCCGAGCACGGCATCGCGCTCGGCTGCCACCAGCGCCGGTTCCACGCGTGCCTTCTCCATTCCGTCGAGCCGCAGCTTGTGCTGCAGCTTGCGGTAAGTGCGATAGGCGGCGCCCACCGTTTCCGCTTCGGCCTCGCTCATCAGCCCGAGGCGCGACACCTCGCGCAACAGCGCAATGTTCCCCGTATTGCGGATCAGCTCGGGATCGCGCGCCGCGTGCAACAGCACCCAGTACTGCACAGCGAATTCGATGTCCACCATGCCACCCCGATCGTGCTTCAGGTCGAACAGCGTCGTATGGTTCGGATGCCCGGCTTCGACGCGCTCGCGCATCTCGACGATCTCGCGCGCTAGTTGCGCGGCGTCGCGCGGCGTGGTCAGCACCTGTTCGCGAATCGCCTCGAACTGCGCGCCGATCTGCGCGTCGCCGGCGCAGTAACGCGCGCGCGTCAGCGCCTGGTGCTCCCACACCCACGCGGTGTTGGCCGCGTCGCCCTCGCGCAACTGATAGCGGCGAAACGCGTCCAGATCGGTGACGAGCAGGCCCGACTCGCCATTCGGCCGCAGCCGCAGGTCGATGTCGAACAGGGTGCCCGCGCCGGTCGCGGTCGTAAGCCATGTGATCAGCCGGCGCGTGTAGGTGGAATAGATGTCCGAAGCGGCGTCGTCTGGATCGTCGTAGAGAAAGATGACGTCGAGGTCCGACGCATAGCCCAGTTCCTTGCCGCCCAGCTTGCCGTAGGCAATCACCGCGAAGCGCGGCGCGTCGCGATGGCGCTTGGGCAACTGGTTCCACACAGCTTCGAGCGTGACGTCGAGCACCGCGTCGGCGAGTTCGGACAGGCGGTCGCTTACGTGCTCGACGCTGAGCTTGCCGGCGAGATCGATCAGCAGGATACGGAACACCTCCGCCTGGTGCGCGTGACGCAGCAGGTCCATCTGCTGCTCGACGCCGTCCGCCGCGGCAAGCCGCAAGCGCAGCGTGCGTTTGAACTCGGGCCAGTCGAACGGCGTGTTGAGTGCTTCGTCGTCGAGCAGTTCGTCGAGTAGTTGTGGATGGCGGATCAGATAACCCGCCGCCCAGCGCGACGCACCGAGCACCGACAACACGCGGTGCAGCGCTTGCGGATATTCGTTCAGTAGCGCGAGGTATGCGCCGCGCCGGCCCACCGCTTCGAGCAGGTCGAACAGACGCGCGAGCGTGTCGCCGCGGCGCTCGGGCGGCTCCAACGTGCGCCCGGCTTCGAGCGCGCGCTGCGCGACCGTGTCGAAGCGCTGCCGGCTGCGCTCGGCGAGCCCCGCATAGCGCGACGACTGCCAGACGCCGCGCAGCCGCGCGAGCAGATCGGCGGGCTCGGCAACGCCCAGTTCGACGAGGCGCGCGCGCAGTGCGTCTTCCGCGCTGTCGTCCGCGAGCGCGCTGCTCCACACCCACACCGCCGCGCCGTCTTCGGGCGCGCCGCAGCCGTCGCGGCCGCTCACCTTGTCGGCAAAAATCTGGTCGAACTGTTGTTCCACGAACTCGCGATGCGCGTCGAGCCGCGCGAGCAGCATCGGATAGTCGTCGCAACCCATCGCGTGCGCGAGCGCCGCGCGTTCTTCTCGATCGACGGGAATGGCATGCGTTTGCGCGTCGTTTCGATATTGCAGACGGTGTTCGAGCTCGCGCAAGAAGCGATACGCCTGCGACAGCTTCTCGCACACCGACGTGTCGATCAGCCCGTGCGCCGCCGCATGCCGCAGGACGGCGAGCGTCGCCCGCACCCGGAAGCCGGCGTCCTGGCCGCCGCGAATCAGTTGAAAGACCTGCGCGCTGAATTCGATTTCGCGGATGCCGCCGCGCCCGAGCTTGATGTCGTCAGCCTTGTCGGGGCGCATCGACGCGCGGCGCTGCGCCTCCTGGCGAATCTGCAGATGCAGCGCGCGAATCGCGCTGATGACGCCGTAGTCGAGATAACGGCGATAGATGAACGGCGTGACGATAGCACCGAGCTGTTTCTGCAGGCGCTGCGCCGACTCGCTCGTGCCTTCCGAAACCAGCCGCCCTTTGATCCACGCATAGCGCTCCCACTCGCGGCCCTGCACGTAGAAATATTCCTCGAGCATGCCGAGACTGCAAACCAGCGGTCCCGAATCGCCGTTCGGCCGCAGGCGCATGTCCACCCGAAACACATAGCCGTCGGCGGTCACTTCGGCTAGCGCGCCGATCAGGCGCTTGCCGAGGCGCGTGAAAAAGTCCTGCGTGGCGATGGGCGCGCGCTGTCCGCCCGCCGTCTCGCCGTCGTCTTCATAAATGAAGATCAGGTCGATGTCCGAGGACACGTTCAGCTCGCGCCCGCCAAGCTTGCCCATGCCGACGACGCCCAACGTGAGCCGCTCGCCCTGCGGGCCGCGCGGCTCGCCAAAGAGCGCTTCGAGCTCGGCCGAAAGCACCGTGAGCGAGCGCTGGATCGCAGTTTCGGCGAGATCGGTCATCGCGCCGGTTACTTCGGCGACGTCCGCCTTGCCGGCCAGATCGCGCTCCATCACCGCGCAGAAAACCTCGGTGCGCAACTGACGCAGCGCACGTTTGAGCCCGTCCTCGGTCAGCGGTGCGCCAGGCCCGCCGGCAGCCTGCGCGCAGAGCGCGTCGAAGCGCGTGTCGATGCGCTCGCGCGTCAGCGAACCGGACGCAAGTTCCGCCACCTGCGCGGCGAGTTGCGGACGTGCTGCCACGGCGCGCGCCGCGTAGTGCGAATAGCTGGAACTCAGCAGTGTGGCGTGGGTCATCAAAAGTCTGGCTCGCTCGTTGCTTGATTGGCATGAACCGGCATCACCGGCTCGTCGCACGACGACTGGCGGCACGCCGGTGCCGGCCGTGCAGCGGCGCGCAGACAGGGTTTCACGAAGTCCTGTCGACGCTTTCCTGTGTGTTACATTTCGTCGTTAACTCGCAAAACTACCATACGCCCACCCGCCGCAGCATGTCCGAGCGAAACGAATCCGCCGACCCGCAGGAAACCGGGCAGGCCCGGCCTGTGAGCGGAAGCGACCATGTCGTGCTGCGCCGGACTCTTCACGCCGTTCTCGCGCTTGCGCTTGTCCTGTATTTCATCGCGGCGGGACTCTTTCTCGGCTTGCGTTATGTGGTGCTGCCGCGCGCCGACGCGTTCCGTCCGCGCATCGAGGCAACCGTCTCCGACAAGCTGCATGCACAGTTCAGCATCGGCAAACTCGCGCCGCACTGGAGCGGCTTCCAGCCAGGGCTCGACATCACGAATCTGGTGATTCGCGACCGCGAAGGCAAACCCGCACTCACTATCCCGCACGCCACCGCAACGCTGTCGTGGCGTTCGCTGTGGCAGTTTCGTCCCGTGCTCTCGAGTCTGATCGTCGACCAGCCCGACGTGCTGATCGCGCGCGGCAGCGACGGCGTGCTGTCGGTTGCCGGCGTGCCGGTGCCGACACGTCATAGCGGCAACGACACATTGTCGACGTGGCTCATGCGCCAGCAGGCGATCGTGGTGCGCGGCGGCGTGCTGCGCTGGCGCGACGCCCAGCGCGACGCGCCCGAACTCGCGTTGCGCGATATCCGCATTGCGATTCTCAACGACGGCTACGACCACCGCCTCGCGCTTCAGGCGCCGCCGGACGGCCATCTGCTGCGCGGCCCGCTGGACTTCCGCACGCATTTCCGGCACGCGCCGCTTGCCGCCATCGGCAAGCCCGTGAACTGGAAAGGGCAAGCCTATGTGTCGACGGGACCGGTCGACCTGCCCACGCTCGCGCGCTACATCAAATTCCCGATCGAGACGTTTGCAGGCCGCATCGACAACGCAATCTGGGTTGATTTCGCCGACGGCCGCATGAGTTCGGCAAGCGGCCAGATGAGCGGCGCCGAGGTCGCCTTGCGCGTGCGGCCCACGCAGCCCAAGCTGCTGCTGCCGGTGGCCAGTTTCGGCTGGCGCGTGGAGGGTCAGCAAGGCGACTACAAACTGCAACTGAACGACCTGCGCGCCGAACTCGGCCAGCCACCGCTCGAGGACGGCACGCCGCTCACGCGCACGCTCGCGTTCCGCACGCTGGACGGCCACTACCGGGTGGCCTCGCAGCAGCACGGCCAGCTCATCAGCGTGTCGGGCGACCGCGTCGACCTGGGCATTCTCGCGGAATTCAGCCGCGCGCTGCCGCTGCCGCGGCGGCTCCTCAATAACCTCGTGCGCTATAACCCACGCGGGCTCGTCGCCAACTATGTGATCGAAGTGGAGCGCGCGAAGCCGGAGTCGGGCGAGCCCGGCGGCGACCGGCACGGCACGGGCGCCGAGCCCATCGAGCGTTACCGCTTCAAGGGCGATCTCCAAGGCATCAGCGTCGCCGCGCAGGAACCGCCACCTGGGCTGACCGCTCGCAACCACCCACGCGCGGGCATTCCGGGCATCGAAAACCTGTGGGGCAGCGTGGATGCCGATCAGCACCGCGGCACCGCCACGCTCGACACCAGCAACGTCGCGATCACGCTGCCAGGTGTGTTCGACGATCCGCGCCTGCTACTCGACCGCCTGCATGGCCGCGCCGACTGGACCATCTCGCCGAAGGCGCCCGGTGAAAACCACCCGGCGTTCACGGTCAAGCTGGCCGACTTCGGCGTCTCGAACGCGGACGTGGCGGCCACCGCAAGCGCCGACTACAGCAACCCCGGCCACGGCCGCGGCTCGCTCGACCTCACAGCCGACTTCGAGCGCGCGCAGGTGTCGCGCATCGTCCGCTATCTGCCGACCAGCATCAGCGAGAAACTGCGCATCTATCTCGGTCACGGCCTGCAGGCGGGCATGTCGCGCGGCGCGAAGATCGAAGTGCACGGCGATCTGACCAAATTCCCGTACTCGCGCGATCCCGAAGCGGGCATCTTCCATATCGTCGCGCCGTTCAAAGGCGGCAAGTTCGACCCGACGCCCTACCCCCCGCGCAACATGCGCAACGGCACGCCGAACGTGTGGCCGCCGCTCGACGGCATCGACGGCGTGTTCGAAATCAGGCAGAACGTGCTGCGCTTCGACATCGACCGGGCGCGCTACAAGCGGGTTGCGCTGCGCAGCGTGAATGGCCGGATCGACGACCTCGGCACGCGCGAGTCCAGTCTCGTCATCAAGGGCGACGGCCTGGGTCCGCTCGCCGACATGCTCGACTACGTGAACGAAAGCTCGCTCGGCATCATGGCGAAGCATCAGACCGAGAAGATTCGCGCTGAAGGGCCGGCCTCGCTCGCGCTCAAACTGACGGTACCGCGCACGCCCAAGCCGCACATCGGCGTGGAAGGCGCGCTCGGCTTCCAGAACAACCGTTTGAGCGTGGAGAATGTGCCGCCGCTCTCGCAAGTCAAGGGCAAGGTGCGCTTTACGGAACGCAGTGCGCAGACTGAGCGGCTCACCGCGCGGTTTCTCGGCGGCGACCTGCGCGCGAGCGGCGGTCTCAGGCAGGACGGCACTTACGCGCTCGACGTGGACGGCCACATCGCGGTCGATGCCGCACGCGGCCTCGATCTGCACGGCCCGGCGGCGCAGGTGCTCACGCGCATGAGCGGCAGCGCGCCGTATGCGCTCAGCGTGCATGGCGCCAAGGGCAAGCTGCCGCAAGTAACTGCGAACTCCGATCTGACCGGGCTCGCGCTCGACTTCCCCGCGCCGTTCAACAAGCCGGTGGGCGCGCCGATGCCGCTGCGCCTCGCCGCCGGCCCGTCCACGGTGGCAGGCGAAAGCGGGCTCGAGCGTGCCGAGCTGAATTTTGGCCCGATCGCCGCGCGCTATCTGCTGCACTATGAGCCGAAAAGCCCGCCGACGGTGGTGCGCGGCGCAATCGGCGTCAACCGGCCGGCTGACCTGCCGTCAGAAGGCGTGATCGCCGCGGTCGACGTGGACGCCTTCGACGCCGACGCCTGGCGAGCACTGATCACGCAGTTGCGCAGCAACGAAGCGCCCGCGGCCCCCGCCGCGCCGGCCGCGCCCGCGGCGCCGAACCCGACCGTCGCGCAGTTCCTGCCGAGCCGCTTTGCGCTGCACATCGGCACCTTGACGCTGCTCAAGCGCCACTGGGAGAGCGTGATCGTCGGCGCTTCCCACGCGGACGGCAAATGGCAGGCGAACATCGCCTCCAATCAGGTGTCCGGCCACGTCTCGTGGCTGCCCGGCGCAAACAAGGCATCGCCCGGCACGCTGCAGGCGCGCTTTGCGCGCGTCGTGATTCCGTCGGTCGCGGACAAGGACCTGCTCGGCCAGGCCATGTCGGCACCGGTGCAGAACATGCCGTCGATCGATCTCGTCGTCAGCGAATTGATTGTGCGCGACCGCAATATCGGCCGGCTCGAAGTCGCCGCGCACAACTTCAACGAAGACGGCGTGCCGGTCTGGCAACTCGACAAGCTGGACATAACGAACCCGTCGGCCACACTCACGGCGACGGCGAACTGGCGCACCTCCACCGAACTCGGCAACGCCGCCGACGAAACCACCCCGCGGCGCACCGTGTTCGATTTCAAGCTCGACATCAAGGACGCGGGCGGGCTGCTCGAGCGCTTCGGCCAGCCGCGCACGCTGAAGGCGGGCAGCGGCACGCTGTCCGGCAAGATGGTGTGGCGAGGCGGCCCGACGGCAATCGACTATCCGACGCTCAACGGCAATCTCGCCGTGGACCTGCGCCACGGACAAATTCTCAAGGTCGATCCAGGCGTCGCCAAGCTGCTTGGCGTGCTCAGTCTGCAAAGCCTCGCGCGCTTCGCCACACTCAATTTCCGCGACGTGATCGGCGAAGGTCTTCCCTTCGAACATGTGACGGGCACCGCGCAGGTCCGCAACGGCATCGGCCGCACGGATAACTTCGAAATGGTGACCGCGCCGGCGCGTGCCCAGATGAAGGGCTCCGTCGACCTTGCGCAGGAAACGCAGGACCTGCATGTGCAGATCGTGCCGACCGTCAGCGCGGGCGCAGCGGTCGTCGCGGCTGCCGTGGTGAATCCGCTGCTCGGCCTCGGCGCGCTGGTGGCGGATCTGGCGTTCAGCAAATCGGTGTCGCATGCGTTCGCGCGCGAGTACGCGATTACCGGCTCGTGGTCGAAACCGCACATCGAGCGGGTCAAGAGCGATCGGGGTAAGATGGACGCTCCAGCTTCGACCGCCGGCGCCAACTGAGCGGCGAGCCAGGCTCTCCGGGCGATTGCGCCGGAATTGCGCTGCGGCGGGGCGAAAGCCGCGCGGTCGGGGCAGCGCTCGGCGGCCCGGCGCATACATGGCCGCTTTTCTGGTGCAGCGCGTGGCGCGGTGCCGGCGGCTTGGGTCTGCCCTGAACGACACAGGCGGCGCCAATTGTTGCGCCGCCGTCCTGCCGGGAGTTTTCCGAAACGCTCATGAGCGAAACACACGTCTCTTCAACTTCAATCTCCGCCGCTGCGCCGCGTGCCGCGCAGTCAGAGTCTGCGGGCGGCGAGCACAGCGCCTTGCGCGTAGCCGCGCTGCAAATGGTGAGCACGCCGGAGCCCGAACGCAATCTGGCCGAGGCCGAACGCCTGATGGCCGAAGCGGCGGCGGACGGCGCGCAGCTCGTTCTGCTGCCCGAGTACTTCTGCTTCATGGGCTTCAAGGACACCGACAAGCTCGCGGTGCGCGAGGCTTATGGCGACGGCCCGATCCAGCGTTTTCTCGCGGATGCCGCGCGCCGCCACAAGCTGTGGGTGATCGGCGGGACGCTGCCGATCGCCGCGCCCGAGCCGTCGCGCGTGCTCAACACCACACTGGTGTTCGACCCGCAAGGCAACGAGGCCGCGCGCTACGACAAAATCCACCTGTTCAACTTCGAAAAGGGCGAGGAATCGTTCGACGAGGCGCGCACCATCTGCCCCGGCGGCGAAGTCCGCACCTTCCAGTCGCCGTTCGGGCGCGTGGGCTTATCGGTCTGCTACGATTTACGCTTTCCCGAGTTGTATCGGCGCATGGGCGATTGCGCGCTGATGGTGGTGCCCTCGGCGTTCACTTACACGACGGGCCGCGCGCATTGGGAAATGCTGCTGCGCGCTCGCGCCGTCGAAAACCAGTGCTACGTGCTGGCCGCGGCGCAAGGCGGCAAGCATGAGAACGGCCGCCGCACCTGGGGCCACAGCATGCTGATCGACCCGTGGGGCGAAATCGTCGCGGTGCGCGACGAGGGCGCCGGCGTGGTCGCGGGTACGCTGGAGCGCGCCCGCATCGACGAAGTGCGGCAGAGCCTGCCGGCCTGGCGTCATCGGGTGCTGGGCTAGCAACAGAGATTGAAACTGCGGCCTGCCTCACTCATATAGTGACGGTGGCGCCAACCGAACCCTTCGTATCGAGCAGAACATACTTCGCATGAACATCATCGAACCCGGTATCCGTAATCTCGCCACCGCCAAGGACATCCTCCTCGCGCCCTACGGTCTCGACGAATCCCTGCTCACCCGCACACTCGCCGAAATCTTCACGCATCGGGTCGACTATGCCGACCTGTATTTCCAGGCGACTCGCAGCGAAGCCTGGAGTCTCGAAGAAGGCATCGTGAAGTCGGGCAGTTTCAGCATCGACCAGGGCGTGGGCGTTCGCGCCGTGTCGGGCGACCGCACGGCTTTCGCCTATTCCGACGACCTCTCGCCGGAGGCCATCCGCCAGGCGGCCATCGCCACACGCGCGATCGCCAAGGCCGGCGGCGGCAAGCAGAAGATCAAGGTGGCCTCGTCGCTGACAGGCATTGCCGGGCGCGATCTGTACCTGCCCGCCGATCCGCTGCATTCGCTCGACGCAACCGCCAAGGTCAAGCTGCTGGAGCGCATCGAACACATGGCACGCGGCCGCGACCGGCGCATCCAGCAGGTCATGGCGGGCCTCGCGGGCGAATACGACGTCGTGCTGGTTGCGCGCAGCGACGGCGGCTTCGCGGCCGACATCCGCCCGCTGGTGCGGGTCTCCGTCACGGTGATCGCGGAGCAGAACGGCCGCCGCGAGGTGGGCAGCGGCGGCGGCGGCGGCCGCTTCGACTACAGCTACTTCACCGACGAAGTGCTGTCGCGCTATGTCGACGACGCGGTGCACGCGGCGCTCGTGAATCTGGAAGCGCGCCCGGCGCCGGCCGGCGCGATGACGGTGGTGCTCGGCCCGGGCTGGCCGGGCGTGCTGCTGCACGAAGCGATCGGCCACGGCCTCGAAGGCGACTTCAACCGTAAGGGGTCGTCCGCATTCGCGGGACGCATTGGCGAGCAGGTCGCGGCGAAAGGCGTGACGGTCGTCGACGACGGCACGCTGCCGAACCGCCGCGGCTCGCTCAATATCGACGACGAAGGCAACCCGACCCAGTGCACGACGCTGATCGAAGACGGAATTCTGAAGGGTTACATTCAGGACACGCTCAACGCACGGCTGATGAAAATGCCGGTCACAGGCAACGCGCGCCGCGAATCGTACGCGGCGCTGCCGATGCCGCGCATGACCAACACGTACATGCTGAACGGCGACAAGGATCCGCAGGAGATCATCCAGTCGGTCAAGAACGGCCTGTACGCGGTGAATTTCGGCGGCGGCCAGGTCGACATTACGAACGGGAAATTCGTGTTCTCGGCCTCCGAGGCCTACATGATCGAGAACGGCAAGGTCACCTACCCGGTCAAGGGTGCGACGCTGATCGGCAGCGGCCCCGAATCGCTGAAGTTCGTGAGCATGATCGGCAATGACATGAAGCTGGACTCGGGCGTCGGCGTGTGCGGCAAGGAAGGCCAGAGCGTGCCGGTGGGCGTGGGCCAGCCAACGCTGCGCATCGACCGGATGACCGTGGGCGGCACGGCCTGAACCTGAGACCTCCGCATGCTTCGCGCACGAAAACGGCGAAGCATGCGGATTTCCCGCATTTTTCCCGCATCCCGCTTGCCAACCGAGCTTGCCCGGGTTATAAAGTCATTCACCTTTTTTGACCAGCGACTCTCTTTCGCCATGTCCGCCAAGTTTTACTTTTACTTTTTCTGGTATCTCAGACCGCTGGCGGATCGAGAGGGGTGTTAGCGCACGCAGAACACCGAGAATTCCCGAAAAACCGCCAGCGAGTCTGGCGGTTTTTTTTCGCCCCGAGTCTTTGCACATCGAGTTTTTGAACATTCCGTCTTGCACGCGCCGCCCGCGCAAACACGCTACGAACCGAACGAGGAAAACAATATGCCCCCGCACAACACCGACGATGTCCGTATTCGAGAATTGAAAGAACTCACTCCCCCGGCACACCTGATCCGCGAGTTCGCGTGCGGCGAAGCCGTCTCCGACCTGATCTACAACTCGCGCACCGCGATGCATCGCATTCTGCACGGCATGGACGACCGCCTGATCGTGATTATCGGCCCGTGCTCGATTCACGACACCAAAGCGGCAATGGAATACGCAAGGCGTCTCGTCGAACAGCGCAAGCGTTTTGCGGGCGAACTGGAAGTTGTGATGCGCGTGTACTTCGAAAAGCCTCGCACGACGGTCGGCTGGAAGGGTCTCATCAACGATCCGCACATGGACAACAGCTTCAAGATCAACGAAGGCTTGCGCACCGCGCGCGGACTGCTGTTGCGCATCAACGAACTGGGTCTGCCGGCCGGCACCGAGTACCTCGACATGATCAGCCCGCAGTACATTGCCGATCTGATTTCGTGGGGTGCGATCGGCGCACGGACCACGGAGTCGCAGGTGCACCGTGAACTCGCTTCGGGACTGTCGTGCCCGGTCGGCTTCAAGAACGGCACGGACGGCAACGTCAAGATTGCCGTCGACGCGATCAAGGCCGCCTCGCAGCCGCACCACTTCCTGTCGGTCACGAAGAGCGGGCATTCGGCGATCGTGTCGACGGCCGGCAACGAGGACTGCCACATCATTCTGCGCGGCGGCAAAGCGCCGAACTACGACGCGGACAGCGTGAACGCGGCGTGCTCGGACATCGGCAAGGCCGGACTCGCCGCGCGTCTGATGATCGACGCGAGCCACGCGAACAGCTCGAAGAAGCACGAGAACCAGATTCCGGTGTGCGCCGACATCGGCCGCCAGATTGCTTCGGGCGACGAAAGAATCGTCGGCGTGATGGTGGAATCGCATTTGGTGGCAGGCCGCCAGGATTTGCAGGAAGGCTGCGCACTGACGTATGGCCAGAGCGTGACGGACGCATGCATTGGCTGGGACGAGAGCGTCGCCGTGCTGGAAGGCCTCGCCGACTCGGTCAAGCAGCGACGCGTGGCGCGCGGAAGCGGTAACTGAGCCGCGCATCGCCGCATCTCGACGACGCGGTCTTGCTGCACGAAGTATGTAAAAACCCGGCTCGGTGAGCCGGGTTTTTTTGTCTGGCTGGCCGAACGGACGAATGTTGCGGTAGACGGCCGCCATGTACCTAACAGCTTATCGCCGGCTGGCAGACGAGTTGGCCGGACGCGAGATTACTAACCCGCGCCCGTTTCACCGGCGCGACTTACTCCACCGTACCCGAACCGAACACTTCGGTGTGAATCCGCGCCGGATCGACGCCGAGCGTCGTCAGTGCATCGCGTTGCGCGCGCATGAAGGGCACGGGGCCACAGATGTAGTAATCCGCGTCCGGCACAATTACGCGGTCCGCGATCTTCGCCACATCCAGACGACCTTCGAAATCGTAGTCGACGCCCTGCCGGTCGGCCGCCTCCACGGCTTCATAGAACACCACGCGCTTCACGTTCGGATGCGCGGCCACGGTCTCGTTGAGCCACTCGCGAAACGCATGCACGCGGCCGTTGCGGCAAGCGTGCACGAAGCTCACGCTGCGCTCGCTGTTGTCGGCAAGCAGCGTCGAGAGCATGGAGGTCATCGGCGTGACGCCCACGCCGCCGCTCATCAACACGAGCGGCGTGCTCTTCTTGCGGTCGAGCGTAAAGTCGCCCATCGGCGCGCTCACATGTACGACAGTGCCCTCTTCCACATCGGCGTGGAGCAGATTCGACACATGGCCGGGCGCCGCATCTTCGCGACCGTCTTCGCGCTTGACAGAAATGCGCAGCCACTTGCCATGCGGCGCATCCGACAGGCTGTACTGGCGCGGCTGGTCCACACCGAGCTTGTCGACAAAGCGCGTCACACTGACGTACTGGCCCGGTTCGAAGCCGCACGCTGCAGCGCCGTCGGCCGGAGTCAGGTAGAAAGACGTGATTTCGTCGCTCTCCACCTGCTTGCGCGCCACCTTGAACGGGCGGAAGCCGCTCCACGCCGCGCCCTCATAAAGCTTCGCCTCAGTGCCGACGAAAATGTTCGCGAGCTGCCCGTAAGCGACTTCCCATGCGTCGAGCGTCGGCTGATCGACCGCGTCGCCAAGCACGTCGACGATCGCGCCCAGCAGATGGCGACCGACAATCGGATAGTGTTCGGGGCGGATGTTCAGGCTCGCGTGCTTGTTGGCGATTCGCGAGACAGCGGGCCCCAGCGCGCCGAGATTGTCGATGTTGGCCGCGTACGCATACACTGCGCGAGCGAGCGTTTCCGGCTGGTTGCCGCTTTGCTGATGCGTCTGATTGAACAGGTTTTTCAGTTCCGGATGGTGCGCGAACATGCGCTTGTAGAAATGCCTGGTGATGGTCGTGCCATGTTCGGCGAGTACGGGAACTGTTGCTTTGACGCGAGCAATCTGATCGGCGGTAAGGGCGGTCATCTGTACTTCTCCTTAAAGATGCGCATAAGATACATCTTTAAGATTACAGTTTCGCTCAGACAGATTGTCGCAGGCGGAACCTGCCTCGTGCACGCCTACGCCAAGCGCATCCACCGCCTAGGCGTGGCCGCGATCATGCTGCCAGAGGGCGTCGGTGCCGCCGTCAGCGCGATTGAGTACGCGCGCAAGCACAAAGAGCAAGTCTGACAGACGGTTCACATATTGACGGGGCGCCGCGTTGAGCGCTTCCTGTTCGCCGAGCGCGACGATCGCCCGCTCGGCGCGGCGGCAGACGGTGCGGCAGACGTGCGCGAGCGACGCCGCCCGCGAGCCGCCCGGCAAGATGAATTCCTTGAGCGGAGGCAAGGCCGCGTTGTGCTCGGCAAGCCAGCCGTCGAGTTGGGCAAGGTGGCGCTCGGTGATCATGGTGTGGCCGGGAATGCAAAGCTCGCCGCCGAGATCGAACAGGTCGTGTTGGATTGCCAGCAACGCGGCCCGCACGTCCTCCGGCAGGGTTTCGCACAACAGCACGCCCAGATTCGAGTTAAGTTCGTCCACGTCGCCGATTGCGGCAATGCGTGCGCTGTCTTTGCGCACGCGCCGGCCATCGCCGAGGCCGGTGGTGCCGTCGTCGCCGGTACGCGTGGCAATCTTGCTCAGGCGGTTACCCATGATGTCTTCCCATTCGATCGGTGATGATGCGGGCGCCGTTCGGCTTTTCAGGCGCGCCAGGCGAGAGGGCAGTCGGCGCGCACCGAGGCTTGACCATACGCCGCGTGTGCCACGCGGTGACCATCTTGCGCGCATCCGCCGCTCGCCGCCATTATAGGAGCGACGGGCGAGCCCCCTCGGAGGCGCAGGGGTGCAGTACGAGTTGCGCTGAACCAAGCATCGCTCACAAGCGATCGGCGTAGAATGAAACACCTGCTGCAAAGCGCTTTGCAACGCTTCGCCAGGAATTCGCAGGGAGTATTTTCAGGTGACCAGAGTAAGCGCCAAAGCGCTAACTCTGGTCGATAACGGAGACATGCGTGAATAACCTCGTTACGCCGGCCCCGCTGCGCCGGCCGTTCCCCTCCGAGCTGCTCAGCGCGCTTACCGACGCCTTCGGCGAACGCGTGTCCATCGCGCAAGCCGTGCGCGAGCACCACGGCCGCGACGAATCGCCGTTCGACCCGCAACTGCCCGACGCCGTCGTCTTCGCGCGCAACACCGAAGAGGTCCAGACCGTCGTCCGGCTCTGCGGCCAGTACAACGTGCCGATCATCCCCTACGGCAACGGCTCCTCGCTTGAAGGGCACTTGCTCGCCGTGCAGGGCGGTGTATCCATCGATCTGTCGGAAATGAACCGCGTGCTGTCGATCGACGCTGAAGATCTGACAGTCACTGTCGAGCCCGGCATCTCGCGCAAGCAGCTGAACGAGGCGCTGCGCGACACGGGCCTGTTCTTTCCCATCGATCCTGGCGCGGATGCCAGCATCGGCGGCATGTCGGCGACGCGTGCGTCCGGTACAAATGCGGTGCGCTACGGCACGATGCGCGAGAACGTCCTCGGGCTAACCGTCGTGCTGGCCGACGGACGCGTCATCAAAACCGGAACGCGGGCGCGCAAGTCATCCGCGGGTTACGACCTCACGCGGCTTTTCGTCGGCTCGGAAGGCACGCTCGGCGTCATCACGGAAATCACCGTGCGTCTGTACCCGCAGCCGGAAGCGGTGTCCGCCGCGGTCTGCGCGTTTCCGTCGATGGGCGATGCGGTGCGCGCCGTCATCGAAACGATTCAGATCGGCGTGCCGATCGCCCGCGTCGAATTCGTCGACGCGCTCGCGATCCGCTCCATCAACCGGCATTCGAACCTGACGCTGCGCGAGGCGCCCACGCTGTTCTTCGAGTTCCACGGCACCGAAGCCGGCGTCCAGGAACAGGCCGAACTCGTGCAGGAACTCGCCGGGCAGAACGGCGGCGAAGGCTTCGAATGGGCGACGCGGCCGGAAGATCGCAGCCGTCTGTGGAACGCGCGTCACAACGCCTATTTCGCCATGCTGCAATTGAAGCCGGGTTGCCGCGCCGTCACTACCGACGTCTGCGTGCCGATCTCGCGCCTCGCGCAATGCGTCGTCGAAACGGAGCAGGACCTGAAGGACTCGCCGCTGCCCTGCCCCATCGTAGGCCATGTCGGCGACGGCAATTTCCACGTCGCAATTCTGATCGATCCGAACAAGCCGGAGGAACTGGCCGAGGCCGAGCGTCTGAACCATCGCATCGTGCAGCGCGCATTGCGCATGGACGGCACCTGTACCGGCGAGCACGGCGTGGGCCTGCACAAGATGAGCTTTCTGCTGGAAGAACACGGCGATGTCGCGGTCGACACAATGCGCTCGATCAAACATGCGCTGGACCCGCACAATCTGATGAACCCAGGCAAGATTTTCAGCTGGGCGGCATGATCTGCGAGGCCGTGCATCGCCGAGGCAGGATCAGGGGTAACTGAGCAGCAAGCGAGCGGGTTGGACCGCCACGGCGGCCCCCTGCAACGCCCGCGCCAACGAGCGATGGGCGAAAGGCAAGAGGAGACGATGCACATGAACGCACCCGCCGAACTGACGGCCGAAGTTCTCGCAGAACGCCAGCGCGAAGTCGTGCAGGCGTTGATGGCGGTACTTCCGAACCACTGTCTGCTGTATCGCGAAGAAGACACCGTCGCCTACGACTGCGACGGCCTCGCGGCATATCGCCGTCTACCGCTTGCCGTCGCTCTGCCGGAAACCGAATCGCAGGTGCAGCGCATCGTGCAGATTTGTCATCGCCTCGGCGTGCCGATCGTGCCGCGCGGCGCGGGCACCGGCCTTTCCGGCGGCGCTATGCCGATTCGTCACGGCGTGGTCGTGTCACTCGCGCGCTTCAGAAAGATCATCGAAGTCGACTCCTACGCGCGGACCGCCACGGTGCAGCCGGGCGTGCGCAATCTGTCGATCTCGGAAGCGGCCGCCCCTTACGGCCTGTACTACGCCCCTGACCCGTCGTCGCAGATTGCCTGCACGATCGGCGGCAACGTTTCCGAGAATTCGGGCGGCGTGCACTGCCTGAAATACGGCCTCACCGTGCACAACGTGCTGCGCGTGCGCGCCGTGACCATGGAAGGCGAGATCGTCGAATTCGGTTCGCTCGGACCGGACGCGCCCGGCCTCGACCTGCTTGCGGTTCTGATCGGCAGCGAAGGCATGTTTGCAATCGTCACCGAGGTCACCGTCAAGCTGATACCCAAACCGCAAACGGCGCAGGTCATCATGGCAAGTTTCGACGACGTCGTGAAAGGCGGCGATGCCGTCGCCGGCATCGTCGCGGCGGGCATCATTCCGGCGGGTCTCGAAATGATGGACAAGCCCGCCACGCGCGCCGTGGAAGAGTTCGTGCACGCCGGCTACGACCTCGACGCGGCGGCGATCCTGCTGTGCGAATCCGACGGCACGCCCGAGGAAGTCGCCGACGAGATCGTGCGCATGACCGCGGTGCTGCGCGAGCACGGCGCGACCCGCATCCAGATCTCGCGCACGGAAAACGAGCGGCTGCGCTTCTGGTCCGGCCGCAAGAACGCGTTCCCGGCCGCGGGCCGCATTTCGCCCGACTACTACTGCATGGACGGCACCGTGCCGCGCCGCAGTATCGGACCACTGCTGTCGCGCATCGAAGCAATGGAAAAGAAGTACGGACTGCGCTGCATCAACGTGTTTCATGCGGGCGACGGCAACATGCATCCGCTCATTCTTTTCAACGGCAACGACCGGGACGAATGGCACCGCGCCGAAGCATTCGGCTCGGACATTCTCGAAGCGTGCGTCGAGCTGGGCGGCACGGTGACGGGTGAGCACGGCGTCGGCATCGAAAAGATCAACTCGATGTGCGTGCAGTTCTCGCCGGAAGAGCGCGACGCGTTTCACGCCGTCAAACGCGCTTTCGATCCGCCCGGCCTGCTGAATCCGGACAAGGGAATCCCCACCCGGGCGCGCTGCGCCGAATACGGCAGGATGCATGTGCGCGGCGGTCTGCTGCCGCATCCGGAGCTGCCGCGCTTCTAGCGTCACGCATCGCGCATAGCCCGTCGCGACGGGGTTTCTCGCATCCCACCCTGATTACCCGATGCGGGTCCGCTCCGGGTTGCCAGCGAGCCCCCGCCCGGTACAATCGTTCGAAACACAACGAAGCAGGGCATCATGGAAGAGGACGACATCGTCGCCATGTGGTCGGAGCGCGTGCGTTCCGCCAGCGCCGAGGGACGCGCGTTGCGCGTGCGCGGCGGCGGCACGAAAGACTGGTACGGTCAGACGCTGGAAGGCGAGATCCTCGACACGCGCGCCTATCGCGGCATCATCGCGTACGACCCGGCGGAACTGGTGATCACCGCACGCGCCGGCACTCCGCTTCTCGAAATCGAAGCCGCGCTCGCCGAACACAACCAGATGCTGGCCTTCGAGCCGCCGCACTTCGGGCCGCAGGCCACCTTCGGCGGCTGCGTGGCAGCGGGCATCGCCGGTCCGCGCCGTCCGGCGGCGGGCGCGGCGCGCGACTTCGTGCTGGGCGCGGTCATCATGAACGGCCAGGGGCAAACACTGCACTTCGGCGGCCAGGTGGTCAAGAACGTCGCCGGCTATGACGTCTCGCGTCTAATGGCGGGCTCGCTCGGCACGCTCGGGCTGATCCTGGAATTGTCGCTGAAAGTGCTGCCGCAGCCGCAGGCCGAGGCCACGCTCAAGTTCGACATGAATGGCACTGACGCCGTGCGCAAGCTCAACGAATGGGGCGGCCGGCCGTTGCCGATTACCGCGAGCGCCTGGCGTCACGGCACACTCGCCGTGCGTCTCGCAGGCGCAGAAAGTGCGGTGAAGTCGGCGCGTTCGTCGCTCGGCGGCGAAGTCGTCGACGCGGTCGAGGCGGAGCGCTTCTGGGCGGGTTTGCGCGAGCAGACCGACTCGTTCTTTGCCGCGATTCCGCCGAAAGCCGCGCTCTGGCGGCTCGCGTTGCCGTCCATCACAGAGCCGCTGCAACTGCCGGGCGCGCAACTGATGGAATGGGGCGGCGCCCAGCGCTGGTGGATCACGGACACCGACGCGCAAACGGTGCGCATCAGCGCGAAACAGGCCGGCGGCCACGCCACGATTTTTCGCACCGGCCTCGGCTACGACCGCGGCGCCGGCGTGTTCACACCGCTTCCCGCGCCGCTGATGAAGATCCATCGCGGCCTGAAAACCGCTTTCGATCCGGCCCGCATCTTCAATCGCGGACGTCTCTACCCCGACTTCTGAGCGCGCGATGCAAACCAATCTCGCGGACTTCATTCGCAACACCCCCGATGGCGACGAAGCCGACGCCATCTTGCGCAACTGCGTGCACTGCGGTTTCTGCACGGCCACCTGCCCGACCTATCAACTGCTCGGCGACGAGCTCGACGGTCCGCGCGGTCGCATCTATCTGATCAAGCAGATGGTGGAAGGCGCGCAGGTCACGCGCAGCACGCAGGTCCACCTCGACCGGTGCCTCACTTGCCGCAATTGCGAGAGCACCTGCCCGTCCGGCGTGCAGTACGGCAAGCTGGTGGAAATCGGCCGCAAGATCACCGAGCAAAAAGTGACGCGCCCGCTCGGCCAGCGCCTTACGCGCAGACTGCTCGCGAGCTTCGTGCCGAATAGCGCGCTCTTCACGCCGACCATGCGACTCGGCCAGCATTTCCGCGCGCTGCTGCCGAGAAAACTGCGCGACAAGGTGCCGGCCCGGCAGCGTCCGCTCGCGTGGCCGAGCGCCAAACACGACCGCAAGATGCTGATGCTCGCGGGCTGCGTGCAACCGTCGATGATGCCCAACGTCAACACCGCGACCGCGCGCGTGCTGGACGCGCTCGGCATTGAAACGGTGGTCGCGCCGGATGCCGGCTGCTGCGGCGCGATCCGTCTGCATCTTGGCTACAACGACGAAGCGCTCGACGACATGCGCGCCAACATCGACGCATGGTGGCCTCATGTCGAAACGGGCGTCGAGGCTATCGTGATGAACGCGTCGGGCTGCGGCGCAACCGTCAAGGAATATGCGCACCTGTTGCGGCACGATCCGGCGTATGCGGAGAAAGCGCGCCGCATCGTCGAATTGACACGCGACATTGCCGAGATCCTGCCGGACTTCGAGGAAGAACTCGCAGCGGTTACGCGCCGCCGCGCGATCCACACGGTAGCGTTTCATCCGCCATGCACGCTGCAGCACGGACAGCAGGTGCGCGGCAGGGTCGAGCATCTGTTGACGAAGCTCGGCGTGGAAGTCCGTCTGCCCACGGACAACCACCTGTGCTGCGGCTCTGCAGGCACGTACTCGCTGACGCAGCCGAAGCTCTCCTACGCGCTGCGCGACCAGAAGCTCGAACGGCTGCATGCGCAGGAGCCGCAGGTGATCGTCTCGGCGAACGTCGGCTGCATTTCGCACTTGCAAAGCGGTACGTCGACGCCGGTCGCGCACTGGATCGAACTGGTCGAGCACATGCTGTCCGTATAATCGGGGCATTGTCCTTATCGACCTCAGGTTCGCTCCAGTTCGCTCCATGCCCGATCTGATTCATAACCTCGAAGCGGTGCAGCAACGCATCGCAACGGCCGCCCACGTTGCCGGACGCGACGCGCGTTCCATCGCGCTGCTCGCGGTGTCCAAGACCTTTCCCGCCGAAGACGTGCGCGCCGCCCACGCGGCCGGCCAGCGCGCGTTCGGCGAAAACTACGTGCAGGAAGCGCTCACCAAGATCGAAACGCTCGGCGATTTGCGCACTTCCCTCGAATGGCATTTCATCGGTCCGTTGCAGTCGAACAAGACGCGGCCAGTGGCCGAGCATTTCGATTGGGTGCATTCGGTGGATCGGCTGAAGATCGCGCAGCGCCTTTCCGAGCAGCGTCCAGAGCACCTGCCGCCGCTGAACGTGTGCTTGCAGGTCAATATCAGCGGCGAGGCGTCGAAAAGCGGCGTCAGCGCCGAAGAGGCCGTGCAGGTGGCAAAAGAAATCGCCGCGCTGCCGAGGCTCAGGTTGCGCGGGCTCATGGCGATTCCCGAGCCCGCCGGCAACATCGACCAGCAACGGGTGCCGCATCGCCGCCTACGGGAGCTATTCGA
This sequence comes from Burkholderia sp. WSM2232, assembly GCF_000472545.1. Lineage (GTDB taxonomy): Bacteria > Pseudomonadota > Gammaproteobacteria > Burkholderiales > Burkholderiaceae > Paraburkholderia. Next base: position 86,139 of record NZ_AWZV01000012.1, on the reverse strand, counting down.
ACGTCTGCGAGGCGAAGGCTTGCCGCTCGATACCCTTTCGATGGGCATGTCGAGCGATCTCGAGGCGGCCGTGCTCGAAGGCGCGACGATCGTGCGGGTGGGCACTGCGATATTCGGCGCACGCGACTACTCGCATTAGCGGCTGCGCAAGTGCCCATGCAGCGCTCACGTCGTGCTCATGCAGGTTCATTCAGCGGCTGCGCAGTCCTGACCAGTCCAGCTTCACGATCTCAATCAAACCTTCGCGGAACATCATGAAAATTGCTTTTATCGGCGGCGGCAACATGGCTGCGGCGTTGATCGGCGGCCTTATCAAGCGCGGCGTCGCGCCCGCCGACCTGTATGCGATCGATCCGAATGAAGACGCGCGCAAGCGCAACGAAGAGCAGTTCGGTATCAAGACCGGCGCGGCCGCCGACGCGGCGCTCGCCGACTATGACGCCGTCGTGCTCGCGGTGAAACCGCAGATCCTGAAAAGCGTCGCCGGGGCGCTTGCGGCGCACCTGAAGGCGTCGCAACTGGTCATCAGCATCGTCGCCGGCATTCGCATGGACGACATGTCGCGCTGGCTGAACGGTCACGCGCGCGTCGTGCGCGTCATGCCGAATACGCCCGCGCTGATCGGCATGGGTGTCGCCGGATTGACCGCGACCGCAAGCGTCGACGAAGCGGGCCGCGCGCTCGCCTCGCAGGTACTCGGCGCGGTGGGCGAAACCGTATGGTTCGACGACGAAGCGAAAATCGACGCCGTCACCGCGATCTCGGGCAGCGGCCCGGCCTACGTGTTCTACTTCATCGAAGCATTGCAGGAGGCCGCGCGCCAACTCGGCATGGACGAAGCCCAGGGCCGCGCGCTCGCGGTTGCGACCTTCACCGGAGCCGCGCAACTGGCGGCAAACTCCGACGAACCGCCGAGCGTATTGCGTGAACGCGTGACCTCGAAGGGTGGCACGACCGCCGCGGCGCTAGCGTCGTTCGACGCGAGCGGCGTGAAGGACGCGATCGTGCGCGGCGCGCTCGCCGCCGATGCGCGCGCGAAAGAAATGGGCGAGGAGTTCGGCAGGCAGTAGACGGTTATCGACTGCTGTCTGCGAGTGGCCGTTTGCGGGAACGGAGTACACCGTCGGCGCGCGGCCTCTACTGGCCTAAGTCTGCAACAGCGGACCGCGCGCCCACGGCGGCAAGCGCCACCCGTGGCGCGCCTGGAACCTGAAACCTAAAACGAAGCCACCGCATAATGCGCGGCAATGCCGACGAACAAGGCGCCGCCCAGCCAGTTGTTGTGCAGGAACGCCTTGAAACACGGCATGCGCTCGCGGTTACGGATCAGCGTGTAGTGATAGACCGCGCAGCCTGCCGCAACCGCCCATCCAAGCCAGTACACCACGCCGTAACCGAGCAGCACGCCGATGCCGGCGTAGATGCCGAGCGTTACCGCATAGCACAGCATGATCGCGGCCACGTCGAAGCGGCCGAATGTGAGCGCCGAGGTCCGGATGCCGATTTTGAGGTCGTCGTCACGATCGACCATCGCATATTCGGTGTCGTACGCGACCGACCAGAACACGTTGGCAAGCAACATGACCCAGGCGAGCACGGGCACCTGATTCTGTACCGCCGCGAACGCCATCGGAATGCCAAAGCCAAACGCAATGCCCAGATACGCCTGCGGGATAGCAAAAAAGCGCTTGGTGAACGGATACGAACCCGCTACGAACAGCGCCGCCACCGAGAGTTCCTTCGTCAGCGTGTTAAGCGGCAGGATCAGAAGGAACGCCAGCAACGACAGTCCGGCCGCGAGCGCCACCGCTTCCCACGCCTTGATCTTGCCGGACGTGATCGGGCGATTTTCAGTGCGCTTCACGTAGCGGTCGAAATCGCGATCCGCGTAGTCGTTGATCGCGCAGCCCGCCGAGCGCATCAGCACGGTGCCTATAGTGAAGATAGCGAGCAGCGGCCAGGACGGATGACCGTCCGAGGCGATCCACAGCGCGTTGAGCGTCGGCCACAGCAGCAGCAGGCTGCCGATAGGCTTGTCCATGCGCACGAGGCGCAGATACAGGGGAAGTCGGGCGAACATGACGGACTCGGCGAACGCGGGTGGATTGCAATGACGGTGCCGCTATTTTACGGGATGCGGGCGGCAGCCTCCCTGGCCGTGAGGCGCAGCGACTACCAGCTTGTGCGTCGACGGGGCGCAGAGCTATCAAAGCTGTAGCCAGAAAAACAAAGCCTCCCGCAAAGGGAGGCTTTGTTCATTGCATCTGCCTGCGTCCGGCTCGTCCGGTTTTGCGAACCGGTCTGAGCGAGCATCCACTGGGAACGATCAAGCCAGCATCGAGCGCAACATCCACGCCGTCTTTTCATGCGTCTGCATGCGCTGCGTCAGCAGGTCGGCGGTGGGCTCGTCGTTGGCCGCTTCCGTCGACGGGAAAATCGCGCGCGCGGTGCGCACCACGGCTTCCTGACCTTCCACCAGCTGACGGATCATCTCTTCCGCGGAAGGCACGCCGTCCGCCTCGGGAATCGACGACAGCTTCGCGAAATCCTTGTAGCTGCCCGGTGCGTGCACGCCGAGCGCGCGAATCCGTTCAGCGATCGAGTCCACCGCCAGCGCCAGTTCGTTGTATTGCGTTTCGAACATCAGGTGCAGCGTATTGAACATCGGACCCGTCACGTTCCAGTGGAAGTTGTGGGTCTTCAGGTACAGCGTGTAGGTGTCCGCGAGCAGACGTGACAGACCTTCCGCGATCTTCTTGCGGTCCTTGTCGCTGATCCCGATATTGACGTGCTGTACAGCTTCTTTTTTGGCCATGATGACTCCTTCGAAGAGTGATACGAACCGGCAGTGAAGTAACGGAATGCCAGAAGCCCGCTAACGTCAGGTCCGGCAAAACGAGCGCTCGACAGTTTATCTTAGAAAGACGAAATGTTCGTGTGGCGTGACGCCACTGCGCCTCGCGCCTCTCGGCCTTGTGCGATGCGCACGCGAACACCGCCTGGCTTCGCGCTGCTCAGCCGCCGAACGTGTGTTACAGCGCGTGTTGCAGCGCTTGCACGGCGATCAGCGCAAGACCGCTCGTCACAATCGCAAGGCCCACGGCTCTGCGCAACTTCAGCGCATGCTGCTGTTGCGCGCGATGCCCGGCGGACGTTCTGCCGATAGTGGCTTTCATCATGTCTATCATCAGCGTGCTCCGGTTCGTATCGGTACTCGCGGGACGTCCACGCGCCCCGCTTCGCTTACTGCGTTACTTCTTGCCGCCTTCCGCAAGTTCGGCCATTGCCGCGATCACGCCTTCGGCATACGCCGGGTCGATGCGGCGGAAATGCTCGACTGCACGCGCAACGATCTCCTGCGGCACGCCGTTGATATGACGCGCGATGTTGCCGTACAGACGCTCGCGCTGCGCTGCGTCGAAGAGGGCAAACAGCATGCCCGGCTGCGTGTAGTAGTCGTCATCCGCGCGATGGTCGTAGCGATCGACCGCACCCGCTGCGAGCGGCGGCTCCGACGCGTTGGCGTCCTGCGCAAAGTCGCCGAAGCGGTTCGGCTCGTAGTTCACGTTGCCGCCGAGGTTGCCGTCTGTGCGCATCGCGCCGTCGCGATGGAACGAATGCGGGCTCGGCACGCGCGACGCGTTCACCGGAATCTGATGGTGATTGATGCCGAGGCGGTAGCGCTGCGTGTCGCCATACGAGAACAGACGGCCCTGCAACAGACGGTCCGGCGAAAAGCCGATGCCCGGCACCACGTTGGCCGGCGTGAACGCTGCCTGCTCGACGTCCGCGAAATAGTTGGCCGCATTCCGGTTCAATTCGATCGTGCCGACGTCGATCAACGGGTAGTCTTTCTGCGACCACACCTTCGTGATGTCGAACGGGTTGAAGCGATACGCGGCGGCTTCGGCTTCCGGCATGACCTGGATCGCAAAGCGCCACTTCGGGAAATTGCCGGCGTCGATGTTGCCCACCAGATCGCGCTGCGCGCTTTCGCGGTCTTGCGCGACCACTTGCGCTGCTTCCGCGTCGGTGAAATTCTCAATGCCCTGCAGCGACTTGAAGTGGAACTTCACCCAGAAACGCTCGTTGTTCGCGTTGATGAACGAGTACGTGTGCGAACCGAAGCCGTGCATCTGGCGGTAGCTCTTCGGAATGCCGCGATCGCTCATGAGGATCGTGACCTGATGCATCGATTCCGGATGACGCGTCCAGAAATCCCACGCGGCGATGTTGTTGCGCAGGTTGGTGTACGGGTCGCGCTTTTGCGTGTGGATGAAGTCGGGGAACTTCAGCGGATCGCGAATGAAGAACACCGGCGTGTTGTTGCCCACCACGTCCCAGTTACCTTCTTCGGTGTAGAACTTGATCGAGAAACCGCGCACATCGCGTTCCGCGTCGGCCGCGCCGCGCTCGCCCGCCACCGTCGAAAAACGCATGAACAGCGGCGTTTCCTTGCCGACCTCGGCAAACACTTTGGCCTTCGTGTAGCGCGAGATGTCGTGCGTCACCTTCAGCGTGCCGAAGGCGCCAGAGCCTTTGGCGTGAACACGGCGCTCGGGAATCACCTCGCGGTCGAAGTGCGCGAGCTTTTCGAGCAGCCACACGTCCTGCAGGACGACCGGGCCGCGCACGCCGGCGGTCATGGAATTCTGGTTGTCGGCGACGGGCGCGCCGGCGGCATTGGTGAGCTTACGTTCGGACATGCGGGACTCCTGGTTGATTTTCGTTAAAGCGGATTGTGGGAGAAGCGCGGCGAGGCAACGCGGAACGCTTGGGCGGGCAACTGCGCGAACGCACTGCCCGCGCGATTATGCGGACAAGGCGCGGTCCACCAGCAACGACAGCGCGACCGTGCGCACGCCCAGCATGGCCGCCGCAAGACCGGCCGGTGCAGCGGCCGGTCCAGCAGCGAAGGTGGCAGTTTGCGGCAAATTCGATTGCGTCATGTTGTACTCCGGTTACAAACGATCGGGCGATCCATGGAGACGACTATATCAAGACTATCGAATTCTCGTGTTTTATAAATTTTATCTATCTGATAGGCGCTCGTTGGCCCTTGGGGGCAACGCAAAGCGGCGAAGCGAGGCGGGCGGCGCGGCGGCTCGCGCGAGCGCCGCACGCGCTGCCGTCTGCCGTCTGCCGCCTGCCGTCAACCGCCAGCCGGTCAGTTCACCGCGACCGGAAGGTCCAGTTTTTTCACGCCGGGCAGATCGCAAGCGCTGATTGCGTCGCAGATCGCGTCGATGGCGGGCATGCGCGTGAAGCTCTTGCGCCACGCCAGTACGACGCGGCGGTCGGGCACCGGCTCGTCGAACGCGACATAGGAAAGCAGGCCCGAGTCGATGCCGCCCGCGTGCGGCTTCACCTCATGCACCGACATGCGCGGCAACACCGTGATGCCTACGCCGCTTGCCACCATATGGCGGATGGTTTCCAGCGACGATCCCTCGAACGTCTTCTGGATGCCGTCGGCGTTCTGCGAGAAACGCATCAATTCCGGGCACACGCCTAGCACGTGGTCGCGGAAGCAGTGACCGCTGCCGAGCAGCAGCATGGTTTCCTGCTTCAGGTCGTCGGCGTCGATCTTGGGGCGGTTTTCCCACGCGTGGCCCGACGGCAGAGCGACGACAAACGGCTCGTCGTAGAGCGGGCGCAGCATCAGCCCGGTTTCCGGAAACGGCAGCGCCATGATGGCGACGTCGATTTCGCCCTGCTTGAGCAGTTCGATCAGCTTGAGGGTGTAATTTTCCTGCAGCATCAAGGGCATTTGCGGCACGCGCTTGATCATCTGCTTGACTAGCGTGGGCAGCAGGTACGGCCCGATCGTATAGATCACGCCCAGCCGCAGCGGTCCGACGAGCGGGTCTTTGCCCTGCTTGGCGATTTCCTTGATGGCGAGCGTCTGCTCCAGCACCCGCTGCGCCTGCGTGACGATCTGCTCGCCGATGGGCGTGACGCTCACTTCGCTTGTGCCACGCTCGAAAATCTGCACGTTGAGCTCGTCCTCCAGCTTCTTGATGGCCACGGACAACGTCGGCTGGCTGACGAAACACGCTTCGGCGGCCCGGCCAAAGTGCCTCTCGCGGGCCACGGCAACGATGTACTTCAATTCGGTGAGCGTCATTGGGGGACCAATCAGGGCGATGGATTCGATAGGTTCTAGTTATACACCCATAGGGTCGGTTCGCCAACCCGGTTCGCCGGGTTTTGCCCTGTCGCTGCCTGCGAAATCGGCCAGCGCGAGCGCACAAGGCCGAGGCGTGCGGCTTTGCCGCACCCGCTCACGCCTTCAGGTAATGCTCGCGCGCGCCAAGCCAGCGCGTCAGATGCTGCGTGACCACGTGCGGGTACTGTTCGAGCAAGGCCGCGGCCGCTTCGCGCGCCGGCTCGATCAGCCATTGGTCGTTTTCCAGGTCGGCGAAGCGCAGCATCGCCGCGCCGGACTGCCGCGCGCCGAGAAACTCGCCGGGGCCGCGTATCTCGAGATCGCGGCGCGCAATCTCGAAACCGTCGGTGGTCTCGCGCATGGTTTGCAGCCGGGCGCGGGCCGTCATCGAAAGAGGACCGGTGTAGAGCAGCACGCACACCGAAGCCGCACTGCCGCGCCCTACCCGCCCGCGCAACTGGTGCAACTGCGCGAGTCCGAAGCGCTCGGCGTGCTCGATCACCATCAGCGACGCGTTCGGCACGTCGACGCCGACTTCGATCACCGTGGTCGCAACCAGCAATTGCACCTCGTTGCGTGTGAATGCGTCCATTACCGCGGCCTTCTCCGCGGGCGCAAGCCGCCCGTGCACCAGACCGACGTTCAGCTCGGGCAACGCGGCCACCAGCGTTTCGTAAGTTTCCACGGCGGTCTGCAATTGCAGCGTCTCGCTTTCCTCGATCAGCGGACAGACCCAGTAGACCTGGCGCCCCGTCAACGCGGCTTCGCGCACCCGGCCGATCACTTCCTCGCGGCGCGCGTCGGAGACGAGCTTGGTCAGGATCGGCGTGCGGCCGGGCGGCAATTCGTCGATGGTCGACACGTCGAGGTCGGCGTAATAGGTCATGGCGAGCGTGCGCGGAATCGGCGTGGCCGACATCATCAGTTGATGCGGCTGGAAATCGCGCGCGCCGTCCGCTGCGTTGCGGGCCTTGGCGCGCAGCGCAAGCCGCTGTTCGACGCCGAAGCGGTGCTGTTCGTCGACGATCACGAGCCCGAGCCGGGCAAACTCCACGGTGTCCTGAATGATCGCGTGCGTGCCGATCACGAGTTGCGCGGTGCCGAGGGCGGCCGCCTCGATGGCGGCGCGCTTTTCCTTCGCCTTGAGACTGCCGGCGAGCCACGCAACGCTCACGCCGAGCGGCTCGAGCCAGCCGCGCAGCTTGCGCGCGTGTTGCTCGGCGAGGATTTCGGTGGGCGCCATCAGCGCGGCCTGGTAGCCCGCGTCGATTGCCTGCGCGGCGGCCAGCGCCGCGACGATCGTCTTGCCGCTGCCGACGTCGCCTTGCAGCAGGCGCTGCATCGGGTGCGGCTGCGTCAGGTCGAGTGCGATTTCGCCGCCCACGCGCTCCTGCGCCTTCGTGAGCGAAAACGGCAGCGCTGCGAGCAGACGGGCGACCAGCGCCGATTCGTCGCCGAGCTTGCGGCGCGGCATGGCGGGGGCGGCGCGCGTGCGGCGCTCTTCGTGCGCACGCTTGAGCGACATCTGCTGCGCGAGCAGTTCCTCGAACTTGATGCGCACCCACGCCGGATGCGTGCCGTCGATCAACGCGGTCTCGTCGGATTGCGCGCCCGGATGATGCAGCGTGCGCACCGCGTCCATCAGCGAGGGCACGCCCAGCGGCTCCAGCCATTGACGCGCGACTGCTTCGGGCAACAGTTCGGGCAGCGACGTACGCGACAACGCGTTGTCGATAGCCTTGCGCAAATACGCCTGGGTCACGCCCGCGGTGCTCGGATAAACCGGCGTGAGCGCTTGCGGCAGCGGGGTGTCTTCGTCGACGACGCGCACCGCCGGGTGCACCATCTCCATGCCGAAAAAGCCGCCCCGGACGTCGCCGCGCACGCGCAGGCGCGCGCCGATCGCCATTTGCTTGACCTGCGAGCCGTAGAAGTTGAGAAAGCGCAGCACGAGCTCGTCGCCCGCATCGTCGCGCAGCTTGACGAGCAACTGGCGGCGCGGACGATAGGCGATCTCGTTGTCGAACACCACGCCTTCGGTTTGCGCAATGCCGCCGGGCAGCAGATGGCCGATCGGCGTGAGCGAGGTTTCGTCCTCGTAGCGCATCGGCAGATGCAGCACGAGGTCGATGTCGCGCGTAAGGCCGAGCTTGGCGAGTTTGTCGGCGGTTTTGACGGCGGTTTTGACGGCGGTTTTGACCGCGGTTTTGTCGGCGGGCTTCGTAGTGGTCTTGACCGTGGACTTAACCTTGGGCTCGACCGCGGGCTGCCCGGCAGACCCGCTGGCAACCTTGTCCCCCGACCTCCCCGACCTCGCCGCCGGCTGCGCCGATTCGCCGCCCTGCGCGACGCGGGCTGCCGGCTCGGCGCTCACTTCATCGGTAGCGGAAGGCAATCGGCGATCGGACAAAGGCATGGGCTGCTTCGCAAGTACAATATCGGCTGTCAAAAATATCGAAGGCTGCACGGCTGTGTGCCCGCCGCGCAAGCGCGCCGGCTCGCGGGCCGCCGCGGCGTCCCGCAATCATAGCCGCCCGGCCGAGGCTTCGGCTCAATTCCGTCTCCATTCGCTTCCAGTGGTTCGCATGCTTACGCTTTCCGATTTCGATTTCGACCTGCCGCCCGAGCTGATCGCGCAAGTCGCGCTGCCAGAGCGCAGCGCGAGCCGCCTCCTCCAGGTCGACAACGCGGCCGACGCCGACCGCGCCGCGCGTCTGACCGACCGCCGCTTCTCCGAGCTGCCCGAATGCATCAACGCCGGCGATCTGCTGGTCTTTAACGATACCAAAGTCCTGAAGGCGCGCTTTCTCGGCCAGAAGGCCAGTGGCGGCAAGATCGAAGTGCTGGTCGAGCGCCTGGTTGGCGAGCGCACGGCGCTCGCGCAGATTCGCGCGAGCAAGAGCCCGCAGCCGGGCACCACGATCCGTCTGGCAGACGCTTTCGACGTGACGGTCGGCGAGCGCGTCGAGCCGTTCTACACGCTGCACTTTCCCGCCGACTGTCTGACGCTGATCGAACAGTACGGGCGCTTGCCGCTGCCGCCATACATCGAGCACGATCCCGACTCTACCGACGAAACCCGCTATCAGACCGTGTACGCGCAAAACCCAGGCGCGGTGGCGGCGCCCACGGCGGGTCTGCATTTCGACGACGCGCTGTTCGAGCGGCTCGACGCGCGCGGCGTGCAACGCGCGACGCTGACGCTGCACGTTGGCGCCGGCACGTTCCAGCCGGTGCGCGTGGAGAACCTCGCCGAGCACAAGATGCACAGCGAGTGGTATCACCTGCCGCAATCGCTCGCCGATAAAATCGCCGCGACCCGGGCGCGCGGCAACCGGGTGATCGCGGTAGGCACCACGTCGATGCGCGCGCTCGAAGCCGCCGCGCGCGACGCCGAAGCGGCCGGCCGCCCGCTTGCCGCCGCGAGCACGGAAACCGACATTTTCATCACGCCGGGCTACCAGTTTCGCGTGGTCGACCGGCTCGTCACGAATTTCCATTTGCCGAAGTCGACGCTGCTGATGCTGGTGTCCGCATTCGCGGGCGTGGAGACGATACGCGCCGCGTATCGTCACGCAATCGAGCAGCGCTACCGCTTTTTCAGCTACGGCGACGCCATGCTGCTGACGCGGCGCGACGGCTGATCTGACACACCGCGTTCTGGTTCTGTGGTTCTTCGCAGCCGCCGCGAATGCTCGCGGCGGTGCTTTCTTATCGCGCCGGACTGTTTTCCGGTTGCTTTTGGAGTTATTTCAATGACCACAGGTCATCCCCTCCCCCAACCCGCCGACGGCCTCCAGTTCGAACTGCTCGGCACGGACGGCCTCGCGCGCCGCGGCCGCGTCACGCTCAATCACGGCGTGGTCGAGACGCCGATCTTCATGCCGGTCGGCACTTACGGCACCGTCAAAGCGGTGCAGCCGCGCGAGCTCGAGGAAATGCATGCGCAGATCATCCTCGGCAACACGTTTCACCTGTGGCTGCGTCCGGGGCTGGAAACCATCGCCGCGCACGGCGGCCTGCACGGCTTCATGGGTTGGAAAAAGCCGATCCTGACGGACTCCGGCGGCTTCCAGGTGTTTTCGCTCGGCGAGCTGCGCAAGATCACCGAAGACGGCGTGACGTTCGCCTCGCCCATCAACGGCGACAAGCTGTTTCTGTCCCCGGAAGTGTCGATGCAGATTCAGAAAGTGCTGAACTCGGACATCGTCATGCAGTTCGACGAATGCACGCCCTACGCGACCAATAATGTGCCGACCTCCCGTCAGGAAGCAGCCGACTCCATGCGTATGTCGATGCGCTGGGCGCAGCGCTCGATCGACGAATTTCGCCGGCTCGGCAATCCGAACGCGCTGTTTGGCATCGTTCAGGGCGGCATGTTCGAGGACCTGCGCGACGAGTCGCTCGCCGGCCTCGCAGAGAAAGATTTTCACGGCCTCGCGATCGGCGGGCTTTCGGTCGGCGAGCCGAAAGAAGACATGATGCGCGTGCTCAACCACATCGGTCCAAAGCTGCCGGCCAACAAGCCCCACTACCTGATGGGCGTGGGCACGCCGGAAGATCTGGTGGCGGGCGTCGCAGCCGGCGTGGACATGTTCGACTGCGTGATGCCCACGCGCAACGCGCGCAACGGCTGGCTCTTCACGCGCTTTGGCGACATCAAGATCCGCAATGCCACGCATAAGAATTCGCTGCGTCCGCTCGACGAACAATGCGGCTGCTACACATGCAGAAATTTCACTCGCGGATATCTGCATCATCTGCATCGTGTCGGGGAAATTCTTGGCGCGCAGCTGAATACGATTCACAACCTGCACTATTACCTGGAACTCATGCAGGAAATGCGCGATGCGATCGACGCGAAAATGTTCGAGCCGTTCCGCAAGCGCTTTCACGAGAACCGCGCACGCGGCATAGACGAGGCGCCGTGACGGCAAACGCTGTCGGATCATGCGAATCAATCCGTCAGCGGCTTGCGGAAAACCTTACAATCTACTTTCGCGGACGGCGAAAATCGGCTTTAAGCGGTTGATCGCAAAGCCGAATCGCCGCGCCGACGCGCACGATGCCGGTGGTAGAATGACCGGCTGATTTTTTTGATTGAATTGATCTATAACGGAGAGACCAACGTGTCGTTCATTTCCAATGCCTTCGCCCAAGGCACCGCAGCCGGTGGCGTCGAGTCGAATCTGATGAGCTTCCTGCCGCTGATCCTGATGTTCGGCGTGTTGTACTTCATCATGATTCGCCCGCAAATGAAGCGCCAGAAGGAACATCGCAGCATGCTCGCCGCAATGGCCAAGGGCGACGAAGTGGTGACGAATGGCGGCATCGTCGGCAAGGTGACCAAGGTGGGCGAGGCTTACGTCGGCGTCGAAATTTCGGAAGGCACGGAAATCACCGTGCAGAAAGCGTCGATCACGACGATTCTCCCGAAGGGCACGATCAAGTCGCTGTAAGGCCTGCTCTCGCGTCCGGCGCGGCCTCGCCGGCGATCCACGCAAAGCTGCTGCGGGTCGCCCGCGCTCATCGCCGGGCGCATCGCTTTCAAGCCAACCTCCCGTTGGACTACTCATGAATCGTTACCCCCTCTGGAAATATGCCGTGATGCTGGTGGCTCTCGTCATCGGCCTCGTCTACACGCTGCCCAACCTGTTCGGCGAAGCGCCGGCGGTGCAGGTGTCGAGCGGCAAGGCAACGGTCAAGCTCGACTCGACCACGCTGTCGGCGGTCGAAGCCACGCTTGCAGCCAATCAGATCAAGCCGGAAGACGTCACGTTCGACAACACGTCGGCCAACGCGAACATTCGCGTGCGGCTCGTCGACACCGACATGCAGCTGCGCGTGAAAGACCTGCTGCAGAAGTCGCTGAACAACGACCCGAGCGATCCGCAGTTCGTGGTCGCGCTCAACCTGCAAAGCGCGTCGCCGCGCTGGCTGACCGCCCTGCACGCGCTGCCCATGTACCTCGGTCTCGACTTGCGAGGCGGTGTGCACTTCCTGCTGCAGGTCGACATGGCGGGCGCGCTGAACAAGAAGCTCGACTCCGACGCGTCGGACGCCCGCACGCTGTTGCGCGACAACAATATCCGCGACGGCGGCGTGAACCGCGTCAACCAGACGGTGGTCATCAATTTCCCGGACCAGGCAACTGCCGACGCAGCGGCGAAGCAGTTGAGCCGCAGCATCGGCGAGCTGCAATGGGCGTCGCAGAACGGTCCGGACGGCTCCGTGCAGCTCGTCGGCACGTTCACGCCGACGGTGCAGAAGGCCGTGCAGGACGCCGCGCTCAAGCAGAACATCACCACGCTGCATAACCGCGTGAACGAACTCGGCGTGGCCGAGCCGGTCATCCAGCAGCAAGGCGCCGACCGCATCGTGGTCGAACTGCCCGGCGTGCAGGACACGGCGAAGGCGAAAGACATCATCGGCCGCACGGCGACCCTCGAAGCGCGCCTCGCCGACCCGGTCAACACGCGTCCGAACCCGTCCGACCCCGTGCCGCCGGGCGACGAGCTGTTCACGCAAGGCAACCAGACACCCGTGCTGCTGAGAAAGCAGATCATCTTCACCGGCGACCGGATTATCGACGCGTCGGCGGGCTTCGACGATCATCAGCGTCCGTCCGTCAACATTCGCCTCGACTCGGCAGGCGGGCGCGCGGTGCGCAGCGTGTCGCGCGACAACATCGGCAAGCCGATGGCCATGGTGCTGTTCGAAAAGGGCAAGGGCGAGGTGCTGACGGTCGCGACCATCCAGTCCGAACTCGGCGACCACTTCCAGATCACCGGCCAGCCGACGCCGCAAGCCGCCGCGGACCTCGCGCTGCTGTTGCGCGCCGGCTCGCTCGCGGCGCCAATGGACATTATCGAGGAACGCACCATCGGCCCGAGCCTCGGCGCCGACAACATCAAGAAGGGCTTCCACTCTGTCGTGTGGGGCTTTGCGGCCATCGCCGTCTTCATGGTCGCGTACTACATGCTGTTCGGCGTGATCTCGATGATCGGCCTCTCGGTGAACCTGCTGCTGCTGATCGCGGTGCTGTCGATGCTGCAGGCCACGCTCACCTTGCCGGGCATTGCCGCTATTGCGCTCGCGCTCGGTATGGCGATCGACGCGAACGTGCTGATCAACGAACGCGTGCGTGAAGAGCTGCGCAACGGCGCGCCGCCGCAACTGGCCATCCAGAACGGCTATGCGCATGCATGGGCGACGATTCTGGACTCGAACGTCACCACCCTGATTGCGGGTGTAGCGCTGCTCGCGTTCGGCTCCGGGCCGGTGCGCGGCTTTGCGATCGTGCACTGTATCGGCATTCTTACGTCGATGTTCTCCGCGGTGTTCTTCTCGCGCGGTATCGTCAACCTCTGGTACGGCGGCAAGAAGAAGCTCAAGACGCTGGCAATCGGCCAGGTGTGGCGTCCGGAGGCCGCGCCCGCGGGTTCCGCTGCCTACCTCGCCAACAACGACGACGCCACCGACACCGCAGCAGCCATGCGCGCCACAAGCGCGGCGGCAGGCAAGCAGAAAGCGCCGGCCGCGGCCGCCCAATCGCGCGCGGGCAAGCCGACCGTGCGTCGCCGCAACGCTCCCGGCACGCCGGGCACGACGCAAAAACCGGGTTCATCCCGCTGAGTCCCGGAGAACAAGACCATGGAATTTTTCCGCTTCCGCAAAGACATTCCGTTCATGCAGCGTGCGTTGATCTTCAACGCCATTTCGCTGCTGACGTTCCTCGCCGCCGTGTTCTTTCTGCTGCACCGCGGGCTGCATCTGTCGGTCGAGTTCACGGGCGGCACGGTGATCGAAGTCCAGTATCCCGGCGCCGCGCCGCTCGATCCAGTGCGCGGCACGTTGAACAGCCTCGGCTATGCCGACGCGCAGGTGCAGAACTTCGGCACCTCGCGCGACGTGCTGATCCGTCTGCCGCTCAAGCAGGGGCTGACCTCCGCGCAGCAGAGCGACCAGGTAATGAGCGCGCTCAAGACCGACACGCCGCAGGTGCAGTTGCAGCGCGTCGAGTTCGTCGGCCCGCAGGTCGGCAAGGAACTCGCCACCGACGGCCTGCTTGCGCTCGCCTGCGTGGTGGTCGGCATCGTGATCTATCTGTCGTTCCGCTTCGAATGGAAGTACGCGGTGGCGGGCGTGATCGCCAACTTGCACGACGTGGTGATCATTCTCGGCTTCTTCGCGTTCTTCCAGTGGGAGTTCTCGCTCTCGGTGCTGGCCGCCGTGCTGGCGGTGCTCGGCTATTCGGTGAACGAGTCGGTGGTTATTTTCGACCGGATTCGCGAGACGTTCCGCCGCGAGCGCAAGATGACGGTGATCGAAGTCATCAACCACGCGATCACCAGCACCATGTCGCGAACCATCATCACGCACGGCTGTACGCAAATGATGGTGCTCTCGATGTTCCTGTTCGGCGGCCCGACCCTGCACTACTTCGCTCTGGCGCTGACGGTCGGTATTCTCTTCGGCATCTACTCGTCGGTGTTCGTCGCCGCAGCGCTCGCGATGTGGTTCGGCGTGAAGCGCGAAGACCTGGTGAAGGACAAGAAAGAACGCGTCGATCCTAACGATCCGAATGCGGGCGCGCAGGTGTGAAGGTGCTTGCGGACGGCGCTTGACGTTGACTTTTGATAACGGCGCCTGAAAGCTGCAATCGAGTGTCCCAATGAAAAAGGCCGGTTCGTGATGAACCGGCCTTTTTTTGTCGCCTTTAGCGACCCTCCCCGCCTACCGGAACCCCAGCTTCCGCCTTGCCGCCACCAGCGCCGCCACACTGAGAAGCGCGGCGAAGATCAGGTAGTAACTCGGCGCCGCCTTGGAGCCGGTAAAGCTGATCAGCCACGCGATTATGAACGGCCCGAAGCCGCCGAACACGGTCACCGCGATGTTATACGCGAGCGACATGCCGGTGGTGCGCGTCTGCACCGGGAACATCTCCGAAAGCAGGCCCGGCAGCGCAGCGAAATAGCCGGTCATCAGAAAGCCGAGCACGACTTGCAGCGCGATCAGCGTGCCGAAGGTCGGATGCGCGACCAGATAGACGAACGCCGGATAAATCAGCACGAGCAGCAACAGTCCGGCGATCAGCATGATCGTGGTGCGGCCGTGCCGGTCGGACAGGTGCCCGACGAGCGGCGCGAACACCATCTGAATGAGCCCGGTCAGCGCGATCGCCGAAAAAGCGACCGAAGGCGCGAGCCCCAGTTGCTTCACGCCGAAGGTGGGCATGAACAGCACCAGGTAAGTGGACACCGTGCCCAGCACCACGGTGCCGATTGCGATCACGAGCCGCAGTTTCTGACTCGAAAACGTGTCGCGCAGCGGCGTGCTGGTAGTCTCCGCGGCGAGAAACTCAGGCGTTTCGTCGAGCTTGGTGCGAATGTACCAGGCAACCGGCCCAATCAGCAGCCCGAAGAAGAACGGCACGCGCCAGCCCCAGGAAGCCATCTGATCCGGCGACAGACTGCCGGTCAGCAGCACGCCGAAGCCCGCCGCCAAGAGCGTGGTGAGCCCCTGGCTCGCCACCTGCCAACTCGCGAAAAAGCCGCGCCGGCCCGGCACATGCTCCGCGAGGAAAGCCGTTGCGCTGCCGAATTCGCCGCCGGCCGAAAAGCCCTGCATCAGACGCGCAAGCACCAGAATGACAGGCGCCGCGAGGCCGATGCTCTGATAGGTCGGCAAGACCGCAATGATAAACGTGCCGCCCATCATCAGCAGAATGGACAGCGTGAGCGCCGCCTTGCGCCCCGCGCGGTCCGCATACGCGCCGATCACAACGGCGCCGAGCGGCCGCATGAAGAACGATACGCCGAACGTGCCGAGCGTCAGCAGGAGCGACACCGTGTCGTTGCCCGCTGGAAAAAAGAGCTTCGCGATCACCACCGCAAAAAAACCGTAGACGACCAGATCGAACCATTCGAGCGCGTTGCCGATGGATGCGGCAATCACCGCCCGCCACGAATTTTTCCGGCTTCCCGCAAGGCTTGCTGCTGTCGTTGCGTTCATGCAGATCTCCATTGCGCGCTGATCTTATAGGTGCGGGTCCAGGCCCGAGTTCTCCAGATTGGATGCGCGCACAACCAATTTGGGTGCAACGCTTTATGTACCTGAAAAATTAAACCGAAGCGAGCGCGAAATTTCGCAACTGCCTGCTTTAGGAGCGCCCGTAGGCGTTTACGGCTGAGGCCGTTGCGCTCTACCTTAGCGCGTCCAGTATTTCGCGTCGTTCTTTTTCCGCGATGCCATGAAAAAACCGCTTCGTCGCAAAGGCGAACGAAGCGGTCGGAAAAGCGATGAGGCAGGTCACGCGACCGGCGCCTCAGGTGCGCCCACGCCGCAGCGGCATCGGCACCATCAGGAAGCCGGGGTGCCCGTCGGCGCGCCAGGCTGCCGCGCAAGCGGCAACGCGAGCGCCTGCGCAGGCTGGCTGCCTGCGCGCACGGCAGGCATTTATTGCTTGATGCCCTCAGCCTGAATATGCAGCTTGGTCTCCATGCTGAAGCCGTACTTGCTGCCGAAATCCATGCCGTAATCCGCGCGGTTGAACTGTGCGCTGGCTTCCACGCCGCAGACTTCGCGCTTGAGCATGGGGTGCGGCATGCACTTGAACGACTCGATCTTCAGGTTCAGCGGCTTCGTCACGCCGTGCAGCGTCAGGCTGCCGACCACTTCAGCCGGCTTGTCGCCGTCGAACCGGATCGACGTGCCTTTGTACGTTGCGGTCGGAAACTTCGCGACGTCGAAGAATTCGGCCTCTTTCAGGTGATCGTCGAGCTTGGTGTTTCCGGTCGAGATCGAAGCGGCGTCGACATTGACCTCGACGGTGCCGGTTTTGGCCGCGCGGTCGAGCGTGACGGTGCCCGAGCTTTTGGTGAACTTGCCGCGCCACACCGACAGACCGCCGAAGTGGTCCGCCTCGAAGCTCGGATAGGTGTGAGTAGGGTCGAGCTGATAGGTGTCGGCGGCGAATGCGCCAAGCGAAACACACGAGGCCAATGCACCGGCGGCAATCAACATGGATGTCTTCAAGTCATGCTCCCAGTCAGGAAAGAACGGCTGCTTTTTATACGCGCAGTTCAACTACTTGCGCGCGGCTACGATATGAAACTTGATGACGACCTCGTCGGCCACCACGGAGGTATCTTTCCACTCGCCGGTGCCGATATCGAACTGCGAGCGTTTGATCGGCAAAGAGCCGTCGAACGTCTGCGTCGGGCCTTGCTGCGTCACGGTAACGGGCACCACCACCGTCTGCGATTTGCCCTTGATGGTAAGTTTGCCCGTCACCTTGTACTGGTTGCCGCCGGCCGGCGCAATCGCGCTCGAAACGAAACTCGCGCTGGGATAGGTCTTCGCGTCGAACCATTCCTTGCCGCGCACCTGCTCGTTGTAGGTTTCGTCGCCGAGATCGTAGCTCGACACGTCGATATTCAACTGCGCGCTGCCTTCGGCGGGCTTGGCCGGATCGAAATTGAGCTGCGCGGTGAACTTGCCGAACTTGCCTTCGACGGGCACGTTCATCTGCCTGGACGTAGCCGTCACGGAACTTTTGGCCGTGTCGACCTGGGCCCACGCGGCGCCGGCCGCGCTCAGCGAGGCAGCGGCGAATGCCGCCAGCATGTAGCGATAAAACGAGACCTTCATGATTGTCCTTATTTGAGGAAGGGAAGCATGCGCGACAGCAGGCCGTCGCGGTCCAGCCATTGATGCTTGAGCGCCGCCGCCACGTGCATTCCGACCAGCACCAGCAGCGTGTAATTCAGCGCGATATGGACGTTCTTGAGCAGTTCCTTCAGGTGCGGATCAGGCGCGATCAGCCGCGGCAGCGGAATCAGCCCGAGATAGACGACCGGCACGTTCGCGGCCGAGCTGTACAGATAGCCGGAAAGAGGGATGACGATCATCAACGCATACAGCAGCAGGTGCACGAAATGCGCGGCACCGCGCTGCCACGCGGGCATGCGGCGCGGCATTGCCGGCGCGCCGTGAGTGGCGCGCCACAGAATGCGCAGTACAGCCAGTGCGAACACGGTCACGCCGATCCATTTGTGCCAGGAAAAATAGCGCAGCTTGGTGGGCGTGAAGCCGGGGATGTCGGTCATCACCCAGCCGAGCGCAAAGCCGCAAACAATCAGCAATGCGATCAGCCAATGAAAGGCAATGGCGGTCCGCGTGTACGACTCCGAGCCACCGAATGAAGGATTATGTGCCATGACAGGTCAACGCTTGCTAAGAGAGGTTAACGGCGCGGCATGCCCCGCTATTCCCCGCCGACCTGAAGTCCATCGGCAGAGGGCCTGGCGTCGCAGGGTTGGCGACGCGCCAGGCCGCCATGCTACCCGAAGCGGAAAAAGCTGGCTGCGCCCGTCGGCAATTTACCGCAAGGCTGATTGCGTGCACCTGGCCGCGCGGCTGAACAATTGGGGACCGGAACGGTCATAAAGTGTGAACCGGCGAGCCTGAGCCCGCCGACGCGACGCTGGAACGCGTTTTGGTACTATTGCTGCACATTTTTTCACAAACCTGCAAGATCGACTCACCTCGCGACCGGCATTGCACGCTTTCCCACCTTTCGTTGGCCCGCTGCCGTATGGAACATGACAACCTGATCGCGTGCCATGAATGCGATACGCTGTTCCGCAAGCCGCGGCTTGTCGGGCGCAGGGTCGCCCGCTGTCCGCGCTGCGGGGCGACGCTCTACAGCGGCGTGTCGCGCAGGCTCGACGGCATCAGCGCAATGACGCTTGCCGCGCTGATCACGTTCGTGATCGCTCAGGGCTTTCCCATCGTCGAACTGGAAACCAATGGCATCACCTCGCAAACCACGCTGTTCGGCGCGCTCGTCGCGCTGTGGAACGAGAACATGCAGATTGTCGCTGTCATGGTGTTCTGCTCGACCATTCTGTTTCCGCTCACCGAACTCGTCGCGCTGCTCTACGTGCTGGTGCCGTTGCGCGCAGGCTATGTGCCGGCGGGCTTTAACCGCGTCTTGCGCGCGATCCAGTTCGTGCGGCCGTGGGGCATGATTGAAGTGTTCATGCTCGGCGTGCTGATCACCATCGTGAAGATGGTCAGTCTTGCGCGCGTGATCCCGGAGGCGGCACTATTTGCTTTCGGTGCGCTCACGCTGATGTTCGCGGTCGTCGTCACGTTCGATCCGCGCATTCTATGGGACCTTGCCGACGAACTCGGCGCGCGCAGCCGGCGCCCGCTGCCGCGCACTTCGGCCGACAGCGCGGCGGCCGCGCTTGGCTCGCTGAGCGGCCCGCCCGCTGCGCCGCTGCTGCAACCCGACGAAGGCACGGGCGGCACGGGCGGCCCGAGCGACGCGAACCCCGGCACAGCGCCCACGCCTCACCAGGGACGGCCCGCGCAATGAAGTACGTCACCGCGAAACGCGCCGGGCTTCTCGCCTGCCACGCGTGCGGGCGCGTCGAGCCGCGCATCCGCTCGGTCACGCCGCAGCATTGCGGACGGTGCGGCGCACGTCTGCACTCGCGCAATCCCGACAGCCTGATGCGCACGTGGGCGCTGCTGATCGCCGCGGCCTTGCTGTATATTCCGGCAAATTTGTTGCCGGTCATGCACACCTCGTCGCTGGTCGGTTCGGAGGACGACACCATCATGAGCGGCGTCGTGTACTTCTGGACATCCGGCGACTGGCCGCTCGCGGTGATCGTGTTCATCGCCAGCATCATGGTGCCGATGCTCAAGCTCACTGTGCTCGCGCTGCTCACCATCACCGTGCAGCGCCACTCGCGCTGGCGGCCGCAGCAGCGCACCACGCTGTACCGGATGGTCGAGCGCATCGGCCGCTGGTCGATGCTCGACGTGTTCGTCGTCACGCTGACAGTCGCGCTGGTGCGCTTCAAGTCGCTTGCCGTGATCACGGCCGGCCCCGGCGCGATTGCGTTCGGCTCGGTGGTGATCCTGACGATGATGGCATCCATGCAATTCGATCCACGACTCATCTGGGACGACGTGGACGGCAGTACTCAAAAACCTCAGGATCTCGAACATGACTAGCCCGCAAGGACCGACGCCCGCCTCCGATGCGCCGCGCAACGATTCGAACGGACCGAAGCTGCCGCCCCAACTGCCCGACCCTGACATCGAACCCCGCAGCCGCTGGCTGCCGTCGCTCGTCTGGCTGATTCCGCTGATCGCCGCGCTGATCGGCATTGCGCTCGTCATCAAGTCGGTAACGGAGAAAGGCCCGACCATCACGATCAGTTTCATCAGCGCCGAAGGGCTCGAGCCCGGCAAGACCAAGGTCAAGTACAAGGACGTCGACGTGGGCGCGGTGAAGTCAATCAGGCTGTCCAAAGACCTGTCGCATGTGCTCGTTCAAGTGCAACTGACCAAGGAAGGCGAAGACTTCGCGGTCAAGGATTCGCGCTTCTGGGTCGTGCGCCCGCGCGTGGGCGCGAGCGGCGTGTCCGGCCTCACCACGCTGCTCTCGGGCGCGTATATCGGCGCGGACGCCGGCCATTCGCCGGACAGCGAGAAGAACTTTGTCGGGCTCGAAACACCGCCTCCGGTGACCGGCGACCAGAAGGGCCACCAGTTCATCCTGCACGGCGATTCGCTCGGCTCCATCGACATCGGCTCGCCGATTTTTTACCGGCGCGTGCAGGTCGGCCAGGTGGTGGGTTTCTCACTCGACAAGGACGGCACCGGCGTGACCATGCAGGTATTCGTGTCCGCGCCGTTCGATCAGTACGTCGGCACGAATTCGCGCTGGTGGCACGCAAGCGGCGTGGATTTGCGGCTCGATTCGAGCGGCTTCAAGCTGAACACGCAATCGCTCGCGACGGTGATAGTCGGCGGTCTGTCGTTCCAGTCGCCGCCGGGCCAGGGCGTGGGCGCGCAGGCGCCGAACAACATGACCTTCCGGCTCGGTTCCGACGAAGCCGACGCGATGCGTGAACCGGACGGCGTGCCGCTGCGCGTCGTGATGAACTTCAACCAGTCGCTGCGCGGGCTGTCGGTCGGCGCGCCGGTCGATTTCCGGGGCATCGTGCTCGGTCAGGTGACGAACATCGGCATCGACTACGATCCGAAAACGCGCAGCTTCACCATGCCGGTGACCATGAATCTTTACCCGGACCGCCTCGGCAAGCGCTTCCGCGAAACCGCGCCCGCGCCGGGCAGCCTTGCCGGTCAGAACATGCTGCAACAACTGGTCAAGCATGGTTTGCGCGGCCAGTTGCGTACCGGCAATCTGATCACGAGCCAGTTGTACGTGGCGCTCGACATCTTCCCGAAGGCGCCGCCCGCGACCGTCGACGTTGCAAGCGATCCGCTGGAACTGCCGACAATCCCGAACACGCTCGACGAGTTGCAGCTGCAGGTCGCCGACATCGCGAAAAAGCTCGACAAGGTGCCTTTCGACCAGATCGGCAACAACCTGAACAGCGCGTTGAAGAATGCCGATCAGCTGTTCAAGCGGCTCGACTCCGAAGTCGTGCCGCAGGCCCGCGACACGCTCGCGGCCGCGAAGCAGACCTTCGGCTCCGCGGAGGCGACCTTGCAGCAGGACTCGCCGTTGCAGTCGGACGTGCATCAGGCGTTGCAGGAATTGACGCGCACCTTGCAGTCACTGAATGCGCTGTCGGATTATCTGGAACGCCATCCGGAATCGTTGTTGCGCGGTAAAGCTGGAGACAAACCATGATGTTCGATCGACTCCCCCGCCTGCCGCGTGGATCCGTGCGCGGCACCGTTCTTGCCGGCGCGCTCGCCACGGCGTTTGCGCTTGCAGCGTGTTCGTCGCCGAATAGCCGGTTCTATACCTTGGGCGACGTGAGCGCGGGCGCACCGGCTGCCGCGCCGAGCGTGCGGACTGCGGCCGCGCCGGCGTGGCTGATCGCGGTCGCGCCGATCGATGTGCCGCCGCAGGTCGCGAAGAACCAGTTGGTCGTGCAGACAGGACCGACGCAGGTGAAGGTGCTCGAGGAGGAGCGTTGGGCGTCGCTGCCGGGCGACGAGTTGCGCCGTGCCCTGTCAACCAGTCTCACGCAGCAGTTGAATACGATCGACGTGTACGGCGCCGCTTATTCCGATACGACGCCCGTGTATCGGGTGAGCATGAATGTGCAGCGGTTCGAATCGTGGCCCGGATCGCACGCGTTGATCGACGCGGTGTGGAGCGTGCGGGCTGTGCGCAGCACGGCTGTGATGACATGCAGGAGCGTGGTGAGCGAGCCTGTCGGCAGTGGCTATGACTCGCTTGTCGATGGGCATCGGCGGGCGTTGCAGCGAATTTCCGCGCAGGTGGCGGGGGCCGTGCAGGCGATGGCGGCGGCTGCGGTGGCGTCTTCGGCGACATCTGGGTCCAACCCGGCTTCAGCTCCTGCTACCGCTGCCTCCGCTTCGGCGGCCAACAAGCGGGTTGTTCGTGCAGGCGTGCCGGCTTGTCCGTCTGAAGTCGCAGCGGGATCAGTGGCTGTAAGGTAGCGCGTACGGCGGCGGCGGTTTCCAGTCGTCGAATCCATCAACCGCCTACCCGCCGCAGGCCTAAAGAAGCGTTACCGCGACCGCGTACAATACGCCCTTACCCACCGCCCTCCGGCTCGCCCCACCCATGTCCTTCGATTTCTTCCTCCCCTGCCCGCGCGGCCTTGAAGCGTCGCTCGCCTCCGAACTCGCCGAAATAGCGGCAAAGCATCTGCACGGCGCGCCGTTCACGGCAGGCTCGCAAGTGCCGGGCGGCGTGCACTTTCGCGGCGGCTGGGCGGCCGGCATGGCGGCGAATCTGCATTCGCGCATCGCGAGCCGCGTACTGCTGAAAATCGCGCATCGTCCGTATCGCAGCGAGCAGGACATTTACGCGCTCGCCGTCGAACAACGCTGGGAGCAGTGGTTCTCCGCCAACGAGACGCTGCGCGTGGACGTGACCGCGATCAAGTCACCGCTGCGCAGCCTCGAGTTCACCACGCTGCGCGTGAAGGACGCGATCTGCGACCGTCTGCGCGAAGTGAGCGGCGCGCGTCCGAGCATCGACACCGGCATGCCCGACGTGCGCGTGTTTGCGTTTCTCACCGCGACGGACTGCACGCTTTATCTCGACACTTCCGGCGACCCGCTTTTCAAGCGCGGCTGGCGTCTGGACAAGGGCGCGGCGCCGCTGCGCGAAAATCTCGCGGCGGGCATTCTGCGGTTGACCGGCTGGAATGCCGGCACGCCCCTATACGACCCGATGTGCGGCAGCGGCACGTTCCTCGCGGAAGCCGCACAAGTCGCGCTGAACATCGCGCCGGGCGCGGAGCGCCGCTTCGGCTTCGAAAAGCTCAAGCAATTCGACAGCAAGACCTGGCAAACGCTAAAAGCCGCCGCGCTCGACGCGAAGCACGCCGCGCGCAGCTCGCGCGCCGACCTGCAGATTTTCGGCAGCGACATTTCCGGCGACATGCTGGACAAAGCACGCGCGAACTTCAACCGCGCGGGCTTGCCGTCCATTCCGCTGAAACAGGTCGACGCTCGCGGCATGACGCCGCCCACTACCGAGCCGGGCATTCTGGTCGCCAATCCGCCGTATGGCGAGCGGATCGAAGTTCGCGGGCGCAACGCGCGCGGCGAAATCCGCGAAGGACGCAATCGCGACAACCGTGAAGACGACGGCTTTCGCCGCGCCCAGGAAGAAACGCCGGACAGCGAGTTTTTCCAGTCGCTCGGTGACGCGCTCAAGCAGCGTTTCACTGGCTGGCACGCGTTCATCCTGACATCGGATCGCAAACTGCCGGGTCAGTTGCGTCTGCGCGAATCGACCAAGACGCCGCTCTTTAACGGCGCGCTGGAATGCCGGCTGTTCCGCTTCAATCTGATCGCGGGCAGCGTACGGCAGCGCACACAGGGTGAGACACCGGCGGGTTGAGACGCGCGCGGCTAGCACGGCCTTCAATCCGGCCAAAGGGCAATCCCGGTTGAGTCGCCGTCGCGTCGTTCGAGCCTGGAGCCGTGTTGTGGACCGCGCGACAGGCAAAACGCGATACGTTACACACAAGCGCAAATGGCCACACAGCCCCGAAAACCGCGGACACCGTTCCGCGGTTTTTTTCGCCAAAGGCCGCGTCCCCATGCCCGCAGGCTCACCCTACTGACACCACGCTGTCAGTAGCACCCACGCACACTCCTCGTCATGCCATCCGGCAATTCATCCGGCTTATCTGCCGTTCACAGGAGAGTGTCATGTCCGCATCGCCCAAAGTCGTTGCCTGGTTCGAAATTCCTTCCGTCGATTTCGACCGCGCCGTGCGCTTTTATGAAGCCGCGCTCGACGTCAAACTGAATCGCCAGGAAATAGGCGGCCAGCCGATTGCCGTATTCGGCTACGAAGAACCGGCGACCGGCGGCGCGATCGTTCACAACCCGTCGATGAAGCCGAATGGCGACGGCGTGCTCGTCTACCTGAACGCGCAGCCGACTGTGGACGCGGCGCTCGCGCGCATCGAAGAGGCCGGCGGCAAGACCGACGGGCCGGTCATCAAGCTGCCGCAGGAGATCGGCTATATCGCGTTTTTCATCGACAGCGAAGGCAATCGCCTCGGCCTGCATTCGCGGACCAACGGCTGAGCGCAAAGCGGGCCTTCAGGGGGCCTCGAGGGGGGCCGCGTGTCGCCGCTCGCGCGCCGCGCTCGCCAGCTGGACGCCGGTACAAAAGTGCCGGGAACGCCACCGAGACCTGACCCGAACGCTGACCGGAGCGCGGCATGCGGCGCTATCATCGCGGGACTGTCCCTGTCCTCTTCAACAAAACGCCCACGATGACGCGCCGCGCCGACCGCCTGTTCCAGATCGCCGAACTGCTGCGCGGCCGGCGCCTGACCACCGCGCAACAACTCGCCGACTGGCTCGACATCTCGCTGCGCACCGTTTATCGCGACGTGCGCGATCTGCAGTTGTCGGGCGTGCCGATTGAAGGCGAGGCGGGCATTGGCTACCGGTTGAGCCGCAGCGCGAGCCTGCCGCCGCTCACCTTCACCGCGGACGAACTCGCGGCGCTCGCTGCGGGCGCGCGCATGCTCGAATCGTGGGGCGGCGCCGGCTTCGCAAGCGGCGCGCGCGGCGCGCTCGCCAAGATCGCCTCGGCGATGCCCGCGGACAAGCGCGCATCGCTCGAAAGACTCGCGATCTTCGCACCGTCGTTTCACATCAGAAGCGATTTTTCGGACCAGCTCGACACGCTGCACCGTGCGATCGACACGCGGCACGTGGTGAGCTTTGCATACACGGATGCCAACGGAGCGGCCAGCGAGCGGCGCGTGTGGCCGCTCGCGCTCGCGTATTGGGGCGCGCGCTGGACGCTCGGCGCATGGTGCGAACTGCGCGGCGAGTTCCGCAATTTCGGGCTCGAAAAAATCCAGCAGCTCGCAGTGCGGGAGCAGTATCCGGATCAGGAAGGCCGACGCCTCGCCGACCTGTTGCGGCACGTGAACGCGAGGCGCAGGTGAAGGTTGCGCTGGACCACGCGGCTCGACGCGGCGCTCGCGCACCGCGTGAAAGTCCCCGGCTTTATTCGACTGCCTTGACCATATCCTCGATCACCTTCTTGGCGTCGCCGAACACCATCATCGTCTTGTCCATGTAGAAGAGATCGTTATCGAGACCCGCGTAGCCCGCCGCCATCGAACGCTTGTTGACGATCACCGTGCGCGCCTTGTACGCCTCGATGATCGGCATGCCGGCAATCGGCGACTTCGGATCGTTCTTCGCCGCCGGGTTCACCACGTCGTTCGCGCCAAGCACCAGCACCACGTCGACCTGGCCGAATTCGCCGTTGATGTCCTCCATCTCGAAGACCATGTCGTACGGCACCTCCGCCTCGGCGAGCAGCACGTTCATGTGACCCGGCATGCGCCCGGCCACCGGGTGAATCGCGTATTTCACCTCGATGCCCTTCTCGACCAGCTTGTCGGTCAACTCCTTCAGCGCATGCTGCGCGCGCGCCACCGCGAGCCCATAGCCCGGCACGATCACCACCGTTTCGGCGTTGCCGAGCATGAACGAGGCGTCGTCCGCTGAACCGGACTTCACCGGACGCTGTTCCGCCGTGCCGCCCGCGGCCGCCGCGCCCGCGTCGTTGCCGAAGCCGCCGAGAATCACGTTGAAGAACGAGCGGTTCATCGCCCGGCACATGATGTACGACAGAATCGCGCCCGACGACCCGACGAGCGAGCCCGCGATGATCAGCATCGGATTGTTCAACGAGAAGCCGATGCCCGCTGCCGCCCAGCCCGAGTACGAGTTGAGCATGGAGACGACCACCGGCATGTCCGCCCCTCCAATCGGGATGATGATCAGCACCCCGAGCACGAACGCAATGGCCGTCATGATGATGAACGGCAGCCACGACTGCGTGAAAAAGAAGATGATGCCGAAGCCGAGCATCGCGACCGCGAGCATCAGGTTGATCAGATGCTGGCCCGCGTAGACAACCGGCGCGCCCTGGAACAGCCGGAACTTGTACTTGCCCGACAGCTTGCCGAACGCGATTACCGAACCGCTGAACGTAATCGCGCCGACGAACGTGCCGATGAAGAGTTCGACGCGATTGCCGTAAGGCAGGAAGCCCGGCACCGGATTTTCCGGATCGATCAGACCGAACGCCGCGGGCTCGGACACCACCGCATACGCGATGCAAACCGCGGCGAGACCGATCAGCGAGTGCATGGCAGCAACCAGCTCCGGCATCTTGGTCATCTCGACGCGTGCGGCGACGAATGCGCCAATCGCCCCGCCGACAATCAGCGCGACCAGCAGCAAACCGAGCCCGAGCGCGAGGTTCGAGCCGAGCGCGTTCGCCTGTTTCGCGATTAGCGCGATGGTCGTGAGAATCGCAATCGCCATCCCGACCATGCCGAACGTGTTGCCGATGCGCGCGGTCTTCGGATTCGACAGCCCCTTGAGCGCCTGAATGAAGCAGACCGACGCGACGAGATAAAGCAGCGTGACGACGTTCAGGCTCATTACGCGTTCTCCTTGCCGCTTTGCGATTTATCGGCGATCAGCTTCTTCGGCTCCTTCTTGCGGAACATCTCGAGCATTCGCCGCGTGACGAGAAAACCGCCGAACACGTTCACCGCCGCAAGAGCGACGGCGAGCGTGCCGAAGAACTTGCCGGGCGTGCCGAGCGTGAGACCGGTGGCGAGCATCGCGCCGACAATCACGATCGCCGAGATCGCATTGGTCACGGCCATGAGCGGCGTGTGCAGCGCGGGCGTGACGTTCCAGACCACGTGGTAGCCGACGTAGATCGCCAGCACGAAAATAATCAGGTTGATGACGGTGTGGTTGAGCACTTCCATCGCCGTTTCTCCAGGTGAATTCGCTTTATACCTTGCGCGCGACGTCGCCGTCGCGGGTGAGCAGCGTGGCCGCGACGATGTCGTCGGCGAGGTCGATGTTGAGCGCGCCTTCCTTGGTGACGATCAGCTTCAGGAAGTCGAGCAGGTTGCGCGCGTAGAGCGAGGACGCATCCGCGGGCACCATCGAGGCGAGATTCGTGTAGCCGACTATCGTCACGCCGTGCCGCACGACGACCTTGTCCGCTTCGGTGAGCGGACAGTTGCCGCCGCGCCGGCCTTCGTATTCCGCGCCGCGGCCCGCGGCGAGGTCGACGAGCACGGAGCCGGGTTTCATCGCCTGCACGGTTTCGACGGACAGCAGCGTGGGCGCGGCGCGGCCCGGAATCAGCGCGGTGGAGATCACCACGTCGGCCTGCTTTGCGCGCTCGTGGACGAGCGCCGTCTGGCGCGTGAGCCAGGACGGCGGCATGGGCCGCGCATAGCCGCCCACGCCTTGCGCGGCTTCGCGCTCTTCATCGGTTTCGTAGGGGACGTCGAGAAACTTGGCGCCGAGCGATTCGATCTGCTCTTTCACGGCCGGGCGCACGTCGGATGCCTCGATCACGGCGCCAAGGCGTTTCGCAGTCGCGATTGCCTGCAGACCGGCCACGCCGGCGCCGAGAATCAGCACGCGCGCGGCCTTTACGGTGCCTGCGGCCGTCATCAGCATCGGCATGAAGCGCGGATACAGCGTCGCGGCAAGCAGCACCGCCTTGTATCCGGCGATGTTGGCCTGGGAGGACAGCACGTCGAGGCTTTGCGCTCGCGTCGTGCGCGGTGCGGCTTCCAGCGCGAAGGCGGTGACGCCGGCCGCGGCCAGTTTCTGCGCATTCTCCGTGTTGAACGGATCGAGCATGCCGATCAGCACCGCGCCGCGTTTCAGGAGCGGCAACTCGGCTTCGGTGGGAGACTGGACTTTGAGGACGAGGTCAGCGCCGAAAGCGGTGGCGGCATCGACAATTTCCGCGCCGGCTGCGGCGAGGGCGTCGTCGGGAAAGCTCGCGCCGGCGCCGGCGCCGCTCTGGATGGTGACCCGATGGCCGGAAGCCACGTACTTCTTGACGGTCTCGGGCGTCGCGGCGACGCGGGTTTCGTGCGCGCGCGTCTCGGCTGGCACTCCGATGTGCATCGTTGTTCCTCCTCGACTTACTGTTTGACGACAGATCGGCCGACGAGGCACGCCGGCTTGCAAGTGCAACGGCTAACGCCTCACTTTACCCGAAACCCGGGGGTCCGCAGAAATCGGGGACAATCCGGGGTTGCCGACGGAGCATGCGGCCCTGAGGCGGCGGGTTGTGCCGGGTGCGCGAGGGCGGGCGGGGGCTGCCGGCTTTTCGTGGCGGGGGACGCGTCGGGTCTCACGCTAATGGCGCCTGGTACTGTCGGCTGTTGCTGGACAGTGCTGCCGGTCGGCGGTGGCCGCACGCCACTCGCCACTCGCCACTCGCCGCACGCCACTCGCCACTCGCCGCACGCCGCTCGCCACTCACCACTCGCTGCTCGGCACTCACCGCTCGCTGATCGCCAGTCACCTCCCGCAGTCGCCCCTCCGCCAGTCGCCCACTTCCCGGCAGTTCGCCGATATAAACGGTAAAATGCGCACCCATGAAACCGGAAACCTGGCTGCCGCACGTGACCGTCGCGGCCATCGTCGAGCGTGACGGGCGCTTTCTCGTGGTCGAGGAGCACACCGCCGCCGGCCTGCGGCTGAACCAGCCGGCCGGCCATCTGGAAGCCGGCGAAACGCTGCTGGAAGCGGTAATTCGCGAGACGCTCGAAGAAACGGCTCATCCGTTCACGCCCGAGGCGCTGGTCGGCATGTACATGACGCATTTCGAGCGGCCGGAAAGCGCCGGCGTCACCTATCTGCGCTTCACTTATTGCGGCGCCGGCGGCGAACCCGAGACGGCACGCGCGCTCGATCCGGACATCGTCCGAACCTTGTGGATGAGCGCAGAAGAATTGCGCGCCTGCCCGCACCGGCACCGTACGCCGCTCGTCATGCAATGTATCGACGACTACCTGGCGGGCCGGCGTTTCCCGCTCGACTTCGTGCACACGCATTCGGTCGGGCCAAAAAGATAAGCCTCGAGATAAACCTCGCGGCAGGCGCGAGCTTAGATCCGCGACCCACGATCCATGCAGTCATGCAGTACCCAGTGAGCATCTTATGAGCAAGCAGAAAGTCGTAGTAGGCATGTCGGGCGGCGTCGATTCGTCGGTCACCGCGTGGCTGCTGAAGGAACAGGGCTACGACGTGGTCGGCCTGTTCATGAAGAACTGGGAAGACGACGACGACAGCGAATACTGCTCGACGCGTCAGGACTGGATCGACGTGGTGTCGGTAGCGGATCTGATCGGCATCGACGTGGAAGCGGTCAACTTCGCGTCCGAATACAAGGACCGGGTGTTCGCCGAATTCCTGCGCGAATATTCTGCCGGCCGCACGCCCAACCCGGACGTGCTGTGCAACGCCGAGATCAAGTTCAAGGCCTTTCTCGACCACGCGATGTCGCTCGGCGCCGAAACCATAGCGACCGGCCACTATGCGCGCGTGCGCGAGAACAATGGCCGCTTCGAACTGCTGAAGGCATTCGACCATACGAAGGACCAGTCGTACTTCCTGCATCGGCTGAATCAGGCGCAGTTGTCGAAAACGCTGTTTCCGCTCGGCGAAATTCCCAAAACGAAAGTGCGCGAGATCGCCGAGCAGATCGCGTTGCCCAATGCGAAGAAGAAGGACTCGACCGGCATCTGCTTTATCGGCGAGCGGCCGTTCCGCGACTTCCTGAACCGCTACTTGCCGACGAAGCCTGGCCCGATGAAAACCACCGACGGCAAGGTGGTCGGCGAGCACATCGGCCTTGCGTTCTATACGTTCGGCCAGCGCAAGGGCATCGGCCTCGGCGGCAGCAAGGACGGCAGCGGCGAGCCGTGGTTCGTGGCCGGCAAGGACATCGCGTCGAACACGCTCTTTGTCGCGCAAGGACACGACCATCCGTGGCTGCTCAGTCATACGCTCAGCGCGGGCAACACGAGCTGGGTCGCGGGCGAGCCGCCGCCAGAAGGCTTCGCGTGCGGCGCGAAGACCCGCTACCGGCAGGCCGACGCTCGCTGCACGTTCCGCAGCGCGAGCGACGCGGCAACCAACGGCGAAGACCTTTTCGAGCTTACCTTCGACGAGGCCCAGTGGGCTGTCACACCGGGGCAATCCGCAGTGCTCTACGATGGCGACGTGTGCCTGGGCGGCGGCATCATCGAACATGCGGCGACCGGGCAGCCGGCCGCGCGCACGTTGCAGAAAGCCGCACTGCTGGGCGGACGCTAACTTCGTTTCTCCGGCCGCCCGTTGCAACGCCGATCGTTGCGAGGCCACTCTTTTGAGCCACCGGGTCTGAGCCGTATCATCTACGCGCTTGCGGCTTCCCGCCAGGCAGTCGCTCGTTTCCCGCACGGTGGATCCGCCCGCGCTTTGAGCGCGTGCAATCCCTCCGTGACACTGCACCGGAGTCTGCATGTTTTCTCGACGTTATCTGGCCATGTGGTGCGCCGTCGCGCTCCTCGCCCTGTGCGCGGCGCTCGCCGCGGCTCATCATATTTCGTGGTGGTGGCTCGCGGTGCCGCTCGCGCTCGTCGCGCTCGGCCTGTTCGACCTGACCCAACAGCGCCACGCGATTTTGCGCAACTATCCGCTGTGGGGGCATCTGCGTTTCCTGTTCGAATTCATTCGCCCGGAAATCCGCCAGTATTTCGTGGAAGGCGACACCGACGAAAAGCCCTTTTCGCGTGCTCAACGCAGCATCGTCTATCAGCGCGCGAAGAACGACGTGGATAGCCGACCCTACGGCACGGAACTGGACGTGAAGGCCGTCGCGCACGAATGGATTAGCCACTCGCTCGCGCCGACCACGCTCGACAGCCACGACTTTCGCATCGTGGTGGGCGCAGAGCGCGCGCAGCCTTATTCCATGTCGATCTTCAATGTGTCGGCGATGAGCTTTGGCTCTCTCTCGGCAAACGCGATCATGGCGCTGAACCTCGGTGCGAAGAAAGGCAACTTCGCGCACGACACCGGCGAGGGTTCGATGTCGAAGTATCACCGCGAGCATGGCGGCGACATCATCTGGGAAATTGCCTCCGGTTACTTCGGCTGCCGTAACGACGACGGCACGTTCAGCGCGGAGAAATTCGCGAAGCAGGCGGCCGAGCCGCAGGTGAAAATGATCGAAGTGAAGCTCTCGCAGGGCGCGAAGCCAGGTCATGGCGGCGTATTGCCGGCCGCGAAAATCACGCCTGAAATTGCGGAAACGCGCGGCGTGCCGATGGGCCGCGACTGCATTTCGCCGGCCACACATTCCGAGTTTTCGACGCCGCGCGGCCTGCTCGAATTCGTCGAGCGCTTGCGCACGCTGTCGGGCGGCAAGCCGACGGGGTTCAAGCTGTGCATCGGGCATCCGTGGGAATTCTTTGGCATTGCAAAGGCCATGCTGGAGACGGGCATTCTGCCGGACTTCATCGTCGTGGACGGCGCGGAAGGCGGCACCGGCGCCGCGCCGCTCGAATTCACCGACCACGTCGGCGTGCCGCTGCAGGAAGGCTTGCTGCTCGTGCACAACACGCTGGTGGGCATTGGCTTGCGGCAACGCATTCGCATTGGTGCGAGCGGCAAGATGATCACGGCGTTCGACATCACCAGAACGCTTGCAATCGGCGCGGACTGGGTCAACGCCGCACGCGGCTTCATGTTCGCGGTGGGCTGCATTCAGGCGCAAACCTGTCACACGGGGCGCTGCCCGACCGGCGTCGCAACGCAAGACCCGGTGCGTCAGCGTGCGCTCGTAGTGCCCGACAAGGCCGATCGCGTGTTCAACTTCCACCACAACACGCTGCACGCGCTGAAGGAAATCGTTCAGGCCGCGGGGCTGAAACATCCGGCGGAACTGCGCGCGCATCACATCGTGCGGCGGGTGTCGTCGCATGAAGTGCAGTTGATGTCGGAGCTGCTGAAGTATCTGGAGCCCAACGATCTTCTCAATGGGAATTATCGTTATTCGTTGTATGAGAAGTGGTGGCCGGTTGCGCGCAGCGATTCGTTTTCGCCGAAGGTGGAGTTGGCGGTGGCGTGAAGCGCTTCATCGAAAAATGCCGCTTCCCGCAAACCGGACACCCCCCCGCCTTTCCGTTAAAATCACAGGTTTAGCACTTTGCTCCACGGTCGCCCCGCGTGCCTCAGCGCCCGCGGCGCGGCCTCATGCCCGAAAGGCACTTCATGCTCACGTTTCAGCAAATCATCCTGACACTGCAGTCCTATTGGGACAAGCAGGGTTGCGCGTTGCTCCAGCCGATCGACATGGAAGTCGGCGCGGGCACCTCGCACGTCCACACGTTCCTGCGCGCGGTCGGCCCGGAGCCGTGGCGCGCGGCCTACGTGCAGCCGTCGCGCCGCCCGAAAGACGGCCGCTATGGCGAGAACCCGAACCGTCTGCAGCACTATTACCAGTACCAGGTGGTGCTCAAGCCCGCGCCTGAAAACATTCTCGATCTGTATCTCGGCTCGCTTGAAGCGCTCGGCTTCGACCTGCAGCAGAACGACGTGCGTTTCGTCGAGGACGACTGGGAAAACCCCACGCTCGGCGCATGGGGCCTCGGTTGGGAAGTGTGGCTGAACGGCATGGAAGTCACGCAGTTCACGTATTTCCAGCAGGTGGGTGGTCTGGACTGCAAGCCGGTGCTTGGCGAAATCACCTACGGTCTGGAACGCCTCGCGATGTACCTGCAAAAGGTCGAGAACGTCTACGACCTCGTCTGGACCGAGTGGGAAGAGGAAGGCCCGAACGGCCCGGAAACGCGCCGCCTCACGTATGGCGACGTGTATCACCAGAACGAAGTCGAACAGTCCACGTATAACTTCGAGCACGCGAACGTCGACCTGCTGTTCACGTTCTTCAACAGCTACGAAGCGGAAGCAAAGCGCATGATCGAAGCGCAGATCGCGCTGCCCGCCTATGAACTCGTGCTGAAGGCCGGCCACACGTTCAATCTGCTCGACGCGCGCGGCGCGATCTCGGTGACGGAGCGCGCGGCGTACATTGGCCGGATTCGCGCGCTGTCGCGTCTCGTTGCACAGGCTTACTACGATTCGCGCGAAAAGCTCGGCTTTCCGATGCTCGGCAATCCGGTGCACGGCGTGCCCGGCCTCACCACCGACGAGCAGGACGCCGCCAAGCCCGCGTGGGCGCCGCCGCTGAAAGTCGAACGCAAGATCGACCCGGACTGACGAGAACATCAAGAAATGACTCAACCCCATCAAGCTACCCTGCTGGTCGAACTGCTGACCGAGGAACTGCCGCCCAAAGCGCTCGCCCGTCTCGGCGACGCTTTCGCAGAAGGTATTGCAGAGCGCCTCGCGGCGCGCGACCTGATCGAAGGCGAACTGTCGTTCGAGCGTTATGCGACGCCGCGCCGGCTCGCCGTCATGGTGAAGAACGTGCGCGCTGTCGCGCCGGAAAGGCACGTGCGCGAAAAAGTGCTGCCGGTTTCCGTCGCGCTGGACAAAGACGGCCAGCCCACCGCGCCGCTCGCGAAGAAGCTCGCCGCGCTTGGCTTCCCCGATTTTTCGGTGAGCGACCTGGAGCGCGCGCAGGACGGTAAGGCGGAAGCTTTCTTCCTGCGCTACGCCGCGCCGGGCGCCACGCTCGCGGAAGGTCTGCAAGCGGCGCTCGACGAAACGCTGACGAAGCTGCCCATTCCGAAGGTGATGACCTATCAGCGTCCGGACGGCTCTAGTGTCCAGTTCGTGCGCCCGGTGCATCGGCTGACCGCGCTGCACGGCGAGCGCGTCGTGCCGGTGAGCGCGCTCGGCATCGACGCCGACGACACCACGCTCGGCCATCGCTTTCTGTCCGAAGGCTTCGTGCAGATCCAGCACGCCGATGCGTACGTGGACACGCTGATGCACAAAGGCCGCGTCGTACCGAATTTCGCGGATCGCAAGGAAACCATCCGCACGCATCTGCTCGCGCACGCTGACGGCGACCAGGTGGTGATGCCCGAGTCGCTGCTTGACGAAGTGACGTCGCTGGTTGAATGGCCGGTGGTTTATTCGTGCCGCTTCGAGGACGAGTTCCTGCAAGTACCGCAGGAATGTCTGATCCTCACGATGCAGACCAACCAGAAATACTTCGCGCTGACCGATGCGAACGGCAAGCTGCGCTCGCGTTTCCTGATCGTGTCGAATATCGAAACGGCAACGCCCGGCGACATTATCGAAGGCAACGAGCGTGTGGTGCGCCCGCGTCTCGCAGACGCGAAGTTCTTCTTCGAACAGGACAAGAAAAAGCCGCTCGCCGAGCGCGTGCCGCTGCTCGCGAACGTCGTGTATCACAACAAGCTGGGCTCGGCGCTGCAACGCGTGGAGCGGCTCGAAGGGCTGGCAGGCGCAATCGCCGCGCTGATCGGCGCCGACGTGGCGCTCGCCAGGCGCGCCGCGCGTCTGGCCAAGGCCGATCTGATCACCGACATGGTCGGCGAATTCCCCGAGCTGCAGGGCACCATGGGCACGTATTACGCGCGCCACGACGGCGAGCCGGAAGAAGTCGCGCTCGCGTGCTCGGAACATTATCAGCCGCGCTTTTCCGGCGACGCATTGCCGGCTACCGCAACCGGCACGGTGGTCGCGCTCGCCGACAAGCTGGAAACCCTGGTCGGCATCTGGGGCATCGGTCTGCAACCCACCGGCGAGAAAGACCCGTTCGCGCTGCGCCGCCACGCGCTCGGCGTGCTGCGTATTCTGGTCGAGAAGCAACTGGCCGTGGACTTCGTCGAACTGCTGCGCACGGCTCACGCTCAATTCGCCGCGCTGCCGAACGTGACCGATTCGACACAAGCCATCTACGAATTCAGCATGGACCGCCTGCGCGGTCTGCTGCGCGAACGCGGCCATGCGCCGGGCGAAATCGACGCGGTGCTGGCGCTCGAGCCCACGCGTCTTGACGACATCGTCGCGCGTCTCGTTGCGGTGCGCGAGTTCGCCGCGTTGCCGGAAGCCGCGTCGCTCGCGGCCGCCAACAAGCGCATCTCGAACATTCTGAAGAAGTCGGAAAGCGCAACCGCGAGCGGCGGCGTACAGCCCGCGCTCTTCGTCGAAGCGGCGGAGAAGGCCCTGCACGCGCAGCTCGAACAGGTCGCGCCGCGCGTGCAGACGCAGCTCGCCGCGCGCGACTACACGGGCGCGCTCACTGCGCTCGCCGCGCTGCGCGAACCCGTCGACACGTTCTTCAACGACGTTATGGTCAACGCGGAAGATCCGGCGTTGCGTGCGAACCGTCTGGCCTTGCTCGGCGCGCTGCATCAGCAGATGAATTGCGTCGCGGACATTTCCCGACTCGCCGCCTGAGCCGCACGCCATGCCGACCAAGAAAGTAGTGATCCTCGATCGCGACGGCGTGATCAACGTCGATTCGGACGCGTTCATCAAGTCGCCGGACGAATGGGTCGCGTTGCCGGGTTCGCTCGAAGCGATCGCGCGCCTGAGCCAGGCCGGCTATCGCGTCGCGGTCGCGACGAATCAGTCGGGCATCGGCCGGGGGCTGTTCGACATGAATGCGCTGAACGCGATGCATCTCAAGATGCACCGCATGGCGGCGGCTGTCGGCGGACGCATCGACGCGGTGTTCTTTTGCCCGCACACGGCCGAAGATCACTGCGAATGCCGCAAACCGAAACCGGGCATGCTGAAGATGATCAACGAGCGCTTCGAGGTCGATCCCGAGAACACGCCCGTGGTCGGCGACGCGATGCGCGATCTGCAAGCAGGCACGGCACTCGGGCATCCGGTGCATCTGGTATTGACCGGCAAGGGCCGCAAGACGCTCGCGGCCGGCGGCCTGCCGGAAGGCACAGTCGTGCATGACGATCTGCGCGCATTCGTGCTCGACTTTCTCGCCGACGCCCAGGAATGACGCGCACCGCGCGCGTCCTCAACCCATACAGACCACGCCGATGCGCTTCATCCGTTCCTTGCTGCTGTTGATCTACTTCGTACTGTTCACGGTGCCGTACGCGATGGCCTGCTTCATCGCGTTTCCGTTCATGCGCGCCGATAAACGCTACTGGATGGCGGCCGGCTGGTGCCGCGTCACGCTCATAGTGGTGCGTTGGCTCAATGGCATTCGCTACACGATTCAAGGCATGGAGAATCTGCCCGACGGTCCAGCCGTGCTGCTCTCCAAACACCAGTCGGCATGGGAAACGCTCGCCTTTCCCGCGCTGATGCCGCGGCCGCTGTGCTACGTGTTCAAGCGCGAACTGCTGTACGTGCCGTTTTTCGGCTGGGCGCTCGGCCTGCTGAAGATGGTTCACATCGACCGCAAGGAAGGCAAGTACGCGTTCGAGTCGGTCATCAGGCAAGGCAAGGCGCGCATGGCGGAAGGCGCCTGGGTCATCATGTTTCCGGAAGGCACGCGTACGCCCACCGGCAAGCAGGGCAAGTACAAGACGGGCGGCGCACGCTTCGCGATAGCCAGCGGCGCGCCAGTCGTGCCGATCGCGCACAACGCCGGACGCGTGTGGCCTCGCAACTCGTTTCTCAAATATGCGGGTATAGTCACAGTGTCGATCGGCAAGCCGATTCAGACAACGGGGCTCACGCCCGATGAAGTGAACACGCGCGTCGAACAGTGGATCGAAGCTGAAATGCGTCGCATCGATCCCGCTGCGTATCGCGCGGCGGAAAGCGGTTCCGCCGCCGCACCAATCTGACGCGCCCACGCCCTCGAAGGCGTAACAGCGCGAAGCCGAATCCGATGCAGAAGTCTCCTACGCCACAGCCCGCTGCGGCGCTCGATAACCGGCAGCTCGATCTCCCGCTCTTTGCCGAGCCGGGGTCGACGTCGTCGTCCCCTTCCCCGTCCGGGCCCAGCTCGACTCAACGCGAGCAGCCTGCCGTGCCGCTCGCACCGGACGGCAGCAAGCTACGCAGCCTCACCATCGGTTCACGCACGCTGCATTACGCGCTCAAGCGTTCGGCGCGCCGCTCGATTGGCTTTGCCATCGACAGCACCGGACTCACGATCACCGCGCCGCGCTGGGTCACGCTCGCCGACATTGAAACCGCGATCACGGAAAAGCAACGCTGGATTTTCGCGAAGCTGATTGAGTGGCAAACGCGTGTCGAACAGCGTGCGCTGCCGAAGGTGGACTGGAAAGACGGCGCGCAAGTGCCCTATCTCGGCCAGCCGGTGCGCGTGAAATTAGGCTCGCCGCAAGGCACGCTCGCGTTCAGCGCGCAAGATTGCGCGCTGCAAGTGCCGCTGCCTTTGCAAGCCGACCCGCAGCAGATCAAGGACCGTGTGCAAGGCTGGTTGCAAGGAGAGGCGAAGCGTCTGTTCGGCGAGCGCCTCGCTATTTATGCCGAGAAACTGGGCGTCAACTA
The DNA here is from genome assembly GCF_000472545.1 of Burkholderia sp. WSM2232. Classification (GTDB taxonomy): domain Bacteria; phylum Pseudomonadota; class Gammaproteobacteria; order Burkholderiales; family Burkholderiaceae; genus Paraburkholderia. Next base: position 48,185 of record NZ_AWZV01000012.1, on the reverse strand, counting down.
TCGCGCGTATGCGCTTTCGTCGGCGGCCACGCGCTGGGGCAGTTGTTCGAGCGACGGCAAGATTCGCCTCAACTGGCGGCTGATTCACTTCCCGCTTTCCATCATCGACTACGTCGTCGCGCACGAGCTTGCGCATCTGCGGGAAATGAACCATAGCCCGCGCTTCTGGCAAACGGTGGAATCAATTTTTCCGGAGTTCCGCGAGGCGCGGCAGACGCTGAAGTCGCATCCGCCGGAGTTGCTGCCGACGTTATAGTCGTGCGCTGCGCGGCTCTGCCGCGGTGCAACCGCGTTAATGCTCTAGCGCCGTGCCAAGCCGCGGTTCCGACATGGCACGGCGCGCGGCCTCGTCACTCACGCCGCGCTTATTTTTTCTTTTGAATGAACTCGATCTTGTAGCCGTCAGGATCGGTCACGAACGCGATCACGGTCGTGCCGTGCTTCATCGGTCCGGCTTCGCGCACGACTGTACCGCCTTGCGCCTTGATCTTGTCGCAGGCCGCATACGCGTCTTCCACCTCGACGGCCAGATGTCCGAAACCGGTGCCGAGGTCATACGACGGCGTGTCCCAGTTATGCGTCAATTCGATGACGGTACCGTCGCGCTCGTCCGTGTAGCCGACGAATGCCAGGGTGAACTTGCCTTCCGGATAATCTTCGCGGCGCAGTAACTTCATGCCGAGCAGTTCGGTGTAGAACGCGATCGAACGGTCCAGGTCGCCGACCCGGAGCATGGTGTGAAGCAGGCGCATCGTGTACTCCCTGTTGCTTGATGTATGTCGAGAGCGTAAATGTACCCCGATTCGACCGCCGCTGCAGGCGGCAAAGCGTTCACAAAGCTGCCGTGAAGCTGCCCGTCGCCGCGTTTCAGAACTGATGCCGCAGCCCCGCCATCAAGCCGATTTGCGAGCCCTTTTGCGCGAGCCCGACGCCGTTCACGCCTTGCAGTTGCGCGCCGATCAGATCGCCGCGATACAGCGAATAGTCGCCCTCGACGTAGACGTCCGTGCGCTTTGACAGCGCGTAGTCGGCCACGAGCTGGTATTGCCATGCCGAGCCGTCTTTCGCGGCGGTCTTGCCGTCCTGCAATGTCCGCCAAACGTTCGCTGCGAAGTGCCACGCGTTGCCGACCTGTTGCGTGATGCCGCCCATGAACATGCGCCGCCGCGAAAAATCCGTGTATTTGAGCGCGGCAAGCACAGGTGCCGTGAATGGTCCGTTGGCGAAGGTGGAAAAGCCGGCGTCGGCGCGATTGACGATATAGCCGAGCGAAAAGCGCGTCTTGTCCCACGTGTAGGAGCCGCCGAAGGTCCACGCTTTTGCCGACGCGCCGTTGACCGAGTCTTTCGACTCTTCATACGCGCCCCCGAAGGTGAACGGTCCGCCCCCAGGCGCATAGGCCGCCGCCGCGCCGATCTGGGTGCCATACGAGTTGCCCGCGTTGCCGCCGAACGCATAGCCCGCCGCGAAGCTGAGGCCCTCGTACTTCGCCTGATACTGCACCTGGTTGCTGGTCCAGATGCCGCCTGTCATCGTCACTTCGGGCTGAAAGCTGAAGTCGTACGGAATCCACGGATTGCTGCCGTAACCGGCTACCGTGATCCCTTCGATCATGACGTTGTACTGACGGCCGAAAATCACTTGGCCGTAGGAATTCGAGCGCACGCCGATCTGCGCTTCGTTGAAAAACGGCAAGGTCGGGTCGCTCTGCCCACTGTTGATGTAGATGCGATTCTCGAGCTTGAAGAAGGTGGACCAGCCGCCGCCCAGATCTTCCACGCCCTTCAGGCCCCAGCGGCTTTGCGTCATGCCGCCCGTGCCGAGACCGAGCGACGAATCGCCGGCCTTGTTGGCGTGAGTCAGATAGCGCACGCTCTCGTCCACCACGCCGTAGAGCGTCACGCTGGACTGCGCCTGCGCCGCCGGACAACCGAGCGACATCAACGCCACCGCCGCCGCGCCTTTGCTCAGGGTCATCATGTGCTCTCCTCGTAGCGGGTCCGCTTCGCGCGGACAGAGTCTGGCTGCTGACGCGGGCATTGCCGGCTGGCGCGGCTTCCTACGGAAGCTCGGAACCTTCGACGCCGACGCGTGTGAATGTACCGACAGAACTTCCGTCGAACCTTAGCGCGAAACCGTCGTGGCAAGAAATAGGTGTTGCGCGAGCGTTGCGCCGCGTCCGTCAAATCAGCAAATGACTTGCGACTTGCGAGAAGCACGCGTAGGCGATGGGGTGATCGGCTAGGCAGGCGAGCAGGTTTGCTATCGTACTCACTGCGCCGTTCAACCTGTCTCGCCTCGAGCCATACACATTGCCCACATGAGCACCACTGCCCTGCCTACGCGTCGCGCCCCCGATGGTTTCGCCGTTCTGCTGATGGTCGGCTTGTGCGCGATCTGGGGCTTCCAGCAAGTGGCTATCAAGACCACCAATGCGGCGCTGCCGCCGCTCTTTCAGGCGGGCTTGCGCTCCACCATCGCAGCGCTGCTCGTGTGGGGATGGGCTCGCTCGCGCGGCACGCCGCTGTTTCGCGACGACGGCACGCTCGGCGCGGGCCTGCTGGCGGGCATATTGTTCGCGGCCGAGTTCGTGTGCATTTTCCTCGGGCTCACGCTGACCAGCGCGTCGCGCATGGCGGTGTTTCTCTACACCGCGCCGTGCTTCACGGCGCTCGGTCTGCACTGGTTCGTCGAAGGCGAGCGGATGCGGCCGTTCCAATGGCTCGGCATTGCCGTGGCGTTCGCCGGCATGACGCTGGCTTTCGCGGATGGCTTCCTGCACGGCGCGGCGGCCCGCGGCTCGTCGCTGGCCGGCGTGGCCGGTGACGCCCTCGGCGTGCTGGCGGGCGTCGCCTGGGCCGCGACGACCGTGGTGGTGCGCGCCACCCGGCTTGCGCATTCGAGCGCGAGCAAGACGCTCTTCTATCAACTCACGGTATCCGCGGTGGTGCTACTCGCGCTGGCCCTCGCGCTCGGCGACGCGCACGTCGACGCGGTCACGCCGCTCGTGGTTGCGAGCCTCGCGTACCAGGCCGTGGTGGTTGCGTTCGTCAGCTATTTGCTGTGGTTCTGGCTGCTCACGCGCTACGTCGCGTCGCGGCTGTCGGTGTTCTCGTTTCTGACGCCGCTTTTCGGCGTGACCTTCGGCGTGCTGCTGCTCGGCGAATCGTTCAGCCTGCGCTTTCTCATGGCAGCAGCGCTGGTGCTGACGGGCATCGCGCTCGTCAATGCGCCGGGCAAGCGTACAGCGGCAAGCTAGCGCAAACGCCGGCGACAAGCGCGGCGCCGCGCGCTCAGGCCTTGGCCGCCACGAGTTGCGCCACGCGCACGTATTCCGCCACCGGCACGTCTTCGGCGCGGCGCTGCAGATCGAAGCCGATCGCGTCGAAATCCACCCTATCGCGCAATGCGGCGAGCGTATTGCGCAACATCTTGCGCCGCTGCGAGAACGCAGCGGTGACCACCTCGCCCAGCACGCGCTCGTCGACCGGCGTGAGTTCGTGCGGCGCATACGGAATCATGCGCACGATGGCCGAATCGACTTTCGGCGGCGGCTGAAACGCCTCGGGCGGCACGTCGAGCTGCTTGTCGATCACATAACGGTACTGCAGCATCACCGAAAGACGGCTGAACGCCTTCGTGCCGGGCTCGGCCACCATCCGCTCGACAACTTCGTTCTGCAGCATGAAGTGCTGATCGATGACACGATGCGCGAACGACGTGAGGTGAAACAGCAGCGGGCTCGAAATGTTGTACGGCAGGTTGCCGACAATGCGCAGCGACGGCGCGTCGCCCGGGGCCGCAAGCGAGCCGAAGTCGAACGCGAGCGCGTCGCCCGCGTGCAGCTCGAGCAGAGCGCCGAACTTGTTTTTCAGACGCCCGATCAGATCGCGGTCCAGTTCGACGGCATGCAGCGGCGCCTCGGGCGTGGCCAGACGCTCGATCAACGGCTCGGTGAGTGCGCCGAGCCCCGGCCCGATTTCGACCATGCGCTCGCCGCGCTGCGGCCGGATCACGTCGACGATCGAATCGATCACGCCCATGTCGACCAGAAAGTTCTGACCGAAACGCTTGCGGGCGATATGACCTTGGTGTCGGCCTTGCTGCTGTCTGCTGGTGGACATCGGAGAAACGCTAAAGTGAGAACTGCTTGAAAAAAGACCACGCGAGGCTGCTGGTACAACGCTGAATTATCGAGGCCGAACCACCGAGGCTCAATCAGCAACGCCGAATCGCCAAGGTCCGCGCAGCCGCGCCGAACGACGAGCGCGGCATAAGCAGCGTTGAATCAGCCCGCGCGGCGGTGCTGCGCCATGGAAACCGCGGTGTCGATCGCGGCGATCAAACTGCCCGCGTCGGCACGGCCGGTGCCCGCGAGATCCAGCGCGGTTCCATGATCGACCGACGTGCGGATGATCGGCAAGCCGAGTGTAATGTTGATGCCTTCGCCGAACGTTGCGTACTTGAGCACCGGCAAGCCCTGATCGTGGAACATGGCGAGCACGCAGTCCGCTTCGTCCAGATAACGCGGCTGAAACAGCGTGTCGGCCGGGTAGGGACCGCGCGCGTCGATGCCCTCCCCGTTCGCGAGCTTGAGCGCCGGCGAGATGACGTCGATCTCCTCGCGGCCCAGATAGCCGTTTTCGCCCGCGTGCGGGTTGAGTCCCGTCACCAGGATGCGCGGCGCGGGCAGACCGAAGTGATGCCGCAAGTCGTGATCGACAATACGCAGCGTTTGAACGAGCCCCTCGATGGAAAGCGCGGCGGACACGTCCTTGAGCGGCAGATGGGTGGTGGCGAGCGCCACCCGCAACGCACGCTTGCCGGTGCCCGCTAGCATCATGACGACGCGCGGCGTGTGAGTGCGTTCCGCCAGATATTCGGTGTGGCCGGTAAAGGGCACGCCTGCGTCGTTGATGGTGCTTTTTTGCAGCGGCGCGGTGACGATTGCGTCGAAAGTGCCGGCCATCGCGCCGTCTATCGCGCTGTCCAGCAGGTCGAGCACGTAGCGTCCATTAGCCGCGTTCAGCGTGCCCGCAATCGCCGGCGCGCCGAGCGGCCGATGCTGCACCTGAACGCGCTTGCCGTCCGCCACCAGCGCATGCCAGTCCACGCCCACTGCCCGGGCGCGTTCCGCGAGAAGCGCCGCATCGCCCAGCACCGTGAACTGCGCGCCGGGCCAGTGCGTTGCCGCGCCGGCCAACGCTTGCACCGTGAGCTCGGGACCCACGCCGGCCGGCTCGCCGGTGGTGATCGCAATTTGCAACGGCAAGCTGGCGGACGGGGCGGCGCTGTTCATGACGGTTACTGAATGCTCGACAGGTCAGGCTTCACTTCGACATAAGCGGTGTCGCGCAGTTCGCGCAGCCAGTCGGCGTAAGCCTGCTCCGCCTTGCGCTGACCAATGGCCTGGCGCGCGAGGTCCATTTGCTGCGCAATGGAGCCTTGCGCCTCGCGGCGCTCGAGCACCTGAATCAGGTGATAACCGTATTCGCTGCGCACCGGGTCGCTGATCTGGCCGTCCTGCAGCGTGTTCATCGCACGCTCGAATTCCGGCACGGTTTCGCCCGGGCTGATCCAGCCGAGGTCGCCGCCTTGCGACGACGAACCATCTTGCGAATAGGTGTGAGCGAACTTCGCGAAGTCGCCGCCCGCGGCGATTTCCCGCTTGATTTCGAGCAGTTTCTGACGCGCTTGCGGCTCGGACATGCCGTCGCCCACGCGCAGCAGGATGTGACGCACGTGCGTTTGCATGAGCTTCGGTGCGTCCGAACTCGTGCCCTGACCGGTGCGGCGGTCAACGAGACGCACGATTTCAAAGCCGTCGCTGGTGCGGATGACTTCCGGATTAACCTGCCCCGGCCGCAGCGACGAAGCCGCCTTGACGAACTCCGGCGGCAGCTTCGACGGCGACGCGTAGCCCATGTCGCCGCCCTTGCCCGCATCCGGCGCTAGCGAATTCGACTTCGCGAGCTTTTCGAAGTTGGCGCCGCCCTTCGCTTCGGCGAGCAAGGCGTCGGCCCTCTTCTGCGCGGCCTCGATATCCGTTTGCGGCGCGTTCAAGGGCGCCTTCAGGAAGATGTGCTGCATGTGCAGGTCGCTCGTCGCGCCGGCATTCGGGCCGCGCTGACTGGCAATGTAGTTCGCGACTTCCGCGTCCGACACCGTGACCTTGCTGTCCACTTCCTTCTCGCGCAGACGCGAAAGCGTGAGCTCGGTGCGTGCGTCGCTCGTGAACGTGGACCAGGGCACGCCTTGCGCCTCGATGCGCGCGCGGTACGTGTCGAGCGACAGGTTATTGGCCTGGGCGAGCCGCTCGAGCGTTTTCTGCACAGCCGCGTCGTCGATGTTGATGCCGACTTCCTTCGCCTTCTGCAACTGGATGCGCTCCAGCACCATCTGGTTGAGCACCTGCTGACGCAACTGGTCGGCCGGCGGAACCGGCGCGTTCTGCTGGTTCAGACGCCGGGCAATCAGGCCCACGCGCTCGTCGAGCTCGCGCCGCGTAATGACACCGTTGTTGACCACGGCGGCAATCGTGTCGACAGTCTGGCCACGGTTGCCGGCGAGCGCCTGCGCCTGTACCGGCGCGACCGACAGGAAAGACGCCACCGCGGCAAGACCTGCCGCGAGCGTTGCCAAGCGAAGCTTTTTCATGATTGCCACAGATACTCCAATGATGTCGGGCACGCCTGGCCCGTCTTTTCGCATTCGATGAATGACCGGGCGAGCGTCATTCGTAATTGATGAACCGCGATTCCGGCGGCGGCGGTGGCGGCAGCGGCGTATAGCCTGCCACGCTGCTGCGGAACGCGGCAATCAGCCCGTTGTCGACGCTCGACAAACCCTTGAACGTCAACTGCGCGAGAAAGCGCGTGCTCGACTGCTGGTGCCCCGACGTATTCAGCCCGTTTGCGTAGCGTTGAATACCCGCGCCGAGCGTCCAGCAGTCGGCGTCGTACTGCAGACCGACGAGTCCGTCGACAACCCGATGCCCGCCGAGGTCGTAATTGAACCGCCCAACCCCGAATACCCGATGCGACAGCGGCCATTGCCCCGAAACCAGCACCTGGTTGATAGGCTGGTTGACGAGCGTGGTGTTCGCGCGCGTGTAACGATAGGCGACGTTGAGCACCTTGCCGCTGGCCGGACTGAACCCGAAACCCACGCTCGTCTTGACCAGCTGGTTGTTGTCCGCATTATATTGGAACGCAGTTTCCGAGGCGAAACCGGCTCCGAGTTTGACTGACGCACCCACGATCAGATCGGAATGCGTGGCCTGCGTGCTGGTCTGATTCGGCAGCAGCGTGACACGCTGATCCTGAAAGTAGTACTGCTGCGCGATCACGAAGCGCGCGCGCTCGTCGCCCGTTGCCGGGTTGATGAAGCGCGTGGTGATGGCCGCGGTCAGCCGGTTCGCGTCCGCGATACGGTCGTTGCCGACGAACGTGTTAGGCGTGAAGATTTCCGCGAGACCGAAGTCGGACTCGGCGGTATCGAAGAGCGGCGCGGACGCCTGATTGCGATACGGCGTGTACACGTAGTACAGGCGCGGCTCCAGCGTCTGGATGTAATCCTCGCCGAAGAGGCGCACCGAGCGGTCGAAAATCAGGCCGGTGTCGAACGTCAGCGTCGGAATCGATTCCGTGAAATTCTTCGGCGTACCAACGGGCACGTCGCCGCTGATGTTGTTGAGGTTATATGACGCGAAATGCCACTGCACCTTCGGCGTGACAAAGTAGCCGGGCCCCACCACCGAGTACGAAATGTACGGGTTGAACATCACCCGCTGACCTTGGGTCATGTCCTCGGTCGTGATGCGGAAGTTCGTGTAGTCCGCCTCGGCACCGAAGTCGAAGCCGCCCACGTTGTACTTCGCGTACTTCACGTTCAATTGCGGCTCGCGGCCATACGGCGCGACCGACGGCGTGAGCGTCTGCCAGTGCTGCTCGCGCGCGAGCACGGACCACGGGCCGTTGTTATAGGTCAACCCCGCTTCCTGCTGATACAGGAGCTGGGTGCCGTTCATGAACTGATTGACCGACGACGACAGGTCTTCCGGATACGTGTTGTCCGAAACCTTGTTGTAGTAGATGTAGCCGCCGAACCCGTTGCCGAAGTTCTGGTTGTGCTGGATATACAGCGCGTAGCGGTTGGTCTTTGTCAGCCGGTCGTTCGGCAGGAATTCGCCGGTAATCGAGCCCGAATAGGTGGGCGACAGATAGCGGAACGAAGTCTGCAACTGCACACCGCGCTTGGAGATCAGACGCGGCGTGAACGTCAGATCGCGATTCGGCGCGATGTTGAAGTAATACGGCACCGAGAGTTCGAAGCCGTTCGTCGAACTCAATGAGAAGGTGGGCGGCAGAAGACCGCTGCGCCGCTCGCCCGACAGCGGAAACGACAGCCACGGCGATGCGAACACCGGCAGGCCCTGGAAGAACAGCACGCTGTTGTAGGCCACGCCTTCGTCGGCGCCCGTGTCGAAATCGAACTCGCTGCCTTTGATGTACCACGCCGGGTTGTCCGAGCACGCGCAGGCCGTGTAGGTGCCCTTGGTGAACACAGAGCGCTCGTTGTCGAGCAGATCGACGCGCTCCGCGCTGCCCGAGCCGCCCGTCACGTTGAAGCGGTACTTGGGCGCCGTCATGAAACCTTCGCTGGAATCCACGCGCAGATGTGCTTCGGGCCCGGCAAACGTCGTACCGTTGTTGTTCACGTGGACCTGGCCGTATGCATCGGCCATGTCCGTGTCCTGATCGTAATGCAGCGCGTCGGCCTTGATCACCACCGTATTGCGGCGCACTTCCGCTGCGCCCTTGACGGCCATGTCCTGGTCTGTCGTGCCGTTGGTCGAGTCGCCGAGTACGAAGGTGGCCGGCTTCTGTCCGGGCTGCAGCACATGGTCTTCGAGCTGCGGAGCGAGCCGCATGCCCCACGGTGGGTCGATTGGCTGCGGCTGCGCGGCCTCGCCGACCAGTTGGGCGTGAGCAAGCGCGGGCACGAGGCCCGGAACGGCGATTAACGCCGCGACGAGCCGCCTTTTGCGCGGCATCGCGGCACAAGAGGGATTCGTTTGGGAAAGCTGTCTAGGCGGCATGTATCATTTGGCGAATCGGCCCGTCCGTCAGCTTTGCAGTCACGATCCACCGCCTGCACACCACGACCGTGACAGTCGGCTGCACATCAATATTTACAATCTCCGAACGGTGAGGCGGGCGGTGAAGCGGAATACGCGAAAGCTGGCGTGAGTCGCGTCAAAAAAGTCGTGGGGTATTATATGGCAAGACGTTGCCCCTCTGAATTTGCCGCCGGTTTTCATGACGCTGCCTCCTTCCCAAGACTTCACACCCCCTCGCGGCGACAGCCGCCTCGCACAGCTTACGGCCTGGCTGCAAAGCCATGCGCAGCGCTATGCACTCGATCTCGGTACGCTCGCGCCGGCTTCGTCCGACGCCAGTTTTCGCCGCTATTTCCGGCTCGCGGGTAAGGCGGCGCAAGGCGAAAACCTCGGCACGCTGATCGCCGTCGACGCCCCGCCGCCCGAAAAATGCCGCGAGTTCGTGCAGGTCGCCCGCTTGCTCGAGGCTGCCGGCGTGCATGTGCCGCGCATTCTGGAAGTGGATTTCGACGCGGGCCTGATGCTCGTCACCGATCTGGGCACCGCGTCGTACCTCGGCGCGCTGAGTGCCGCGCAGCAGGACAACGACTCGCGCCGCGCGCGCACGCTGATGCGCGACGCGCTCGACGCGCTGATCCGCTGGCAGCTCGCCTCACGCGAAGACGTGCTGCCGCCGTTCGACGAAGCGTTCCTGCGCCGCGAGATGGAGTTGATGCCCGAGTGGTTCATCGGCAGGCACTTGACGCGCGAAGTCGACGAGAGCACGCGCGGCGTGCTGGACCGCACCTTCGCGCTCCTGATTGCAAGCGCACGAGCCCAGCCGCAGGTGTTCATGCTGCGCGATTTCATGCCGCGCAATCTGATGGTGATGGAGCCGGCGGGCGGGGCCCCCGGCGAAGTCAACGCGGCGAAGCAGGCCAACCCGGGCGTGCTCGACTTCCAGGACGCGGTGTACGGCCCGATCACTTACGACGTCGCCTCGCTGTTGCGCGACGCCTTTCTCAGTTGGGACGAAGAGTTCGAGCTGGATTGCTTCGTGTACTACTGGGAGCGCGCGAGGAAAGCCGGCCTGCCCGTCGACGCCGATTTCGGAGAGTTCTACCGTCAGATCGAATGGATGGGCCTGCAACGGCACATCAAGGTACTGGGTCTTTTCTGCCGCATCAATTATCGCGACAGCAAGCCGCATTACATGAACGACTTGCCGCGCTTTATCGGCTATGCGCGCAAAGTGGCCGAACGTTATGCGCCGCTGCGTCCGTTCGCGAAGCTGCTCGACGAGCTTGAAGGCCGCGCGAACGAAGTCGGCTACACGTTCTGATTAATCACAATGTCCCTGAAAAAAGCGATGATTTTCGCCGCGGGCCGCGGCGAGCGCATGCGTCCGCTGACCGACACGCGTCCGAAGCCCTTGCTCGAAGCCGGCGGCAAGCCGCTCGTCGTCTGGCAGATCGAACGGCTCGCGCGCGCGGGCTTTGAGACCATCGTCATCAATCACGCGTGGCTCGGCGAGCAGATCGAAGCCGCGCTCGGCGACGGTTCGCGCTGGAACGTCGAGTTGCGCTATTCACCCGAGCATGAAGCGCTGGAAACCGCCGGCGGCATCGTGCAAGCGCTGCCTCTCCTCGAAAACGAAGGTTCGAGCGAAGTGTTCGTTGCGGTAAGCGGCGACGTGTACGCGGAGTTCGATTACGCCTCTTTACAGCGCTGCGCAGAAACGTTGAAGAGATTGCCGGAACCCGGCATGCACCTCGTGATGGTGCCGAATCCGCCGTTTCATCCGGACGGCGACTTCGGACTCACCCGCGATGTTCTTTCGCTCGACGCTGGACCGCGCTTCACGTTCGGCAACATCGGTCTCTACGACACGCGCATGTTCCGCGATCTGCCGCGCGGCACGCGGCGCGCGCTGAGGCCGTACTACCGTGAAACGATTGGGCGGGGCCTAGCAACCGGCGAGTTATACGAGGGATTGTGGGAAAACGTCGGTACGCCCGCGCAGCTTGAACAACTGGACAGGCGTTTGCGCGCAGGCTGAGCGCCGCGACGCGGCCCCACAGAAGCGCTCAACGCGCGGGCAAGTCCGCGCTGTCCGGCATGACTGCCGCGCCGGCACTGTCCACCGCTTGCGACGCCTCGGCCGCGCGTTGCTGCTGTAGCGCCCACATCTGTGCGAACAGGCCATTCGCGCGCAGCAGCTCGGCATGCGTGCCGCGTTCGACAATGCGTCCCTTATCCATCACGATGATCTGCTGAGCGTGCACGACGGTGGAGAGCCGGTGCGCGATGATGAGCGTGGTACGTTCGCGCGCGATCTGATCGAGTTCGTGCTGGATCGCGCGCTCCGAACGCGAATCGAGCGCCGAAGTCGCCTCGTCGAACAGCAGAATGGGCGGATTCTTCAGGATGGTCCGCGCAATGGCTACGCGCTGCTTCTCGCCGCCCGAGAGCTTCAGGCCGCGCTCGCCGACCGGCGTGTCGTAACCCTTGGGCAGCCCCTCGATGAACTCGTGGATATGCGCGGCGCGCGCCGCCGCGATGACTTCCTCGCGCGTGGCCGATGGCCGCCCATAGGCGATGTTGTAGTAGATCGAATCGTTGAAGAGCACCGTGTCCTGCGGAACGATGCCGATCGACGCGCGCAGCGAGGCCTGCGCTACATCGCGAATGTCCTGACCGTCGATGTTGATTGCGCCGCCAGTCGCTCGATCCAGATCGTAAAAGCGGAACATGAGCCGCGCGAGCGTCGACTTGCCCGAGCCGCTATGCCCGACCACCGCGGTCGTGGTGCCGGCGGGAATCGTGAAGCTCACGTCATGAAGAATCTGCCGCGCCGGCTCATACGAGAAGTTCACGTGTTCAAAGCGCACCTGCGCGCCGCTCACCTGCAGCCCGGGCGCATCCGGCACGTCGGGCACTTCCTGTGCGGCGCCGAGCAGGGTGAACATGCGGTCCATGTCGGTGAGGCTCTGCTTGAGCTCGCGATACACCACGCCGAGAAAATTGAGCGGAATATACAGCTGCAACATGAACGTGTTGATCAGCACGAGATCGCCGAGGGTGAGGCGCCCGGCCATCACGCCTTCTGTGGCGCGCCACAGAATGAATACGAGCCCCGTGCCGATAATCGCCTGCTGCCCGAAGTTCAGTGCCGACAGCGAGCGCTGCGACTTGATTGCCGCCGTGCGATAGCGCTTCAGGTTTTCGTCGTAGCGGTTCGCTTCCCACTCTTCATTGCCGAAGTACTTGACGGTCTCGTAGTTCAGCAGGGAGTCGATTGCGCGCGAATTCGCCTTCGAGTCCAGATCGTTCATCGTGCGGCGAAAATGCGTGCGCCACTCAGTCACCTTCACCGTGAATACGATGTACACGGCCAGCGCGACGAACGTGACCACCGCGTAATACGCCTCGTATTTGACGACGAAAAAGCCCAGCACGAGGCCGACTTCGACGAGCGTAGGCAGAATGCTGTACAGCGAATATGAAATGAGCTGGGTGATGCCGCGCGTGCCGCGTTCGATGTCGCGCGACATGCCGCCGGTTTGCCGCTCGAGATGAAAACGCAACGACAGGCCATGCAGATGCCGGAACACCTTGAGCGCGAGTTGGCGCACGGCGCTCTCGGTGACTTTGGAAAAGAGGATTTCGCGCAGCTCGGTGAAGAGCGATGTGGAGAGGCGCACCACCGCATACGCGACCACCAGCAGGCCGACTCCGCCGAGCAGCACGATGCCTGGCGAATCGTGAGCGCGGCCGAGCGCGGTGAGATGCTGCACCGAAGCGAGGCTGTCGACGATGCGCTTCATCACGATCGGCACGCCCAGGTTGGCTATCTTCGCGCCGATCAGGCAGCTCAGCGCGAAGGCGACGCGCCATTTGTACGTGGCGAGATACGGCAACAGCGACAGAATGGTCTGCCAGTCGTTGCGCGGCTGAGTGGAAATGGGCGAGGGTTCGGACGGAAGCGAGCGGCGCATGGGTTCGGGTGGGGAGGAGGTGGAATGCCGGAGCCCGCAGCAGTGGCCCAGAGCGCAGCACGCGTGGACGCACTTGCCCGCGCACGGCTGGTCGCGCAACCTCGTGAGGTGCTTTCCCGTACAATTCCTGATCTTTATATTGTCGCAGAAGCGGGCTCACCCCGCTTTCGCCGGCTAACTGGCATTTCCAGGGCAACCCGATGACCGACCTTCTCCAACTCCCGCAGAAACCTTGCGCGCTGCGCGTCATGCCGCAACCGGCAGACGCCAATATTCACGGCGACGTGTTCGGCGGCTGGATCATGGCGCAAGTCGACATTGCGGGCTCGATTCCGGCAAGCCGCCGCGCGAACGGACGCGTCGCGACCATCGCGGTCAATTCGTTTCTGTTCAAGCAGCCGGTGTTCGTCGGCGATCTGTTGAGCTTTTATGCGGACATCGTGAAAACGGGGAATACGTCCATCACCGTTTCGGTCGAGGTCTACGCGCAGCGTATGAGCCTCGCGCAAGACATCGTGAAGGTGACGGAGGCCACGCTGACCTATGTCGCCACCGACAGCGACCGCCGCCCGCGCGCGCTGCCCGCCCTCGACTGAACGACGGCCGCGGCCCGCGCCGCGCGCCCCATTGCGGCACTACTGATCCGTCAGCGCCGCGTTCGCTCGCAGATACGCGTCGACCTCTGCCTCCAGCCACTGCGCGAAATGCGCCTGCTGCGCGGTGAGCGTTTCGCGCTGCTGCCACACGAGCCAGTACGGGTAGCGATAAGGCACGCGAACCGCCGTAATCTGCACCAGCTCGCCACGGGCGAGCGCGTGCGCCACGAGACTGCGCCGCTCGAGCGCGACACCCTGGCCGAGCAACACCGCGCCGATCACCACATTCGAATCATTCGCGGACAACACCACGCGTGCAGCAGGCGGTTGCTCCACCTGAGCGGCTGCGCACCAGTCGGCCCACGGCGCGTCGGGACTCGAGAGCAGCGGACACGCAATCACCTCCTCTGCAGTGACCGGAAAGCGGCCATCTGGCGCGAGCGCGAAATGCGGCGCGGCCACCACGATCATTTCATCGTCGAATAGCTTTTGCTGGGCGACGTCGGGCCAATGGCCCTGCCCCATGCGAATGCCGATATCGCTCGCGCCGTGGCGCAAATCTTCGAGCTGCAAGCTGGTAACGAGCCGAACCCGGTAATACGGATGCGCTTCGCGAAAGCCGGGCAAACGCGGCACCAGCCAATGCTGCGCGAACGACGGCAAGGTCGCGATCACCAGCTCGCTCTCGTGCGGACGCGCGAGCACGCGGCGCGTGGCCTGCGTGATGTCGCGCAGCGCCGCGCGAACCTCGAGCGCGTAGAAGCGCCCTTCGTCGGTCGGTCGCAGACCGCGTGCCTCGCGCACGAAGAGCGCGACGCCCAGCGTCTCCTCGAGCACCCTGATTTGCTGGCTCACCGCCGAATGTGTGACGTGCAGTTCGCGGGCGGCCTGCGTCACGCCGCCGAGGCGCGCGACGGCCTCGAAGCAGCGCAAAGCGGTCAAGGGCGGAATGGGCTTCATGTAAGGGATTCTGACGTAAATCGTCGAATAATTTCGCTTTTTCTCGCGCGCGAGGATGCTTAACCTATTGGCCTGAGGTGTGCTGCGCCCGACCACGCGGTGTGGACAGTCCACCACCGGAGCGGCGGCCAGCGCTGGCGCATCATGATAGAACTTCTAACGGAAAAGACATGAAACTGATCGGAATGCTCGACTCGCCATACGTTCGCCGGGTCGCTATCTGCATGAAAATGCTCAACCTGGACTTTGAGCATGCGCCGATTTCGGTATTCAGCACCTACGACCAGTTCGCGGCCATCAACCCGGTCGTGAAGGCGCCGACGCTCGTCGCGGCCAATGGCAAGACCGTGATGGACTCGACGGTGATCCTGCAATACCTCGCGTCGCTCGCGGGCCCCGGGCAGCGGCTATTCCCGTCGCGCCCCGACGAGTGCCTGCGCGCCGCGCGTCTGACCGGGCTCGCGCTCGCGGCTTGCGACAAGACCGTGCAGATCGTCTACGAGCGCAATCTGCGGCCGCTCGACAAGCAGCACGAACCCTGGATGGAGCGCGTGCGCGGGCAGCTGCTCGCAGCGTATAACGAGCTCGAACGGGAAGCGGCAACCTCGCCGCTACCGACTCGCGCGGACGACTTCGGCGCGGCCGAGGTCACGCTTGCGGTCGCCTGGAATTTCACGCAGATGATGCTGCCGCAGATCGTCAGCGCGAGCGCGCATCCCCATTTGCAGGCGTTTTCGGCGGCGGCGGAGCAGTTGCCGGTTTTCGTGAGCACGCCGGCGGTGTGAGCCATACGCGGCGGCCGACGCGTGAGCGGATTGCCAGCCAGGCAGCGCGGAGCAACCGCCGCGATATACACCGCCGCTGACGGCTCGCGGCACGGCTCCAAGCGTGCGGCTCGCAGCACGGGCCGATCATCCGCCGCCACGAGGCAATGCCCCGTGGCCATCTCGTCGCCTTCTCGCGGCCTTCTCGTGGCCTTCTCGTCGCGTCGCCTTCTCGTAGCCATCTCGCGGCCGCCCGGCTCGCCGCGGTTTCACGCGAGCGCCGCCTCGCGGGCGGTGCCGCCCTTCATCAGTTCGGAGATGGCGTCCGTGGACATCGGCTTCGCGAAGTAGAAGCCTTGCATCTCGTCACACGCGCGCTCTTTCAGGAAGTCCAGCTGCGCCGAGGTCTCCACGCCCTCTGCAATCACCTGCAGTTTCAGCGAATGCGCGAGCGCGATGATCGCCGAGGTAATGGTCTCGTCGTCGGCTGAAATGCCGATGTCGGACACGAACGAGCGGTCGATCTTCAACCGGTCCACCGGAAAACGCTTCAGATAGCTAAGGCTCGAATAGCCGGTGCCGAAGTCGTCGATCGCAAGGCCGATGCCGAGCGCGCTCAGTTCGTTGAGCATGGAGACGGCTTCTTCCGCGTTGCGCATGATCGCGCTTTCGGTCAGCTCCAGTTCCAGGTATTGCGGCTCGAGCCCGGTTTCGTCCAGCACCTGCATGACGAGCCTGGCGATGTCGCGCTGCTGGAACACGCGCGCCGACAGGTTCACCGAAACGCGCGCCGGCGGCAAGCCCAGGTTCTGCCACGCCTTGTTCTGACGGCAGGCTTCACGCAGCACCCACTCCGACAGCGGCCCGATCAGCCCGCTTTCCTCGGCGACCGGAATGAACGACGACGGCGGTATCAACCCGCCTTCGGGGTCGTGCCAGCGCACCAGCGCCTCTGTGCCGACAATCTGTCCGGTGTGGATGTCCACTTGCGGCTGATAGTGCAGCAGAAACTGATTGTCCCGAAGCGCACGCCGTAGACGCCTCTCCAGGTTCAGCCGCGCGCCCGCGCTCGCGTTCATCTCCGGCTGATAGAACTGGAACGTGTTGCGGCCCATGTCCTTCGCGCGATACATCGCGAGGTCGGCCTTTTTCATCAGCGTTTCCGCGTCGTCGCCGTCTTGCGGGAAAAGGCTTGCGCCCATGCTGCAGCCGACGTACAGCTCGGTGCCGTCGAGCCAGACCGGCTCCGAAACCGACGCGCGCACGCGCTCCATCCATGCAATCAGCGACTGTTCGTCGACGGTATCGGTCATCACGATCACGAACTCGTCGCCGCCGTGGCGCGCGACCGTATCGCTCGTGCGGGTGCAGCGCGCGAGCCGCTCGGCGACGACGCCGAGCAGCCTGTCGCCCATGCTGTGACCGAGGCTGTCGTTGACGTTCTTGAAACCGTCCAGGTCCATGAACACCACCGCGACGCCCTTGTGCTGCCGCTGCGCGACGATCAGCGCATGCTGCAGACGGTCGCGCAGCAGGTTGCGGTTCGGCAGGCGCGTGAGGCTGTCGTAGTTGGCCTGGTATTCGAGCTGTTCCTGATAGCGCATCAGGTCGGTCACGTCGTTGATCACGCCGATGTGGTGCGTGATCACGCCCTCGGCGTTCGGCACCGGCGCAATGAAGAGCTGATTCCAGAACAGCGCGCCGTCCTTGCGATAGTTGCGCACCACCGCGCTCACCTCGCGATTGGCGGCGAGCGCCTCGCGGATCAGCGCGACGCCCTCCTGCTCGCGATCGTCGCGTTGCAGTACACGGCAGTCGTGGCCGATCACCTCTGCCGGATCGTAGCCCGTAATACGCATGAAGGCCGGATTCACGTATTCGATCAGGTTGCCAGCCGGCGAAGGCGCGGTGATCAGAATCGCGTTGACGCTTGCATCCAGCGCGCGGCTTTGCAGGCGCAGCGCGAGGTCCGCCCGCTTGCGTTCGGTAATGTCCGTATACGAGCCGAGCACGCCGATCACCCGGCCGTCGCCGTCGGTGAACGGCAGCTTGCTCGTGACCGTGGTGCGGTGTACACCGTCGATCACCACGTCGACTTCGAAGCTCATCTTCGGCACGCCCGTCTCGACCACTTCGCGGTCGTGCGCGTTCAGCAGCTCTGCGAACGCGCGCCACGGCATGTCCGCGTCGCTCTTGCCGACCACCTGCTCGGGATACGACAACCCCGCGTCGCGTGCGAACGCCATGTTGCAGCCCAGATAGCGCGACTCCAGGTCCTTCCAGAAAATGCGCTGTGGAATGTTGTCGATCACCGTTTCGAGCATCTGGTTGGAGCGCTGCGCCTCCGCTTCGGCGTTGATCTGCTCGGTGACGTCGTCGGCGAGAACAAAAAACGCTGCGCGGCCCAGGAAGTTCAGCGCGTGATAGGAGATGTCTGCGCTAATCAGCGAACCGTCCTTGCGCCGGTGATGCCAGATGCCCGCCATCGTGCGCCCCGGCTGCGCGCTGTCGGAACGCTGCAAATGCGATTCGAGCCGCGCAATCTCGCTGTTCGGCCGGATCGCGCGAATTGTCATGTCGAGAAACTCGCTCTCCGAATAGCCGTACTGCTGGATCGCGGCCGAATTGACGGCGAGAAAGCGCAGCGTTTCGCGGTCGAAGATATACATCGGCACCGGATGATCGTCGAACAGGCTCCGAAAGCGCTCGTCGTTGCGGCCTAGCGCGCGCACGCTGTGCAGCTTCTTGCGCGCGCTGCTTTCGCGTGCGCCGAACGTGAAAAGCAAAAGCGCGCTGCCCGCGAGCATGGTCAGGATCAGGAGGACGGTGGCGCGCCGCCGTTGTTTCGACGACGCGGCAAGCGTCAGGTCCAGCGCACGGTTCTCGGCGGCCCGCAGCGCGGCTACGCCCGCCTCGACGCGTTGCAGCCCCAGCCCCACATGCATGTATGACGCCGCGGCCCATGCGCGCGAGGCGGCCGGGTCCTGTGCGTCGCGCGCGAGCAGTGCATCGTCGATGTCGCGTTGCAGCGCGTCGCGGTCCGTGCCGAGTTGTGCCAGCGTAACGAGCATGGGCGGCTCTGTAGCCAGTTCGCCGCGCAACGTGGTTTCCAGACTGACGAGCGCCGTGCTCATCGTCGTGGCGGCGTCGACGGGTGCCGCTTTACCCGAAGCTTCGAAGCGGGCGAGCGCGGCGAGGCCGCCGTCGAGCGCCGACTGATAGGCGTCGAGGCTGTGGCGAACGCGCGTCGAATGCAGCATGCGGGCGTCGGCCTCGTGCTGGCCGGCAATCTGCAAGCACGCGACGAACGCATTTGCGCCAAGTGCGACAGCCACGACCGCTATGTTGATCAGCAGCCGCTTCGAGATGAAAGGAGTCATGGGTTCCGAACGTCGATCGTTCTTCGGGCGGGAGCGCGAGGCCGCTTGCGATGCGCCCGGCAGCATCGATGCGAGTCTTTTACGCGCCAACCTATGGATAACGGCAGCGTTCGGGCGGGATTTAGGGTGCGGGGTGAAAAAATTGGCGGGGCGAGAGGTGGGGNGGCGGGGAGAGGTGGGGTGCCGCGGGAGGTGGGGTGCCGCGGAGGTGCTTCGGCGCGGGTGTGCGTCGGCGCGAGTGTGCGTCGGCGGCGTGTGCGTCGGCAGGGTGTGCGCTGGCAGGGGGGGCGCTGGCAGGGTGCGCGTCGGCGGGGGGCGGTGGCGCTCGTGCTCTGTAGCGGGTTATGCGGTAGCGGGGCAAGCGGTTCGCGTGCCCCGCCGGGTCCGCCGGGCCTGCCGCACCAGCCTGCCGCACTGGTCAGCCGCACTGGTCAGCCGCACTGGTCAGCCGCACTGATCAGCCGCACTTGCTCAGCCGCGTGTAGCCGACCGCGCCTAGTCCACAGCGCCCAGCCAGCCGCACCTTGCCGGCCGCGCCTAGCCGGCCGCGCCAAATTCCTTCATCGCGGGGATGAAGTCGTGATTGATCTCCTGCTTGCGCGACAGCTTGGCGAGCACGTACCGCTGGAACGGGTCGAGTTGCGCCCAGCGCGCGGCGCTCGGCGCGGCGAGGCCCGCCAGTTTGGCCTGACGCTCGACACTATCGGGCACGCTCTCCGTATTGCGCCACGCCGGCGCTTCCTCCGGCGCGAACCACTCTGGCTCGACATTCGCGTGAGTGCGCAGCATCTCGAACAGCGCGTGATCGAAGTTGGGCTCGATCTCGGTGTCTTCCGCAACGGGAAAACGCGCGAGGAGCTTGCGGTCCTCCAGCGGCAGCATCTGCCATTGCGCGAGCGAAATGCGCAATCCGAAACGATCGAGATTAAAGCGAACCGACATCGGGATATAGGTGAAATTCTCCGACGACTCCACCTCGAAGTCGAACAGCAGCGGTGCTTCGTTCAGTCCCATGACAGTGTCCTCGTGAATGATGGGCAAACGCACAAGCCCGGCTTGAGGTATTTTAGAAGCTTATTCGTGCGTCGGCGGCGCAGCAAGCCGCACGCGCGCGGCATCAATGGAGTCAATCAGCTTGGACGAACTGCAAACAGGCCAGCCCGGCGCGGTAGAGCGCGAGGTGCACCGCCATCGCGGCGCGGCGGTGGAAACGGTCACCGACCACATCGTTCAGGAGTGGCCGGTCGCGCTCGTTTTCAACGGCATTTCGCACGCGGTGATGATGTGCACGCCCTGCGATCTGGAAGCGTTCGCGGTGGGCTTTGCCATTTCGGAAGGGATTGTCGAGCGCGGCAGCGACATTCAGGACATCGAGGTCGAGCTGCATGACAACGGCGAATTGCCGCACGCGGAAGTACACCTGCAGGTCGTACAGCAGGCGTTCGTCGCGCTGAAGGAGAAGCGCCGCGCATTAGCGGGCCGCACCGGCTGCGGCGTGTGCGGCATAGAGAGCATCGATCTGCTCGATCTGAAGCCCGAACGCGTGCCCGACACCGGCTTCCTGCAACGGCTCGCGCCCGACGCGATTGCGCGCGCAGCCCGCGAATTGCCCGCGCACCAGGCCTTGACCCGGCTGACCGGCGGCCTGCATGCGGCCGCGTGGTGCGATGCGGCCGGCGCGATCCGCTACGCGTTCGAAGACGTCGGCCGCCACAATGCGCTCGACAAGCTGATCGGCCAGCTCGTGCTCGATCGAGTGGACACCAAAGAAGGCTTTGTGTTCCTGTCGAGCCGCGCGAGCTACGAACTGGTGCGCAAAGCGGCGCGCGTCGACGTGCCGATGCTCGCGACGATCTCGGCGCCGTCGTCGCTGGCCATTGCGATTGCACGCAAGGCGGGGGTGCGGCTCGTCAGCTTCTGCCGCGAAACCAGTTACGTCGACTACGATACCGCGCAAGCTTGAGCCGCCCTGCGCGGGCCGAGCGCTTCGACGCACCGCGCGGCCGAGCGCGTTGACGCGCCCGGCTTCCGTCGGTCCGCGCCGCGCTTCCCCGATCCGCGCGGCGCTTCGCTCAGTCGAATTGCCGGAAGTCCGGCTTGCGCTTTTCAAAGAACGCCTTGAACGCCTCGCGCGCTTCGGGCGCAACCAGCATCTTGCCGAAGTGCACCGCCTCCTCCGACATCTGCGTTTGCAGTTCCTCCCGGCTTGCCCGCTTCATCAGGCTCTTTGTCACACGTAACGACGAGGCCGGCAGCGCGGCGAGCTTCGCAGCTTGCGATGCCGCGAACGCGTCCACTTCCGCAGCCGGCAGCACGCGGTTCACGAAGCCCATGCGTTGCGCTTCGGCGGCGTCGAACGCCTCGCCGAGCAGCAGCTTTTCGGCCGCCGCCTGATAGCCGGCGACGCGTTGCAAAAGCAGGCTCGACGCTGCTTCGGGACACAGCCCGAGCTGCGCGAACGGCAGCGAAAAGCTCGCAGAATCGGCCGCATACACGAGATCGCAATGCAGCAGCAGCGTGGTGCCGATGCCCACGGCCGGCCCTGCCACCGACGCCACCACCGGCTTTTCGGCCGAACTGATCGCGCGCAGGAACTGGAATACCGGCGCGTTTTCGCCCATGGGCGGCGACTTCATGAAGTCTTCGAGATCGTTGCCCGCGCTGAAAATCTTCGCGCTGCCGCGAAGCAGGATTGCGCGCACAGAGGCGTCGTCTTGAGCCCCGACCAGCGTGTCGGCCATGATCTGATACATCGCGGCCGTGATCGCGTTTTTCTTGTCCGGCCGGTTAAAGGCAAGGGTCAGCACACCGTTCGCCCGCTCGACCAGAATATCTGTCGTCATCGTCGTCTCCTTGAACTGCTGCACGAATCTGCTGCACGGACCGCTGCGCAGCACTGCTGCTGAAAATGCGAAAACGGTCCGCAAGCGTCGAGCCTGCGAACCGTTTGTGGCGCCTCAATCTGTTGGCGCCGCGCGGCCTGGCGCCGGGGTCGAGGCCGGCCGTATCACAGCCGCTCGATAATGCCCGCTGCGCCCATGCCGGTGCCCACGCACATCGTCACCATGCCGTACTTGTAGTTGCGGCGACGCAGGCCGTGCACGACCGTCGACGCGCGAATCGCGCCCGTCGCGCCAAGCGGATGACCCAGCGCGATCGCGCCGCCGAGCGGGTTGATCTTCGACGGATCGAGGCCGAGGTCCTGGATCACGGCGAGCGATTGCGCGGCGAACGCTTCGTTCAACTCGATCCAGTCGAGGTCGTCCTGCTTGAGGCCCGCGGCCCTCAGCGCCGCCGGAATCGCTTCCTTTGGTCCGATGCCCATGATTTCCGGCGGCACGCCGCGCACCGCGAAGCTCACGAAGCGCGCAAGCGGCGTCAGATTGAACTGCTTCAGGACCTTTTCCGACACGACGATCAGCGCGCCCGCACCGTCCGACGTCTGCGAGCTGTTGCCGGCCGTCACCGAACCTTTGTTCGCGAACACGGTGCGCAGTTTCGCGAGGCCCTCGAGCGACGTGTCGGCGCGCGGGCCTTCGTCTAGCGAGACTTCACGCGTGTTCACGCGCACTTCGCCGGTGGCCAGATCCGGAAAGCGCTCTGTGACCGTGTACGTGGCGATTTCGTCGTTGAACTCGCCCGCTTGCTGTGCGGCAATTGCACGGCGATGCGACTCGACCGAGAACGCGTCTTGCGCTTCGCGGCTGATCTTCCAGCGCTCGGCAACTTTCTCGGCGGTCAGGCCCATGCCGTATGCAATGCCGATGTCTTCATTGCGATCGAAGATATGCGGCGACAGCGACGGCTTGTTGCCCATCATCGGCACCATGCTCATCGACTCGCAACCGCCCGCGATCAGCGCGTCCGATTCGCCGACGCGGATGCGATCCGCGGCCATGGCGAGCGCGGTCAGGCCCGACGCGCAGAAGCGGTTCACCGTGACGCCGCCCACCGATTGCGGCAGACCGGCCAGCAGCGCGCCCATGCGCGCGACGTTCAGCCCCTGCTCCGCCTCGGGAATCGCGCAACCCACTATCGCGTCTTCAATTACCTTGGTGTCGAGGCCAGGCACCTGCGCCACCGCCGATCTGATCGCGTGCACCAGCAGTTCGTCGGGACGCGTGTTCTTGAACACGCCGCGCGGCGCCTTGCCGATAGGCGTGCGGCTCGCGGCGACGATGTAGGCGTCTTGCAATTGCTTGCTCATTTGTTT
The DNA here is from genome assembly GCF_000472545.1 of Burkholderia sp. WSM2232. Taxonomy (GTDB): domain Bacteria; phylum Pseudomonadota; class Gammaproteobacteria; order Burkholderiales; family Burkholderiaceae; genus Paraburkholderia. The sequence goes on along the minus strand of NZ_AWZV01000012.1, from coordinate 25,174 downwards.
CTCCAGAATGTCCGCTCGTCGCTGTTAGTTCCGCACCGGCTTGCCGGTTTGCAGCATGCCCATGATCCGTTCCTGCGTCTTCTGCGTGCCGAGCAGATCGACGAACGCGCGGCGCTCGAGTTGCAGCAGCCATTCTTCGTCGACCAGACTGCCCCCTTCCACGTCGCCGCCGCACACCGCTTCGGCGATACGGCTCGCAATCAGGAAATCGTGCTCGCTGATGAAGCGGCCGTCGCGCATGTTCACGAGCGAAGCCTTGATCGTGGAGATGGCCGAGCGTCCGGCCACCGGCACCTGCGTCACGCGCAGCGGCGGACGGTAACCCGCGCCGGCCAGCGCGCGCGCCTCTTTCTTAGCGACGTCCAGCAGTTCGAAGACGTTGAAGACGATCGTGTCCGACGGCTTCAGGTAGCCCATTGCGCGGGCGTCGAGCGCGGACGCCGAAACCTTCGCCATGGCCGCGTTTTCGAACGACTTCTGCACGAACTTGAGCAGGTCGTTGGTCGCGCCGACTTGTGTCGCAGCTTCGGCCGCGCGCAGCGCGGCTTCCTTCAGACCGCCGCCCGCGGGAACGAGGCCAACGCCCACTTCAACGAGACCGATATAGCTTTCGATATGCGCGACCCGCTTCGCGCTATGCAGCAGCAGTTCGCAACCGCCGCCGAGTGCGATTCCCGACACCGCCGAGACCACCGGCACGCTCGCATACTTCACGCGCAGCATGCCCTGCTGGAATTTCTTCACGAATGGCTCGATGCCCTTGGCGCCGCCCATCATGAACGCAGGCATCGCTTCTTCGAGGTTCGCGCCCGCCGAGAACGGACCGCCCGGCGTGCCGAGTTTGAGCGAGGTCGGCTGCCAGACGACGAGGCCCTTGTAGTCCTTCTCCGCGAGTTCGATTGCCTGCGTGAGGCCGTCGATCACCGACGGTCCGATGGTATTCATCTTGCTCTTGAACGACACGATCAACACGTCGTTTTCACCGGCACGGTCGTCAACCCATGCGCGCACGGCGTCGGTCTCGAACAGCGTCTTGCCGTAGGTCTTGGGGTCCGCCGACGTTTCGCCGACGAGCGGCGCACGGAACACCTGCCGCTCATACACGCTGAGCGAGGAGCGCGGCACGAAGGTCTGCGAAGCCGGCGACCAGGAACCCTGATTGGTATGCACGCCGCCCGCTTCCGCGACCGGGCCTTCCAGCACCCACGACGGCAGCGACACGTTCGCGAGCGCCTTGCCCGCGGTGATGTCTTCCTGCACCCACTGCGCGATCTGCTTCCAGCCTGCCGTCTGCCAGCCTTCGAACGGACCCTCGTTCCAGCCGAAGCCCCAGCGAATAGCCAGGTCGACATCGCGGGCATTGTCGGCGATGGATTCCAGATGCACGCCGATGTAGTGGAACACGTCGCGGAAAATCGCCCACAGGAACTGCGCCTGTGGATGCTCCGATTCGCGCAGCAGCTTCAGGCGCTCCGCCGGCGGGCGCTTCAGAATGCGGCCAACCAGTTCGTCCGCCTTCGCACCGCCCTCCACGTACTCGCCCGTCTTCGGGTCGAGCACCTTGATCGCCTTGCCTTCCTTCTTGTAGAAGCCGCCGCCGGTCTTCTGGCCGAGCGCGCCCTTCTTCACGAGTTCAGCCAGCACAGCCGGCGTTTCGTAGACCGGGAAGAACGGGTCGTCCTTCAGGTTGTCCTGCATCGTCTTGATGACGTGTGCCATCGTGTCGAGACCGACCACGTCCGCGGTGCGGAACGTGGCTGACTTCGCGCGGCCCAGACGCGCGCCGGTCAGGTCGTCCACTTCGTCAAAACGCAGGCCGAACTTCGCGGCTTCGGTAATGACGGCGAGAATCGAGAAAATGCCCACGCGATTGGCGATGAAGTTCGGCGTGTCCTTCGCGCGCACCACGCCCTTGCCGACCACGCTCGTCAGGAACGTTTCGAGTTGATCGAGAATTTCCGGGCGCGTGGCCGTGGTCGGAATCAGTTCGACCAGGTGCATGTAGCGCGGCGGATTGAAGAAGTGCACGCCGCAAAAGCGCGCCTTGAGCTCGTCCGCGAAACCTTGCGAGAGTTCGGTAATGGAAAGACCCGAGGTGTTGGTCGCGAAGATCGCGTTCGGCGCAATATGCGGCGAGACCTTCTTGTAGAGGTCGTGCTTCCAGTCCATGCGCTCGGCAATCGCTTCAATCACCAGGTCGCATTCGGCGAGCTTGTCGATGTCGTCGTCGTAATTCGCGGGCTGGATGTATTGCGCGTCGTCCTTCACGCCGAACGGCGCCGGCGACAGCTTCTTCAGATTGTCGATCGCCTTCAGCGCAATGGCGTTCTTCGGACCTTCCTTGGCGGGCAGGTCGAACAGCAGCACGGGCACCTTGGCGTTGATCAGGTGCGCGGCGATCTGCGCGCCCATCACGCCGGCGCCGAGCACGGCGACCTTGCGAATGATCAGATTGCTCACGTCGTTCCTCCGGGGAGTTATGCGGTGTCGCGAATGTTCCGACTGACTCGCGATGAATAGGGCTGCACAAGCGCCGCGCTGTCTGCTTAGACGCGGCGCTTTGCCTGAGATGAGTTAGAACAGCGCTTCTTCGACGTCCATCAGCGGCTTGGAACCGGCGCGCGCCTGGCGGATCGTCATGGCCGTTTCCGGCAGCAGCTTCGCGAAGTAAAAGCGCGCGGTGGCGAGCTTCGCCTTGTAGAACGGATCACCCGACGCTTGCTTGTCCAGCGCGATACGCGCCATGCGCGCCCAGAAGTAGGAGAACACGAGATGCCCGACCGTGCGCAGATACGGCACGGCGGCGGCACCGACTTCGTCCGGGTTCTGCATGGCCTTCATGCCGATTTCCATCGTGAGCTTCTGGGCCTTTTCGCCGATGTCGGCGAGCGGGTTCACAAACTCCTGCATTTCCGGCTTGATGCCTTCAGCTTCGACGAACTCGGTGACGAGCTTGCCGAACTTCTTCATCTTCGCGCCCATGTCGCCGAGAATCTTGCGGCCGAGCAGGTCGAGCGCCTGAATCGCGTTGGTGCCTTCGTAGATCATGTTGATGCGCGCGTCGCGCACGTACTGCTCCATGCCCCACTCGGCGATAAAGCCGTGACCGCCGTAAATCTGCATTGCGTGATTGGTGCCTTCGAACGCGTTGTCCGACAGGAACGCTTTGAGGATCGGCGTGAGCAGTGCGACGAGATCGGCGGCTTCCTTGCGCACGGCTTCATCGGCGTGCGAGAGCTCCTTGTCGATATGCAGCGCAGACCAGTACGAGAATGCGCGCGCGCCTTCGGCATAGGCCTTTTGCGTGAGCAGCATGCGGCGCACATCCGGATGCACGATGATCGGGTCGGCGGCTTTGTCCGGCGCCTTCGGGCCGGTCAGCGAGCGCATCTGCAAGCGCTCTTTCGCATACGTGAGCGAGTTCTGATAGGCGACCTCGGTGAGACCGAGGCTTTGCATACCGACGCCGAGGCGCGCGGCGTTCATCATCACGAACATTGCGTTGAGGCCTTTATTCGGCTCGCCGACCATCCAGCCCTTCGCGTTGTCGAGATTGATCACGCAGGTCGCGTTGCCGTGAATGCCCATCTTGTGTTCGATGGAACCGCACTTCACACCGTTGCGTTCGCCGGGCTCGCCTGCATCGTTCGGAATGAACTTCGGCACGATGAAAAGCGAAATGCCCTTGGTGCCCTTCGGCGCATCAGGCAGACGCGCGAGCACGAGGTGCACGATGTTCTCGGCGAGGTCATGCTCGCCGCTCGAAATGAAAATCTTCGTACCGCTGATCGAATAGGAACCGTCGCTGTTCGGCTCGGCCTTGGTGCGCAGAATGCCGAGGTCGGTGCCGCAATGCGGCTCGGTCAGACACATCGTGCCGGTCCATACGCCGGACACCAGCTTCGGCAGATAACGCTGCTGCAGTTCCGGCGTGCCGTGCGCGTGCAGGCATTCATAGGCGCCGTGGGAGAGGCCCGGATACATCGTCCACGCCTGGTTCGCCGAGTTCAGCATCTCGTAGAGCGCGTTGTTGACGAACGCGGGCAGCCCCTGGCCACCGTATTCCGGATCGCAACCGAGCGCGGGCCAACCGGCTTCAACATACTGTTGATACGCTTCCTTGAAACCCTTCGGCGTGGTCACGACGCCGTCGCCGACGTATGTGCAGCCTTCCTGGTCACCGCTGTGATTCAGCGGAAACAGGACTTCGGAGCAGAACTTGCCGGCCTCTTCGAGCACGGCGTTGATCGTGTCGGCGTCGAGATCCGCGTGCTTCGGCATCTGCTTGATCTCGGCCTCGACGTTGAGCAGCTCGTGCAACACGAATTGCATGTCGCGCAGCGGCGCGGCGTACTGTCCCATGACTCTCTCCAAAGTTTGAGCAAGAAGCGAGGCCATTAGCGCGACCGCGTGATGCGGATCTCGTCTGTCGCTCGAGCGCTGTTTGCGCTTTGCCGCTCATCCCGTCGGCTCTTTGCAGATCCGGCGGCTTCGGCTAACGGCCTTCGCTTTGATACGAAACAATCAGTTTTTCCAGCGCGGCCCACGTGAGACGCACCGCATCCGGCAAATGCAGAAAGCGTGCGTCGTGATGCAGACCGAGCGTGAAGCTGTACAGTTCGAACAGCATCAGCTGCGGGTCGGTGTCCGCGCGCAGATGCCCTTCATCCATTGCCTGCGAAATGGCGCGAGTGAGCGCCGCCCGCCAGATCGTCACGCTCGACACCAGTTGCTCGCGCACCGGGTTGTCCGCACGGTCGTCGTACTCGACGGCTCCGCTGATGTAGATGCACCCCGTGGTGACTTCCTGAATGCGCTTTTCGATCCAGCGGGAAATCATCGCGCGCAGGCGCGGCAATCCGCGCGGCTCGCGCAGGCTCGGGAAAAATACCTCGTCTTCGAAACGACGGTGGTATTCGCGCACGACTTCCACCTGCAAGTCCTCGCGCGACCCGAAGTGCGCAAACACGCCGCTCTTGCTCATTTGCATGCGCTCGGCCAGGAGGCCGATAGTCAGGCCCTCGAGCCCGTCGCGGCTTGCAAGATCAAGTGCTGCATCGAGAATTGCGGCTCGCGTTTGTTCGCCTTTTCGCATAGCTTTTACCGTTCTAATGTGACCGAATCAAAAATCGAACGGCCGTACTATTATTGAGTGGCGCCGTCCGCGAAACAAGGACTTTATTAGAAACCGGTTTCTAACCTGGTTTCAATTTTGGGGCATGTGGCAATCAGACGAATCGGATTTTTTTAGAGGACTTCGCCTTAGTTATTCCTTGCGTCGCTCCTTGCGACTGCTGGTGTCACTGCTGCTGTCACTGCTCGTGCGGACTAAATCCTGATTCGCTCTGCCGCTGCATCGTGAACGGACGCCCCGCGGAATCTAGTCGTAGCCGCCCACCGTCAAAAGTTTCATGGCGACCCGGTAGGTCGTGTAAGCCAGCCAGTTGAGCAGGCGCTCGCCGGCCGGACGGGCGTCGTAGTGGGCTTCGTCAATGCGCCGTGCGTCCTTGAAGGCGGCCAGCAGCGCGTCGCGGAGCGCGTCGATGGACGGGTCGTTCACCAGCACCACATTCGCTTCGTTGTTCAGCATCAGGCTGAGCGCGTCGAGATTGGACGAGCCCACGGTTGCCCAATTGGAGTCCACCACGGCGACCTTGCCGTGCAGCAGGGTTTTCTCGTACTCGGCGATCTGCACGCCGGCCCTGAGCAACGCGCGATAGAGGAAGGGCACGGCGTAGTCGAGCGCCTTGAACTCCTTGCGCCCGATGATCAGCTTCACCAGCACCCCGCGCCGTGCCGCGTAGACGAGCGCGCGCCGCAGCTTCCGGCCAGGCATGAAGTACGGATTCGCGAGCAGCACCTCGCTGCGCGCCTGGCCGATTGCCGTCAGATACGCCTTTTCGATTGCACGGCGATTGATCAGGTTGTCGCGCGCAACGAAGGCGACGCACGGCTGGCCACCGGCCCACAGTTCTTCGTTGCGGCGGCGCCGACGCCGGCGCAGGCTGCCGAGCGACGCCGTGGTCTTCGGGGTGAGATCCGGCTCGAGCTGCTCGATTGGCCGATGCCCCACGCGAATCCGCCGCCATTGCACTTCAAAGGCCTGGCGCACGTCGTTGACCACGGGCCCCTGCAATTCGACCGCGAAGTCCCAGCGCCGGAATGGCAGCGTCTCGCCGTTGTTCTCGTAATCGTCGACGATATTGATGCCGCCGCAGTACGCAAACTGATCGTCGATCACAGCCAGCTTGCGATGCGTGCGCGAGAAACCGAAGCGCCCGAAGATATGCGGGTTGTAGATGCGATGCTCGATGCCCATGCCGGCCCATTCGTCGAACATCGGCAGGCGCGCGGTGCCCACGCCGTCGGTGATCACGCGCACACGCACGCCGCGCGCCGCCGCGCGCAGAAGCGCTGCGTTCACCATCTGCCCGGCTTCGTCGTAGCAGAAAATGTACGTTTCGAGGACCACGTCGCGCGCGGCCGCATCCACGCGCTCCACCAGCGCGGCGAAGAACTCGTCGCCGGAGCGCAGCAGCTTGACCTCGTTGCCGCTCGTGAAGCGGTAGCGTTGCCAATAGCGGCGGCCGAGCAGCGATTGCCGCAAACGGGCGAAACGGCGTGCGCCGCCCACGCTCATCGGCGAGACTCCGAACGCATAAGCAATCTTTTCGGCAGTTGCAGGATCGCATCCGCATTCGACGAAGAAAAACAGCGCGACGCCGCCTCTTCATAGGGCAACCAGAGAAACGCCGTATGCTCGCGCGGCGCGAGCGTGACTTCCAGCCGCTCGGGCACCTCGACGCTGAACCAGTGCTCGGTGTTGTGGATCACACCTTCGGCGTAGCGATGCAGGAACTGCGGATAGATCTCGTACTCGATCGAGTATTGCCAGTCGAAGAGCGCACTCTGCGGCACCAGCGCGCCGCCGATCACGATGCCGGTCTCTTCGGCCACTTCACGTATTGCCGTTTCTGCAAGTGGTTCGTCGATGCGGTCCTTCGAGCCGGTCACGGACTGCCAGAACCCCGGCATATCGGCGCGCTCGATCAACAGCACGTCGAGCGAGGGCGTATGAATCACGACGAGTACGGACTGCGGGATCTTCGGCGGTTTCGGCATGGCGTGAAAAGCAGGCGCAACGCTGGCGCAATACATGTCGGGGATGGTCGAGGATTGGTCAAAGCTTGTTGCATCGACTGTAACGCAAAAAACGAAAAAGGCGCGGGAGTTTCCTCCCACGCCTTTCTGTTTTGCTTCGGCTGTCGTTTTCAGACAGCACTCAGTCGCCTGAAGCCACTGCTTCGTGCGATTACGCCTTCGGTTCCGGCGTGCGCAGACGGATATGCAATTCGCGCAACTGACGTTCGTCCACTTCGCTCGGCGCCTGCGTGAGCAGATCTTGCGCGCGCTGCGTCTTGGGGAACGCGATCACGTCGCGGATCGAATCGGCACCGGCCATCATCGTGACGATGCGGTCGAGGCCGAACGCGATGCCGCCGTGCGGCGGCGCGCCGTATTGCAGCGCGTCGAGCAGGAAGCCGAACTTGGCTTGCGCTTCTTCCGCGTTGATCTTGAGCGCACGGAACACCTTGCTCTGCACTTCTTCGCGGTGAATACGCACCGAGCCGCCGCCGATTTCCCAGCCGTTCAACACCATGTCGTACGCCTTGGCGAGGCAGCGCGCCGGGTCCGATTCCAGGTATTCGAGGTGCTCGTCCTTCGGGCTCGTGAACGGATGGTGCGCGGCCACGTAGCGGTTGTCTTCCTCGTCGTATTCGAACATCGGGAAGTCGACCACCCAGAGCGGCTTCCAGCCGGACTCGACCAGACCGTTGGCCTTGCCGAATTCCGAATGGCCGATCTTCAGGCGCAGCGCGCCCAGGCTGTCGTTCACCACCTTCGCACGATCCGCTGCGAAGAAAATGATGTCGCCGTCTTGCGCGCCGGTGCGCTCGATAATCGCCTTCACGGCTTCGTCGTGCAGGTTCTTGACGATCGGGCTTTGCAGACCGTCACGGCCCTTTGCCACTTCGTTGACCTTGATCCACGCAAGGCCCTTCGCGCCGTAGATGCGCACGAATTCCGTGTAGCTGTCGATGTCGCCGCGCGAGAGCTCGCCACCCTTCGGCACGCGGATCGCCGCAACGCGGCCGTCCTTCGAATTGGCCGGCGTGCTGAACACCTTGAATTCGACGTCCTTGACCACGTCCGTCAGGTCGGTGAATTCCAGCTTGACGCGCAGGTCCGGCTTGTCCGAACCGAAACGGCGCATGGCTTCGGAATACTCCATTACCGGGAACTTCGCGTCGAGCTCGACGCCGATCGTTTCCTTGAACACGTGACGGATCATTGCCTCGAACAGATCGCGAATCTCCTGCTCCGACAGGAACGAGGTTTCGCAGTCGATCTGCGTGAATTCCGGCTGACGGTCTGCGCGCAGGTCTTCGTCGCGGAAGCACTTGGTAATCTGGTAATAGCGGTCGAAGTTCGCGACCATCAGCAGCTGCTTGAAGAGCTGCGGCGATTGCGGCAACGCAAAGAACTGGCCGGGGTTGGTACGCGACGGCACGAGGTAGTCGCGCGCGCCTTCCGGAGTGCTCTTGGTGAGCATCGGCGTTTCGATGTCGATGAAGCCCAGCGTGTCCAGGTACTTGCGCACTTCGATCGCGACGCGGTAGCGCAGGCGCAGGTTGTGCTGCATCTGCGGACGGCGCAGGTCGAGCACGCGATGCGTGAGACGCGTGGTTTCCGACAGGTTGTCGTCGTCGAGCTGGAACGGCGGCGTGATGGACGCGTTCAGCACGACCAGCTCGTGGCACAGCACTTCGATCTTGCCGCTCTTCAGTGCGGCATTCGTCGTGCCTTCCGGACGGCTGCGCACTACGCCCTTGATTTGCAGACAGAACTCGTTGCGCACGCCTTCCGCGGCTTTGAACATCTCCGCGCGATCCGGGTCGCAGACGACCTGCACGAGGCCTTCCCGGTCACGCAGGTCGATGAAGATAACGCCGCCATGGTCGCGGCGGCGGCTAACCCAGCCGCACAGCGAGACGGTTTGGCCCAGCAGTTCTTCGGTCACCAGACCGCAGTATTCAGATCTCATCGACATGATGTTTGACTTTCGTTTTGCATTGGTTAAACGGCGCGCCGCCGTGAACGGCTGCGCGCCCGCATTACAGCGGCGGCTCGACGGTGGTGCGGCGCACCGGCGCCGGGGGCGCGGACGGCGCCACGACGCCCATCGAGACGATGTACTTGAGCGCGGCGTCGACCGTCATGTCGAGTTCGATCACTTCGCTCTTGGGCACTATCAGGAAGAAGCCGGACGTGGGGTTCGGGGTGGTCGGCACGTATACGCTGACGTGATCTACTTTCAGGTGATTGATCACGTCGCCGCCCGGAATACCGGTCAGGAACGCAATCGTGTAGCAGCCGCGGCGCGGATATTCGATCAGCAGCGCCTTGCGAAACGCGTTGCCGCTGCTCGACAGCAACGTATCGGACACCTGCTTGACGCTCGTGTAGATCGGCCCGACCACCGGAATGTGCGCGACCACGAGCTCCCACCACTTCACGAGCTTCTGCCCGACGAAGTTCTGGGTCAGCAGGCCGACGACAAAAATGAATGCGAGCGTGAGCACTGCGCCGAGGCCGGGCAGGCGGAAGCCGAACGCGCGCTCGGGCTGCCATGCGCTTGGCAGCAGCAACAACGTCTGGTCCATCGTACCGATGATGAGACCGAGCACCCACAGCGTGATGGCCAAAGGCACCAGCACCAAGAGGCCAGTCAGAAACACCGATTTGAGCGTTGTTTTTTTCGTCGTCATGTGTACCGCCAGAATGCCGCGCCGCCTGAGCAACGCGCGGTGTGTGCGCCGCCCGCGAGGGCGGCCGTGCTACTAGGCGCTGCCTGAGCCGCTTGCCGCGGCGGCAGCCGGCGCCGCTGCAGGTGCGGCCGGCGTGGCGGCGGAACTGCTTGCCGCGGCCGTGTCGGATTGGGCCGCGCCGTTGCCGTTGGCGTTCGAGGCGCCGCTATCCGCACCATTCGAGGCGCCGCTCGGCGCGCCGTTCGCCGGCGCGCCCGCACTGCTGTTGCCGCCGCGAAAGTCGGTTACGTACCAGCCCGAGCCCTTCAACTGGAAGCCCGCGGCCGTGACCTGTTTCCGAAAAGTGTCTTTCCCGCATTCGGGACATTGCGTCAACTGGGGGTCGCTCATCTTCTGAAGCACGTCCTTCCCGAAGCCGCATGACTCGCAACGATAAGCGTAGATCGGCATGACCTTTTCCCTACTGAAATCTTGTAAACGCTTGCAAAGCCTTGAATTATAGCCGCAAACGGAATCGCTCCCCGGCATTTCGGGATTAGCGCCCGACGCGACCGCCGTTGCGCCAAATGGGGGCGGCCGAGGCAAAAATCAAGAGCCCGGCCCTCGCTTGCCGGGCACTGTGCCGATCAGGCGGCAAACTCCCGACGACGCCCTACGCTCGGACACGGCGGCGCCAGGTCAGCCAGCGCTCGCGCCCCGCAAACACCGGAATCGAATCGCTTACCGGCTCGTCTTCGATCAGTTCGAAATGGGGCGTGAGCAGCGTTTCGAGCTCGGTACGCTCCATGCCGAACGGCGGGCCCTTCGGCGTCGCGCCGAGAAAAAAGAACCCGGCGAGCAGCCCGCCCGCCGGCAGAAGGTCGGCCATGCGCCGCGCGTAGTCGCTGCGGCGCGCCGGCGGCAACGCGCATAGAAACGCACGCTCGTAGATCCATGCGGGTGTGAATGGCGGCTCATAGGCGAAAAAATCCGCCTGCTCGACGAGTTGGGCGTGCTGTTCGCCCAACTGCGCGCGCGCCGCGGCAACCGCCGCATGCGAAAAGTCGATCGCGCGCACCGGGCTGCCGTGCGCGGCCAGCCACGCGGCTTCATAGGCGCTGCCGCAGCCCGGAATCAATACCGCCTCGCCAACATGGCGCCTGGCGAAAGCCTCAAACGCCGATGGCACGCCCGCCTGGTCCCAAGGCGTGAAATGCCGCTCGAAGCGCTCGTCCCAAAAGGCGGGCGAGTTCGGATCGCGGCTCTCGAATTCGGGCGCCGGGGATTGGGTCGGATCGCTCATAGCTCGCCTCGCAAACTGGTCGCCTCAAGCACCGTACGCAAGCGCAAGGAACACGCGCGCCAGCGCCGCGCCGACACCGACTGCCACGCCGAACAGCAGCAAGCCCTGCAACAGCCGGTTAGTGCGCTTTTGCTCCAGAAGAATCTGCCGGATCATGTCGTCGTTGCCGACGCGCCCGTGGTCGTGGCGCTCGGCCAGCACATGATGGATCAGCCGCGGCAACTGCGGCAGCGTCTTGCTCCATTGCGGCGCCTCGATCTTGAGCCGCTCGTACCAGCCGCGCAGGCCGATCTGCTCGTTCATCCAACGCTCCAGATAGGGCTTCGCGGTCTTCCACAAGTCCAGTTCCGGGTCGAGCGAACGACCGAGCCCTTCCACGTTGAGCATGGTTTTTTGCAGCAGCACGAGTTGCGGCTGAATCTCGACGTTAAAGCGGCGCGACGTCGAAAAGAGTCGCATCAGCACCTGACCCAGCGAAATGTCCTTCAGCGCGCGGTCGAAATACGGTTCGCACACCGCGCGGATTGCGCTTTCGAGTTCCTCCACGCGGGTGGTCGGCGGCACCCAGCCCGATTCGAGATGCAGCGTCGCAACCCGGTGGTAGTCGCGCTTGAAGAACGCGAGAAAATTCTGCGCGAGGTAGTTTTTGTCGAAATCCGACAGTGCCCCAATGATGCCGAAATCCAACGCAATGTAGCGGCCGAAATGCGCCGGGTCGAGACTCACCTGAATATTGCCCGGGTGCATGTCCGCGTGGAAAAAACCGTCGCGAAACACCTGGGTGAAGAAAATCTCGACGCCTTCGCGCGCGAGCTTCGGAATATCCACGCCCGCGGCGCGCAGCGTGTCGACCTGGCTGATCGGCACGCCGACCATACGCTCCATCACGAGCACGGTGGGCGTACAAAACTCCCAATACATTTCGGGCACGAGCAGCAGGTCAAGGCCGGCAAAATTGCGGCGCAGCTGGCTGCCGTTGGCCGCCTCGCGCATCAGATCGAGTTCGTCATGCAGATACTTGTCGAACTCGGCCACGACTTCCCGCGGCTTCAGGCGCTTGCCGTCGGCCCAGAGTCGCTCGGCCCATACGGCGATGTCGCGCAGCAACGCAAGGTCGGAGTCGATGACCGGCAGCATGTTCGGGCGCAGCACCTTCACGGCGACGGCCTTGCCCGCGTGCTGCCCAGCCTTGACCGTCGCGAAGTGAACTTGCGCGATCGACGCGCTCGCCACGGGCACCCGCTCGAAATCGTCGAACAGCACGTCGACCGGCGCGCCAAGCGACTTCTCGACAAGGCCAATGGCGACGGCCGAATCGAACGGCGGCACCTGGTCCTGCAGCTTCGCGAGTTCGTTGGCGATATCCACCGGCAACAGGTCGCGCCGCGTGGACAGCACTTGCCCGAACTTGACGAAGATCGGCCCAAGGCTTTCCAGCGCGAGCCGCAAGCGCACGCCCGGCGGCGCCTCGAACTTGCGGCCGATGGTGGTGATACGCAGCAGCATGCGCACGCGCCGGTCGTTGACGCGGCCGAGCATCATCTCGTCGAGACCGAAGCGGATAACCGTGAAGAAAATCTTGAGGAAACGCAGAAAACGCATAGTTGTGCCCGGTGACTAGCGCGTGCCGCGCGACGTGGCGGCGCCGCCCGGCGCAATGGCGCCGCGGGCTTCGACCTTCTGTTCAAGACGCTGGAGGCGCTTTTCGACCCGCGCGAGCGAGTCGCGCGCCTGCGCAAGTTCCGCGTTGAAGTCAGCCAGTGCGGCGCGGCGCACGAGCTGCGGATTCTCGTCGAGCAGATACTCGCTGGCTGTGTCGAGCAGATTGCGACCGGTGCGCTGCACATGTTCGCCCAGCGTGCGCACGATCGACCCAACACGCCATGCGGGACCGTCGCCGATCAGCTTCGCAAGGTCCTCTTCCGGCTCCCAGCGCAGATGCTCCGCGAGTTTGGCGATGACCGTGGCGAACTCGGCGTCGCCTTCGATCTTCACGTGTTTCATGACGGCGGCCTGGCCGCCCTGCACGAAGGCGGGGAACGCGTCGGCCGGCACGGAGAGCGTGACGTCGAACTGCTGCGCGTCGGTTTCGCCGACGGTGCCGAGGTATCCGTCAGGCTGCACCAGCAGCGTCAGCACGAGCGGCGGCGACGACAGCCTGGCGGTCTTGCCCGCGTAGGGAGCGAGGCGCTCGCGGGCCCACGATTCGCGAGCGAGCAGATGATTGACGGCGGCGACGAAGGGCTTGGCGGCGAGGGTCATTGAAGGTGGCAAGAAAAAACCCGCGCAAGCGACTGCTCACGCGGGTTCCTATTGTAACGTCCGTTCGCTTCGCGGCCTGCTCGGCCGAACGGCCAACTGCGCTCAACGGTGAGTCAGGCGGAAGCGACCGTCGCGCCGAGGCAGCTTGACAACACCTGGGCACTGGGCAAACGGCGCGCCGTCGAATGCCGAGCCTGGAGCAAACGCCTAGCGAACGAACGTCTAGCAAACGTCTAGCGAACGTCCAGAGAGCGTTCCAGGCGGCGGCGCCAGCCAAGTGCCCTACGCCGCCGCTCTGCCCGAGCGGCTCTCTCAGTGCTGCGCGACCTGCTGGATGCCGGCGAGCAACCAGCCCTCGCCCGCTCGATTCGCCTTCGACAGATTCCACACCTCGACGAACGGCTCGGCCGGCGCGCCAGGCGCTTCTCGGATCAGGCCGGAAAAGCGCACGCTCGCAAAGTATTCGTTCGCGCGTTCTTCCACGCCAAGCAAATCGGCGTTCAGCTGCACCACGTCGGTCTGATTCGATTGGGCACCGCGCGAAGCCAGATCGACACGCACCTCGGCGAACATCTCGGGCGTGGTGAATTCGCGAATGTCTTCGATGTTGCCGACGTCCCACGCGGCTTGCAGGCGCACGAAATACACCTTGGCGTTGCGCAGGAACGCTTCCGAATCGAACCCGGCCGGCACGCTCGGCGTGGCGCCGACCGACGGCGTGGTCAGCGGATTACCTTGCGGTTCCAGATAAGAGCCGGCAGGCGGCGCCGTATAGCGCGGCTCCTGCGTGTAGCCGGTGGCACCCGAGTTCAGCGACGGCGACTGGCCGGCGTAAGCCGGTTGCGACGCATCCCGCTTGCGGCCCATGAAGCGACGGATCAGCCAGATGCCGATCATCGCGAGCAAGGCAATCACGATGATGTTGGCCATGGCGCCGGCGAACGCGCCGCCCAGACCGAAGTGCGACAGCAGCGCGGCAATGCCAAGGCCGGCTGCCAGACCGGCGATCGGCCCGAGCCAACGCGAGCGGTTAGGCTGCGGCGCGGGTGCCGGTGCTGGCGCAGGCGCGGGTTGCGCGCGCTGCTGCATGGCCGGACTGGTGGGCGACGGTTGCGACGGCGCACTCTGCTGCTGAACGGTGTTCGACTGGCGACCGATGCTACGGCCACCGCCCATGCGGCGCGCTTCGGCGTCCAGCGAGGCGAGGGAGCCGGCCGCGATCAGACCGACCATCGCGATCAGTCCGATTCGTCTCGCCAGCGATTGCCTAACCTTACGGGGAGATAACGACAATGAATCGGACATTTTGGCACTTTCCTTTAGAAATCGACGGGTTAGAGACCCTAGTATTTGGTCCCCACATGTAAAGCTACCACGCCAGCTGACAAATTGTAATATTTGACGCCATCGAGGCCCGCTTGTTCCATCATTGTTTTCAAAGTTTCCTGGTCCGGATGCATGCGGATCGACTCCGCCAGGTAGCGGTAGCTGTCGGCGTCTTTTGCAAAGCGCTCGCCAAGCCACGGCAGGACCTTGAATGAGTAGACGTCGTAGGCTTTTTTCAGCGGGTCCCAAACCTTCGAGAATTCCAGCACCAGCAGCCGCCCCGCCGGCTTCAGCACGCGGCGCATTTCGGCCAGCGCGACATCCTTATGCGTCATGTTGCGCAAGCCGAATGCCACGGTCACCACGTCGAAGTAATTGTCCGGAAAAGGGATTTGCTCGGCGTCGCAAAGCAGCGCCGGCGTGATCACGCCCTTGTCGAGCAGCCGGTCGCGGCCCACGCGCAGCATGGACTCGTTGATGTCCGTGTGCCAGACCTCGCCGGTGTCGCCGGCCTGCTTCGCAAATGCCTTGGACAGGTCTCCGGTGCCGCCCGCAATGTCGAGCACCTTGTAGCCCGGCCGCACGTTGGCCTGGGCGATCGTGAACATCTTCCACGCCCGGTGCAACCCGCCCGACATCAGGTCGTTCATCAAGTCGTAGTTGGCGGCAACCGAGTGGAACACGCCCGCCACCTTCCGCGCCTTTTCCTGTTCGTCGACCGATTGAAAGCCGAAGTGGGTTTTGCTCATCGCGCTTGTCCTTTCCGCGTATTCTGAAATGTTGCGCCGCATGCGTGCGGCGGGTCTGGCGAATCGTATCAGTGACGGTGACCGTGCGCAGCGCCGGCCGGAGGCATCGGCGCGTCGCGGTCGACGCCTGCCGCAGCCAGTTTGTCGAGATACGCGCGCCAGAGTTCATCCTGGCGCCGCGCCAGGTCGTAGAGCAGGTCCCACGAATAGATGCCGGTGTTGTGTCCGTCGGAGAACGTCGGCTGGATCGCGTAGTTGCCGACGCCCTCGATCATCGTGATGGTGACGTCGCGCTTGCCAGTTTGCAGCGTTTCCTGACCGGGGCCGTGGCCCTGCACTTCCGCCGACGGCGAATACACGCGCAGCAGTTCGAACGGCAGCCGGTACGATTCGCCGCTCGCGTACTGCAGTTCGAGCACGCGCGACTTCGAATGCACGACTACGCCGCTCGGCACCGGCGTATCGGGAGTCAGTCCGCTCATGATGGCCTCAATATGAAAGCGCCGCCGCGCCCGATGCGCCCCGCGAGGCACCCCGGCACGCAGCGGCGCGTTGTGTCGCTCAGGCTAGCGCCTGCCCGATCTCGTGCCGCACCGCTTCACGCAGCAGCGTGGCTTGCGCGCGGCGCGACGACAGCATGGCTTCTGACACGGTGCGTTGCCGCGGCGCCCAGATAGGCAGCGGAAAATGAGCGTCGTTCGAGAAACGCGGAATGACGTGCCAGTGAACGTGCGGCACCTGGTTGCCGAGGCTGGCGAGGTTCACCTTGGCCGGCTGCAGGACGCGCCGCATCGCGCACTCGACCGCATACACGACTTTCATCACGCGATCGCGGCCCGCTGCATCCAGGTCCGAAAACTCGGCTACGTGCTCGTTCCAGATCACCCGGCAAAAGCCCGGGTAATCGTGTTCGTCGGCGAGGACGACACGCAGCGTGTCGTCCTGCCACAGCACATCGCCGCCTTCTTCACGGCAAAAAACGCAATCCATCGTCGTCCTCAGGCAAAAATCGTCAGTCGTGCCATTAAACCAGCACGCGCTCGATTCCGCCATTGTTCGCCCGCTGCACGTAGTCGACCATCCAGTCTTCTCCGAGCACATGACGCGCCATTTCCACGACGATGTAATCCGCCTCGATACCCGCGTCCTCGTTGTAGCGCGACAGCCCTTGCAGGCAGGACGGGCAGCTCGTGAGAATCTTGACGTCGGTGGCGCCCTTCGGTTGCGGACCGTCGCCGGCCTTCAGCACCGAGCCATTCGCCGCGCCCGCCGTGCCGGCCGATGCATTGGCCGGGTTGATGGCGTTCGCGCCCGCTTCGGCGACGAGCGGAATGCCGCGCAGCTTCGCCGCGCCCTTGCGGATTTCCTCTTCCTTGCGGAAACGCACTTGCGTCGAAATGTCAGGACGCGTCACCGCGAGCGTGCCCGACTCGCCGCAGCAGCGGTCGTTCTTCTCTATCTTGTAGCCGTCTTTCTCGGAGCCCATTAGCGAGTTGACGAGCTTGACCGGGTCCATCGTCTTGATCGGCGTGTGACACGGGTCGTGGTACATGTAGCGCGTGCCCGTCACGCCGTCGAGCTTCATGCCCTTTTCGAGCAGAAACTCGTGAATGTCGATGATCCGGCAACCCGGGAAAATCTTGTCGAATTCATAACCGGCGAGCTGGTCGTAGCACGTTCCGCACGAGACCACCACCGTCTTGATGTCGAGATAGTTGAGCGTATTCGCGACGCGATGGAACAGCACGCGGTTGTCCGTGACGATCTGCTCGGCCTTGTCGAACTGGCCGGAGCCGCGCTGCGGATAGCCGCAGCACAGATAGCCCGGCGGCAGCACCGTTTGCACGCCCGCTTCCCACAGCATGGCCTGCGTGGCGAGGCCCACTTGCGAGAAAAGCCGCTCGGAGCCGCAGCCGGGGAAGTAGAACACCGCTTCGGTGTCGGCGGTGGTCGTCTTCGGGTTGCGGATGATCGGGACAATCTTGTTGTCCTCGATATCCAGCAGCGCGCGCGCGGTTTTCTTCGGCAGATTGCCCGGCATCTTCTTGTTCATGAAGTGGATCACCTGCTGCGTGACCGGCGGCTTGCCGACCGTTGCGGGCGGGTGCGCCGTCTGCTTCTTCACAAACTTTTTGAGTACGTCGTTGCCGAGGCGTTGCGCCTTGTAGCCGATACCCATCATCGCGGTGCGCGCGAGGTTGATGGTCTGCGGGTTTGTCGCGTTCAGGAAGAACATGCCGGCCGCGTTGCCCGGATTGAACTTCTTCTTGCCCATCTTGCGCAGCAGATTGCGCATGTTCATGGTCACGTCGCCGAAGTCGATCTTCACCGGGCACGGCGTCACGCATTTGTGACACACGGTGCAGTGATCGGCGACGTCGTTGAACTCGTCCCAATGCTTGATCGACACGCCGCGGCGCGTCTGCTCCTCGTACAGGAACGCCTCGACCAGCAGCGAAGTCGCGAGAATCTTGTTGCGCGGGCTGTACAGCAGGTTCGCACGCGGCACGTGGGTCGCGCACACCGGCTTGCACTTGCCGCAACGCAGGCAGTCCTTGATGGACTCGGAGATCGCACCAATGTCGCTTTGCTGCATGATCAGCGACTCGTAGCCCATCAGGCCGAAGCTCGGCGTGTAGGCGTTGCGCAGATCGGCGCCTTCGAGCAGCTTGCCCGCGTTGAAGCGGCCATGCGGATCGACGCGCTGCTTGTACTTGCGGAATTCGCCGATCTCGTCGTCGGTGAGAAATTCGAGCTTCGTAATGCCGATGCCGTGCTCGCCGGAAATCACGCCGTCAAGCGAGCGCGCGAGCTTCATGATGCGCGCGACCGCCGTGTGGGCGTCCTGCAGCATCTCGTAGTTGTCCGAGTTCACCGGCAGGTTGGTGTGCACGTTGCCGTCGCCCGCATGCATGTGCAGCGCGACGAACACGCGGCCGC
Source organism: Burkholderia sp. WSM2232 (assembly GCF_000472545.1). Lineage (GTDB taxonomy): Bacteria > Pseudomonadota > Gammaproteobacteria > Burkholderiales > Burkholderiaceae > Paraburkholderia. Next base: position 6,785 of record NZ_AWZV01000012.1, on the reverse strand, counting down.
GCAATACGTGCTTGTGGATGGCCTGCGCTTCGTCGAGGATCGGCTTGAACTCGCCGCCGTTGAAGATCTGCCGCAGTTCAGCGCGAATTTCCTGCTTCCACGACACGCGGATCGTGCGGTCCTGCGTGACGTGGAATACGGTGGCGTCGGGCTGCGCATCGGCGCGGTCGGCGAATTTTTCGGCGAGCGCCTCGTAGCCGAGCCCCACCAGATAGTGCTGCGCCTCGCGCAACGACAGGTCCAGCTTGTCGCGCAGGAATTCCCAGCGCGTGCGCACACGCTTGAGCAGATCCAGCGCCTGTTGCACGCGGTCTTCCAGTAGTTCGGCGCTCGGAATTTCGTTGGCGTCGTCGCTCTTGCCGAGCGGGAGCTTGCCGCCCCTGAAAAAGACTTCGAGTGCGTCGACCAGTTGCAGCTTGTTCTTGATCGACAGCTCGATGTTGATCCGCTCGATGCCGTCCGTGTATTCGCCCATGCGGTCGAGCGGAATCACCACGTCTTCGTTGATCTTGAACGCGTTGGTGTGCTTCGCGATTGCGGCCGTGCGGCTGCGGTCCAGCCAGAAGCGCTTGCGCGCCTCGGCGCTCACGGCGACAAAGCCCTCGCCGCTCTTGCCGTTGGCCATGCGCACCACTTCCGAAGTCGCCTGCGCGACCGCGTCTGCGTCATTGCCGACGATGTCGCCGATCAGCACCATCTTCGGAAACGCATTGCGCTTGCTCTTGGTCGCATAGCCGACTGCGCGCAGATAGCGCTCGTCCAGATGTTCGAGGCCGGCGAGAATCGCGCCGCCCTGCTTCGATGTCTCGAACAGGTAATCCTTGATTTCGACGATGCTCGGAATCGCCTCGCGCGCCTGGCCGAAGAATTCGAGGCAGACGGTGCGCGTATGCGCCGGCATTTTGTGCAGCACCCAGCGCGCGGACGTGATGAGGCCGTCGCAGCCTTCCTTCTGCACACCCGGCAGGCCCGCGAGGAATTTGTCGGTCACATCCTTGCCGAGGCCTTCCTTGCGGAACACGCGGCCCTTGATGTCGAGCGATTCGGTGCGCAACAGCTTCTCGCCCGGCGCGTAGTTGCCGTCGAACCATTTCAGCTCGAAGCGCGCCACCTCCACATCGTGAATCTTGCCGAGGTTGTGGCCCAAACGCGTGACTTCGAGCCAGTTGCCTTCCGGATCGACCATGCGCCACCAGGCGAGGTTGTCGAGCGCCGTGCCCCACAGTACGGCCTTCTTGCCGCCCGCGTTCATCGCGACGTTGCCGCCCACGCAGGACGCGTCGAGCGAAGTCGGGTCGACGGCGAACACGAAGCCCGCCTGCTCGGCCGCCTCGGTCACGCGCCGCGTGACGACGCCCGCGCCGGAGAAAATGGTAGGGACCTTGCGATCCACACCAGGCAGTTCGGTCATTTCCACCGCGCCGAGCTGCTCGAGCTTCTCGGTGTTGATGACGGCGGAAAACGGCGTGAGCGGCACCGCGCCGCCGGTGTAGCCGGTGCCGCCGCCGCGCGGAATCACGGTCAGCCCGAGTTCGAAGCACGCCTTGATCATGCCGGCGATCTCGGCCTCGGTGTCCGGCGTCAGCACGACGAACGGATACTCCACGCGCCAGTCGGTGGCGTCGGTCACGTGGGAGACGCGCGACAAACCGTCGAACTTGATGTTGTCCTTTTGCGTGACGCGTCCGAGCACCCTGGTCGCGCGGCGGCGCAGATCGTAGGTCTTCTGGAACTCGCTTTCGAATTCGTCGACGGCGCGTCGCGCGGCCTGCACCAGCGTTTCGACGCGCGCCGCCCGGTCCACACCCGCTTCGTCGCCATGCTCCGTGAGATCGGCGCGGCGGCGCTTCTCGATTTCCGACAGACGGTGATGCAGCGCCTCGATCAGCATCGCGCGGCGCTTGGGGTTGTCGAGCAGATCGTCCTGCAGATACGGATTGCGGCGCACCACCCAGATGTCGCCGAGCACTTCGTAGAGCATGCGGGCCGAGCGGCCGGTACGGCGTTCGGCGCGCAATTCGGCCAGCGCGTCCCAGGCAGCCTGGCCCAGCAGACGAATGACGATTTCGCGGTCGGAAAACGACGTGTAGTTGTAGGGAATTTCGCGCAGGCGCGCTTCGGGATCGGCGGCAACCGCGGCGGCGGCTCCGTGCGGGTCGAAAACTTGAGGTGCGTTCATGGGCGGACGACTCGGTGGGTCAGTCCGGCGCGCTCAGGCAGAGGCGCCGTCTGACGGTGCGCGTGGGGCGCAATGCTTGGAAATCTTCTTTGGGAGCGAAGCGCCACCGACGGTGTACCCACGTCGGTCGCTTCGCGGCGCTCAGATACTGCTACACGATCGTGCGTGGCGGACGTGACGCTCCGCCGCGGGGCAAGACTCACGCGGGACGGGCATCAAGTGGGCGATCCGAGGCTGCCAATGCATCTTCCGATCCTTATTCCAAAATGGAATTCTACCGCATCGGCCAGTCGCGCGTTGACGGCCGCCATGGCAGCGGCAGGGACAAGCGGAGCGTCCCTGGAGCACTGTGACGCCTAGGAGCTGGCTCGCTTTGGGTGTGCTTTCGGTCTTCTTTCTGTCCGCTTCAGGTCTGCCTCGGGCCCTCCCCAGGTCCGCCTCAGGTCCGCTTTGGGTCCGCTTTGGGTCCGCTCCGGTCTGCTCCGGTCTGCTCCGGTCTGCTCCGGTCTGCTCCGGTCTGCTCAGGTCTGCTCAGGTCTGCTCAGGTCTGCTCAGGTGTGCTCCCGGCGCGCTCCGGGTTCGCTCCGGGTTCGCTCCGGGTTCGCTCCGGGTTCGCTCCGGGTTCGCTCCGGGGTTCGCTCCGGGTTCGCTCCGGGTTCGCTCCGGGTTCGCTCCGGGTTCGCTCGGGGTCGGCTCTGGCTCGCGCGCATTGGCCCATGCGTCCCCTGCTCTCAAGGCAGTCAGGCCAGCTTTGTAACCATCAACCAGAAAATGCCGAGGAACGCAAAAAATGCGACTGCGCCAAGCGCGGCCCAAATCGCCAGCATTCGCCAGTAGGCGGCGCTCAACGGCCGACCGGTGTCGGCGCTCACCCGGGCCGACGCGGCGAGGCGCATTTGCAGGATCACCACCGGCAGCCAGCAGGCGATTGCCAGCACATATAGCCCGATCGACCAGGCAAGCCAGCGGCTGCCTAGCTGCATGTTCGCAAGATGCACGAGGTAGAGCCCGGTGACCGGCTGCACGATCGCAGTGGGCGTGGTGAAGAGCCAGTCGGCGAGCACCACCAGTTTTGTGACGCGCGCGACGGTCCTGGCATCCCGGCCGAGGCTCGTCAGCAGCATGTAAAAGGCGGAGCCAATGCCGGTGCCGAACAGGATCGTCGACGAAAGTACATGCAGCCATTTGATGACGAGGTAAGTCATGGGCGAACTCATTGCCGCGCGGGTGGCGTGGCCGGGGGCGTGGTAGGGGGCGTGGTAGGGGGCGTGGTAGGGGGCGTGGCCGGGGGCGTGGTAGGCGCGGTGGTAGGTGCCGTGGCTGCGGTTCGGCTGACCGGCCTGGTTGCCGTGTTCGCCAGCCGGCGGGGCCGGCGGCCGCTGCCCTCCTCGAACTGGATCAGCAAGATGAGCAGCGCGATCATGGGCAGGTTCTTTGAAAGCGGCCCATACGGATGCAGCCAGAATTCGGGCAAGCGCCAGCTGATGAGCGCCGTATAAAGCACGATCAGCGCGATCTGCAAACCCCAAAGGCGCGCGCGCGGCCCCAGGCGGCGCGGCCACGCGAGCGACAGCACGCCGAACATAAGATCCACGAAAGCCGCGCCATAGAGCAGCAAGGGCCCGAGAGCCGCCGGGGCTCCCACCCGCGCCAGCAGTTCCAGACTCGACGCGCGCGGATAAAGCCCGGCGGACACGATCGCGGTCCAGATCCACACAGCCGCGATCGACGCGCGCAACAGCGGCAACAGCCACATCAGCTTCGCCCGCGCGCCGAAGCCTTCGCTGTCAACAGGCATCTCCCGCAGCGCGCGCGGCGCCCTGCCGAGGAGCCGTTCGAAGCGATCGGTCGGCGCGACGTTACCGCGCTCGAGCATCGCGAGCGCGTCCGCGCTCATCAGCGAGCCGGGCAGGAGCGCGCCGAGCCGGGTCGCGAGCCGCACGAGCGGCATAGGCACCGGCAGAAAGCCCCCGCGTGGGGCGCCGGCTACGCTCCGCAACACGGCCAGATATTCCTTGAGCGTCATCGGCTCCCTGCCGACAGCGGCGACGCGGCGCGGCAACGCAGCCTCCGTGCCGGGCGCATCGCGGACCGGCGCGGCGAGCGCGCCTGCCACGATCAGCGCGACGACATCGTCGATATGAACCGGCTGAATGCGCTGTGCACCCGCACCCGGCAACGGCACGATCGGCAGCGTCGCCCACGCGGCGAAAAAGCGCGTGCTGCGGCCCTCTGGCGCGAACACGAGCGACGGCTGCACGATCAGCGACGAAACGGGCAGCGCGAGCAACGCCTCGTCGGCGGCCAGCTTGCTGCGGTGATAGGGGCTTTGCGCGGCGGCGTCCGCGCCGAGCGCGGAGATCTGCACGATGCGCCGCACGCCTGCGGCGACAGCGGCCTTGAACAGCGTGACCGGCGCATCGATATGCAAGCGGCGGAATTCGTGGCCGGTCGCGTCGCTGAAAATTCCAACGGCATTGATCACGACGTCGACGCCCGCAAGCAGCGGCATCACGCTTGCTACATCGCGAAGGTCCGCGAAGTCCAAGGCAACGAGCCGGCAGCCGCGCAAGCGCTCTGCTGCGGCGACCGGATCGCGCACGCCGCACACCACCGAATGGCCGGCCGCCACCAGCGCGTCTGCAACCCGCGCTCCGATCATGCCGGTAGCACCTGCAAGGAAAATCACCATGGCTCTGGACGTTCGACCTTTAGAAGACATCGTGCTGCCCGGCCTCGTTGCCGGCGTACTCTCCACGCTTGCGCTCAGCGCCTGCGCACGGCTCGTCGGCAAGCGCGCCGCCGCGCCCGTGAGCGCCGTGAGCCATTGGGTATGGCCGCAAGAAGTGAACCAGACTGCCCGTCCGCGCCCACGGCACCTCGTCACCGGGCTGGCGATTCATCACCTGATGTCGGTTGGGTGGGCGGCCGTCAACGCCTACACGCTGGCGGCCATCGAGGAGTCCGTCGAGCCGTGCCGCGCCTCGCGCGCCGCACACGGCAGGCGCTTTGCACTCGCGAGCGCGTTGACGGCCGTCGCCGCCTTCAGCGACTACGTGATCGCGCCGAAGCGCTTCACGCCGGGCTTCGAGTTCCACTTGCGGGTGCCGCATATCGCGGCGGTCTACGTTGCCTTCGGCGCTGGGCTGGTGGCGCCCTTCGTCGTGGAAGATCTGTGCCGGCAGCGCCGGCGATAGAGGCGCGGCACGCGGCATGCTGACCTGTGTCGAACCGGCTTCGACGAACCAGCAAGCCGACGAACCAGCCGCGGAGGTGCAGCATGTCAGATCCCGATCCGAAGAACGGCGGTCACATCGAGCAGCAACCGGTGCCCGGCCATACCGAGAACATTCCCACCGACGGCTCGGACGAGCGCGCGAACGAGCGACGCCTCGAAGACGCCGCACCGGCCGCCAGTCCGGACACGAAACCGGGCACGCCGCCCGGCACGCAAAGCGAAGCCGACCGCACACGCTCGCCGGACTGAGCCCGGGCTCGAGCCTTCCGGCTTTGTCTCATACACATCGACAAGGAGTTCACCATGACCAGCGAATCCGCCCGCCCGACGCCGCCGCGCCAGAATCCGAACGACCCGACCGCCGGCGACCGCACGCTTTCCGACGAACAGAAGCAGTCTGCGAAGAACGAGCCGGCGCCGCCCGCACCGGGCCGCGGCGAGAGCCTGCCGGACCCGAAGGAAGTCGGCGAAGCCGGTTGATCCGCCACGACACCGCATTGGACATGCATTCATAAGGAGTACCGCGATGGCAAGCAAGCAACCGGCCGCATCCGCGGCGCTACGGGCCACTTTCAGGCTGTTCGCGAACGGCGAGCGCGTTCTTGCGCAAAACGTCGACGGCAAGCTGATCGACATCGGCGCGCTGGAAACGAAAGCCGGCCGTCACACGGTGCGGCTCGATGTCGATCCGCTCGAGCTGCAACCGTCGCATTCGGTGGAAGCCGCGCTGCGCGCCGTCTCTTCGCAACTCAGCTTCGATTACCTAGACGGGCTGTTCACGAGCGAAGGCCCCGTCGACTTTCACGGCGACCTGTTCGCTTTGCCGCATGTCGAATGGCAGCTCGACGAACCGTTGCCGCGCGAGCTCACCGACGGCAAGCCGCCGCACATCTTCTAGCACGCGTGCATGACGCACCAGGCCGGGCCTCGTCGCGGGCCCGACGCCACTCGGGCCAGTGCCCGCACCGTTGGCGCTATCATTGATGCTTTTCCGCCTTCCAGAGCGCATCGCGCCACCCGCATGGCCTCCCACGACTACCTGAAAAAAACCCTCACCGCGCGCGTCTACGACGTGGCGCGCGAGACCGAGCTCGAACGCGCGCCGCATCTGTCGGCGCGGCTGCGCAATCCGGTGTATCTGAAGCGCGAGGACAACCAGCCGGTGTTCTCGTTCAAGGTNCGCGGCGCGTACAACAAGATGGCGCACATGCCCGCCGACGCGCTCGCGCGCGGCGTGATNACCGCGTCGGCGGGCAATCACGCGCAGGGCGTGGCGCTCTCGGCGGCGCGCATGGGCGTGAAGGCGATCATCGTGGTGCCGGTCACCACGCCGCAGGTGAAGGTCGACGCGGTACGCGCCCACGGCGG